>NZ_CP034588.1:1758886-3055272 GCF_003970735.1 Silicimonas algicola
AGCCCGCGGCGGGCATGTTCTGGTCCGCGCTGCGCCTCGCCGTCCTGACTGACCACGACATATGCGGGAGGCTGGTCCGCATACATCGAATCGCGCGGCCACACAGGCCGGAGCGGCCGCCGATCTCGGTGGTCGTCTGCACTCGCGACCGGACCGAAACCCTCCGCCGCTGCCTCGCTGCGCTGCTTGAGATCGATTATCCGGACTACGAGATACTAATCGTCGACAATGCGCCCAGCTCTCCGGCGACTGAGCGGCTGTTAACCGAGAGCACCGGCCTTCGCTACGTGAGGGAGGATCGCCCTGGTCTCAATTGGGCTCGAAACCGCGGCATCGCAGCCGCGCGGCACGACATCATTGCATTCACCGACGATGACACTCAGGTAGATCGGCATTGGCTGAGCGGCATTGCTTCGGCCTTTGCAGACCGCGAAGTGGATTTCATCACCGGCCTCGTGGTGCCAATGAAACTTGACACCGCCGCGCGACTTTATTTCGAGGATGTCTATGGTGGCATGGGCAAGGGGTTTGACGCCGTGACCCACGATCCGATCGGGATGTGGCCGCATGACCTTCTCTGGGCCAGCGCCCTTGGCGTCGGCGCCAACATGGCGTTCCGTCGTCGGACGTTCGAGACCGCCGGGCACTTCGATCCGGCGCTTGACGTGGGCACCGCGACACGTGGCGGAGGCGACATCGAGATGTTTCACCGGGCACTGTCGAGGGGAAGTCTACATGTCTACGAACCTGGCGCTTTCGTCTGGCACGAGCACCGCGCCGAATTCGATGGCCTCCGTCAACAATTAACCGACAACGGATCGGGCTTTGCATCCTATTTGCTGGCCTGCCTGCGCAACCGAACGGTCTCGTCATCGGCCGTCTTCCGGTTCGCGATCCGAGCTTGGCTGTGGGACCAGCAGATCAAGCGCCTGATCCGCCCCCGACGACACCGCCGCGATTTTGTCTGGGCGGAAATTGTTGGCCTGATCCGCGCGCCGCGCCGTTGGCGCGACGCGCAGGCTAAGGCGCGCGCACTCGAACCGCTAGAGGCCACCGCCGTTTCGGCTGAGGGAATATGAGGAGGTTTTCGGGCCGGTCGCTCCGGCACATGCGCGACACTATTTCGGTGCTTGTGATGCGCGATCAGAAATCGCGCTTCAAGAGCACCGTGATGGGGGTCTTCTGGGCCGTGGCGAGCCCGATGCTATTTCTTCTGACCTTCTACCTTCTATTCAAAGTGATCCTACCGCTCCAGATTCCTAATTATGCCGCGCATCTCTTCATCGGCATCGTGGTCTGGTCTTGGTTTCAGGGCGCCACGTCTGAAAGCGTGACAAGCATCGTGGCGAATTCCGCCTTGATTGCACAGCCCGGCTTCCCGGCCGTCGCCCTGCCGCTTTCCGTCACCACCTCTCATCTGTTGACACTCATACTGACGCTGCCGGTGCTGGTCGTCATTCTGCTTTTCAGCGGCACGAGCATCGGCCTGTCGCTGATAGCGCTGCCGGTGGTGATGGCCGCGATGTTCATTTTCGTGCTTGCCGTGTCGTACCTCGTCGCCGGCCTGAACGTCTCATTCCGCGACATGCAGTATATCGTACCGATCGTCCTGCAACTCGGCTACTTCACGACTCCGATCTTTTACGACGCAACTAATCTCCCCGACCGCACGCGCGCCGTCCTGGGGCTGAACCCCATGCTTCACATCATCGAGGCGTTTCGCGCCATCTTGATGCGCGATAGCTGGCCGGATTGGGGCCCGCTTTCCTTGGTTCTAGGAGGTTCGCTCTGTTTTCTCTGGCTTTCACAGATGTTCTTCCGCCGTGCCAGCCTGCGATTTCTGGAGGAATTGTAGTGCGGCACGCGTTGATTGCTGAAACCATCGGAAAGAGCTTCCGTCACCGCAACTCGGATATTGCCCCGACCTTTCGCGCATGGCTGGAATCCGGCTTGTTCCGAAATCGGTCGGAGAAGCGGTTCTGGGCCCTGCGCGATGTCAGCCTCAGAGTCGCGCCGGGTGAAATGGTCGGCGTCATCGGACGCAACGGATCTGGCAAATCCACGTTGTTGCGCCTCCTTGGCGGTGTCATGCAGCCTGATCGCGGCAGCGTTGCCGCCAGCGATCCAGTGCGCGGGCTGCTTCAGTTGAACACTGGGATGCATCCCGATCTGTCGGGGCGCGAGAATGTCTTGATCAACGGGGTGCTTTGCGGCCTTCTGAAATCAGAAGTGCAGGAGCGGATGAGCGATATCATCGCTTTTGCCGATCTGCACGACCACATCGAGCAACCGGTGCGGACTTACAGCAGCGGAATGAGACTGCGCCTTGGCTTTGCTATCGCCGTTCATGTCGATCCGAAGATCCTGCTCATCGATGAAGTTCTGGCGGTCGGCGACCTAGCCTTTCAAGGAAAATGCCTTGCCCGTATTTCGGCGTTCAAGAAAGCCGGCTGCGCGATCGTCCTCATCAGCCACGACATGCACCAGATCCGTGAGTTCTGTGATCGCGCGATCTGGTTAGACGCAGGACATGTTTGCGCCGAGGGTTTGCCTGACGCGGTTGTCGAGGCGTATGAGACCGCCGCCCACAGCGCGGCGGCGAACGAGGCGGCGAAGGCGGAGCCGCTCGAAGGACCGAACCGCTTCGGTACGAAGGAAGTCGTCATCGGCGACGTCAGGCTGATGGACGCGTCCGGAGCTGCGATCGGTACCATTGCTCAAGGAGATGCAATGACCGTTCGGTTCCGACTGACTCCTGCCGAGCCGACGCAAGTGCAGATCAGCGTCAGTATCGCCGATGCATCCCGGCGCCTCTGCTTTGACGCCAATTCCGAGACTGATCAAATAGAGATCCCTGAAGTTGCGAGCGGCTTGTCGCTTTCGATCAGCTTTGCGCGGCTCGATCTTTCCCCCGGCACCTACTTCGTTTCGGTCGGCGTATGGCACAGAGACTGGTCGAAAGCCTATGACATGCATATGGATGCCTACTCCTTCGAAATCACGGGAGGTCCCAAGCTCCTGGGCGTCCTAGCCCCGCCGAGACGCTGGCGGGCCACCCCGGACTGACACGTCAGTCGACCACACACTCAAGGGATGTTCGGTCAGTCTGCAAGACGCAAGTGGTTTGCGATTCTGCATGAAGCTCAGCAGCTTCTGCACATGAATGGCTCTGTTACATAAATCGGTCGATGACCGAGGTTCCCTTTCCTCGGACGGACTTACTCCAGAGCTTCTGTGACGGGTATTCCGAGCGCAGTGTAGCCGTTGAGGACGGCGATGCGGCCCTGAAGCTCGGCGAGCTGGCGGTCGAAGTCCATCGCCATGAACTGCTGACCCGGCAGTTTCACGCAATTGACCTGAGGCCTGACTTCCTCCAGACACTGCACCCAACCTGTATGCCCTTATTCAGCCCGAGCTGCGCCGGCAGTATCGCTCATGGATGGCGCCGGCTGGACCGATGCGACGCGAGTTCTCTACCCGGAGGACACGCTGTACCCCTTTTGGGATTACTGTCGAAGCAGATGGGAACGGAACGCAGACGTGCGGTTGGATCATGTGTTGCTGTCCGACAGAATGAGGACCCAGCTTTTATCCGGTGGCGTAGATCGGGACATTCGGAGTCAAGTCGGCGCCATTGACCATCGTCTCCGTCCGCGGTTGTCTACTCTAGCATTTCTCCCCGCCGAACCTTTATTCAGACCGGGGCCGTCATGCACTAATGCGTCATTCATTCAGAATCACAAAGATCATATCATACTGCTCTTCAGACTTTGACCGCATAGTGCGAGTTTGCTCAGTTGCTGACGACCTTGTCTCCAGGTTTTGAAATGACGACACTCCATGGACCACTTCGCAAAGCATGCCCGCGCGTAGGTCTCGGGGCGATCAGATTTCTTCTATGATCTCTCGCGTGCGCTGAACAAACGCGCGTATTAGGAGACGCGTCTCCTTGGAGTGCGCAGTATGACGCCCATGCTTCAACGCGTTCTGATTGCCCTTGGGCGCTCCCGAACCCTTGGCTCCGCCATGCATGCGGCAGCGTCGCTTGCCCGCCACCGCCGGCGCCTGACACGGCGTGCCCCGCCGTGTTTTGGCGCCGCAGCGGGGGCTATCTCGCATCGGCTTGGTGTTGCGCGGATGATATGACGTCATGTCCGCCGCAGCTTGGAAGGCTCAAATTCCGGCATCGGCACTGATTTCTGTTCCTCCAGCACAGCGGGAGAGGCCTTGTTGTGCTTTCCGGCTCCAGAATCCACATTGCCAACTATGGCTTGCGCACCGGCTTCGATGTGGACGTGTTCGACGGTGACCTTCTGTTGACCCTTGCCGCGGTGCTTGTTCAAGGCCGCGACCTGCTGGGTATAGAGGGCCATGAGCTTCTGCGCATGCTTCAAGTTCTGCTCACGATCGGCAAATCGCTCTCGCGAATGAGCGGCCCGTCTCAAGCACTCGAGGGCGGCGGCATGCGTTCCTATCATCTGCGCGGCCAACATCCCCTCGATCCCATCCCTCGGCGCGAGGCTTTCATATTGTTCCAGAGCCCGGCGGAACCAGGCCTGCTGCTCGTCGTGACCGACGTTCAGTGGGATAAAAAGAAGGTCCACAATCTCGTGGAGCTTCCGCATTTCCACGTCCGCGATGTTAGCCACCACTTCCTTCGAGGGCATGATTGAATGCGACGCAAATCGTTCGTCCTCAACCGCGTCTGGTGATTTCTTCTTGGTCATGGCCCGCAAGTGGGCATAGCCGATCGATTTTGCAAGCCGACGTTACTGTGCATGGGGTTGAATTCGACTTTCTTGCTGCAGACCCCCTCCCCCTACTAAGCCACATTCATTCGGCCGGGCTCTACGCTCAGAGCAAATGATTGGGGCGCCTAACATCGAGACAGGTTCGGACGCACCAACAGGATGCTCGAGCTTCTGTACATGCTCCTGTCGCCCGTCACCGAGACGGCCGCCGAACAGCGCCGCGCCTTCGCGGGCTGACGCTCAAAGATCGATGTCCACGATCCCGTCCGGCTTCGCTGCGCGCGAGCGGCAGAGGATCATCGACACTTTGCGGTCGGCAGCGGACAGCACGAAATCGCGATGCTCGACCTCGCCCGCGACGACGCCGCAGCGGCAGACGCCGCACAGACCGTCGGAACACTTCAGATCGACCCGCACCCCTGCTTCAAGCAGGGCGTCAGCTGCCGAGCGGTCCGCCGGAACCTCGACCTCACGCTGCGACCGGGCGAGGCGGAGGGTGAACGGATGGTTCTCATACTCCGGTTCCTCGGGAAGGGCGAAGTACTCGACATGCAGCGCCTCCTCCGGCCAGCCCGAAGTGCGGGCCGCCGCCGTGACGGCGGTGATATAGCGGTCTGGGCCGCAGACATAGGCGTGGGCGCCCTCCGCCGGCCCCGAGAAAAGCGCCTCCATATCGGCGCGCGTGCCCTCGTCGCTGACATGGAGCGTCACGTTGTCGGCCCAGGGCATCCCGGCGAGGTCGGGCAGAAAGGCGGCGGCGCCCCGGGACGGCACCGAATAGTGCAGCCGGAAGTCGCGCCCGAGCGCGTGTAGCCGGTGCGCCATTGAGATCATGGGGGTCACGCCGATCCCGCCGCCGAAGAGAAGCGTCACGGGCGCATCCTCCACCAGCGGGAAGTGGTTCACGGGCTTCGACAGGAACACCCGCCGCCCCTCGCCGAAGATGCGGTGCATCAGGCTGGACCCGCCGCGCCCGGCATCCTCGCGCAGGACCGCCACCTGATAGACCGAGCGGTCGGCGGGATCGCCCGACAGCGAGTATTGCCGCAGGAACTCGGGCGCCACGACGACGTCGAGATGGGCGCCGGCGGTCCAGGCGGGCAGGTCGCTGCCGTCGGCGGCGCGCAGCTCGTACTTCGCGATGGCAGGCGTCATCCGCTCGACCTTCGAGACGACCGCCTCGACCACGGGGCTGTCGGCGAAATCGGGCACCCGGTGCGCCACGTCCTCGCCGCGTGCGACGGCGGCGCGATGGTCGTCGGGTGATAGGAGGTCGCCGTAGGCGAGGATGCCCGCCTCGCGATCCATCGGATAGGGATAGGGCCAGGGCGGCGGCGTCAGCGGGGCAGGATAGACGGCAAGCGTCTGGTCCTCGGGCCGGATCTTCAGATCGGGCTGAAGGTCGCGCGCGTTCCCCGGGTGGCGCGTCGGGCGATAGCCGCCGTCCTCTTCCAGTTCCAGATCCCACCACCACTTCTTGACCGGGTTCAGCCCGCCGCGCCCCAGGCGGTCGTCGAGCGCGGCCAGCGCGGGGGCAAGCGACGGCACGTTCGAGGCCATCCAGCGGAAAGGGCGTTCGGCAAACAGGCCCTCCAGGTTCCACGGGCAGGTCTTCATGCAGCGCCCGCACATGGCGCCGCCCTTCGTCGTGATGCGGTAAGTGGCGCACTTCTGGCTGTCGGACTTCCAGATCTCGTAGCCGTTGAACATCTTCTTCGGTCCGGCGGTGATGGCACCCGAGGGGCATTCGCGGGCGCACTTGTTGCAGGCCTCGCAAAAGGACTGGAGGCCGAAGTCTATGGGCCTGTCGAAAGCGAGCGGCATGTCGGTCGTCACCACGCCCGATTTCAGGCGGGGGCCGAGGAAGGGGTTCAGGATGACCTCGCCGATGCGCGAGACCTCTCCCAGCCCGGACAGAAGGAGCAGCGGCGGCTGCACGACCTCGCCGTCGAGCACGGTGTGCGCCTTGGCCGAATATCCCAACTGCCGGATGTGCGCCGCGATCACGCCTCCCAGAAGGGAGAACCGCAGGTAGGCGCGCATCGACTGGGCAACGCTGATCCAGTCGTCTCCGCTGGCGCCTTCCATCGTCTCGAAGCCCTGATCGACGATCATGCTGATGGCGGTCGGGTGGGGTGGGTCGATGGGATGGCCCGCCGCGTCGTGGCTGTACCACGCCCAGTCCGGGCAACGGCTGATGCCGACCGCGTCGATCCCAAGGAAATAGGCGGCGGCCTTGATGGCGTCGGCGTTCTCCTGCGGATCAGCAGGGTGTAGACCCTCGCTTGGCGGGCCGTCCTGCAACAGCACGAAAGCCCCCAGCATGCGACGCTCGGCCGCCGCTGTCGGGGCCTTCTTCGCGTAGTGCCCGCCCTTTGCGCCATCCTGCACGGCCTTGCCCAGATCGCCGAACTGGGCGCGGGCGAACATGTCCGTTCGCTTGGGGACGCGCGGGACACGCGGCTCGTCGATATAGGTCGTGGGTGCGTCGACGCGTTTCAGCGTCTCGAAAGGGTGCGGGCCATCGGCGAAGCGGCGTCGCGCGAAGGGATCGCGGTTCAAGGCACTATTCGCCGTCCCCCAGCCGAGCCACCAGCGCGGTCCAAGCGAGGGCTGGTAACGGGCGAGGGGGCGGTCAGGCGTCATGGCGAAGGTGGTGGTGAGTGCGGCGACACCGAAATGCAGGCCAAGGAAGGGGGCCGACACCTCGCCGTGTTCGGCGACCGCGAGCCCCGCTTCGACCGCAAGGCGGTTCAGGTCGACATCGGACGAGGTCTCCGTGTGCGCCTTTGCGTCGAAGCCCAGAAGCCTGAGGTAGTTCGCCAGCACGACCGCGGTTTCCGACGCGCGCAACGCGGCGGCGGCGGGGCCAGCGCCCTCAAGCCACTCGGTGCTCGCTTCGTCCGGCCAGGGGTCGCGGGGGCGGGCCGAGAGGAAGATGACCGCGTGGGTGTGTCCGTCGATTGTCGATGGCGGAGCTTCCATCGAGTCCTTGAGGTCGGCCATGATCATGTCGATGCCCGACGCGAGCGTCTTCGTCTGCTTCGTCTTCAGGTCGTTGGCGAGACGGTCGATGCCCGGGTTGCGCCACGGCTGCGGCAGGTGCGCAGCGGGCGGCAGGCGGCAGATGCCGACCATGTGGGTGTCGTTGAAATAGCCGAATGCCTTCAGGTGGCGCGCACGTTCGCCTTCGTCGTCCGGACAGGCGGCGCGGGCGCGGTTCACGAGGCCGTCTCGGATCGCGTCCATCATCGCCTGGTGGTCTGCCATCGCAGCGGCCAAACCCTGCGTCGGCACCGCGAGCGGCCGCGCGTCCGGCAGGCCCCGCAGGTCGGGCGTGTCCTGCCGCCGGAGACGCTCCAGCGGGTAGGGACCCAGGTGGACGGGCCGGTTGCGGTCGGAGAAGAAGCGAAGCGCCATCGTCGGCGAAGCTATGTCCGCGCGCGGTCGGCGGCAAGGGACGGCGCCACGCGCATGGCGCGAACTTCGCCTCTGAAAACGCGTCGTTTTCGCGTCATGCGCGTGCTACGCTCCCTCGACAGACCGGAGGTCCCGATGCGTTCGACCCTATTCGCCTTTCTCGCCCTTCTTGCCCTGGCCCTTCCTGCCGCGGCGCAGGACACGACGGTCAGCCACGGAATATCCGCGTTCGGCGAGCTGAAGTATCCGCCCGACTTCGCGCATTTCGACTACGTCAACCCGAGCGCGCCGCGCGGCGGGACGATGAGCTTTCGCGGAACGCTCGCCAGCCAGACCTTCGACAGCCTGAACAAGTTCATCCTCGCTGGCGAGGCGGCGCAGGGGCTGGAGCTGATCTACGACCAGCTCATGGTGCGGGCCTGGGACGAACCCGACGCGCTTTACGGTCTTCTGGCCGAGACGATCGAATATCCGGCAGACAGGTCCTGGGTGATCTTCAAGCTCCGGGCCGACGCGCGCTTCTCGGACGGGATGCCCGTCACGGCGGACGACGTGGCTTGGACCATCGAGACGCTCAAGACGAAGGCCAATCCGCTTTACCGCCTCGCCATCGAGGACGTCGAGGGCGCCGAGGTGCTGTCCCCCCGTGAGGTGAAGGTGACGTTCCGCGCGGGCGCGCAGACCCGTGACCTGATCTCGACCGTGGCCGAGCTCGAGGTCCTGCCGAAGCACTACTATCAGGCGAACGATTTCGAGCGCTCGACGATGGTCCCGCCCGTGGGGTCCGGACCCTATGTGGTGTCGAGCGCCGACCCGGGGCGCCGCATCACCTATTGCCGCAATCCTCAGTATTGGGGGGCGAGCCTTCCGGTGAACCGGGGCACCAACAACTTCGATTGCTACCGCTATGAATATTTTTCGGATTCCACCGCTGCCTTCGAAGCGTTGAAGGCGGGGGTCTATCTCTTCCACGAAGAGAACTTCTCGGCTCTCTGGGCGACCGGCTATGACTTCCCCTCGCTGACGCGGGGCTGGGTCAAGCGCGAGACGCTTCCGGACGGTCGGTCCTCGGGCGCGCAGGGGTTCTGGTTCAACCTGCGCAATCCCAAGTTCCAGGATCGCCGGGTCCGAGAGGCGTTGGGGATGATGTTCAACTTCGAATGGTCGAACGAAACGTTGTTCTACGGACTCTATGAGCGCACCGACAGCTTCTGGGAGAACTCGCACCTCCAGGCCGCAGGCGCGCTGGAGGGCGAAGAGCTTGCCTTCCTCGAGGCGTGGCGCGACAGGCTGCCCGAGACGGTCTTCAGCGAACCCGCCTTCGTGCCGCCCGTGTCGCAGCCGAACAAGACCGACCGCGCGATGGTCCGGCGGGCGAACGCGCTTCTCGAGGAGGCGGGCTGGGTCGTGGGCTCGGACGGTGTCCGGCGGAACGAAGCGGGGGAGGTTCTGAGCGTCGAATTTCTCAACGATAGCCCGGCCTTCGAGCGCATCATCCTGCCCTTCATCGAGAACCTGAAGGCCGTTGGCATCGACGCCACGCTGAACATGGTCGACCCGGCCGAATACGAGGAGCGGCAGGAGCGTTTCGACTATGACATCGTGTCGGGCCGCTATGTGCTGCCGGTGTCGCCTTCGGTCGAATTGAACGTGCTTTTCGGGAGCAACAGTGCGAACGATCCGGGTTCGGCGAACCTGTCGGGCATCGCCGATCCGGTGATCGACGAGATCATCCAGCAGGTGCTGGCCGCAGAGGACCGCGAGACGCTCGATGTGCGCGTCAGGGCGCTGGACCGCGTGCTGCGCGACCGGATGATCTGGATCCCGAACTGGTTCAAGGGCGAACACTGGGTCGCCTATTGGGACGTCTTCGATCATCCGGCGACGAAGCCGCCCTATACCCGTGGCGTTGATTTCTGGTGGTGGAACGAGGAGAAGTTCCGCGCCCTGAAATCGGCCGGCGCGCTGCGTTAGCTTCGGGCGAGGAGGGCGTCGATCTCGGCGCGCGCCGGCATCGAGGCGGCGGCACCCGCGCGCGTGACAGACAGGCCCGCGACGGCGCATCCGAAGCGCACGGCATCCTCACCCGACATGCCTTCCGAGAGCGCCACGGCGAAGCCGCCGTTGAAGGCGTCGCCTGCGCCCGTCGTCTCGACCACGCGCTCGGCCAGGAAGGCGGGGACATGGATCTCGCCGTCTCTCGTCACCAGAAGCGCGCCGTTGCCGCCGAGTGTCAGAAGTGCGGCGCCCACGCCCTTTTCCAGAAGCGCCTCGGCGGCGCGGCGGGCCGAAGGCAGGTCGCTGACGGGAACCCCGGTCAGAAGCTCGGCCTCGCTCTCGTTCGGAGTGACGAAGTCGCAGAGCGGGAAGATCGCGTCGGGGAGGGTGGCGGCGGGGGCCGGGTTCAGGATCGTCACCGCGCCGCCGTCGCGGGCGATTTCGAGCCCGCGCATCGCTGCGTCGACGGGCTGTTCCAGTTGCGTGACGAAAACGCCGGCGCGTCGGATCAGGTCGGTCTTCGTATCGATATCGGAAGGCGTGATGCCGCCCGCAGCACCCGGGCAGACGATGATCGCGTTGTCGCCCGTCTCCTCCTCGACGAAAATACAGGCCGCACCCGTGGCCTCGCGCTCGACCTGGATCACCGCCGGATGGACGCCGGCGTCGGCCCATGTCGCGAAGGCGAGGTCGGCGAAGGTGTCGCGTCCCAGCCGGGCGATGAAGTGGACGTCGCCGCCTGCGCGCGCCGCTGCGACGGACTGGTTCGACCCCTTGCCGCCGGGCCCGAGGGTGAAGCGGTGGCCGAGGATCGTCTCGCCGATCTTCGGCAGCCGGTCGGCACGGTAGGTGGTATCGGCGACGAAGATGCCGAGGATGACGATGGGGCCGGTCACGGCGTCATTCTTCCGGAGTGATGACGCCGAGGCGGAAGATGACGTTGCCGTAGAACCGCCGCTCGCCGGTCTGGATGATCGCGAAGGCCTCCCGGGCGAGGTCATAGAAGGCGAAGCGCTCGACCGAGACCATCGGGCGCGGGCGGCCCTCGGCGGCGTCGATGGCCTTCTGCGTCTCGGCGATGACCGGGGCGATCTTCGCCGGGTCGCCGTCGATCTCCATCCGCATCGCGAAGTCGTCGACGAAGGTGTCCAGCGGCAGGACCGACAGGACCGCCTCGGTCGCCTCGGCCAGCGTCAGGTTCTCGAGCCTGAGAAGCTCACCCAGGACCGTGTCGCGGGCGCAGGCCTCGGACGGGAAATTGGTGTCGGTCAGCACCACCGTGTCGCCATGCCCCATCGAGCGGAGCGCGTAGAGCACGTCAGCGTTCAGTCTGGGGTCGATGCCCTTCAGCATTCCCTGCCTCCCTGTTTCGGCCCGACCTGAGCACGATCGGGAAGGAAAGGGCAAGTCTCAGGCGGTGCCGTCGGTGCGATCGTTCATCACGCGGGCGAAGTCCTCGAAGAACTTCGCCGACAGCTTCTTGGCCGTCGCGACGATCAGGCGGCTGCCGAGCTGTGCGATCTTGCCGCCGATGTCCGCCTTCGCGGTATAGGACAGCACCGTCTCGTTGCCGTCCTCGGTCAGGGTCACGTCGGCGCCGCCTTTGGCGAAGCCCGCCGCGCCGCCCTTGCCTTCGCCTGTGAGGCTGAAGGCGTCGGGGGCGCCGCTCTGGTCGAGGTGGACGAACCCCGCGAAGGTGGCCTTCACCGGTCCGATCTTCAGGACGACCTTCGCCTCGAGGTCATCCGGCGACGTGCGGGTCAGCTCCTCGCAGCCGGGGATGCACAGCTTCAACACTTCGGGGTCGTTGAGCGCGGTATAGACCTCGGCCTTAGGCGCCCTGATGCGGACCTCGTCGTTCAGTTCCATGCGTCGTGCTCCTTGCGGCCTCGTGACTGCTGTGGCGGCGGGCGGCGTCCGGGTCAAGCCTGTCTTGCGTCAGGGAGGGGGCAGGCCCACCATCGCGTGAACTTCTGCCGCCCGAACGCCGCCTGGCCCCGAGCCCTTGCGCACCAGCCGCGCGGCGAGGCGGCACATGGCTTCGTTGGCAGGGGCGGGGACGCCGTGGAGGCGGGCGAGAAGGACGATCTCGCCGTTCAGGTAGTCCGTCTCGATCGAGCCAGCCCCGCGGGCGAGGCTTTGGGTCGAGGACGTGCCGCTTCGGGTGACGCCCTCGACTTCAGCTGGACGCATGAGGTCGCGGCGGGGATCGTCCTGACCCACATCCCGCCAGGCGATGCCTGCGGCCGCGAGGACCTGTTTGGCCTCCTCGCGCAGGATCTCGGCCACAGGCCCCGTCTTGGCGCCCCGGCCCACGGCAGCCTCGACCACGTTGCCGAGGTTCAGGATCAGCTTGCCGTACTTGCTTACCATCACCGCGGGATCGACATAGCCGCGGATTCCGCCCGGTGTCAGCGCCTCGGCGAGCGCCCGGTCGTCGTCGTCCGCCCCGGACGGCGCGCGGCCGATGTCGAAGACGCCGAACTCGGGCGCGCAGCAGGCCACCGCCTCGTCCAGCGCGTCGAACTGCGCGGGCAGCATGACCGTCACGCCGTGGACGTTCGGGAAGAGCCGCAGCGCGGTCCGTTCGTTGGCGATGCCGTTCTGGCAGCAATAGATCGGCTGTTCGTCGACGCCCGCATCGCGGAGCGCGGCGAGGGCGTCAGCGGTGTGCTGGCTCTTGACCAGGAGGAGGATCGCGTCGTCGGGTCGGAACTCGATCTCGGACGGCGCTTCGCGCAGGTCGAGCCGATAGCGCCGGCTGCCGTTCGCCGAGCGGAAGGCGAGACCATTTGCCTGAAGCGCCTCGAGCCGGGCCCCGCGCGCAATGCCCAGCACCTCGTGCCCGGCCTCGGTGAGCGCCGCCGCCACCACGCCGCCGACCGCGCCCACGCCGTAAAGGATGTATCGCATCGCTCGTCCCCCGTTCGCCGCTCCCTTGTCCGACGAGGGCGGCGCCCTTGTCAAACCGGCCTTGCCGGCTGGCGGCGGGACAGTCGTGACGCCAGATTAGCGCAAGCTAGTCCGGAAGAACCGCCGCGTTTCGTGCGACGCCGTTGCGCTCGAGAATGTCTGCGATGGCGCGGCTGCGTGCGAGGTTGGCCAGCATGTCGGTCAGGTGGCGCGCGGCCCGGGGCCGGCCCTTGACGATGGCCATGGCCTGCCGGATTTCCATGAAAGGGGGGGACAGGACGCGTGATCCGGGCCGCAGTGCCGCCTCCGCCGCCATGACGTCGCCGATGCCCGCCCCGGCGGCGACCGTGCCCACGTCGAGTGCGGCGAGCATGGCGCGGATGTCGGGGAAGCGGACCAGGTGGTCCGCCCCCGCCTGACGTTCGAGCGTCAGCGTGTAGGCCGACCCCTCGACGGTGCCGACCGGCGCGCCCGAGGCGACCAGCGCTGCCGCATCCGCCGCATCGCATCCCGGCCCGGCGAGGTAGCGTCCCTCGATCGCGACGTAGGGCAGGGTGAAGTCGAGGGTCTCGGCCCGCTTCGGGTCGACGGCGAGAAAGCACAGGTCCCAGACTCCCTCCGTCGCCGAGCCCGAGACATCGGCGGCGCGCTCGTACTCCACGAATTGCAACGGAAGGTTGAGCGTGCCGGCAACAAGCCTCGCGAGATCGACCGAGATGCCGCAAGGAGCTCCCGTCTCGTCCCGCCCGACCAGGATACGGTTCCCGTGGTTCAGCGCCACACGCAAAACGCCCTCCGGCGCGTACTCCGACAGGAGTTGTCGAGAGGGTGGAAGCGCCATGAGTCTTCTCGCAGCAGGGGTCGCAGGCGATAAGAACAGGGATCGTCCTGAAGGTCACGGTCTGAACGACGGGCGCGTGGGATCGGATCAATGAGGAAGATTGGCTCCGACGGTAGAGATCCAACGTACGACCAATTGACAAACGCCCATCTACCTAGAGCTTTTCCGTCGCTTCAGCTCACTTTATCGGATGGCGGCGCGGTCCTTTTCTTGTTGACGATACTAAAAAATGAACGTCACTGAAAGGTTCAAGGGATGGCAGCGCCTGTCAGCCGTTTTTGTTACCCCAGGCGTTACCCGATCGTCGTGGGTCGGTCGGGACCATCCACTTAAGTGGTCGAGTCGCGTGGAATCGAGACCCGACTGGGGTCACAGGGGGTAGCCAGCATTTGGTAAAAGCCTTCACTTCGAAGACGATTGGCGCTCTTAGATCGGATCCCGACAAGCGGCTCGAGATCCCCGACCCTGCTCTCTCCGGGCTCTACTTGGTGGTACAGCCTAGCGGGGCAAAATCCTGGGCGTTTCGCTATCGCCACGACGGGCGACCTTGCAAGTTGACTCTTGGCAGGTGGCCGGCCCTGGGCCTTGCCGCGGCAAGGGCGGCCGCGACGATGGCCGTCGACGCGACCCAACACGGGCGGGATCCGTGCGCCGAGAAGCGCGAGGCAAGGGCGGAAGCAGCGGAGCGCGCCGATCGCGATCTCTTCGACACTCTCCTCTCCGACTTTAAGCGGCGCCACGTCGCCAAGCTGAAGTCCGCGCGGACCGTCTCGAGAGAGCTCGACCGTTTTGCCCTCAAGGCCTGGCACGGTCGGAACATCCACGCAATCACACGTCGCGATGTGGTCGACTTGTTGGACGAAATCGCAGAGAGCGGGCGCGGCGTCACAGCAAACCGGATCCGGCAGTACCTTGCTCGGTTTTTTTCCTGGCTTCTCGAGCGCGAGGTCATCGCGTCGAGCACCATGACCGGCGTCAGGCCGCCGGCGCCGGAGGTTAGCCGGGATCGGGTGCTTACTGACGAGGAGATAAGGTGGCTCTGGCGCGCCTGCGAAGAAGTGGCGCACCCTTGGGGGCACCCCTGACAGAAGCGCGTGATGCAGCCTCCGGAGACGGGCGCCGGGATCGGTGGTCATCTCTCTCGCGGGTCACACTGCGAAGCCCTAGAATTTCTCGGAACATCAACGAAAGACCGACAATGCTGTCAGAGACCGGTGCGGGTGGTGGAGACTTTCAGCAGCGCGACCATTTAGTATGTCCCTCGCCACGTACCTGCTTGACGACGAAGAAGAACCGATCGCGCCAACGCTTCGTTGTGTTCGGCTGAGTTCTCTGCGGAAGTCACGGCGGGCGTTACCCCATACGTTACCCGGCCGCTCACTCGCAAGCCGATAGATCTAATCGGCTCTCTCAAATCACCGATATTGCGGGGTTTTTGGCTCCGGCGGTAGGGATCGAACCTACGACCAATTGATTAACAGTCAACTGCTCTACCGCTGAGCTACGCCGGAACACAGGGCGGGGATATAGCAACGGTCCGGGGAAGCGTCCAGAGGCTTCGGGCAGAAATATGGGCCGGGCGTCAGCGTCGGAGAAAGCGGGCTACGGGTGAAATGTCGGGTTCGGCTGTGGCGAGATTTCTATGAACCAGATCAATGAGGTGGGCGAAGACGTTGCGGGCGGCCGCCGGCAGCATTGCGACGGGGATGTCGGTGTAGACCGACGCCGTCAGCTCCTCGAGGGACACGGGGCTCGGCCCAAGTGCTGCGAGGATCTGGGCCTCGCGCGTCCGGCGGTGAGAGATGAGCCAGTCGAGGCGGTCGGCGGGATCGCGGATGACGCCGCCGTGGGCGGGCAGAAGTTCGACCGCGCCCAGGTCGCGCAAACGGGCGGAGGTCGCCATGAAGTCGGCGATGTCGCCGTCCGGGGGCGAGACCAGAGACGACGACCAGTCCATGACGTGATCGCCCGAGATCACGCGGTCGCCCCAGGCGAAGGCCAGGTGACCCGCGAAGTGGCCGGGGGTGTGAAGCACGTCGAGCGCCCAGCCTTCGCCCTCGATCCTGTCGCCCTCGGTCAGGGTCTCGTCGGGACGAAAGGCGTGATCGATGCCCTCGCCACCGCCGGTCATCCCTTCGGCGACGAGGCGGGTCATCAGCGGGCTGCGTCCCGCTTCGGGTGGTCCAAAGGCCAGGACGGGCGCGCCGGTCAGTTCCGCCAGCCGACGGGACAGGGGGCTGTGATCGCGATGCGCGTGAGTGACGAGGATGTGCGTCACCGTCTCGCCCGCGGTCGCTTTGAGGAGTGCGGCAAGGTGATCCGCGTCCTCCGGACCAGGATCGATCACGGCAACGCGGCCCTCGCCCAGGATGAAGCTGTTCGTGCCCCAGTGCGTCATCGGCGAAGGATTGGGCGCCAGCACCCGCCGCAGGCCGTCGGCGAGGGTCACTGATACGCCCGGCTCGGGTCTCGTCATTGGGGCCTTCCTCTTGCCGGTCGCCGCTTCTAGGCTCATCGCATGATCGGGCGGGTTCTCAAAGGCTGGATGCCAAGGTCGCTCTACGGGCGCTCGACCCTGATCCTCCTGGTGCCCGTAACAGCCATCCTTCTCGTGGTCACGATCGCCTCGATCCAGCGGATCTACGACGGCGTGTCACGGCAGATGTCGGAAGCTGTGGCGAACGAGGTCCGGCTGATCCTCGGCCAGGTCGAGGCGGCGCCGGACGCAGGCCGCGCGATGGAGGCGGCGCTCGAGGTCGCGACGCCGCTCGGCATCGAGATCAACACGGTCGATGAGCCCGTCGTGACGCAGCACGAATGGATCGACCTCTCGGGACGTACGGTGATCGAAACGCTGACGGCCGAGGTGCCCGGAGTGTCGGCTGTGGATCTTTTGACGCGCGACGCCTTTGCGCGCCTCGCCGTCGACACGCGTTTCGGTCCCGTCGCGCTCGACGTGCCGAGGCGGCGGCTCACCATCCGCAATCCGCACCAGTTTCCGGTCCTGATCGGGGTGACGGCCATCTTGATGTCGGTGATCGCGCTGATCTACCTCCGCAATCAGATGCGGCCGATCCGCAGGCTGGCCTGGGCGGCCGAAGCCTTCGGAAAGGGACGATCCGTGCCCTACCGGCCCGCGGGTGCCACCGAAGTGCGCTCGGCGGGCGCGGCCTTCCTCGACATGCGCGACCGGATCGAGAGGCAGATCGAGCAGCGGACCATGATGCTGTCGGGCGTGAGCCACGACCTGAGGACACCGCTGACGCGGATGAAGCTGGGGCTGTCGCTGATCGAGGACGACGAAGAGGCGCGCGCCATGAGCCGCGACGTCGAGGACATGGAACGGATGCTCGAGGCCTTCCTGTCCTTCGCGCGCGGAGATGCGCTGGAGGATCCGGTGCGCACCGATCCGCGCGAGATGGTGCGAGATCTGGTGGCACGGGCCGCCCGGGCGGATCCGGTTCACCTGGGGCCGATGATCGGCGAGGGAACCGCCATGCTTCGTCCCGACGCGCTGCGCCGCGCCGTCGGCAACCTGATCGGGAATGCGGTTCGATACGGGCACGAGGCAAGGGTGGGCGTCGAGATTTCAGACCGCGACATCCGTTTCATCGTCGAGGACAGCGGTCCGGGTATTCCCGTCGAGCAGCGGGATTTCGTCCGCAAGGCGTTCACGCGCATGGACGCGGCGCGGAACCAGAACCGCGGATCGGGTGTGGGGCTGGGGCTTGCCATCGCCTCGGACGTCGCGCGTCAGCACGGCGGGCGACTGGTCCTCGAAAAAAGCGCCGACCTGGGCGGCCTGCGTGCGGAACTTCATATCCCGCGCTAGGCGCGCGGCCACCTGAGGGGCCGCGCGCAAAGACCGTCAGACCTCTAGGCTTTCGGGTTTCGTGCCAGAGGCGAGAGCGTTCTTGAACCAGGCCGGCTGACGACCCCGGCCGGACCACGTATCACCGGGCTTTTCCGGATTGCGGTATTTCGCGGGCGCTTTCGGCTTGCGTGCTTTCTTGCCGACAAGCTCCTCCACGGACATCCCGTGTTCGCGCGCGATTGCTTCGACCTTTTTCAGCGCCTCTGCGCGCTGGCGGTCCTGGTAGCCTGAAATTGCCTTGTCCACGTCCTTCTTGAGGGAACGCAATTCCTCCAGGGACATCGCGCCCAAATCCATCTTGGTTGCCATTCGGCACTCCTGTGAGTTGTGCGGCGGAACCGACCGCAATTACCGTGAGATTTCCGATGCGTTTAATATAGAGGCAATTAATCTGTGACAATTATTTTTTTATGTGTCGCTGTCACCCTTGCGTGTTTTGGGGCACCGACCGGCTTTCGGCGACGCCTCAATTTGCAGCAGGGGGCGCTTCGGTGCGGGCAGTTTGGGGAGGAGCACGAGAAAGGGTTTGGCGTTTCGCGGCGTGGCGCGAGATTGTGCAGAAGCCGTGCAGATCTCGAACGCGGGTCCTGACACGCTAATCCATCGCGCGCCCCGGCAAAACGATTGACGTTAACAAACGTTAATGATGGTAGGCCCGGAGGGACTCGAACCCCCAACCAAAGCGTTATGAGCGCTCTGCTCTAACCAATTGAGCTACAGGCCCGACCTGCGCGGCGTTCTAGCAGGTTCGCATTTCGGGTCAAGCGCGGCATCAGTTCCAGCGGGGGGCGCGCCATCCGGCGGCGACGGCCTCGGCTTCGGAGCAGAACCATCTTTCGCCTTCCGACAGGTTGATGCGCGTCTTCGCATACCAGGGCGACCACGGCGGGTGATAGATGTGGCCGTTCTTCGAGATGTTGCCCTTGATCGGACATCCTTCAGGGGCGTCGTCCTCATCCGCCAGCGCTGCGGTCCAGCGCAGGGAGCGGTAGTCCCAGGGTGCGGTGTAGTCGCCCGAGAAGACGCCGCGACGGCGTTCCCGCGCGGCGGTCTCGACGTCGACGTAGGCATCAGAATAGCGCACGAAGGCCCAGGCCATGCCCTTGTCGATCATCGACGCCCCGATGTCCGTTCCGTCGGCGTAACATGTCGCTATGGTCCGGTCGAAACCGTCCTGACCAAGCGCGTCGCAAGTGATGTCGTGCTCCTTCACGATCTCGACCAACTCGGCGGTAGCATCGCTTCCGCAAGCCCAGGAGCCGTAGAGCTGACCATGCTCGGGCGCGTCGATGCCGTTCAGGCGATAGATGGTGCCGTCGATTTCCAGCGTGTCACCGTCGACGACGCGGGGTTCCGACAAGGCTGGTCCGCACAACGCGATGAAGACCACAACTGAAACTGCCTTCACGTCTGTCTCCCTCGTCCGCTCTTAACGAAGGTTAACACGTCACCTCGGCCCGGAGCAAAGCCATGCCGTGCCTCGTGGACTTCGGTTCGCGCTTCCGCTAGGTCCGCGGGCGCGACACGGAGGGTGCCCATGACGAACGATGCCGCCAAGACCGGCCTGACCTATTCCGAAGCGGGCGTCGACATCGACGCGGGCAACGCCCTTGTCGAGCGGATCAAGCCCGCGGCGAAACGGACCGCCCGCCCCGGCACCATGTCGGGGCTCGGAGGGTTCGGCGCGCTCTTCGACTTGAAGGCGGCCGGCTACAGCGACCCCGTCCTCGTCGCCGCGACGGACGGCGTGGGCACCAAGCTCAAGATCGCGATCGAGACGGGCGAGGTCTCGGGCGTTGGCATCGACCTCGTCGCCATGTGCGTGAACGACCTCGTGTGCCAGGGGGCCGAGCCGCTTTTCTTCCTCGACTATTTCGCAACCGGAAAGCTGGTCGTCGACCACGCCGCTGCGGTCATCGAAGGGATCGCCACCGGCTGCGAGCGCGCGGGCTGTGCGCTGATCGGGGGCGAAACGGCCGAGATGCCGGGGATGTATTCGGGCGAGGATTTCGACCTCGCGGGCTTCGCCGTCGGCGCGATGGAGCGCGGGCAGAGTTTGCCTGAAGGTGTCGAGGAGGGTGATTTCCTTCTCGGGCTCGCGTCGAACGGCGTCCATTCCAACGGATACTCGCTGGTCCGGAAGATCGTCGAAGTCTCCGGCCTATCCTGGGACGCAGACTGCCCCTGGGGCGAGGGCACGCTCGGGCAGGCGCTTCTCGCGCCGACGCGGCTCTATGTCCGGCCCGCGCTCGAAGCGATCCGTCTGGGCGGCGTCCACGCGCTGGCACATATCACCGGCGGCGGTCTGACCGAGAACCTGCCGCGCGTCCTGCCCGAAGGTCTCGGCGCCTCCATCGACCTTGGAGCTTGGAGCCTGCCGCCCGTGTTCCGCTGGCTGGCCGAGACCGGCGGCATCTCGACGCCGGAGCTTCTCAAGACCTTCAACTGCGGCATCGGCATGGTCGTCGTGGTGGACAAGGACCGCGCGCCCGACCTGATCGCGCTGTTCCAGAAAGCGGGCGAGCGGGTCGAGGTTCTGGGCCAGGTCGTGGCGGGCAGGGGCGTCGACTACACCGGCAGCCTCGGGTGAAGCGCGTCGCCATCCTGATTTCGGGCGGCGGCTCGAACATGGTGGCGCTCGCCGACAGCATGACGGGCGACCATCCGGCCCGTCCCGTCCTCGTCCTGTCGAACGTGGCGGAGGCAGGCGGCATCGCCAAGGCCGAGGCGCGGGGGATCGACGCCGACGTCGTAGACCATCGGCCCTTCGGCCGTGACCGCGCGGCCTTCGAAGCCGCTCTGAACGATCGGCTGGCCGAGGCGCTGCCCGACATCCTCTGCCTTGCCGGGTTCATGCGCATCCTGACGCCGGCCTTTACCGAGGCCTGGGCGGGCAGGATGCTGAACATCCATCCCTCGCTTCTTCCGAAGTATCCCGGGCTCCACACCCATGACCGTGCGCTGGCGGCGGGCGACGCCGAGGCGGGCTGCACCGTCCACGAGGTGACGTCCGATCTGGACCAGGGACCGATCCTGGGGCAGGCGCGCGTGCCCGTCCTGCCGGGCGACGATGCGGACCAGCTTGCCGCCCGCGTGTTGACGGCAGAGCACCAACTCTACCCCCGCGTCCTGAGGCGTTTCGCGGAGGGCAACCGGTCGCCGCTTTACTTGCTCGAGGGGGGAGAAGCGCCTAATACATCCGGACGTTGCGATTGAAAGGCGCTGTATGATCAAGATCACGTCGACCGAGGGCCTGGCCGCCTTCTGCGCCCGGGCCGCCGACGCGCCTTATGTGACCGTCGATACCGAATTTCTCAGGGAACGGACCTACTACTCCAAGCTGTGCCTTTTGCAACTCGCCATCCCGGGCGAGGCCGAGGAGGACGCGGTGCTGGTCGATCCGCTGGCCAAGGGCCTGTCTCTCGATCCGCTCTACGACCTCTTCCGGAACGAGGCGGTGGTGAAGGTGTTTCACGCCGCAAGGCAGGACGTCGAGATCTTCTATGTCGAAGGCGGCGTGATCCCGAAGCCTCTCTTCGACACGCAGGTCGCGGCGATGGTCGCCGGTTTCGGTGAGCAGGTCGGCTACGAGACGCTGGTGCGCAAGATCGCCAAGGCGAACCTCGACAAGTCGTCGCGCTTCACCGACTGGTCCCGTCGCCCGCTGACCGAGGCTCAGGAGAAATACGCCCTCGCCGACGTGACGCACCTGCGCGTGATCTATGAATTCCTGGAAGCCGAGCTGGAGAAGTCGGGCCGCCTTCCCTGGGTGGAGGAGGAGCTTGCGACGCTCACCGAGCCCTCGACCTATGTCATTCATCCCGACGAGGCCTGGCTGCGGATCAAGACGCGGACCAATTCGGGCAAGTTCCTTGCCGTCGTGCGCGAGCTTGCGCGCTTTCGCGAGACCTATGCCCAGTCGCGCAACGTGCCGCGCAGCCGGGTGATGAAGGACGACGCCCTGCTCGAGATCGCTTCCACGAAGCCCAAGACGCACAACGACCTCAGCCGCTCGCGCCTTCTCCTGCGCGATGCCCGGAAAGGGGAAATCGCGGACGGCATTCTCGCCGCTGTCGAGACCGGGCTGAACGTGCCCCCCGAGGATCAGCCGAAGCCCGACCGGTCGCGCGACGCGCTTCAGGTGAATCCGGCTCTCGCCGATCTTCTGCGGGTGCTTCTGAAAGCCAAGTCCGAGGAACTGGGCGTGGCGCAGAAGCTGATCGCCACGTCGTCGGACCTCGACGAGATCGCGGCAGGCCTGCGCGATGCGGCCGCCCTCAAGGGGTGGCGGCGCGAGGCTTTCGGCGAGGATGCGCTGCGGCTCTGCGACGGCAAGCTTGCGCTTCGCGCGCAGGGTCAGTCGGTCGTCGTTTTCGAGGTCTGATCAGCGCTTGCCGAACAGTCGGAAGACGATCGGCGCCATTGCGATCACGATGGTGATGCGAATGATGTGCATGGTCGCGACATAGGCCACGTCGGCATCGAGCGAGAGAGCTAGCAGGCTCATCTCGGGCAGACCGCCGGGCGAGAAGGCGAGGAAGGCGGCGTCGGCCTCGGTGTTCGTCAAAGCCTGGATCGCGAAGGCCGACACCAGCGCCACCGACAGCATCGCCGTCGACGCGCCAAGTGCGAGGGCCAGGTCGTGGACCACCTCGCGCAGGGCGGCGCCGGCGAACCGGCAGCCCACCACCGTTCCGATGACGAGTTGCGCGGCGTTGACGGCTGGCGTCGGCGGCGGCGTCTGGGAGAAGCCCGTGAGGTGGACGAGTGCCGAAAGGATCATGGGGCCGAGGATCTGCGGGGCGGGCAGCCGCAGTCTGGGCGCAAGCGTCGCGCCCACGACGGCGCAGGCGAGGAGGATCCCGAGGTCCCTGAGGCTGACCGCCGAGAATCCGAGGTAAGGCCGAGACGATCCCGTCGTGCGGACGTCGAGCACGAAGGCGTAGAAGAACACGACGCCCGTCACCACGATGAAGATGCGGCTGGCGTGGGCAAGGGCGATGCGGCGCTCGTCGCCCCCGGCTTCGCCCCCTAGGATCATCATGTCGTTCAGCCCGCCAGGCGCCGAGGCGAAATAGGCCGTCACCATGTCGTACTTGCCGACGAAGCGGTAGAACGCGAAAGCCCCTGCAAAGGCGGTGCCGACGAAGAACGGCAGCACGGCGAAGGTCAGGAGCCAGTCGTTCACATGATCGAAGAGGCCGGGATGAAAACCCGACCCCAGCATGACGCCCAGGATCGGGACCATGATCTTGCGCAGGGTGGCCGGCGCCTCGACCGGCACGCGGATCATCGCGGCGATAGTGACGAAGACCATCGCTCCCAGCATGAAGGGCAGGGGCATCCCGATGCGATAGGCGGCGAGGCCTCCGACCAGACCGATCGCAAGTGCGACGAGCTGGCCCCTCAGGGTGACGAGGCGAGGCGTCAGGGCCGGATGGTCCGGACGTTCCGGGCCCCCGCCACGCGAACGGCCGACAGACCGGCAAGCGCGCTGTCGGTCAGGTAGAGCGCCACGGTCACCTCGCGCGACCAGCGCGTCGAGGCGCGGGTGGGTGCGGGCGGCGGCGAGGCGCGCAGGACGAAGTCGAGCGTGCCATCGAATGCCGTTTCCCTCGTGGCTGGGACGAGGGCGGCGTCGTACCAGCCCTGCTCGGTCGTGAGGCCCGTGACGCGCAGGATCGCTCCGCCGGTCGCGCGTTCGAGCGATATGTCGGTGATCTCGGCGACCGGAGGACGGGGATCCTCCCGCCGGGCCGGGACCGACATCGCGGTGCCGCCGTCGCTAGCGCCTCCGCCTCCGCCCCCGAACCAGTTGAACGGGTTCAGCCGGCTTTCGCCAAGGCCGCAGCCCGAAAGCGTCAGGGCGGCAGCGGTGGTCAGGATCAATGTGCGTGGCGTCATCTCGGCCCCCCTTCGCTTGCGACTCCTGTTAGCTTCTTCGGAGGGGCAAGGAAAGCGTCTGGACCTTCGTTCCTGCCGGGCCTATCCGGGTCGTATGGCACAGGACGCTTTCGAAGAGATCGCCGAAACCTTTGAGTTCCTCGACGACTGGGAGGATCGCTATCGCCACGTCATCGACATGGGCAAGGCGATGGCACCGCTCGAGGACGCGCTGAAGGTGCCCGCAACCAAGGTCGACGGCTGCGCCAGCCAGGTCTGGCTCGTGCCGCGGATCGAGGGCGAAGGGCCCGGCGCGGTCTTCACCTTCCGGGGCGAAAGCGATGCGATGATCGTGCGCGGGCTGATAGCCATTCTGGTCGCGCTTTACGACGGGCTGACGGTGGCGGAAGTGCTCGACGTAGATGCCGGAGCGGAATTCAAGCGCCTCGGTCTCGACGCCCATCTCTCGGCGCAGCGGTCGAACGGCTTGCGCGCGATGATCCAGAGGATCCGCCAGACGGCGGCGACGGCACGCGGGGCGTAAGGCGTCCGGCGGCGGGGCAGGACCAGGGCGACGCCGAGCGAAAGCGCCGCAAGAGCCGACAGCTTGACCGCGACGCGCGGCATGTCGAGCGGGGCGTCTCCGGGCGGGGCATGGTAACTCAGGACCCATCCCATCACCAGCTCCGGAAATATCTCGAGCGGCGGCTCCGACCCGATTTCGATCCGATCGCCCGACGCCGGATGAAGCGTGGCCGCGCCAAGAGGTGCAGCGGTGGCCAGGGTGAGGAGAAGGGCGAGAACGAGGGACACTGGGCAAGGGACCGGATCAGGCGCGGCACGTCCTCATGCGCCTGACATGGTTTACGCACGGTTAACCCCAGGCTTGCGGCGCGGTCGTCACTGCCGGTCCAAGGTCTCCAGCGCCGTCGCCAGCTCACCGTAGCCGGTGAACCGGCGCTCGAACGCCAGACCCAGTCGGCGGGCGCAGTCGCGGGCGCGTTCGGTCAGGGCGGGATCGTCCGTCTGCGCTTCGTAGACCAGCGTCCTGTAATTCCCAAAATAGGCCTCGCGCAGTTCGGGATGACGGTCGAGTCCGAGGGGCTTCCACACGAAGGCGTCGAATTGCCGGGCGAGGAAGTCGGTCAGGTAGAAGGCGTCGATCTCGTCTCGGGCAAGGAAGTCCGGCGTGCCCTCATAGAAGGCATAGCAGTGTGGTCCGGCCAGCATCTCGACGCCCAGCTCGGCCGCCGCAGCCTCCAGAAGTCCTCCCGTCCCGCAGTCGGCGTAGGCGAGGAAGATGCGGTCGTACCCATCCGCCTCGGCCACTGCGGTCCGGACGGCGGGCACGATGCGGTCCGGGTGATTGTGCAGGATCGCCGGCAGGCACCTGAGGTCGACATGCGACAGCCCGTTCCGGTCGAGGATCGCGAGGATCTCGCGCGCCAGCGCCCCGCAGCCGATGACGAGGATACGGCCTGCGCCCTTCGGAGCGAGACCCTTTTCCGTCAGCCGGTCGTCATCGAGGTGCGGGGGCGTCGTCATCGGGGAAACATGCGTGCCGGGCCGCGAAACCGCAAGGGGTCAGGACCGCGCCGCCAGAACGGCCTCGCCCCGCCGCGAAAGACGGTAGCCGACCCTCAGGCTTTCGGTCAGGCCCATTTCCTTGAGCTGACGGACCTGCCGCTTGAACACCTTCGTCTCGAGTCCGAGACCGGCGGCGAGATCGGGTGCACGGGTCGCCGGGTGGTCGCCGATTAGCCGGAGATAGGCGAAGGGGTCGAAATCGGCGCGGGACGCCTTGGCGTCGAGCGCGGCGAGGATATCGTCCATCTCGGTTTGCGACGGCACACTATTGCGAAGCTTGACGCGAGGATCCTCGTGCAGCGTGAAAGCGATGCGCCAGAGCGGGTCGTCCCCGTCGAAAACAGGCTCGGCGAACATCGCGTCGGTCGAGGCGTATCCGGCCTTCCGCGCCTCGGCATCGGTCACATCGGAGGGCGACACCTCGCGCACGTCGTCGATGTGCAACTCGCCCACGCCGGTCCTCTGCCGACCGCCGGGTTTCGCGCGCGAAACCGGCCAGCGCCGGAAGGCCAGCGTGACCTCTCCTGCCGCAATCCGCTTCAGCGTCTCGACGCGGAAGCGCATCGCCTCAGGCGGACATCTGGTTGTGCTTGCGCGCCATGAACGTCTTCGCCGTCTCGACCGCCACGGCCGCGTCGCGGCAATAGGCGTCGGCGCCGATGGCCTTGCCGAATTCCTCGTTCAGAGGGGCGCCTCCCACGAGGACGATGTAGTCGTCGCGGATGCCCATCTGAACCATCGTGTCGATGACGACCTTCATGTAGGGCATCGTCGTGGTCAGAAGTGCCGACATGCCGAGGATGTCGGCGTCGAATTCCTTCATCGCGTCCAGGTATTTGTCGACCGGGTTGTTGATGCCGATGTTCAGCACCTCGAAGCCGGCACCTTCCATCATCATGGTGACGAGGTTCTGGCCGATGTCGTGGATGTCGCCCTTGACCGTTCCGATGACCATCTTGCCGATGGTCGGCGCGCCGGTCTCGGCCAGAAGGGGCTTCAGGATCGCCATGCCGGCCTTCATCGAGTTCGCGGCGAGAAGCACCTCGGGCACGAAGAGGATGCCGTCCCGGAAGTCCTCGCCCACGATCTTCATGCCGCCGACGAGCGCCTCGGTCAGGACGCGGTAGGGCGCCCAACCCCGGTCGAGGAGGATGTGAGTCGCTTCCTCGATCTCGGGCCTCATGCCGTCGTAGAGGTCGTCGTGCATCTGCTGGACGAGTTCTTCGTCGTCGAGCTCGCTGAGAACGATATCGTCTTCGTCGGACATGGGTCGGCTCCACAGGGTGACGATCCCGGTTTACGGTTAAACGCCTTGGAATGAAACGCCGGATTGCGACGGAACACGTCGCGGCGGCGACGTGGAAGCGGTTTCGCGACAGCCGTTGCACTTGCGCATGTTCTTTGTTTGTTCCATTCTCGTGGCATGGCCCGCTCGTCCCATAACGCAGACCCTGCCGCCCGTGGTCGCGCGGCGCGCTCGAACCGTCCGGGCCGGTTCGAGTCCGAGGATCGCAACGTCTTCCATGACGGCTGGGACCTGGAGGAGGAGCTGCCGCCGCTCCGGACCGAGGTCAGCGTCGAGAGGCCGCGAAAGGTCATCACGCGCAACACCTCGCCCGATATCGGGTTCGACCGCTCGATCAACCCCTATCGCGGCTGCGAGCATGGCTGCATCTATTGCTTCGCGCGGCCCTCGCACGCCTACCTCGGCCTGTCGCCCGGTCTCGATTTCGAGACGCGGCTCGTCGCGCGGCCCGGCGCGGCCGAGGTGCTGGATAGAGAGCTGAGAGCTAAAACCTATCGTCCCGCCGTGATCGCCATCGGCACGAACACGGACCCCTACCAGCCGATCGAGCGCGAGTATCGCGCCATGCGGCAGATTCTCGAGGTGCTTCACGCCTTCCGTCACCCTGTCGCAGTCGTGACGAAGGGCACGCTGATCGAGCGCGACGCGGACATTCTGGGCGAGATGGGACGCATGGGCCTTGCGCGGGTCGGCATCAGCGTGACGACGCTCGACCCCGTCGTCTCCCGAGCGATGGAGCCGCGTGTGCCCGCGCCGGAGCGGCGGTTGCGCACCATCGAGCGGCTGACGGCAGCCGGCTGCCCGGTGCGGATCATGGTCTCGCCGGTCGTGCCGGCGCTGACCGATCACGAGGCGGAAGCGATCCTCGCGCGGGGCGCCGAGGCCGGCGCGGTCGCTGCGAGCTGGATCATGCTCCGGCTGCCGCGCGAGGTGTCGCCGCTGTTCCGCGAGTGGGTCGAGGCAGAGTTTCCCGATCGAGCGAAACGGATCATGGGGCGGGTGCGTGAGTTGCATGGCGGCCAGGACTATGACCCCGAGTGGGGCAAGCGGATGACGGGGGAGGGGCCCTTCGCCGAGCTTTTCGCGCATCGCTTCGCCATCGCGACCAAACGTCTGGGGCTGGCGCGAGATCTGCCGCCCCTGCGCACCGATCTGTTCCGCCCGCCTCCTCGCGCCGGGGATCAACTCTCGCTGTTCTGAGGTTCTGGCGCGGACGTGCGACACCGGACGCGTATTTGAAGCAAGATGAAACGCCTGCCGCATTGCTGCCGAATTCCCCGACTACGGCGGGAGGCATGAGCCATCCGATGATCCTGGCACTTCTTTGGCTGGTGGTGACCAACCTGACCGGCATGGTGCCGTCGAAGCACCGTCACTGGCCGCAGGCCTATGCGCTGATCGCGGTCGGATTGCCCGTCCTCGTAGCGGTCTTCGTCGTGGACGGGGTCTTCGCGGGTCTGATTGTGCTGCTCATGGCGGCCTCTGTCCTGCGCTGGCCCCTCAGGTTCTTCCTGCGCTGGCTCGCGGCGCTGTTCCGGCGCGGCGAAGGCGAGCCGTCGTGACGGCGACGACGGTGACCCTCGTCGTCATGGGGGCCTGGGCGCTGATGCTGTTCGTGCCGTCGATGTTTCCCGCCCTTCTGATGTCGGCCGGCTTCGGCGTGGGCATCGCCTACATGATGTTCCTCCGGCAAGGGGGCGAGGGCGATCTTGCGGCGGCGCTTATCGCAGTCGCTCCGATTGCGGCGGGGGCTGTCTTCGTGGCCTGGCCCGTCGGCGCGATCTTCCGGTGGGTCCTCCGGTCCAAGCGGCTGCGCTGAGGCGATCCGGGCTGGCGCGGGCCCCTTCGGGACGCTAGACCGGCCGGAATGGGTGAAATAGGCGATATCGCGACACGAGGACGGCTGACGCCGGACTATGACCTTTCGGGCCTGACCTGGCTTCGGGTCGGCGGTCCGGCCGACTGGCTTTACCTGCCGCGCGACGTCGAGGATTTGTCCGACTTCCTTGGCGCGCTGCCACCTGACGTCGCGGTCTTTCCCATGGGCGTCGGCTCGAACCTGATCGTGCGCGACGGCGGTTTGCGGGCGGTGGTGATCCGCCTGTCCCGCGCCTTCGCCGAGGTCGAGGTCGAGGACGACCTCGTCATCGCCGGGGCGGCGGCACTGGATTCGCAGGTCGCGCGGGTTGCGGCGGAGGCGGGGCGCGACCTGACTTTCCTGCGCACCATCCCCGGCTCGATCGGTGGCGCGGTGCGGATGAACGCCGGATGCTACGGCTCCTATGTGGCGGACCAACTCGTCTCGGCGAAGGCCGTGCTGCGAGACGGCGCCCGCGTGACGCTGACGCCCTCGGACCTCGACTTCCGCTACCGGCAGGCGACGGTGCCAGAGGGCGCGATGATCGTCTCGGCGACTTTCCGCGCAAATCCGGGCGATCCGGCCGAGCTTGCGGCGAAGATGGAGGCGCAGATGGCGCGGCGCGACGAGACGCAGCCGACGAAGGACCTCTCCGCCGGCTCGACCTTCCGCAATCCGGCGGGCTTCAGCTCGACGGGTCAGGCGGGCGACAGCCATGAACTGAAGGCCTGGAAGGTCATCGACGACGCGGGATTGCGCGGGGCGACCCGCGGTGGGGCGCAGATGTCCGAGATGCATCCGAATTTCCTCATCAATACCGGGACGGCGACGGCGGCCGATCTCGAGGGGCTGGGCGAGGAGGTGCGCGAGAAGGTTTTCCAACACTCCGGAATCAGGCTAGAGTGGGAAATCATGAGGGTCGGCGAACCGGCTCCCGAGGCAGAGACAGAATAACCGGGGCGCGAAGACGCCCCATATATGGGCAGTGGCGGGTATGTCGAGCAGGACGACCCCCAAGGTGACGGTACTGATGGGCGGACCCTCGGCCGAGCGCGAGGTGTCCCTGTCATCGGGGCGCGAATGCGCCGCCGCGCTGAGGGAAGCGGGATACGAGGTAAGCGAACTGGATGCGGGCGCCGATGTCGCCGAGCGCCTGTCCGCGTCGCGTCCCGATGTGGTCTTCAACGCGCTGCACGGGCGATGGGGCGAGGACGGCTGCGTCCAGGGCATCCTGGAATGGCTCCGCATCCCCTACACTCATTCGGGCGTCCTGGCCTCGGCGCTGGCGATGGACAAGACGCGGACCAAGGCGGTCTTTGCCGAGGCGGGCATTCCGGTCGTCGAGAGCCTGATCCGCTGCAAGGCCGAGATCATGGCGCATCACGTCATGGCGCCGCCCTACGTGGTCAAGCCGAACAACGAAGGCTCGTCCGTCGGCGTCTACATCGTCCAGGAAAGCGCGAACGGCCCGCCGCTTATCGCCGACGAGATGCCCGAGCACCTGATGGTCGAGGCCTATGTCGCAGGTCGCGAGCTGACCGTTTCGGTGAGGGAGGACCGCGCGTTCTGCGTGACGGAAATCCTCTCGGATGGCTGGTACGACTATCATGCCAAGTACTCCCCCGGCGGGTCGCGGCATGAACTGCCCGCCAACATCCCGGCCGAAGTGACCGAGGCCTGCCTTGCGCATGCCGTGACGGCGCATCGGGTGCTGGGTTGCCGGGGCGTCAGCCGCACCGACTTCAGGTGGGACGACGCCAAGGGGCTCGCAGGCCTCGTGGCGCTTGAGACCAATACGCAGCCCGGTATGACCCCCACGTCGCTCGTTCCCGAGCAGGCGGCCCATGTCGGCATTTCGTTCCCGGACTTGTGCGACTGGCTGGTCAGGGACGCCTCATGCGGCCGGTGAAGGGCGACATGCGCCTGGCGGCGGCGGAAGCGCGCGAGACCCGCCGCGACCCGGCGCCGTCGCGCCTCGCCTACCGGATGAATCGCCTGATGCTGCGGCCGGGGTTCCGGCGCTTTCTGCGCTACGGGCTGCCGATCCTTTGCGTGGCGACGGTGGCGCTGATCTGGGCCTCCGACGCGGCGCGCGTCGACGCCGCCTTCGACCGCGTCGGAGAGTTGCGGCGCCAGTTGGAGGAGCGGCCCGAGTTCATGGTTCACATGATGGCCGTGGAGCACGCGTCCGATGAGACCGCGGCGCAGGTGCGCTCGGTGCTCTCCATGGACTTCCCGATGTCGTCTTTCGACATGGAGCTGTCCGAGTTGCGCCGGCGCGTCAGGACGCTCGACGCCGTGGCCGAGGCCTCGGTCCGCATCCGCACCGGGGGTGTGCTCGAGATCGACGTGACCGAGCGGCAGCCCGCCGCGATCTGGCGCACCGCCGAGGGGCTGACCCTTATCGACGAGACCGGGCACAGGGTCACGACGCTCGATGCGCGCGCGGACCGGCCTGATCTGCCGTTGCTGGCGGGCCCGGCCGCGGACAAGGGCGTGGCGGAGGCGCTGGAACTGATCGCGGCGATGGAGCCGCTCGAGGGCCGGTTGCGGGGCCTTCTGCGGGTCGGCGCGCGACGGTGGGACGTCATCCTCGACCGCGATCAGCGCATCCTTCTGCCGGAAGTCGACCCGCTGACCGCGCTTCAGAAGGCCATCGCTCTCGACGCGGCGCAGGACCTGTTCGCGCGCGACATCGCGGCCGTCGATTTCCGCAACCCGCGCCGACCCGCGATACGGCTGGGGCAGGGCGCGGCCGAGGATTTGTACGACACCGATTTCACCCCCGACGGAGAGCAGTCGAGATGAGCGACCTGTACCAGAGCCAGCGTTCCATGCGCGCGATGCGGCGCGCCGCGATCCAGCGGGGTGTGATCGCGATCCTGGACGTCGGTACATCCAAGATCGCCTGCCTCGTGCTTCGCTTCGATGGTCGTGACCGGGTGCCCGAGGGAGAAGGCATCGGCCACATGGCGGGGCAGACGCAGTTTCGCGTGATCGGCGCCGCCACCACGCGGTCGCGCGGGATCGAACTGGGCGAGACCTGCGCCGTGCAGGAGACCGAACGCGCGATCCGCACCGCGGTGCAGGCGGCGCAGAAGATGGCCAACACGCGGGTCGACCATGTCATCGCCTGCCTGTCGGGCGGGCAACCCCGGTCCTATGGCCTCGCCGGGATCGTGCGCGTCGAAGGCAACGTCGTGGGCGAACATGACGTGGCGCGCGTGCTTCAGGCCTGCGATGTGCCGGACTATGGCCCCGACCGCGAGATCCTCCATGCGCAGCCGGTGAACTTTGCCCTCGACCACCGCACGGGGCTGATCGATCCGCGGGACCAGATCGGGCAGCGGCTGTCCTGCGACATGCACATGCTGACCGTCGACCGCGCGGTGATCGAGAACCTGATCTACTGCCTCAAGCGCTGCGACCTCGAACTCGCCGGCGTGGCGTCCTCCGCGTATGTCTCGGGCATCGCGGCTCTGGTCGAGGACGAGCAGGAACTGGGTGCCGCCTGCATTGACATGGGCGGCGGGACGACCGGCATCTCGATCTTCATCAAGAAGCACATGATCTATGCCGACACCGTGCGTCTGGGCGGCGCGCATGTGACGAGCGACATCTCGAAGGGTCTCCAGGTCTCGCTTGCCGTCGCCGAGCGGATCAAGACCTTCCACGGCGGCGTCCTCGCCACCGGCATGGACGACCGCGAAATGATCGAGATCGGCGGCGAGACCGGCGACTGGGAGCACGACCGCCGCACCGTCAGCCGGGCCGAGCTGATCGGCATCATGCGTCCCCGTGTCGAGGAAATCCTCGAGGAGGTGCGCGGACGCCTCGATGCCGCGGGCTTCGAGCATCTTCCCTCACAGCAGATCGTGCTGACGGGCGGCGCTTCGCAGATCCCGGGGCTGGATACGCTGGCGCCCAAGATCCTCGGCCAGCAGGTCAGGGTAGGCCGTCCCCTGCGCGTTCACGGCCTGCCTCAGGCAGCGACCGGCGCGGCCTTCGCGTCGTCGGTCGGATTATCCCTGTTTGCGGCGCACCCGCAGGACGAGTGGTGGGATTTCGAGATGCCCTCCGATCGGGGCGCGCCCCGGTCGCTGAAACGCGCGGTGAAGTGGTTCAAGGAAAACTGGTAGGATGCGGAGCCTCGCGGTTGCCCTCTGTCTGTCCACGACGCCCTCCGTCGCGCAGGACTACCTGAGCCCGGACGCTTTCCTCGATTTCGCTGAGGGCAAGACGCTGACGTTCCGCAACTACGAATTCGGCGTCGACGTGGGCGTCGAGGAGTATCTCAGCCGCGAGCTGTCGGTCTGGCGCGACGAGAGCGGGCGCTGTGTCTATGGACGCATCACCACGACGAACGGTCAGCTTTGCTTCTATTACGATGGCGACACGGACGGACCGGCGTGCTGGTGGCCGTTCCGGAAGGGGGAAAGGCTGTTCGTCCGCCTGGCGCGCTTCGGCGCGGGCGAGATCCAGGAGGTCGTCGCGGTCACGGAGGAGACCTTGTCCTGCCCGACGGCTCCGGCCGTCTGAGAGGAGAGAGTGGAAATCCGCCGCAAGGGGCCGTATCGGCCCGAATTGACGGGACGGACCATTTCGAATCTGCTAAACTTATCCACAACTCCGGCATGAGACCGGCGGGCGGCACGAGCAGTGTCCTCCGACTAGATGAAACAACCACCGGATGTGCATTTTGCATGTCTCCCAGAGCCTCTTTCGTGAAGAGACGGGCGTAAGTCCGTGACTGACCACAGGATATTGAGGTTACCCCCAGATGCTGAGGGCAGGAGACAAAAAAATGCCATATTTCGTGGTTTTCGGCTCGAATCGGGGTGACCGCTTACCTGACTTTCGGTAAGGTCCATCCACCCAGCAGGCGGTCGATTGATGACCGTGAAAAAACGGCGGCGCCTCGGCCCGGTGGCGCGACAAGAATAGACAGGCGGAAGCATCATGACGTTGAATTTGACGATCCCCACCCACGAAGAGCTTAAGCCGCGCATTACCGTGTTCGGAGTGGGCGGTGCTGGCGGCAACGCCGTGAACAACATGATCGAAAAGCGCCTAGAAGGCGTCGAGTTCGTCGTGGCGAACACCGATGCGCAGGCGCTTCAGCAATCGAACGCCGCCACCAAGATCCAGATGGGCGTCAAGGTGACCGAAGGGCTAGGCGCAGGCGCCAGGCCCTCAGTCGGCGCCGCCGCCGCCGAGGAGACGATCGAGGAGATCGTCGACCACCTGGCCGGCGCGCACATGTGCTTCATCACCGCTGGCATGGGCGGCGGGACCGGGACGGGGGCCGCGCCCATCATCGCGCAGGCCGCGCGCGAGCTGGGTGTGCTGACCGTCGGCGTCGTGACGAAGCCCTTCCAGTTCGAGGGCGCCAAGCGGATGAAGCAGGCCGAGGAGGGTGTCGAAGCCCTCCAGAAGATGGTCGACACGCTGATCATCATCCCGAACCAGAACCTGTTCCGGCTGGCAAACGAGAAGACGACCTTTACCGAGGCCTTCTCGATGGCCGACGACGTGCTCTACCAGGGCGTCAAGGGCGTGACCGACCTGATGGTCCGTCCGGGTCTCATCAACCTCGACTTCGCCGACGTCCGCGCGGTGATGGACGAGATGGGCAAGGCGATGATGGGCACGGGAGAGGCCGAGGGCGAGGACCGCGCGGTCCAGGCCGCCGAGAAGGCGATCGCGAACCCGCTGCTGGACGAGATCAGCCTCAAGGGCGCGAAGGGCGTTCTCATCAACATCACCGGCGCGCATGATCTTACGCTGTTCGAGCTGGACGAAGCGGCGAACCGCATCCGCGAGGAAGTGGACGCCGATGCCAACATCATCGTGGGCTCGACCCTCGACGAGAGCATGGAAGGCCGGATGCGCGTCAGCGTCGTGGCCACGGGCATCGACGCCGACATTTCGGCCCGCGTGCCCGAGCATCGGACCGAGCGCCGGACCGAGGAGCGTGCGCCCCAGCGTGCCACCGCCGCGCCGGCACCTGCCGAACCTGCTGTGGCCGAAGAGGTCTATGCCCGCGCGCCGTCGCGCCGCGAGCCCGAGCCGAGCCTGTTCGAGGAGATGGAACAGCGCGGCCAGCATGTTGCGCAGAGCGACGACGGTCTGCCTCCCCCGGCCTATCGCCACGAGGCCGAGGAATACCACGCCGAGCCCGCGCCCCAGCCTCAGCCGCAGGCCCGCACGCCGGGCACGCCATCCCCCGAGGCGCTGGCGCGTCTCGAGCGGGTCACGGGGCGCGCGCCGGGGTCGCTTCAGAACCGGGTCCCCGGCGGAGCGCGCTATACCGCGCCGTCGTCACCCGCACCGCGCGAGCGCACCATCGAGGCCGAGCGTCCGCGCTTCGGCATCAACACCCTCATCAACCGCATGTCGGGCGGTGCCGCGCCGGGCCATGCCCCCGCCGAGCAGCCCGTGCGTCATCAGCCTCCGGTCAGCCGCGCGGTCGACGAGCAGCCCTACGATCCCGACCAGGAGCGGATCGAGATTCCGGCCTTCCTGCGGCGCCAGGCCAACTGACGCGCTTCCGGGCGTACCGGCCCGGACCAGTTCACTCCCTCAGGGTCGACGAAAGTCGGCCCTTTTCTTTGCGCCAGAAGCTAGTCGCGCAGGTTCCGTGCAGGGACGGCGGCGTCAATGAGCCGTGGAACACAGTGTTTCCGTAAACAAAACCCTCAGCCATATCAATGGTTTAGATAGCGTATACTGACGTCTCTTCACATTTTGGGCGTCAGTCTCGCCGCATTTTCGCCAATGTTCTCACGGATGTTCCGCCAAATACCTGCATTTCGTCACACCAGTTAATTATTGCCTGAGGGGAAAAGACATGCTGCCGACGACACCTCGCAGCGCCTTTCGCGAAACACTCGATCTTGCCCGGACCTTTCGGCGTGACGAGGATGGCTCGCTGATCGCTTTCTCGCTGTTCATCTTCTTCTGCATGATCCTGTTCGGCGGCATCGCCGTGGATCTGATGATCTACGAGAACGAGCGCACGCACGTTCAGAACTCGACGGACCGCGCCGTTCTGGCCGCGGCCAACCTGAACCAGACGGTCGATCCAAAGGAGGTCGTGAAGGACTACCTTGCCAAGGTGAACATCACCGTCACTGACGACGACATCGACGTCTTCGAGGTCGGTGCGGCGCCCGTCATCACCGGACGCCAGGTGTCCGTGGACGTAAGCGGCGGATACCAGACGCTTTTGATGAGGCTCGTCGGGGTCGAGACGCTCCCCTTCGCGACCACGTCGCAGGCCGAGGAATCGGTGTCGGATGTCGAAGTTTCCCTCGTGCTCGACGTGTCGGGCTCCATGGGCGACAACAACAAGCTCGAGAACATGCAGGACGCCGCGACGGACTTCGTCGACAACATCCTCGCAGGCGCCGAGGACGACCGAGTTTCCCTGTCGCTCGTTCCGTATTCGACGCAGGTGAACGCCGGGCCGCTGCTGTTCTCGTCGCTGACGACGCACCACAACCACAACTATTCGCACTGCGTGAACTTCGCGCAGGAAGACTTCGCCCAGAACTCGCTCCAGCGCTCTCGCCAGGCGAGGGACCAATACGGCAACCTGCGGTACACCAACGCGGGCGAACCGATCATGGAACCGATCTCGCTGTCGCAGACGGCCCACTTCGATCCCTGGAGAAGCTATCAGAGCGGCATGAGCGTCTCGATGCCCGTGTGCCGCACCGAGAGTTTTTCCCAGATCACGCCGTGGTCCAACGACGCCGCTGCCCTGCGGACCCAGATCGAGTCCTTCACGGCCGAGGGCAACACCTCGATCGACGTAGCGGTCAAGTGGGGCGTCGCTCTCCTCGATCCCTCGACCAATGGAGCCCTGAACGACTTCACGGCTGCTGGTCGCGTCGACAACGCCTTCTCTGTGCGCCCGCATCCTTACGGACGGCAGGACTCGCTGAAGTTCATCGTCGTGATGACGGACGGCATCAACACCGACCAGTTCTACCTGCGTGACAGCTTCAAGGAGGGCAACAGCCCTTACTACAAGAACAACAGCAGCAATGATATCTACTGGGAGCGCGAAGAGCCGAGCGACCGCGACCGCGACAGCCGCTACCGCGAAGACTGGTACAACATCACCGACAAGAACTGGACCAACAGCCCCGGCACCCTGACGCGCCTGTCCTGGCTCGATGCCTGGGCGAACATGACGCTCCAGCGCCGCGCCTATGCCTATTACCACTTCACAGGCAACAACAGCGACTTCTACGACAACTACTACGACCCCTATCGCACGGTGCCGGCGCGCAGCAACAATGCGTCCACCGACACCAAGGACCGTCGTCTGTCGCAGATCTGCTCGGCCGCCAAGGCGCAGAACATCGTGATCTTCACGATCGGCTTCGAAGTCACCGACGAGTCCGCCGAAATCATGCGCGACTGCGCCTCGACGCCGCAGCACTTCTACCGCGTGGAAGGGCTCGACATCGAATACGCCTTCTCGTCGATCGCCAACCAGATCAACCAGTTGAAGCTGACACAATGAGACAGCTAGCCCTCAAATTCCGCCGCGCGCTGAGGCATCTCGGCCTCAGCGAGGACGGCGTCGCATCGGTTGAACTGGTCATCGTCTTCCCGTTCTTCGTGGGCGTGTTCCTCTCTGGCTACGAAGTGGCCATCATGAACACGCGGGCGGTGATGCTGGAACGCGCGACCGACATGGTCGTCCGCAACATCCGCCTTAGCTCGGGCGCCAACCTCAATTACGACGTCGTACTGAACGACATCTGCCGGCTTGCCGGCCTGATCCCGAACTGCCGGAATGTCACCAAGATCGAGCTTCAGCCGGTCGACATGACAACCTGGACCGGGATGACAAGCGCCATCGACTGCATCAAGCGCGATCAGGTCATTCAGCCCGTCGTGCGCTTCCGGAACGGGCTTCAGAACGAGCTGATGCTCATCCGTGTCTGCGCGATCGTGGATCCGGTCTTCCCGAGCATCGGTGTCGGCCGCAGCATGCCGCGCGACAGCTCGGGCGGCTATCAGATCATCGCGTCGTCGGCCTTCGTCAACGAACCCACCTGAGGTCAGCATCATGACACCGTTTCACAAGTTCACGCGCCGGGCCATTCGAGACGAGAAGGGAAGCTTCTCGGTCGAAGCGATCCTGATGTTCCCGATGCTCGTCTGGGCCTTCATGGCGCTCTACGTCTTCTTCGAGGGCCTTCGCGAAAGCAACATCAACCTCAAGGCCACCTACACGATCAGCGACCTTCTCTCCCGTGAGACGGACCTGATCGACCAGAACTACCTCGACGGTCTGAACGACGTTTACGCCTGGCTCTCGCGGTCCTCGCACCCGGTGTCGATGCGCGTCACGGTCGTCCGCTACGACCAGGCTGCCGACAGGCACTTTCTGGTCTGGTCGCGTGGTGTGGCGGGCGAGCCGAACATGACGCAGGGCGACGTGGACGCGAAGCTTTCGCCCCATATCCCGATCATGGCGGATGCGGCCTCGGCCTTTATTGTCGAGACGTTCACGACCTACGACCCCATCATGGACATCGGCATGACAGACACCGACATCTCGAACCTCGTCGTCAACATGCCGCGCTTTACCGAGCAGCTGAACTTCGTGGGCCTGGGCGACGGAACCGGAACCGTGCATGATGACGGGACGGGCGACGGTGGCAGCGGACCCGGAGACACCACGTACGAAGACGGTGAAGGCAGCACCTGACGTCACGTTTCGAATCACGTTAAAGGCCGGGGTCAAGCCCGGTCTTTTTCGTTTGTAATCAGATATATATACGAGATTGACTGAAAATACGGCGGCAAATCGCCGATTTGTAACAGCCATGTTTCATGCTGTTGCAATGATTGTGTTGAGTGACAAGAGCGCGCCGCCTAGCTGTATGCCGAAGCCGGAGGGCAGGTCCGGCGCCAGCATATCGGGGTCAACCCTTGCAGACGACATTGAAATCAGCGGTGCAATTCACCGGAACCGGGCTCCATACGGGCCGGGTGACACGCGTCACCGTGCGCCCCGCTTCGGCCGAATACGGGATCTGGTTTCACCGCACGGACGTCGACGGCAAGGATCCGATGATCCCGGCCCGCTGGTACGCCGTGACGAACACCGATCTCAACACGCGGATCTCGAACGACGACGACGTCAGCGTCTCGACGATTGAACACCTGATGGCGGCCCTCGCCGGTTGCGGCGTTCACAACGCCCTTGTCGAGATCGACGGCCCCGAGGTCCCGCTTCTCGATGGTTCGGCCGCGCCCTTCGTCGCCGGCATCCTGTCGCGCGGCATCCGCAAGCTTGACGCGCCGGTCCGCGCGATCCGCGTCCTGAAGCCGGTCACGGTGCGCCACGGCGATGCCGAGGCGACTCTTCTTCCATCCGACGGGATGAGCATCGACTTCCGCATCGACTTTGCCGATGCGGCCATCGGCCAGCAGCACAAGAGCCTGAACATGGCCAACGGCGCCTTCGTGCGCGAGCTTTCCGACAGCCGGACGTTCTGCCGGAAGTCCGACATCGACGCGATGCGCGATCGCGGCCTGATCGTTGGCGGATCTGTCACCTCGGCCGTCGTGGTCGACGGCGACGCCATCGTGACGCCAGGCGGAATGCGGCACCGCGACGAACCCGTGCGCCACAAGATGCTCGACGCCCTGGGCGACCTGGCGCTTGCGGGGGCGCCGATCCTCGGTCGCTATATCGGCCAGCGTGCGGGCCACGGCGTCACCAACCGGCTGTTGAGGGCGCTTTTCGCGGACCCGACGGCCTTTCAGCTTGTCGAGTGCGATGCGTCGATGGCCTCCCGCCTGCCGGGCGCCGGGGTGAGCCGCGTCGACAGCGTTCGCGTGGCCGCCTGAGCTTCACCGTCCAAAAGCCGTTTTGCCCCGCTATCTTCTGTGTTACCAACCGGTTCGCAGAGGTGAGGGTTTCATGGCGATGACAGCGGGCGGAGCGGCATTGGCGCGGGCGACGGCAATCGTCGCGACCCTCGTTCTTCTGTCAGGATGCGGTGGTCTTTTCGGAGGCGGCGGGCCGGAGGATGTGCCTCTCGACAGCTTCTCGGCCGAGCAGCTTTACAACCGCGCCGAGTTCCTGCTGGACGAGGACGCGCCCGACGAGGCCGCGACAATGTTCGGTGAGGTCGAGCGCCTTTATCCCTATTCGGAATGGGCCAAGCGCGCTCTGGTGATGCAGGCCTATTCCTATCACCTCGACCGCGATTTCGAATCCGCGCGCGGCGCGGCGCAGCGGTACCTCGTGACCTATCCGGCGGACGAGGATGCGGCATGGGCGCAATACCTGCTGGCCCTGTCCTATTACGACCAGATCGACGACGTGGGCCGCGACCAGGGGCTGACGTTCCTTGCCCTGCAGGAACTGCGGACGGTCATCGAGACCTATCCGGACAGCGAATACGCCCAGTCCGCGATCCTGAAGTTCGACCTGGCCTTCGACCATCTCGCCGCGAAGGAGATGGAGGTCGGGCGCTATTACCTGAAGCGCGGCAACTACATCGCCGCGATCAACCGCTTCCGCGTGGTGGTTGAGAACTTCCAGACCACCAGCCAGACGCCCGAGGCGCTGCACCGCCTCGTCGAAGCCTACCTGTCGCTCGGCCTTCCTGCCGAGGCACAGACGGCGGGTGCGATATTGGGCCACAACTTCCAGTCCACCGATTGGTATCAGGACAGCTATGCTCTTCTCACCGGCCGAGGTCTGCGACCCGATGCGACGGGCGACGGCTGGCTGGCCGCAGTCTGGCGCCAGACCATTCGCGGCGAGTGGCTCTGACGCGCGCGTCATGCTGAGAAGTCTCGACATCCGGGACATGCTGATCATCGACCGGCTGGAACTGACGTTGTCGCCGGGCCTCAACGTGCTGACCGGAGAGACCGGCGCAGGAAAGTCGATCCTTCTCGACGCGCTCGGCTTCGTTCTCGGCTGGCGCGGGCGGGCCGAGCTGGTCCGAGAAGGCGCCGAGCAGGGCGAGGTGGTGGCGGAGTTCGACCTCGCGCCCGGACATCCGGCGTTCGCGGTTCTGGCCGAAGCCGGGCTTCCGCAGGACGACGTTCTGATCCTGCGCCGCGTCAATGCCCAGGACGGCAGGAAGACGGCCTGGGCCAACGACCGCCGCGTTTCCGGCGAAGTTCTTCGCCAGCTTTCGGACACGCTTGTCGAATTGCACGGTCAGCATGATGACCGCGGCCTTTTGAACCCGCGCGGGCACAGGCAGATGCTGGACGCTTTCGGCGGGCTCGAAGACCTGGTCGCACGGACCCGTGTTGCCTGGCGCGATCTTCAGGGCGCGCGGGCGGCCCTGGAAGAAGCCGAGGCAAGGCTGGCGGCGGTGCGCGAGGAAGAGGATTTCCTGCGCCATGCCGTCGCCGAGATGGACAAGGTCGCCCCCGAACCCGGTGAGGAAGAGACGCTCGACGCGTCGCGTCGGCTGATGCAGGCCGCCGGCCGGATCCGCGAGGACGTGGCGCGCGCACATGAAGCACTTGGGTCGTCGGGCGCCGAAGGGCTGCTGCGCGACGCCGCACGGTGGCTCGAGGACGCGGCCGGTCAGGCGGAAGGAACGCTCGATGTGGCGCTCGCCGCTCTGGATCGGGCGCTGGTCGAATTGGGCGATGCGGAGGACGGTGTCGCCCGGGCGCTCGACCGTCTGGACGTCGACCCGGGGGAGTTGGAGCGCGTGGAGGAGCGGCTGTTCGCAATCCGCGCTCTGTCGCGCAAACATGGGGTTCAGCCCGACGATCTTCCCGGCCTCGCCGATGATTTTCGCACAAAGCTGGCCGAGCTCGATGCGGGTGCGGGGGACCTGAAGTCCCTGCGCCGCGGGGTAGGCGAGGCCGAGGCGGCCTATGAGGATGCGGCGGACGCCCTGGGTCAGGCGCGCGCCGAGGCGGCTGGTGAACTCGACACGGCGATGGCGGCAGAGCTTGCGCCCTTGAAGATGGAGCGTGCGACCTTCGCCACCGAGATCTCGGAAGGCGACGCGGGGCCAGAGGGCCGCGATCACGTCGCGTTCACCGTTGCCACCAATCCGGGTGCGCCGGCCGGGCCGCTGAACCGGATCGCATCCGGGGGCGAGATGTCTCGCTTCCTTCTTGCGCTGAAGGTCTGTCTGACGTCGGATGCGGAGGGGCTGACCATGATCTTCGACGAGATCGACCGGGGCGTAGGCGGGGCAACCGCCGACGCCGTCGGCCGCAGGCTGGAGGCGCTGGCCGAGGACTCTCAGGTGCTTGTGGTGACGCACAGCCCGCAGGTCGCGGCGCGCGCAGGCCACCACTGGCGGGTCGAGAAGTCGGTCGAGGGCGGCATGACGCTGTCCCGCGTGACCTCTCTCTCTGAAGGGGAGCGCGTGGACGAGATCGCGCGGATGCTTGCGGGCGACACGGTGACGGACGAGGCCCGCGCGGCGGCGCGGGCGCTTCTGTCGGCCTGAAGCCTAGCCCCGCCGGCGTCGATTGCGGCGGACCGGACCTTCCGTGTCGTCGGTGCCGTCGCTGGCGGACGACAGTGGGCCGAGCTTCGCCACGATCACGTCAAGTGTCGGGCTTGCCCCCTTGGGCGCCGTCTCGAGCGCCTCGCGCATCCGCGCCAGATGCTCCGGCGTCGTGCCGCAGCACCCGCCGATGATCCGCGCGCCCAGATCGCGGGCGAGGACAGCGTAGTCGGCCATCAGCTCTGGCGTGCCGTCATAGTGGATGTGACCGTCGACGTACTTCGGGATGCCGGCGTTGCCCTTTGCGACGATCGGCGTTTCGGAGCCCTGCGCACAGAAGCCGAGCACGGTGCGCAGAAGGTCCGACGCGCCGACGCCGCAGTTGGCGCCGAAGGCGAGGGGCGGATGCGGCAGGGCGGCGACCATGTCGGCCATGCCTGCGCTCGTCAGGCCCATCATCGTCCGGCCGGCGGTGTCGAAGCTCATCGTCCCGACCCAGGGCATTCCTGCCAGTTCCGCGGCGCGGCCGGCGGCCTTGTATTCCTCGGGTGCGCTGATGGTCTCGACCCAGAGGACGTCGACGCCGCCTTCCTTCAGCCCTTCAGCCTGCTCGTGGAACATCTCGACGGCGCTCTCGTAGGACAGCGTGCCGAGCGGTTGCATGATCTCGCCCGTCGGCCCCATCGAGCCTGCGACGATGACGGGGCGATCCTGCCTGTCGGCCAGCTCGCGGCCGATCTCGGCGCCCGCGCGGTTCAACTCGCGCACGCGGTCCTGCGCATTGTGCAGCTTCATCCGCGCGGCGGTCCCGCCGAAGGTGTTGGTCAGGAAGAGGTCGCTGCCCGCATCGACTGCGCCCTTGTATAGCAAGCGGATATCCTCGGGACGCTCGACGTTCCACAACTCGGGCGCATCGCCTGCCGACAGGCCCATGTTGAACAGCGTGGTCCCCGTGGCGCCGTCGGCCAGGATCCAGTCGCGCGCCGCGAGGAGGTCGCTCAATCGGTCGGTCATGGAGATCGCCTCTGCCTTCTGGTCGCGCGCCACATGCCACGCCGGCCAGCCGGACGCAATTCGATTGTCCGATACCCCGTCGCGGTCGGAGCGGCACAAAAAAAGGCCGGGCACGAGGCCCGGCCAGTCCAACAGGGAGGTGAAGCGACGACAGGTCGTCGCGTTCGATGAGGGATTTATTGGCGTGTCGAACAAGATTCAAGCGCGGCCGGAAGCTGCGGCCGCAAAGCGGCTATGCACCTTGCGCAAAGCTCAGGTCTGCATCCGCTTGCGGTGCGCGATGATCTCTTCGGTGACGAAGTCCCGGAAGGCCGCGATGCGCCGCGACTGCCGCAATTCCTCGGGGTAGGCCAGGAAGACGGGGACGTCGTTCGACTCCACGTCCGGCAGGACGCGGCGGATGTTCGGGAAATCCTGGATGACGTAGTCGGGCAGCACTCCGATGCCGAGATCCGACCGCACGGCCTGAAGGACGCCGAAGTAGTTGTTGACCGTCAGGGTCGAAGGAATGTCGTAGGTCAGAAGCTCCTGCACCAGCTTCGCGCCCGCGCTGACCTGGGTGGTGGTCACGTTCTGGCAGATCAGCCGGTGCTTGGAGAGATCCTCGAGCGTCTCGGGGGTGCCGCGTGCCTCGAGGTAGGCGGGCGTCGCGTAGAGGCGCATGTTCACCGACATGAGCTTGCGCCGGATCAGGTCGGCCTGGCTTGGCTCCTTCATGCGGATCGCCACGTCGGCTTCGCGCATCGGCAGGTCGAGCACGCGCTCTTCCAGCATCAGGTCGATCTTCAACTCGGGGAACTTCTCGTAGAGCGCGGGCAGGCGAGGCGCGAGCCAGAGCGATCCGAACGCGGTCGTCGTGGTCACGCGCAACTCGCCGAAGACCTCTTCCTCGCTGTCGCGAATGCGCGCCTCGGCGGTATCGAGGCGGCGGGACATGGCCGACGTCGCATCGAACAGTAGCTCGCCCTGTTCGGTCAGGATCAGGCCGCGGGCGTGGCGGTGGAAGAGGGTCGTATTGAGGCTTTCCTCGAGCGCGCGAATCTGGCGGGATACGGCGGACTGGCTGAGGTGAAGCGACTCACCGGCGTGCGTGAGACTTCCCGCGTCCGCGACCGCGTGAAAGATCCTGAGTTTGTCCCAATCCATCCGTACCCGATCTCCATTTGCCCCGGCGGGTCTTGTTTTGCAGGAGCCTTACAGGCTTGACCCCCGCCCACGCAATCGCGGGTGTGAACAAGTTTGATTTTGTAGGTCAGCAAATTTGACCTATACTCAGTCATGGGGAGGCTATCATGAACACACGTACTGTCACCCTTCATGACAAGTTCGACCTGGAGCAGGGCACCGTCCTTCTGAACGGAACGCAGGCGCTTGTGCGCCTGATGCTCATGCAGAAGGCCCGCGACGCACAGGCAGGGTTGAACACCGCCGGATACGTCACCGGCTACAGGGGCTCGCCTCTTGGCGCGGTCGACCAGCAGATGGCGGCGGCCCGCAAGGACCTCGAGGCGTCGGACATCCGGTTTCTGCCCGGTCTCAACGAGGATCTGGCCGCGACCGCCGTGTGGGGGACGCAGCAGGCCGAACTGCGCGGCGAGGGACGCTTCGACGGTGTCTTCGCGCTCTGGTACGGCAAGGGCCCCGGCGTCGACCGCTCGGGCGACGTCATGCGGCACGCGAACATGGCGGGCACTTCGGCACGGGGCGGCGTCCTGATGGCCATGGGCGACGACCACACAGGCGAGAGCTCGACCACCTGCCACCAGTCGGACTGGGCCATGGTCGACACTTATATGCCGGTGCTGTCGCCTGCAGGCGTGCAGGAGATCCTGGACTTCGGGCTCTACGGCTATGCCCTGTCACGGTTCTCGGGCCTCTGGTGCGGGCTCAAGCTGATGAAGGACACGGTCGAGGTCACGAGCGTCGTGGACGGGCGGCCGGACCGCATGTCCTTCGTGACGCCCGACTTCCCGATGCCCGAGGGCGGGCTGAACATCCGGCTCGGCGATCACTGGATCCCGCAGGAATCCCGGATCATCGACCACAAGCGCTTCGCGGCCGAGGCGTTCAGCCATGCGAACCGGATGGACAAGCGCATCTGGGGCAAGCGTGGTGCAAGGATCGGCGTCGTGGCGGCGGGCAAGAACTGGCTCGACCTGACGCACGCGCTTGGCCTTCTCGGCATCGATGCGGAGGAAGCGGAACGGCTGGGGATCACGACCTACAAGGTGGGACAGACCTTCCCGCTGGACATGAAGGGGTTCCACGACTGGGCCGAGGGTCTGGAACTGATCGTCGTCGTCGAAGAGAAGCGCAAGCTGATCGAGGTGCAGATCAAGGAGGCCATCTTCGACGACCGGCAGGGCCGGCGCGTCTGGGGCTGGCGCAAGGGGGCGCCCGACGCCGAGGAGTTGTTCCCGGTGCGTTATGCGCTCGACCCCGCGCTGATCGCCGAAAAGATCGGCGGCATCCTGATCGACGAGGGGCGCGGCACCGACCGCATGCGCGCGGGCCTCGAGGCCGTGCGTTCGGCGAGGGTCGCGGACAACGCCCCCGACATCGCCGCGCGGATTCCCTATTTCTGTTCGGGGTGCCCGCACAACACCTCGACCAAGCTGCCGGAGGGCGCGCGCGCCTATGCCGGGATCGGCTGTCACTTCATGGTGCAGTGGATGGACCGCGAGACGTCCGGCTTCACCCACATGGGCGGCGAGGGGGCGAACTGGATCGGCGAGGCACCGTTCTCGACGCGGGGGCACGTCTTCCAGAACCTTGGCGACGGGACCTACAATCACTCGGGGCTGATGGCCGTCCGGGCCGCCATCGCGGCGGGTGTGAACATCACCTACAAGGTGCTCTACAACGACGCCGTCGCCATGACGGGCGGCCAGAAGAACGACGGCGACCTGCCGCCGGAGCGCGTCGCGCGCGAGCTTCTGGCGGCGGGGGTCAAGGACCTGGCCGTCGTCTACGACGCGAAGGAAGAGCCCGAGCGGAGCCTGTTCCCGAAAGAAGCGAGTTGGGACGAGCGCGCCGACCTTCTGACCGTCGAAAAGCGCATGGCCGAGACCGAGGGCGTCACGGCGATCCTCTATATTCAGACCTGCGCGGCCGAGAAGCGGCGGCGGCGCAAGCGCGGCACATTCCCCGAGATCGGAACGCGGGTCTTCATCGACACCGACGTCTGCGAGGGTTGCGGTGATTGCGGAGTGCAGTCGAATTGCGTCAGCCTCGTGCCGGTCGAGACCGAACTCGGCCGGAAGCGCGCCATCGACCAGTCGTCCTGCAATAAGGACTTCTCGTGCCTGAACGGCTTCTGCCCGTCCTTCGTCACCATCGAGGGAGGCGTACCTCGCAGGGCCGAGACCGTCGACATCGACACCGGACATCTTCCCGAACCCGCGCTCCCCGGGATTGCGCTGACCCACAACATCGTCATCACCGGCGTGGGCGGCACGGGCGTCGTGACCATCGGCGCGGTGCTGGCGATGGCCGCGCACCTCGACGGCAAGGGCGTCGGCATGATGGAGATGGCGGGCCTCGCGCAGAAGGGCGGCGCGGTCCACATCCACTGCCGGATCGGCAAGTCGCCAGCCGACATCAGCGCCATTCGCGTGGCCGTCGGCGAGGCGGATACGCTGATCGGCGGCGATCTGGTGGTGTCGGCGGGGTCGAAGACGCTTCAGCTTCTGACGCCGGGCCGGACGCAGGGTGTCGTGAACACGCACGAGGTCGTAACCGGCGACTTCACCCGCAAGCCCGACCTGACGATCCCCGTCGACCGGCTGGTCCTGTCGCTGGAGCGCAAGCTGGGCGGGGGGATGGCGCGGTTCGATGCCTCGGACCTCGCGGTCAAGGTCCTTGGCGATGCCATATATTCCAACATGATCGTCCTTGGCGCGGCCTGGCAGTTTGGCCAGGTGCCGGTCTCGGGTGAGGCGCTGCGCCGCGCGATCGAGTTGAATGGCGCGAAGGTGGCCGAAAACACGCGCGCCTTCGAGATCGGCAGGTGGGCCGCGCTGAACGCCGACGAGGTCTCGCGGATCCTCGCCGCCGAAGTCATCGGGTTGCCGAAGTCGCTGGACGAGAAGATCGCCTTCCGCGAGCGGCATCTCGAAGCCTATCAGAACGCACGTCTGGCGCGTCGGTATCGTGCGATGGTCGACAGTTTCGAGGACCCGGCGATGAAGGAGGCAGTGGCAACATCCTATCACAAGCTGTTGGCCTACAAGGACGAATACGAAGTCGCGCGGCTCCTGAAGGACACGCGCGACAAGGCGTCGGCGGTCTTCGAGGGTGACTTGAAGATGACCTATCACCTGTCGCCTCCCATTCTTGCACGCGAAGGGGCGGACGGCCGCCCGAAGAAGCGGGCGTTCGGCCAGTGGATGGAGCGTCTGTGGCCGGTTCTCGCGCGGATGAAGGTGCTGCGCGGCACGCCTTTCGATCCCTTCGGATACACCGCCGAGCGCAGGATGGAGCGGCGGCTGATCCGCGACTACGAGGCCGACATGAAACGCCTGGCGACGGCCGGCGACCGCGATGCGGCGCTCGACCTCGCGAAGCTGCCCCTGTCCATCCGAGGCTTCGGTCCCGTGAAGGAAAAGGCGGCGCGTGCGGCAGCCGAACGGCGCGCGGCGCTTCTCTCGGCGCTCGACCGCCCGCCAGCTCGACACGCGGCGGAGTGACGGGCGCGCCACGGCGCGGAGGGCTTCGTCACCTGACCGTCACGAAAGCTCGTGAAACTCGGGCGCAGCCGGTAGGCAGGCGCCAGGGACAGGGAAGCGCGCATGGAGAGACAGGTCGCCCGCGACATTAGCTATGCCTTTTCGGCGCGAAGCCGGGGAGGTCGCGCGCTGATCCGGACGGTCGAGAACGCCACGGGACGCCTGCGCCTGATCCGACGCGCGGACGGGTATCACCAGGCAGTCGCCGGGGGACGCGACTTCTGGGAGGAGATGGTCAGCCGCTATGGCCTCTCGCTCGAGATCGCCGGAGGATCGCTCGACCTCATCCCGCAGGACGGCCCGCTCGTCATGGTGGCGAACCATCCCTACGGCATCCTCGACGGACTGATGATGGGCTACATCCTGAGCCGCCTGAGGTCCGGCGACTTTCGCATCCTTGCAAACAGCGTCTTTCGCAATTCGCCCGAACTCGACCGTGTGGTGCTGCCGATCGACTTCGGCGAAAGCCGCGCCGCGGTCGAGACGAACCTCGCCACGCGGGCCGAGGCGCTGCGCTATCTGGGGCAGGGCGGCGCCATCGGCGTCTTTCCGGGCGGCACGGTCTCGACCTCGGCCAAGCCTTTTTCGCGGCCGCTCGATCCGGTCTGGCGCGCCTTCACGGCAAAGATGATCCAGAAAAGCGGGGCGACGGTGATTCCGATCTTCTTCGAGGGCGCCAATTCGCGGCTGTTCCAGATCGCGAGCCATCTTCATACGACCCTGCGCCTGGCGCTTCTGATACAGGAGTTCCGACGTCGCGTGGACGAACCGGTCCGCGTGGTGATCGGCGCGCCGATCTCGCGCACCGATATGTCGCCCTACGGCGGCGACCAGAAAGCCCTGATGGACTTTCTCAGGGCCCGGACCTATGCCCTGTCGCCGGGAATGCTCGATTCACGCGCCTACGGGTTCGAGTTCGAAGCGAAGCACAAGGCCAACAACAGGCGGGCAGAGGGCGATGTCGGTCGGGATTTTCGATAGCGGACTGGGCGGGCTCACGGTCTATCGGGCCGTTGCGGCGCGGCTGCCCGATCTGCCGGTGGTCTACTACGGCGACAACGCCCATACCCCTTACGGCACGCGCGACGCGGACGACATCTATGATCTGACGACGAAGGGTGTGCAGCGCCTGTTCGAGGCCGGTTGCACCCTTGTCATCCTCGCCTGCAACACCGCGAGTGCGGCGGCCCTGCGGCGGATGCAAGAGTCCTGGGTGCCGCGCGACAAGAGGGTCCTGGGGGTCTTCGTGCCGCTGATCGAGGCTTTGACCGAGCGTCACTGGGGCGACAACTCTCCTCCCCGCGAGGTGGGCGTGAAGCATGTGGCCCTCTTCGCCACGCCCGCCACAGTCGCCAGCCGCGCGTTTCAGCGCGAGCTTGCCTTCCGCGCCATCGGCGTCGATGTCGAGGCGCAGGCCTGCGCGGGGGTCGTCGACGCCATCGAGGATGGCGACATGATTCTCGCCGAAGCGCTGGTGCGGAGCCACGTCGACGCGCTGAAGCGCAAGATGCCGAGACCGGACGCGGCGGTGCTGGGCTGTACGCATTATCCCATCGTCGAGGACGACTTCCGCAAGGCGCTCGGGCCCGGCGTGACGGTGTTCAGCCAGCCCGAACTGGTGGCGGCGAGCCTCGCCGATTATCTCGAGCGGCATCCCGCGATGAAGGGGTCGGGGCAGGTGACGATGTTCCTCACCACCGGCGACCCGGGGCGGGTCAGCGACCAGGCGACTCGATTCCTTCGGCGGCGGATCGACTTCCACAAGGCATGACGGCGACCCGACGTCTCTGAAGGTCGATGGAGAGGGCGGTTTGCCGCGTTGCATTCGCTCGCGCGGATCGCCAAATCTGTCGGGAAGGGAGAGACGTCGATGAAGAGCCTGAAGAAACAGCGGCGCATCCAGGTTCTGGCCTTGGCTGGGCTTTGCCTTCTGGGCGTGCTTGCGGTGCTCTGGTTCCTCCCGAAGGACGCCTTCCAGTTCTTCCGTTCACCGACCGAGGTGATCGCGGCCCCGCCCTCCGACGACGAGTATTTCCAGATCGGCGGCCTGGTGAAGGACGGCTCGATCACGCCCGTCGAGGGCGTGCGGTTCCGCTTCGTCGTGACGGACGGGGCGACCGAAGTGCCGGTGGCCTATGTCGGCGACGATCCTGCGCCCGACCTCTTCAAGGAGGGGCAGGGCACCATCGCCAAGGGCTATTACCGCGCCGGCGTCTTCGAGGCCTCGGAGCTTCTGGCGAAGCACGACGAGAGCTACATGCCCAGGGAAGTGATCGACGCGCTCAAGGAGCAGGGCGTGTACCAGGACCCGAACGGCTAGTTTCTCGAACGTTAACCGCCCCCGCGCACCTTCCCGCCCGCAACGATCGGGCGAGGGACCATGCGGCGCGTCGAACAGATCGCAGACGAGATCATCGCCCGCGAGGGCGGCTATGTGAACGACCCGGACGATCCGGGCGGGGCCACCAAGCACGGCGTGACAATCGGTACGCTTCAGCGGCTTGGCCTTGATCTGACGGGGGACGGGCGGGTCGACGTCAACGATGTGCGACGCGTCACCCCGGCTGAGGCGCGGCGCATCTTCGTCGAGGACTACTTCCGCAAACCGCGGCTCGACCGTCTTCCCGAGGCGCTTCAGGCGCAGATGTTCGACATGCAGGTGAACGCGGGGGCCGAAGCCGTGCGCATCCTCCGGCGGCTTCTCGCCCGGATGGGCTACCCCTGCGCGGTGGACGGGATCGTCGGTCCCGAGACCGAGCGCGCCGCACGGGCCGCCGCCGCCGCCGCGCCGGACCACTTTGCCGATGCCTACGGGATCGCCCGGCGCAACTGGTACTACGACCTTGCCGACCGTCGTCCGTCCAGCCGCAAGTACGCGCGCCGCCGCGATGGCGGCAAGGGCGGCTGGATCCTGCGGGCGGAAAGCTTCATCTCGCCGCGCTTCCATCTCACCGAAGCCCAGCACCGCGAGAGGACGTCGGCATGGGCCTGATCGGGGACCTGTTCGGCGTCGTCCTTGGCGGCGGGCGCAACGCGGTGCGCGAGACGGTCGAGGTCTTCCGGCCCAATGCCGAGGCTCAGGCCGTGCGCGACGCGGCGCAGGAGACGGCCGCGTTGGCGCAGTTCGCCTCGGAGTTCGCTTTGCCTCGACAGGGGTGGTTCGACCGTCTGATGGACGGTCTGAACCGCCTGCCGCGCCCGATGATGGCGCTCGGCACGCTGGCGCTGTTGGTCTCGGCCATGTTCGACCCGATGTGGTTCGCCGCTCGGATGCAGGGCATCGCGCTGGTGCCCGAGCCGCTCTGGTGGCTGATGGGGGCCATCGTGTCGTACTACTTCGGCGCACGCCACCAGTCGAAGTCGCAGGACTTCCAGCGCGGCCTCGCCCTGACACTGGCCGCGGCGCCGCAGGTGGTTCGGAACGTGCGCGCGCTCGAGGCGCTGGCGGCAGGTTATGGCGGACGCGACGAGGCTGAGGATACGCCGAACGCGGCCCTCGACGAGTGGAGGGCCGGAGGTGAGCGGTGACCTTCTCCTTCAACTCGTCGCCGAACACGGTCCCTGGGCGGTGATGGTGTTCTTCCTGCTGTGGCGGGATTCCGAGAAGGACAAGGCGACGCGCGTCATCCTCGACCGCAATGCGCTGATCCTGACCGAGATCTCGACCGTCATCCGCGAACGCCTGCCGAGGAGCTGACGATGAGCCTTTTCCTCGCGGCGCTCCGCCGCCGTCTCGCCGGCCGCCGCTTCACCCGCGCCGTCGAGCGCCACGCCCGAGCGGCCGACGATCTCGACCGCGCTCTCCGAGAGGTGCTGTCCCGATGACCAGACCGCTGATTCTGCTGGCACTGGCGAGCCTCGTCTTCCTCGCATCGAACGAAGCCTTCGGCTATGGGGCGGCCTACCGGATCGCCTATGGCGCCTTTACGCTGATGGCGGCGATGATCTCGCTGACCTTCCTGTGGCTTTGGGCGCGTCGCGCGACGCCGCTTGCCATCGGCATGTCGTTCGGATGGGCGGGCGCCGCGTCCGTCATGGGCTGGTGGTGGACCTTCAACGTCCTGCACGGGCCCAAGTGGATGGTCGACAACCCCCTTCTGCTGGTCTTTCTCTCGATCTACTTCGTCGGCGCGACCCTTCATTTCCAGGTGATCTCGCGGTCCTTCGGTTCTGACGGACGCGGCTGGATCTGGCCCGTCGCGGCCAGTCTCGCCGTGTCGCTGGCCGTCCACTTCCTGGCCTGAGGCTCACGGGCCCGCGACCTGTCGTCTCGCGCCCTTGGCGCGGACGAGCGGGCGGCATAGTGTCGGCGGCATGATCGTCGAGCTTGGCCATTTCACACTACTCCTCGCACTGGCCGTGGCGCTGGTGCAGACCGTCCTGCCGCTGGTCGGCGCGCAGATGCGCTGGACATCGTGGATGACGGTGGCCGGACCTGCGGCCATCGCGCAGGCCCTGCTTCTGGCGTTTTCGTTCTCGACGCTGGTCTGGGCCTTCGTGACCTCGGACTTCTCGGTCCGCCTCGTGGTCGAGAACTCTCATACGCTGAAGCCGATGCTCTACAAGGTCACCGGCGTCTGGGGAAACCACGAGGGCTCGATGCTGCTGTGGTGTTTCATCGTGGCGGTCTTCGGAGGCCTTGTCGCCTTGTTCGGCGGCAACCTGCCCGACAGGCTCAAGGCGCGTGTCCTGGGCGTCCAGGGATCGATCGGCGTCGCGTTCCTCAGCTTCCTGATCTTCACGTCTAACCCCTTCGTCCGACTGGCCTTTCCGCCGATGAACGGACAGGATCTGAACCCGCTGTTGCAGGATCCCGGCCTCGCCTTCCATCCGCCCTTCCTCTACCTCGGCTACGTCGGTCTCTCGACGTCCTTCTCCTTCGCCGTCGCCGCCCTGATCGAGGGGCGCGTCGACGCCGCCTGGGGCCGGTGGGTCAGGCCCTGGACGCTTCTCGCCTGGATCATGTTGACCATCGGCATCGCGCTCGGCTCGTGGTGGGCCTACTACGAGCTTGGCTGGGGCGGCTTCTGGTTCTGGGATCCGGTCGAGAACGCCTCGTTCATGCCCTGGCTCATCTCGGCCGCGCTCCTGCATTCGGCCATCGTGGTCGAGAAGCGCGAGGCTCTGAAAAGCTGGACCATCCTGCTGGCCATCCTCGCCTTCGGCTTCTCGCTGATCGGCGCCTTCATCGTGCGGTCGGGCGTCCTGACCTCGGTCCACGCCTTCGCGACGGATCCCGAGAGGGGCGTCTACCTTCTCGCCATCACGGCGTTTTTCATGGGCGGGGCGCTGACGCTCTATGCCGCGCGGGCGGGCGAGATGCAGGCCAAGGGCGTCTTCGGCGTCGTCAGCCGGGAAAGTGCGCTCGTCCTCAACAACGTGTTGCTTGCCGTCGCGGCCTTCGTCGTGTTCCTGGGCACGGTCTGGCCGCTCATCGCCGAGATGGCGTTCGGCCGAAAGCTGTCCGTCGGCGCGCCGTTCTTCGACGCGGCCTTCACGCCCTTCATGGTCATTCTCGCCGCCGTGTTGCCGATAGGCTCTCTCCTGGCGTGGAAGCGCGCCACGTTCGGTCGGGTGCTGCGGTCGCTCTGGCTGGCCTTCGCGGGCGTCGCGGTCCTGTCAGCCCTGGCCTGGGGGTTCGGCAGCGGCCGCGGGCTTCTGGCGCCGATTGGCGTGGCGCTTGGAAGCTGGCTGATCTTCGGCGCGGCGACCGACCTCTGGGGCCGGACAGGGCGCGAGGGGCTTGCGGTCAGGGCGCGCCGGGCGCTTCGGCTGCCGCGCGCGGACTGGGGCCGGGTCACGGCCCACTCGGGCCTAGGCGTCACCATCATCGGCATCGCGCTGATGACGGCATGGCAAGTCGAGGACATCCGGGTGGCGAACGAGGGCGACACCTTCGCCGTCGGCGGCTACGACATCACGCTTGCGTCGGTCGAGGATATCCGCGGACCGAACTATCTCTCGACCATGGCCGAGATGCGGGTGGCGAGGAACGGACGCGAGGTCGCCGTCCTTCATCCCGAAAAGCGCGTCTATCCCGTCGCCGCCATGCCCACGACCGAGGCGGCCATCGACAACGGGGTCTTCCGCGACATCTACCTCGTTATCGGCGACGCGCAGGCGGGCGGAGGCTGGGCCGTGCGGGCCTACGTAAAGCCCTTCGCCAACTGGATCTGGGCGGGCGCGATCATCATGGCGCTCGGCGGCGGTCTGTCGCTGTCGGACCGCCGCTTCCGGGTGGCCGCCGGCGCCCGGAAGGCGCCGAGCGGGGTGCCGGCGGAATGATCCGCGTCGCTGTTCTTCTGTGGCTGGCATTCGCAGGCGCGGCGGCGGCGGTCCAGCCGGGCGAGATGCTGACGGACCCGGCGCTTGAGGAGCGGGCGCGCGAGCTTTCGCGGGGGCTGCGCTGCCTCGTCTGCCGCAACGAATCCATCGACGAATCGAACGCCGACCTGGCCCGCGATCTGCGCGTCCTCGTGCGCGAACGCATCGCGGCAGGCGACAGCGATGCCGAAGTCATCGACTTCGTCGTGGCGCGCTACGGCGAATATGTCCTTCTCAACCCCACGACCTCGGGCGCGAACATCGTTCTGTGGATCGCAGGCCCCGTCCTCCTGCTCTCCGGTCTCGGGATCGCCGCGCTTTACCTGCGCCGACGCAGGTCGGACGCCCCGGCCGAAAGCCTGAGCAGCGACGAGGAAGCGCGTCTGAAGGCGCTTCTGGGCGACTGATACGCTGCGTCCGCCTTTCCTGAACCGATCCGTTCAGTTATGCCGGGCGGAAAGCAGGGAAGGACGCGCCTCATGGACTACCAGACCATCCGCCTGACGTATCGCGACGGCTATGCCGAGATCACGCTGAATCGGCCCGAGGTGAAGAACGCCTTGAACCGGCAGATGCGGGCCGAGCTTCTGCACGCCGTGCAGGCTGCCGGCAAGGAAGCGCGGGCGGTCGTGCTGACGGGGGCGGGCGGCGCCTTCTGCTCGGGGCAGGACCTGTCGGACCGCAACCAGTCGCTGGCCTCGGCCAACCTCGAGCGCACGCTGAGGGACGAATACGAGCCTCTCCTGCGCGCGATCTACGACTGTCCGGTGCCGACGATCTCGGCCGTGGGCGGGGCGGCGGCGGGGGCAGGGGCCAACATCGCGCTGGCGGCAGATGTTGTCATCGCCACCGAAAGCGCGGTCTTCCTCCAGGCCTTCACGCGCATCGGCCTGATTCCCGATGCGGGCGGCACCTACTGGCTGCCGCGCCAGGTGGGCTTTGCCCGCGCCATGGGGGCTGCCCTTTTCGCCGAACCCGTGCCCGCCCGGCAGGCGGCGGAGTGGGGCATGATCTGGGAGGCGGTGCCAGATGCCGACTTCGAGGCGCACTGGCGTGGCCGGACCGCGAAGCTCGCCAAGGGCCCGACCGTCGCCTATGCCGCCGCGAAGGAGGCGATCCGGGGCACCTACGGCAACACACTCGACGAGCAGCTTCTCCTCGAGGCGAAGCTTCAGGGCCGCTGCGGCCAGTCCCGAGACTTCCAAGAAGGCGTGATGGCCTTCCTCGAGAAAAGGCCGGCCGACTACGAGGGCCGCTGACGCCCTAGAGCCAGCGGCGCGTCCGGTCGCACAAGGCCGTGTAATCGGACCCGAACTTCGCGGACAGGTAGGCTTCCTCGCGCCGCACGACGAAGACGTCGAGGAGAATGCCGAGACCAACCGCCACGATCGGTCCCCATAGGGTGACAAGCGTCAGACCGAAGCCCGCCGTGAAGACGATCATGCCGAGGTACATGGGGTTGCGCGTGAACCTGTAGGGTCCCGTCGCGACGATCCCGAGCGCTGGCTTGTAGGGGTTCACGTTGGTTCCCCTCCGCCGGAAGGTCAGGGCGCCCGTCGCCGCGAGGGCTAGGCCCGCCGCCATCACCACCCAGCCTATGCCCGATACGTCCCGTCCAAGGACGCCGAGGGGCAGGTAGCGCGACAGGAGCCAGGTTGCTGCCAGCGCGGCAGCGAAGGCCAGGGGCGGCGGGAAGGCGATGAGGGGGTGATCGTCTGTCATGGGCCTCATCCTAACGCAAACCGGCGGCGCCGTAACGCCGCCGGTTGGTTTCGTCCGCTGACCGTCAGATCAGGTTGAAGAAGTCGCCGCCCTCGGCGTCGATCGGCGGAAGATCGATCCCGCCGCCACCGTCCCCGGCGTTCGGGGTGACGAGAATGGTGATCGTGGCGGTGTCGCCGCCCTCGATGGTGTATTCGAACGTCGTTTCCTTCTCCTCGTCGCCGAACTCTCCGTTTGCGCTGAAGTCGACGGAGCCGTTCTCGTAGACCCTCAGCAGACCTCCGGCCGAACCCGGCACCTCGACGAAATCGAGCTCGTCGGTCTGATCTAGGGTCTCGTCGTTCACGGCGAGGACGTCGCCCTCGTACATTCCGCCCGTATCGGTCATGTCGTTGTCGAGCAGGCTGAACGGGCCGGAGCCGAGTTCGAAGAATTCGTCCACGACGCCGAAGATCGCATCCGGCGAGGCGGTCAGGAAGTCGTCGATCGCGTCGTTGCCGGATTGCTCTTCACCGTCGCCGCCGTCGCCGCCGTCAGAACCGTCGCCGCCGTCGCCGCCGTCAGAACCGTCGCCGCCGTCGCCGCCGTCAGAACCGTCGCCGCCGTCGCCGCCGTCAGAACCATCTCCGCCGTCGCCACCATCCGTTCCGTCGCCACCGTCGCCGCCGTCCGAACCATCTCCGCCGTCGCCGCCGTCCGATCCGTCCCCACCGTCGCCGCCGTCCGAACCATCTCCGCCGTCGCCGCCGTCCGGTCCGTCGCCACCGTCGGACCCGTCGCCACCGTTTCCGCCATCCGAACCGTCGCCGCCGCCTTCGCCGCCGTCGGTCGGATCCTCGATCTCGTCGTCGGGCTCTTCAGGTGCCGTCGTGCCCAGCTTCAGCGAGCCGCTGCGCGACCCGTCGGGGTCGCCGACGGAAGTCAGGCGCACCGCGAAGTCCTGCAGCGCCACGTCGGCCAGCGTCAGAGGATCGTCCGCGTCGAGTGTGAAGGTGATGTCCTGAAGGTCGCCGTTGCCGAGGCCGGTCGGGTCGAGGAGGACCCCCACGTCGAAGGCGCCGAATTCCTTCAGGACCTCTCCGTTGATGTTGATGCCGCCGCCCAGGTTCGACACCGAGCCCTCGTCGACGACCGTGAACAGGCTGCCGCCGTCCTCATCAGTCGAGGACATCCCGACAAAGCCCGAGACGTCTGCGCTGAGGTCGAAGAAGAGACCGTTGATCTCTCCGATCTGGCCCGTATAGCCCTCTTCGCCGGGCTGGAGGACGTGGACGTTGAACTCGAGATTGCCGTCGATCTCGGTCACCGTCACGCGTACGTTGACGCCGCCCTCGATCAGAAATTCCATGCTTGTCATGCTGTCCCTCCGCGTGAGTCAAAGCCCCGTTCCGCGGTCAGCATTTCCTCCCGGTTCCGTCACATTCGTGACGACCGGGAGGCAAAAACATGGCGAATGTCCAGAAACCCCAACAATTGAAGGGGCTTAGAAACTATCTGTCCTCGACGTCGACATAATCTCGCCGTGTGGCGCCCACGTAAAGCTGACGCGGGCGGCCGATCTTCATCGCCGGGTCGGCGATCATCTCTTTCCACTGGCTGATCCAGCCGACGGTGCGCGCGACAGCGAAGATGGGCGTGAACATCGAAGTCGGGAAGCCGATCGCGTCGAGGATGATGCCGGAATAGAAATCGACGTTCGGATAGAGCTTCTTCTCGATGAAGTAGTCGTCCTTGACGGCGATCTCTTCCAGTTGCTTGGCGACCTGGAGCGTCGGGTTGTTCTCGATCCCCAGCAGATCGAGCACCTCGTCCGCCGACTGCTTCATCACCTTCGCGCGCGGGTCGAAGTTCTTGTAGACGCGGTGTCCGAAGCCCATCAGGCGGAAGGGGTCGTTCTTGTCCTTCGCGCGCTCGATGAATTCGGGGATGCGGTTCGGCGAGCCGATCTCGCGCAGCATCTCCAGCGCGGCCTGGTTCGCGCCGCCATGCGCCGGGCCCCAGAGGCAGGCGATGCCGGCGGCGATGCAGGCGAAGGGGTTGGCGCCCGAGGACGACGCCAGCCGCACCGTCGAGGTCGAGGCGTTCTGCTCGTGGTCGGCGTGGAGCGTGAAGATGCGGTCCATCGCGCGGGCGACGATCGGGTTGACCTCATAGGTCTCGGCCGGGACGGCGAAGCACATGTGCAGGAAGTTCGCCGCGTAGTCGAGGTCGTTCCTCGGATACACGAAGGGCTGGCCGATGGAGTACTTGTAGGCCCAGGCCGCAATCGTCGGCATCTTGGCGATCAGGCGGATCGAGGCGACCTCGCGCTGCCAGGGGTCCGCGATGTCGGTCGAGTCGTGATAGAAGGCCGACATGGCGCCGACGACGCCGACCATGGTCGCCATCGGGTGCGCGTCGCGCCGGAAGCCGCGGAAGAAGTACTGCATCTGCTCGTGCAGCATGGTGTGCTTGGTGACGCGGCCCTCGAAATCCTCAAGCTGCTCGGCGCTCGGCAATTCGCCGTAGAGCAGGAGGTAGCAGACCTCGAGGAAGTGCGACTTCTCGGCAAGCTGGTCGATGGGATAGCCGCGGTGCAGAAGCTCGCCCTTGTCGCCGTCGATGAAGGTGATCGTCGACTCGCAGGAAGCGGTCGAGGTGAAGCCGGGGTCATAGGTGAAAATATCGGCCTGGCCGTAGAGCTTGCGGATGTCCACGACGTCCGGTCCGGCGGTCGGCGACATCATGGGAAGATCGTAATCCTTGCCATCGAAGGAGAGTTTGGCGGTCTTTGTCGTCTCAGCCATGTCGTTCCCTGTCCTTGGTGTCCCGCGGAATGGCGGGCGCGTGTTCGTCGTCGCGGACCGGCTCAGGCCGCCGGAGGTCGGGCGGCGTCTTCAAGCCGGGCGACCGTTTCCTCGCGCCCGAGGACCAGCATCATGTCGAAGACACTGGGAGAGACGGAGCGTCCGGATAGAGCGGCCCGAAGCGGGCCCGCAAGCTTGCCGAGCTTGGTCTGGTGCGCCGTGGCGACGCCCCCCACCACAGCTTCGAGCGTGTCGCGGTTCCAGCTAGCATTTCGCAGGTGCGGCGTCAATTCAAGCAGTATACTACGGGATACCGCGTCGAGCGCCGCCGCCGATTTCTCGTCCGGCTCGACGGGTCTGCCGGTGAGCACAAAGAACGCCTTTTCAAGGAGTTCCGGATAGGTCTTTGCGCGGTCCTTCAGACAGTACATGGCGCGGTTCAAGTCCGATTGCTGGGTCGGCGTCAGCGCCTTTTGACCGGAAAGGCTCAAATATTCCTGAATCTGCGCTACGAGTGCAGCATCGTCGGTCGCCGCGATGTGCTGACCCGAGAGATTGGCCAGCTTCTTGGTATCAAACCGGGCGGGCGCCTGACGAATGCCGTCGAGGTCGAACCATTGGATCGCCTGCGCATCGGTGAAGAACTCGTCGTCCCCATGGGACCACCCGAGCCGCGCCAGATAGTTGCGCATCGCGGACGCGGGCCAGCCCTCGGCCGCCCACTCCTCGACCCCAAGCGCGCCGTGACGCTTCGACAGCTTCTTGCCGTCCTCACCGTGGATCAGCGGGATATGCGCCCAGACCGGCACCTCCCATCCCATGGCGTCGTAGACCAGCATCTGGCGGGCGGCGTTGTTGAGGTGGTCGTCGCCCCGGATGACGTGGGTCACCCCCATGTCGTGATCGTCAACCACGACGGCCAGCATGTAGACGGGTGTGCCGTCCGACCGCAGGACGATCATGTCGTCGAGCTGGTCGTTTCGGATGGTCACGTCGCCCTGCACGCGGTCGCGGATCACCGTCTGTCCCTCGCGCGGCGCCTTCACGCGGATGGCGAAAGGCGCGTCCGGATGATCGGCCTCGGGCACGTCGCGCCAGGGCGAGCGGAAGAGGGTGCTTTCGTTCTTCGCGCGCGCCGCCTCGCGGAAGGCCTCGATCTCGTCCTGCGTCGAGAAGCACTTGTAGGCCGCACCCCGCGCCAGCATCTCGCGTGCGACCTCGGCGTGGCGGTCCGCACGCTCGAATTGGCTGACGGCCTCGCCGTCCCAGTCGAGCCCGAGCCATGTGAGGCCCTTCAGGATCGCCTCGGTCGCCTCGGGCGTGGAGCGTGCGCGGTCGGTGTCCTCGATCCGCAGCAGGAATTTGCCCCCGCAATGCCGGGCATAGAGCCAGTTGAACAGCGCCGTCCGCGCGCCCCCGATGTGCAGATAGCCTGTGGGCGAGGGCGCGAAGCGGGTGACGACGGGACGCTCGGACATGCGGGCCTTAACCTTCTGGAAACCATGAAAGCCCTAAGGCTCGCCGTGGTGTAGCCAAGCCGCCGGGATGTCTCAAGGGTGCCGCCGAATTCGATCCTGACCGCTCTCGACCGCCAAAGGGGGCACCTTTTCCCGTGGATCGCGGTTCTCTATGCGACCGGGATCGCGATCTACTTCGGTCTGAGGGTCGAGCCAAATGCGCAGCACTGGTGGGGAATCCTCGCGTTGGCAGTATGTTGCGCGGCGATATTCAGGTTTGGGGCCGAGACGCTTCGCCTTCTGCTCATGGCCATTCTCGTCACCCTGGCCGGTTTCTCCACGGCTGGCCTGCGCGCGCACCAGGTAGCGGACGTCACGCTCGGCTGGCGCTATTACGGTTCGGTCGAGGGCAGGATCGTCGAGATCGACCGCTCGGCGTCGGACGCGGTCCGCGTGACGCTCGACCGCGTGCGGCTGTCGAGCGTGCCGCCTGCCCGGACACCCGGCAGGGTGCGTATCGCCCTCCACGGTGAACGGGTATTCGTCACGCCGGAACCCGGGCAGACCGTGATCCTGACCGCCAACCTCTCGCCGCCCGGCGGCGCGGTCGAGCCAGGCGGCTATGATTTCCGACGCCAGGCATGGTTCGACGGGCTGGGGGCGGTCGGATATACCCGGACGCCGCTTCTCCTGCTGGCCGAACCCGAGCGGGATGGCCTGACCCTTGCCCTCTACCGTCTGCGCATGAGGATCAGCGCGGCGGTCCAGGCAGCGCTGCCGGGTCGGGCCGGCGCCTTCGCCTCGGCGATCACGACAGGAGACCGGGCCGGGCTCGACCGGCCGACGCTCGACGCGCTCCGCGCCTCGAACCTTGCGCATCTGCTCGCCATTTCGGGTCTGCACATGGGCCTTCTCACAGGCTTCGTCTTCGGCGCGCTGCGTCTGACGCTCGCGGCCATTCCGGGGGCGGCGCTGCGCCTGCCGTCGAAGAAGATCGCCGCCGTGGGTGCGCTCGTGGCGGGCGTCGTCTATCTGGCGCTCTCGGGCGGGAATGTCGCGACCGAGCGCGCCTTCGTCATGGTCGCGATGATGTTCGCCGCCGTCCTGATCGACCGCCGCGCGATCACGTTGCGGGCCGTCGCGATGGCCGCCCTCGTGGTGCTTGCGTTGCGCCCCGAGGCGCTGACCGGGCCCGGCTTCCAAATGTCCTTCGCGGCCACCATTGCGTTGGTTGCGGTCTATGGCGCGCTCCGCGATCGGGCCTGGCGCGGTCCGAAATGGGCGTATTGGGCCGGGGGCGTCGTCCTGTCGTCCTTCGTCGCCGGGCTTGCGACGGCCCCCGTCGCCGCGGCGCATTTCAACCAGGTGCCGCACTACGGTCTTCTGGCGAACGTCGTGTCGGTGCCGTTGATGGGCCTCGTCGTGATGCCGGCTGCGGTGCTGGCAGCCCTTCTCTGGCCCTTCGGGCTGTCCGGGCTCGGCCTTGGCCTGATGAAGCCCGCGATCCTGTGGATCCTCGGCGTGGCCGAGACGGTCGCCGGCTGGCCGGGGGCGTTGAGCTTCGTCATCTCGCCGCCGGGCACGGTCCTTCCGCTTCTGACGGTCGGAGGTCTCTGGATCGTGCTCTGGCAAGGGCGCTGGCGGGTTTTGGGGGGGCCAGTCGTCGTCGCGGCGATGATGCTCTGGGCTGCGGCGGTCCGGCCAGAGGCGCTCGTGTCCGAGACGGGCGGGCTCGTAGGCGTGATGACGGATCAGGGCAGGGCGCTCTCGAAGGGAAAAGGCGACGGCTTCGCTGCCAAAAGCTGGCTCGAGAACGACGGTGACGGCGCGACGCAGGCGCAAGCGGCCGAGAGGCTTGCGTTCCGCACCGAAGGTCGTCTGCGCCGCTTCGAGGTGGGAGGGGGCACGATCCTCCACGCCACCGGAAAGGTCGCAGCGGCCGAGGCGCTGGCTGCCTGCGGTGAGGCGGCGCTGGTGGTTGTGAACATCCGCGCCGAGACGCCACCCGGATGCGATGTCTACGACGCCCGGCGTCTGGCACTGATCGGTGCGCTAGCCATTGAGGCGGGAGAGGACGGGCCGAAGGTCGTTTCGGCCCGGGACCGGACGGGAGACAGGCTGTGGTCGCGTCAGCCTCAGTAGGTACGGATAAGCCCGACGAGACGGCCCTGAACCTTGACCTGGTCATCGCGGTAAAGCCGCGTCTCGTAGGCGGGGTTGGCGGCCTCGAGAGCGATCGAGCTTCCGGAACGGCGGAACCGCTTGAGGGTCGCCTCCTGATCCTCGACCAGCGCCACGACGATGTCGCCTGTCTCGGCGGTCGATGTCTCGCGGATCACCACGATGTCGCCGTCGTTGATACCTGCCTCGATCATCGAGTCGCCCTTCACCTCGAGCGCGTAATGGTGCCCCTTGCCGACCATCTGGTTTGGGACAGAGACGGTGTGGCTGACCTCGCTGATCGCCTCGATCGGAACGCCGGCGGCGATGCGGCCCATGACGGGCAGGTCCATCGCCCCGGAGTCGACCGACATGGCGGATGCGGGCCGCGAGGTGGGACGGTCGCCTTCGATCACGCGAGGGCGGAACCCGCCCGGCGACCCGACCGACGACAGCGCGGCGCTCTTCCTCTCGAGCGCCTCTGGCAGCTTGACGATTTCGATGGCGCGCGCGCGGTGTGCGAGGCGGCGGATGAAGCCGCGTTCCTCGAGCGCCGTGATGAGCCGGTGGATGCCGGACTTCGAGCGGAGGTCCAGCGCCTCCTTCATTTCGTCGAACGAGGGCGGAACGCCGTCACGCTGTAAACGCTTGTTGATGAAATCCAACAAATCCAGTTGCTTGCGGGTCAGCATCGACGTGAACCTCCTCTGATCGATCCACCGGCTGTGGCCATGTGTTCAGGCGATGTTCTAGTCGCGTTCCCGTTTTGTGTCAAACTCTTTAAAGGTTTATGTACCTAACCTGCTCCCCGACGTGGCGTGCGGGATCGTGCGGCGGACGCACGATCAGCACGTTCGCACCCGCGAGGACGGTGAGAAGCGAACTGTCCTGCCGCTCGGCCGCCCGGATGCCGTCGTCGTCGCGGCAAGCGCGCATGTAATGCTGACGCGGACCGTTCGGCCCAAGCGGAGCGGACAGGATGGCCTCGCCTTCGCGCAGTCTCTCGGCGGGCAGGCCCTGCATCGCGCGCAGCATCGGCCGAAGGAAAAGATGCCCGCAGACCATGGCTGAAACCGGGTTCCCTGGCAGCCCGACCATCGCCGCCTGTCCCATACGCCCAGCCATCAGCGGCTTTCCGGGCCGCATCGCGATCTTGTAGAAGGCACGTTCCATCCCGAGGTCGGCGGCGACCTCGCCGACAAGGTCGTGGTCGCCCACGGACGCCCCACCGATGGTCACGACAAGGTCGGCGTCGCGTGCAAGGCCGAAGACCGTCGTGAGCGAGGCGCGGGTGTCGCGCGCGACCGGAAGTAGCCTGACTTCGGCGCCCTCCGCCTCGGCCATCGCGGCGAGGCCGAAGCTGTTCGACGCGATGATCTGGTCGGGACGAGGGTCTTCGCCCGGCATCACCAGTTCGTCGCCGGTGGCGATGATCGCGAGGCGGGGACGCCGCGCGACCGTCACACGGGGCACGTTCATCGACGCGGCAAGCGCCACGTCGGCGGGCGTCAGGCGGCGCGGCGCGGCCAGGCGGTCGCCCACCTTGAAGTCCGCCCCTATCTCCCTGATGTAGCGTTCTGAATCCGGACCTGCACCAAGCGAAATCCGTTCGCCGGTGACGACGACATCCTCCTGGATCACGACCCTGTCGGCACCTTCGGGCACGACGCCGCCCGTGAAGATCCGCACCGCATCGCCGTCAGCGACCGAGCCCGCAAAGGCGTGACCCGCCGCCGCCTGGCCCACGACGCGCCAGGGCCCGTCGCCCGCGACGGCATAGCCGTCCATGACCGAGGCGCGGAACGGCGGCTGGTTCCGGAGCGCCACCACATCTGCCGCCAGAACGCGGCCCGCGGCGTTCCGCAGGGGCACCTCTTCGGAGTCCACTCGCGTGACCAGCGCGAAGACATGGGCCAGCGCCTCGTCGACCGAAATCACCCGGCCGCCTCGTAGCGGCCCGATTTGCCGCCGTCCTTGAGCAGAAGGCGCACGTCCTCGATCACCATGCCCTTCTCGACCGCCTTCACCATGTCGTAGACGGTGAGGCAGGCCACGGCGACGGCGGTCAGCGCCTCCATCTCGACGCCGGTCTGGCCCGAGGTCTTGACGCTTGCCTCGACGCGGATGCCGGGCCGCGAGGGGTCGGCGGTCAGGTCCAGTGCGACCTTGGTGATCGGTAGGGGATGGCAGAGCGGGATCAGCTCGGCCGTCTTCTTCGCGCCCATGATGCCCGCCAGCCGCGAGACGGACAGGACGTCGCCCTTCTTCGCACGACCTTCGGTAATGAGATCAAGAGTTTCGGCACGCATCCTCACCCAGCCCTCTGCGACCGCAAGGCGGTCTGTGACGGCCTTGCCGGACACGTCGACCATATGCGCGTGGCCCTGTCCGTCGAAGTGGGTCAGCCCGCTCATGCTGGTACGGGGTCGGCAAGGATCGCGCGGGTGGCGGCCGTCACATCGGCCTGCCGCATCAGGCTTTCGCCGATCAGGAACGTCCGCGCCCCGACGCGGGCGAGACGTGCCAGGTCGTCCGGCGTGACAAGCCCGCTTTCTGCCACCAGCATCTTGCCCCCGGGCACGCGGGCAGCCAGCCTCTCGGTCGTGCCGAGGTCGGTCTCGAAGGTGCGGAGGTTGCGGTTGTTCACGCCGAGAAGCGGCGACTTCAGCGCAAGCGCGCGGTCGAGATCGGCCTCGTCGTGGACCTCGACGAGGACGTCCATGCCCCAGTCGGTCGCTGCGGCCTCCAGCTCGGCGGCCTGCGCGTCGGACACGCTCGCCATGATGATGAGGATGCAATCCGCGCCCCAGGCCCGCGCCTCGGCGACCTGGTAGGTGTCGTAGAGGAAGTCCTTCCTGAGGCAGGGCAACGCCACAGCGTCTCGCGCCGCCGTCAGAAAGCCAGGTGCGCCCTGGAACGACGGCGCATCGGTCAGGACGGACAGGCAGGTAGCCCCTCCGGCCTCATAGGCGCGGGCCAGCGCGGGCGGATCGAAGTCGGGCCGGATCAGGCCCTTCGACGGGCTCGCCTTCTTGATCTCGGCGATGAGGCCATAGCCGGTCCGGGAGGCCTGCACGAGCGCATGCGCGAACCCCCTCGGCGCGGAGGCGGCCCGCGCGGCGTCCTCGACGCCGGACAGCGGCCGCGCGACCTTGGCGGCGGCGATCTCGTCCAGCTTGTAGGCCTTGATGTGGTCCAGAACGTCGGTCATGGCCCGTGGATAACCTGTTCGCCGGCCCGAGGAAAGCGCCGGCGGCGCGGGACTTGTCCGCGTATTTTCGGCAAGATGAAGGGCAGGGCGCGCCTTCCGCTTCATCTTGCCCCAAATACGCATCAGTCCGATGCGTCAGGCCCAGTCGACCGGCGTCTCACCCCGCCCGTCGAGCCAGGTGTTGACCCGGCTGAACGGGCGCGAGCCGAAGAACCCGCGATAGGCCGACAGGGGCGAGGGGTGCGGACTTTCCAGGAAGAGATGGCCGTCTCCGGTCACGAACCGCCGGAAGGACTGCGCCGGCGCGCCCCAGAGGACGAAGGCGCGAGGGCGGTCCGACAGGCGCGCCATCACCTCCTCGGTCAGTCGACGCCAGCCGAGGGAGGCGTGGCCGTTCTTGACGCCTGCCGGGACCGAAAGCGCGGTGTTGAGGAGGAGAACGCCCTGGTCGGCCCAGGGCGACAGGTCTCCGCTCGCCGGTGCGCGGCCCAGATCGTCCTTCATCTCGCGGAAGATGTTCTTCAGCGACGGGGGCAGCTTCACACCCTCGGCGACCGAGAAGGCGAGGCCGTTGGCGTGGCCCGGGGTCGGGTAGGGGTCCTGCCCCAGGATCACGACGCGGGTGGCGTCGGGCTGGCAGCGGGAGAGGGCGGCGAAGCGTTGATCTTCTGGCGGCAGGATCAGTCGCGTCTCGACGGCGATCGCCGCCTGGAGCCGCGGCCAGTCGCGGTCGAAGAAGGGCAGGTCGGCCCAGTCGCCAAGGTCCGGCGAAATCACGCGCCGGAGGTGACGCGCGCCAGCCCCTCGAGCTTGCCGCGCGCCGCGCCCGAGTCGATGCTTTCGGCGGCGATCGCCGCGCCCTCGTGCAGGTCGGCCGCCTTTTCGGCGATCACGAGGGCAGCGGCGGCGTTCAGAATGACCGCGTCGCGGTAGGCGCCGGGCTGACCGTCGAGCAGCGCGCGGAAGGCGGTCGCGTTCTCCTCGGGCGTGCCGCCCAGGATGTCGCGGAAGGGGTGAACGGGCAGGCCTGCATCCTCGGGGTGGATCTCGGCCGAAGTGATCTCGCCGTCCTTCAGGATCGCGGCAGAGGTGGTGCCGGAGATCGAGATCTCGTCGGTGCCGTCCGCGCCGTGGACCAGCCAGGCGGCCTCGGACCCCAGAAGCTGCAGCGTCTCGGCCATCGGATGGATCAGGTCGATGGCGAAGGCGCCGGTAAGCTGGCGCTTGACGCCTGCCGGATTCGTCAGGGGTCCCAGGATGTTGAAGATCGTCTTGCATCCGAGTTCCTGGCGGACGGGCATGACGTGCTTCATCGCCGGGTGGTGCATGGGCGCCATCATGAAGCCGATGCCGACCTCCTGCAGCGCGCGCTCGACGACCTCGGGGCCGACCATGACGTCGATGCCCATCTGGCCCTGAACGTCGGCCGCTCCCGACTTCGACGACAGGTTGCGGTTGCCGTGCTTCGCCACCGGCACGCCCGCGCCCGCGACGACGAAGGCGGTCGCGGTCGAGATGTTGAGCGTGCCCTTGCCGTCGCCGCCGGTGCCGACGATGTCCATTGCACCTTCGGGCGCGCGGACCGCCGAGCATTTCGAGCGCATGACGGCGGCGGCGGCGGCGTATTCCGACACGGCCTCGCCCCGGGCGCGCATCGCCATCAGAAGGCCCGCCATCTGCGCGGGCGTCGCGGCGCCCTCGAAGATGATGCGGAAGGCCTCGGTCGCCTGCGAGCGGGACAGCGGCCCTTCGGAGGCGGCGTAGATCAGGGGTTTCATCGCGTCGCTCATGCGGGCTCCGGCACGCGGGAGAGGAAATTCTTCAGAAGGGTGTGACCATGCTCGGAGCGGATCGACTCGGGGTGGAACTGAACGCCTTCGATCGGCTTCTCGCGGTGACGCAGGCCCATGATCGTGCCGTCCTCCAACCAGGCGGTGACCTCGAGGCTGTCCGGCAGGCTCGCGCGCTCGACGACGAGCGAATGGTAGCGCGTGCCTTTCAGGGGGGACGGAAGCCCGGCGAAGACGCCGCGACCTTCGTGCAGGATGTGGCCCATCTTGCCGTGAACGATCTCGCCCGCGCGCACGACCTTGCCGCCGAAGGCCTGGCCAATGGCCTGGTGCCCGAGGCAGACGCCGAAGAGCGGGGTGTTCGTCTCGGCCGCGGCCTCGATCAGGGCAAGGCAGATGCCGGCGCGGTCGGGGTCGCAGGGACCGGGGGACAGGATGATGCCGGAGGGGTTCAGCGCCATCGCCTCCTGCACGTTCAGCGCGTCGTTGCGTTTCACGACGCAGTCCGCCCCCAACTCGCCCAGGTAGTGGACGAGGTTGAAGGTAAAGCTGTCGTAGTTGTCGATCAGCAGCAGCATTTCGTCACGCCTTGCGGCCCTATGCAGATATGGGGTGTCAGCGCCCGAAAGCGCGGGTATACTTCGACCAGAGGCGCCACCTTACGTCAAGGCGCCCGCGGGCATTAGAGCAGATCGGAGGAAAGACCGGTGGGACGCGGCTTTCTTGCAGGGATTTTCTGGGGCGGAATCGTCGGGCTTGGCCTGCTTCTGGTGTCGAGCCAGACGATGGAGCGACAGCAGTTGTCTTTCCCCCGGCCCGAGGCGGCCGAGGTTCAGGTGCCGGGCGGCAGCGAATTCGACCAGGCGCGGCCCGAGACCGATCCGGTCGTGCCCGCGCCCGAGACGCGGCCCGCCGCCGAGATCACGGGCAGCGTGACCGTCCCCGAGACGCCGTCCGAGACCGCGCCCTCGCTCGATACCGCGTCTCTCGACGTGCCCACACCCGCGATCGACGCGCCCGAGGCTCTGGGCGACGCGCCCGAGGCATCGGAGGCCACGGCTGAAACACCGTCGACCGACGTCGCGCCCGACAGCGGAAACCCGTCGTTGACGGTCCCCGAGACGCCGGTCGATGCGCCCGATACGCAGACCGCCGCGCCCGTCGAAGCCGATGCGCCAGGCGAGAGCGCCGACTCCGACGCGGTCGAGGCGGCTTCGTCGACGCCTCCCGTCGTCGAGACCGAGATAGCGGCCTTGCCGACTGCGCAGGCCGAAACACCGACGAGCCCGGCCGCCGATCCCGCGCCGCAGGTCTCGACAGCAGGAACCGAGCCGGCGGAGCAGGCAGCGCCCGAAGTGGGCGGCGAGCCGTCGCTTCCCGGCATGGCGGAGGTCGAGGACGGCCCCAGCCTGCCGTCGCCCGCGGTCGAGGCGGTCGAGCAGCCGGAGGCAGATATCGTCGCGGCGGCCCCAGAGCCCGCCCCGGAACCTGAACCGGAACCCGAGCCTCAACCGGAGCAGGAGCCCGCGGCGGAGCCTGTGCCCGCGCCTGCGGCGGAGCCTGCGCCCGAACCCCAGCCTGCACCTCAGCCCGTGATCGTCGAGACGGCGCCCGGCAGCGGCAACGGCGCCGCCACCGTCACCGTCGACGGAAGCGACTCCTCGTTCTTCTCGCCGGTGGATACGCTCACCGACACGGACCAGGGCGCCTCCACCAGCCGGTTGCCGCAGATCGGCGGCACGGTCGTCGCTCCGACCCCCGGCGCCGAAGTTGCCGCCGAGGTGACCGAAGACGCTGAGATGGCCGAGAGCGATGCGCCCCAGGGACCGGCTCTGGAAGCCTTCGCCGTGCCGTTCGAGAACCCCGAGAACGCCGCGCTCGTCTCGGTCGTTCTCGTGCAGGACGGGCCGATCCTGACCGAGGCGCAACTGGCCCAGCTTCCGCCGTTCGTGTCCTTCGCCATCGACGCCGCCACGCCCGACGCCGCCGAGGCCGCGCGCCGCTATCGTGCGGCGGGCCGCGAAGTCGTGCTGATCCCGTCGCTGCCCGAGAACGCGCAGCCCCAGGACGTCGAGCAGGCCTTGCGCGCGAACCTCGACCTTGTCCCCGAGGCGGTCGCGCTGATGGACGTTTCAGGCGCGAGCTTCCAATCCGACCGCGCCGCCGTGCAACAGATCGTCGATGCGATCTCGGACACCGGCCACGGCCTCGTCACCTTTCCGCGCGGGCTGAACGCCGCCCACCAGATCGCGGGACGGGCCGGGATAAAGACCGGGCTCGTGTTCCGCAACATCGACGGCGACGGCGAAACGGGCGAGCAGATCCGCCGCACCCTTGACCGGGCCGCCTTCCGGGCGCGCCAGGACGACGCGGTGATCCTCGTCGGCACGACGCGGCCCGACACGCTGGTCGCGGTGGTGGAATGGGCCATCGGCAACCGGAACGTCACGCTTGCCCCGATCTCGGCAGCGCTGGCCTCGCAGTAGTACCGGACGTCAGTGCGCGGGGGCGTCGGCGGCGTCGACGAGGGTGCGTCCGCCGTCCACGGTCAGGACGCGGCCGGTCATGAAGCCCGAGGCCTCGGAGGCGAGGAAATGCGCGACCTCGGCCACTTCCGAGGCGCTGGCGATCCGGTTCAGCGGCGTCGCCGCGAGGATCCGGCCCCTGAGGTCGTCCTGAGACTTGAGCGAAGACTGAAGCCCCGTGGTCATCACTGAGCCGAGGGCGATGCCATTGACCCGGATGCGGTGCGGGGCAAGCGACACGGCCATCGACCGGGTGAGTTGGTCGATCGCCGCCGAGGTCACCGAAAAGGCCATCAGCCCGGGCTGGGTCCGGCGCGCGGCGATGGACGACAGGTTGATGATCGAGCCCGCGGGCGCGTCGTCGTCGTCCTCCTCGGCCTGGCGGATCATCCGGCGCGCGAAGGTCTGCGTGACGCGAAGCGTGGGCAGGAGGTTCTGCTGGAGCGTCGCCTCGAAGCCGTCTTCGTCGGAATCCAGCGGATCGCCGACCAGAAGCTTGCGCGAGCCGTTCACCAGGATGTCGACACGGTCGAAGCGGTCGAGCGTCGCCGACAGAAGATTGGCCAGCGTCAGTTTCTGGCGCAGGTCGCCGGCAAACCAGGCGACGCTGTCCTCTTCGTCGGTGCCGGAGCCGAGTTCGGCCTGAAGCCTCTCCTCGTCCATGTCCGCAAACATGACGCGCGCGCCCTTCTCGACGAAGTGGCGCGCGATGGCGAGGCCGACCCCGTTGGCCGCGCCGGTGACGACGGCGGTCTTGCCCGCGATGGAGAACGACATGGAGGCTATCCTTTCCGGGGGGCGCGCGGCCGGCTTGCGGCATAAAGCTTGAACGGACCGGAGGGGTCCAGGGCACGGACCTCGCGGAAGGCCTCGTCCAGCGTCTTTTCGTAGGGCAGATGGCGGTTCGCCACAAGCCAGAGCGTGCCGTGAGGTTTCAGCATCTGGGCGGCAGCGCGGATGAAGTCACGGCCCAGTTCGGGATCGGCCCGGCGCGAGGCATGAAAGGGCGGATTGGTGACGACGTGATCGGCCGGGGTCTCGGGCCGCCAGTCGCGCGCATCGGCCCAGTGGAAGTGGGCGCGGGGATCGGTCACGTTCTCGCGCGCCGCGTCGAGGGCGGCGTGGTCCGCCTCGACGAGGTCGAGCCGGGTGACGCCCTTGCGGGTCAGGATCGCCCGCGACAGGAAGCCCCATCCCGCGCCGAGGTCGACGACCGCGCCCTTGAGGTCGGGCAGGGCGGCAGCCAGCGCTTCGGACGCAGGGTCCGGTCCGTCGGCCGAGAAGACGCCGGGCCGGGTGGCGAAGCCGCCCGCGACCCGGGCGGGGGTCTCGAGCCAATCGTCGAAGGTGCCGCCCGAGAGCGCGAAGATCTTGCCGTGCGCCTTCGAGATCGCCTCGCTCACCTCGGCCCGCGCCCGCAGGTCCTTCAGCATCGAATCGATCCCGTCGGTCTTCTGGCCGTCGACCAGCACCGGGCCATCCGTCGCCGCCGCCGTTCGCGCGATGAGATCGCGCGCCGCGTCCTTCGCGCGGGGAAGGGAGAGGAAGGCGAGGGCATAGGGCCCGCCCGGCGTCTCGCGCATCGCGAATCCCTCCGCCGCGAAGCGCCGGTGTGCGGGAAACTGGCGGGCGATCACCTCGACACGGTCGCGGGGCAGGGCCGACAGGTCGGCGTCAGCAGGCGGCTCGACGACCGCGATGGTGCCGCTCGCGGGCAGGGCGGCGAGGCCCCTTTCGAGCGCGAGTGTCAGGCGGTCGGACAGCATGGACGAGAGCGAGGCAAGGGCCTCACTCCTTCTCCATCGTGCATTGCAGCGGGTGCTGATGGCGGCGCGCGAAGTCCATCACCTGCGCCACCTTGGTCTCGGCCACCTCGAACGAGAACACGCCCACGACGGCCAGCCCCTTCTTGTGGACCGTCAGCATCAGGTCGAGGGCCTGCGCGTGGTTCATCCCGAAAAACCGCTCGAGGACATGCACGACGAACTCCATCGGCGTGTAGTCGTCATTCAGCAGCATCACCTTGTAGAGCGGCGGCCGCTGAGTCGTCGGCTTGGTCTCGGTCAGGACGCCGGAATCGTTTCCGGGCGTCGTGTCGTCGCCTTTGGCCAGTCTATGAAGCAAACGGGGGCTCACGGGCACCTTCGATCGTTGCGGGGACAGGCGCCACAATATAAGCGTTCGGGCCCAAGTGAAAAGAGGGAGGCGGGCCTCGATCTTGCCCCGGCCCCCGATCGGGGGCATCACGCGGGCCATGCTGACCGCCATCTGCTTCGATGCCGACGACACGCTCTGGCACAACGAGCGCTTCTTTCGCCTGACGCAGGAGCGCTTTCACGACCTCCTGAAGTCACACGCCGACCGCGACCATCTCGAGGCGCGTCTTCTGGACGCCGAGCGGCGCAACATCGGGCGGTACGGATTCGGCATCAAGGGATTCGTCCTGTCGATGATCGAAACGGCGCTCGAGGTGACGCAGAACCGCGTCTCGGGCGAGGTGATAGCCGAGATCCTGCGCGCGGGGCACGAGATGCTGGCGCATCCCATCGAACTTTTGCCCGGCGTCGAGGAAACGGTGCACAGGCTTGCCGAGGGCCGAACCCTGCTTCTTGTCACCAAGGGCGATCTCCTGGACCAGGAGCGCAAGCTTGCGCAATCGGGCCTGGGCGACGTTTTCGACGGGGTCGAGATCGTCTCGGACAAGTCGCCCCGCGTTTATGCAGGCATATTCACGGGACGCGGAATTGCGTCGGATCAGGCGCTGATGGTCGGCAATTCGCTGAAAAGCGACGTCAATCCGGTGATCGAGGTCGGCGGCTGGGGCGTCTGGGTTCCGCACGGCGAGACCTGGGCCCTGGAGGCCGCCCGTGAGCCTGTCGAGTCGCCGCGTTACCGCCGGATCGAAGGCCTGGGAGAATTGCCTGATTTGGTGGCGGATATCGAGCGCAACATATAGCGCTCTATTCGTCCCGCCACACGCCATCTGGTAGCATCCCGCCAACGACGTCAATTTACGGGAAATTCGTTATTTTCTGTTGATTTGACACGTGTTAGGCTTGGAAAAACGAGCATTGTTCCGGCGCCAAACGATCGGAACGCTAATATTGAGGCAAAAGGGGCAGTATGGTGTCGGGCATCCGCATCGTCTTCCAGGCGTGTATCCTCTCTTTCTTCCTTTCGGTCGGTGTGGTGCAGGGCGCACCCTACGCGGCGATGGTGATCGACGCGCGATCGGGGGAAATCATCCATTCCCGCAACGCCGACACCCGGCTTCATCCCGCATCGCTGACCAAGATGATGACGCTTTACGTCGTCTTCGACGCGATCGAGCGCGGTGAACTCAGTCTCGACACGCAGGTCACGATCTCGAACAAGGCGGCGGGCGAACCGCCGTCGCGCCTGGGTCTGAAGGCGGGCCAGAAGATTCGCATCCGCGACCTGATCCGGGCCGCCGCCGTCAAATCTGCGAACGACGCCGCGACCGCCCTGGGCGAGGCCGTGTCCGGCAGCGAAGCCGCCTTCGCGCGGCGCATGACCCGCTCGGCACAGGCGCTTGGCATGACCTCGTCGACCTTCCGCAACGCGCATGGGCTGACCGAAAGCGGGCACCTGTCGACCGCGCGGGACATGACGACGCTCGGGCGGCACCTGTTCTACGACTTCCCCGAATACTACAACCTGTTCTCGCGCCGCTCGACCAACGCGGGCTCGAAGACGGTGTCGAACACCAACCGCCGCCTTCTCGACGCCTATCGCGGCGCGGACGGCATCAAGACCGGCTACACCCGCGCGGCGGGCTACAACCTCGTCGCCTCGGCCGAGCGTGGGCAGGAGCGGATCATCGCGACGGTCTTCGGCGGAAGGTCGACGCCATGGCGCACCGCCAAGATCGCGGAGCTTCTGGATCTGGGCTTCGAACGCGCGCCGAGCCAGGTCGCCGTCGTCAAGCCGCGCAGGCCGGACCTTTCGGGTGCGGGCCGGGGCGAGGCCGCCTCGGAGCCCGCCCTTGTCGCGTCGGGCCTCATCGCACGCTCGCCACGTCCGGCGGGACGGCCCGGCGACGACGTGAGCGGCGAGACCCTGGTCGCCCTGGCGGCGGGCATATCCGACGTCCTGGCCGAGGTGGCGGTGGCGGAAGCCGCGATCCCGGTTCCGCAGCCCGCGCCTGTCGCAGTTCAGGCCGCAAGCCTCGCCGGCGCCTTCCTGCGCCCCGCGCCGCGCCCCGGCCTGGCCGAGGGATCGGAGGAGGAGCCCTCGCGCGCCATCGCAAGCCTTGCCGACGGTCCCGTCGTCGTCACCCGCGTCTCGACCTCGGGCGGGCAGCACTGGGCGATCAACGTCGGCCGCTTCAACACCCGCAACGAGGCCGAGCGCGTGCTGCTTCAGACCGCCCTCGTCGAGATGTCGACGCTCGACTCGGCGCTCCGCAAGGTCGTCCGCAGCCCGAAGGGATGGGAGGCGAACTTCGTCGGCCTGTCGGAAGCGAAGGCCGAGATGGCCTGCAAGCGGCTGACGGCGCAGAACGTCAACTGCACACCGGTCGGTCCGGGCTGAGACAGTGCGCAGGTGGGTGCTCTGCCCCGTCGCCATCGTCGCTCGGACCGATGGCGCTCCGATGGCGACCCCCGGGATATTTGCCGACCGATGAAGCCCTAAAGCTCGGCGAGCCGTGACAGCGCGGTGTCGAGGCGGTTCAGCTCCTCGCCCTTCTCCGACGCGAGAGCCTCGGTTTCCTCGATGACCTCGGGTGCGGCGTTCTCGCGAAACTTCGGGTTCTTCAGACGCCCTTCGAGACCGCCAAGCTCCTTCCGCAGCTTCTCGACCGTCTTGCCAAGACGCGCGCGCTCGGCACCGACGTCGATCAGCCCTTCGAGAGGCAGCGCGAAGGTGCCGCCGCCGACGGCGATGGTGGCGGCGCCCTTCGGAGCGGCCTCTGCCGCCGTCAGACTGTCGATCCCGGCTTCGCGGTCGCGCAGGATCAGCGCCTCGTTCCGCGCCCAGGCCGCTTCGCCCGCCTCGTCGAGCGACAGCTTCAGGAGCGGGGCCTTGACCGACTTCGGCACGTTCATCTCGCCGCGCACCGAGCGGACCTTCTCGATCACGTCGCGCACCCACCGCATCTCGGACAGCGCGTCGGCGTCGATCAGTTCCTCGCCGTAGGTCGGCCAGTCGCCGTGGACGAGCATCTTGTCGCGGGTCGCCGACAGCTCCCACAGCTCTTCGGTGATGAAGGGCATGATGGGGTGCAGCATCAGGAGAAGCTGGTCGAGCGCCCAGCCATAGACCGCGCGGGTCTCGTCCGCCGCCTCGCCGTCGAGGAGAGGCTTGGCGAATTCGACGTACCAGTCGAAGAAGGTGTAGGCGAAGGCGTAAAGCCCGTTCGCCGCGTCGTTGAACCGGAAGGCGTCGAGGGCGGCGTCGAGGTCGATGCGCGCGCGGGCGACCTCGCCCACGATCCACTTGTTCGCGGTGGCGGTGAGCGGCGTGCCCGGTTGCCAGCGGGCATGGCCGAAGACGCCGTTCATCTCGGCGAAGCGCGCGGCGTTCCAGAGCTTCGTGCTGAAGTTGCGATAGCCCGCGATGCGCTGCGGCGAAAGCTTCAGGTCGCGGCCCATCGCGGCCATCGAGGTCACCGTGAAGCGCACCGCGTCGGCGCCGTATTCGTCGATCAGCTCCAAGGGGTCGAGGACGTTGCCGAGCGACTTCGACATCTTCTTGCCCTTCTCGTCGCGGACGAGCGCGTGGACGTAGACGGTGTCGAAGGGGCGTTCGCCCACGACGGCGTATTGCATCATCATCATCCGCGCGACCCAGAAGAAGATGATGTCGAAGCCGGTGATGAGGACGGAAGTGGGGAAGTATTTCTTCAGTTCGGGCGTGTCCTCGGGCCAGCCGAGGGTGCCGATGGGCCAGAGACCGGAAGAGAACCAGGTGTCGAGGACGTCGGGGTCGCGGTAGGCGACCATAGTGTTGGCCTGAATATCGCGGAGTAGTGCCTCTGAAACTCGTCGGCCGGCTTCCTCTTCGTCCTTCCGTAGGCTTTCGACCGTCTCTTCCATCAGCGCATTGGTCAAATACGCGTCGATTGGATTGTTGTCGGCGAGTGTGAAGTCAGAAGGGATCTCGACTACGCGATCTGCTCCGAAGCGCTCCTTAGCAATGCGCTGAACTTCATCGAAGTTCGCGGCGCAAATGGTCAGCTTATCGGTTGAGGAGCCGTCTGGATTGCCTGCGGAACCGTCTGAATTCCGGCCCGGGAAATACCAAACCGGGATCTGATGCCCCCACCAGAGCTGGCGCGAGATGCACCAGGGCTCGATGCTCTCGAGCCAGTTGAAGTAGACCCGTCTGTGTTGCTCGGGCAGGATCTCGACCGTGCCGTCGCGGACGGCCTCCAGCGCGGGGCCGACAATCTTGGCGGTGTCGACGAACCACTGGTCCGTCAGCATCGGCTCGATGACGACCTTCGAGCGGTCGCCGTAGGGGGCCATGATCTTCTTGGCCTCGACGAGCGGCACCATGTCCCGGGCCTGATCCGGGACCTCGCGGGGCCCCGGCTCTCCGGCCGGGGCAGGCTCTCCGGCCGGGACAGACTTCCGCGCCCCGAGCCGCGGGTCGTCCGCGGAGGTCATCACCGCCAGACCCTCGGAGGTGATCTGCTCGACGACTCGCTTCCGTGCCTCGAAGCGGTCCAACCCGCGCAGGTCGTCCGGCACCAGGTTGATCGCGTCGGCCTCGGCTTCGGAGAGCGTGCGCTCGCCCTTGGCGACCGACAGCGCCAGCGCCGCTGCCTCGGCATAGGGAGCGCCGTCCTCGCGCATGGCCCCCTTCGTGTCCATCAGGCGGTACATCGGGATGCCGCCGCGCTTGGCCACCTGGTAGTCGTTGAAGTCGTGCGCCCCGGTGATCTTCACCGCGCCCGAGCCGAAGGTGGGGTCGGGGTATTCGTCGGTGATGATGGGGATCAGGCGGCGGTGTTCCTTCGGGCCGACCGGGATCTCGCAGAGCTGGCCCACGATGGGGGCATAGCGCGCGTCGGAGGGATGGACCGCGACCGCGCCGTCGCCCAGCATGGTCTCGGGGCGCGTGGTGGCGATGGAGATGTAATCGCGCGTCTCGGTGAAGAGGACGTTCCCGTCCTCGTCCTTCTCGACGTATTCATAGGTGGCACCGCCCGCGAGCGGGTACTTGAAGTGCCACATGTGGCCGTCGACCTCGGTGTTCTCGACCTCGAGGTCGGAGATCGCCGTCTCGAAATGCGGGTCCCAGTTCACCAGCCGCTTGCCGCGATAGATCAGGCCCTTGTCGTACATGTCGACGAAGACCTTGATGACGGCGTCGTGGAAGTTGCCCTCCTCGCCCTCTGGCGCATTCGGGGCGCCCGACATGGTGAAGGCGTTGCGCGACCAGTCGCAGGAGGCGCCGAGGCGCTTCAACTGCTCGATGATCGTGCCGCCGGACTGCTTCTTCCACTCCCAGACCTTCGCGGTGAAGGCCTCGCGCCCCATCTCGCGCCGGCCGACGTTCCCGGCTTTCGCCAATTCGCGCTCGACGACCATCTGGGTCGCGATGCCGGCGTGGTCCTGCCCGGGCTGCCAGAGCGTGTCGTGGCCGCGCATCCGGTGCCAGCGCGTCAGGATGTCCTGCAGCGTGTTGTTGAAGGCGTGGCCCATGTGGAGGACGCCGGTGACGTTCGGCGGCGGGATCATGATCGAGAAGGTCTCGTCCGACGAGGCGTTGGCCCCGGCCTTGAAGGCCTGCGCCTTTTCCCAGGCGGCATAGATCCGCGGCTCGGCCTCGCTGGCGTCGAAAGTCTTTTCCATGTCCCGTCTCGTCCTTCGCGTTCCGCGCCCCATTTAGCGGCCCGCGCGGGCAAGGGAAACCCTGCAGCGGCCTCTGGACACCGGGGGCAGGGCGGCTAGGGTTCGCACCGACACATCCCGGGAGAGACCAGATGGACAAGTTCGGCAAATCGCAGCCCGTGCGCCGCCTCGAGGACCGCCGCTTCATCACCGGGCAGGGCCGCTACATCGACGACGTGGCGCCGAAGGACGCCTGGCACGCGGTCTTCGTGAGAAGCCAGGTCGCGCATGGCAAACTGTCGCCCGTCGATCTCTCCGAGGTGCGCGACATGCCGGGCGTGAAAGCCGCCTATGCCGCCGCCGATCTCACCGAGATGGGGATCGACTACACCATGCCGACCGAGCCCGTGCGCAACCTCGACGGTTCGAAGGGGGCGCTGCCTCCCCGGCCGATCCTGGCCCGCGACAAGGTCCTGTTCGTCGGTGACGCCATCGCAGTGATCGTGGCCGAGACGAAGCGCGAGGCGCAGGACGCCGCCGAAGCGGTCATGGCCGACATCGACGAGTTGCCCGCCAAGGTCGACATGGCCGAGGGCGGCGAGACGCTGCATCCGGAAGCGCCGTCGAACCTCGCCTTCGACTGGGGCAAGGGCGACATGGAGCGCGTCGAGGGCATCATCGCCAAGGCTCCGAAGGTCGTGAAAACGCGGATCTTCGACAACCGGATCATCGTCAACTCGATGGAGCCGCGCGGCGTCTATGCCGAGTGGGACGGCACCAAGCTGCACGTCGGCTACAGCGGGCAGGGCGTCTGGGGGCTGAAGGCCGAGCTTGCGGGTTGCTTCGGGCTCGACGCCGAGAACGTCCGCGTGACCACGCCCGACGTGGGCGGCGGCTTCGGCATGAAGGGCATGGATTATCCCGAGTACTTCGTGATCGCCGCCGCCGCCAAGGCGCTGAACCATCCCGTGCGCTGGATCGCCGAGCGGACGGAGTCGATGCTGACCGACAACGGCGGACGTGACCTGTTGTCGGACACGACGCTCGCCTTCGACGACGACAACCGCATCCTCGCCTACAAGGTCGAGACGCTCTGCAACCTCGGTGCCCACAACTCGGGCTACGCCCAGCAGATCCAGACCGAGCTTTTCGCCAAGGTCGCCATGGGCACCTATGACGTGCGCGACATCGCGCTGCACTCGAAAGGGTTCTTCACCAACACCACGCAGATCGACGCCTATCGCGGCGCGGGGCGGCCCGAGGCGATCTTCGCGCTGGAACGGTCGATGGACAACGCCGCGCGCGAGCTGGGCGTCGATCCCTGGGAGTTGCGGCGGATCAACTTCATCCCGCCCTCCAAGTTTCCCTACAAGACCGCCATCGCCGACACCTACGACGTGGGCGATTTCGCCCGGGTGATGGACCGCGCGAAGATCGAGTGCGACGCCGACGGTTTTCCGGCCCGGCGCAAGGAAAGCGAGGCGAAGGGCAAGCTGCGGGGCTTCGGCCTCTGCTACTACATCGAATCGATTCTCGGCGATCCGTCCGAACACGCCCGCGTCGTCTTCGAGGAAGACGGCACCGTCAGCCTCTTCGTCGGCACGCAGTCGAACGGTCAGGGGCACGAGACAGTCTACGCCGCCTTCCTGTCCGACCAGACCGGCATCCCGGTCGAGAAGATCAGGGTCGTGCAGGGCGACACCGACCTCATTCCGTCGGGCGGCGGCACGGGCGGGTCGCGCTCGGTCACGACGCAGTCGGCGGCGACGCTGAAGACGGTCGATACCGTGACGAAGCAGTTCGCCGAGTACCTGGCGGGCAAGAACGACGGCGCCGAGGTCACCTTCGACGACGAGCGATTCCGCATCGCCGGCTCGAACGCCACGCCCTCGATGATCGAGGTCGCGGCGATGGCGCGCGAGGACGGCCGGACCGACATCCTCGACGTGCGCGAAAAGAACACGCTGCCGCAGATGTCCTTCCCGAACGGGGCGCATATCGCCGAGGTCGAGATCGACCCCGATACGGGCCTCGTGAAACTGGTGAAGTACTCCGTCACCGACGATTTCGGCAATCTCATCAACCCCATGCTGGCCGAAGGTCAGGTGCACGGCGGGGTCGCCCAGGGCGTGGGGCAGGCCTTGACCGAGCATGTCGTCTATGACGAAACCGGCCAGCTTCTGACCGCGACCTTCATGGACTACGGGATGCCGCGCGCCGACGACATGCCGATGATCCACTTCGTGACCGAGGCCGTGCCTTCGACCGCGAACCCCATGGGCATGAAGGGCTGCGGCGAGGCGGGGACGGTCGCGGCACTGGCCGCCGTCTCGAACGCCGTGGCGGACGCGCTGGCCACGCGCGGCGTCCCTCACATCGACATGCCCTTCACCGCAGCGAAGGTCTGGCACGCGCTGAACGGCTCGTCGATGGCGGCGGAGTAACGACACGAAAAGTTTCTTTTCCGCGACGCAGGCAGTCGTGGAAAAATTTAGACTGCCGTCCTATCTTCAGGACATGGCCCGGTATTGTGTGAGTGGCGTCTGATGGGGTGGGGCGAGCGTCTTAGCGGTCTTCTCGGCTTTTTCCGCCGCACCGAACGATCGGTCCAGCCGCACACCCGCGACCCCGTCGACCATGTCGTTCTTCTCGACGGCACCATGTCCACGCTGGACGAGGGCGCCGAGACGAACGTGGGCCTCATCTACAAGCTGCTTGAAGAAGCCTCGCGCACGCGTCGCCTCGGCCTTCTCTACGAGGCCGGGACGCAGTGGGAGGACTGGTCGAAGACGCTCGACATCATCGAGGGGCGCGGCATCAACCGCCAGATCCGGCGGGTCTATGGCTGGCTTGCCTCGCGCTATCGGCCGGGCGACCGGATCTTCCTCATCGGCTACTCGCGCGGCGCCTATGCGGCGCGGTCGCTGGCGGGCGTCATCGGGCAGGTGGGCCTTCTGCGCCCCGAGCAGGCAACCGAGCGGATGGTGAACGAGGCCTGGAAGCACTATCAGGCGGACACCGTGTCGGAGGTCTGCGCCGAGTTCACGCGCGAATACTGCCACGACGATACCCCGATCGAGGTTCTGGGCCTTTTCGACACCGTGAAGTCTCTCGGCTTCCGTGCGCCCTTCGTCTGGAAGTGGGCCGAGGTCAAGCACTCGTTCCATCACCACCACCTGGGCCGCCATGTCCGGCGCGGCTATCACGCCCTCGCGCTCGACGAGACGCGCGAGGCGTTCGCCCCTGTCCTCTGGGACACACCTAATGAGTTCGATGGCGAGGTCGAGCAGGTCTGGTTCCGGGGTAGCCACGGCGACGTCGGCGGCCAGCTTGCCGGCTTCGATCCGGCGCGGCCGCTGTCGAACATCCCGCTTCTGTGGATGCTTGAGCGTCTGGAACGGTGCGACCTGCCTCTGCCGTCCGAATGGCGTTCGCGCATTCAGATCGATCCGGACGCGCCGTCCGTCGGCACCTGGCGCGGTTGGGGCAAGTTCTTTCTGGCGCGGAAGCGGCGTGTCGTGGGCGCGGACGGATCCGAGTCCATTCACCCTTCCGCGCTTGGCCGGTCGCGCCGCGCCCGCGCGGTGGCGGCTGACCTCAACCCTGCTCGGGAAGCGACATGACAAGGCAGGTGGTCGACGCGGTCGCATAGAGCCGACCGTCCTCGACACCGTAGAGCTCGGCCGTGGCCACACCCGTCGACCGTCCGACGTGACCAGCCGTGGCACTGGCGCGCATGGCCTGACCCGGCCGGATCGCGCGGATCAGGTTCACCTTGTATTCCAGCGTCGTGTAGATCGTGCCCTTCGGCAGCTTCGACATCACCGCGCAACCCAGTGCGGAATCGAGTATCGCGCCATACCACCCGCCGTGGATGCTCTGCATCGGGTTCAGGTGATGCGCCTCCGGCGTGCCCTCGAAGCTGACGCGGCCCTCCTCGGCCTCGGTCACGCGAAAGCCGAAGTGCTCGAGAATGGGGGCGTGTGGCAGAGAGCCGTTCAGGACGCCCCGCATGTAATCCAGCCCCGACATCGAGGTGATGACGTCCATGCTCATGGACACGAGCCTAGACGGGCCCGCGACGTGCGCAAGGGCTCAGGCCACCTTCTCGAGCGCGGTCTCGGGCGCCAGGCCAAGGGCGTGAACCACGTCGCGCGTCATGTGAGGGTCGTTGAGCGTGTAGAAGTGCAGGTGCGATGCGCCGCCTTGCAGCAGGTGATCGCAAAGCTGGGTGCAGACGGCGGTCGCGTATAGCTCGGTCCGCCCGTCGCGTTCGGCGGTCTCGAAGCCGTGGACGAGCTTTTCGGGAATATGCGCGCCGCAGCGGGAGGCGAAGGCGTGCGCGCCCTTCCACGACTGGATCGGCAGGATGCCCGGCAGGATCTCGGCCTCGATCCCCGCCTTCACGCAGCGGTCGCGGAAGCGGAAGAAGGTGTCGGCCTCGAAGAAGAACTGGGTGATCGCGCGGGTGGCGCCCGCATCCACCTTGCGCTTCAGCCACTCGACGTCGGCATCGCCCGAGCCCGCCTCGGGGTGCGGGTCCGGGTAGGCGCCCACGGTGATCTCGAAACGCCCGGTGTCGGCCAGCGCGCGGACGAGGTCGACCGAGCTGTCGAAGCCCTGCGGATGGGGGAGGAAGCCTTGCGAGCCTTTCGGCGGATCGCCGCGAAGCGCCACGATGTGGGACACGCCCGCGTCGGCATAACGATGCGCGATCTCCAGCGATTCCTCTCGCGTAGCGTCCACACAGGTCAGGTGCGCGGCGACCTTCAGGCCGGTGTGCGCCGTGATCGCCTCGACCGCTTCGTGCGTCAGTTGCCGCGTCGTGCCGCCCGCGCCGTACGTGACGGACACGAAGGCCGGATCGGTGTGCTTCAGCGCGGTGACGGCGTTCCAGAGGCGGAACGACGCGTCCACCGAGCGTGGCGGGAAGAACTCGTAGGAGACAGTGGCGGTCATGTCGGACTCCAATGCGTTGAAGATGTTGTGTCACGCGAGGCCATGTGAGACAAATTCATAATTCTCATCACCTTCATGAGTCCGGCCGCATAATGCACATTGAGTTCCGCCACCTCCGCACCATCCGGGCGATCCACGAGGCCGGAGGTCTGACGCAGGCCGCCGAGCTTCTGAACATCACGCAATCCGCCCTGTCGCATCAGGTAAAGGGCATCGAGGATCAGGCGGGGGTAGAGCTGTTCGTGCGCCGCTCGAAGCCGCTGAAGCTATCCTCGGCCGGTCAGCGGCTCCTGAAGCTTGCCGAGAAGATCCTGCCCGAGCTCGAGGCGATGGAGGCCGAGTTCGAGGGGCTAAGGTCGGGCAAGTCGGGCCGGATGCACATCGCCATCGAATGCCACGCCTGCTTCGAGTGGCTGTTCCCGGTGCTCGAGGAGTTCCGCAAGGCCTGGCCCGACGTCGATGTCGACATCCGCCCCGGTCTCGCCTTCGACGCGCTGCCCGCGCTCCAGCGCGAGGAGGTCGACCTCGTCGTGTCCTCGGACCCCGAGACGCTTGACGGCATCACCTTCTCGGGCCTCTTCGACTACGAGCCCGTCTTCGTCGCCTCGTCCCAGCATCCGCTGGCCGCGAAGCCCTTCGTCGAGGCCGAGGATTTCCGGGGCGAGCTTCTGATCACCTATCCGGTGGAGCGGTCACGGCTGGACGTCTTCAGCCAGCTTCTGACGCCCGCAAAGGTCGAGCCCCGCGCGGTGCGGCAGGTCGAGCTGACGGCGGTGATCCTGCTGCTGGTGGCGTCGAACCGGGGCGTCGCCGTCCTGCCCGACTGGGTCGTGCGCGAGGTGCGCTACCATTCCGACTACGTGACGCGGCCGATCACGGACCGGGGCCTGACCCGCCGTCTTTATGCCGCGACACGGACCGACGACGCGACGCGCCCCTTCGTGGCGCATCTTCTTCGGCTTGCGCGCAGCATTCCCGTCAAGATGCAGCGGGGCGACCTTTAGGGCGCGCCCCGCCTTCGGTGTCTCAAGCGCCGCGCATCCTCTTGACGATCATGCCGACGATCAGCTGCACGACGAGGCCCGCGATGCCGCCGCCGACGAGGTTGCCGGCCATCGCGGCAAGGTCCACGCCGCCTGCCGCCTCGGCGCCCGCGCCAAGCAGGTTGCCGAGCAGAAGCTGGCCTCCCGCCACGCCGCCGACCGCGCCCGCCAGCATGTTGCCGACGCTGCCCATGTCGGCGCTCTTGACGGCCTTGCCGCCACCCGCGCCACCAAGCGCACCACCCACGAGTTGAGCAATGATCTGTTCCATTCCGTCCCTCCTGATACGGTCGACATCGTTCCGGTTCGACCGGTTCTTTTCATGCGACCCGCGCGGATCCTCCGCGATCTTCCCGATTTTGGCAAAGATTTGTTGACGATTGCGGCATAATCGGGGCGGGCTGTGGCCGTCCCGCTTTTCCGGTTGAAGCGCGCACGGCTTGTCAATAAACGGCGCCCATGCAGGGAAGCGCCAATCTCAACGTCATGATCAAGGCCGCACGTCTTGCGGGCCGAAGCCTCGCCAAGGACTTCCGCGAGGTCGAGAACCTCCAGGTGTCGTCCAAGGGGGCGGGCGATTTCGTCAGCCGCGCCGACATCGCGGCCGAAAAGATCGTGCGCGACGAGCTGACGGCGGCGCGGCCGAACTACGGCTGGCTGGGCGAGGAATCGGGCGGCGAGGACGGCAAGGATCCGACGCGCCGCTGGATCGTCGATCCACTCGACGGTACCACGAACTTCCTTCACGGCCTGCCGCACTGGGCGGTGTCGATCGGGCTCGAGCACAAGGGCGAGATCGTCGCCGGCGTGATCTTCGACCCCTCGAAAGACGAGATGTTCGTGGCCGAAAAGGGTGGCGGAGCCTGGTTGAACGAGGCGCGGCTGCGCGTCAGCGACCGCCGCAAGATGGGCGAGGCTGTCTTCGCGACGGGCATCCCCTTCTCGGGTCGGGGTGAACTTCCCGCGACGCTGCAGGACCTTGCGCGCCTGATGCCCGCCGTCGCGGGCGTTCGCCGGTTCGGCGCGGCCGCCCTCGACCTCGCCTACGTCGCGGCGGGCCGCTACGAGGGCTTTTGGGAGCGCGGGCTGCACGCCTGGGACATCGCGGCGGGGCTTCTGATCGCGCGCGAGGCCGGTGCCCTTGTCGAAGGAATGCGCCGGGGCGAGGACCCGCTCGAAACGGGAGAGCTGATCTGCGCCAACGGGGTCATCTTCGACACCTTCGCGAAGGTCATCCGCAACGACTGACGGCCACGGAATCGCCGCATTCGCGTGGCAGGAAGATGGCATGTCGGGACACACGATCTTTCTCTATCTCTTCGCGGGGTTCGTCGGCCTCGCCGGGGCGATGATGCTGGTCATTCCCGACCGGCCCGCGCAGTCGCTGGAACAGGGCCTCGGGCCCGAGGTCATGACCGAACCGCTCTAGCGTTCGTCGCGGAAGCGTCCCAGCAATCGACCGATCACGAAGCTTGTCCGGGGGGCATAGACATAGCGCGTCCTGCGCTCGGCGTCCCTGACGCGCATCCGCAGAAGGCCGAAGCCGATCAGGATGATGTGCGCGGCGCCTACGAAGATGAACATCGCGGCGGGCCCATAAGCCTCGATCAGCGTCGAGACGAGCCAGGGCGAGGCGATGGCACCGACGGCATAAAGAAACATCAGCGACGCCGACAGGTCGACCCGTTCGTCCTGCGTAGCGAAGTCGTGGGCGTGTGCGGCGGCGACCGAATAGATCGGGAAGGTCGAGAAGCCGAAGAAGGCGGCCGTCACGAAGGCCGCGCCGGGAAGGAAGATCATTCCCGCCGAGGCGACGATGGTCAGGATCGAGAGGAAGACGAGAACCCACCTGCGGTCATAGCGGTCGGCAAACCAGCCCGCCGGATACTGTGCCACCGCGCCGCCGAGGACATAGGCCGCGAGGAAGAGAGCGATGGTGTCGACGGACAGTCCGACCTCGATCCCGTAGACGGGTCCGACCATGCGGAAGGCCGCGCCGGTCACGCCGGACGAGATGACGCCGGCCGCCGCCAGGGGGGAATGCCGGAAGGCGAGGCCCGGCCGCAGGCGGGGCGGAACCGGGATCGCGGGCTGCTCGACCCGCGTGAGGACGAGAGGGACGAGCGCGGCGCAGCAGACGATCGCGAGGATGTTGTAAGAGACGTAGCTCGCCGGATCGAGAACCGAGATCATCAGCTGCGCCGCCAGTGAGCCAACGATGTCGACGACGCGATAGATGCCCATCGCGCGGCCGCGCGTCTCGTTCGTGACCTTGGCCTGAAGCCAGCTTTCGACGATGGTATAGCAGCCGGCGACGCAGAGGCCGGACAGGCCGCGCATCACCATCCAGGCATAGGCGTCGACGACCAGCATGTGGCTGAGGATGCCGATGGTGCCGACGGCAGTGAAAGCCGCGAAGGCGCGCGAATGGCCGACCGATCCCATCAGGCGCGGCGCCCACCAGCAGCCGACGAAGAAGCCCAGGAAATGCGCCGATCCCAGAAGGCCGACCTGCGCTGTGGTGAAGCCCAGGTCGATGCCTGAAATGGCGTCGAGCGGCGCGACCCCGCCCGCGCCGAGCTGCAACAGCACGACGGAGGTGAAGAGGGCCGCGAATGAAATCAGGAGGCGCATGTGACCCGTCCGGGATGCCTAACGCCTTGACCCATTACAAGGGGCGACAGCCGTCCGAAAGCGACATGGCGCCGCCGTTTTCGCGGGACCGCGTCTGCGGCGTCTTTCAGGTCGGCGGCGCGAGGTGGAGGACGGAGGCGGACTGCATGGTCGTCACCCGCCGCGCCTCGGCCCGGAAGTCGGGCAGGGCGCCCCACAGGCGGTCGATGTCGCGCTCGATCCCGCCGAGCCCGGTCGTCAGCGCCTCGGTCCCCTGGGCCACATGCGACCTCAGGCCCCGAACCCGCCGCAGCGTGGCGGACAGGATCGACCGCATCTCGGCGGTACAGGTGCTGGCGTATTCCTGGATGGCGCGTTCCAAGGCGGCGCGGGTCGCGCGTTCTTCGTCGATGGCGGCCACGATCATGCAGCGTTCCAAGGCCGTCGCGATGGATTTCTGCAGCGTCTCGACGGTCATCATCGCCTTCGTCAGGTAGTCCGAGCAGCCGCGCCGCATCGCTTCGACCGCGACGGCGATCTGACCATCGCCCGCCAGCATCGCGGCCGCCGCCGCGCGCTGGTTGGGATGCGAGGCGACAAGGTCGATGGCGTCGAGCCCCGTTTCGCCGCCGAGATGGTAGTCGACGAAGATCAGGTCGAAGGCGGTTTCGGCAAGGGCGCGCCGCACTTCGTCCAGCGTCGATGCCTCCCTGCTTTCGAACCTGAGGCCCGCGCGCTGGCAAAGCCGCAGCACGCGCTGGCGATCGAATTCGTTGTCGTCGATGACGAGTATCCGCATTTCGCGGGTCTCTGTCGCCCCTGGGGCGATCTTCAGCGCCTGGTCCGCCATGCTGGTCCTGTCCCTGTGCTGCAACTGTGGTTCGCTGAACCTAACCCGACAGACTTAGGCGAGGGTTAATGGCAAAACCCTGTATGCCCGACCTCGCGTCCCCCCTCCCGCGGGTTCACCTGTGCTTAACGCGCTCCGGCCTAGGCAAGACGGCGGGGCGCAGAGACGAGGGACACCGATGAACGCGAACCTTTCCTTCGACCCGACAATTCCCGTCGTCCAGTCCGACAGCGAGACCGATGAACTGGTCTATCGCCTGTCCCACGACCTGCGCGCCTCGGTGCGGGCGCTTCAGGAACTGCCCGGCTGGATCGCCGAAGATCTGGACAAGGCCGCGCTGCGCGTGCCGGCCGCCACGGAACGGCACCTGAAACTGATCTCGTCGCACGCCTGTCGGCTCGACCTCATGCTGACGGGCCTTCTGGAGCATTCGCGCGTGGGACGGATGCAGCCCATCGCGGCCGTCCAGCCAGCGCGTGTGCTGGCCGAGGTCATCGACGATCTCGGTCTCGACGATGACGTGTCGGTCGCCGTGGGCATGGATCGCGGCAACATCCAGATGGGCCTCACCGACCTTCAGCGCATGTTCTCGATCCTGATCCTGAACGCCGTCCGTCACCACCCGACGCACGCGCCTCGGATCGGCATCACCGGCGGCCCGCAGTCGAGTCGCGTCTGGGTGCTGGAGGTCGCAGACAACGGGCCCGGCATCCCCGAGGCGAAGCGCGAACACGTGATGCGCCCGATGACGAAGCTCGTCTCGCGCGACATCGACCCCGGCGCGGGCATGGGCCTCGCAATCCTGCGCAAGATCGCCTTCACCTACGGCGGCGGCGTCGAGATCGAGACGCCGAAGTCGGGCGCGGGCACGCTGGTGCGCGTAACGCTGGCCGTCAACTGAGGGTCAGGCGATCCACTCGCTGACCGGGGCGTGCGCGTCCTGAAGCGGTTGGCTGATGATGTCGACGAGGCTTGGCCCCGGATGCGCCAGCGCGTCGCGCAAGGCGTGCTCCAGCTTGTCGGGATCCTCGACGGTAAACCCCTTCACGCCAAAGGCCTCGGCCACGCGGGCATGGTCGGTGCGGCCGAAATCGACCGAGTAGTAGCGCTCCTCGAACTTGGTCTTCTGACCGGCCTTGATCCAGCCGTAGACCGCGTTCGAAAAGACGATGTAGGTGATCGGCAGGTTCAGCCGCACCACGGTTTCCAGCTCGCCGCAGGTGAAGCCGAAACTTCCATCTCCCATCAGCCCCACGACCTTCTTGCCCGGCGCGCCGACAGCGGCGCCGACCGACGCCGACAGGGCATAGCCGAGCGCGCCGTGCGCCCGGTTCGAGAACAGCCGCCGCCCCGTCGCGTTCAGCTCGTAATAGGCCGAGATATAGGGGCAGGGCGTTCCGGGGTCGCCCACGACGATGGCGTCGTCGTCGAGGAGCCTTCGCAGGGTCGCGATGGTGCGCTCGGGCAGGATCGGGGCGGCGTCGCTCTCGGCCAGCTTGCGGAACGCGGCCCATTTCTTCGCCTTGGGCTTCTCGATGGCCTTCGCCCCGCCGAAGCTGGGCAGCCGGTCCCGGCAGGACAGGGCGTCGTTCATCGCCGCGAGAGCCAGGCGCGCGTCGGACACCACGCCCACCTCGGTGCGGTAGGAGGCTCCGATCACCTCGGGGTCGCTGTCGACGTGGACGATGCGCGTGCCCTTCTTCGGGTGCCGCCACAATTCGGTCGTCACCGACCCCGCGCGGCATCCGATGAAGGCGACGAGGTCCGCCTTGTCGACGACGCTCCGCGTCTCGGCCACGCCGCCGTTCGAGCCGACGACGCCCAGGCAATTCGGATGCGTCTCGGCGATGGAGCCCTGGCCCGAGATCGTCGTCGCCACCGCGATGTCGAGCGTTTCGACGAAGGTGCGGAACTCCTCCTCGGCGCGGGACAAGACGATGCCGCCGCCGCAGATCACCAGCGGGAACTGGGCCGAGAGGATCGCGTCGAGCGCGGCCTCGACCGCTGTCGGATCGGGTGCGGAGGGATAGGCGGGGAAGGCCGCGTGCGCGGGATCGGCCCAGATCTCGTCGGGGTTCGCCTCGCCCCTTTGGACGTCGATCGGGAGACCCAGGTGCGCCGAACCCGGCCGACCCGTCATCATCGCGCGGAAGGCCGTTCGCACAGCGTCCGGCACCTGGTCGGCGTGCTGGATAGTGCGCGCGTGCTTCGTCAGGGGCCGCATCAGCCCCTCCTGGTCGAGCTCGGTCAGGGGATAGTGCCCGCGCGAACGGGTGCCGACGTCCGAGGTGATGGCGAGGATCGGGATCGAGCTTTCGTTCGCCTCGACGAGCCCCGGAAGGATATAGGTCGCACCGCCGCCCGACGGCCCCTCGCAGACGCCCGGACGCCCTGTCACGCGGGCATATCCGTCGGCCATGTAGGCGGCCGAGCGTTCGTCGCGCGTCAAGATGTGCGTCATCCCGTGGTCGAGGCGGTAGAGCGCGTCGTAGAACGGCAGGGTGGTGTCGCCGCAAAGACCGAAAATGTGCTTCACGCCATGCGCCTGAAGCATCCGCACCATCGCCTCGGCGCCCGTCATCCTGTTCGTCCGGTCCATGCGTCTCCCCGTCTGCCCGCGCGATTCCCTTCTGTCCATGCAAGGCCCGATCCCCGGCAATGGCAAGCCGCCGCCCTTTCCTTCGCAGCACGGCGGCGCATATCCTCCGGGGCGAGTCGCGGCGGGCAACGCCGCACCGAACCGGGAGGACCCATATGACCATTCGCCTTGGCCTCATGGCCGCCGCCGTCGCGCTGACAACGCTTCCCGCCGTGGCGCAGGAGCTGAAGTTCGCCAACTTCACGCCGCCGTTCCACACCATCAACGCAAGCGTCATGGAGAAGCTGAACGCCGATCTCTCCGCCGCCACGAACGGGGCGGTGACGGTCAAGGGCTATCACGGCGGAGAGTTGGGCGCAGGCCCGGCCGAGCAGTACGTCCGCGCCGTGCAGGGCGTGGCCGATATGGTTTGGGGTCTGCCGGGGTATACCTCGTCGCAGTTCGGCAAGACCATGATCGCCGAGCTTCCGGGCGTGATCCCCGAGGGCAAGACCGGCTATGACGCGCTGTATGACGCGTTCGACACCTTCCAGGACGAGTTTCCGGGCACCGTGCCGCTGGCGCTCTGGACGTCCGAACCCAACATCATGATCATGAAGGACAAGGAGATCCGCACGCCCGCCGATCTTCAGGGCCTGAAGATCCGCGTCGCCGGCGTCACCGCCGCCGAAGTCGCCGAGGCGCTTGGCGCGACCCCCGTGCAGATGCCCATCAACCAGGTCTACAACGCGCTTCAGACCGGATTGATCGACGGCGTCTTCACCGGCGCCTCGACGCTGTCGGACTTCAAGCTCGACGAGGTCGCGTCCAGCTACACGCTCGGCGCGCCGCTCGGCCAGATCGTGTTCTACGCGGTGATGGGGCAGGGCACCTATGACGCGCTGTCCGACGAGGCGAAGACCGCGCTCGACGGCGTCATCGGCCGCAGCCTGTCCGAAAGCGCCGAGACCGCCTGGAACGCCACTGCGGATGCGGCGCTTCAGGCCGCGCGCGACTCGGGCGACAACACCGTGATCGAGCTGACGGAGGAAGAGGCGCAGCCCTTCGCCGACGCTGTCGCGGACGTGACGCAGGCCTATGTCGACAGCGTGGGCGGTGCGGACGCACTCGCCGCGATGCAGAAGTGACCCTGACGGGACGGCGGACCCCGCCGTCCCTCCGACTTGAAGGACGAAGCCAAATGCCCGACACGCACCGGATCGAAGACGCCCTGAAGACCGACCTCTGGATCGGGGGCAAATGGCGCGACGGCGCGGACGGCGACCGCTTCGACGTCCTCAATCCCTTCGACGAGAGCGTGATCGCGAGCGTGGCTTCGGCCGGGGTGGCGGATGCGAAGGCGGCCCTGGACGCCGCCGAAGCGGCCTTTCCCGACTGGGCCGCTCGCCCGCCGCGTGAGAGGGGTGAGGTGTTGCGCAAGGCCTGGGAGCTGATGACCGCGCGGCTCGACGATTTCGCGCGGCTCATCACGCTGGAGAACGGAAAGGCCAAGGCCGACGCCAAGGGCGAGGCGACCTATGCCGCCGAGTTCTTCCGCTGGTTCTCCGAGGAAGCCGTGCGGAACGAGGGCATGATAACGCGCGGGCCTTCGTCCAACGCGCGCATCGTCGTCCACCACAAGCCCGCGGGCATCGCCGTCCTCGTGACGCCCTGGAACTTCCCCGCCGCCATGGGCACGCGCAAGATCGGGCCCGCGCTCGCCGCTGGCTGTCCGGTCATCGTCAAGCCCGCCTCCGCGACACCTCTGACCATGCTGGCCCTTGCCGACCTCCTGGAGGAAGCGGGCGTCCCCCCCGGCATCGTCAACGTCCTGCCTTCGAAGAAGACGGGCGAGATCGTCGAGGCGCTGCTTCAGGACCGCCGCGTGCGCGTCATCTCCTTCACCGGCTCGACCGAGACGGGGGTGAAGCTGCTCAAGACCGCCGCGCCGAACGTGCTGAAGCCCGCGATGGAGCTTGGCGGCAACGCGCCCTTCATCGTCTTCGACGACGCCGACGTGGATGCAGCCGTGGCTGGCTGCATGATCGCCAAGATGCGCAACGGGGGCGAGGCCTGCACGGCGGCGAACCGCATCTTCGTCCACGAGGCGGTCGAGGCCGAGTTCATCGAGAAGTTCACCGCGAAGATGCGCGCGCTCAAGGTCGGCAACGGTCTCGAGGACGGCGTCGACCTCGGCCCCCTCGTCGACCGAGACACGCAGGAAAAGGTCGCCTGCTTCGTCGAGGACGCCTTGGAAAAGGGCGCGAAACTCCACCTCGGCGGCGAGCGGAGTGAGGGGAAGGGCTTCTTCTATCCCGCCACCGTCCTGTCGAACATCCCGCCGAACGCCGACTGCGTGACGGACGAAATCTTCGGCCCCGTCGCCGCGATCCAGAGCTTCACCGACACCGACGACGTGGTGAGGCGTGCGAACGACACCGAATACGGCCTCGTGGCCTACGTCTTTACCAGGGACCTCAAGAAGGGGATGCAGGTCTCCGAGAGGCTGGAGTACGGGATGGTGGGCCTCAACCGCGGCCTCGTCAGCGACCCGGCTGCCCCCTTTGGCGGCACCAAGCATTCGGGCCTTGGCCGCGAGGGTGGGCACGAGGGGATGCTGGAGTACATGGAGACGCAGTTCATCTCGACGGACTGGTAAGGGCTCAGGTCAGCGCCGCCGCCGCCAGCCAGCCTGCGGCCTCGCCCGCCTTCTGCGCCGCCCCCATGACGTCGCCGGTCTGCCCGCCGATCTGACGGAGGGCGACGACTCCGACGATGGCCGCCGCCGCCCAGGCCGCGAGGAGCGGCAGGAGTGCTCCGGCAAGAAGAGCCACGACCAGCGCGATGCCGAGCGACGCCCAAAGACGCCATCCCCCTGACAGCGCCGCGCTGTGGCCGAGGCCATCGTGGCGCGCTGGCGGCAGCCAGACGAGAAGCGCCGGCAATGCCGCCCGCGTCCCCGCGCCAAGCGCCAGGAAAAGGCCAATCCGTCCGGCCTCGGCAATGCCGCTGGCGATCAGGCCGAGGCAGAGGACCAGTGCCACCGCTCCATAGCTCCCGATCCGGCTGTCGCGCATGATGTCGAGCTTCCGCGCCCGGTCGCGTCCGCCGCCAAAGCCGTCGGCGACGTCGGCGAGACCGTCTTCGTGCAGCGCGCCGGTCAGCAGGGTTGCGGTCGCGAGCGCCAGAAGGGCCGAGGCGAGGGGCGGCAGGGCGGAGGTGGCGAGGAAGACGGCGCCCGATATGCCTCCGACCAGAAGCCCGGCAACCGGAAAGGCCCAGCTCGCTTCCGCCAGCGTCGGCACCTGTCGTGGCAGGCCTCCTGCGGGCAGGCGGGTCAGGAACATGACCGCCGCCTGCACTTCGGCGAGCCTTTGGCGCGCGTCGCTCACCCGCCCGACACTCCGGCATCGGCGAAGGTCGCCATCCCGTCGTGACAGGCCAGAGCCGCGCGCAGGACGCCGAGGGCCAGCGCGGCCCCTGTGCCTTCGCCAAGCCGCATGGCGAAATCGAGCACGGGCTCCTTGCCGAGCGCCTCGAGAAGCCGGCGGTGCCCCGCCTCGGCGCTTCGATGACCGACGAGGCAATGCGAAAGGAACGCGGGGTCGGCGGCGTGGAGAGGCGCTGCCGAGGCCGTGCAGATGAAGCCGTCCAGGATCACCGGCACCCGCGCGATCCGCGCCGCCAGCACCGCGCCCGCGATGGCCGCCTGCTCGCGCCCGCCGAGGGCCGCGAGAATACCGAGCGGTGGCAGGTGGCCGTGCAGCGCAAGGCCCTCCGCCACGACGCGCGCCTTCAAGGCGCGGCCTTCCGCGTCCGACCCGGTGCCCGCGCCGACCCAGTCCGAGGCCTCCCCGCCGAAGAGCGCCGCGCAGAGGGCGGCCGCGACGGTCGAATTCCCGATCCCCATCTCGCCCAGGATCAGCACGTCCGCCCCGAGGTCCACCGCCTCCCAACCCGCGCGCATCGCCTGAAGGCACTCGGCCTCATCCATCGCCGGACCCGCCGTGAAATCCCGCGTCGGCCGATCGAGGTCGAGCGCCACGACCGACAACTCTGCCCCCGCCACGCGGCAAAGCTGGTTGATCGCCGCACCGCCCGCGTTGAAGTTCGCGACCATCTGCGCCGTCACTTCCTGCGGAAAGGGGTTCACGCCGCGCGCGCACACGCCGTGGTTGCCCGCGAAGACCAGCGCCTGCGCCTGTTCGATCCGCGGACGCTCCACGCCCTGCCAGCCCGCCATGAAGACCGCCAGATCCTCGAGCGTCCCAAGCGATCCCGGCGGCTTCGTCAGGCTGTCCTGCCGCGCGCGCGCCGCACGGGCCGCGTGCTCGTCGGGGCCGGGCAGGGCGGAGGCGAGGGCGGCGACGTCGTTGAGTGACGTGAAATCAAAGTCTTGCATGGGTTTACTTCACCTTCAGGGGGCAGCCGGACACGGCCAGATACACGTCGTCCGACGCCCGGGCAATCATCTGGTTCAGCTCGCCCGCCGCATCCCGGAACGCCCGGCCGAGGGCGTTGTCCGGCACGATCCCCGAGCCGACCTCGTTCGTCACGAGGATCACCGGCGCCCTCTGCGCGGCCAGCGCGCGAGCCAGCGCCTCGCCCTCCGCCACGGGATCCTGGCCCGCCTCCATCAGGTTTGACAGCCACAGCGTCAGGCAGTCGACCAGGCGCGCCCCGTCGCCGTCCGTGGCCTGCAAGACGCCCACGAGATCGAGCGGTTCCTCCACGGTCCGCCACTCGTCCCCCCGCCGCGCGCGGTGCCGCAGGATGCGCTCCGACATCTCGCCGTCGCGCGCTTCGGCCGTGGCGATATAGACCGGACGTCCTGGCAGCTTGAGCGCCAGACCCTCGGCGATGGCGCTTTTTCCCGACCGCGCGCCGCCGGTGACGAGTATCGACTTTCCCATGCCGCCATGACATTGCAGATTGCTCGGACGATGGAAAGGCGGGGGGTGCTGCGCATGTTTTCGGCCGGAGATCTCATCCTGATCCGGCACGCCGAGGCCGGGACCGGGGACCGTCTCGCCGGGCGGAGTGAGACCGATCTGACCGAGGCCGCGCGCGCCAGCCTGGCGGCGCTTTCGGGCCGGGTGCCCGAGGTCGCCGCCCTGCGCATCAGTCCCGCCCGCCGCTGCCGCGACACGGCGGAACTTCTCTGGCCCGGACGCGTGGTCCAGGCCGACGAGCGGCTGCGCGAACAGGACTTCGGCGACTGGGACGGCCGTTCCTGGGCCGACATCCCCGATCTCGGTCCCCTCGACCGCGACGCGCTCGCCGACCACGCGCCGCCCTCGGGCGAAAGCTTCCGCGCGATGTCGGACCGCGCCGCCCCCGCTCTCCGCGACGCCGCCCGCGAGGCTGCGAACGCCCCCGTCGCGGTCGTCGCCCACGCGGGAACGGTGCGTGCGGCCCTCGGGATCGCGCTCGGCGACGCGGCGCAGGGTCTCGCCTTCGAGGTTGATCCCCTGTCCGTCACGCGGTTCCGCGCGCTGGCCGACGGCGGTCTCGCGATCCGCTCCGTCAACGGGAGGTTCGCATGACCCGCATCACCGGCCACTTCGGCGAATGGCTGCAGGGCCGTCTGGGGCCGGACGGTCCCGTGGCGCTCGTCACGCTCGCCTGCGATGTGCTTGGCGTGACGGCGGAGGCCGCAACGTCCGACCGCTTCTCGATCGACGACGGCGGACTTCTGGGCGAGTCGCGGGCGCGCGCCTTCCTGCACGAACTGGGCGGGCTGCCGCTGTTGCGGGTGACGCTCACCGCCGACATGCCCGCGGGCGGAGGGGCCGGGGCCTCGACCGCCGGCCTCCTTGCACTCGCCGCTGTTGCGGGACGCACACCGGGGGAAGAGGCGCTGGCCACCGCCTGCCGGCGGGCGGAAGGCGCGGTGGACCCGCTGATGATCGATGCGCCCGACACCTTCCTTTGGGCCTCGCGCGAGGCGCGCGCGCTGCGCCGGTTCGAGCCGCTGCCGGCCTTCGACGTGATCGGAGGCTTCTGGGGCGCGCCGATTCGCACCGATGCGGACGACACGCTTTTCCCCGACATCGCCGACCTCGTACCGATGTGGGAGCGCGCCGCCCGCGATGCCGACCGTGGCGCACTGGCCGGGATCGCCTCCGAAGCCGCCCGCCACACGACGGCGCTGAGGGGACCGGAGGGCGACCCGACCGAGGAGCTTGCGCGCGAGATCGGCGCGCTCGGCTTCGTGCGCGCGCATACCGGCTCGGCGAGAGGCCTCGTCTTCGCGCCGGGGCGGGCGGATGCCTCGGCGGCCGACCGTCTGTCCGAGGCCGGCTACGAGGGCATTGTCGGATTTCGCACCGGCGGTCGTCCGTGACAGCGGCCGGGGCGATGCTGGTGGCGCTTGCGATCGACGCGGGCGTCGGCTGGCCGGATCGCCTCTACCGCGCCATCGGCCACCCGGTCGGCTGGTTCGGACGGCTGGTGTCCCTGGCCGAGGCAGCCCTCAACCGTTCGCATCACACGCCATCTTTCCGACGCGCGGCCGGGGCCGCCTCCGCGATCGCGCTAATTCTTCTCGCGGCGCTTCTCGCCTGGCTCGTTCAGTCCCTCCTCCCGAATGGCGCGGCGGGCGTCCTCCTCGCCGGTCTCCTCGCATGGCCCCTTGTCGCGGCACGGTCGCTTCACGACCACGTCGAGCGCGTGGCGACGCCTCTCGTCACCGGCGACACCGCCGCCGCCCGCGCCGCCGTCGCCATGATCGTGGGCCGCAACCCCGAAGCGCTGGACGAAGCGGGCGTCGCGCGCGCGGCGCTCGAGAGCCTTGCCGAGAATGCCTCGGATGGTGTCGTAGCACCGCTGTTCTGGGGCGCTCTTCTGGGACTGCCGGGCATCGCCGCCTACAAGGCCGCCAACACCCTCGATTCGATGATCGGGCACCGGAACGAGCGCTACCGTGACTTCGGCTGGGGTGCGGCGCGGATCGACGACGTCCTGAACCTGATCCCGGCGCGGCTGACGGGGGCGCTGATCGCGGTCGCCTCCCGCGCGCGCGGCCCCGCCTTCCGCACCATGCGCCGCGACGCGGGCCTCCACCGCTCGCCGAACGCGGGCTGGCCCGAGGCGTCGATGGCGGGCGCGCTCGGCGTGCGGCTGTCGGGCCCGCGCATGTATGACGGTGTCCCTTCGAACGACCCCTGGCTCAACCCCGTCGCAGGCGATCCCCGGCCCGAGGACCTGTTCCTCGGCCTGCGCATCTTCCGGCGGACGGTGCTCTTTACGGCTGCGCTTCTCCTTCTCGCGGCGCTTTTCTGATGCGCGATCACGGCGGCAACCTCGATGCGGCAATGGCGAGGTGGGGCGGCGGGCCGGACGACTGGGTCGACCTGTCGACCGGCATCAACCCGACGCCGTACCCTCTGCCCGACATCCCTGCGCGCGCCTGGGGCGCCTTGCCGACGCGGGCCGACTTCGACGCCCTTTCGGACGCGGCGCAGGCGGCCTATGGCGCGGCGGGAGCGGTCCTGCCGGTCGCGGGGGCACAGGCGGCGATCCAGCTTCTGCCCCGCGTCCTGCCACGGGGCCGGGCGAGGGTGCTGGGGCCGACCTACAACGAGCACGCGGCCAGCTTTGCGGGCGCAGGGTGGGAGACGGAGACCGTCGCGTCGGTCGAGGCGCTGGAAGGTGCCGACGTCGCCGTCGTCGTGAACCCGAACAACCCCGACGGACGAAGGTTGTCTCGTGAGGCTCTGTCGGCGCTCGCAAGCAAGGTCGGTCTCCTCGTCGTCGACGAGAGCTTCGCCGATCCTGAACCGGAGCTTTCGATGGCGGACGAGGGAACGCCCAACATCCTGATCCTGCGCTCCTTCGGCAAGTTTTACGGCCTCGCGGGTCTGAGGCTGGGCTTCGTCCTTGGCTCCCCGGACCGCATCGCCGCTCTGGCCGAAGCGTCTGGCCCCTGGCCGGTCTCCGGTCCCGCCATCGCCATCGGTCAGGCGGCGCTCGCGGATTCAACTTGGCGGGACGAGACGGTCGTCAGGCTGGCGCGGGACGCCGACCGTCTCGACAGCCTCGCGACCGGCATGGGCTGGACGGTCGAAGGCGGTACCACGCTTTTCCGCCTCTACCGCACGACCGACGCCCGCGCGGCGCAGGAGCGTCTGGCACAGGCGCGCGTCTGGAGCCGCATCTTCCCCTATTCCACGAGCTGGATCCGTCTCGGCCTGCCGGATGGCGCGGATTGGACGCAGATCGAGGCGGCCTTACGCGCCTGACCTACTCCGCCGCCGCGAAAAGCGCATCGAGGTCGAGGTGCGCCTCCATGTGCGCCGCGAGCGCATCGAGCGTCCGCTCCACCGTCTCGCCATAGGCGAAGTCCGACGACCGTGCCCCCTCGGCCGCCAGCCACGCCTGCCGGAAGGCATCGTCGCGGAACATGCCGTGCAGGTAGCTTCCCGCGATCCGCCCGTCCGCCGAGACGGCGCCCTCGGGCCGCCCGTCCACATGCGCGAAGGGCCGCGCCCGGTCCGGACCCTCGGTCGCACCGATGTGGATCTCGTAGCCCCGGAACGCCACGCCTGTCCCTGCATGAACGGCGTCCGTCTCGGTCAGCCGCTTGTCGGGCGTCATCACCGTCTCGACGTCGAGAAGCCCGAGGCCCTCCGTCTCGCCCGCCGGTCCCTCGATGCCCTGCGGGTCGCGCACCACGCGGCCCATCATCTGGAAGCCGCCGCAAATGCCAAGGATACGCCCGCCGCGCCGGACATGCGCCGCAAGGTCCACGTCCCAGCCCTGCGCCCGCAGATAGGCCAGATCGCCCCGCGTCGACTTCGAGCCCGGCAGGATCACGAGATCCGCGTCTCCCGGGAGAGCCGCGCCCGCGCGAAGCATCGTCAGGCGCACGCCGGGCTCGGCCGCGAGAGGGTCGAGGTCATCGAAGTTGGCGATCCGGCTGAAAGCTAGGCAGACGATGTGGAACTTGCCCGACCCTCCGGACCGCAGATCCAGCGCATCCTCCGCCGGCAAGCGCGCCGCCTCCGCAAACCACGGCAGCACGCCGAACCCGCGCCAGCCGGTGTGTGCCTCGATCAGCCGGTAGCCGTCGTCGAAAAGCGACGGATCGCCGCGAAACTTGTTGATGAGAAAGCCTCTCACCCGCGCGGCGTCCTCGGCGTCCAGCACGGCCTGCGTGCCGACGATCTGCGCGATGACGCCGCCCCGGTCGATGTCGCCTGCCAGCACCACCGGCACCCCCGCCGCGACGGCGAAGCCCATGTTGGCGATGTCGCCCGCACGCAGGTTCACCTCCGCCGGAGAGCCGGCACCTTCGACCAGCACCAGACCATGCGCCGACCGAAGCCGCCCGAAGCTCTCCAGCACGGGCGCCATCAGCGCGGGCTTCATCCCGGCATAGTCCCGCGCCTTCACCGTCGCCACGCGGCGTCCCTGCACGACGACCTGCGCGCCCACCTCGGTCTCGGGCTTCAACAGCACCGGGTTCATGTCGGTGTGGGGCGCGAGGCCACAAGCCAGCGCCTGAAGCGCCTGCGCCCGCCCGATCTCGCCCCCGTCCGAGGTGACGGCGGCGTTGTTCGACATGTTCTGCGGCTTGAAGGGCGCCACCGACAGTCCGCGAAGCCGCGCGGCCCGGCACAGTCCCGCCACCAGCACCGACTTGCCCACGTTCGAGCCGGTACCCTGGATCATCAGCGCCCGGCTCATCCCCGGCGAAGGACCGAGGGGCGCGTCGCCCCCTCGGGCTCCCCCGAGAGTATTTCGGCCAAGAAGAAGGATCGTGGCATCAGAACTCGATCCCCGCCTGCGCCTTGATCCCGTCCCGGAACGGGTGCTTCACCTGCTCCATCTCGGTCACGAGGTCGGCGGCCTCGATCAACTCGGGCCTGGCGTTCCGCCCGGTCAGCACGACATGGGTCATCGGCGGCTTCTCGGTCAGCAGGAAATCCACCACCTCGTCGATCTCCAGGTAATCGTAGCGCAGCGCGATGTTGATCTCGTCGAGAAGGACGAAGCGCATGGCGGGGTCGCGGATCATCTCCTTCGCGCGCTCCCAGCCGGCCGTCGCCGCCGCGATGTCGCGGTCGCGGTCCTGCGTCTCCCAGGTGAAGCCCTCGCCGGAGGTCACCCAGGTGACGCCGCTCATGCCCTCGAAGAAGTCGCGCTCGCCCGTGCCCCAGGCGCCCTTGATGAACTGCACGACGCCCGCCGGCATCTTGTGCGCCACGGCGCGCGTCAGCATCCCGAAGGCCGAGGACGACTTGCCCTTGCCCTTGCCGGTCAGCACGACGATCAGGCCCTTTTCGCCGGTCTTGCTCTCCATCATCCGGTCGCGGGCGGCCTTGATCTTCTTCATCTTCTCGGCGTGGCGGGCGGCGTCGTCGGTCATCGGATCTGGCCTTCGGCTTCTTGACAAGGGACACGTTCCGGCAGAGGGTCGCCGCCGTGCTGGTGCCTGTCTAGTGCAGGTGAAAAGGGAATGCGACAGGGGGCGACGTCCCCTCAAGCGCAGCCGCCCCCGCGACCGTGACCGGAGAGGCGATCCGATTGGCCACTGGACCAGATGTCCGGGAAGGCCGGATCGCCGCGAGGAAGACCTCACATCCGCAAGCCGGGAGACCTGCCAGCGCGAGAAACGTAACCGGACGGGGGGTTCCGGTGGCGGGTCCGGCATGCTTGCCCGCTCGTTGTCTTCCCTCCGGCCAGACCGAACGGGACGACCGCGTGACCGACCTTCCAACCGTCGAGCTTCTGGTCTGCACGACCTGCCGCAACGGCGTCCTCCCCGACCCCGAGGCGCCGCGCCCCGGCGCGCTCCTCCACGCCGCTCTCGACGAAGCCGACCTGCCGGAGGGCGTGACGCTTCGCGCCGTCGAATGCCTGTCGAACTGCGACCAGGGCTGCTCGGTCGTGCTGAGGGGCGGCCCCCGCCGCTGGACCTATGTCTACGGACGCCTCGACCCCGAGAAGGTCGCAATCGTCCTCGAAGGCGTCGCGCGCTACCGCGCCACCCCCGACGGCCTCGTGCCATGGCGCGAGAGGCCGGAACACTTCCGCAAGAACTGCATCGCCCGCATCCCGCCCCTGGAGGCTTCCGAATGACCGACCTCGCCAAGATCCCCGTCACTGTCGTCACCGGCTTTCTCGGCGCAGGGAAAACCACGCTGATCCGCCATCTGATCGCCACCACGCAGGGCCGCCGGCTGGCGGTCATCGTCAACGAGTTCGGCGACGTGGGCGTCGACGGCGAGATCCTGAAGTCCTGCGCCATCCCCGACTGCCCCGCCGAGAACATCATCGAACTTGCGAACGGTTGCATCTGCTGCACGGTGGCCGACGACTTCATCCCGACGATCGAGGCGCTCCTCGCCCTCGATCCGCGCCCCGATCACATCCTGATCGAAACCTCGGGTCTCGCCTTGCCGAAACCCTTGCTGCGCGCCTTCGACTGGCCCGCGATCCGCAGCCGCGTCACGGTGGACGGCGTCATCGCGCTGGCCGATGCCGAGGCCGTCGCGGCGGGCCGCTTTGCGCCCGACGTGGCGCGGGTGGACGCACAGCGCGCAGCGGACGAGAGCATCGACCACGAAACGCCCCTTTCGGAGGTCTTCGAGGATCAGATCGCCTGCGCCGACGTGGTGCTGCTGACGAAACCCGACCTCGCCGGTCCCGAGGGCGTCGCGCGGGCGAAGGAGATCATCGCCGCAGAGGCGCCGCGCCCGCTGCCGGTGATCGAGGTCGCCGAGGGCGCCATCGACGCCCGGGTGATCCTGGGCCTTGGCGCGGCCGTCGAGGACGACCTCGACGCGCGCCCCTCGCACCATGATGGTGCCGACGACCACGACCACGACGACTTCGACACCGTCGTCATCGAGATCCCCGAGGCCGAAAGCGCCGAGGCTCTGGCCGACCGCGTCCGCCGCCTCGCCGAACGGCAGAACATCCTGCGCGTCAAGGGCTATGCCGCCGTGAAGGGCAAGCCCATGCGCCTGCTCCTGCAGGGCGTCGGCACCCGCATCCGCCATCAGTTCGACAGGCCCTGGGCTCCCGGCGAGGCGCGAGTGGGCCGTCTCGTCGTCATCGCCGAACACGACGACATCGACGCGCAAGCCATCCGCTCGGCACTCCTGCCCGAGGCCGTGACGACGTGAAACCCCGCTTCATCTTGCTCCAAATACGCACTCCGGTGCCCCCGCGCTGCGCGACGCAGGGCTGACGCAGATGCACGTCGTCTTCCGGGAAAGCCACGGCCTCGAGGAAAGCGACACGCCGAGGGACCTCGGCCAGAGCCCGGGCGACCTCGTGGTCCTGTCCTTCTCGGACAGCGACCTCTCGGCCTTCCGCGCGGGCTGGCACCGGGCGCGCGACGCGGGACGGCCGCTGCCGTCGCTGCGTCTGGCGAACCTCTCTGCTCTGACGCACCCGGTTTCGGTCGACACCTATGCAGACGCCACGCTCGCAGGCGCGAAGGCGGTCCTCGTGCGGCTGATCGGCGGGCAAAGCTACTGGTCCTACGGCCTCGCCCGCCTGCGCGAGATGGCGGACCGGCAGGGCCTCGTCCTCGCCGTCCTGCCGGGCGACGGACGGCCCGATCCGGCGCTCGAGGCGCTCTCCACAGTACCCCGCGCCACGCTGGCGCGGCTGAATGCGCTGGCAGGCGAGGGCGGCGCCATCGCGGCCGAGGCGGCGCTGGCGCAACTGGCGCTGGCGGCGGGGTTCTATGCCGGTCCGGTTGTGGGCGAGAAGCGCCTGCCGCCCTTCGGCTGCTGGACGGCAGGCCGAGGCGCGCAGGGTGGCACAGCCTGCAACACCTGCGCGGCGGGTTGCCCCGGTCAGCCCGACACGCGCCCGCTGGCGCTTGTTGTCTTCTACCGCGCCTACCTCGCCGCCGCCGACACCGCTCCCGTCGAGGCGCTTATGGCGGCGCTCGAGGCGCGGGATTTCCGGGCCCTCGGCCTCTTCGCTCCGTCCCTGAAGGAGCCCGACGCGGCGCGCTGGCTCGCCGCCCGCATCGCCACGCTGAAACCCTCGGCCATCGTGAACGCAACCGCCTTCTCGGGCAAAGGGGTCGAGGGTGCCTCGCCCCTCGACGCCGGGGGCGTCCCGGTGTTCCAGGTCGCGCTCTCGACCGCGACGCGGCAAGCCTGGGAGGAGGCAGCCAGAGGCCTCTCGCCCGCCGATCTCGCGATGCATGTCGTCCTGCCCGAGGTCGACGGTCGCCTCTTCGCGGGCGTGGCCTCGTTCAAGGCACCGGGAGATTGGGACGCCGACTGCCAGATCGCCGTCGCCGGCCATGCCGCGCACGCGGGCAGGGTGGAGGCCGCAGCCGACCGCGTCGCAGCCTGGGTGAGGCTCTCCGCGACGCCCTGCGCTGAGCGGCGCGTGGCCTTGGTCCTGTCGACCTACCCCGGCAAGGACTGGCAGATGGCGCACGCCGTGGGCCTCGACGCGCTGGCCTCGGCGGGGGCGATCCTGCGTGACCTCTCCGGCGCGGGTTATGGCGTGACGGTCCGGGACACGGCCTTCGCCGCCACTCTGACAGGCGACGCACACGCGGCGCCCGAGAGCATCCGCTGGCCGCTCGAGGTCTATCGCGCGGCCCTGGAGACGCTGCCCGAGGTCCTGCGCGCCGACCTTCACGCAGCCTGGGGCGACCCCGAGGACGACCCCGACGCGACGGACGGCGCCTTCACCTTTGCCGCCGAACGGCACGGCAACGCGCTCATCGCCCTCCAGCCCGAACGCGGCACACCCGGGACCCGCGCCGACGACTACCACGACCTTTCGCGCACCCCGCGCCATGCCTACGTCGCCTTCTATCTCTGGCTTCGGACGCAGGCCGACGCCCTTCTTCACATCGGCGCGCACGGCACGCTCGAATGGCTGCCGGGCAAGGCCGTGGCGCTGTCCGAGACCTGCTGGCCCGAGGCGCTGACCGGGGCGATGCCCGTGATCTATCCCTTCATCGTCAACGACCCCGGCGAGGCGGCGCAGGCCAAGCGGCGGATCGGGGCGGTGACGCTCGGCCACGTCCCGCCGCCGCTCGCCGTCTCGAAAACACCGGACCGGCTCGCAACGCTCGAGGCGCTGCTCGACGAGTTCTCCAACGCCGACGGCCTCGACCCCCGCCGCCGCGATCGGCTGCAATCCGACATCCGGGCCGAGGCACGCGCGCTTGGTGTCGAGGACGACCTCGGGCTCGACCGCGCCGCGTCCGCCGCCGAGGCGATCACTCGCATCGACCGTTTCGTCTGCGACGTGAAGGAAAGCCAGTTCGGCGATGGCTTGCACATCTGGGGCGACGACGTCGCCGGGGCCGAACGCCCCGCACTTCTGGCCGCGCTCGACGGCCGTCGCATCGAGGCCGGCCCCTCCGGTTCACCCTATCGCGGTCGCACCGACGTGCTGCCCACGGGCCGCAACCTCTACACCACCGACCCCCGCGCCGTCCCGACGCGAGCCGCCCAGGCTCAAGGCGTCAGGCTGGCCGAGGAACTGGTCCGCCGCCACCTCCAGGACCAGGGCGACTGGCCGCGCGCGCTGGTCGTCGATCTCTGGGGGTCGGCCACCATGCGCACGGCGGGCGAGGAATTCGCCATGGCGCTGCACCTCATCGGCGTGAAGCCGGTGTGGGACAAGGGCTCCGAAAGAGTCTCGGGCATCGAGATCCTGCCGCTTGCCGAACTCGACCGGCCGCGCCTTGACGTGACGCTGCGGGTGTCCGGTCTCTTCAGGGACGTCTTCCCCTCGCTCACGGCGCTCTTCGCCCAGGCCGTCCGCGCCCTGTCGGCGCGTGACGAGGCCGAGGACTTCAACCCCTACGTCGGGCAGGGCGAGGCACGCGTCTATGGCCCGCGCCCCGGTCACTACGGCCTCGGCATGGATCACGCCGAACTCGACCTGACGCACGGGGGCCGTGCGCGCGCAGGCGACGCCTGGCTTGACCACAGCGCCTTCGCGCTCGACGGCCCGGACACGGCGCGCGACCGGGACGGCATCGCGGCGCGCGTCGCCGCCGCCGATGCCTTCGTTCACCTTCAGGATCTGCCCGAGACCGACATCCTTCTCGCCGCCGACTATGCCGCTCACGAGGCGGGCTTCGCCGCCGCCAGGGCGCGGGCTGGTGGGGGGAGAGTGGCGCTCTATCATGTCGACAACACCGACCCCGCGCGCCCCCGCGCCCGCACGCTGCCCGAGGAGGTGGCGCGCGTCGTTCATGCCCGCGCGGCGAACCCCGACTGGATCGCCGGAATGCGCCGCCACGGCTTCCGGGGCGCGGCCGAGATCGCGGCGACGCTCGACCACATGGCCGCTTTCGCGAACCTCGCCGACGCTGTCGGCCCGCATCTTTTCGACAGCTTCTGGGATGCGACGCTTGGGGACGACGCCGTGACGGCCTTTCTCGAGCAGGCGAACCCCGCCGCCCTCGCCGCCATGCGCGACCGCTTCGCCGCCCTTGCCGCGGCTGGGCTCTGGGTCACGCGGCGCAACTCGATCCGGGCGGAGATGGTGCCGTGAGCGCGCCCCTCGTCCGAGGCTGGTGCCCCGGCGCGCACCGTCCCATGATGTCTGGCGACGGGCTGGTGGTCCGCGTGAAGCCGCGCCTGGGGCAGCTGACGGCGGATCAGGCTCTTACGCTCGCACAGCTTTCAAAGTCGCACGGCAACGGCATGATCGACGTGACGAGCCGCGCCAATCTTCAGGTCCGGGGTGTGAGCGAGGCCTCGCACCCTCGGCTTCTCGCTGCGCTCATCGACGCCGGTCTGGTCGACGCCGATCCCGAGATGGACGCCCGCCGCGCCATCGTCGCCGCGCCCGGATGGTCCGGGGGCGACCAGACCGACCGTCTTGGCACGGCCCTTGAAGCGCGGCTTGGCGACCTGCCCGCGATGCCCGCCAAGATCGGCCATGTCATCGACACCGGACCGGCGCGCATCCTCGACGGCGTATCGGGGGATTTCAGGCTCGAAAGCGGGGAAAGCGGGCTGATCCTGCGCGCCGATGGCGCCTTGCGCGGGCGTCCCGTGACCGAGGACGAGGCGGTCGACGCCCTGATTGAGATGGCATGGTGGTTTGTGGAAACGGGCGGACGGGAAAGCGGGCGTATGAAGCGGCATATCGCATCGGTCGAACTTCCCTCGGGTTGGACTTGCGCCGACCCGGGCCCCGTTGCGCCGCGCCTGGACGTCGGCCCGCATGGTGGATCGCTGTCCGTCGGCGTGGCCTTCGGCCAACTGAGGGCGGACGATCTTTCGGCGCTGTGCGCCTCGGGCTGTAGCACGCTCGACGTGACGCCGTGGCGGATGATCGTGTTGAATGACGCCACGCAGGCATATGATAAACTTATAGAAAGTCATTCTCACGTCCTCATAACCACACCCGGCAACCCCGTCCTTGCGAGCCACGCCTGTCCCGGCGCCCCTCTCTGTCCGCAGGGCACGGTCGAGACCCGCGACATGGCCCGCCGACTTGCGTTTCAGGTGCCCCCCGGCCTCCACGTCTCGGGCTGCGCGAAGGGATGCGCACATCCCGATCCGGCGCCGTTGACCGTTGTCGGTTGCGACGGGCTCTACGATGTGGTCAGGGACGGGCGCGCGTCCGATGTGCCGGAAGCGCGGGGGCTGACGCGGGCCCAGGTTCTGGAGCGGTTCGGGGCATGACATACACCTACGAAATGGACGGCGCCGCGATCTATGCGGAGTCGTTCCGCACGATCCGCGCCGAGGCCGACCTGGCACGGTTCACTGCGGACGAGGAGCCTCTGGCGGTCCGCATGATCCATGCCGCGGGCATGGTTGGTCTTGCGGAATTCATACGGTTCTCCAAGGGTTTCGCAACCGAAGCTCGCTCGTCCTTGAACGCGGGCGCGCCGATCCTCTGCGATGCGCGGATGGTCAGCGAGGGCGTCACGCGCCATCGCCTGCCAGCGCAGAACGAGGTCATTTGTACCCTGCACGACCCGCGTGTGCCGGAGATGGCGCGGGAGATGGGGAACACGCGATCCGCCGCCGCGCTTGAACTCTGGCGTCCGCATCTGGAGGGCGCACTCGTCGCAATCGGCAACGCCCCGACCGCTCTCTTTCATCTCCTCAACATGCTCCAGGACCCCGACTGCCCCCGGCCCGCCGCGATCATCGGCTGCCCGGTCGGCTTCGTCGGTGCGGCGGAGTCGAAGGCTGCGCTCTGGGCCGACCAACCCGTGCCGTGCTGCATCGTCGAGGGCCGTCTGGGAGGAAGCGCCATCACCGTCGCGGCCATCAACGCCATCGCGAGCCGCGCCGAATGACCGGCACGGTTTACGGCGTCGGTCTCGGCCCGGGCGATCCGGAGCTGATGAGCGTCCGCGCGTATCGGCTTCTGACCAACGCCCGTCACGTCGCCTACTTCCGCAAGGCCGGTCGTGCAGGACAGGCGCGGACACTTGCGGGCGACCTCGTGCCGGGCGGTGCGGTCGAGTTCGCGATGGAATACCCGGTCACGACCGAAATCCCGCTTTCCGACCCCGCCTACAACGAGACGCTCTCGCTTTTCTACGCCCAGGTGACGGACCACCTCGCGGCCCTTGCCCTGGCGGGCGAGGATATCGTGGTGCTGTGCGAGGGCGATCCTTTCTTCTACGGCTCCTTCATGCACCTCCACGCGCGTCTCCGCGACCGCGTCCCGGTCGAGGTGGTGCCCGCGATCACCGGCATGTCCGCCGCATGGACGGCGACCGGTCAGCCCATCACCTGGGGAGACGACGTTCTGACGGTTGTCATGGGGACCCTGGCCGAGGCGGACCTCGCGCGCCATATGGAGGCTGCGGACGCCTTGGTCGTGATGAAGATCGGGCGAAATTTCCCAAAGATCGTCAGGGCGTTGCAGGCCGCAGCTAAGGCCGACAGGGCCTGGCTCATCGAATATGCCGCGATGCCCGGTCAGACCGTGCGGCGCCTGTCTGACGTACCCGCCGACCACGTCGCGCCCTATTTCTCGATCGTCGTCGTCCACGGACAAGGACGGCGTCCGTGACCGGCTGGCTCGTCATCGCCGGGCTGGGACCAGGCGGCGAGGGCCTCGTGACGCCCGAGGTCTCGGGCGCTCTTGCGCAGGCGACCGACGTCGTCGGTTACGTCCCCTACGTCGCGCGCGTCCCGGACCGCGGCGGACTGACGAAGCACGCCAGCGACAACCGCGTCGAGATCGACCGCTCGCGCCACGCTCTCGACCTGGCCGCCTCTGGTCGCAGAGTCGTGGTTGTGTCCTCGGGCGATCCGGGCGTGTTCGCCATGGCCTCGGCCGTATTCGAGGCGTTGGAGGAAGGGCCAGATGCCTGGAAACACATCGACATCAGGGTGTTGCCCGGCGTTTCTGCCATGTTCGCGGCTGCCGCGCGAGCCGGTGCGCCGCTTGGTCACGACTTCTGTGCGATCAACCTGTCGGACAACCTCAAGCCCTGGGCGCTGATCGAAAAGCGCCTGCGTCTCGCCGTCGAGGCCGACTTTGCCTGCGCCTTCTACAACCCGCGCTCCAACTCCCGTCCCGAGGGTTTTGCCCGCGTTCTGGAGCTTCTGCGCGATGTCTGCGAGCCCGAGCGCCTGATGATCTTCGCCCGCGCCGTCTCGACGCTGGACGAGGACCTGCGAACGGTCACGCTCGCCGAGGCGCGACCCGAGATGGCAGACATGCGCACGCTGGTCATCCTCGGCTCGTCCCTGACCCGGCGCATCGCGCGTCCAAACCGGACCGAGATCGTCTACACCCCGCGTTCGGTGCCGGAATGAGCGAGCCAGTCGATCACATCGTCCACCGTCGCGACCTCGTGCCGGGGCGGCATGGGTGGCCGGTCGATCATCACGACCGGCAGCCCAAGCGCGCGCGCCGCGTCGAGCTTCGCGCGTGCGCCGTCGCCCCCCGCATTCTTCGAGACGACGACCTCGACGCCGTGCTCCTCGAGCAGCCGACGGTCGCTGTCGACGTCGAACGGACCGCGCGCGACGACGGCGGTGTAGTCGTCCAGCGGGAAGCGTTCCATGGGCGGTTCGACGACGCGGAGGAGATAGCGATGTGGGCTCCCGGCGAAGGCGGCGAGATCTTGGCGTCCGATGGCAAGAAAGACGGTTTTCCGATCTGTTCCAAGATATTCGCGTGCGGCGTTCATGTCGACGGCGTGCCGCCAGTCATCCCCGTCCACCGGCGTCCAGGGCGGACGGACCAGCGCGACCAAGGGAACGCCAGCGATCCGCGCCGCTTCGACGGCATTGGCGCTAATTCGGGCTGCGAAGGGATGGGTGGCGTCGACCAGATGGGTCACGGCCCTCTCGCGCAGGTAGGCCGCCAGCCCCTCCACCCCGCCGAAGCCGCCCGAGCGGGTCGGGATCGGCTGTTCCATCGGGCGCGCGACGCGTCCGGCATAGGACAGGGTGGCGTCGACCTCCATGCGCGCGACGCGCAGGGCGAGGCTGCTCGCCTCGGTCGTGCCTCCCAGGATCAACAGGTTCGGGCGCATGGCTGACCCCTGGCTCACCATCGTCGGTCTGGGCGAGGATGGCCCGGATGGCCTCTCAGCCGCAAGCCTGCGGGCGATCGAAGAGGCTGAGGCGATCGTGGGAGCCCCTCGTCACCTGTCCCTTCTCCCGGCGTCACGGGCCGAGCGCATCGAATGGCCGGTGCCTTTCGCAGACGGCTTGCCGGTCCTGCTGCGGCTACGCGGACGCCGCGTGGTCGCATTGGCGTCGGGCGATCCCTTCTGGCACGGCGCGGGGTCCGTGATCGCGCGCGCGCTGTCACCGGCCGAGTGGACCGCATTGCCGGCGCCGTCGTGCTTTTCGCTGGCCGCGTCGCGGCTGGGATGGGCGCTGGACGAAACGACCTGCCTTGCGCTGCATGCTTCGCCATTCGCGCGCCTGGTTCCGCATTTGCACGAGGGCGCACGCCTTCTCGTCACCCTGCGCGACGGCGCTGCGGTCGACGGACTGGCGAGGTGGCTGGCGGAAGCTGGGGTCGGCGAAAGCCGTGTCCATGTCCTCGAGGCTCTTGGCGGCCCGAGGGAGAGGGTGCGGAGGTTCATCGCGTCCAGCGGGGCGCCGGCGGATGTCGTCCACCCGGTCCTCGTGGCGGTCGAGGTCTCGGGCGCAGCCGGCCTGGCCCTCGCTCCCGGCCGCCCTGACACGACTTTCGCGAACGACGGCCAGATCACCAAAGCCCCGGTCCGCGCCCTGACGCTCGCTGCCCTGGCGCCGAGGCCGGGCGAAACTCTGTGGGACATCGGTGCGGGGTCGGGGTCCGTGGCGCTGGAATGGCTGCTGTGCCATCCGTCTATGACGGCGGCAGCGGTCGAAGCGCGCCCCGACCGTGCCGCGCGCATCGAGGAGAACGCCCGCGCCCTCGGCCAGGACCGTCTGCACGTCGCCCTGGGCCGGGCGCCCGAAGCGCTGGAGGGTCTTCCCGAGCCGCAGGCCGTCTTCGTGGGCGGGGGGCTCGACGAAAGGCTCCTCGACCATCTCGAGGCGCGGTTGTCACCCGGCACCCGCCTCGTCGCCAACGCCGTGACGCTCGAGACCGAGGCGCTGGTGACACAGGCGCAGGCGAGGCTCGGCGGGCAACTTCTGAGGATCGACCTGTCCGAACCGCAGCCGCTCGGCCGCTTCCGGGGCTGGAAGGCCGCCTATCCCGTCGTCCAGTGGAGCGTGACGCTGTGAGCCTCTTCTGTCCCCAAATACTCCGGGGGGGGGCCGAGCGCGAGCGAGGCGGGGGCAGCGCCGCTTCGGACGCCATCAGGGTCGCGGGCTTCGGGTTCCGGTCGCAGGCCACGGTCGAAAGTCTTCTCGCCGCGCTCGACGCGGCAGGCGGGGCGGGGGGCGTCGTCCGTCTCGCCACCGCCTCGCGGAAGGCGAGCGAAAGCGCCTTTACCGGCCTCGCCTCGCGTCTCGGCCTTCCGGCCGAAGCGGTGTCGCCGGAGCGTCTGACCTCCACCGCGACCGCGACCGAGGGCCGAAGCCGCGAGACCGACGACACGGGCAGCCTCGCCGAAGCGGCAGCACTTGCCTCTGCGGGGCCGGGGGCGAGGCTCGTCGCCCCTCGCGCGGTGTCGCCCGACCGTCTTGCCACCTGCGCCATCGCCATCACGGGAGAGACCCCATGACCGTTCATTTCATCGGTGCCGGCCCCGGAGCGCCCGACCTCCTGACGCTCAGGGCGCGCGACCTGATCGCGGCGTCGCCGGTCTGCCTCTACGCCGGGTCGCTGGTGCCGCGGGCGATACTCGCGCATTGTCCGGAGGGCGCGCGGATCGTGAACACGGCGCCCCTCGACCTCGACGCCATCATCGCGGAGTGCGAGGCGGCCCATGCCGAAGGGCTGGACGTCGCACGGCTCCATTCGGGCGACCTGTCGGTCTGGTCGGCCATGGGCGAGCAGGTGGCGCGGCTGAAGGCGCTGAACATCCCCGTCAGCGTGACACCGGGCGTTCCGGCCTTCGCGGCGGCGGCGGCGGCACTTGGGGCCGAGCTGACGCTTCCCGGCGTCGCGCAGTCGGTGGTGCTGACGCGGACGTCGGGGCGGGCCTCGGCGATGCCCGAGGGCGAGACGCTGGAGGCCTTCGGCGCGACTGGGGCCACGCTGGCCATTCACCTCTCGATCCACCGGCTCGACGGCGTCGTGGCACGGCTTGCGCCGCACTACGGCGCGGACTGCCCGGTCGCGGTCGTCTTCCGCGCAAGCTGGCCCGACGAGCGGATCATCCGGGGGCGCCTGTCGGACATCGCCGGCCTCGTGCCCGAGGAGGTGACGCGCACCGCGCTCATTCTCGTGGGCCCCGCGCTCGGCGGCGAGACGGAGGTGCGCTCGGCGCTCTATTCCGCCGACTATGACCGGCGCTACCGGCCGCAGAGTGCCGACAGCCCCTTCACCTCGGTCGGGGACGAATGACGCGCGGCCTTCTCATCTCGGCGCCCTCCTCGGGCACCGGCAAGACCACGGTGGCGCTCGGCCTTCTGCGGGCCTTTCGCGACGAAGGGCTGACGGTGCAGCCCTTCAAGTCGGGCCCGGACTACATCGACCCCGCCTTCCACGAGGCGGCGGCGGGGCGGCGGTCGTTCAACCTCGACACCTGGGCGATGGCGCCGGAACTGCTGGGGGCGGTTGCGGCGGAAGCGGAGGGCGCGGATCTGGTGATCGCGGAAGGCTCCATGGGCCTTTACGACGGCGTCGCGGGGAAGGGCGCGACGGGCTTCGGCTCCTCGGCCGAGACGGCGCGGCTGATGGGCTGGCCGGTGGTCCTTGTCCTTGACGTGGGCGGGCAGGCGCAGTCGGCGGCGGCGACGGCCATGGGATTTCGCGCCTACGACCCCGAGTTGCCCTTCGCGGGCGTGATCCTGAACCGGGTCGCCAGCCCCCGGCACGAACGGCTGGCGCGGCTGGGGATGGACCGTGCGGGCGTCGAGGTTCTCGGCGTCCTGCCGAGGCGCGGCGACCTCGCGCTGCCCGAGCGACACCTGGGCCTGATCCAGGCGGTCGAGCATCCCGACCTCGATGCCGCCATCGCCTCCTATGCCGTCTTCCTGCGCGATCACGTCGACATGGCGCGACTGCACGCCGCCGCCGCAGGCGGGCCGCCGCCTGCACCGGGTCACCTGCCCAAGCCGCCCGCGCAACGGATTGCCCTGGCGCGGGACGCGGCCTTCTCGTTCGCCTACCCGCATGTCCTCGAAGGCTGGCGGCGGGCGGGAGCCGAGATCCTGCCGTTCTCGCCGCTGGCAGATGAGCCGCCCGCGCCGGACGCCGACCTCGTATGGCTGCCGGGGGGATACCCGGAGCTGCACGCGGGGCGCATCGCTTCGGCGCAGCGCTTTCTTGCGGGCCTGCGGACGCATGCCGCGACGAAGGCGGTCCACGGCGAGTGCGGCGGCTACATGGCCTTGGGCGCGGGGCTGATCGACAAGGAGGGCGCGCGTCACGAGATGGCGGGGCTTCTGGGCCTCGTGACCAGCTACGAGACGCGGAAGTTCCACCTGGGCTACCGCCGCGCGGTGCTTGGCTCGGCCATGCCCGGCTTTGCGCCCGGCGCGGCGCTGAGGGGGCACGAGTTTCACTATTCGACCATCCTCGATCAGCCCGACGCGCCGCTCGCTACCGTCACCGACGCCGACGGCACTCCCGTTCCCGAGACCGGATCGCGCCGGGGCAACGTCACCGGCACCTTCTTCCACCTGATCGCGGAGGATGCGGCATGACGGGATTCGTCAGCTTCGTGGGCTCGGGTCCCGGTGATCCCGAACTTCTGACGCTGAAGGCTGTGGACCGGCTGTCGCGCGCGGACGCGGTCCTTTACGACGACCTGTCCGCTGGCGACATCCTCGGCCACGCCAATCCCTCGGCCGACCTCGTGAGCGTCGGCAAACGCGCTGGCCGCGCCTCTCCCAGGCAGGACCACGTCAGTCGGCTTCTCGTCGACTATGCGCAGGCGGGCGGGCGTGTCGTGCGGCTCAAGTCGGGGGACGGCGGCGTCTTCGGGCGGCTCGAGGAAGAGATCGAGGCGCTGCGTGCGGCAGGCATCCCCTTCGAGATCGTCCCCGGCGTGCCCTCGGCCTGTGCGGCGGCGGCGGCGGCTGGCATCCCGCTCACGCGCCGCCTGACCGCCCGGCGGCTTCAGTTCGTCACCGGGCACGACCTGACGGGACGTCTGCCCGAAGCGCTGAACCTCGCCGCGCTCGCGGATGCGGAAGCGACGACTGTGGTCTACATGGGGCGGCGCACCTTCGCGGACCTCGCCGACCTTCTGATCGCCAGCGGCCTGCCGGGAGAGACGCCCGCGCTGATGGCGGTTGGCGTGTCGACGCCGGAGGAGAGCCTGACGCGCACGACGGTCGCTGGCCTGGCTGCACGGCTGCGCAACGAGGATCCGGACAGGGCGCCGACGCTGATCCTCTACGGCGCGCTGACGGGCACGCCCGATGCGTGAGTTGGTCCTCGTCGGCATCGGCACGGGCAACCCCGACCACCTGACCCGCGCGGGGGAGGCGGCAATCCGGGCGGCGGAGGTCATCCTCGTGCCGCGGAAAGAGGGAAAGGGCGACCTCGCGGATCTGAGGCTGGCGATCTGCCGGGACCTCGGCGTCGAGGCGAAGGTGCGTCTCTTCGACCTGCCGGTGCGCGATGCCTCGGGCGACTACCGCGCGGGCGTCGACGCCTGGCACGACGCCATCGCCGCGGCCTGGGTCGCGGCCTTGCCGCCCGAGGCGGGGACGGTCGCTCTGCTGGTGTGGGGCGACCCGTCGCTCTACGATTCCACACTGAGGATCGCCGACCGGCTTTCCCCCGCGCCGAGGATCCGCGTCATCCCCGGCATCACGGCGCTTCAGGCGCTGACGGCGGCGCACGCCATTCCGCTCAACCGCATCAACGCGACCGTGCTCATCACCACGGGCCGGCAAGTCCGCGACCACGGATGGCCTGAAGGCGCCGATCGTGTCGCGGTCCTCCTCGACGGCGAGACGAGTTTCCTGTCGCTCGATCCGGACGGCCTCACCATCTGGTGGGGCGCCTTCCTCGGGATGGAGAACGAGATCCTGGTCCACGGGCCGTTGTCCCAAGTCGCCGAGACTATCGTCCGCGTCCGCGCCGAGGCGCGCGCCGCGCACGGCTGGATCATGGACACCTACCTTCTCGAACGCGGCTGACCTTCATCTTGCCTGAAATACGCAAGCCCTCCCATCCGTCCCACGCAAGGTCGCGGACGAGGCGCGAAGCGTCGCCGAAGGCGATGGACAAGGCGGACGGCGGCGCGTTACATGACCCCATGTCCGGTTCCGGCGGAACACCCGTCTGGACTGGAGGGAATGCGGTGCGGGGAGAGCCCCAAGTCCGCAGCCGCCCCCGCGACTGTAAGCGGTGAGCGCCTGCCCGTCGAACCACTCCCGCGACTTCGGGGGGAAGGAGGGCAACGCGCCACGACCCGCAAGCCAGGAGACCTGCCGGGCATGAAACGCAACCCGCCGTCGGGAAGGGCGGCAAGGAGGGACATATGACCACTCACGCGATTTCCGCCGCAAGGCCGGCAACGGCCCTCACGCTTGCCTTCACGGCGATGCTGGGTGTCGGCATCCTCTGGATGGCCGGGCACGCGCAAGCGGCGGCGCTGCACGATGCGGCGCACGACGTCCGTCACGCGACCGGCTTCCCCTGCCACTGAGGCGATGTTTCCAAGACTTCTGACCAGCGCGCTGATCGCTGGTGCCGGGGCAGGCCTTCTGGCCGCGCTTCTTCAACTCATCTTCGTGCAGCCCCTGCTTCTCCAGGCCGAGCTGTACGAGACGGGACAGTTGACGCATTTCGGCGCGGACGGGTCTCCCGCAGGGTCGCTTCGGTTCGCCGGCATCGACCCGCTGCGGGACGGCCTGACGGTCGTGTTCTCGATGCTGGTCTATTGCGGATACGCGCTGATCCTCGTCGCGCTGATGGCGCTGGCCGAGATGCGGGGCGCAGGCGTCGACGCGCGGCGCGGGATTCTGTGGGGCGTCGCGGGCTTCGTGGTGGCGCAGATGGCGCCGGCCGTGTCTCTGGCGCCCGAACTGCCCGGATCGCTCGCGGGCGAGGTCGAGGCGCGGCAGGTCTGGTGGTTCGCCTGCGTGATCTCCGCCGCAGTGGCGCTGTGGCTGATCGCCTTCGGCAGATCCTGGCCTGCATGGGCTGCGGCGGTAGTCCTTCTGCTGGCGCCGCACCTCTGGGGCGCGCCGATGCCGGAGGCCTTCGGCGGGCCGGTGCCGCCGGAACTGGCGGCGCTTTTTGCGGCGAGGGTTCTTGGCGTGGGCCTTGCGGTCTGGGCCGTCCTGGGCGTCCTCGCGGGCGCTTTATGGAACGGAGAAAGAGACGGATGAACCGCGCCATAGCCATGCTTCTGATCGGGCTCGCTCTCGGCTTCGGGATCGGCTTCGTCGTGGCGGCGTCGAATGGCGTCACGCTGGACGGGCACGACCACGCCCTCGATCACTAGCCCTCAGGCCGGCACCCGCGTGACGAGGCGGTGGCGCAGTCGGCCGCAGGGGCGCGCATCCTCGATCCAGCCCGCGTCGGCCTCGAGCACGGCCTTGCAGGTCGCGGCGATGTCGGCGGCGTCTGTCTCGACGTCGATGCCGTCGAAGAGATAGGCGGCAAGGCTCCGACCCTCGAGAGCCAGCGCCTGGGGCGCGTCGCAGCGGCCGAGGCAATCGGCGAGGCGCATGCGCACGGGCAGGTCGCGAAGGGCCTCCGTCAGCGTCTCGGGCACCGAGCCCAGGCAATCGCGGCAGAAGGACAGGATGAGACGGGCCATGCCAAAGCTCTCCGCGATTTCCGCGTGGAAGGGAACCGGGTTTCGCCCTAGCTTCCGGCCATGCCCTCGCTGTTTCGCAAGTTCTCCGCCGCCGTCTTCCTGATCCTCTCGGCCTGCGGGCTGACCCGCTGTGCGCCCGAGCCGATCGACTCCGCCCAAGTCGAAGCGCTGTATTCCGCGCCACTGCCGCCGCCGGAGGGGCCGCTGTCGGTCTACTTCATCGGCCATTCGCTGGTCGGGCGGACGATGCCCGCGATGCTGGCGCAGCTCGCGGGCGAGGGGCACCGCTATGACAGCCAGCTTGGCTGGGGCGCAGAGTTGCAGGCGCACTGGGAGCCGGATGTCCCGCTCGAGGGTGGCGAGACCGAAAACGCCCATCCCCGCTTCCGCGAGGCGCATGAGGCCGCCGACAGCGGCGACTATGATGCGGTGGTGCTGACCGAGAAGATCGGGCTCGAGTCCTCGATCAAGTATCACGACAGCTGGCGGTATCTGGCCCTCTGGACCAAGGCCGCGCGGGAGGCGAACCCGGGGGTGCGGGTCTATCTCTACGAGACCTGGCACGACCGCGACCGGGACGACTGGCTGGCGCGGCTCGATGGCGATCTGGCGCGCCTGTGGGAGCGCGAGATCATCGACCGGGCGCTGGCGGACGAGGAGATCGGCGGGCCGATCCACGTCATCCCCGGGGGTCAGGTCATGGCGGCGATGGCGCGGGCGCTGGAGGCGGAGGGCGGTGTCGAGCGGTTGGCGGACGTCTCGGAGCTTTTCAAGGATGCCATCCATTTCAATGACCTGGGCGCTTACTTGATGGCGTTGACACATTATGCGGTGCTGTACGGCCGGTCTCCCGAGGGTCTGCCGTTCAGGCTGATGCGCGAGGATGGCACACCCGCCGACGCGCCCTCCGAGGAGGCCGCGCGGCTGATGCAGCGGGTCGTCTGGGAGGTGGTGAGGGGGTATGCGCGGACTGGGGTGGCTAGCGGCTAGACGTGCCCTGAACCTGATCCGGGGCCTCGCCAAGCTTGGTAGTCCGCCTGTGGTTCGAGGCCCCGGATCAAGTCCGGGGCTTTCAGCTTCCCCGGCGTTGCCTGAGAGCGCGGCGGGCGTCGGCCATGCTGGCGCTCGCGGCTTCGGACAGGGGGGAGGGCTGGTCGGGCTTCGGGCCGTCGCCGCCGCCCGAGAGCGTCTCGATCCGCTGGACGAGACCCGAGAGCGTGGGCGCGCGGAAGATGTCGGCGATGGACAGGGCCTTCAGCCCGAGTTTCGCGCGGAGCGCGCGGTGCGCCTCGACCGCCAAAAGGGAGTGGCCCCCGAGGTCGAAGAAGTTGTCGCTGGGCTGGATGGGGCCGACGCCCAGGATCTCCGACCAGACGCCGCCCACGGTTTCCAGCAAGGCGCGACGGTCGAAGGGGATGGCTTCGACGGGTGCTGTCGGTGCATTCGCGGCGGCGGGCTGCACCACTTTCGGTGCGGGCTTCGCCTCGGCCCTGGCTTTCACGGCGGCAGGCAGGGCCTTGCGGTCGACCTTGCGGTTCGGCGTCAGCGGGAAGGCGTCGAGCGTGAACATCCGCGCGGGCACCATGTGGGCCGGAAGCTCGGCGGTGAGGCGGCTGCGAAGGGCAGCAGTGTCGGCCTCGCCCATGATGTAGGCGGTGAGTTGCGGCACGCCGCTGGCGTCCGGCTCGGCGGTGACGACGGCCTGCCGGACCGAGGCGTCGGCCTCGAGCGCGGCCTCGATCTCGCCCAGTTCGATGCGGAAGCCGCGCACCTTCACCTGCGCGTCGTTGCGGCCGAGGAAGTCGAGCTTGCCCTGAGCTGTCCATCGCGCGAGGTCGCCGGTGCCGAACATGCGCTCGCCCGCTACGAAGGGATCGGCGCGGAATTTCTCGGCGGTCAGGGCGTCGCGCTTCCAGTAGCCGCGCGTGACGCCCGCGCCCGCGATCCAGAGCTGGCCTGTGACGCCGACGGGGCAGGGCCGCATGGCGTCGTCGAGGACGTAGCAGCGGGTGTTGGCAATGGGCGTGCCGATGCCGACGGTGGTTTCCTCCGCCGTGGCGGGCGCGGTCGTGGACCAGATCGTGGTTTCGGTCGGGCCGTACATGTTGGTGATCGTCGCGCCCGTGACCCGGTTCAGCTCGGCCACCAGCGTCCCTGCCAGCGCCTCGCCCCCGATCATCAGGTGCTTGACGCGCGAGAGCGCCGCGCGGGCATCGTCGTTCGAGACCAGCATCCGCGCCATGTAGGGCGTGCACTGGAAGTGGGTGACGCCGTGCCGTTCGATCTGCGCGGCGATGGACCAGTCCTGCGCATGACCTTCATTTGCGCGGCGCACGACCTCGGCCAGGGTGCGCAGGCCGTCGAGGACGGTCTGGCGCTCGATGCCGTAGTCGATGAGGCAGGCGACCTCGGTTACGCCGAGCGCCTTGACCTCGGCCACGCGGGCCATGGCGTCGTCGATGGTGCCGAAGAGGCCCGACCGCTCGAAATAGCGCTCGAAGGCGAAGTCGAGGATCGCGTCCATCTCCTCGGCGTCGAGACCGGACAGGTCGATCTGGTGCGCGCTTTCGGTGCCGGCGGGACGCTTGAAGGCGGGGAAGGCCCAGGCGTACTGCTTGATGAGGTCGGCGGCCGACCGGAGGTAGTTCTTCATCGGCTCGCGCGCGATCTCGCGCGCCGTCTCGCGGTCGGCGGCAAGGTAGGTGTGCAGCATCAGCGTGACTGCGAAGTCCTTCGGGTCATGCCCGGCCTCGCGGAGTGCTTCATGGTAGATGGCGATCTTCTGGCCGACCTCGTCGACCGTCTGGCCGAGGAGGTGGGTCAGGACGTTGGCGCCGATCTGGCCGGCCTGCTTCCAGGTCTCGGGGTTGCCGGCGGTGGTAACCCAGACGGGCAATTTCGACGAAACCGGACGGGGCTGCGTCACACGCGACACGGTGGTGCCGTCGGCCTTGGTCATCTCGATGGCTTCGCCCGCCCAGAGCTTCCGAAGGTCCTCGATGGCGCGGAACATGGCGGGCTTGTTTGCGGGCGGCGTGTTGGCGGGGTTGAGGACGAAATCGTCCGGCTGCCAGCCTGAGGCGATGGCGAGGCCGGCGCGGCCTCCGGTCAGGTTGTCTATGACGGCCCATTCCTCGGCGATGCGGGCGACGTGGTGGAGGGGGGCGACGCAGGACCCGGCGCGGACGCCGATGTTCTTCGTGACCGCCGCCACGGCGGCGCCGGTGACCGACGGGTTCGGGTAAAGACCGCCGAAGGCGTGGAAGTGCCGCTCGGGCGTCCAGACGGCGGTGAAGCCGTGGTCGTCGGCGAATTTGGCCCCTTCGAGCAACATGGCGTACTTGTCGCGGCCGACGCCGTCGTCGTTGCCCCAGTAGAACAGGCTGAAGTCCATGCCACCCGCGACGGGTTTCGGGTCCGAAACCGCGCCCGCGACCAGCTTTTCCTCGCCCGAGAGCACGACCTTGAAGCCGCGCGCGAGGGTCCAGAACAGTTCGAGGACCGAGATGTCGAAGGAGAGCGAGGTGACGGCCATCAGGACGCTGCCCGGCTCGTGCGGGAGGCGCGCGTCCATGCCCGTGAAGAAGTTCGAGACGTTCCGATGCTCGACCATGACGCCCTTGGGGCGGCCGGTGGAGCCCGAGGTGTAGATCATGTAGGCGAGGCTATCGGGCGCGACAGTGACGCCGGGATCGGTGTCGGGCGCGGTGGAGAGGCGCGGGTCGGCGTCGATGGTCAGCATCTCGGCCGAGGTTTGGAGCGGCAGGGCGGTCTCGCCCACGATGACGCGGGTCTCGCTGTCCTCGATGTAGAGCGCGATGCGGTCGGCGGGATAGGCCGGGTCGAGCGGCAGGTAGGCGCCGCCCGCCTTGAGGATGCCGAGCGCGCCGACGACGAGGTCGAGCGAGCGCCGGACGTGGAGGCCGACGGGCTGGCCCTCGGTCACGCCTATGCCGCGCAGGGTGTGAGCGACGCGGTTCGCGCGGGCGTTCAGGTCAGCGTAGGTCAGGCTTTCGCCTTCGAAGACCAGCGCGGTGACGTCGGGCCGGGCGCGCACCTGGGCTTCGAAAAAGCCGTGGACGGGCGTCGCGGGGGCATAGTCGGTCGCCGTGACGTTCCAGTCCTCGATGACGAGTTTGCGCTCGACCTCGGGCAGGATCGGCAGGGCGGCAATCGGCGTCGCGTCGTCCGCCGTGGCAAGAGCCTCGGCGAGGTGACGGACGCGCGCGGCGAAGAGCCCGGCCTCGGACTCGGTGATCCGGGCGAGGTCGGCGTGAAGCGTGGGCGTGCCGTCGAGAGTGAGCGTCAGGGCAGGGCCGGGTATCGCTCCGACGTCCGAGATCGCGGCGTCGGGCAGGCGGCGCTCGGACAGATCCGGGCAGCGCGCGGGCAGGTCCGTGGCGAAGCCGGGCGCGGTGCGTGCGGCCTCGAGGGCGGCGCGGAAGGCTGTGGCGGCGGTGCCGAGTTTGCCCGCGGGGTCGGCGCGGAACGGGCGCCAGGGCGACAGGCCGGGTGCTGTTGGGCCGACGTAAGCGAGGTCGACCGCGGTGCCGTCGGCGCGCGCCGCGACGATCAGCGCGAAGGCCAGCGCGGCGCTGTCGGTGTCGAGGCCGTCGAGCGTCTCGGACCACTGACCGGAGGCGCCGGTGTCCGCGCACCAGAGTGCCGGGCGATAGTCGGCGAGGCGGCGCATCCAGCGGCCTTCGGCGCGCACGACCCCGGCGATGGCGGCATCGATGTCGGTGGCCGAGACGGTCGTGCCGGGGGCGACGGGCAGGACGAGGGGAGCGCCGAGCGGATCGGTGAGGCCGGAGAGGCGCAGGCGACCCGCGCCGGTCGCCAGCGTCAGCCAGCCTTCGCCTGAATCGACGACCTGGCCGGGGGTACCGGAGCCCTCGGTCACCTCGGCCTCGCGTACGAGGATCATGCGGCTGCCGATCATCAGCTTCGCCGTGGCGACGGGGTTGCGATAGTCACCGTGGTTCAGCGCGCGGACGATGCGGGCGAGATCGACGGCCGGTTGCGACGGATCGAGGACGCCGCTGCCTGCCGGGCGGTCATGGCGGCCGAAGTAGGTGCGTTGTGACAGGTCCTGTGCACGGGCCTGCGGCGCGCCAGAGGACAGCGCGTCCAGCACCTCGTCGAAACTTTCGATGGCGGCGGCGAAGCAGCGGGCGTTCAGCGTGAGCGCCGTGTCGCTGTCGGTGACGTTGACCTGCCGCTGAACGAGGATGCGGCCCTCGTCGACGGCGCCCTCGATCAGGTGCCAGGTGATCCCGTGGGACGTCTCGCCGTTCAGGATCGCCCAGACCGGCGCATTGAGGCCGGCGTAGCGCGGCAGCGGGCCGTCGTGGAAGTTGACCGCGCCCTTCGTGGCGGCGGCCAGGACGGAGTCGGACAACATGTCGGTGTTGGCGACCGAGAGGAACCAGTCGACGCGATCACCGGCCAGGAGTGCCACCATCGCCTCGTCAGTCACGGCGACCGGAAGACCGGCCTTTTCGGCCCAGGCGGAGACGCGGGAATCATGGGTGAGGACGGCGCGGATCCGGTTGCCGGCGTCGAGACACATCGCGCCACACTGAATCGTCAGATTGTCGTTGCCAGCCAGCAGGCAGTCGAACGCCATCACCTTTTACCCCCTCCGGTCAAAAAAACCCCACCCGGAACGGCGCGACCCTATGGTCCGCGCCCGATCCGGGAAAGCCCCTGCAGGTCAGAAATCCGCGACGTTGCCGAATCGTCGCGTCGCGTCGCGAAGCAAGGATCACTCCGCGGCGCGCAGATGCCGTCCGACGAAGGTACGCTTCTTCGGTTCGGACGCTTCGAGCACGGCGCGCATCCGTGCGGCCAGAACCCGAACGTTCGGCTCGAGCACCATCGAATCGTGGTCGCCCGGCACCTCGAAGACCTCGATCTTCGGCGCGTGCGGCCGCCAGTCATTGGCCTCGTCGATCAGGGTGCGGTCGGACTTGACCCAGCGGCCCGGTGCAACCTCCCACCGCTTGTCGAGCGGCGGGCGGAAGAGCGTCATCGCCCCGGCCCAGTCGCTGACCTGGTAGGTCGAGATCGCCTTGCGGAAGGCGGCTTCGATCTCGGCGTTGTGGAATTCGGTCGACGAGGTCTCGAAGTCCTTTGCCCGGCGCTTCTCGATTTCCCAGGCGACGCGGCGCGCGGCCCAGTTCCAGAGATACCGCGGACCTTCCTCGCGCAGCCTGATGCGCTGAAGTGCCATCCGGTCGCGCCGCGTCATCTGCCGCTCCTGCGGCAAGGGCGTGTCGAGCAGGATCAGCGAGGCGATCTCTTCGCCGTCGCGGGTCAGTTGCTGAGCCATCTCGAAGGCCGTCAGACCACCGCCCGAGAACCCGCTCAGCATGTAGGGGCCCGAGGGCTGGATCTGGCGGATCTCGGCGATGCAGTCGGTCGCCGCCTCGACAAGGTTGTCATGGGGCGCGTCGCCGCCCAGGAGGCCACGGGCCTGGAGGCCGTAGACCGGGCGGTCGGGCGACACGAGGTGCGCGAGGTGCCGCAGGTTCAGGACGTTGCCGAACATGCCCGCCACGATGAAGAGCGGGGTCTTCTCGCCGCCCTGACCGTGGTGCATCGGCACGAGGTGGGTGAACCGGCGCGCGGGGGTTGCCGTCGAGCCCGGGGGCGCTTCCGCCCCGTCCTCGCCTTCGGCGCCGCCGCCGTGCTGAACGATCAGGACCGCGCATTTGCGGATCGTCGGCGCCTCGAAGAGGACCGAAATCGGGAAGTCGACGTGGAAGGCCGACTTGACCATCGCGAAGAGACGCACCGCGATCAGGCTGTGGCCGCCGAGGTCGAAGAAATTGTCCTCGGCGCCGACGCGGTCGATGCCCAGAAGGTCGGTCCAGAACTTCGCCAGCCGCCGTTCGATGGCGCCTTCCGGCTCGACGTAGTCGCTGTCGAGGTCGGGCCTCTCGAAGGTCTGGCCTTCGGCCTGGCGTGGGCGGGCGTCATGCTCGACCTGGGCGATGAGACCCTTGAGGTCGAGCGAGGAGACCAGAACCTGGGCCTGGGGCGAGGCGAGGGCGCGGAGAAAGAACTGAGCGCCGTCAGCGGGTTGGATGCCCTGGCTCACGTTGTGGCGCAGCCGCTCCTCGGCAGGCGACAGGGTGCGGGCCGCGGCGCGGGCCGGTTGCGCCTTGCGCGCGGCGGCGAACTTGATGCCGCCGGCAAGACGGCGGATCGTGAAGCCGCGGATCTCGGCGCAGACGACACCGTCCGGGGCGCAGAGGGTGATGTCGAAGGTCGCGGTGCCGGAGCCGGCGTGATCCTCGGGCAGGCGTGCCCAGCTTACCACCTGCGAGGGCAGCGCGCCGAAGACGCGGACCGAGCCATAGGAGACGGGCACCCAGAACTGGTCGGGGGCATAGCCTTCGATCAGTTCGACGGCCCAGCCGGTGGCGATGTCCATGAGACCGGGGTGCAGGTGATAGGCGGTGTCGCCCTGGGGCAGGACGAGATGTGCGACACCCTCATGCTCGCCAAAGTGCATCGAGCGCAGGACCTGCCAGCGCGGTCCGAACCTGAGGTGATGTGCCTGCGGCGCGTCCAGAGTGCCGGCGCCGTCCGGGAAGACGCTGCGCGGGCAGCGCGCGCCGATCTCGTCGAGATCGAGTGAGGCGGGCGGGATCATCGGCAGGAGACGAAGCTGCGCCTCGGCGTTCAGCTCGAAGGTCTTGCCGTCGAGTGCCGAGCGGATCTGCATCCCGTACCCGCCGTCCTGCCGGGGCAGGGTGACGCGGACCGAAGTCTCGCCCTCGTCCTCGACGCGAAGCGGCGTCAGGAAGGTCAGGTCGCGGATTTCGAAGGCCGCGTCGCGTCCGTCGGCGGCCAGCGCCTGCGCTGCGAGTTCGAGGTAGCCCGTGCCCGGCAGGAGGGAATCGCCCGCCTTGGTGCGGTGCTCGTCCAGCACCCACTGGTCGCGGGTGCGCCAGCGCGAGACGAAGGTGCGGTCGCCGTTTTCGTCGCGGGTCGCGCCGTCGAGGAGCGGCTGCCGGACGGGTTCGGGCGTCTTCTCGACATGGGTGTCGCGCGCCTCGATGGCTTCTGCCGCCATGCCGACCTCGGCCCAGACGCCCCAGTCGATGGCGAGCACGCGTGTGCTTCCGCCCTGGCGAGCGTTGGCGAGGGTGTTGAGGTACTCGTTCGCGGCGACGTAGTCGACCTGACCCGCCGGCGCGGTGGCGGTCGAGGACGACGAGAACAGCACCATCCAGTCGAGCGAGCCGTCGGGGAACAGATCCTCGAGGACCTGGGTGCCATAGACCTTGGGCGTGAAGACCTCGGAGATGCTCGCGGTCGTCTTCGACAGGATCGGCGCGTCGGCGATGGCGCCGGCGGCGTGGATCAGGCCCGATGGCTTGCCCCAGGTCTCGGTCACCGTGGCGACGGCGCGGGCCATCTCCTCGGGGTTCGAGACGTCGGCGGCTAGGCCGAGGAACTGGCCGCCTTCCTTCTCGAGCCGGATCAGGGTCGACAGGCGGCGGGCAAGGGTGTTGCCCTCGGGCGAGCGGCGGATGATGCCCTCCCAGTCCGCGCGCGGCGGCAGGGCGGTGCGGGCCACGTAGGCGATGCGGGCACGGGAGCGGCGCACCAGCGCTTCGGCCAGGGTCAGGCCAATGCCGCCCAGGCCGCCGGTGATCATCACGACCGACCCTTCGGCGATGCTCATCTCCTCGGTGGCGGGCAGGGCGGTATGCGCCCAGTCCTGCACGAAGCGCTTCGAACCCCGGACGGCGGCGACGGTGTTGGCGGGCGTCGAGAGAAGCTCTTCCAGGACCGGCACGATCAGCGCGCGGGCGCGGTCGCGACCCGAGTTGCGCAGGTCGAGAAGGCTGCACGTCAGACCCGGAAACTCGCGCGGGATGACGCGGAGGGGGCCGAGCACAGTAGCTTTCGCGGGATAGCGGATATCCTCGTCGCGGGTGCGGAAGGTGTCGGATGTGAAGACCGAGAGGTGCAGCTTGCCGCCGTCGACCGAGGCCCAGGCGCGGGAGAAGTGGAAAAGCGACCAGAAACCCTCTTCCTGGAGCCGGTGGAAGAACGACGAGCCGGGGCGGTACTTCTCTTTCCCCGTCACCATCCAGAAATGCGCGAGACGGGTCGGCATCCGCTCGCGGGAGGCGAGGTCCCGCACCAGGCTTTCATAGGTCGTTTCGCCCAATTCGGGCGCGACGACATAGGATTCGGGGCCAGTTCGGGCGAAGGTGTCGCCCGAGCGGACGTCGATCACGCGGTGGCCGGCCTGGCGCAGACGCTCGACCACGGTCGAGCCGAGCCCGGTGTCGTCGACGAACACCAGCCAGTCCTCGGCCGGGGCCTCGTCGAGGCCGGTCGAGACGTCGATGGCGCAGTCGGCGTAGGTCGGTTTCCAGACCGGCTTCCATCCCCACTGTTCGCGGTCCTCGATCCGCATCAGCCAGTCGCGCGCGGCCGTGGCCTCGACGCGGTTGCCGGGCTCGATGAAGTAGCGCTTGCGCTGGAACGGGTAGGACGGCAGGCGCACGCGGCGGCGCGCGGCACCGGCCCAGATCTGCGACCAGTCGAAGCGACCGCCGGCGGCCCAGACGCGGCCCAGCATGGTCACGAAGAAGGTGTCGTCGGTGACGGCGTCCTTCGGATCGCGCAGGGTGCCGATGACCTGGTTGCGCGAGACGTCGGGATTCTGGGCGGCGAGCGAGATCATCGCGCGACCAGGTCCGACTTCGAGGTAGAGGCGGTTCTTCTGCTCGGCCAGCGTCGAGATGCCGTCGGCGAAGCGGACGGTTCCCCGAAGGTGTCCGACCCAGTAGTCGGGATCGGTCGCCTCGGCCTCGGTGATCCACGTGCCGCTGCGGTTCGACACGAAGGGGATGGCGGGCGCCTTCAGAGTGATCGAGCGCAGGTAGGCACCAAAGTCGGCCAGGATCGGTTCAAGCATCCGGCTGTGGGCTGCGATGTTGATGGCGATGCGCTGGCAGTCGATGCCGTCGAGCTTCAGCGCCTGCTCCAGCCGGTCGAGCGCGGCCATGGGGCCGGTGGCGACCGTCAGCGAGGGCGCATTGATCGACGCGATGTCGAGGTCGGGCGACAGCCGCTTGCGCAGATCCGCCTCGGGCAGAGCCACCGACAGCATCCCGCCGTCGGGCACGGTGTCGAAGAGGCTTCCACGCAGGTGGACGAGGCCGATGCAGTCCTCGAAGCTCATCACGCCGGCGAGGCAGGCGGCGGTATTCTCGCCCATGCTGTGGCCGATGAGGGCCGAGGGCTTCACGCCCCAGCTCATCCAGAGCTGCGCCAGCGCGTATTCCACGATCATGATGAGTGGGAGCTGGACCGAAGGCGTCTTGAGGCGTTCGTCGGCCGCGCGGAGCGCGTCCGCTTCCGGCAGCCAGAGCGCACGGACGTCGTAGTCGAGCTTCGGCTCGAGGACGGCAAGGCCCTTGTCCATCCATTCACGGAACACGGGTTCGGTGTCGTAAAGGTCGCGGGCCATGCCGGCGTATTGCGCGCCACCGCCGGGGAACATGAAGACCACCTCGGGATCCTCGCCCACGACCGACTGCGTGAAGACGCGGCGGGGATCGTTTTCGCGCAGGAGCGTGGCGGCTTCCTCGGCGCTTTCGGCGACGACGACGCGGCGCTTGTCGAAGGCGTGGCGGCCTTCCTTCAGCGTCCAGGCGATGTCGGCGAGGTCGTCGTCGGTCGCACGCAGGTGGTCCGACAGCCGCCCGGACGCGGCGTCGAGCGCGGTTTCGGAGCGGGCGGACAGGGTCAGAAGTTGGAACGGCCAGGCGCTTTCCTCGGAGGCCGGCGCCTGGGGCGCTTCCTCGATCACGGCGTGGGCGTTGGTGCCGCCGACGCCGAGAGAGTTGACGCCCGCGCGGCGCGGCGTGGCGCCCTTGGGCCAGGGCGTCAGCCTGTCGTTCACGCGGAACGGCGAGGTGTCGAAGTCGATGGCGGGGTTCGGCGCCTCGTACCCGAGCGTGGGCGGCATCGCCTCGTGGTGCAGAGCGAGCGTTGCCTTGATGAGCGAGGCGACGCCCGCCGCCGTGTCGAGGTGTCCGATGTTGGTCTTGACCGAACCGATGCGGCAATAGCCGGTGGCATCGGTCGAGCGGCGGAAGGCCTCGGTCATCGCAGCGACTTCGATCGGGTCGCCGAGGTAGGTGCCGGTGCCGTGGCATTCGACATAGCCGATCTGGTCGGCGGTGACGCCTGCGGCCTCTTGCGCCATCGAGATGGCGTCGGCCTGTCCGGACACGGAGGGCGCAAGATAGCCCGCCTTGTCGGCGCCGTCGTTGTTGATCGCGGTGCCGCGGATCACGGCCCAGATCGGGTCGCCGTCGCGGATCGCGTCCTCGAGCCGGCGGAGCGTCACGACGCCCGCGCCCGATCCGAAGACGGTTCCCTGTGCGCGGTGATCGAAGGCGCGGCAGTGCCCGTCGGGCGAAAGGACCTCGTTTTCCTTGTAGAGATAGCCCTGGCCCTGGGGCAGCTCGATGGTCACGCCGCCGGCCAGCGCCATGTCGCACTCGCCGTTCAGAAGCGCCTGCGCCGCATAGTGGACCGCGACGAGCGAGGTCGAGCAGGCGGTCTGCAAGTTCACCGACGGACCCTTCAGGTCCATGAAGTGGCTCACGCGTGTCGACAGGAAGTCCTTGTCGTTGCCCGTGTGCCGAAGCAGGAACATGCCCGTGCCGTCGACGAGGTCGGGGTTCGAGCAGACGTTGAAATAGAAGTACGACCCCATCCCGCAGCCGGCGAAGACGCCGATCTTGCCGCCGAAGGTATCGGGGGCGTGGCCCGCGTTCTCGAGCGCCTCCCAGGCGGTCTCGAGGAACTGGCGATGCTGGGGATCCATGATCGCGGCTTCCTTGGGCGAAAGCCCGAAGAAGTCGGCGTCGAAGTGGTCGAACTCGTCCAGCGGCGCGGCGTAGGGGACATAGTCCGGTCGCGCGGCCAAGTGCGCAGGCACGCCGGCCGCCTCGAGATCTTCCCTGTCCAGCTTCCGGATGGCGCAGGTGCCATCCCGAAGGGTTCGCCAATAGCTTTCCGCCCCCACGATTCCTCCCGGAAGCCGCATGGCCATGCCGGTGATCGCGATGCCCGTTCCAATGTACCCGCTCACGCTTTCCACACTCAATAAATCAACCGAGAATCATCCTACCAAACATTGAAACCAAAGTCGGGCGGAAATGGAACAAACACCGTCCACAAAAGGGAAAAGTCGTCGCAGAGACACAGGTCCCTCAAAAGCGGCATCTAATCAGGGGATTAGGAAACCGGGCGCCGGTCCACCTCGTGAAAAGGCCGTGATCCGGGCGGCCTTGCAGTTCCCGGCGGCGGGGACCATGCATGGCGCCACGACCGCAGAGGACGACGCGCCCGCATGATCGAAATGCTTCTGGACTCTGGGAAGATCGTCGTCGCCGACCTGATCCTGTCGGGAGACAACGCGCTCATCATCGGCATGGCAGCGGCAAGCCTGAGTCCGGACCTGAGGAAGAAAGCCATCCTCTATGGCATGGTCATGGCGGCGGGGCTGAGGATCCTCTTTGCGGTGGTGGCGACCAGCCTTCTGGACGTGAAGGGTCTGCTGTTCATCGGGTCGCTTCTGCTTCTCTGGGTGTGCTGGCGGCTTTTTGTCGAGATCCGCGCAGGTACGGAAGACGCGGCGGCCGACAGCATGGGCGCGGCGGACGATCCGCAGTCAGGCTATACCGGCGCGCCGCGCCGCAGTCTGCGCCAGGCGCTCTTGTCGATCGCGGTGGCCGACGTGTCGATGTCGCTCGACAACGTGCTGGCGGTCGCGGCGATCGCGGACGGCGACGAGATCATGCTGATCCTGGGTCTTGGCCTCGCCATCCTTTTGATGGCCTTCGCGGCGACGCTGATCATGAAGCTTCTCACGCGGTTTCCCTGGATCTCGTGGCTGGGACTCGCCGTGCTGCTCTACGTCGCCTTCGAGATGCTCTATCGCGGTACGGTCGACCAGACGCTTGGCGTCGGGCCGATGCTGGGTCTGATGGAGGGCTGGCCCACGGGCAAGCACTGAGGCCCGAAGCCGCCCCGGTCACACGCTGTCGAGATAGAGATCCGTCTGTTCGGCCTCTGTCATCCCGTCGAGTTCGGCCACCTCCTGCCGCTTGGTCATCACATAGTTCCGGATCAACTCGGGCGGCAGGATGCGCTTCATCATCGGGCTTTCCTCGAACTGCTTGATCGCGTCTTCCCATGTCGTGGGGATTTGCTCGAGGTCGCGTTCGTAGGCGTTGCCGGTGATCGGCTCGGGCGGCTCCATCTCGTCTTCGATGCCGATGAGGGCCGCGCCGAGGATGGCGGCGAGGATCAGGTAGGGGTTGGTGTCGCCGCCCGCGACGCGGTGCTCGATCCGCCGGGCCGAGTGAGGGCCGGAGGGAATGCGGATCGCGGCGGTCCGGTTTTCGTAGGCCCAGGCGACGCCCGTGGGGGCGTGGGCCTCGGGGACGAGGCGCTCGTAGCTGTTGGCGTGGGGCGCGAAGACCAGCGTCGAGGGCGGCATCGCCGCAAGGCATCCCGCGACGGCGTGGCGCAGCATGTCGGTCCCGCGCTTGGTGCCGTCGTCGAAGACGTTCCGGCCATCCTCGAGAAGCGAGAAATGGACGTGCATCCCGTTGCCCGAGGTGTCGCGATAGGGCTTGGCCATGAAGCTGGCCGCGAAGTCGTGCTTGCGCGCCAGACCCTTGATGAGAAGCTTGAACAGCCAGGCGTCGTCGGCGGCGCGAAGAGCGGGGCCGTGGATCAGGTTGATCTCGTATTGTCCGAGCCCGGCCTCGGAGATGGCCGTCTCGGCGGGAATGTCCATCTCCTCGCAGGCGTCGTAGAGCTCGGAGAAGAAGGTGTCGAAGCTGTCGAGGGCGCGCAGCGACAGGATCTCGCCGCCAAGCCGGCGCTTTCCCGATCGCGGCGACCGGGGCGGGCGCAGGACCTCTTCGCTGTCGTCGATCAGGAAGAACTCGAGTTCGGTCGCGCAGACGACCTCGAGGCCGCGCTCGCGGTAGCGGGAGAGAACCGCGTCGAGCGCGTGGCGCGGGTCGCCCCGGAAGGGTCCGCCCTCGTCGGTGAACATCCACATCGGAAGCATGGCCGAGGGCGCATCGAGCCAGGGCGTGGTGACGAACCCCCGGTCGGTCGGACGCAGCACGCCGTCGCGGTCGCCGGATTCGAACACCAGCGGGCTGTTCTCGATGTCGTCGCCCCAGATGTCGACGTTGAGCGCGGACAAGGGCATCCGCACCCCGTCATCCAGCGCTTTCGCGCCAAAGCCCGAGGGCATCCGCTTGCCGCGCGCCTGCCCGTTCAGGTCGGCCACGGCGGTCGAGATCATGCGGATGTCGGGTCGGGATCTAAGCCAGTCCTTCATAAGTCACCGGATCACTTTCGGTCTGTAGCGGATGCGTCCCGCCCGGTCCGGCATGTGCCGGTTCAGCCGCGCGTTGGCCATCGAGAAGACCTGGATCACGCAGAGCGTCAGCAGGATGAAGAATGCCGCCACGATCGGGTAGGGGACGAAGGGGTTGAACGTCTTGTCTGCGAAATACTTCGCATAGTAAAGCGCGTCGCCTTGCTGCTGCCACGCCGGAAAGCCCGAGAAGAAGACGAGCGTGGTCGCGTGGAAGAGAAAGATCGCCTCGTTGGTGTAGGCGGGCCAGGCAAGCCGCAGCATGGTGGGGAAGGTGATGCGGCGGAAGCGCGCGAAGCCCGAGAGGCCATAGGCGTCGGCCGCCTCGACATCGCCTTTCGGGACGGCGCGCAGTGCGCCGTAGAAGATCTCGGCCGAATAGGCCGAGGTGTTGAGGAACAGAACCACCAGCGCGCCCGCCCAGGCCCGCGTCAGCCATCGCGTCTCGGCGGTGATGCCGAAGATCTCGATGCCCTCCTTGGGCAGAAGGACGAAGGCCTCGTAGGCGAGGAAGAACTGGATGAAAAGCGGCGAGCCCCGGAAGACGAACACGAACCACTCGCAGGGCTTTCGGATGAAGGCGTTGCGCGAGAGCTTTCCCACGGCGATGGCGGTGGCGAGGAAGAAGCCGAGCATCAGCGCCAGCACACCGAAGTAGATGTTCCACAGCATCCCCGAGCCGATGAGCACGACCTGGTCGCAGAGGGTGAAGTCTGACCTGGGCAGCAGCCTCTCGCCGAAGCCCAGCGAGCGAAGCCCGTAGCTTCCGAGGGTGTCGAGGCAGCTCATGCGCCGCGCCTTCTCGCGGCGCTTGCGTCCTGGCGCGGCGCGGCTAATCTCGCGCCGACGGGGAGATTCCGCCGATGCTTGTCGTTCTGAAGGTCGTCCACCTTTACGCGCTGATCCTTGGGTCGCTTGGCGGCATGGGGACGGGCATCCTGATGTCGCGCGCCGAGGGACCGCCGACGGTGCAGATCACATCCGTCCTGAAGCTGTTCAAGACTTTCGGCATGGTGTCCATCGCGCTTCTCTGGCTGACCGGTCTTCTGCTCGTCTGGATCGAATTCGGCACGCTGACGCTCGGGCCGGCGTTCTACGTCAAGCTCGTCGCGGCGACGGTGCTGACGGCGCTGATCTTCGGCTCTGCGTCCATTGCCGCCAGGGCGCGGGGTGCCGGTACGCCGCCGGACCGCGCACTCATGGAGAAGCTCGGCAAGGCCTCGGCGCTGATGTCCCTCGTCGCCATCGTCTGTGCGGTGATCGTCTTCAACTGACGTCATGCCGCGTGTCCCAGGGACTGGCCGTGCGACAAGCGGCGGTTCAGGCGGCGGAAGGCGATCTCGGAGATCTGGGTCAGCCCGAGGTAGAACACCAGGAGCGCCAGGAAGTACCAGAGGCGCCAGTCGGGGTGCGGATACTCGAACATCCCGCCCTTGGTGCCGCCAAGTTCGCGCGCCCAGTAGACGATGTCCTCGACGCCCAGCAGGAACAGAAGCGGCGTCGCCTTGACGAGGATCTGCCAGAGGTTCGACAGGCCCGGCAGGGCATAGACCCACATCTGCGGCACGAGGATGCGCCAGAAGGTCTGCCGCTCGGACAGGCCATAGGCCTCCGCGGTCTCGAGCTGCGTACGGGGAACGGCGCGCATCGCGCCATAGAGGACGTTGGCCGCGAAGGCGCCGAAGACGATGGCGAAGGTCAGGACGGCGATGAAGAAGTTGTAGGTCTCGTGGACCCACTGCGGCGAGGTCGAGAGCGGCAGCTTCGCCGCCGGGCAGACGATGAAATCGCTGCCGCGCCGGATCGGCTCGGTCCAGTCGGGACAGAAGGCCTGGTGGCGCAACCATTCCAGCCCTTGGTCGAGGGCGAAGACGAAGAACAGGAAGAAGACGATGTCGGGCACGCCCCGCACGATGGCGGTGTAGCCCTGACCGAGCCAGCGCAGGGGCGCGATCCGGCTGCGGGCCGCGACCGCGCCCGCAAAGCCGAAGGCCAGCGAGGCGGGGGCCGTGATGGCCAGAAGGACAAGCACCGTCAGGATCGACAGATAGGCGGCCAGGTGCTTTCCGGTCGTCAGATAGCAGGCCAGCCAGGCCAGGCCGTCGATCGCGGAAGGGTCGGTGCAGAAAGAGAAAATTTCGCCTGTCTCCGGGCCGTGACGCTCGTCGGCAGAGTTTAGCCGATCGGGACAAGGATACTAGGGCCGAGATGCCGGGTGCCCGAGGCAGGTCGTCCGGGGCGGCGCCGGAAGGGCCGCCCCAAGCGTTCCGCCTACCAGGCGGAGCTGACTTCCCATTTGGCGATGAGCTCGTTCAGCGAACCATCGTCCTTCATGGACTGGATCGCGGCGTCGAACTTTTCCTTCAGCTCGGTGTCGGACTCGCGCAGGCCCATGCCGACACCACCGCCGAGAGCCACGGGGTCGCCCACGGCCATCAGGTCGGGGTTCGCCTGGATCGAGGTCTGGATGAAGCTGTCGTCCGCAAGGACCGCATCGGCCTCGCCGTTCATGACGGCCGCGATGGCTTCGTCCGGCGAGGCGAACTCGACCAGGGTAGCTCCGCTTTCGGCGATGTAGCCGGCCTGGATCGTCCCGGTCTGGGCCGCGATGATGCCGCCGGCGAAGTCGATATCCTCGGACAGCGCGGCATAGGTCGACGGGTCAGGCGGCGTGTAGGGCTGGGTGAAATCGATGACCTCGTCCCGTTCCTCGGTGATCGACATGCCGGCGATGATGGCGTCGTAGTTGCCCGAGACGAGGTTCGGGATGATCGAATCCCAATCGTTCGTCACCCATTCGCAGGTCAGCTCGGCGCGCGTGCAAAGCTCGTCCCCGAGCGCGCGCTCGAAGCCGTCGACCTCGCCCGCGTCATTGATGAAGTTCCACGGAGGGTAGGCACCTTCGGTACCCATTCTTATGACGTCCTGCGCCAGCGCGGGTCCGGCCAGCGCAAGAAGCGTGGCCGTCACGATCGCGGTCTTCATTGGTTCTCTCCCATTCGTTCAGCGATACGATAGGGTTAGTCGATCCGCGAAGATTGACAAGACTGCCGCTACGGAAACGCGCTCAGGCCGAGACGTGAGACAGGAACTGCCGAAGCCGTTCGCTTTCCGGCTGGCTGAAGAGGCGATCGGGGGCGCCTTCTTCCTCGACGAGCCCTTGATGGAGGAAGACGACATGGTCCGACGTGTCGCGGGCGAGGCTCATGTCGTGGGTCACGATCACCATGGTCCGGCCTTCCTCGGCCAGCGCCTTGATGACGCGGATCACCTCCTGCTCGAGCTCGGGATCAAGGGCGCTGGTGGGTTCGTCGAAGAGAAGTGCGCGCGGCTCCATGCAGAGTGCGCGGGCGATGGCGGCGCGCTGTTGCTGGCCGCCTGACAGCTGGGCCGGCCAGGCCTCGCACTTGTCGCCGATGCCGACCTTGGCGAGGTAGCCGCGCGCGGCCTCCTCGACCTCGGCCCGGTCGCGTTTCAGCACAGTGACGGGCGCTTCCATCACGTTCTGGAGCACGGTCAGGTGGGACCAGAGGTTGAACTGCTGGAACACCATCGAGAGGTTCGTGCGGATGCGCAGCACCTGGGCGCGGTCGGCCGGATGCCGGGCGGCGCCCCGGCCCTTCCAGCGCACCGCCTCGCCTTCGAAGAGGATGTCGCCCTCCTGGCTGTTCTCGAGGAGGTTGGCGCAACGAAGGAGCGTCGACTTGCCGGACCCTGACGAGCCGATGAGCGAGATCACCTGGCCCCGGTTCGCCCTCAGGTCGACGCCCTTGAGAACCTCGAGCGCGCCGAAGCTCTTGTGGAGGTTCCTGATCTCGATGACGGCATTGGTGTCGGTCAAGGGCGGGCCTTCGGTCCTGTGTCGCCCGCGAGTTAGACGTGATCTGCGGGCAAGCGCAACGGCTTAGGCGGCGGGCACATCCTGCGAGGGCGGGGCCGGGATCGGCACGGCGAGGTAGTCCGCCGCGGGAATGCGGACGAATCCGCGGATGTGAAGCGCGTCGAGCGTCGAGGGTTCCGCGGCCGCGAGGGCGCTTTCGACGGCCTCGGCGAGACGGTCGGGATCGTGGCTGCGGGCCGCGATCAGGGGCAGGCCGGGTGTCGGGCGTGTGGTGCCGATGACGCGGAGGCGTCCCGTGGTGCCGGGCAGCGAGCGGCAGGCGAGGCGCCAGGTCTCGGCGTCGATGGCGGCGATATCGGCGCGGCGCTCGGCCACGGCGCGGAGGCTGGCGCGATGCGCGCCGGTGTGGAGCGAGCGGGTGAAGCGGAAGCCCGCGTCTGCGGCGGCGGCCTGAGGGGCGGCCCAGCCCGACTCGCTGTCCTGCCCGTTGTAGGCCAGCGTGCGGTCCGAGAAGTCGGCGAGGTGTCCTGCGGCGTCGCGGTGGACGACGAGGACGGAGTTGTACCAGCCGGGCGGCGCGTCGGGCAGGCCGTGGTCGAGGGCGCCGACGAGGGCGACCTTGCCGTGAAGCCGGGTGCGGTAGGGCATGCCGCAGCTTTGGCCGAGGACGAGGTCGGAGCTTTGCCAGTGATCCCAGAGACTTCCGTGGCGGGTCAGGGCGTCGGGCGCGTCGATGCCGCGGGCGCGGATGGCGTCGCGGAGGTGATCCCAGAGCCTGTCCCAGTGATGCTGCTGGTGGGGCCAGTCGTACATCGCGAGGGAGGCGATCATCCCCTGTTTTCAACGCGTTGGCGGGCAAGCGCGCTGTCGCGGTCGTTGATCCCCAGCATCGGCGCCACGAGGCGCATCAGGGCGTCCTCCTCGTGGTCTCGTTCGCCGTCGGCCAGGACGATTTCCCACAGCGCCTCGACCACTCCGGCGCGGTCGTCGTGGGGCACGGCCTCCTTGATGGCGCGGGTGAAGCGGACTGTGTCGGGCGCTTCTTCCTCGAGGATTTCCGCGTCTTGTCTGAGGTTTACGACCTCGAACGGCCCGAGCCCGAAGCGGCTGGCGAGGATGCGGTCGATGCGCGAGACCTCGTGGGGCGAATAGGTGCCGTCGGTTCGCGCGATGCGAACGAGGAGCGCCGCGAGGGCGATACGCGCGTCGGGCACGGCGAGTGGGGCGGGGTCTGGCGCCGTCAGGCGGCGGAGGAGGTCACCGAACATGCGGCTCATATAGCGCGGCCCGGCGCGGGTTTCGAGGGCATCGGCATCACGTCGGTATCACGTCGGTATCGCGTCGGTGCGACGCACCCCTGATCGAGGGAACGTCACTGGACCGGCGGACCGCGCCACACCATCTATGAAGCGACAACGCCGGGCGGTCCGGCGGCAAGGGGAGACGGCAGGATGAAGCGGACGATATTCCTGGGCACGGGTGCCCTGGCGGTGGCGGGCGGTCTGGCGATGGCGCAGACCGGGCACGAGGGCCACACGATGGCGGGCGATGAGACGCCGGCGACCATCGCCTACATGGAAGCCAACGCGCGGATGCACGAGGGCATGGCGATCGAGTTTTCGGACAACGCCGACGCGGACTTCGTGCGCGGCATGATCGCGCATCACCAGGGCGCGGTCGACATGGCGCGGATCGTGCTGGAGCACGGGAAGGACGCGGAGGTGCGGACTTTCGCGCAAGGCGTCATCGACGCGCAGGAGGCCGAGATCGTCTGGATGGAGGACTGGCTGGCGCGGAACGGCGGGTAGCGTTGGGGGAGGGGCGCGCAACGGGCGCGCCCCCTTTTGGTTCGGATCAGTCGCGGACGCCGGCGGCTTCGGTGTCGAACGTTTCCGCTCCGGCCGTCGAGGTGCCATCCATGTAGAAGGCTGTCCCGTCGTCGCCGTAGAGGAATCCGTCAATGTCGACTGTATAGGCGGCAGAGGCAGTTCCATTGGTGAGGGTCCCGTCGCCGCTGACAGCGACGCCCGCGCTCGTGAGAACATCGCTGACCTCGCCGTCGAGCCCGATCACGCCATTCCAGCCGCGAGCATCCGTCCAGTAGAAGTTTGCGATCTGACCATCCACGTCACCCGTCTCGAGGTCGGCGCGCATCCCGAGGTCGGCGTAGTAGTCGGCGTCGAGACCGACTCCCTCGATGGTGCCGACGTAGGATACACGGCCGGAGCTCGGCAGCTCTCCGAGGACAGTGGTGCCTTCAACTGCTTCAACGGTCAGAGCATCAGCGACCGCGTCATCATGCGCGATGCCAGCCGCCGTGACGTCCGCGCCGGAGCCGATGTAGAGCGACTCATTGCCGGGCAGGCCGTAGTCGTCGTTGCTGCCGCAGGCCGCGATGAGGGGCAGGATCGCGAGGGGTGCAAGTGCTGTGAGTTTCATGGGTTTCCTCCAGTTGGGTGGGGCCGGGAACGACCCTTAAGAGGGAGGATGTAGGGCGGCCCGGAGGGCGGTCATTCAACTGAGACATAGGAGCGACGAGGTCGGCGGAGGGTTGCCGAGGGGGGGTGGGGCGGGGTTCAGCCCACCGTGGCGTGGAGGGTTGGAGGGAGATTTGGTGGGGTGGAACCCCACCCTACGGGTGCTTGTTACACTGGACGAAATCGCTCGTAGGCTTCAGTTGTAACCCTCAATCCAACAAAATCATGAGGTTCGATGGTATGAGGGAGCGGAAAGTCGCGTGGCGGCATGCCAGAGAAATAATCCGCGAACGAGTCGCTAAGCCTCGGATAATGACGCTTAGATATTCTATTATTGACGAATACTAGTTGCTTGTCATCGGTCGCGAATACATATTTAACGGCGTTTTCCGTCACAAACATATTTACGAACCTCACCAATCCTTCCCCATCAATATGAATATCCTGATTGATCTGTTTTCTCTTACGGTGTGGTGTGAGAAACGCGTGAGGGCTTATGTTGCCTCGATATCCTAGCAGACACGTGCGAGGGCCGAGCGGCAGCAAAAAGGTTGAGAAATGGTGTCGTGTAGAGTAGGTTCTCAACAAGGGTCTGTCTGACGTCAGCAAAGTCAATCGCGTTTCTGGTAAGCTAATCACCCGCCAATTGAATTCCTCGTAGGATTTGGCGTGTGCTTCCATGACCTCTTTCAGGCTGGAGTACATGCTATGTTCAACGCCGGCTTGTGCCACTTTATCTGTGGCGGGGGTGAACGGGAAACTCTTTTCGAGAACGAAGGGTTCCGCGCGATTTGCGACATAGACCGCTTCAGTCCAATCTTTCCGAAGTCTCGCGATATCTTCGGGGCATCTGATTTCTAGAGATATGATAAACCTTGAAAAGTCTTTTATACACTCTCTGCTTAGCACACCCTTGTTATTCTCCAGCTCGAAAAGCGAGGATGCCCCTTTGTCATCAATATCCTTGAAAAATCTCTCCTCGACCGTCTGCTTATTAGGCTCAGAGGAGTACAGAAAGCTATAGAGGCCAAGCTGATAACCGGTAGCATTGGGATGAACTCTTCTGGGCCGAACTTGTGTCTTCCAAGGCCTACTGAACTCGCAAATCCTATCGTCGACCCCTGCCCACCTCTTTAGATAGAAGCTAGGAATGTAGTGATGTTTCTTTGGCTGTGGCACTCAAACCAACCTACTCACCTCAACCGCCGCCCTGACGAAATCCGCGAACAACGGATGCGGCGCAAACGGCTTGCTCTTCAGCTCCGGGTGGAACTGGACGCCGATGAACCAGGGGTGGTCCTTCCACTCCACGATCTCGGGCAGCCGGCCGTCGGGCGACATGCCGGTGAAGCAGAGGCCCGCGGCCTCGAGCTTGTCGCGGTATTTCACGTCGACCTCGTAGCGGTGGCGGTGGCGCTCTTCGATGACCGTCTCGCCATAGACCTGCGCGACCTTCGAGCCGGGCTTGAGGTTGGCGGTATAGGCGCCCAATCGCATCGTCCCGCCCTTGTCGTCGCCGACCTTGCGGCGGGCGACGTGGTTGCCCTGGACCCATTCCTTGAGGTGATAGACGACCGGCTCGAAGCGCTTCTTGCCGGCCTCGTGGTCGAATTCCTCGGACCCCGCAGTCTGGACGCCGGCCACGTTGCGGGCGGCCTCGATGACGGCCATCTGCATCCCGAGACAGATGCCGAGGTAGGGGATCTTCTTCTCGCGCGCGAATTGGGCGGCCTTGATCTTGCCCTCGGTCCCGCGCTCGCCGAAGCCGCCGGGGACGAGGATGGCGTGGAAGTTCTCGAGATAGGGGGCGGGATCCTCGCGCTCGAAGATCTCGGCGTCGATCCACTGCGCCTTGACGCGGGTGCGGTTCGCCATGCCGCCGTGGGTCAGGGCCTCGGCGATGGACTTGTAGGCGTCCTCGAGCTGCGTGTACTTGCCGACGATGGCGACGCGGACCTCGCCCTCGGCGTTGTCGAGCCGGTCCATCACGTCCTCCCACCGCGCGAGGTTGGGCTTCGGCGCGGGCGAGATGGCGAAGGCGTCGAGGACGGCCTGGTCGAGCCCGGCCTTGTGATAGGCCATCGGCGCCTCGTAGATCGACTTGAGGTCGTAGGCGGGGATGACGGCGTCGGGGCGGACGTTGCAGAAGAGCGCGATCTTGGCACGCTCCTTCTCGGGGATCGGCTGTTCGGAGCGGCAGACGAGGACGTCGGGCTGGAGGCCGATCGAGCGGAGCTCCTTGACGCTGTGCTGGGTGGGCTTGGTCTTCAGTTCACCGCTGGCGGCGAGGTAGGGCAGGAGGGTCAGGTGCATGAACACGCACTGGCCGCGCGGCTTGTCCTGGGAGAACTGGCGGATCGCCTCGAAGAAGGGCAGGCCCTCGATGTCGCCGACGGTGCCGCCGATCTCGCAGAGCATGAAATCGACCTCGTCGTCGCCGATGTGGAGGAAGTCCTTGATCTCGTTGGTGACGTGGGGAATGACCTGGATCGTCTTGCCGAGGTAGTCGCCGCGGCGCTCCTTCTCGAGAACGTTCGAATAGATGCGGCCGGACGAGATGCTGTCGGTGGCGCGGGCGTGGACGCCGGTGAAGCGCTCGTAGTGGCCGAGGTCGAGGTCGGTTTCGGCGCCGTCGTCGGTGACGAAGACCTCGCCGTGTTCGAAGGGGCTCATCGTGCCGGGGTCGACGTTCAGGTAGGGATCGAGCTTCCTCAGCCGGACGGAATAGCCGCGCGCCTGGAGCAGCGCTCCGAGCGCCGCCGAGGCCAGGCCCTTGCCGAGCGAGGAGACCACACCGCCGGTGATGAAGACGTACCTTGCCATGTGCGGACTGCTCCCGTGATGTGTGCTCGGTCGTGCCGCGTCCGGGGTCCGGATTTCGCAGCATCACGGGGCTCTACCCGTAGAGGATTCGCCCGGAAGCCGCAAGGGTTCGCCCGCAACATCTTGCGGGCATCCGCGTGGCGTTTCTAGTTCTTGTGGCGTCAGTCGGCCGGCGGCAGGGCCGCGCCGCCCGAGGTGCCGGGAGTGGCGTCGCCCGCGCCGGGGACCGGCGGCAGGAGCGAGCCGCCCGCAGGCAGGTCCGGCGTGCCCGAGGTCGACGGCGTGTCGACGCCGAAGCGATCGAGGACCGATCCCGAGGCGGACTTCTGCGCCGCGACGATGGTGAGCGCGATCGAGGTCGCGATGAAGGCGATGGCGAGGGCCCAGGTGACCTTGCCGAGCGCCGTCGCCGCGCCGCGCGCCGAGACGAGCCCGCCTCCTCCGCCGCCGCCGAGGCCCAGCCCGCCGCCTTCGGAGCGCTGCAGGAGGACGACGCCGATCAGGCCGAGCGCCAGGATCATGTGGACGATGAGGAGGACGTTTTCCATGTCTGGGCCGGGTCTCGTGTCAGGGTCGGGCGGTATCTATGCGAGGGGCCGGGGCATGGCAACCCCGGACGGGGAGGGAAGGGGGACGGGATGTGGGGACACGGCCCCGACGGTCCCGAAGCGCCGGCGAAGGTTCGAGACCATACTTCGTTGACTTTGTCCGTTGAGTGCCGAACGGTCTGACGCGTGAAATTTCCCGATGATGATAAACCGAGACGCCGGCTCGACCTGCGACTGCTCGTGATCGTCTCGATGATCCCGGTCTCGACCGGGGCGTCCGCCGAAACGGTCACACATCGGTACGAAAAGGCGAGCAAAGCCATATGCCTGTCGCATGAGGCCGGCGATGTCGACTTCTACCTCAAAGGTCGAGCGAGCCCATTTGGCAACGCACCCCGTTTTTTGGTTCCGGCGCCTTATCTGACACCAGACATAATGGACGATCCGGTGAGGACTGGTATCGGCGCAGCATATTTTCCGTTGGATGATCTCACGTATGCGGGCCGGATCAGGGAACGGACAAATCCCCCGCCGGGCGCCTGCCTAGAGGAGCCGTTCGATCACGGGCTGATCTCTCTGAAGACCAATGAAGACTACAATCCGCAGGAGCAGGTCCCAGCCCGCTGCCGCGTGCTGCCTCTTGATCTGCAGCTCGTGCCGGAAGACAAATCCATACCGCTGGCAATGCGGTGCCCGCTGTCGCCCCGCACGGGTGCCTGCGAAGCGAGTTACCACATGGGAAACGGGTGGGAAGCGCAGTTCCTGGTTTCCGTCGGGGACATTCCCGAGTGGGAAGACCACGTCCAGCGCGTGACGGATTTCTTCGAGAACAGTTTAGAGGAATGTGAGCCGGAATGACCTGCGTCACCCTCGCCTGCCTTGCCCGCGGAGACGTCTCTGGGCATTCCCTGCTCTACACGAGACTGCTCGTGATCGTCTCGATGATCGCCGTCTCGTCCGGAGCGTTCGCCGAAACGATCAAACATCGGTACGAGAAGGCAAACAAACCTATATGCCTGTCGCATGAGGCCGGCGATGTCGACTTCTACCTCAAAGGTCGAGCGAGCCCATTTGGCAACGCACCCCGTTTTTTGGTTCCGGCGCCTTATCTGACACCAGACATAATGGACGATCCGGTGAGGACTGGTATCGGCGCAGCATATTTTCCGTTGGATGATCTCACGTATGCGGGCCGGATCAGGGAACGGACAAATCCCCCGCCGGGCGCCTGCCTAGAGGAGCCGTTCGATCACGGGCTGATCTCTCTGAAGACCAATGAAGACTACAATCCGCAGGAGCAGGTCCCAGCCCGCTGCCGCGTGCTGCCTCTTGATCTGCAGCTCGTGCCGGAAGACAAATCCATACCGCTGGCAATGCGGTGCCCGCTGTCGCCCCGCACGGGTGCCTGCGAAGCGAGTTACTACATGGGAAACGGGTGGGAAGCGCAGTTCCTGGTTTCCGTCGGAGACATTTCCGAGTGGGAAGACCACGTCCGGCGGGTGACGGATTTCTTCGAGAACAGTTTTGAGGAATGCGAGCCGGAATGAGCCGGACCACCCTCCGCCTTGCCAGCGGAGATGTCTCCCGGCTTTACCGCGTTTTCATCGACCGCAGACTGCCTCAGGGCAGCGCGCGCCAGCCGATGTCGCGGCGGCAGAAGCCGCCGGGCCAGTCGATGCCGTCGATCATCGCGTAGGCGGCGTCGCGCGCCTCGGCCAAGGACGCGGCGCGCGCGGTGACGTTCAGGACCCGGCCTCCGGTGGCGACGATGGCGCCGTCGCGCGCCTCGGTGCCGGCGTGGAAGACCATGCGGAAAGAGTCCTCGGGCATCGCATCCAGCCCCCGGATTTCGCTGCCCTTGTCGTAGGCACCGGGATAGCCTGTGGCGGCCATGACGACCGTGATCGCGTGGTCGTCGGCCCAGTTCACGCGCGTCTCGGCAAGCCGCCCCTCGGCTGCGGCCTGCATCAGGTCGAGCGCCTGCGCGCCGAGGCGCATCATCAGCACCTGGCATTCGGGGTCGCCGAAGCGGGCGTTGTATTCGACGAGGCGGGGGGTGCCGTTCTCGATCATCAGCCCGGCGTAGAGGACGCCCTGATAGGGGGTGCCGCGCTTCGACATCTCGGCCAGCGTGGGTTTCACGATCTCGTCCATGGCGCGCCGCGCGATCTCGTCGGTCAGGACGGGGGCGGGGGAATAGGCGCCCATGCCGCCGGTGTTGGGGCCGGTATCGCCGTCGCCCACGCGCTTGTGGTCCTGCGCTGTGCCTATGGCGAGGGCGTCCGTGCCGTCGCAGAGGACGAAGAACGAGGCTTCCTCGCCCGACATGAACTCCTCGATCACGATGTCCGCGCCGGCCTCGCCGAACTGGCCGCCGAGCATCTCGTCGATGGCGGTCTCGGCCTCCTCCTCGGTCATCGCGACGACGACGCCCTTGCCGGCGGCGAGGCCGTCGGCCTTCACGACGATGGGGGCGCCCTGCTCGCGGATGTAGGCCTTCGCGGGGTCGGTCTCGGTGAAGCGGGCCCAGGCGGCGGTGGGAGCGCCAGCGGCGTCGCAGATCTCCTTGGTGAAGCTCTTCGAGGCTTCGAGGCGGGCGGCCTCGTTCGAGGGACCGAAGACGAGGAAGCCCGCGCCGCGCAGGTCGTCGGCCACGCCCGCAGCGAGGGGAGCCTCCGGGCCGACGATGACGAAGTCGATGGCGTTCTCTTCGGCGAAGGTCGCCACCGCGCCGCCGTCGAGGATGTCGAGTTGGGCGCAGTCGGCGATGGCGGCGATCCCGGCGTTGCCCGGCGCCACGATCAGCTTGTCGCACTTCGGGTTCTGGAGCACCGCCCAGGCCAGCGCGTGCTCGCGTCCGCCGCCGCCGAGGATCAGGATATTCACTGTGCGCGCCCCCTTCGCTATGGTCGGCGCCGATAGACACGAAACGCGCCTGCTAGACAAGCGCGAGGGGAGCCGATGGACCTGTTCGAGCATGTGGGCGACGGCGGCGGCGCAGGCGACAACACGCCCGAGTTCACCGTGTCGGAGATCGCGGGCACCGTGCGCCGCATCCTCGAGGGCGAGATGGCCCATGTGCGGGTGCGGGGCGAGGTGGGCCGCGTCGTCCATGCGCGGTCCGGGCATCTGTACTTCGATCTGAAGGACGACAAGTCGGTCCTGTCCTGCATGACCTGGAAGGGGCAGATGGCGGGTCTCGACCTGATGCCCGAGGAGGGGATGGAGGTCATCGCCGAGGGCAAGATGACGGCCTCGGGGTTTTCGTCGAAGTACGGGCTGAACGTCACGCGGATCGCCGTCGCGGGCGAGGGCGCGCTGATGGCGATGCTCGAGCGGCGGAAGAAGGCGCTGGCCGCCGAGGGGCTGTTCGCGGCCGAGCGGAAGAAGCCGCTGCCGTTCCTGCCCGAGATCATCGGGGTGGTGACGTCGCCTCAGGGTGCGGTGATCCGGGACATCCTGCACCGGCTGAGGGACCGCTTCCCGCGCAAGGTGATGATCTGGCCGGTGGCCGTGCAGGGCAAGGAGTGCGCGCCGCAGGTCGCCGCCGCGATCCGGGGCTTCAATGCGCTGACGCCGGGGGGTGCCTTGCCGCGCCCGGATCTCATCATCGTGGCGCGGGGCGGCGGGTCGATCGAGGACCTATGGGGGTTCAACGAGGAGATCGTGGCGCGGGCGGCGGCGGAGTCGGCCATCCCGCTGATCTCGGCGGTGGGGCACGAGACGGACACGACGCTGATCGACTATGTGGCCGACCGCCGCGCGCCCACGCCGACGGCTGCGGCCGAGATGGCGGTGCCGGTGCGGGCCGAACTGATCGCCTGGACGCGCGAGCAGGAGGCGCGGCTCTTGCGCGGTGTGCGGCAGGGGGTCGAGCGGCGGCGTCAGCGGCTGTCGGATCTCTCACGCATCCTGCCCCGGCCCGAGACGCTGCTGTCGGACCCGCGCCAGAGGCTCGACCGGGCCGAGGCACGGCTGGGTGCGGCGCTGGAGCGGTCGGCGGCGCGGAAGCGGAAGACCTTCGAGGCGGTGGCGGGGGCGTTGCGGCCTGCGGCGCTGAGGGCGCGGTTGAGGGAGGCGCAGCGGCGGCTGGACACCTGCGGCGGGCGGCTGGCGCCGGCGCTGACGCGCGATGTGGCGCTGCACCGCGACCGGCTGGGAAAGGTGCGGCTGCGGGCCGAGCCGCTTGTGCTGCGGCTGGGACGCGGGCGCGACGCGCTGGCGCGGGCGGCTGCCGCGCTGGACCGCTGCGAGGCGCAGGGGCGCCTTCGGCGGCGGGACCGGCTGGACGCGCTCGGGCGGATGCTGGGGACGCTCAGCTATCAGGGGACGCTGGCGCGGGGCTATGCGGTGGTGCGCGACGGGGCCGGGGCCGTGGTGACGGAGGCAGGTGAGGCGCGGAAGAACGAGGCGCTGGAGATCGAGTTCCGCGACGGTCGGGTGCCGGTGCGGCGGGGCTGACCCCTGGCCGCCGCGAAGGCGCGGAGGGTTGGGATGCGTATTTCTGGCAAGATGAAGCGGGAGGGGTGGTCTAGACGCCCACCTCGGGACCGAGGCAGATGAGCGGGCCGTCGCGGCGGCTGGTCTCGTAAAGTTCGGTGACGCCGGGGTCGTTCTCGAACTTCGCCAAAAGGCGGCCGTCGCGCTGGTAGAAGGTCCAGCACTGGACCTCGGGGATGGTGTCATAGACGAAGCAGATCTGCTCGCCCGCCTCGTACCAGCGACCCTCGGCGCAGTCGCCGTCGAGGTAGGACCAGCGTACGCGGCGGCCTTCGAAATATTCCTCGGCACCGTATTCTCCGCCCGACGAAGCGTAGGAGAGGGTGCGCCCGGTGACGATACGCTCGAACTCGGCGGCGGAGAGCGGGGTTTCGGCCAGGGCCGGCGTTGCGGCGAGGAGGGCTGTGAGGACGAGGGCGCGCATGGGCCGAGAGTGACATGGTGCGCGGGCGCAGGGAAGGGGTGGCACGCGGCGGCGGCGCCCTCCCGCCGGGCTTCCATCTTCCGCACACGCGGATTAGGTGGAAGTCATGGCATTCTTCTCGAAGCTCAAGGACCGGCTCTTCAAGTCCTCGTCGAAGATCGACGAGGGGCTCGAGGCCATCGTCGAGGACGGCGGCACGGAGGAGGCGGCGGCGACGCCGGAACCCGCTCCCGACGTTCCGCCCGCACCTCCGCCCTCGCCTACGCCCGCCGCGCATCCGGCGCCACCGCCCGTCGAGGCGATGACGCCCGCGCCCACGCCCGCGCCGCCGCGCGACAGGGGCGGGTTGCTGGGGCGGCTTACGGGCCGCGCTGCGCCCGAGACGGTGGTGCGCCGGACGCTCGACGACGACATGCTGGAGCGGATCGAGGAGCTTCTCATCACCTCGGACATGGGCGTCGAGACGGCCGCAAGGGTGGCCGCGAACATGGCCGAGGGGCGCTTCGGGCGGAAGTTCTCGACCGAGGAACTGAAGGCCGTGATGGCGGGCGAGATCGCGCGCATCATGGAGCCGGTGGCGAAGCCGATGCCGCTTTACGCCAAGCGGCCGCAGGTGGTGCTGGTCGTGGGCGTCAACGGCTCGGGCAAGACGACGACGATCGGGAAGCTCGCCAGCCAGTTCCGCGCGGCGGGCAAGTCGGTGGTGATCGCGGCGGGCGACACCTTTCGCGCTGCCGCCGTCGAGCAGCTTCAGATCTGGGGCGACCGCGCGGGCGTGCCGGTGATGACGGCGCCCGAGGGGTCGGACCCGGCGAGCCTTGCCTTCGACGCGATGGCGCGGGCCGAGGCCGAGGGCGCGGACCTTCTGATGATCGACACCGCAGGGCGGCTGCAGAACCGGCAGGACCTGATGGAGGAGCTTGCCAAGATCGTCCGCGTGATCCGCAAGAAGGATCCCGAGGCGCCGCACAACACGATCCTCGTCCTCGACGCGACGACGGGCCAGAACGCGCTGAGCCAGGTCGAGATCTTCCGCAAGATCGCCGACGTCACAGGCCTCGTGATGACCAAGCTCGACGGCACGGCGAAGGGCGGTGTGCTGGTGGCTCTCGCCGACCGCTTCGGGCTGCCGATCCACGCCATCGGTGTGGGCGAGCAGATCGACGACCTGTCGCCTTTCGATCCCGAGGACTTCGCCAAGGCCCTGACCGGGGCTGGCGCGTGAGGCTCGACTTCTGTGGCGCCTCAGGCGTAGGGGTCCTCGTGAGTGCCCATCAGACGCTCCAACTGGCGGATGACGGTCAGAATTACGATGACGATGACCGTCGCCATCGCGGCGAGCGGGATCTGTCCCGCACCGCAGGCGAGACCGACCGCACCGGCGAGCCAGAGCGTGGCGCCGGTGGTGATGTTACGGACCTTTCCGCCCGAGGTGAAGATGAGGCCCGCAGCGAGGAAGGCCACGCCCGCCGTCACCGCCTCGATCAGGCGGAGCGGGTCCTGGCGCTGCGAGCCCTCGTCGCCGAAGGAGATGGACGACAGCTCGATGCCCACGACGACGAAAAGGCAGGCGGCGATCGAGACGAGCATGTTGGTCCGAAGGCCCGCCGGCTTTTCGCGCCGCTCGCGCTCGAAGCCGATGACCGCCCCGAGGAGGACGGCGGCGAGAAGGCGCGTCGCCGCGATCTCGAAAGGCACCCTGCTGAAGGTGCCGGTGAATTCGTCGACGATGGTCTCGATCATGTCTGTCCCGTCCGTTTCGCGCGACACAACGCACGATACCCCGTTCCGGTTTCGGCGACAGGGGGGTGAGCGAATGGCTGGTCTCTCTCGAGGGCACCGAAGCCGGACGGCACCTGGCGCTGGCGCTCGCCTTGCAGGCGGCGTTCCTGCACGCGCTTTTCGGTGCGTTGCAGAAGGGAAAGACGGACCCCTGGACGGCGCGCGCCGCGATCGACGCCTGCTATGTCGTGATGGCGCTTCCCATGGCCCTGTTCCTGGTGCCCGCGCCGGAGCCGGAGGTCTGGCCCTTGTTCGCCGGCGCCTGGGCGATTCATGTCGGCTACAAGCTCGCGCAGGGCGCGGCCTATTCGGCGGGCGCCTATACCGTCGTCTATCCGGTGGTGCGGGGGTCGTCGCCGGCCTTCACGCTGGTGGGCGCGATGCTGGTCTTCGGCGAGACCTTCGCGCCTCTGCAATGGCTGGGCGTCGCCGTGCTTATGGGCGGGATCCTTGGGCTTGCGCTTTACAACCTGCGCCACATCGTGGTGGACCGGGCGAAGCTGCCCCTGGCGCTTGGACTGGCGGTGATCACGGGCGGGTTCGTGGCGCTTTATACGACGTGGGACGCCTATGCGATCCGCGCGACGCCCGATCCCTTCACCTTCATCGCCTGGTTCTTCCTCATCGACGGGATCACCATTCCGGTGGGCTATATGGTGTTGCGGCGGGGGCGGCTGCCCCGGCCTCTCGGCCCGGTTCTGCGGCTGGGCGTCCTTGGCGCGGTGGTGGCGTTCCTGTCCTTCGGGGGGATCATGCTGGCCACGCGGCTCGACAAGGTGGGCGAGGCTGCGGTGCTGCGCGAGACGAGCGTCGTGTTCGCGGCGTTCCTCGGGTGGATCATGCTGGGCGAGGGCGTGGGACCGAGGCGGCTTCTGCTGATCGTGCTGATCGCGGCGGGGGCGGTACTGGTGGAAATGGGCGGATGACGTCGATGACAGGAAAAGGTGTGCGATGAGCGGTAAGGAAATCAGCCCGGTGGTGAAGCAGGTCCTGGAACTGGGGCCGCCGCTTCTGTTCTTCGTCGCCTACCTCTACATGAGGGACGAGACCTATCTCATTGGCGGGCGAGAGTATTCCGGCTTCATTGTCGCTGCCGCGGCCTTCGTGCCCATCCTTCTGCTGTCGCTTGCGATCCTGTGGCGGCTGACGGGAAAGCTGAGCCGGATGCAGGTCTTCACCGTCGTGATGGTGGTCGTCTTCGGCGGGCTGACGGTGTGGTTCAACGACGAGAGGTTCTTCAAGATGAAGACCACGCTGGTCTACGGGCTGTTCGCGCTGATCCTGGGTGTGGGGCTTCTGCAGGGGCGGTCGTACCTCGCCTGGGTCATGTCGGAGTTCCTGCCGATGACGCACGAGGGCTGGATGAAGCTGACCTGGCGTCTGACGCTGTTCTTTGCGGCGCTGGCCATCGGCAACGAGATCGTCTGGCGCACGATGTCGACGGACGCCTGGGTCAAGATCGAGACCTTCGGTTTTCCGCTTCTGATGTTCCTGTTCCTGTGGATCCAGATCCTCGCCCTGCAGCGTCACATGATCGAGGACGAAGGCGGGGACGCCTAGCGGTACTCGGCCAGGTCGTCGTCGGCGGCTTCGAGGGCCACGAGAAGGTCGCGGTCGAGCCGTTCGGCCAGGTGGACCCCGGCCTGACCGTTCTTCCACCAGTGGACGATGGCGGGGATGCGGGTTCCCAGAACCTCGACTGCGCCGGCGGTGCCGGGGGCGAGCGCCTCTTCGACCTCGAGCCGCATCCCGTCGTAGCTGACGTCGCGGATCGTGATGCGGAGGCGGCTGCCCCCATCGCGGGTTTCGGCGTCCCGGTGAAACCAGGCCTCGACACAGGTGCGGCGGCGGTTCGGGCTGAACCGCCTGTTGAATGTCTCTCTCATCATCATGTGGCGCGCTCCCGGCCGGTCGGGCGCAGGGTAGGGCGGCGAAGGTTAAGGATTGGCTGATCCCCCAAGTCTCTTGACGAGACCAGCGCGGAGGTCTAGCAGGCCCGCACCGTGGCGATTTGTTCACCGGATTGCGGGCCACGTTAAACATTCCGCTAAAGAGGTCTGGGACGGACTTCCGCCCCCGGCGCTCGTGCGGTGGGGGCTTTTTGTTGTGGAAAGGAGGCGTCCCCATGTCGAAGAAGGATTGGAAGCGCAGGACGACGCTGGTTCACGGCGGCATCCGCCGGAGCCAGTACAACGAGGTGTCGGAAGCCATCTTCCTGACGCAGGGCTTTGTCTACGAAAGCGCCGAGCAGGCGGCGGCGCGGTTCGAGAAGGCGGGCGAGGACGAGTTCATCTATGCCCGCTACGGCAACCCGACCGTGCGGATGTTCGAGGAGCGGATTGCGGCGCTGGAGGGGGCCGAGGACGCCTTCGCGACGGCCTCCGGCATGGCGGCGGTGAATGCCGCGCTGACCTCGATGCTGCGGGCGGGAGACCATGTCGTCTCGGCCCGCGCGCTGTTCGGGTCGTGCCTCTACATCCTCGAGGAGGTGCTGACGCGCTATGGCGTCGAGGTGACCTTCGTCGACGGTACCGACCTCGACCAGTGGCGGGCGGCGGTCAGGCCGGGGACGAAGGCGGTGTTTCTCGAATCGATGTCGAACCCGACGCTGGAGGTCATCGACCTGGAAGCGGTGGCGCGCATCGCGCATGACGCGGGCGCGCTGGTGATCGTGGACAACGTCTTTTCGACGCCGGTCTTTTCCCGCGCCATCGCGCTGGGCGCGGACGTGGTGGTCTATTCCGCGACAAAGCACATCGACGGGCAGGGGCGCGTCCTTGGCGGCGTGGTCCTCGGGACGAAGGATTACATCCGCAAGACGCTGGAGCCGTATCTCAAGCACACCGGCGCCGCGATGAGCCCGTTCACCGCCTGGCTGCTGCTGAAGGGGCTGGAGACGATGGACCTGCGCGTCCATGCTCAGGCGGATGCGGCGTTGAAGGTGGCGCAGGCGCTGGAGGGCGATGCGCGGCTGGCGCGGGTGATCTATCCGGGGCTGGAAAGCCATCCGCAGCACGCCCTTGCCATGCGGCAGCTCGAAAAGGCGGGGACGGTGATTTCCCTCGACCTGAAGGGCGGGCAGGAAGCGGCGTTCCGGTTCCTCAACGCGCTCGAGATCGTCGTGATTTCGAACAACCTGGGCGACGCGAAGTCGATCGTGACGCATCCCGCAACCACGACGCACCAGCGCCTGAGCGACGACCAGCGCGACGCGCTTGGCATCACGCGGGGGCTCGTGCGGCTGTCGGTCGGGCTCGAGGATGCCGACGACCTGATCGACGACCTGAAAGCCGCGCTGGACGCGGTCTGATGGACGTCGTGGTGAGGTCCGGCCGCGCGGAGGATGTCCCCGCGCTGCCCGAGGTGTTCCATGCCGCCGTGCAGGCGGCGGAGGCCTACAGCGAGGCGGAGCGCGCAGCATGGTCGCCCGCCGTGCCGACGGTCGAGGCGTGGACCAGACGGCTCGACGGCCTGGACGTTGTCGTGGCCGAGGTCGGGGGCGAAGTCGCCGGGTTCATGTGCCTGAAGGATGACTTGCTGGACCTCGCCTATGTCCATCCCACCTTCGCGCGGCAAGGCGTGGGCCATGCGCTTTACGCCGTGGTCGAAGGCCGCGCGCGGTCGGTCGGGGTGACGCGCCTGAGGACCGAGGCGAGCCTGGTGGCCGAGCCGTTCTTCCTCCGTCACGGCTGGCGCGTCGTGCGGCGGCAGGAAGTGGTGCGCAACGGGGTCGCGTTGCGCAATGCGGTGATGGAGAAGGTGCTCCCGGTCCCGGACTGGCAGGAGGCGGCAGCCGCCCCCATATCCGAAGCCTCGAACGCTCGAGCGGAAACCTGATGACGCGCGTCCTTATCCTTCAACTCCGCCCCGAGGACGAGGCGTCGGACGGCGAGTTTCGCGCCTTCCTCGACAAGGGCGGGCTGGACGAGAGCCAGGTGAGGCGCATCCGCATGGAGCAGGGACCGCTGCCCCGCGACGTCTCCCTGGACGATTTCGGGGCGGTGATCGTGGGCGGCGGGCCGGGTTGCGTCTCGGACGACCCGGCGACACGCGATCCGGTCGAGGCGCGCGCCGAGGCCGAGCTTCTGGCGCTGATGCCCAAGATCGTCGGGCGTGACTTGCCCTTCCTCGGCTGCTGCTACGGCATCGGGCTTCTGGCGCATCACCTGGGCGGCGAGGTCTCGAAGGCGCAGTACGGCGAGCCTGTGTCGGCCGTGACCTGCGAGGTGACGGAGGAGGGACGCTCCGATCCGCTGTTGCGGGGTCTGCCGGATCGGTTCGCGGCGCTCGTCGGCCACAAGGAGGCCGTGCAGGCGCTGCCGCCGGGAGCGGTTCACCTTGCGGGGTCGGAAGGTTGCCCGTTCCAGATGATCCGCGCGGGGCGGAACGTCTATGCGACGCAGTTCCATCCCGAGGCGGACGGGCAGGTCTTCGCGGACCGAATCCGCATCTATCGCAACCGGGGATACTTCGACCCCGAGGCGGCAGAAGATCTGACCCGTGCCTGCCTCTCGGCCGAGGTCACGGTGCCGGAGCGCATCCTGCGGCGTTTCGTCGAGACATACGTAAGATCCGGCGTACCTTCCCCTTCGTAAAGAAACGGCAAGGACGACGGGATATCCTCGCGGGACACGAAGGGGAAAGACGGATGACCATTCACTCGAAGCCACTGGGACGGGACCTGACGCCGGACGACGCCGCCGAGGCGCTGTCGGTCCTGCGCGACTGGGCAGGACAGGCGACGGCGGACGAGGTCGAGCGGCTTGATCCCGCCCTGCGCGCGCTGCTGGTCGGACGGTCGAACGGCTATCCCGACTTCTCGCGCGCCTATCCGGTCGACTTCCTGTCGGACGAGGCCTATCGCGCCACGCTGCCCGACCTGCAGAACGGTCCCGAATCCCTGATCCGGGGCGCGAGGTCCAAGATCCAGCACGTCGGCATCTCGAACTTCCGGCTGCCGGTGCGATTCAAGGTTAAGAGCGGTGGCGAGCGGCTTGTCGACGTCTCGGTGACGGGCACGGTCAGCCTCGACGCGGGCCGCAAGGGCATCAACATGAGCCGCATCATGCGCAGCTTCTATGCGCATGTCGAGCGCGCCTTCAGTTTCGAGGTGATCGAGTCGGCGCTCGACGACTATTGCGCGCACCTCGATGCCGAGGATGCGCGGATCCAGATGCGGCTGTCCTATCCGATGGAGGTGGCGAGCCTGCGCTCGGGCCTGAAGGGTTGGCAGTATTATGACCTGGCGCTGGAAGTGGCGCAGCAGGACGACGAGCGGCTGCGGGTGTTGCACCTCGATTACGTCTATTCCTCGACCTGCCCCTGCTCGCTGGAACTCTCCGAACACGCGCGTCGGACGCGCGGGCAACTGGCGACGCCGCATTCGCAGCGGTCGGTCGCGCGGCTGTCGCTGGCTCTGGAACCCGACGCCGGCACGCTTTGGTTCGAGGATGCGGTGGCGCTGTGCCGCCGCGCGGTGCCGACCGAGACGCAGGTGATGGTCAAGCGCGAGGACGAGCAGGCCTTCGCTGAACTGAACGCGGCCAACCCGATCTTCGTCGAGGATGCGGCGCGGCTTTTCGCCGAAGCCATCGAGGCCGATCCGCGCATCGGCGATTACCGCGTGGTGGCGAGCCATCAGGAAAGCCTGCACAGCCATGACGCCGTGTCGGTGCTGACCGGCGGCCCTACCTTCGCCCAGGCGAGCCTCGATCCCCGCCTCTTCGGGACGCTCGTGCATCCGGGCTGAGGGCGCTTGCCCGGTCGCGGGTCGCTGCTAGAGTGGCGGCCCGCGTGGAGAGGCTTCGGATGACGGATCGGACGTGTGACTGGCGGTGCGACTGCGGCAAGATGCACGCCCGCATCGGCCTGTCTAAGGGAACGCGCATCGTGTGCGCCTGCAAGGACTGCCAGGCCCACGCGCGGCACCTGGGGCGCGGCGACAGGATGGACGCGCGGGGCGGGACCGACCTACTTCTGACGACGGTGGACCGGGTCGAGATGCTGGAGGGGCAGGAACACCTCCAGTCCCTGCGGCTGACGAAGAAGGGTCCGATCCGCTGGTACGCCGGATGCTGCGGGACGCCTTTCGTCAATTCCGCCGGAACGCCCGGCGTGCCGCACGCGGGCGTCATCGCCTGGAACCTTACCCCTCGGGATGCCTTGCCGCCGCTCGCCGCGCGCATGATGGACAAGGGCTCGCCGAAGAGCGGCGCACTGGCCGTCGTCGGCGCCATCGTGCGACACCTGTCGCATGTCGCGGGCGCACGGCTGTCCGGGCGTTACAAGGCGACGCCCTTCTTCGATGCCAAGGGCGCGCCGGTGTCCGCGCCGAAGGTTCTCGACGAGGCGGAACGGCGTGCGGCCTACCTTGGCTGACCTTGCCGAACGGCAGGGACAGGGGTCCCGCATGATCGACTTCCGGCCCGTCGGATACATCATCGGCCTCGTCGTCGCCGCCATCGGCGCGTCGATGGTCCTGCCGATGATGGCAGACCTCGCCGCCGGGAACGACGAGGCGGGCGTCTTTCTCGAAGCCGCCGTCGTCACCATCCTTACCGGCGGGCTGATCGCGCTGGCCTCGGCCAACTCGGTCTCGGGCCGGATGGAGAACCGCCAGCTTTTCCTTCTGACGACGATGGTCTGGGTGGTGCTGCCGCTTTTCGGGGCGATCCCCTTCATGCGGGGCGCCACCGACGCCAGTTTCACGGACGCCTATTTCGAGGCGATGAGCGGCGTGACCACGACCGGCGCCACGGTCTTCGTGGGGCTCGACGACCTCCCGGCGGGGATCCTGTTATGGCGGTCGATGCTGCAATGGTTCGGCGGCGTCGGCATCATCGTCGTCGCGATGGCCTTCCTGCCGGAGCTTCGGGTGGGCGGGATGCAGATCTTCCGCTCGGAAGCCTTCGAAACCGACGGCAAGGTGCTGCCCCGCGCGGCCGAGATCGCCTCGCGCATCTCGATCGTCTACGTGGGGCTGACGATCGCCTGCGTGCTGTCCTACCTCGCCAGCGGCTTCACCTGGTTCCACGCGGTCAACCATGCGCTGACGACGGTGTCGACCGGCGGGTTCTCGACACACGATGCGTCCTTCGGCAACTACCAGGGGGCGCCCGAGTACGTCGCCTCGGTCTTCATGGTGCTGGCAAGCCTGCCCTTCGTCCGCTACGTCCAGATCCTCGCGGGGTCGGCGCTGCCGTTCTACCGCGATGTCCAGATCAGGGCCTATTTCTGGCTGATCGCCCTCCTGATTGCGGTCATGACAGCCTATCGACTTCTTGCGAATGGCGATCACTTCACACACGCTCTCAGGGAAGCGACGTTCAACATCACCTCGATCATCACCGGAACCGGCTACGCCAGCGTCGACTACCAGCTCTGGGGACCGTTTCCGGTCGTGCTGTTCTTCTTCATCGGGCTGATCGGGGGATGCGCGGGGTCGACCTGCTGTTCCGTCAAGATCTTCCGCTACCAGATCCTGATCGCGGCCATCGCGACGCAGATCCGGCGCATCCACAGCCCGAACGGGGTGTTCCAGATCCGCTACGGCGGGCAGACGCTGACCGAAGACGTGCTGTCGTCGGTGACGGCGTTCCTGACGCTGTTCTTCGTGTCGCTCGGGGTGTTCTCGGTGCTTCTGTCGGCGACGGGGCTCGATTTCGTGACGTCGGTGTCCGGGGCCGCGACGGCCATCGCGAACGTGGGACCGGGCCTTGGTCCCATCATCGGACCCGCCGGCAACTTCAGCACGCTGAACGACATGGCGAAATGGATCCTGACCTTCGCCATGCTCTGCGGCCGGCTTGAGTTGATGGTCGTCTTCGTCCTCTTCACCTCGCGGTTCTGGCGCGGCTGAGGCTCAGTTCCAGCAGGACACCAGCACGGTCAGGTCGGTGGCGAGAAGCGCCAGGTCCTCGGGCGCCATCAGGTCTCCCATCGCGGTCTCGTCGGGAGCGATGCCGTTCGCCGCAAGGAAGTCGGACAGGGCAGGAGCGTCGGCGGCGAAGGCCACGTCGCCTGGAAGCTGGCGGTCGCCCGCGCGCGGGGCGAGGAGCATCCCCACCACGGCGCCCGAGCCGTCGAAGACGGGGCCGCCCGCATCGCCGGGCTCGTTCGAGACGTCGAGACGCTGCACACGGTCGTCGCCGTCGAGGCCCTTCACGTCGGCGAGCGTGCCGAAGGACAGGACCGGCGCCGACAGAAGCCCGCCGTAGCTGTAGCCCGCCACGGCGATGTCGGACGCAAGCCGGGGCTCGTTCGTCGAGAGGCGCGCGACCGACAGGGGGGCGAGCGACTCGCGGGGTGTCAAAAGGGCGAGGCCGAGCGCGTCGTCACGCGCCGTCACCTGCGCCTCGACCTCGCCGTCGAGCGTCACGCGGGCGCATTGCGCGACGGCGCCCGAGGTGGTCAGGACAGTGCCCGAGCCGTCGATGTAGAAGCCCGAGGCGGTGGTGCCGGGGCGGCGGATCTCGAGGCCCGAGAGAAGGTCGATGTTCTGGATCGCCGTGCCTTCGGTGTCGGGCAGGACGCCTTCGAGAGGCGTGAAGCTGTCGCGCATCCGGGACAGGGCCAGGCGGAAGCGCTTTTCGTCGCCGGCGGGCCAGGCCAGGGTGAAGCCCTTGACCGCGCCGCCGGTGAGGCGCGCGTAGGTATAGGACTGGGTCGTCGCGTTCGTGCCCTCGATGGTGAACTCGGATTGGGTAAGCTCACGCTCTCCCTCGATCGGCACGATCTCGAGCGTCTGGAGGATGTCGTAGAGCGCGCCGAGCGTGTTCGCGTCGCCCGCCTGGCTGATGAGGACGACCCGCACGCCGTCGTCGGTTGCGGGCGCATAGTGCGCGAAGGGCGACTCGTAGCGGTCGAAGCGGACGAGGCCCGCAGGCATGTCGACCTGGATGCCCGCCCGTTCGTCGATCACGGGGGTAAGGCCAAGCGCGTCGAGGACGCCGAGATAGCCGTCGACGAGTTCGCGCCGCTGGAGCGTCGTGAGGATGCCGGTCGGCTCGTAGCCGTTGAGCTGCTGCCAGTCGGCCATCGCCCGGCGGGTGCCGGGACCAAAGGAGGCGTCGATCACCGAGGAGTAGACGCCTTCCCACTGCATCGCGGTCTGGATCAGGGCGCGGTCCTCGCGGGTGAGCTCTGCCTCGCTGCGGCGGGCCTCGGCAGGGGTCTCCTCGCCGGCTTCGAGGACGGGCGGCGGGGTAAGGGGCGCGGCGGGCGCGGTTGCGGCGACGCCGGTGCCGAAGATGCGGTCGCGGAACGAGCGCCCGTCTGACACGAAGGCGTCGGACGGCACGGCGCGGGAGGCCCGCAGTTCAAGAAGGCGCTGGCGCGCTTCGGCTTCGGAATAGGGGCCGAGGGCGATGGCGTGCCAGTTCGAGCGAAGCCGGAAGGCGTTCACGTCGGGAAGCTGGGCGGCATAGGCGTTGGCGCGCGAAAGGGCTTCGCGTTCCGTAGGTTGCGCCTCGATCTGCACCCAGGATTGCTGCGCCGAGGCGGTCCCGGCCAGGAAGATGCTCAGGCAAATGGCTGCGATGACCCGCCAAACGTTCATACCGATCCCGATCCTTGGAGGCCCCCCGGGGCGCCGATTGCGGCTGTTCTAGAGAAAGGCTGGACCGAGTGCGAGGGGTTTCAAGGGGGTCAGATTGACCCCGTCGGGCCTGTTGCCTATTGAGAACGCGAGTTGCGAGAGGTTCCGCCCATGTCCGCCCACAGCCCGTCCGACACGGTGCGCCCGAAGAGCTTCCAGGAGATCATTCTCAGGCTTCAGAGCTATTGGGCGTCGAAGGGCTGCGCGATCCTGCAGCCCTACGACATGGAGGTGGGCGCGGGCACCTTCCACCCCGCGACGACACTGCGGGCACTTGGCAGAAAGGCCTGGGCCGCGGCCTATGTCCAGCCGTCCCGGCGGCCGACCGACGGGCGTTATGGCGAGAACCCGAACCGGCTTCAGCACTATTATCAGTACCAGGTGCTGATAAAGCCGTCGCCGCCGGATCTTCAGGCGCTCTATCTCGGCTCGCTCGAGGCCATCGGCATCGACGCCGCGCTTCACGACATCCGCTTCGTCGAGGACGACTGGGAAAGCCCGACGCTCGGCGCCTGGGGGCTTGGCTGGGAGGTTTGGTGCGACGGGATGGAAGTGTCGCAGTTCACCTATTTCCAGCAGGTCGGCGGGCACGATTGCAAGCCGGTTTCGGGCGAGCTGACCTATGGGCTGGAACGACTTGCGATGTACGTCCTCGGCATCGATCACGTCATGGAGATGCCGTTCAACGACCCTCAGTCGCCGATCCCGCTGAGCTATGGCGACATCTTCCGGCAGACCGAGCAGGAGTATTCTCGGTGGAACTTCGACGTGGCGGACACGGACATGCTCCTGAAGCACTTCGAGGACGCCGAGGCCGAGTGCCGTCGCATCCTCGAGGCGGACGACGTCGATCCCAAGACCGGCAAGCGCATCGTCATGGCGCATCCGGCCTATGACCAGTGCATCAAGGCGAGCCATCTCTTCAACCTGCTCGATGCGCGCGGCGTCATCAGCGTGACCGAGCGCCAGGCCTATATCGGGCGGGTGCGGGCTTTGGCGAAGGCCTGCGCAGATGCCTTCGTCACGACCGACGCGGCCGGGGCGGCGGCGTGAGGGCATGAGCGGGAAAATCGTCGCCATGATCCTCGTGGTCTCGGGCCTGATCGCCGGCGCGGCGATGTACTATTTCCAGGTCTACGCCTTCTACGACACCGTCTCGGCGGAGGACTCCGAGGTGTTTCTTACGTCGGTGGCGACGGGAGCGCCCGAGGCGATCGGGGCCGAGTCCGTGCGCGCCATCGACGCCGACAGCTCCCCCCTGCGCTACCGGGCCTGTTTCGAGACCGGGCTGAGCCAGGCGATGCTGACCGAAAGCTATGTCGTCTATGAGGGTGCGGTGCCGAACGTGGCACCGGGCTGGTTCGACTGCTTCGACGCCGCTGCCATCGGTGCAGCACTGGAGGAGGGGACGGCGACGGCCTTCCTGGGCGAGGGCAACATCCATTACGGCTTCGACCGCGTGGTTGCCATCGGCGAGGACGGACGCGGCTTCGTCTGGCACCAGATCAACGCCTGCGGCCAGGCCTTCTTCGATGGAGATCCCTTGCCGCAGGGCTGTCCGGCTCCTCCCGAGCAGTAGCCTCGGCGGAACCGAATGCGTTGGCAGGCGCTTTGTCCGGCAGGAGGACGCGCCGATGTCAGACACTGCACCGAACTGGGTCGTACCGATGATGCGGGTGGGATACAGCGCCCGCGCCGCGGTCTATGCTGTGCTTGGCGGGCTGACGCTGGCCGCGGCCTGGGCCGGCGGTCAGACCGAGGACACCCAGGGGGCGCTGGCGAGGCTCAGGGACGAACCTTTCGGCAACGCGCTCCTCTGGCTCATCGGGCTTGGGCTTATCTGCTTCGCCGCCTGGCGGCTGGTCGCGGCGTGGTACGATCTCGAGAGGCGTGGCGACGACGAGAAGGGGGTCTTCGCGCGCGTCGCCCTCGTTGTGTCGGGCATCTGGTACGGCGCGCTTGGCGTGTCGGTCATCGCACTCGCGCGGGGGAACTCCTCGGGCGGGGGCGACTGGACCACGAAGATGATGGGGATGCCCTTCGGCAAGTGGATCGCGGCCGCGGTGGGCGTGGCCCTCCTCGGCGTGGGTGCCTTCCACCTCTACAAGGGCTGGGCGCGCACCTATGAGCGCAACATCCGCGTGACACCCACGACGCGGCGCCTTGACCCCGCGATGCGCGCCGGGTTCGTGGCCCATGCCATCGTCGTGGGGATCGTGGGCGCGTTCCTGGTTGTCGCCGCCCTGCAGTCGGACCCGAGCGAGGCCAAGGGCGTCGGCGACGCGCTGTCCTATGTGCGCGGCATGGCGTTCGGGCGGGTGCTTCTGGGGCTCCTCGGACTCGGGCTGCTGGGCTATGCGCTCGAGAACGCCATCGAGGCGATCTACCGCATCGTGCCGCGTTGCGCGGGACCGGATGTGCAGACGATCAGCGACTGGGCCGAGGAAAAGGCCCGCCAGGCCGGGGCCTGACGCACCGGGTCCGGGACTGGACGGGGGCGGGAGGGACGGCTATCCACCGCCCCTGAACCCTGAGCTGAACCGGACCCATCCCCCATGCCCGATCTTCTGATCGAACTCTTCTCCGAGGAAATCCCCGCGCGGATGCAGCGGCAGGCGGCGGAGGATCTGCGCAGGCTGATGACGGACGGTCTGGTCGAGGCGGGGCTGACCTATGCCCATGCCGCCGCCTTCGCCACGCCGCGCCGTCTTGCGCTGGCGGTCGAGGGGCTACTGGACCGTTCGCCCGCATTGCGGGAGGAGCGCAAAGGTCCGCGCACCGACGCACCGGATCAGGCGCTGGAGGGGTTCCTGCGTTCGACGGGTCTGACGAAGGACCAGCTTCAGGCGCGGGACGACAAGAAGGGCCAGGTCTGGTTCGCGGTGGTCGAGAAGCCCGGGCGTCCTGCGGCCGAGATCGTGGCCGAGGTGCTGGAGCGCACGGTGCGCGATTTCCCCTGGCCGAAGTCGATGCGCTGGGGCGCGGGCACCCTGAGGTGGGTGCGTCCGCTGCACTCGATCCTCTGCCTTGTGACCGATGAGGCGGGCGAGGCGACGGTGGTGCCGGTCGAGATCGACGGCATCCGGGCCGGCGATACCACGCGCGGGCACAGGTTCATGGCTCCGGGTGCGTTCCGCGTGTCGTCCTTCGACGACTACGTGGCGAAGCTGAAGCGGGCGCATGTGATCCTCTCGGCCGAGGAGCGCGCCGAGCATATCTGGCACGACGCGACGCAGGCGGCCTTCGCGCAGGGGCTGGAGCTGGTCGAGGACAAGGGCCTTCTGGCCGAGGTCGCGGGCCTCGTCGAATGGCCGGTGGTGCTGATGGGCGAGATCGGGGCGGAGTTCCTGGACCTGCCGCCCGAGGTGCTGCGGACATCGATGAAGGAACACCAGAAGTTCTTCAGCGTCACGGACAAGGCGGGCCGCATCGTGCGCTTCGTCACCGTGGCCAACCGCGAGACGGCGGACGATGGCGCGACGATCCTGAAGGGCAACCGCAAGGTGCTGTCGGCGCGGCTGTCGGATGCCAAGTTCTTCTGGGAGAACGACCTGCGCGTGGCGAAGGCAGGGATGGGCGAGTGGCTGGAGGCGCTGAAGGCGGTGACCTTCCACAACAAGTTAGGATCTCAGGCCGAGCGCATCGAGCGCATCGCGGCTCTGGCGCGGGAGTTAGCACCCCTGGTGGGTGCGGACCCGGAGAAGGCCGAGACGGCGGCGCGGATGGCCAAGGCCGACCTGTCGTCCGAGATGGTCTACGAGTTCCCCGAGTTACAGGGGGTGATGGGGGCCTATTACGCCAAGGCCGCCGGGCAGGGCGAGGATGTGGCGGCGGTGGCGCGCGAGCATTACCAGCCGCTCGGTCCGTCCGACGACGTGCCTTCGGCGCCCTTGTCGGTGGCCGTTGCGTTGGCCGACAAGATCGACACGCTGACGGGCTTCTGGGCGATTGACGAGAAGCCGACGGGGTCGAAGGATCCGTTTGCGCTGAGGCGGGCGGCGCTGGGGGTGATCCGGTTGATTGCAGCTAACGAATTTCGAATTGCCCTGAACGATATGTTTCAGCGAGCTAACGAGATTGCTGGCCCACGAAGTAACGCTTTCGCGGACATCAATGAAATGAGGAGCTTCCTCCATGACCGCCTCAAGGTCTACCTCCGCGACCGGGGCATCCGGCATGACGTCATCGACGCCTGCCTCGCCATGCCGAACGCGGACGACCTGACCCTTCTCGTCCGTCGCGCCGAGGCGTTGCAGGCCTTCCTCGACACCGAAGACGGGGGCAACCTTCTCCAGGGCTTCCGGCGCGCGCACAACATCCTGACGCAGGCGCAGGAGAAGGACGGGGTCGAATACTCCTACGGCCCCGATCCCAAATTGGCCGAGACGGACGAGGAACGCGCGCTTTTCGCCGCGCTCGACGACGCGCAGGCGAAGATCGCGCCCGCCATGCAGTCCGAGGATTTCGGCGCGGCGATGGCTGCTCTCGCCGACCTCCGCGCGCCGATCGACGCCTTCTTCGAGGCGGTGCAGGTGAACGCCGAGAGCCAGATCCTGCGGCGGAACCGGCTGAACCTCCTGCACCGCATCAGCGCGCTCTGCCTCGGCGTCGCGGACCTGACGCGGCTCGAGGGCTGACGCGAGGTTCCGGCAACGGACGGGCGCCGATAACGATTTAGACGCACGGCTTCCTTGATCGCGGACGATTAGCTTCTATCCTGCGCAGCGAAGGAATCGCCGCAGTGCAGAAACCATTCGAGATCGAAGACTTCGTCGTCATCGACGAAACGGCGCCCGTCGCGAACGATACGCACGGCGGACGCGCGAAGTGCCTGCAGCGGCTGATCCGGCTCGACCTTCCCGTTCCGCTGACCGTGGCGCTGTCCTTCGCGACGGTGCGACGGCTCGCGAGCGGAGGGCAGGTCGACACCGCCGCCATCCTGCGGAACTTCGGGGCCGCGCCCCTGGTTTCGGTCAGGCCGTCGTCCGAGGATCCCGACTGGGGCGGGCCGGGGGCGATCCTGAACATCGGCATGAACGATGCCCGGCACGCGGAACTGGCGAACCTCCTGGGCCACGCCGCCGCCGATAGGCTCTATGTCCGTTTCGTGCAGACCTATTCGGTGCAGGTCGCGCGTCTTGACCCCGACAGCTTCGAGGCGCCGGACGATCCCGACGGGTCGACCCTGACCGCCATGCTCGACGCCTACGAGGCCGAGATGGACGAACCTTTCCCGCAGGACCCGGCGCGACAGCTTTCGGATGTGCTGAAGTCGATGGCGCGCGCGTGGGAAGGCACCTCGGCCCGGCTTCTGAGGCAGGCGCGCGGCGCGCCGGCGGAGGCTGGTCTCGGCCTCGTCGTGCAGCGCATGGCGCCCGGCATGGGCCCGCCCGAAAGCGGCTCGGGCGTGATCCAGTTCGTCTCGTCCGACACGGGCCTGCCGCAGATCACGGGGCGCTACCTCGGCCAGAGCCAGGGGCGCGACGCGCTGTTCGACGAAAGCGCCGTGTACCTGACCCGCGACCCGCGCGGCCCGTCTCTGGAAGAAATGTACCCCGAGGGCTTCGACCGCCTGATGCAGTACGGCGCGACCTGCCGTCAGCGCCTGAAGGAAGAGATGCAGATCGAATTCGCCCTGGATGCCGGGCGGCTGTCGGTCCTTGACGCCGTGCGCGTGCAGCGCACCGCGCGGGCCGCTGTGCGGATCGCCGTGGCGATGGCCGAGGATGGGGCCATAGAGCGCGAGGAGGCAGTCCTGCGGATCGAGCCCGGGTTCCTCGCACACCTCATGCACCGTCAGGTCGACCAGAAAGCGGCGCGCGACGTGATCGCGACAGGCGTCGCCGCCAGCCCCGGCGCCGCCACCGGGCGCATCGTCTTCACCTCGGCCGCGGCACAGGCCGCCGCCGCGCGCGGCGAAGCCACGATCCTCGTCCGCCGCGAAACCTCGCCCGAGGACATCCGGGGGATGCACGCGGCCCACGCGGTCCTGACCGAACGCGGCGGCATGACCAGCCACGCCGCGATGGTGGCGCGCGGTCTGGGCCTGCCGGGTGTCGTCGGCGCGCACGGGATCGCCCTGAACCGGCGCGCGCGGACGCTCACCACGCCGGATGGCCGGGTCCTGAACGAGGGCGACCTCGTCACGGTCGATGGCACGACGGGAACGGTCCTTGCCGGCGCGGTGCCGCTCCTGGAGCCGAACCTCGACGACAGCTTCCGCACGCTCCTCCATTGGGCCGACGAGGTGCGCGACATCGGCGTGCGCGCCAACGCCGACACCTATGCCGAGGCGAAGATGGCGCTGACCTTCGAGGCCGAGGGCATCGGGCTCTGCCGGACGGAACACATGTTCTTCGAGGAAGACCGTTTGACGCTGATGCGCGAGATGATCTTCGCCGAGACGGCCGAAGGCCGCGCGGCTTCGCTGGAGCGCCTTGTGCCCATGCAGGTGGCGGACTTCTGCAAGCTCTTCGAGGTGATGGCGGGGCGCCCGGTCTGCATCCGGCTGTTCGATCCTCCGCTGCACGAGTTCCTGCCGCAGTCGCGCGACGGGCTGCGGGATCTGGCCGACGCCATGGGCCTGCCCCTGTCGCGCGTGACGCGGCGGGTCGAGGCCCTGTCCGAGTTCAACCCCATGCTGGGCCTGCGCGGGGTCCGCCTGGGCATCACGATGCCCGAGATCTATGAGGCGCAGGCGCGCGCGATCTTCACCGCGACGATCGAAAGTTCGACGCCCGAGATGCCCGTCGTGCCCGAGATCATGATCCCGCTCGTTTCGGCCAAGCGCGAGGTCGAGCTTGTCCGGGGCCGGATCGAGGGCATCGCGGCCGCCGTGCGCTCCGAAACGGGGGCCTCGTTCGACTATCGTCTGGGCGTCATGGTCGAGACGCCCCGCGCGGCGCTTCGCGCGGGCGAGATCGCGCCCCATGTCTCGTTCCTGTCCTTCGGCACGAACGACCTGACCCAGATGACCTATGGATTGTCGCGCGACGACGCGGGGCGGTTCATGTCGGTCTATGTCCAGCAGGGCATCTTCACGGAAGATCCGTTCCACCGCCTCGACGTCGAGGGCGTGGGAGAGCTTCTGCAACTGGGCGCCTCGCGGGGACGTGCGGTCCGGCCCGACATGAAGCTGTCGATCTGCGGCGAACACGGCGGCGACCCCGAATCCATCGCCTTCTGCCGTGCCGCGGGCTTCGACTACGTCAGTTGCTCGCCCTTCCGCGTCCCCGGCGCTCGACTGGCCGCCGCGCAGCTTGCGCTCCGCGACAAAGAGATATTTTCCCGACCATTGATCGATTAATGGAATTTTAAGCGGATTCTTGCCGAATCTGTCCCCGTTCCACGGTCCGTTTTTCCGATCCCGGGGTGGACGTTCCCCCGGCCATTGGCTAGGCCCGCCTTGAGGTACGAGGGCGTGTGCTGCCCTCAAGGTGATGTGTTGCTGCGAAAAGGGGGCAACCATGTATGGAAACGCCGTTCGGGCGCTGATCGTATCGGCGTCTCTGGTCCTGTGTTGCGGGGCGGCTTTGGCCGATGTGACGCTGGGATCTTCGAACAATTCGCAGGCCGGGATTGACGACCGCCTGTCTTCGCTTCTCGACGCCGAGAACCGGACCGTCAGCGATGTGCAACGCCGCGGGCTCGGCCGTCTGATCCAGTCGCCCGCGGCGACGCCAGGCGACACGGGATATTATTCTCGTGCCCGGCTCGATGCGATGCCGGCCGTTTCGGGCGGACCGGAATGGCGGTGCCTGTCCGAGGCTCTCTACTTCGAGGCACGGGGCGAAACCGTTCGCGGCATCTTCGGCGTGGCCGAGGTCATCCTGAACCGGGTCGACGATCCGCGCTATCCCAACAGCGTCTGCGGTGTCGTGAACCAGGGGACCGGCGAGAAATTCCGCTGCCAGTTCACCTATACCTGCGACGGGCGTCCCGAGGTCATCCGCGAGAAGAAGGCCTTCGCGCTGGTGGGCAAGGTGGCCAAGATCATGCTGGGCGAGTCCGAGCGTCCCCTGACCGACGGCGCCACGCATTACCACACGAAGTCCGTTCGTCCGAAGTGGGCCCGCGCCTTCCCGATGACGGCCGCCATCGGCTTTCACAAGTTCTATCGCCAGTCCGACGCCTTCGCCTCGCGCTGACGCGCGGAAGCCTCGGTCGGTCACGCGGTTTCACGCCGTTTTCGCTGGACGCTCGCCTGACTGCGGGAGCCATGCTAGACACGCCTCAGGATCAGGTCGCTGGGGTGTGTGAGACAATGGTACGCAAGCTTTTCGGAACCGACGGCGTGCGCGGGCGCGCCAATTCCTTCCCGATGACCGCCGACACGGCGCTGCGCCTCGGCGCGGCGGCTGGACGCTATTTCCGGCGCGACGGCTCGGCCGCGCACCGGGTTGTCATCGGCAAGGACACCCGTCTGTCGGGCTACATGTTCGAGAACGCGATTACCGCGGGGTTCACCTCGACGGGCATGAACGTGCTTCTGCTCGGCCCCGTGCCGACGCCCGCCGTTGGGCTTCTGACGCGGTCGATGCGCGCCGATGTGGGCGTGATGATCTCGGCCAGCCACAACCCGCACGAGGACAACGGCATCAAGTTCTTCGGGCCGGACGGCTTCAAGCTGTCCGACGAGGCGGAGTCCGAGATCGAGGCGATCATGGCGGGCGAGATCCAACCTGCCGATGCCGGCAACATCGGCCGGGCCAAGCGGATCGACGACGGTCTGCACCGCTATGTCGAGCGGGTGAAGTCGACCTTTCCGCAGGATCTGACGCTGGACGGGCTGAAGGTGGTGGTCGATTGCGCGAACGGCGCGGCCTATCGCGCGGCGCCACAGGTGCTGTGGGAACTGGGCGCCGAGGTCATTCCTGTCGGCGTCACGCCGGATGGCACCAACATCAACGCGGGCTGCGGCTCGACCGACACGCGCCTGGCCGCCGAGACGGTCGTGACGCACGGCGCGGACGTGGGGCTCTGTCTCGACGGCGATGCGGACCGCATCATGATCCTCGACGAGAACGGCCGCGTGGCCGATGGCGACCAGGTCATGGGCCTTTTCGCGGCCAGATGGGCCAGCGAGCAGCGTCTGAAGGGCGGCGCCTTGGTGGCGACGGTCATGTCGAACCTGGGGCTCGAACGCTATCTGCAGGGCAAGGGGCTCGAGTTGCGCCGGACTGCCGTGGGCGACCGCTATGTCGTCGAGGCGATGCGGTCGGGCGGCTTCAACCTGGGCGGCGAGCAGTCGGGCCATATCGTGATGACCGATTACGCGACGACGGGCGACGGGCTTCTCGCCGGGCTTCAGTTCCTGGCCGAGATGCAGCGCACGGGCCAGCCCGCGAGCGCGCTGCGCCAGGTCTTCGAGCCGGTGCCGCAGAGGCTGAAGAACGTGCGTTACGCCGAGGGGGCCGCGCCGCTGGACACGGTGTCGGTCAAGACGGCAATCGCCGAGGCGGAGGCGCGTCTGGAAGGTCACGGGCGGCTTCTGATCCGGAAGTCGGGCACCGAGCCCCTGATCCGCGTCATGGCCGAGTGCGAGGACGATGGCCTCCTGACGCAGGTGATCGACGACGTCGTGCGCGCAGTCGAGGCGGCCTGACCGGCTCAGCCCCGGCCGAACATCCGCTTGAGCGCGCCCCACTGCGACAGCAGGACCCCGGCGAGGATCAGCGCCATGGCGCGAAACAGCGTCGGCTCCGCCTCTTCGTTCAGGATCAGGACGCCCAGGATGACCGACCAGAGAGGCACCATGTAGTTGGTCAGCGACATGAACGTCGGCCCGGCCGAGCGGATCACCACGATCCTGAGCAGGTTCGCCGCTGCCGTCTGGACGAGGCCGAGGGTCACAAGCACCGCGATGACCTTGCCGCCGGGGACACCGGGCAGGCCCTCAATCCAGAGCGCGGCGATCGTGACGAGAGCGCCGCCGATCCAGAGCGTGACGGCGGATAGGCCGACCGGGTCGACGGGCGGGATGCGGCGCATCAGGACCGACGAGACGGCATAGCAGGCGGCAGCCCCGAGGCAGGCAAGCTGGCCCCAGATTTCACCCTGGCGACCGGTCGAGGCCATGGCTTCGGGTCCGATCAGCACGACGACGCCAGCGAAGCCGACGAGGAAGCCTGTCGTGCGTCGCAGCGTCATGCGTTCGCCCGGCACGAAGACGTGGGCGAGAGGCAGAACCATGAGCGCGACGGCGGCCATCGAGACGCCCGCGAAGCCCGACGTCACCACCTGCTGGCCCCAGCTTATCGCCATGAAGGGGAGGGCCGAGCTCATCGCGCCGACCGCGAGGAGAAGGGGCAGCGGCGCGCGGGCGGGCGAGGTGTAGAATGTGCCTCCCCGCGCGCGCCAGACCGCCGTGGTGACGGCACCGGCGAGAAGGATGCGCGAGGAGGCGAGCCAGAACGGGCCGATGCCCGCCAGCGCCAGCTCGATGAACAGGAACGACGCGCCCCAGACGAGGCCAAGTGCGAGGACCGAGATCCAGCTCGATCTTGTGATCGTGGGTGTGTCGGTCATCCGTTCAGCGCGCGGCTGTCCTGGGGCGCCTCGTCGCGCTCGGTCATGCCGTAGTCGCGGATCACGCCGGCGATGCGCAGCCGATAGTCGGCGAAATGTTCGTGGCGTCCGGCGCTTTGCGCCGCCCGGTGGCGCGGCCTCTGCCGCCAGGCGTCCAGCGCGGCCTCGTCCTCGAAGAACGACAGCGACAGCAGTTTCTCAGGATCGGTGATGCTGCGGAAGCGTTCGACCGAGATAAACCCCGGATGGCCCGTCAGCTCCTCGCGAAGGCTGGCAGCGATGTCGAGATAGGTGTCGACGTGGCCGTCCTTCGGCCAGACTTCGAAGATGACGGCGATCATGCGGGGTCTCCGTGCGGGGCGGACGCGAGCGTCAGGAAGGTGCGGTCCTCGCGCAGGATGAAGCGTTCGGACCGGGCGAAGTCGTAGTTCTGCCGCCCGAGCGGGTCCTCCGCAAGCCTCTTGCGGTAGGCCTCGTAGGCGGCGAGAGAGTCGACGTTGTAGATGCCGTAGGCGAGCGTGGCAGAGCCTTCGTGCGGGGCGTAGTAGCCGACGAGGTCGGCGCCGCAGCGCGGGATGCACTGGCCCCACGTCCGGGCGTACTGCGCGAAGGCCTCGCGGCGGTTCGGGTCGATGTGATAGCGGATGACGCAGGTGAGCATGGGGTGTCCTTCCATTGTTCGCCCTGCCTATCCCGTTGTGCGGCGCGGATGCTTTGGCTAGGACCGAAGCATGAGAGAAGGCCCCGACATATCGCGCCTCGCCGCACTCATCGGCGATCCGGGTCGCGCGGCGATGCTGGTCGCACTCATGGGCGGCCAGGCGCTGACGGCGGCCGAGCTTGCCGCCGAGGCGGGGGTGACGGCGCCAACGGCCAGCGGGCATCTGGCGCGCCTGTCCGATGCAGGACTGCTGACGGTCCGCAAGCAGGGACGGCACAAGTATTTCGCGCTCGCCTCGGCCGAGGTCGCAGCGGTGGTCGAGGGGCTGATGGGCCTCGCCGACAGCCACGGGCTGACGCGGACACGGCCGGGCCCCCGCGACGAGGGGATGCGCGAGGCGCGGGTCTGCTACAACCATCTCGCCGGGCGGAGAGGGGTGCAGATGTACGACAGCCTCGCCGCGCGCGGGTTGCTCGAGGTCGGTGCGGAGGGGCTGGTCCTGTCGCAGGCGGGACGGGTTTTCGCCGGCGGTCTCGGGGTCGATGTAGGGGCGCTCGAGACGGCGCGGACGCCGGTCTGCCGCGAGTGCCTCGACTGGTCCGAGAGACGCAGCCACCTCGCAGGGTCGCTCGGGCGGGCGATCTTCGCCCGGATGGAGCGGGGCGGGTGGATCAGGCGCGACGGGGAGAGCCGGGCGGTGGTGTTTTCGCGGTCGGGCCTCGGGGAGTTCGAGGCGGCGTTTCCGGTGTGACGACGTAGAACAAGGGGCTGAGGCCCAGACCTGCAGCCGCGGATTCACGACCGAATCCCCGATTCAAGAGCGTTCTATGGACTTGAAACCGCAACTCGCCCAATATGATCACTTGGCGAGACAATTTCGCTCAACCCGAACAATCTTGCGAGGGGGCTCACATGTCGGCGGACAAGACAGTCGCGGAGTCATGTCACGAGCTTGCATCCGCGTGGCAGGCTGGAACGTACGAATGGTGGCCATCTGCCGACCGCTTGAGCTGGTCGCCCGAGTTGATCCGCCTCTACGGCCTGAAGCAGGCCCCCACAGCGGAGGATGGGTTCTCGGCGCTCGTTCATCCAGAGGACCGGGTCCGGGTCGAGGGGGAAACCTCCACCTACCTCGGATCAGACCTCACGACGTACAGCCATAGTTTCCGGATCGTGAGGCCAGACGGCGCCGTACGCGTCATGCTGGATCGAGGCGTCATCGACAGGGACGCTGCCGGGAACGTCCGGGTCATTCGCGGACTCAACATCGACGTCACCGATCAAGCCCGCGCCGGCTTTTCGATGCAGCACGGCGCTGCGGCAGGCGTTGGCGGGCAGCCGGAGCAGGCCCACCTCGCGCCTCACGCCGTGCCGACGGGCGTCTTCGAATGGGACATCCGCGCGGACAAGGTCCAGCGCATCGCGAGCGATTATCCGGGGATGCCGAAAACCGAAGGAGCGCCCGAGACGTTCGAACATGTGGCCAAGGCCGTTCATCCCGCCGACCGCGAGGCATTTCGGGCCGCCGTCACGGCCGCGCTGACGTCCCCCGACGGCAAATACTGGTCGAGACATCGCTACGCCGGTCCCAAAGGAGCAGAGTGCTGGTTCGTCGAGAACGGGCGTGTCGAATTCGATACCGATCGTACGCCCATTCGCATGATCGGCTTTGCCCACGCCATTCCCGAGCAAGAGCACCCGGGACAGGAGCCGACCGACGCCGACGCCGTCCTGGCGGCGCTGTTCGGCGGCGCACCCGTCGGCCTCGGGGTCTGGGACAGCGAGTTCAGGTTCCAGTACGTGAATCCCATGCTCGCAAGCATCAACGGCCTGCCTTCCGACGTTCACATCGGGCGTCGGCCGGACGAGCTCCTGCCGGATCTCGTGGATTTCGAGAGGCTCTACCGCCGATGGGGCGAAATCCTCGAGACAGGATAGCCTTGGCACGGGGTCGAGATCAGCGGAGAGACGCCAGCGGAACCGGGACGCCTGCGCCATTGGGAAGAGCACTTCTTCCCGGTGCGCGTCGACGGCCGGAATGTTGGCGTAGCGGCTGTCGTGCAGGAGACGACGCAGCGCAAGGAGGCGGAGGAGAAACGCCGCGCGAGCGAAGCGCGCTATCGCACCCTGTTCGACGCCATCGACCAGGGCTTCTGCGTTCTCGAGCTTCGCCTCGACGCGCCGGACGGACGCATCGATTACCGGGTCGTGGAGGCGAACCCCGCCTTCTACGACCGGACCGGGTTCCCCGAGGCCATTCTCGGCCAGTGGCTGCGCGAGGCGGCGCCGGACCTTGAGGACCATTGGTATGAAACCTACGGGCGCGTTGCGAGGACGGGCGAGCCGGTGCGCTTCGAGCAACGCTCGCAGATGCTGGGGCGGTGGTTCAACGTCTACGCCTTTCGGATCGACTCGCCGGAGGACCATCGCGTCGCCGTGCTGTTCAACGACATTTCCGACCGCAAGGATCAGGAAGAACTGAACCAACTGTTGATGCGCGAGGTCGATCACCGCTCCAAGAACATGCTGAGCCTCGTCCTGGCAATGGCACGGCACACGGCCTCGTCTGGCGCGGACGATTTCATGGAGCGGTTCAGAACACGCGTGCAGGCGCTGGCGGCCGCGCAGGACCTGCTGTTCCGGAACTCGCGGAAGACGGTGCAGCTCGCCGATCTCGCCCGGTCCCAGCTTGCGCATCTCGGCGATCTGATCGGCGAGCGTATCGAGGTCGACGGGCCGCCCCTCGCGCTCACGCCCGATGCCACCCAGGCGCTGGGAATGGCGCTCCACGAACTCGCCACCAACGCAGCGAAGTACGGGGCGCTCTCGAACGAGACCGGGCGCATCTCGATCCGCTGGACGTTGGAGGGGGATTCATCGACCGGCCGCAAGTTCACGCTGTCCTGGCTGGAGAGCGGCGGGCCGCCCGTCGCAAAGCCGGGACGGTCCGGTTTCGGTTCCACGGTGACAACCGGCATGGTTGAGAGAACCACAGGGGGGAAGGTGTCCGTCGATTTTGCGCCTGCCGGGCTTGCCTGGCGTCTTTCCTGCCGGGACGCGAAGGGTGTTGTCGGCTGATCGGCACGGGGCTCGGCGTCGACGCTGGTACGAGCAAGGGTCGCCTTTCCGTGGTCGTCGACGGTGCTCGCGTAAGGGAAGCAGGGCGCTGTCGGGCGGTCCCTGGCGCGAACCATCACAGCAAACGCAAAAGGCCGGGCGCTTGGCCCGGCCTTTCAAAATCCATGAAACCCGATCAGTTCCGCGCGCGGTCGACCATCTTGCCCTTCGAGATCCAGGGCATCATGCCGCGCAGCTTCTCGCCGACTTCCTCGATCTGGTGGGCGTCGTTGATGCGGCGCGTCGACTTGAACATCGGCTGGCCGACGGCGTTCTCTGTCATGAAGTCGCGGACGAATTTGCCGGTCTGAATGTCCGTCAGGATCTCCTTCATCCGCTTCTTCGTCTCGTCATAGGGAAGGACGCGCGGACCCGAGACGTATTCGCCGTATTCGGCGGTGTTCGAGATCGAGTAGTTCATGTTCGCGATGCCGCCCTCGTAGATCAGGTCGACGATCAGCTTTACCTCGTGGAGGCATTCGAAATAGGCCATCTCGGGGGCGTAGCCCGCCTCGACCAGCGTCTCGAAACCCATGCGGATCAGCTCGACGAGACCGCCGCAGAGAACGGCCTGCTCGCCGAAGAGATCGGTCTCGCACTCTTCCTTGAAGTTGGTCTCGATGATGCCCGAGCGGCCGCCGCCGATGGCGGAGCAATAGGAGAGGCCGATTTCCAGCGCCTTGCCGGAGGCGTCGTTGTCGACAGCGACGAGGCAGGGCACGCCGCCGCCCTTGACGTATTCGCCGCGCACCGTGTGACCGGGGCCCTTGGGCGCCATCATGATGACGTCGACGCCGGGCTTGGGCTCGATCAGGCCGAAGTGGACGTTGAGACCGTGCGCGAAGGCGATGGCGGCGCCGTCCTTGAGATTGTCGTGGACGTGGTCGCGATAGGTCTTGGCCTGAAGCTCGTCCGGCATGGTGAACATCATCAGGTCGCACCAGGCGGCGGCTTCCTCAATGCCCATGACTTTCAGCCCTTCGGCCTCGGCCTTCTTCGCCGAGGGCGAGCCGGGACGAAGCGCCACGGCGAGGTTCTTCGCGCCGGAGTCGCGGAGGTTCAGCGCATGCGCGTGGCCCTGGCTGCCGTAGCCGAGGATGGCCACCTTCTTGTCCTTGATCAGGTTGATGTCGCAATCGCGGTCATAGTAAACGCGCATGGGTTCTGTCCCCTCCGGTCGGTCTGGTCCCTGGTTCACGCGCGCTTCTAGCGAAATGACGCGCGGATGCAATGCGGGAATGGGCGGTCTTGTCTGCCCGCGCCGTTGCATCCGTCCCGGCCCGGCGCTAGGTCCGGCACAAGGTCAATGGAGGACACCATGACAGCGCTGAGACAGGACATCGACCCGGACGGGCTTCTGGAATATTCGGTCGTCTTCACCGACCGCTCGCTCAACCACATGAGCGCGGCCTTCCAGGGCGTGATGCGCGACATCTCGTCGATGCTGCGCGAGGTCTACAACGCCGACGCGGTGGCGCTGGTCCCCGGCGGCGGCACCTACGCGATGGAGGCGGTCGCGCGGCAGTTGGCCGGCGGCGAGCGGGTCATGGTGATCCGGAACGGCTGGTTCTCGTACCGCTGGACGCAGATCTTCGAGGCGGGCGGCCTGCCGTCGGACGAAACCGTGATGATGGCGCGGCGCACGGGCAACGATCCGCGCTCGGCCTTTGCGCCCGCGCCCGTGGACGAGGTCGTGGCGCGGATCGCGGCCGAGAAGCCGGCGGTGGTCTTCGCGCCCCATGTCGAGACGGCTGCGGGGATGATCCTGCCCGACGACTATATCCGCAAGGTGTCGGACGCGGTCCATGCCGAGGGCGGGCTCTTCGTCCTCGACTGCATCGCCAGCGGCACGGTCTGGGTCGACATGAAGGCCTGCGGCGTCGACGTGCTGATCTCGGCGCCCCAGAAGGGCTGGTCGGCCTCGCCGTCCGCAGGTCTGGTCATGCTGTCCGAGGCGGCGGTCGCGCGGGTCAAGGAGCGGACCTCGTCGTCCTTCGCCATCGACCTCAAGAAGTGGTTGTCGATCATGGAGGCCTACGAGGCGGGCGGCCACGCCTATCACGCGACGATGCCCACGGACGCGCTCAAGGGCTTCCGCGACACGATGGTCGAGACGAAGGCGATCGGGTTCGAAAAGCTCGCCCAAGCGCAGTGGGAGCAGGGCCGCAAGGTGCGCGCGATGCTCGAGGCGCGGGGCTTCCAGTCGGTGGCGGCCGAGGGCTTCCAGGCGCCGGGCGTCGTGGTGTCCTATACCGACGATCCGGCGATCCAGACCGGGAAGGTCTTCGCCGCCGAGGGCGCTCAGATCGCGGCCGGCGTGCCGCTGATGGTGGGCGAGGGCGAGGACTACCGCAGTTTCCGCATCGGGCTCTTCGGGCTCGACAAGCTTCTGGACGTGGACGCAAGCGTTGCGCGGCTGGAAGGTGTCCTGGACCGCGCCCTAGGGTGAACGCCGACCCGGCGTGGGCCGGGTCATTTGCGTATTTGAGGCAAGATGAAGGACGTCAGCCACCCATGCCCGCCCGCATCACGGCGTGGCGGAGGGGAGCGGCGTCGTGGATGAGGGCGAGGCCCAGGGACCGCAGCGTCTGAAGCGGCGGGGCGTCGGAGCGGCAAAGGCGGTTGTAGAGGTCGATGATGCGGGCGCGGGCCGCGATGTCGCGGGCGCGTGTCCGGGCGTAGGCGTCGAGCATCGCGTCGGAACCGAGGTCGGAGGGGTCCGCGCGGGTCAGGTCGAGGAGCGTGCGCACGTCCTGGAGCGAGGTGTTGAGGCCCTGCGCGCCTATGGGCGGCAGGACGTGCGCGGCCTCGGCGATGACGGCGACGCGGCGGGCGGTGAGCGCGGTGGCGCGTTGCGTGACCACGGGCCAGAGGGCGCGGGCGGTGACGGGCGTGAGCGGGCCGAGGACGCCGCAGGAGCGCACGGTGGCGGCCGCCCCGAAGGCGTCGTCGTCCAGCGCATGCAGCCGCAGCGCCTCGGCGCCGTCGTTCATCCAGACCACGGCCGAGGCGGGCCTTCCCTCATGGTCCGGCAGCGGCACGAGAACGAAGGCGCCGCCCGACAGGTAGAGTTCGGTCGAGACGTTTTCATGCGGCTTTTCGTGCGTGACGGCGAAGGCGAGCGCCTTCTGGCCGTAGCGCGTCGTCTCGACACCGATGCCCGCCGCCTCGCGCAACGGTGAGGCGCGTCCGTCCGCGGCGATGGCGAGGCGGGCCTTGAGGCGCGCGCCGTCACTCAACGTGACGAGCGCCTCGCGGTCGCGGGTGAGGATGGAGGCGAAGCCGGCGCCGAGACGGAGGTCGATGGCGGGGTGGCACGCCGCACGCTCGGTCAGGACGCGGCGCGTGAGCCAGTTGGGCAGGTTCCACCCGAAGGCGGGCTGGCCCAGGTCGGCCGAGGTGAAGGCGCGCTCGGTGCGGATGGCAGGCGGGTCGCCCGCGCAGTCCGCGACGCGCAGCGTCGCGAGTGGTATCGCGTCGGCGTCGAGCGGTCCCCAGGCTCCGATCTCGTCGAGAAGGGCGCGGGCCGGGGCGAGGAATGCGGTCGAGCGAAGGTCAGCCGTCGGATCGGCGGTGCCGGACGGCGGGGGCGTGGGATCGGCGAGCACGACCGAAAACCCGGCGTACGCGAAGCCCAGGGCAGCGGCTAGGCCGGCAAGGCCCGCGCCGGAGATGAAGATGTCCGTCTGCTGTGCCGCGGTCATGGCGTGGAGGTTAGCGCGCGTGGAAGGCCCGGAAAGGCGGCGCGGTGTCTCATGCGAGGGCCGCGAGGAAAGCCGCCAGATCGGCGGTGTGGTGGTGGATATGCGAGGCGGGCGCGGGCAGGGGGGCGACGTGGACGGTCATCATGCCGAGCCCGTGCGGCTCGGCCAGGTTGCGCGGATCGTCCTCGAACATCGCCGCGCGGGACGGCACGAAACCGTCGAGCGCGATGATGGCGTCGAAGGCCGCGCGTTCGGGCTTCGGAAGGAAGCCCGCGTGCTCGACCCCGTAGACGGCGTCGAAGAGAGGCGCGAGGCCTCGGGCAGCGAGGACGCGGCGGGCATAGGGTTCGGAGCCGTTCGTGTAGACGATCTTGCGCCCCGGCAGCCGCGAGATGGCCTCGACGAGGGCTGCGTCCGACACGAGGTGGTCGAGCGTGATGTCGTGGACATCCTCGAGGTAGGGCGCTGGATCGACGCCGTGTTCGCGCATCAGGCCGGCCAGCGTCGTGCCGTAGCGCGCCCAGTAGTCGGTGCGCACGCGGTTGGCCTCCGCCTCGTCGACGCCCAGGACGCGCGCGACCCAGGCGGTCATGCGGACCTCGATCTGGTCGAAGAGCCGCGCCTCGGGCGGGTAGAGGGTGTTGTCGAGGTCGAAGACCCAGGTCTCGACATGGGAAAAGGCGTCGCGGGACATGGGCCGGGTGTAGCGCGGGCGCGTGGGCGAGGGAACCTGCGGTTTTCGTCGCGCGCAGGCCGCCCCGAGGTTGCCACGGGCCGCGCCTGTCCCGTAACGTCCGCCCGTCGGAGGAGACGGCATGACATCAGATACCCGCGCGGGCCAGACTGACGCCTACCAGATGATCCTGAACGCGATCGACGGGGGCACCTATCGTCCCGGCGACCGTCTGGTGGAAAGCGAACTCGCGGACCGCTTCGGCGTGTCGCGGACGCCCATTCGCGAGGCGTTGCAGCGGCTCGAGACGCAATCGCTTTTGGCACGGGACGGGCGGTCGCTGGTGGTGGCCTCGCTCGACCACAACCAGATGGCCGAACTCTATGTCGTGCGCTCCGAGCTCGAGGCGCTGTCGGCGCGACTGGCGGCGCGGCACGCGACGGCCGAGGAGGTGAACCTTCTGCGCGAGATGGTGGCCGAGGACCGCGAGAGGGTCAGCGATCCGGCGGCGTTGGCGCGAACCAACCGGCGCTTTCACCGGCAGGTGCATCTGGCCAGCCACAACCGTTATCTCGTCCAGCAGCTCGACCTCGTCTATCGGTCGATGGCGCTGATGGCGACGACGTCGCTTTCGGCGAAGGGGCGCAGCCAGGTCGCGATGGACGAACACGCGGCCATCGTCGACGCCATCGCGCGGGGTGACGGCGACGCGGCCTACGAGGTGTTGAAGGGCCACATCAGCCGGGCCTTCGAGGCGCGGCTGCGGCAGGACGCCGACGAGGCGGCGAAGCGGGACGACCCGATGCATGAGTAGGGTGTGGCTGGCCTTCGCTACAGGTGAGCCTGAGACGCAGGCCGGCTGCGGTTAACGGTCAGCCCGTGCTGCGTCTTGTCCCAGTAGAACGGCCGCGTGACCAGCTCGGCCATGCCCTTCCACGAGGCCAGCGCGGCCAGCGGGAAATAGAGGTGCATGAGCGGCACCCACTTTATCAGCCATGACCCGCGCGGTGTCGCCACAGAGGCTGCGAGGATCGCCATGGTCGCGACCTCGCAGAAGAAGAACAGCGCGGCGAGGGCGGGCACGACGCCCGGCGGTGCGACGTGCGTCAGCGGGTGCGGCAGCCCGAAGACGATCAGCCAGAACGACCACAGCACGGGCGCCAGCACGAATTGGCTGAGCGTGCCGAGAAACAGGATCTGCACGCCGATGAAACGGAGCGGTCCGAGATCGCCGAGAAGCCGCAGGGGGTCGCGCATGTGGACGGCCCAGGTGACCCAATAGCCCTTGATCCACCGCGACCTCTGCCTGATCCAGGCCGGGACCGAGGCGGTCGCCTCCTCCTCGGTCACCGTGGGCACGAAGGCGCAGCGGAAGCCGTGGCGGGCGAGGCGGAGGCCCAGGTCGGCATCTTCGGTCACGTTCTGCGCGTCCCACCTGCCCAAGGACTCGAGCGCCGCGCGGCGGAAGAAGACGGTCGTGCCGCCCAGGGGAATGACGAACCCTAGGCGGACGAGGCCGGGCAGCACGAGGCGGAACCAGGCGGCATAGTCGATGGTGAAGCAGCGCGTCAGCCAGCTTTGTCTGGGGTTGTAGAAGTCGAGCACGCCCTGGAGACAGGCCACCTCGGGTCCGGCGCGCGAAAAGGCCTGGGCGATCTTCAGAAGCTGGTCGCGGGCAGGCCGATCCTCGGCGTCGTAGATGCCCACGATGTCGCCTTGAGTGAAGTCGAAGGCATAGTTCATCGCGCGGGGCTTGGTGCGGCAGGCGCCGTCAGGGACGCGGACGACCCGCATGAAGGGCGGCAGGCTCGCTGCGTCGAGAGCGTCTGCGGTCGCGGTATCGGACGCCTCGAGGATCAGGCAAACCTCCATCCGGTGGCGGGGATAGGCGAGCCGCCCGAGACGTTCGACGAGGCGCGAAGCGATCTCGGTCTCGCGGTAGAGCGGCACGAGAAGCGAGATGCGCGGCAGCGGGCCAAGCGGGGGATCAGGGCGCCGGCTGGTCCAGGTCCGCGCCATGCGGCGTGCGTGCCGGAACTCGACAAGTGCGCCAAGGCTGCGGAGAAGCGTGACCGAGACGAGGGTCAGCGCCGTCCAGGCCGCCAGCGCCAGGACGGCGGCGCGCGGCCAGGCGAGGGTCACGGCAAGGCCGAGGGACGCGACGAGAACGGCGATGGCGCCGGTGCGGGCGCCCGACCAGCCGCGGCAGCTTTCCCGGGCGGGCGTGCGCGTCTCGGCGCGGCGGGCGAGGTAGGGCGCGCGCAACCGCTCGATCTCGGCCAGGATGTCGCGTTCGGCTTTCCGCCGGAACACGACGGGGCCGAGGCGCGCGGTCAGCCCCGGCTCGAGCCGCGTGAAGACGTCGATGTCGGTGCAGGCGACGGGCGTGACCCAGCCGGCGCGCTCCATCGGCAGAACGCGCTGCGACAGGGCGGTCTCGAGCCCGATCCGGTCGAGCGCGCGGGCGTCGGCGCGACCGGCGGACGACGGGCCTGGCGCGCGGTCGAAGTCAGCGCGCGACGAGGGCGGCAGGCGAAGCGGGGTCTTGGGGCGCAGGGACGACAAGGGGGCACGGCACCGAAGGCGGAGATCTGTTGCCGCCTCCATCGCACCTCGTGGTTAAGCCGGACTTAAGACGCGCGCGCCGCCGCCGTGTCGTCCATCGCGCGGGCGAAACGTTCGAACAGGTACTGCGAGTCGGCGGGGCCGGGGCTGGCCTCGGGGTGGTACTGGACCGAGAAGACGGGCCGGTCGGTCATGCGTATGCCGCAGTTCGAGCCGTCGAAGAGCGAGACATGCGTTTCCTTCACGCCCGTGGGAAGGGTCTGGCTGTCGACGGTGAAACCGTGGTTCATCGAGGTGATCTCGACCTTGCCGGTCTCGAGGTCCTTCACCGGATGGTTCGCGCCGTGGTGGCCGTGGTTCATCTTGATCGTCTTCGCGCCAAGTGCGAGCGCCAGCATCTGGTGGCCGAGGCAGATGCCGAAGACGGGGATGCGGCTGTCGTCGAGCACGCCCTTGATCATCGGCACGGCATAGGCGCCCGTCGCCGCCGGGTCACCCGGACCGTTCGACAGGAACAGGCCGTCGGGGTTCTGCGCGAGCACATCCTCGGCGGTGGCGGTCGCTGGCAGCACGGTGACGTCGCAGCCGACGCTGGCGAGGCTGCGCAGGATGTTGCGCTTGGCGCCATAGTCTATGGCCACGACCTTGAACCTGGGATCGGTCAGGCGGCCGAAGCCCTCGGGCCAGGCCCACCGCGTCTCGTCCCACCGATACGACTGCGCGCAGGTCACGTCGCGGGCGAGGTCGAGGCCCACGAGACCGGGGAAGGCGCGGGCCTGGGCGACCAGCGCCTCGATGTCGAAGTTGCCGTCCGGGTCGTGCGACAGGGCGACGTGCGGCGCGCCCTGGTGGCGGATCGCGCGGGTCAGGCGGCGGGTGTCGATGCCCCCCATGCCGATCCGGCCCCTGCGGGACAGCCATGAAGACAGCGTCTCGGTCGCACGCCAGTTCGAAGGTTCGGTCGGGTCCCATTTGACGATCAGGCCTTCGGCGACCGGATCGGCGGTCTCGTCGTCTTCGGGGTTCACGCCCACGTTGCCGATGTGGGGAAAGGTGAAGGTCACGATCTGGCCCGCGTAGGAGGGGTCCGTCATGATCTCCTGATAGCCGGTCATCGAGGTGTTGAAGCAAAGCTCGGCGACCCTGGTGCCCGTCGCGCCGAAGCCCTGGCCGAAAAAGATCGTCCCGTCCGCCAGAGCCAGGCACGCGGTCGGTTTCGTCGTGGCGTCTGTCATGGCTCGGGCCCCCAAGGCGATGTATCGGTAAACGGCCCGGACCTATGGCGGGACGGTCGCGAGGTCAAGGGCGGGGCGTGGATCGCCATCCCGATCCCCGCCGCGTTCCGGCCATCCCGAAGCCTCTTTTCATTGTCATTCTTGCCCGTCATGTGGCGCCCGTTCCTTCGCCTGAGGCTTTTCGCGCTTCTTTTCGAGACGGCGGGGCCTCCTCCGCTGCACCGCCTGGTGCAGTCCGGCGCGGCCTTGGCGGTCTGGACCGGGCTGTCGCGCATTCCGGGCATGGCAGAGACGACGGTCTTCGTCGCGACCGTACTGACAGCCCTCGCCATCGGTCACGCCGCGAATGCGCGCACTCTTCCCGAGAAGGTGGGGCACGAGGCGACGGCGCTGTCTCTGATCGTGTTTTTCTGTTTGATCGCAGTTATTTATGGGATCATCCTCTTGTCGCCTGATCCCGTCTGGGTGCAACACCTTTTCACGATCGTTCCGGCGCTCTTCGCACTCGGCTGTTTCCTCGACATCGTTTCCCGGACCGAGGGTTTCGGCCGCGACTGGTGGCCTGACGACGCCATGAACAAGGCCCGCCCGATGCTGACGCGCGCCTTTCTCCTGAAGCATTTGTCGATGGCGGTCCTGAACGCGACGCTGGTCGCTTCGGTCTCGCTCGACGCGTGGGTCATGTGGTTCGCGGTCTTGCCGCTGGTGAACCACTACCTGACCGCAGGGTTGACGACGACCGTCCTTCTTGACGCCGGGGAATAGCGGCAAAGCCTGATTTTTCAGCTGGTTAGGCGTTTCAGTCGCAGTTGCGGCGGGTCTGGTTAAGAGATAAGGTCCCGAGTCTCGGCAAGCCATGAGGGACAGATGGGGCTCAGGGACCAGATCGGAGAGGCACTGAAGCAGGCCATGCGGGACAAGGACGCGTCGCGTCTGTCCACGCTGCGTCTCATCATGGCCGCGATCAAGGACCGCGACATCGCGCGGCGCGCCGAAGGCGGCGACGGCGGCGACGCGGGCGTGGGCGAGGAGGACATCCTCCAGATCCTCGGCAAGATGGTGAAGCAGCGCCAGGAGTCGGCGCGCGCTTACGAGGAAGGCGGTCGCCTGGAACTGGCCGAGGCGGAACTGTCCGAGATCAAGGTGATCGAGGAGTACCTGCCGCGCCAGCTCGACCAGGCCGAAACGGCGGCCGCGGTGGATGCCGCCATCGCCGACACCGGGGCTGCATCGATCCGCGACATGGGCAAGGTGATGGGCGCTCTCAAGGCGCGCTACACCGGCCAGATGGATTTCGGCAGGGTGGGCCCGATGGTGAAGGCGCGGCTGGGTTAGGTTTCGCCGCAGAGTCCGACCTGCCCGGAACATGTAGCAGGGGGTGCCGGTTTCTCTTTTCTCAGGAAGGGAGACCCATCATGCCAGCCACATCCAAAGCCCAGCAGAAAGCCGCCGGAGCCGCCCTCTCGGCCAAGCGCGGCGACACCAAGGTCGGAGACCTCAAGGGCGCGTCCAAGGACATGTACGACTCGATGAGCGAATCCGAGCTCGACGAGATGGCATCGACCGACCGCGAGGATCTGCCCGAGAAGAAGTCGAAGGACTGAGCCGTCACTCTGCGCGGATCAGGCGATTCAGCTCGTCGTAAAGCGCCAGCCGCTCGTCCGGCGTGAGGAAGGCGCCCAATTCGACCTCGCGCCCGGAACCGGACAGGGTCAGGTAATTCTCGACCGGCCCGTCGCGCCTCAGTTTCACGGTCACCCAGTAGGGATTCGCCTGCCAGTCGAGGTGCGGCCCGTCGTGCGGGACATGACTGAGGTGTAGGGACTCGCGGCCGAACGTCAGCACCTCGTGCAGGCTGCGATGGCGTCGGTTGACCATGATCGCGCGCCACACGCCCCAGATCGCCGCGAGGAAGAACGCCAGCAGCACCCAGGTCACCGCCGAGCCCAGGACGGCAAGCAGCGGCATGGTCAGCATGACCGCCGTGGCGCCGATGAACCAGACGAAGCCCTCGGGCGTCATCGACTGGTGCGGCCAGAGCGTCAGGATCTTCTCGTCGGGGGCTTCGGTCCAGCGATAGGGCATGTGACTAGGATATATCGCGCGCGCCGTCCTTCCAGAGGGCGCGGTGTGTCATCGCCGCGCAATGCGTCGAGACAGGGAGATCAGAAGCGTGGCGAGAGTCAGGGCGCCGGCGAGGGCCGTCAGCGCGGCGCCGGCCAGCGCGGCCAGGCCGAGGGCGGTCAGAAGGCCCGGCCAGTCCAGGATTTGCTCGCCGGGCAGGATCATCATGGCAATGGGCTGCGCGACGATCGCGAGTATGCCGGCGATCCAGGAGACGAGGGCCAGCGTTCGCGCGGCGCGGAACTGGCCTGGGGTAAGCCGTGCGATCGCCACCCAGATCAGCACGCCGACGACCGTCAGCACCAGCACGCCAAGAAGAAGCTGGGCGTGCGGCATCACCACGAGGGTGTCGGTGTGGGACGAGGGGCCGTTCATGGGTCCGTGTCCTCGATCGAAGAAGGGCCCCGGGGGGCCCTTCGTTCACATCAGGTTCAGTGCGCGTGGCTTCTGTCCCAGTCCTCGCGCTTCGGGAGCGTCTCGAAAGTGTGCTCCGGCGGCGGCGAGGGCAGGGTCCATTCCAGGGTGTCCGCGTGCTCGTTCCAGTAGTTGTTCTCGGTCACCGGCTTGCCGGAGCGGATCGTGTAGAACACGATGTAGATGAACAGCAGGAACGACGCGAAGGACAGGAACGCGCCCCAGGTCGAGACCTCGTTCCACAACGCGAAGCCATCGGGATAGTCGATGTAGCGGCGCGGCATCCCCTGACGGCCCAGGAAGTGCTGGGGGAAGAAGGTCAGGTTCGAGCCGATGAACATCATCCAGAAGTGGATTTGCCCCAGACGCTCGGGGTACTGCCGGCCGGACATCTTGCCGATCCAGAAGTAGGTGCCCGCGAAGATCGCGAAGACAGCGCCGAGGCTCATCACGTAGTGGAAGTGCGCCACGACGTAGTAGGTGTCGTGATAGGCGCGGTCGATGGCGGCCTGGCTGAGGACGATGCCCGTGACGCCGCCCAGGGTGAAGAGGAACAGGAAACCGAAGGCCCAGAGCATCGGCGTCTTGAACTCGATCGAGCCGCCCCACATCGTGGCGATCCACGAGAAGATCTTCACGCCCGTCGGCACCGCGATGACCATCGTCGCCAGCATGAAGTAGGTCTGCTGCGACAGCGACATGCCGACCGTGTACATGTGGTGCGCCCACACGACGAAGCCCAGGCCGCCAATGGCGATCAGCGCCCAGACCATCGGCAGGTAACCGAAGATCGGCTTCTTCGAGAAGGTCGCGATGACGTGGCTGATGATGCCGAAGCCCGGCAGCACGATGATGTAGACCTCGGGGTGTCCGAAGAACCACAGGATGTGCTGGTAGAGGATCGGATCGCCGCCGCCTTCGGGCTGGAAGAAGGTGGTGCCGAAGTTGCGGTCCGTCAGCAGCATTGTGATCGCGCCCGCCAGCACCGGCAGGGCCAGGAGGATCAGCCAGGCGGTCACGAAGATCGACCAGGCGAAGAGCGGGACCTTGAACAGCGTCATGCCGGGCGCGCGCATGTTTAGGAAGGTCGTGATCATGTTGATCGCGCCGAGGATCGACGAGGCGCCCGAGAGGTGCACGGCGAAGATCGCCAGGTCCATCGAGAAGCCCTGCTCGGAGGTCGAGAGCGGCGGATAGAGCACCCAGCCCACGCCGGAGCCAAGCTGACCGTTGCCGCCCGGCACGACGACCGAGAGGATCGCGAGCGAGGCGCCCGAGACGTAGAGCCAGAAGCTGAGGTTGTTCATCCGCGGAAAGGCCATGTCCGGCGCACCGATGTGCAGCGGCATGAAGTAGTTGCCGAATCCGCCGAACAGCGCCGGAATGACCACGAAGAACATCATCAGGATGCCGTGCGCGGTGACGATGACGTTCCAGACGTGCCCGTTCGGCGCGCAGACGCCGTCGGAGATCAGGCGAATGCCCTCCTGGCACATGTACTGGACGCCGGGGTCCTTCAGCTCGAGCCGCATGTACACGGTGAAGGCCACGGCGATGAAGCCGACGAACCCCGAGGTGAAGAGGTAGAGAATGCCGATGTCCTTGTGGTTCGTCGACATGAACCAGCGGGTGAAGAACCCTCGCTCGTCGTGATGGTCGTGCCCGTGTGCTGCGGCGTCGGCCATGTGATGCCTCCTGGAGAACGATTCCCGTAGGGCGGGTCGATGCCCGCCGGTTTGTATTCGGTTCTAGGGATGTGTCGGTCCGGGGGCAATGGCGAACGAGAGACGTGAGCGGGCTAAATTGTCTCAGGGGAGGGGTGCGGCGGGTAACAGCTTTCTGCCCGTCCAGCCCTTGAACGCGGCGGGCAAGTCATTGGCAACAAACGATTGCGCTCACGGCGCTGCGAGGTGCAGCAGGACGGGTAGCTTTTTCTTGGCGCGATGTCCTGCGTCCTGTAGAAGCGGGCTCGAACGCAGACGGAGGCGATCATGGCCGCACGGGTCTTCATCGACGGCGAAGCCGGGACGACCGGTCTTCAGATCAGGGAGCGGCTGGACGGCCGCGCCGACATCGGGCTTGTCCGGATCGACCCCGAGCGCCGCAAGGACGAGGCCGCGCGCCGCGACGCCTTCGCCGCCGCCGACGTGGCGATCCTTTGCCTGCCCGACGATGCGGCGCGCGAGGCCGTGGCGCTGTCGTCGGACCTCGGCACGCGGATCATCGACGCCTCCACGGCTTACCGGGTGGATCCAGCCTGGGTCTATGGCTTCCCCGAGCTTGCGCCTGCGCAGGCGGGGCGCATCGCCGCCGCCCGCCACGTGTCGAACCCCGGATGCTATCCCACGGGAGCGCTTGCGCTTCTGGCGCCTCTGGTGTCGCGCGGGCTGGTGCCGGCGGATGCCGGGATCACGATCAACGCCGTCTCGGGCTATACCGGTGGCGGCAAGTCCCTGATCGGCGAATTCGATGCCGGCACGGCGCCCGATTTCTTCGTCTATGGCACGGGACAGGCGCACAAGCACCTGCCCGAGATCCTGCGCTATTCGGGGCTGGAACGGGCGCCGATCTTCGTGCCGTCCGTCGGCAACTTCGCGCAAGGAATGGTCGTCCAGGTGCCGCTGCACCTGTCGCTTCTGCCCGGCAAGCCCTCGATGGCGGATGTTCACGGCGCGCTGTCGCAGCATTTCGGCACGGGTGGCGTGGTCACCGTGGCGCCCCTGGGCGGCGAGTCGAGCCGCATCGTTCCGACAGCGCACAATGGCACCAACGACATGACGCTGCACGTCCTCGGCGATGCGGGAACGGGCCGCGCGGTTCTCGTCGCGGTTCTCGACAACCTGGGCAAGGGTGCGTCGGGTGCTGCGGTCCAGAACCTCGACCTGATGCTCGGGCAACGGGTCGAGGAAGCGGCGGCCTAGCGGCGACCGGGCACGTCGAAGGGAAACACCTTCGCGTATCTGTGCGGATCAATGACGCCCGGCTTCCCTGCAACGCCCGGGTCGGCGAGGTCGTCGGGCGGTGTCGGCACGTCCGAAGACAGTCGCGTCGGCGCCACGAGGACCATGCCGGGAGCCATCTCCACCCCTTGTGAGGCGGCTTCAGGCCAGAGCTGCGTGTAGGGCGGTCCGAGGACGAAGGCGCGGACCGGGCTCTTGGGCAAGCCGTACCAGAACCATGCCTTCACGGGGCAGTCGTGGTCGCGGATCTCGGCGTAGAACGCGTTCACTGCCAACGCGATGTCCCGCATCAACTCCAAAAGGCGAGGGTCGTCCAGCGCCTTCGGGCGCAATTCGAATGTCAGGCGACCCACCAGGAATTCGGCCCGCAGAAAGTAGGAAGGGTGCCATTTGGCGAGTAAGGCCTCGCAGGCGACGTACATGAAGATGTGCGCAAACGGCGCCTTCGCCTTGAGAGACAGGTCGGGGTCATGAGCGAACTCGGCGAGCAGTGGGCCCACGTCGCCGTCCTGGACCCGGCCCTGCAACGGTTCCCAACTGCCGAACCGCGTCGGCATCGCTTCGGGCAGGACTCGCGCGATGACGTCTAGGACCCTGGCGAGGCCTTCAGCGTGAAACGCCTCCAGATCCTCGAAGAAGAACGACATCTTGCCAAGTTCAGGCTGTAACGGGGAAGACGTGGCAGGCTGGGGCGACGCGAACCGACCGAGCAGGCGGTCGAGGAACCTGGAGACAATGCCGCTGGCGGGCGGCAGCGACGTACCGGCGGCTTCGGTCGGCAACGGTCCCGAGGTTCGAACGCCCTGGAAGCGTTCGGTCTGCATGTCGATCAAGATGCCGTTCGTCTCGGCCAGGATGCCGGTCAACCACTTTTCGAACCTTGCCATCGCCTCCGCGCCGGGGCGGCCCTCGATGTAGAGGCGGTGGAGCCAGCGCCGGCGCTTTCCAAGGATGGGCAGAACGTCGGGCGGAATGTCGTCGTCCTCGCAGAGCGCCGGCGGGTCGATGTTGAACGCACCCTGCTCGTCGGCTTCGGGCGGGACCAGGGGCGCGGCCTTCGCGGTGTAGAGGTCGAGGTCGTAGCTCACCCGAACACCTGCCCGAAGGTCCGCTTCAAAGCCACGTCGACGTCCTCCATCGTCACCGGCAGGCCCAGGTCGACGAGCGAGGTCACGCCATGTCCGGTGATGCCACAGGGCACGATGCCGTCGAAGTGCGACAGGTCGGGATCGACGTTGATCGACAGGCCGTGGAAGGACACCCACTTGCGGATGCGGATGCCCAGGGCTGCGATCTTGTCCTCGCGCGGGGTGCCGTCGGGCAGGGGCGGTTTGTCCGGGCGAGGCACCCAGACGCCGACGCGGTCAGGGCGGACCTCGCCCCGGACGTTGAACTCGGCCAGCGCGGCGATGATCCAGGCCTCGAGGTCGTGGACAAAGCGCCGGACGTCCTGTCCGCGCGTCGAGACGTCGAGCATGACGTAGGCCACCCGCTGCCCGGGTCCGTGATAGGTGTATTGCCCGCCGCGCTTGGCCGCGAAGACGGGAAAGCGGTCGGGATCGACGAGATCCTCGGCCTTGGCCGAGGTACCGGCGGTGTAAAGGGCCGGATGTTCCAGAAGCCAGATCGCCTCGTCCGCGGCACCCGCGCGGATCGCGGCCGCCCGCGTCTCCATGACAGAGACGGCCTCCTCGTAGGCGACGGGAGCGGCGGAGGTGATCCATTCGACCATGCAGGCGTTCTAGGCGAGGCCAGCGGCATTGCCAATCGGCACGAAACGAGGGACTCGCGCCCGATTCCGTGCTAGAAATGCCGTAGGGTCAATTTTGCCAAGAACTTATTTTCTGGGGGAAGATGCAATGAAATCCGGTCTCATCGGCTCGGCCGTCCTGTCGGCCGTCCTGTCGGCCATCCTGATCGCCACGCCCGCGACGCGGGCTCATGCCGACGCGGGCGACGCCCTTGTCGGCGGCATCATCGGCGGCATCGTGGGCGGCGCCATCGTCAACGAGAACAACAAGAAGCGCACGGTGCGGAAGGTCTATCGCGCGCCGGTCTATTCGCCCGAGCGGGCGCAGAACCGCGAGGTGCAGACCTCTCTCAACTATTTCGGCTTCCCGGCGGGGACGCCGGATGGCGTGCTGGGTGGACGGTCGCGCGCGGCGATCTCGCAGTACCAGGCGCACCTCGGGTATCCTCCGACCGGCTATCTGAGCGAATACGAGAAGAGCTTCCTCCTGTCGTCCTACCAGCGCGCGATGGCGGGGGGCGCGATGACGCACCAGCAGATCGCGTCGAACCCGATGGGGTCGCGCGGCCTTCTGACCATTTACCGCGACGAGGCGGCGGGCGTGCCGCCCCAGACCGGCGGGACGATGGCCTTCGCCGCACCGGCACCCGCTCCCATCCCCGCGCCCGAGGCGCCCGTGGTGGAGGCGGCGGTCGAATCCGCCCCGCCGTCCGCGCCGACGCTGCCGTCCTTCCTGGGTGCAACTGGGTCGCGCTCGCTGGCCTCGCACTGCAACACGGTCTCGCTTCTGACCAACACCAACGGCGGCTTCACCACCATCCAGGCGATGAGCGACCCGAACGCGGTCCTGAACGAGCAGTTCTGCCTCGCCCGCACCTATGCCATCGCCACGGGCGAGGATCTGGCAGCGGGCGTGCAAGGGGTCGGCGTGGCCGAGATCGAGGCGCAATGCGACAGTTTCGGTCCGGTGATGAAGGATCACGTCGCCGCCTTGTCGCTGAAGTCGCGCGACGCGGTGCTTCAGGACGTCTCGGGCTTCGTGCTGTCGACCGGAATGGCGCCGCAGCAGCTGGCGGCAACCTCGAAGATCTGCCTCAGCGTGGGCTACCGGACCGACGACATGGACGTGTCCGTCGGCTCGGCCCTGATCCTCGCGGCGCTCGGCGAACGCGCCTACGGCGAGCTGATGGGCCACCACCTGAGCCAGGGCTTCGGCGCCACGGCGCGAGCGGACCTGGCGCGGGACTGGTACGACATGGCGGTCACCGCGCTGGAGGCGGGACAGCCCGCCGTCTTCGCGCCGGGACAGCCCGAACGCATCGCCCTGATCCGAGCTGCGGCCCTAGGTCAGACCGGACAGGCGGGGACGATGACCGCGCCCGTCCAGCCCGCCTCGGCGCTGCCGAGCTTCACCGTGACGAAGTGATCGTCTGGCGAGGGGGCGGCCATGCGCCGTCCCCCGCACTTTTTCGCGCGACCCCCCTTCACAAGTCTCGGCGGTCCCGGTAAGAGACGCGCCACCAACCAACGGCGTGCGGTCGTGGCGGAATTGGTAGACGCGCAGCGTTGAGGTCGCTGTGGGGTAACTCCCGTGGAAGTTCGAGTCTTCTCGACCGCACCATTTTCTCTCCCCTGAAGACAGCTTTCCGTCCGTGCGACAGCGCGTTATGGATGATGTCGGAGGAGGATCCGCCATGCACATCGCCTATACCGTAGCACCTGGGCGCGGGGCCACCGACCTGCTGCTGGCCGGATTGGTGCGGCGGATGGCGGCGCGCGGGTTCCGCGCGGCGGGCACGGTGCAGATGAACGTCATCCCCGACCCGGACGGCCCCTGCGACATGGACGTCAACGTCCTGCCCGACGGGCCGGTGATCCGGATCAGCCAGAGCCTCGGTCCCGATGCGACGGGCTGCCGTCTGGACCCGGGTGCGCTGGAAGAGGCCGTGCGGCTGACGCTCGGACGGCTCGAAGGAGCCGAGTTCCTGATCGTCAACAAGTTCGGCAAGCACGAGGCGGGCGGACGCGGGTTCCGTCCGGTCATCGCCGAGGCGCTGGACCTGGGGCTTCCGGTCCTCGTCGGCCTCAACCGGGGCAATGCCGAGCCGTTCCTGTCCTTCACCGGCGGAGTGGCCGAGGAGCTGGCGCCGGACGAGGGGGTTCTGGCCGACTGGCTGGAAGCGCGCATCGGACGTACCGCAGCCGCTTGATCCCGGCGCCGGAACGGAACAAAAGCCGGGATCGGAGATTATCTCCGCGAACGGAGACACGACCCCCATGCCGCGCGACAGCCTTCGCACCCTGATGCTCGCCATCATCTGCGCCATCCTGGTGCTGGCCAGCATGAAGCTCGGGCAGGCGCTTTTCGCGCCCATGGTCGCTGCCATCGTTCTGGGCGTCGTCTTCGCGCCCATCACCGACAAGGTGGAACGGATCGGCTTGCCCCGCGCGGGGGCGGCGCTACTGGTGCTGTTCCTGTTCCTCGGCTTCACCATCTCGCTGTTCCTGCTGATCGAACCCACGATCAGCCGCGCGATCCGCAACGGCCCGATCGTGTGGCGCGAGGTGACCGAGATCGGGGCCATGCTGAAGGCCAGGTTTGCCGGGCTGACGTCGCTTCAGGCGACGGTGTCGGAAGCCCTGGGCGAGACGGCGGGCGCGCCGGGGCGCGAGGACGCGATGGAGTTTCCGGGCGTTCTCGATGCGCTGGCCTATGCGCCGTCCATCGCCTCGGGTCTTCTCGTCTTCGTCGGCACGCTTTACTTCTTTCTCGTCGCGCGGTCGGACATCTACCGGAAGGTCGACAGGCTGAAGGTCTCTCTCAGCCACGACATGCTGTGCGAAGCCGAGGCGCGCGTGTCGCGCTACCTCATCACCATCTCGATCATCAACGCCGTCTTCGGCGTTGCAGTGGCGCTTGTCATGACGGCCATCGGCCTGCCCGGCGCCCTGATCTGGGGACTGGCGGCGTTCCTGGTGAACTACGTCCTGTTCCTTGGACCGGCGATGTTCACCGTGGCGCTTCTCGTGGCCGGCATCCTGGCCTTCGATGGGGCGGCCTCGTTCGTGCCGGCAGCGGTCTACGTCGGCATGAACGTGACCGAGGGCCAGTTCGTGACGCCCTCGCTTGTAGGCCGGCACATGGAGGTGAACCCGCTTCTGGTGTTCGTCTCCCTGGTGTTCTGGCTGTGGCTCTGGGGTCCCCTCGGCGGCATCGTGGCGATCCCGCTTCTGGTCTGGCTGCTGTTCGTCTTCGAAAAGCTGTCGCGTCCGCCGGTGCCCACTGTCTCGATCAACGCGAAGGGCGCAATCGAGGTCGTGGCCTGAGCGCCTAGCCGTCCGCCACCTTCTTGCGGCGGATGCGGCGGTGCTTGCCGCGAGCTTCGAGTTCGGCGTCGAGAAGCGCACCAAGCATCGTCACGAAGGCCGAGATCCAGAGCCACATCATCAGGACGATGACGCCGCCCAGGGCGCCGAAGATCTCGCTGTAGCGTCCGAAGCTCTTGACGTACCAGGCGAAGGCGGACGACAGGCCGATCCACAGCAGGCACGCGAAGATGCTGCCGGGCGCCAGCCAGCGCCAGCGGGCTTTGCCCCGGTTCGGCCCGAAGCGATAGAGGACGGCGAAGCCGAAGGCGCCTACCACAAGGATCACCGGCCAGCGCGCGACGTTGGTGGTGTAGGACCAGAAGCCCCACTCTCCCATCCGGCCGAGAATGGCAGGCACCAGGCCGAACGCGATGGCCGAAAAGACGAGCGCCGTCATGATGAACAGCGTAAGCGCGAAGATCGTCATGTAAAGCTCTATCCAGCCACGTCTTTCGCGGATCCCGTAAGCCACGTTTAGGCCCTGCATCAGGGTGCCGACCCCATTCGCGGCCGAGATGTAGGCGATGGCGATGCCGATGATGGCGGTCAGGCTCAGGCCCTCGCTTCCGGCGGAGGAGACGGATTCGATCTGAGTGAAGATGATGTCGCGCGCGGCCTCGGGGAGCGCCGCCGTCATGTTCTCGAGCCGCGGGATCAATGTCCGCGGATCGAGGATCAAGCCTGCGACCGCGACCGTTGCGGCGATGCCCGGAAAGAGCGCGAAAAGGGCGTAGAATGCGACGCCTGCCGCGATGAGAGAGAAGTTGTCGTCGAAGATGCGCGTCCGCACGACGGTGAGCGTGTCCCACCACGTCCGCGGAGGCAGATCGAGCGGCCCCTCGGCGGGTGGTTCCATCTGCGCTGAACTGTGCTGCATCGGGCTTCCTCGTCTCGCGGTCTATACCCTAAGGGAACCGAGTGTCGGTGTCATCGCGTCGAGGATACGAAAAGTGCCCCCCGCTGGTTCAGCGAGGGGCGCTTCATAGATGTACTGCAATCGGGCTATCAGGAAACCTTGCCGAGGCGCTGCGACGAGGCTTCGCTGCGCGCGGCGCTGGAAACGCGGTTCGCCGCACCTTCCATCGTCTCGCCGGTCTCGGACATGGCGTCCTTCATTGCGGCCTGACCTTCGGCGACCGTCGCTTCAGCCACCTTCCTCAGCTTCTGCGATTCCTCGCGGAACACGCGGTCGGCTTCATCGAACATCTGGTCGCGATAGGCGCCGATGGCGCGGTCCTCGGTGTCGGTCCGGGGCAGAAGGGCCGCTATGGCAGCGCCGGCTGCGAAGGCCAGGGCACCGACCAGAAGCGGATTCTCGTGCGTCGTGCGACGGGCGCGGTCCGCAGCCTCGGACATGGTCTCTTCGAGATGCTGCTGGGCCGCAATGGCGGCCGCACGGGCCTGACGCACGCGGTGGCGCGCTTCCTCGGACATGCTGTGCGTGCCTTCGTCGATCGAGTTGCGCAGATCGGAGGCCGAGCGCGACGCGCGGGCGCGATAGATGCGCGCGCGGGCCTTCATGGTGCCCCAGGTGCCCGGATCGTCGTTGTAGTCGTCGTCGTGGTCATAGTTCGTATAGGATGTGGTCGAATGGGTCATGTCGGATCCTCCTTCGGACTCCAGGATGCTGTCTTGACGGTAGGAGCGGCGCATGGCGCGATCGGCTGCGCGGACGCGATCGTCGAACCTTTCCGTCGGCGGTTGAGCGCGGCGAAAGCCCGAGGCAGGTGCGGTGTAATGCCGGTCGTAGTCAACCGACGCCACCTCGTCTGCGGGGTCACGGTCTTTCTTCGCGGTGTAGGTCCTGTCGCGGGGACCGGTCATCAGCCAGGCAAGGCCGATGCCGGTCAGCGCCAGGGCAACGGGATTGTCCTTGGCCGCGCGGCCAAGGTTTTGCACAACGTCGCGGCCGTTGTCCTTCAAGAACCGGCTGGCGTCGGACACCAGCGCCTCGGGGGACAGCCGCGACTGCAGGGCGGCAATCGAGTCCTCGAGTGCGGCGCGTTCGACCTCGATCTCGCGCTCGATCTCCTTGGGTGTGCGGTCATCAGCCATTGATCTGCTCCTTCAAAGCGGTCGCGTCGCGGCGCAGGTTCTCTGCGGTGCGTGTCGGCGCAAGGCTCTTGGCGCTGAGGTCGGACTTGCCCTTGAACGCCATGATCGCGGCCACGATCAAAAGGACGGCGCCCACGATGAGGGCGGCAAGACCCGCATTCATGCCCGCCTCGGCCATTGCGGCAACGGCCGCGGCAGCCAGGACGTTCAACGCGACCAGTATGAGAACGACTGCGCCGACCAGAAGCCCGATCGCCGTCCCGGCCCGCCCAAGGTTCTGGCGGATTTCGGACTTGGCCAGATCGACTTCCTTCCGCACCAGATTGGACAGGTGCGAAAGGATGTCGCCGATCACGGAAGTGGTGGGTTTCGGCTCGAGCGAGTTCATCAGATCTGCGTCCGATTGCGCGTCGGGACGTCCGCACGGGAGCCGGCGTAATCCGGTTGTCCATGCGTCGTGTCGAAGTCATCGGTGTCATCCGTGAGCGCGTGATGACCACGGTCGCTGGCCTTCATCATCCGGGCCGCCGCGAAACCGAGAGCAGCGGCGCCCCCGAAGAACAGAAACGGGTTGCGGCGGGCGAAGGCCGAAAGATCATTCTGCACGGTCCGGAGGTCGGCGGTGCGAACGGCGCTCGCGGCTTCCGCAAGATTGTCCGCCAGACGCTGCGCGGCTTCGTTGATGAGAGAGCCCGGCTCGAACGCGCCGCCGGCGTCGCGGATCTGCGATGCGGTGCGGTCGGCGCTGTTGGCGACATGGGCCTTGGCCTCGTCGGCCTTTTCCTGCGCCTTGCGCTTCGCGGCGACCGAGGCCTCGTCCAGAGCCTCACGAGCCTGGTTTCCGGCGCTGTTCATTTCGGACTTCGCGGCGTCGGCCGTGCTTTTGGTGGCGTCCTTCGCCTGATCCGAGATCTCGGTAGCAGATTGGCCCGCCTTCGAGGCCATGCTGTCGGTGTCGGTGCCGGTCGTCTTGGATGCGGGTTTCGTCATGGTCATCCTCCTGAGGGATAGCGAGTGCGATGCCGGCGCGGCGCGTGATATCCGTTGCCGGAGATAGGTTGACACCCCGTCAGGGGCTCTTCCCTTGTCTGTCCGGTCAACGTCGACGAACGATCTTGGTTCCGATCAAGCGGCGCCTCGACTTTACCCCGCGAGGCGGGCGTCGCCGCCTGTGCCCGGAGATGCCTCGAGCCGGGCGCGCAGGGCCCGGACGGCGGCTGCGAGGTTCGTCGCATCGCCACCTTCCATGCGGTCGAGAAGAGCGATCCAGCGGCGTCGTGTCAGCTGATCGGGCTCGACGTATTGCCAGGACGCGCCGAACGTTCTGTCGAGGATCTCGCTGAGCTCGATCCTGGGAAGATGAACGCGATCGGTCCCCTCGAGCCCGAATTGGCTGCCCTTCGCTGCTCCCTCGACGATGGCAGCAGCGAGCCAGTTGAGGCCGTTGATGGCGGTGAAGGGATCGTTGACGCCCGGAGACAGGGCGCGCGCGATCATCTCGACCTGCTCGTCGGCGATGAAGAGCGGCGATTGATCCTCTGTCTTGGAGCGTCCCACCGCGAAGGCTGCGCGCAGTTCCTCGGTGATATCATCATCCAAAGGACGGTCCGTTCGAACCACGCATTGATGCGCGTCGACGAAGATGCCCGGCACGGCGTCGACGACGATCGTCAGCCCATGCGTCTCGGCCACGGTATCCAGACGGTTGACGTCCAGACGCTGGATGTATCCCGGTCTGTCCAGCGAAAGAGAATGACGAAGGTGCGGAGGCTGACCAGGGGCCTCGAACCTCGCACTTTCGACGAGCGCGTCGCGGAACCGCTGGCCGAGACCCGAGGCGATATTGGCCACGTTGATCGTCTCGGGAATGTGGTGGACGAAGTAGATCATCACGAAGACCGATCCGAAGGTCAAGGCCATCCCGAGCAGGACGGAGACCTGCGGGACGAAGGCGTCAGCGTCTTCGCTCGCCGGGGCGTGCAGGCTTTGGAGGATGAGGAGGGCGTAGACGAAGGTCGAAATCAGGATGCCGAGGCTCCACTGGTTGCCCCGGTCGCGCATGAAATTCCCGATGAGTCGCGGGCCGAAGTTGCCGGACGCGAACGACACGGCGACCATCGTGACCGAGAACATGACCCCCGTGACGCCGATGACCGATTGCGCCGCCACCGTGAGGGTCGAACGAGCGCCGTCGAGCTGCGTATCCGTCAGGCTCTCCGGCAGCCAGCCTGAAAGGTCGACGCCGCTGCGGTCGAGCGCGAGAGTGGCTTCGGCGAGGATCATCGCGGCGATGACGAGGCAGGAGGGAACGAACCAGTAGCTTGCGCGAAGGTCGGAAAGGATCTTCTGCACGAAGGCGCGGTGTCGCATCGGGTCTCCGGTTCTGGCTCGGACGGTGGGATATTTGCTGCGGATCTATAATGTATGCCCGGACGTATGACCGCCAACGTCCTGCATTTGAGTCGGTTCCGACGAGGCTTTTTTCTCCTTTCGCATGGCTGATGCAAAGATTTCAAAATTTTTTGATCGCCTTGGGAACCGAGACGGCGAGGGGGTGTTGGTAGCCTGACGCTGGAGGACACTTCCCTCCCTGCAGCGTGTCCCAAACTGTCCCGTTTGGCCTTGCCGAGAGACCTTGGTCTCTCGGCCTTTTCTTTGAAGATCGCCCTTTATCGTGCAGAAATTTAAGTAAAATTTCCGGGGAACGGATTTTGATGATCGGCGTTCTCGACACAAGTGCCACGAAGCACCCAAGCAAAAATTCCCTTACGGAGGAAGAGACATGAAACGTTTCATGACCACCACCGCGATCGTGACCGGCCTGATGGCCGGGACCGCCTTCGCTCAGGATGCGGGCTCGATGTTCCGCACAGAGTCCAACGCTCAGGAAATCCAGGCGTCCGAGTTCATGGGCAAGCGCGTCTATGCTGCCGAAGGCGGCGTTGAGGGCGATGCCGTCGAAGGCATGCAGGATGGCTGGGAAGACGTCGGCGAGATCAACGACATCATCCTTGGCCGTGACGGCTCTGTCGAAGCCGTTCTCGTCGATATAGGCGGGTTCCTCGGCATGGGCGAGCGTCAGGTTGCGCTGAACATGGACCAGGTCCAGTTCGTCGCTGACGAAAGCACCACCGATGTCGACGACGACTACTTCCTGGTCATCTCGGCCTCGCGCGCCAATCTCGAAGAAGCGCCCGAGTATTCGATGGACACCGCCGCCACCGGCGATGCGGCAACTGAGCCGATGACCGAAACCGACACCGCTGCCGCCGGCGATACGGCGACAGAGCCGATGACGGAAACCGACACCGCTGCCGCCGGCGATTCGACGACCGAGCCCATGACCGACGAGCAGGTCGCGGACGAGCAGCAGGCCACCAACGAAGCCACGGCTGAACAGCCGACCGAAGAAATGGCCGAAGGCACCGATGCGACGGCTGAGCAGCCGGCCGCAGAGATGGCCGAAGGCTCCGACGCAACCGCTGAACAGGCGACCGAAGAGATGACTGCCGAGGCCGAACAAGCCGGTGACGCCGTCGTCGAAGGCGCCGAGACAGCCGGTGAGGAAGTCGCCGAGGCGGCTGACGCAACTGGTGAGGCGGTCGTCGAAGGTGCGGACGCTGCGGGTGACGAACTTGCCCAAGCTGCCGACGCCACAGGCGAAGCGGTTGCGGAAGGCACCGAAGAGGTGACTGCCGAAGCCGAGCAGGCTGGTGACGCTGTCGTCGAAGGCACCGAAAACGCTGCCGGCGACGTTGCCGTGGCGACCGACAGCACCCTGGGTGCGTCGGACGGCATCATGCGCGACGGCTACGACACCGCCGTGTATGAAGACCTGACGGCCGAGGATCTTACGGGCGCTCGCGTCTATGACGGCAATGACGAGTGGATCGGCGAAGTCTCCGAACTGCTTCTGAGCGATGACGGCCAGATCTCCGGCGCGGTCGTCGATGTGGGCGGCTTCCTTGGCCTCGGCGAAAAGCCCGTCGAGCTGTCGATGGACGAACTCGACATCCTGCGTGAGCAGAACGGCACCAACCTTCTCGTCTACATCCCGATGACGAAGGAAGAGCTGGAAGCCCTGCCGACCTACGAGAACTAATCGAAAGTCACAGGTGTGAACGAGGCGCGGGAGTTTCTCCCGCGCCTTTTTCTATGGGTCCGAGCGATGTCTTTAGGATCGACGTGCTCAACGTCAGACGAGTTCGTGCGGAACCCCGGCGACCGGCGCCGCCATAAGCCGCGCGTCGGACAGGCGGTAGGGCAACAGGAACGAGCGCCGCTCCGCCGGTGGCTTACGGGAATTGTCGACGACCGTCGCACGCCATTCGTCGACGGTGTCGAGACCGCCCATCACCGGAAGGTGGGGCATCCAGTGGGTGAACAGCCTTTCGCGCAGCTGACGCACCTTCATCGGGTCGGCCAGGTGAACGCCAGCCTCGGTGTCCCACCTGAGGCTCCGGCCGTTCAGGTTGGCCGATGACACGATTGCCTCGCTGTCCCCGAAGATCGACACCTTCGCATGGACGTAGATGATCGGCGCGCCGTAGAGCTTCGCGCGATCGCCTTCGTCTTCGTTCGCTTCGCGCAGCTGGGCCGGGGCGCAGAAAAGAGCGCGGTCGCCGAACCCCTCGCGCACCACGTCGACGCACTGGGTCTGAAGATGCTCGCCGAGCTGCGCGTCCTGTTCCCTGTTGTTCTCGAACGCCACGTCCTCAGGAGCTGCGGGAAGGACCATGATTAGGCCCAGATCCGGACGCGCCAGTCCGATGTCGGCGAGCGCCGACGCCAGCGGCAGGTGGCGGAAGTATTGCGTCTCGATATAGATCAGCCCCTCGGCGCGTCGCAGCGCGGCGTAATGCGCATCCTCGATCTCGGAGGCGACGGTGCGGGGTGAGATGTGGAATGGGTTGACGTGGCGCTTGGCCGAAAGCGTCCGGACGAAGGCCTTGGACTGCGCCGTCGGCTGCTGGCGGCCGCGGACCACGTCCTTGAATTCCTCGAGGTGTTTCTGTGCCGCCGCCACCACGGACCCGGTGACGATGACCTGCACGTCGTGCCAGGTCTCGTTCGCCGGACGGTCGTGGTAAAGGGTGTCGAACCGTCGCTCGTCGAGGTCGATGCCGCCGATGAACAGCTTCTCGCGGTCGACGACCGCAAGTTTCTGGTGATGCGTGGCGGGCACCATCGGGTAGGGGCCGTCGAGGCTCTGGTTCCAGAGGCCGGGCGTCAGGTGGTCGGCCTCGTTCCTGGCCAGCCGTTCGCGCACCTTCTTGCGGAAGGCGATGCGGGGCACCCAGCCCACGCGCGCGGGATGGGCCGCCACGTCGAAGCTCAGGTCGCCCGCCTCGCAGAGTTCGGAAAGGATCGCGGCCTGACGGGCGCTGTGCCAGCTTGTGCGATGATACTTGGTCGCCAGGATCGGGTCGAAGTCGGTCAGGACCAGCCTGATCGATACGCCCCGTTCCAGCGTGTGCTGGAGCAGGTCGAACCACGTCTCGCCGATGGCACAGGCTTCAGGACTGCGGAGACGCGTCGACAGGTCGAAGATGCGGAACCCCGCCCAGATTTCGCGGCTTGCCCCCATGAACAGTCGCTCAAGCGCCGGAAAGGCCTCCGATCCTGTGACCAGTACGTCGAGCGACTCGATTTCGCTCGAGAGGTCGGCAAGAGCGTGCGCCATGTCCTATTCCGCCGCCTGGTGCAGCGGAGTGGCGGGCTCGAGCTTCGGGAACTCGACCTGGATGACGTATTCGTTCTCGCCTTCCGAGATGTGGATCTCGCCGCCGAGTTGCGACACGAAGGCATAGATCAGGCGCGACCCGAGGCCGGTCTCGGCATCGCCGGCGGTCGGCTGTCTGACGCCGCGCGAATTCGAGATGGTCAACGAGACGTGGCGCGGATCGGGTTCGTGCATCTCGATCCGGATGAAGCAATTGCCCTCGCGCCCGTCGCCGGCGTATTTCGCGGCGTTCGTGACAGCCTCGGTCACCAGAAGCGACAGCGGGACGGCCTGGTCGGGGTCGAGCTCGACCGGCCCGAGCGACACGTCCACCTCGCACAAGGGTGTGCTGGGGATGCCGCTGACGATGCTGCGGATGATCTCGTCGATCAGCGGGTCGGCGCGGACGACATCCACCTGCGTGTCGGCGTAGAGCGACTTGTGGATCAGGGCGAGGCTCATCACGCGATCCTGCACCCGGCGCAGGACGCTGCGGGCCTGAGGCGACTCGATCGAGCGGATCTGCATGTTCAGGATCGAGGCGATGAGCTGGAGGTTGTTCTTCACCCGATGGTGGATTTCCTTCAGCAGGACCTCTTTCTCGCGCACGTTCGCCGCGAGGGCGGCGTGGTTCGCGGCGATGCGGTCGATCATCCCGTTGTAGCTGTCGGCGATTTCGGCGACCTCGGGCGGGGCGTTGTCGAGGATGGCGTGCCCGTTCTGAGGTCGTTCCGGAGAGTACCGCGCCATCCGGCCCCGCAAGACCTTGAGATGCCGAAGAACCAGTCGATCCATCGCGAAGAACGCCACGAAAAGCCCTGCAAGCCACATCAAGACCGGGAAGGCAGGCGTCGCCGCGCCGATCATAGAGGCGGGCGCACGGCCTTCGATCCATCGGCCGACGGCATAGAGGTCGCCGTGAAGCAGGGGGACGATCGCGATCAGCATCTCGCGACCCGGCGCGACGGTGACCCGATGCGCGGTGCCGAGACGGCCAATGGTGATGTTCTCGGGCACGACACCCAGGGCCTCGAAGTCGGCTACGTTCTCGATCCCGGTGCTGGCCGAGAGGATCAGGCCGGTCCGGTCGACGATCGCCAGCTCCATGTCGTTGATCTGGTTGGCGAGCAGCGTGTCAGCCAGGCTGTGAGGGATCGAGATCGAAAGGGCGCCGAGGAGGCCGCCCTGGGGATCGCGGATCGGCTCCAGCGTGACCATCACCGACTGTCCGGTCACACGCCCTTTGCGGGTTACGGTAACGGTCGGCACGGGGCGCTCGAAGAATTTGTCGATGATGGCGGAGTCCGCGAGGTTGTGCTCCTGGCGGTCGGAGGCGCAGATCACGCTGCCATCGGGCCGAATGTAGAGCGAAAGGATCGACGGCGACCTTTCGTCGAAACGCGCGAGGATGTCGGAGCAGATCGGGGCCGAGGGATCTATCGTCGCCAGTGCCGCGGCGAGTCCCTGCGCGGCGCCGAGGGCGCGTTGCATCAGCGCGACCTCCTCGTTCGCCGCGTCTGCGGTCTGCACGAGAATGTCGCGCTCTGACAGAACGCGGGCTTCGCGGACGACGCTGAAGGTCTGGAAGACCGCAATCAGGCCAAGCGGAAGAAGCGCGAGAGTCAGCAGTGCCAAGAGGCGAACCGCCAGGGTTCGCCTCGATAGAAATCTCAATATTCCCGCCTTCATGCTGCGGGCCTGCCTCCAATTATCGAAAGTGTCGCAGAGTCGGTCATTGCCGGGCTTTCACCATGAGCGAGGTGAAGGAGTTCGGCAAGCTTCTGGCGGCCGCGGTTGGCGCGGCTCTTGATCGTTCCCACGGCGCAGCCACACATCTCGGCCGCTTCCTCGTACGAGAAGCCTTCCGCCCCCACGAGGATCAGAGCCTCGCGCTGTTCGTCGGGCAGCTTGGCGAAGGCCACACGGAAGTCGTTCATCGCAAGTCGGCCGTCGTGCGCGGGCTTCTCGGACAGCCGCCCGGCCATCTCGCCGTCCACGTCGGCAACTTCCCGCCCCCGCTTGCGACGAAGCGAGTAGAACGTGTTCCGCAGGATGGTGAAAAGCCAGGCACGCATGTTGGTACCGGCCTCGAACTTGTCGATGTTGGCCCAGGCCTTTACGATGGTTTCCTGAACCAGATCGTCCGCCGTGGCAGAGTTTCGGGCCAGGGACATCGCGAACGCACGGAGGGAACCAAGATGTTCGACGATTTCCTTCCGCGGGTCATTCGTCATGCGTTTGACCCCGCTTCTCGGCGTTCAGTTTCGCTATGAGATCGAGGAACTTGTCTGGCAAATCCTGATTGACAACGTCTTGATAGACGCGTCGGAGATTTTCGTCGATCTGACGTTCGACGTTGGACTTCTTAGGGTCAGTGGCCATTTGTACCGTAACTGTGAAAATATATCTTCGCCGGGGGAACCCTTCTCGTCAGTAAAGGTTCCAAAGAAAAACAGGAGCGCAACATGAATTCTTCCGACACCGCTCGCAGCCTCGCTGCCGAGGTTGCCGCGCATGTCCCATATCTTCGTCGATATGCCCGGGCGCTGACCGGAACACAGGGAAGCGGAGACCGCTACGCACTCGCCGCGTTGGAGGCCGTGGTGGCCGATCCGGACGGCGTGGGCGATGCGTCATCGGTAAAGGTCGGGTTGTTCCGCGCCTTCCACCAGATCTGGTCCTCGTCGGGCACGCCCGTCGCCAGCGAGGACGATGGAGCGATACTGGAATCGCGGGCGCAGTGGCGCCTGAGCGGCCTCACGGCGAATACTCGGGAAGCTCTGCTCTTGAAGTCGGTCGAGGAATTTTCGTTCGACGAGGTCGCCGCCATCATGCAGGTCGAAACCTCCGAGGCCGAGGATCTGTACGAGATGGCGCAGGACGACCTGGCCAGGCTCGTCACCGGCAGCGTTCTTATCATCGAGGACGAGGCGATCATCGCCATGGACCTCCAGTCGATCGTCTCGGCCATGGGGCATCGCGTGACCGGCATCGCACGCACCTATGACGGCGCGGTGGCTCTCGGCGCAAAGGAGACGCCGGATCTGATCCTCGCCGACATCCAGCTGGCCGACAAATCGTCCGGGATCGACGCCGTGAACTCGCTTCTGGCGAAGCTGGGCGAGCGGCCGGTGATCTTCATCACGGCCTTCCCCGAGCGCCTTCTGTCCGGCGAGAAGCCCGAGCCGCCGTTCCTCATCACCAAGCCCTATTCCGAAGAGCAGGTGCGGGCGGCCGTCAGCCAGGCGATGTTCTTTGCGACGACTGAAGAGATGGAGACAATCGCCTGATCTGACTGGCGATTTCGGTTCAGAGGCCCCGGCGCGTCCGGGGCCTTTTCTTTTGCGCGTTCCCCAAAGAAGAAGGGCGCATCGTGAGACGCGCCCCTACCAGCTATTGTCTGCGCAGACCGTCAGTATTGAGCGTCGACTGCGCTCTCCTGGATGGCCTCGCCGCCGGCTTCGACGTCACGGCCTAGGCCTTGCATCGTTTCGCAGCCGGCAAGTCCGGCGAGAGCGAGGAGAATGAGGATCCTGAACCGCATGAGCGATCAGTCCAGGTGCGTGACGACGTTGTCCGCGAAGGCGTCGATCATCGCGGCGTAAGCCTCTTCGACCGGCACCGTCTGGACGAGGGCGCCATCGGGCATGAATTCGAAGTTGCCGGCTTCCTCGAGGCGAACGGTGAGGTTGTAGTATTCCTCTTTCGTCATGTCCTCGTTCTTCATCCGGACACCGGCGACGATGGTCGAGTCCTTGCCGAGTGCGGACTGGAAGCTGTTGGACATGTCCACTTCGTTGACGTCGATCAGGATCTCGTAACCGTCGTCTTCGGCGATGCGGTCGCTGACCCGCTCGAGGATCGCGGTTTCGAGGTCGCCCGAGAGGTTCGACCAGAAACTGGCGGCGTCGCGGCTCTGAACGGCTTCGATGTCGAAGGTCACGTCCACTTCCTGCACGCGATCCTGCGCGAAGGCGGGCATCGCGGCGGTCAGGGCGATAGCGCTGGCCATGATAAGGCGTTTCATTGCATTCACTCCTATGGTCGCGGCAAAGGCCGCAATTGGCCAGACAACCGCGCGCATCGGATCCGGTTCCGGTGACACACGAGATAGGCACCGTGGAACCAGACTGTTTCCGGGACGTTGCATGCCATTGCCGCCGTATTCCGCAGATTCCCGAGGACCCATGCTGAAAAACAAGGAAATCCGCGACGCCAGCGGATTGAACGCTCGGATGATCTATGAAGTCATCCGCCGTGAAGGGGACGAGGAGCTCGAGCGGCCGAAGTCGTCGCTGGCCTGGTCGGGCGTCGCTGCGGGCCTGCTTATCAGCTTCTCGGTACTGGGGGAGGCGATCCTGCGGACGAACCTCGCCGACCTTCCGGCGCGCTACCTGATCGAAAACCTGGGCTACAGCTTCGGCTTCCTTTTGGTGATCCTTGGACGGATGCAGCTTTTCACCGAAAACACCATCACGACGATCTTCCCGCTGGTCGCCCTCAAAAGCATGCGATGCCTCCTGAGGGTCCTGCGGTTATGGAGCATCGTGCTGGTCGCAAACGTCGTCGGCGCCGCGATCGCCGCAGCTTTCATCGCCTATTCACATGCCTTCTCGCCCGAGATCATCGCGGCCGTCTCGGACCTGTCGCATCATGCGACGGGCTTCTCGCCCCTGGCAGCGATGGCGCGCGCCATCCCCGCAGGCATCCTCGTTGCCGCAATCGTCTGGATGTTGCCCGGCCGGACGGGAAACGAGGTTGTTATCATCATCCTCTTCACCTGGCTCATAGCGGCCGGCGACTTCACCCACATCATCGCGGGATCTGTCGAGATGTGGTTCCTGATCCTGAATGGTGAGCTTGGACTCGCAGACGCCACGTTCCGGTTCTTCCTGCCGGTCCTCTTCGGGAACGTCCTCGGCGGCTCGGCGGTGTTCGCCATGCTGGCCTGGGGTCAGGTCCATCTGGAAGTGGAGGATAAGGTGGCCCAGAAGGCGGTCTGACACTCAGATCAGGGCGCGGACCGACGGCCGTTCCTTCTGCTCCAACGCGATCGACTCCAGTTCTTCCCGGTCGAGGATGTGCAGCACGCCCCCGCGCCAGCTTACGATCTGGCGCTCCTTCAGGCGCATCAGCGTCTTGTTCGTATGAACGAGAGACAGGCCGAGGGCGTCCGCCAGATCCTGCTGCTTGAAGGGCATCGGGCATTGGCCCTCGCGCGCGAGGCCGCTTTCCTGCGCTCGTTTGTAGAACCGCAGAAGCCCCCACGAGATGCGCTCCATCGCCGAGAGTTGGCCGACCGAGGCCAGGATCTCACTCAGGAAATGCTCCTCCATCGCGGCCAGCCACGTCAGATCGTAGGAGCGATGGGGCTGGTTCTTGAAGAGCGACCACAGATCGCTGCGGTCGAAGACACACAGAACCATCGGCGTCACCGCTTCGACCGAATGCTGCATCTCTCCCATGACACCGGCCTGCAAGCCGATGAAATCGCCGGGGAAAACGAAGTTCAGGACTTGGCGGTTGCCGTTCGGAAGGATCTTGTACCGAAGTCCCATACCCTTCAGCGCGGTATAGAGTTGCGGACTGTTGGAGCCCTCCATCAAGAGAGGCGTGCCGGCACCGATATTGAGTTCGCCGGACTTGAACCTGCGCATGAACGCAAGTTCTTCCCCCTTGAGTGTCTCGAACGTGTCCAGCTTCCGGAGAGGACATTCGGAACAATCAGTGACCATGACCCCTCCAGCTATGTCACAGTTAAATGTGAAACATCGGTTTTGGTTCCATATTCCGCGCTCCGGGAAGGGAGCAGGAAACCGATGAACGACTTCGTGAACGACTTCGAGACGGGTGTGCCGCTGCGCTTCCTGATCGTTTCAGGGAAGGTGGTTCTTGCCGAGGACCTGGCCGAGATGCTGGAGACCGAGTTCGGTGCGACCGTCGATGTCTTCCGGACGCTCGACGAAGGAGCCTGGGCGCCGCATTACGGCGCTGCCTTTCTTGGAGTGCCGCTGCCCGAGATGATCCAGCACGATCGTGTGCGAGATCTTCTGAAACGCGAAGTGCCAGTGGTCGTGGTCGATGGTGACCTTCCGTCGACCTACGAGATGGCCGGACTGCTCAACCTCGATCCTCCATTCCGCAAGGCTGACGTGACCTCTATTTTGCGCAAGTCACGGGTAATCGGACCCTTCTGAGGCAACGCGCGTCTCCTCCGGGCCGCGGAACCGTGCGGACGCTGGCCGGTTGTTTCTCCAAACAGTGGTTCGTGAAAGGAGATACAACCATGCTTGGTTGGGCCCTGACGTTTCTGGTGATAGCTGCGATCGCGGCGTTGTTCGGGTTTGGCGGCATTGCCGGCGCATCCGCTGGCATCGCTCAGATCCTGTTCTTCATCTTCATCGTTCTGTTTGTCGGCGCGCTCATCGCGCGCGCGGTTTCAGGACGCACCTGACAAGGCTTCGGGCGGCGAGGCTGCCCGAAGACGTCTCTGGAAGCTCCACCTCTCTCAGTCGCGCCCACATCAGAATTGCGCGAAAAATGGTCGACCGATGAGCCTCCAGGAGGTCGATCGATTCGCAATAGCCGTCGATCAGGCCTGGCCGAGGGCCGATGTCTGGAACGACCGAAAAGCCACGACGGTGGCCTGAAGGATGTCGCGCGCCCGCGCGCTGCCCGGGTCGATCCCGTCCAAAGCGGCGCAGGACGCCGACCAGGCACCACGGACGTCGATCCGGTCCATGTAGGCGGGCAGGGGAGATGGCATCGCCCAGTTCCGCCGCATCGCCTCGACGCCGAGGCGCGACCCGAGGACCACATAAGCCGCTGCGAGGGGTTCGTCGCATCGCGGCATCGCCAGCTTCAATGGCTCGAGGTTGCGCCGCGCGCAGTCCTTCTCGAGAGCCGCCTTCAGGCGCGACGAGGCTCCGCGCACGCGACGCGACCGATGAGCGGCAAGAGCGGGGAAAAGGTGGCGGACGGCGCTGGCGTGGGCCGACAGAAAGCGGCTCATCGTCCCCGCGGGGTCGGCCTCGAACCACGAGAACGCAGCTTCGGCGTCATCGTGAAGGCCGCGGGTTTCCTGGCGGAGAACATGACGAAAGCCTCTGGACTTTCCTTCTGGGGTCACGCGGGCCGCAAGGTCGGTATCGAAATGCAAAAGAGAGACGCTCCTGAGCGGAAGAACCCGCATCGGACCGAGAGGTTCCCCGCGCCGAAGGGAATTACATAGCGGTCGCGGACGGAAGGTTAAAGGAGGCTTTCCAGAAGCCGCATCGCGTCGCGGATCGTGGCATTGGGCGGTGGCGGCGCAGCCGATGTGGGCGCGGGAGCAGGGTAGGGGTTGGCCCGACCGAACCGCGCGAAAAGGCTGGTCAGATCCGGCTCCATTGCCGCAAGTATCCGAGCGCGATCATCCGCAGGGATGTCGAAGGGCGGGCTGGCGGCGAAGGCGTCTCGGGCGCGCGCGAACAATCTTTTCTGCCGTCTGTCGTCCATGCCGATGGCCTTGGCGTGACGCATCAGTTCGACCACCGGTCCAGGGACGCTGGCGTTCGGCCTGCCCGGCGGGTCGCAAGGCACCTCCCCCGTCCCCATGAACTGTCGCAGACGTGCCAGGGGTGGCGCGTCCTCGTACAGCTCGACCCTCATCGCCTCGTCGCCGAAGACGTCGGCCCAGGCTGTGACGCACGTCCGATAGTCCATCTCCGGCGCGATCCGGCGAGGGTCGTCGATGAAGCGCGACACCGGCACCGAGAAGCCGTTTCCAGGCTGCTTGGTCTTCTGATTGTAGCACGACAGAAGGAAGTCGTCCGGCTTCCGCAGGAAGGTCACGATCCTCGCCGGGCCGACGCGCGCACGAAGCCGGGCGATGGCGTCGGGCGGGCAGGCAAAGAACTCTTCGCTCGACAGAAGGACCGCACGTCCACCGAAGCGCTCCAGCACCCGCGACAGCACATCCAGCTCTTGCGTCGCATCCGGTCTTTCGCCGCCGGGCAGGGGTTTGCCTTTCAGGGCGAACGCCAGACGATGCTGGGCGGGAAACATCCAGTTGACCCGCGGATAGAGCACGCCGCGCCGTCGCAAAGTCGCCGCCGCACCCGCAAAGGCGGTCTGTATGGCGGTTGTCCCTGTCTTGTGAGGGCCTATGTGGATCGTCAGTTCCATCCCGCGCCCGAACGCTCTAGACCGGCAACGAGTGCCGGCAGAAAGGTAAATATTCGGTGGATGACCCGCATCTGGCCCTGGAAGAGCGAAGCGCCCTTCCCGACGCGCTGCGTGTCCTTCTGGAGTCCTATCCGCGCGATGCCTGGGAGGCCGACCCCAACTTCAGCGGCCTGATCCGCTTCTGGCTCGACCGTCACCTGATGTTCCGCAAGCTGACTGCGACAATGGCGACCGAAGCCGAGCAAGCTCTCGACGGCGAGCTGTCGCCCGACGTCTTCGCGTCCCATCTGTCGCGCTACGGCTCGATGTTCATGGGCGAGCTTCACGGCCACCACATGATCGAGGACGCACACTACTTCCCTCACCTCAAGTCGCTCGACACGAGGCTGACGCGCGGCTTCGAGATCCTCGACCGCGATCATCATGCCATCGACGGTCATCTCGAGGCTTTCGCCCAGGACGCAAACGGAGCGCTGCGGGCTGTCGCCGCCCGGACGGGGCACAAGGATGCGACCGCGACGTTCGGCAAGGGACTCGCCCGGCTGGAAGGATTTCTCGACCGCCATCTGACCGACGAAGAGGAGCTTGTCGTGCCTGTCCTGCTCAGGTTCGCGCCTGCCGGTCTGACCTGACTTCATCCTCCGTGCGCCGTCTTAGGCAACAATTGCCTCTGTCCGTGCGTTCCTTCTTAGAGAGGCGACCCAGCCACATCCGTTTCCATTGGAATTTGAAATGCCGGACGATCCACAGCGCAAGACCATGTCCGATACCGTCGACCGGAATCTGCGGTCGGCCTACGCGCGGGTTCTGGACGAGGAGATGCCGGAACAGTTCGAGGTGCTTCTGGAACGTCTGAGACAAAAGCGGCTATCGACACCGACGCCCGGGTCCGAGGATTGATGCGCCCCGATACCTCGCGCGAGGATGTGGTCGAACACCTCGTTGCGATGCGCGCCTTTGCGCATTCGCTGTGTCCGAACCGAGCGGTGGCCGACGACATCGTGCAGGACGCTGTCGTGAAGGCCTGGACCAATTTCGGGAAGTACAGGCCGGGCACCAACCTCCGTGCCTGGCTCTTCACCATCACCCGCAACACTTACTATTCCCACCTTCGAAAGGCGCGGCACCGGTTCGAGGACATCGACGGCCCGCTTGCCGCCGCGCTGGCGACGCGGCCCGACCACGATGGCCGCCTTGACCTCGACGATGTGATGGCCGCCGTCGCCAGCCTGTCGGTCGAGCAGCGCGAGGCGCTCCTTCTCGTCGGTTCGTCCGGCTTCTCGTACGAGGAAGCGGCCGAGATGTGCGGCATCTCCCTGGGGACGCTCAAGAGCCGCATCTCGCGCGGGCGCAAGGCACTGTCCGAAGTGATGGAAACGGGTGTCTCGGAAGTGGTGCAGATCGGGGGCGCCGTCACGTGCCGGATCGTAGACCGCCGGGGTCCTCTGGCGCGCTAGTCGGCGCCGAGGATCTTGCCCGGGTTCATGATCCCGTCGGGATCGATGGCGCGTTTGATCGCGCTCATCACGCTGGCGGCGCCTCCTGTCTCCTTTACGAGGGACAACATCTTGCCCTGACCGACGCCGTGCTCGCCGGTGATCGTCCCGTCGAGTTCCAGCGCCATCTCCGAAAGCCACGAGATGAAGCCGTCGCACTTGGCGCGTTCCTCGGCGTCGTCGGGATCGACGAGGATCGTGTTGTGGAAGTTACCGTCGCCGACATGGCCGAGCACGGGCGACAGAAGACCCAGTTCCGCCGCGCGCGCCTGGCTGCGTGTCACCGCCTCGGCCAGGTTCGAGATCGGCACGCACACGTCCGTCGCTATGGCCTGCGCGCCGGGCCGCAAGGTCAGCATGGCCCAGTAGGCGTCGTGCCGCGCCTGCCAGAGCTTGTTGCGCGCCTCGGCCGTCGTGGTCCAGGTGAAGCCGGTGCCGCCGACCTCGGAGGCGATGTCGCCAAAGGCCTCGGCCTGCTCGGCGACGCCGGCGGAGGAGCCGTGAAATTCCAGCAGAAGGAGCGGTGCCACGGGAAGGTCGAGACCGGCGTAGCCGTTGATCGCGCCGACGCTCTCGGCATCGAGAAGTTCCATCCGAGCGACGGGGATGCCCATCTGGATCGTCAGGATGACCGCGTTGCAGGCCGCCTCGACCGACGGAAAGGTGCAGCGGGCCGAGGACATCGCTTCGGGGATGCCATAGAGGCGCAGGGTCAGCTCGGTGATGACGCCAAGCGTGCCCTCCGAGCCGACCATGAGCCGCGTCAGGTCGTAGCCCGCGCTCGATTTCTTGGCGCGCCGGCCGGTGCGGATGACCTCGCCCGAGGGTAGCACGACCTCCAGCGACAGGACGTTGTCGCGCATCGTGCCGTAGCGAACCGCGTTCGTCCCCGAGGCTCGCGTCGCGGCCATGCCGCCGAGCGAGGCGTCGGCGCCGGGGTCGATCGGGAAGAAAAGGCCGGTGGCGCGCAGATGCTCGTTCAGCGCTTTCCGCGTCACGCCGGGCTGCACGACGGCGTCGAGATCCTCGGGGTGGACCGCCAGAACGCGGTTCATCCGCGTCGTGTCGACCGAGATGCCACCCGCCGGCGCATTCACATGTCCCTCGAGCGACGTACCCGTGCCGAACGGAATGACGGGCACGCGGTGCGCGGCACAGGCGCGCACCACATCGGCCACGTCTTCGGTCGTCTCGGCGAAGATCACGGCGTCGGGCGGCTGGTTCGGGATCCAGGTCGTCGTGTGACCGTGCTGCTCGCGGATCGCACGGCCGGTCTGGCAGCGGTCGGCGAAGCGTTGGCGCAGGATTCCGACGACCGTTTCTATGCCGGTGTCATTGCGGGGAAGCGACGAGACGTGAACCATGGCCCGGATATGGACCTTGATTCCACATCGCCGCAATGAGGAATATTCAGGCAACAGTATGGGAACTTTCGTACATCCGTTGCGTTAAGCCGCCTATCGTCATCTTTTCGCCACTTTTCACGACGAATTCATGGAGTCGCGGCCTATCTGCCCGGTCGCACTGCTAAAACTAAAAAACCGTGGGGATACCGAAATGAGCTTGCTGCCCATCGTTCCGGTGTTGTTGTTGGTACTCGTGGCCGCCTGGTTTTTCTGGCCCATCGTCATTGATCCGATCGCGCGCAACGCATCGCGCGGCGACAGGGACGACAGGGACCGCCTGGCCGAATCCCTCTTCGACGCCTGGAGCGAGCACGGCTCGAATCCCGGCCTTCTCGTTCGCACGAGTCGCGGCTGACCGGCCATCAGGCTGTTCAGCGATTGAACATTCGGAGGTCGGGTGCCTTGCAGGCCCCGTCCGCCGACACTAAGACTCTGGCAAGATCCAGGGCGTAAGAACGCGAGCGAAAGAGGCAGACGAGGCAGATGCAAGATCCTACCGAAACCTACATGAATCTCGTCCCGATGGTGGTCGAACAGACCAGCCGGGGCGAACGCGCCTACGATATCTTCTCGCGGCTGCTGAAGGAGCGCATCGTCTTCGTCAACGGTCCGGTCCACGACGGGATGAGCCAGCTTGTCGTCGCACAGCTGCTTCACCTCGAAGCCGAGAACCCGTCGAAGGAAATCTCGATGTACATCAACTCGCCCGGCGGCGTCGTGACCTCGGGCCTGTCGATCTACGACACGATGCAATACATTCGTCCGAAGATCTCGACGCTGGTCGTGGGGCAGGCGGCCTCGATGGGCTCGCTGCTTCTGGCCGCGGGCGAAAAGGGGATGCGCTATTCCCTGCCGAACTCCTCGATCATGGTTCACCAACCGTCCGGCGGCTATCAGGGCCAGGCGACCGACATCATGATCCACGCCCGATACACCGAAAAGCTGAAGCGGCGGCTGAACGACATCTATGTCCACCACACCGGCCAAAGCCTCGAGGCGGTCGACAAGGCGCTAGAGCGGGACAATTTCATGACACCCGACGATGCAAAGGATTGGGGTCTCATCGACGAGATCGTGACCACTCGGGCGAAGCCTGACGACAACGCTTCGTGATCGGGCTTAAGCCTGTCGGCAATTTGGCGTTGTACCCCCCGGGGTGCTCGCTTAGGGTTCTGGAAAGACTGGTAATGCCCTTCCGGCAGGGGCGCGAGGCCGAGAGGTTTGGGAATGGCGAACACGTCAGGCGATAGCAAGAACACCCTGTATTGCTCGTTCTGCGGAAAGAGCCAGCACGAAGTCCGCAAGCTGATCGCCGGTCCGACCGTGTTCATTTGCGACGAGTGCGTCGAACTCTGCATGGACATCATCCGAGAGGAAACCAAAGCCTCCGGCCTGAAGTCGTCCGACGGCGTTCCCGCCCCGCGCGAGATCTGCGACGTTCTCGACGACTATGTCATCGGGCAGATGCACGCGAAGCGCGTCCTGTCTGTGGCTGTCCACAATCACTACAAGCGCCTGAACCACGCGGGGAAGGGCGACATCGAACTCGCCAAGTCGAACATCCTGCTGATCGGCCCCACGGGCTGCGGCAAGACGCTTCTGGCGCAGACGCTGGCCCGTATCCTCGACGTGCCCTTCACGATGGCCGACGCGACGACGCTGACCGAGGCGGGCTATGTCGGCGAGGATGTCGAGAACATCATCCTGAAGCTGCTCCAGGCGTCCGAATACAACGTCGAGCGGGCGCAGCGCGGCATCGTCTACATCGACGAGGTCGACAAGATCACGCGTAAGTCCGACAACCCGTCCATCACCCGCGACGTGTCGGGCGAGGGTGTTCAGCAGGCGCTTCTGAAGATCATGGAAGGCACCGTCGCCTCGGTGCCGCCGCAGGGCGGGCGCAAGCATCCGCAGCAGGAATTCCTTCAGGTCGACACGACGAACATCCTTTTCATCTGCGGCGGCGCCTTCGCGGGTCTCGACAGGATCATCGCGCAACGCGGCAAGGGCAGCGCCATGGGCTTCGGCGCGGACGTCCGCGACCCGAACGAAAAATCGATCGGACAACATTTTAAAGAGCTTGAGCCGGAAGACCTTCTCAAGTTCGGCCTCATCCCCGAATTCGTCGGCCGCCTTCCGGTTATCGCCACGCTCGAGGATCTGGACGAACCTGCGCTCGTGACCATCCTGACCGAGCCGAAGAACGCGCTGGTCAAGCAGTACCAGCGCCTGTTCGAGCTCGAGGACACGCAGCTGACCTTCACCGACGACGCGCTCAAGGCCATCGCCAAGCGCGCCATCGAGCGGAAGACGGGTGCGCGGGGCCTCAGGTCGATCATGGAGGCGATCCTCCTCGACACGATGTTCGAGCTTCCGGGCATGGACAGCGTGACCGAGGTCGTGGTCAACGAGGAAGCCGTCATGTCGGACGCGAAGCCCTTGATGATCCACGCGGATACGAAGAAAGAGCCGGCGAGCGCAGGCTGACACGCCCGCCGCGCCGGTTCGGAAGGTCCCCTTGGCCGTCACGCACATCTCCACCGGGTCGCCCTTCGAGGCGCAGATCGGCTATTCCCGCGCGGTGGTGGCCGACAGCTTCGTCTTCGTGGCGGGGACCACCGGGTATGACTATGCCACCATGACGATGCCGGTCAGCATCGAGGATCAATGCAGGAACGCCCTGCAAACGATTGACCGCGCTTTGGAAAAGGCGGGGAGCGGTCTCGACCACGTCGTTCGCGTGACCTATATCGTTCCCGACCCGGCCGAGTGGCCCCTCTGCTGGCCCATCACGTCGCAGGCCTTCGCTACCGCGCGTCCTGCCGCCACCATGCTGTCGGCCGGCCTCCAGAACTCCGAGATGAAAATCGAGATCGAAGTCACGGCGCGCCTGCCGCGCTGATCCTCTCGAATAGGCAGCTTCGCAACCGGCAGCCCGCCGCGCGGGCAGGGGCATCTCCCCTTGTTTCTCTGGACCTTGCAGCGCCCTTGCGGCATACCCGGGCCAAGTCAGGCAGGAAAGGTCCAGATGGGCATTCTCAACACGCTTCTCCGCTCGGTGACATGGTGGAACAGCCAGACGCTCGGGACCCAGTTCCACACCTGGCGCAAGGGCCAGAAGGTGGGCGAGGACAACCAGGGCAACATTTTCTATAAGTCCGCGAACGGGCGCCGGTGGGTCATCTTCAATGGCGAGGCCGAGGCGAGCCGCGTCGATCCCGAATGGCACGGCTGGCTGCACCACACCTGGGACGAGCCACCGACGACCTCGCCCCTGCCGCGCAAGACGTGGGAGAAGCCGCACCAGGAGAACCTGACCGGAACACCTGCGGCCTATGCGCCGCCGGGCTCGATCCGCAATCCTCAGCCGGTCGAACGCACCGACTACGAGGCCTGGGTGCCGGAGTAGACCATGTCCGAGAACGTCACCGAAGTCCTGACCGGAGCCGGCGTCCTAGCCCTTGCCGCCGGGTTCCTGATCTACATGGGGCAGGTCGGCGGAATCGGCCTCGGCACCGGCGACCGCGCGACCTACACCGCCTCGTTCCGCACGGCCGAAGGCGTATCGGTCGGAACCGACGTGCGCCTTGCGGGCGTCAAGGTCGGCAGCGTGGCGAACATGCGCCTCGATCCCCAGACCTTCCGCGCCGAGACCGTCATCGCGGTCGAGGACGAGTTGCTGCTGCCAGAGGACACGGCGGTCATCATCGCCTCCGAAGGCCTCTTGGGTGGCTCCTACGTCGAGATCCTGCCGGGCGGCTCGCCCGTGAACCTCGATCCGGGGTCCGAGATCGAGGACACGCAGAGCTCGGTCTCGGTTGTCGAGTTGTTGCTCAAATTCGTGGGCGGCGGCGGCGACGAGGCGGCGGCGGAATGATGCGGGCGCTGGCGATCCTCGCGCTCCTGACCGGCGCGGCCACGGCGCAAGAGGCCATCGAGGCGGCCCCGCTCGACGACGGCGTCGACCAGCCGCAGATCATCCTTTTGCCGGAAGGCTCGTCACAGGGTCAGATCGTCGTCCGCGAGGACGGTTCCGAGGCGGTCATCACCTCCCCCATCGACGGCTCGTCGGTCGCGGTGCCCGACGTGCAGGCGAACACCATTCAGGCCAGGTCCGCGCCGGGCGCCCTGCTCAAGGGGCTCGACAAGGTGTCGGGAGAGGTCACCGACCTCGAGATGAAGATCGGCGAGACGGCGCAGGTCGGCCGCATCGCCGTGACCGTGGGCGACTGCCGCTATCCCGAGGACAATCCCGCGGGCGAAGGCTACGCCTGGGTCAAGATCGAGGATCCGTCGCACGGGACGGTCCTGTTCCAGGGTTGGATGATCGCGTCCAGCCCGGCGCTGAACGCGCTCGACCATCCTCGCTACGACGTGTGGGTCATTCGCTGCACGACGGCCTGAAGGTCGCCGTCCATCGCGATTGCATCGATGCTAGCGCGATCCGCCAGTGCGCGGGCGAGACGGGCCCGATAGGCGGCGCGCGTGATCTCGACACCGCCCAGTGACGCCAGGTGCGGCGTCAGGAACTGCGTGTCGAACAAGGTGAAGCCGCACCGTCTCAGGTGATCGAGCGCCGCCGCGAGCACCATCTTCGAGCCATCGGTGACGCGCGAGAACATGCTTTCCCCGAAGAACGCGCCGCCGAGCGCAATGCCGTACATGCCGCCTGCCAGCTTTTCGCCCTCCCACACCTCGAAGGAGTGCGCCGGTCCCAGGGCGTGCAGGTCCAGCATCAGGTCGCGGATCGTCCCGTTGATCCAGGTCTCGTCTCGGTCGGCACAGCCGTCCAGCACCTGCGGGAACGACCTGTCGAGCGTGGCGCGGAAGCGTCCCGACCGCATCCGCCGCGCCAGAGACCGCGACATGCGGAAGCCATCGAGAGGAAGGATGCCGCGCCGTTCGGGATCGACCCAAAAGATCTCCGACGCATCGCGCGTCTCGGCCATCGGAAAGACGCCGGCCGCATAGGCGCCGAGCAGAAGCTCGGGCGTCAGGCGGCGGTCGGACACTCCCGCCTCACTTGACGTTGGCGGCGAGCCATTTTTCCAACCAGTGGATGTTGTAGTTGCCCTGTTGGATGTCCGGCTCCTCGAGAAGCGCGGCGAACAGCGGAATGGTCGTGTCGATGCCGTCGATGATGAGTTCGGACAAGGCCCGCGAAAGGCGCGCCAGCGCCTCGGGCCGGTCGCGGCCGTGGACGATCAGCTTGCCGATCAGGGAATCGTAGTAGGGCGGGATCGAGTAGCCGTCGTAGAGCGCGGAATCGATCCGAACGCCCAGGCCGCCCGGCGCGTGGTACTGCGTGATCCGCCCCGGCGACGGCGAGAAATTGGGCAGCTTTTCGGCGTTGAGCCGGATCTCGATGGCGTGGCCGTTGATCGTAAGCTCGTCCTGCGTGAAGGACATGGGCAGCCCTTCGGCCACGCGGATCTGCTCACGCACGAGATCGATACCGAAGATCGCCTCGGTTACCGGATGCTCGACCTGGAGGCGCGTGTTCATCTCGATGAAGTAGAACTCGCCGTCCTCGTAGAGGAACTCGATGGTGCCCGCGCCCGAGTAGCCCAGGTCGCCGACGGCGTCGGCGCAGATCTTGCCGATCCGCGCGCGCTCTTCGGGCGAGATGGAGGGGCCGGGGGCCTCTTCGAAGACCTTCTGATGCCGGCGCTGAAGCGAGCAGTCCCGTTCGCCCAGGTGGACCGCGCGGCCCTTGCCGTCGCCGAAGACCTGGATTTCGATGTGACGCGGTTTCTGGAGGTACTTCTCGATATAGACCTCGTCGTTGCCGAAGGCGGCCTTCGCCTCGGACCGCGCCGTGCGAAAGGCGTTCTCCATCTCGGCCGCCGACTTCGCCAGCTTCATGCCGCGCCCGCCGCCGCCGGCCGTGGCCTTGACGATGACGGGATAGCCGAACTCCTCGCCGATGCGCTTCGCCGCTTCGAGGTCAGGCACACCGCCTTCCGAGCCGGGAACGACAGGGATGCCCAGCTTCTTGGCGGTTTCCTTCGCCGTGATCTTGTCGCCCATGATGCGGATGTGCTCGGCCGAGGGGCCGATGAAGGTCAGTTCGTGATCCTCGACGATCTGCACGAAGTTCGCGTTCTCGGACAGAAAGCCGTAGCCGGGGTGGATCGCCTGCGCGCCGGTGATCTCGCAGGCCGAGATGATGGCGGGGATCGACAGGTAGGACTGGTTGCCCGGCGGCGGGCCGATGCAGACGCTCTCATCCGCCATGCGGACATGCATGGCGTCGACATCGGCGGTCGAGTGAACCGCGACCGACTTGATGCCCATCTCGCGGCAGGCACGGATGACGCGGAGCGCGATTTCTCCGCGGTTGGCGATCAGGATCTTGTCGAACATGCGCCTACGCCACGACCATCAGGGGGGCGCCGAATTCGACGGGAGCGCCGTCCTCGATCAGGATGCGCTTCACGGTGCCCGAATGGGGTGCCGGGATCTGGTTCATGGTCTTCATCGCCTCGACGATGCAGAGGGTCTGTCCCTCGCTTACCTGGTCGCCCACCTTGATGAAGGCGGCGGCCCCCGGCTCGGGCGAGAGGTAAGCGGTGCCGACCATGGGCGACTTGACAACCCCCGGCAGGTTCGCCGGATCGTCGTCGGTCGAGGGGGCTTGCGGCGTGGCGGGTGTTGCGGGGGGCGTGGGCGGCTGAGGCATGGAATGCTGCGGCGCCTGGATGACCTGCTGCACGGGTGTCGGCGCCACGATGCGGCTGACGCGGATGTTGAGGCTCCCCTCGTCGGGATAGTCGCGCTTGACTTGCAGCTCCGAGAGATCGTTCTCGCTCAGAAGTTCCGCCAAAGCCTTGATGAACTCGACGTCGTCGTCGTGCGATCGCTTGGTCATTCTTGCCCCTCGGCTGCCCGGTTCTGCATCGTTCTTGTGCGGGCACTTATACGGAACGGGCGGGCCGAGGAAAAGCGCCTCGCTCGAAAGGCCTGGAAAATTTACCAGTTGATAAAATTTCGGCCTGTGGCAGTCTTTCGGTCAAGGACAGACAGGGAGACCTTCATGTCGAACACGCCACGCACACCCGGAGTGGTTCCGGGCCGCCTGGACCGGGACGCGCTATCGCTCAACTTCGGCGATCTTCATCCGCCTCTCGACGACCACGAGGCGATGGTGGCGGCCGACCGCTGCTATTTCTGCTTCGACGCGCCCTGCGTGACGGCGTGTCCGACGTCGATCGACATCCCCTTGTTCATCCGCCAGATCCAGGCCGACAACCCGGGCGGCGCCGCGAAGACGATCTTCGAGGCGAACATCCTCGGCGGCATGTGCGCCCGCGTCTGCCCGACCGAACAGCTTTGCGAGGAAGCCTGCGTCCGCGAGGCGGCCGAAGGACGGCCGGTCCAGATCGGGCGGCTTCAGCGCTATGCGACCGACACGCTCATGGCCGCGGGCGTTCATCCCTTCACCCGCGCCGCACCCACTGGCAAGCGGATTGCGGTCGTGGGAGCGGGACCGGCGGGGCTGGCCTGCGCGCATCGCCTCGCCCTTCACGGCCACGACGTCGTCATGTTCGACGCGAAGGAAAAGCCGGGCGGGCTGAACGAATACGGCATCGCCAGCTACAAGACGGTCGAGGGTTTCGCCCAGGCCGAGGTCGAGTGGCTGATGCAGATCGGCGGCATCGAGTTGCGGACCGGCCAGCGTCTGGGGCACGAACTGACGCTCGACGACCTGCGCGGTGAATATGACGCCGTTTTCCTGGGTGTGGGCCTTGCGGGCGTCAACGCGCTCAGGACCGAGGGCGAGGAACACGCGCATGTCCGTGACGCCGTCGACTTCATCGGCGAGTTGCGCCAGTCGCCCGACCTGACGCGCATGGCCGTGGGCCGCGACGTCGTGGTTATCGGCGGCGGCATGACGGCGGTCGACGCGGCGGTCCAGTCGAAGCTTCTGGGGGCGGAAAGCGTGACGCTGGTCTACCGCCGCGGACGCGAGGCCATGTCGGCCTCGAGTTTCGAGCAGGACCTCGCGGCCTCGAAGGGTGTCCGCATCATCTCAGGTGCGGCGCCCGTGCGTCTGATCGGCGACGCGCACGTCGCGGGGGTCGAATTCGCCTATACGCAAGACGGCCCCGACGGCCTGCGTCTCAGCGACGAGACCTTCACGCTGAAGGCCGACCAAGTGCTGAAGGCCATCGGCCAGCATCTCGACGGGGTCCCGGGCGGGCTCGACCTCGAGGGGTTGAAGATCGCGGTCCAGGGTCCGGGGCGCACTTCGGTTCCCGGTGTGTGGGCCGGCGGCGACTGTGCGCGCGGCGGCGACGACCTGACCGTGACTGCGGTGAAGGAGGGCCGGGACGCGGCCGAGGACATTCATGCGCTCCTGAGCCGAGCGGGGAGGTAGAACTATGGCCGATCTTTCCACGAACTTCGTAGGCATCAAGAGCCCGAACCCGTTCTGGCTGGCCTCGGCGCCGCCGACGGACAAGGAGTACAATGTCCGCCGCGCCTTCGAGGCGGGGTGGGGCGGGGTGGTCTGGAAGACGCTCGGCGAGGAAGGCCCGCCGATCGTCAACGTCAACGGCCCGCGTTACGGCGTGATCCACGGGGCGGACCGCCGCGTACTGGGGATCAACAACATCGAGCTGATCACCGACCGGCCGCTGCAGACGAACCTCGACGAGATGGCGCGCGTGAAGCGCGACTTCCCGGACCGGGCGCTGATCGCCTCGATCATGGTGCCCTGCGAGGAACATGCATGGAAGGCGATCCTGCCACGTGTCGAGGACACCGGCTGCGACGGGATCGAGCTGAACTTCGGCTGTCCGCACGGGATGAGCGAGCGCGGCATGGGCTCGGCCGTGGGGCAGGTGCCCGAATACATCCAGATGGTCGCCGAGTGGTGCAAGGCCTACACCTATCTGCCGGTCATCGTGAAGCTGACGCCCAACATCACCGACATCCGCTATCCGGCAAGAGCCGCGAAGCGCGGCGGGGCCGACGCGGTCAGCCTCATCAACACGATCTCGTCGATCACGAGCGTAAACCTCGACACCATGAGCCCCGAGCCCTCGATCGACGGGAAGGGCTCGCACGGAGGCTATTGCGGCCCGGCGGTGAAGCCGATCGCCCTAAACATGGTGGCCGAGATCGCGCGCGACGACGAGACGCGCGGACTGCCGATCAGCGGCATCGGCGGCGTCACCACCTGGCGCGACGCGGCCGAATTCCTCAGCCTCGGCGCGGGCTCGGTGCAGGTCTGCACGGCCGCGATGGTCTATGGCTTCGGCATCATCAAGGAGATGACGGCGGGCCTGTCGGACTGGATGGACGAGAAGGGCTATACCAGCGTGTCGAAGGTGACGGGCCGGGCGGTGCCGAACGTGACGGACTGGCAGTACCTGAACCTGAACTTCGTCACCAAGGCGCGGATCGACCAGGATCTCTGCATCAAGTGCGGCCGCTGCTATGCCGCCTGCGAGGATACCTCGCACCAGGCCATCGCGATCAACCCAGGGAGGGTCTTCGAGGTGAAGGACGACGAATGCGTTGCCTGCAACCTCTGCATCGACGTCTGCCCGGTCGAGGACTGCATCACGATGGAACGGCTGGCGCCCGGCACGGTCGATCCCCGCACGGGTCGCAGGGTGGAGGCGAATTACGCCAACTGGACGACGCATCCCAACAACCCGATGTCGAAGGCAGCGGAATAGCGGAGGCTCTGGCGCCCTGCGTCAGTTGCGGACGTCGACGGTCGCCCTGTCGCGCGGCGACGCCAGCGCGCGCGTCTCGCTGAAGCTCGCCTCGGCCCGTTCGGTCGGCGTCGGCGGCGGATCGACGCGGTCCGGTGCGGGGCGCGGTGTCGCTTCGTCTGCCGACGGCTCCCGCGGCGCTTCGGCGACGCGATCGTTTGCGGGCGGTGCAGCCACCTCGTCCGGCGGATCGAGGGCCACGCGCGCCTGTCGTTCCAGCGGGCTTTCCTCGAATGCGGGCGGCGGGCCTGCTGGCGCGTCTTTCCACGCCACAGGGCGGTCGCTCGACTCGGCGCGTTCCTGATCGCGCAGGCGCGGCGCGACCGTGGACTGTTCGGCAGCCTTGGCGGCGTCGACCGTCTCGGAGCGCACGGCCGACGATCCGGCCTCGCCCGCGCTGGCGCGCGTGGTTTCAGGCGTCTGCGTCGTCTTCTGTGCCGTCTGAGCGGCGACCGGATGCGGCGGCCGGACGGCCGCGATCGGTGCGGGAGCAGCGGGAATCATGGCCCAACGTCCTCTCTCAATCCCCCAATGGGAGCCTAAGCGACGAAAGGTTGGAGAAGAGTTAAAGCTGACGCGGATCGAGGGCGCGGCGATAGAAGGCGGACAGGAAAGTCGCGGCATCGTCCATGTGTGCGTCGCCTTCGGGCTTCAGGATGGAGCAGACCTGCGTGTTGAAGTCGGCGTAGTGCTGCGTCGTGGCCCAGATCGAGAAGATCAGGTGATAGGGGTCGAGCGCCGCAATGCGCCCCGTGTCGATCCAGCGCGTCACAAGCGCTGCCTTGTCGTCGACGAGACGGCGCAGCGGGCCTTCGATCTGTTCGAGGATCCTTGGTGCGCCCTGCACGATCTCCTGCGCGAAGAGGCGGCTTTCGCGGGGCATGTCGCGGCTCATCTGAAGTTTGCGCATGACGTAGCCCACGATCTCGTCCACCGGGTCGCCCGCCTCGTCGAGCGCGCGAAGGGGATCGAGCCAGGTGTCGAGAAGCGTCGACAGAAGCTCGGAATAGATCGCCTCCTTCGACGCGAAGTAATAAAGAAGGTTCGGCTTCGACAGACCGGCCGTCTCCGCGATCTGGTCCAGCGTCGCGCCTCGGAAGCCCTCGGCCGAGAACACGGCGAGGGCGGCGTCGAGAATGGTCTCGCGGTTCTTCTTCTGGATGCGGGTGCGCGGTCGCTCGACGTTCACTCTCGATCCTCTCCGGTGCTGCTCTTGACTGCCCTCATGCCTCTGCTAGCGTCCTCCTGACCATTTGGTCAATATTCTCAGATTCTGAACGAGGTTGGCCATGGCGCTCGATCGTCCCAATGATCTCTCCGCATTCTGGATGCCGTTCACCGCGAACCGGCAGTTCAAGAAGGCGCCCCGGATGCTCGTGGCCGCGAAGGACATGCACTACACCTCGGCTGACGGGCGACAGGTCCTCGACGGAACGGCGGGCCTCTGGTGCTGCAACGCGGGCCACTGTCGCCCGAAGATCACCGAGGCGATCCAGCGCCAGGCGGGGCTGCTCGACTATGCGCCCGCCTTCCAGATGGGGCACCCGCTGGCCTTCGAACTGGCCTCGTCCCTGCGCGACATGGCGCCCGATGGCTTCGACCACGTCTTCTTCACCAACTCGGGCTCCGAGAGCGTCGACACCGCGCTCAAGATCGCGCTGGCGTATCATCAGGCGCGGGGGCAGGGGAACCGGACCCGCCTCGTCGGCCGCGAGAAGGGCTATCACGGCGTGAACTTCGGCGGCATCTCGGTCGGCGGCATTACCAACAACAAGCGCCTGTTCCCCTCGCTGCCGGGCGTGTCGCACCTTCCGGCGACGCACCTGAAGGAGAACGCCTTCTCGCGCGGGCAGCCGGAGCACGGGATGCACCTCGCCGACGAGCTTGAACGCCAGGCGGCGATCTATGGCGGCGAGACTATCGCGGCCTGCATCGTCGAGCCGGTCTCGGGCTCGGCGGGCGTGATCCTGCCGCCGAAGGGCTACCTGGAGCGGCTGCGCGCGATCTGCGACAAGCACGGCATCCTGTTGATCTTCGACGAGGTCATCACGGGCTTCGGCCGCATGGGGGCGGCCTTTGCCACCGACCGCTTCGGCGTGACGCCCGACCTCATCACCTGCGCCAAGGGCCTGACCTCGGGCGTCATTCCCATGGGCGCGGTCCTGGCGACGGGCAAGATCCACGACGCCTTCATGGAAGGCCCCGAACACATCATCGAGTTCTTCCACGGCTACACCTATTCCGCCACGCCGATTGCCTGCGCGGCGGGCCTCGCCACGTTGGAGGTCTATCGTGAAGAAGGCCTCTTCGAGCGCGCGCACGAGTTGGAAGGCTATTGGGAGGATGCGGTCCATTCGCTGAAGGACTGCCCGAACGTCATCGACGTCCGCAACATGGGCCTGATCGGCGCCATCGAGCTGGAGCCGATCCCGGGCGAGCCGGTCAAGCGCGGCTTCTCGGCGTTCCTCAAGGCCTTCGAGAAGAATATCATGATCCGCACGACGGGCGACACCATCGCCATGTCGCCGCCGCTCATCATCGAGAAGGCGCATATCGATCAGCTTGCGGAGACGCTCCGCGAGGTGCTGCACGAGATCGACTGAGGAGGCCCCGCGAAGATGACCCAGCCAGCCGCGAACATGAGGATCGACGGGGACCGCCTTTGGGACTCGCTGATGGAGATGGCGAAGATCGGGCCGGGCGTCGCGGGCGGCAACAACCGCCAGACGCTCACCGACGAGGACGGCGAGGGGCGGCACCTGTTCCGGCGCTGGTGCGAGGAGGCGGGGCTCAGCATGGGCGTCGACCGGATCGGCAACATGTTCGCCCGGCGCGAAGGCACGGACCCGGATGCGCTGCCTGTCTACGTGGGGTCGCACCTCGACACGCAACCGACGGGCGGCAAGTACGACGGAGTGCTGGGCGTTCTCGGCGGTTTGGAGATAGTGCGGACGCTGAACGACCTCGACATCAGGACGAAGCATCCCATCGTCGTCGTGAACTGGACCAACGAGGAAGGCACGCGTTTTGCCCCCGCCATGCTGGCCTCCGGCGTCTTCGCGGGGCGGCATGAACTCGATTGGGCCTACGATCGCAAGGACGCCAAGGGCAAGCGCTTCGGCGACGAGCTGGAGCGGATCGGCTGGAAGGGCGACGAGGAGGTCGGCGCGCGCAAGATGCACGCGCTCTTCGAGCTGCACATCGAGCAGGGCCCGATCCTCGAGGCCGAGGGCAAGGATATCGGCGTCGTCACCCACGGTCAGGGCCTGCGCTGGATCGAATGCACGATTACCGGCAAGGACAGCCACACCGGCTCGACGCCGATGAACATGCGGAAGAACGCCGGGCGCGGGTTGGCGCTGATTACCGAGCTCGTCCACGAGATCGCGATGAAGAACCAGCCGAACGCGGTGGGGGCCATCGGGCATATCGACGTCTACCCGAACTCGCGGAACGTGATCCCCGGCAAGGTCGTCTGCACGGTCGACTTCCGCTCGCACCTGCCCGAGAAGCTGCACGGCATGGAGGCCGAGTTCTACGAGCGCGCGCCGAAGCTCTGCGAGGACATCGGCGTCGGGTTCGAGGCCGAGGTCGTCGGCCAGTTCGAGCCGCCCGCCTTCGATCCGGGCTGCGTGAAGGCCGTCCGCGATGCCGCCGAGCGGCTTGGCTATTCCCACATGGACATCGTGAGCGGAGCGGGCCACGACGCCTGCTGGATCAACGACGTGGCGCCGACCGCGATGGTGATGTGCCCCTGCGTCGACGGGCTGTCGCACAACGAGGCCGAGGAGATCTCGAAGGACTGGGCCACGGCGGGCGCGGACGTGCTGTTCCACGCGGTGGTGGAGACGGCGGGGGTGGAGGGGTGAGGACGGAGCACCATGCCCCGGACCTGATCCGGGGCCTCGAAGAGAATTCACTCTCTGTAAACGTCGATACGCGACACCCTCGCGATGCACGTCGTCTACATGCTCGCCTCTCGGCCATTCGGGGCGCTCTACGTGGGCGAGACGTCAAGCCTGTCTCATCGCCTGGACCAGCATCGCTCTGGTCGCGGCAGCGTCCATACCGCGAAGTATGGGATAACTACCTTGGTGTGGTATCGCGTCTTCGAGACGAGGTCCGACGCGAGAGACTTCGAGCGCAGGCTGAAGAGGTGGCGACGCGGGTGGAAGGAGGCTCTGATCGCCGAAATCAATCCGCGCTGGCGGGACCTCGGCACTTCGATACACGATCACTGACACGTCCCGCGCTCGACGCGGGACCTCGCAGAGAACTGCTCGCAATAACGCCTTTAGTGGGCGCAACTGGCTCGAGGCCCCGGATCAGGTCCGGGGCAGGCATGGAGCTTCGGACATGACCCAACACGACACCAAACGCGACGAAACCCAGACCCGCATCGACCTCGCCGCCGCGATCCGGCTGTCCTGCCGTTATGGCTGGCACGAGGGGGTGGCGAACCACTCGGCCGCGGTCAGCGCGGACGCGCGGAAGATCCCCGGCAGTCTGTTCCACGCGGTGGTCGAGACGGCGGGGGTGGAGAGGTGACAATCGTCCGTCTGACGGCCCAAGATCTCGTTGAGGATTTTCATGCGGCCTTTTCCGGGGCCTTTGGTTTTTTCGATGGGTACGGTCGGAACATGGACGCGTGGATCGACGTGATGGGTTCACTAACCGCTAGCCCACCAGGGCTTTCCGAGTTCAGGCTCGCTGATGGCGAAACACTGACACTGCTCATTATGGACGCCGAACGTTTAAGGCGGTCAGACCCGAGACAATACTCAGAACTTCTTGAGTGCTCTGCGATCGTGAACGGGCGATACGCCACCAAGGGCGAGTCTGGCCCAATTGCACTTGCGATGGAGGGATAATGACCCAACACGACACCACACTCGACGAAACCCAGACCCGCATCGACCTCGCGGCGGCGATCCGGCTGTCCTGCCGCTATGGCTGGCACGAGGGGGTGGCGAACCACTTCTCGGCCGCGGTCAGCACGGATGGGAAGCGCTTCGTCGTCAATCCGAAGTGGGTGCACTGGAGCCGCGTCCGCGCCTCCGACCTCGTCCTATGTGATGCCGACGACCCTTCGGCGATGGACCGGCCTGACGCGCCCGATCCGTCCGCCTGGGCGATCCACTCGGCGCTGCACCGGGAGTTGCCGCAGGCCCGCGTGGCTCTGCACATCCACCCGCCGCACGCAACGGCGCTTTGCGGCCTCGCGGATCCGACGATCAAGCCGATCGACCAGGTGACGGCGCGCTTTCACAACCGCATCGCTTACGACTTGAACTTCGGCGGCATCGCCACCGAGGGCGAGGAGGGCGAGCGGATCGCGAAGACGGTCGGCAACCATTCGACGGTGATGATGCAGAACCACGGGGTCACGACGCTTGGCGCGACGGTGGCCGAGGCCTGGGACGCGCTCTATCATCTCGAGCGCGCGGCGAAGACGCTGGTCCTGGCCTATTCGACCGGCCAGCCGCTGAAGGTCATGTCAGACGATATGGCCGAGGCGGTGGCCGAGGAATGGCAGGTCTACAAGGACGCCGAGTACGCCCATTTCGCCGAGATGAAGCGGATCCTCGACAAGGAAGAGCCGGACTACAAGGATTGAGAGCGCCGGGGGCTCTGCCCCCGGACCCCCCGGAGTGCTTCTCGACAGAAGAAGAGCCGGGAACAATGAAACCACGGGGAGCATGCCATGAGCACAGTCATCAGGAACGGGACCGTCGTCACGGCAGACCTGACCTATCCGGCCGACGTGAAGATCGAGGGCGGCAGGATCGTCGAGATCGGCAAAGGCCTGAAGGGGGACACCGAACTGGACGCCACCGGCTGCTATGTCATGCCGGGCGGGATCGATCCGCACACGCACCTCGAGATGCCGTTCATGGGCACCTATTCCTCGGACGATTTCGAGAGCGGGACGCGCGCCGCCTTGTCGGGCGGAACGACGATGGTCGTCGACTTCGCGCTGCCGGCGCCGGGGCAAGGCCTGCACGACGCGCTGCAGATGTGGCACAACAAGTCGGGCCGCGCGAGTTGCGACTATTCCTACCACATGGCGGTGACCTGGTGGGGCGAGCAGGTTTTCGACGAGATGAAGACCGTCGTCGAGAAGGAGGGGATCACCACCTTCAAGCACTTCATGGCCTACAAGGGCGCCCTGATGGTGAACGACGACGAGATGTATGCGTCGTTCCAGCGTCTGGCGGAGCTTGGCGGCATCGCCCTCGTCCATGCCGAGAACGGCGACGTGGTGGCCGAGTTGTCGGCGAAGCTTCTGCGCGAGGGCAACACGGGGCCGGAGGCGCACGCCTATTCGCGGCCCACGCAGGTCGAGGGCGAGGCGACGAACCGCGCCATCATGATCGCGGACATGACGGGGGTGCCGCTCTATGTCGTCCACGTCTCCTGCGAGGAGGCCCACGAGGCAATCCGCCGCGCGCGGATGCAGGGCAAGCGGGTCTGGGGCGAGCCCCTGATCCAGCACCTGACGCTGGATGAAAGCGAGTACTTCAACGCCGACTGGGATCACGCCGCGCGGCGGGTGATGTCGCCGCCGTTCCGGAACCAGAAGCATCAGGACAGCCTCTGGGCCGGGCTTCAGTCCGGGTCGCTGTCGGTGGTGGCGACGGATCACTGCGCCTTCACGACCGAGCAGAAGCGCTTCGGCGTGGGCGACTTCACCAAGATCCCGAACGGGACCGGCGGGCTCGAGGACCGGCTGCCCATGCTCTGGACGCATGGGGTCGCCACGGGCCGGCTGACACCGAACGAGTTCGTGGCGGTCACGTCGACGAATATCGCGAAGATCCTCAACTGCTATCCGCGGAAGGGCGCGATCCTCGTCGGTGCGGACGCCGACATCGTGGTCTGGGACCCGGCGAAGGAGAAGACGATCACGGCGAGCGCGCAGCAGTCGGCCATCGACTACAACGTCTTCGAGGGCCAGACCGTGAAGGGCCTGCCGCGCTTCACGCTCACACGCGGGCATGTCGCCGTGCATGACGGCGAGATGCGGACGCAGGAGGGTCACGGCCAGTTCGTGAAGCGCGAGGCCAACAACCCGGTCAACAAGGCCCTGTCCTCCTGGAAGGCCCTGACCTCGCCCCGGCCTGTGGAGCGGACCGGCATTCCGGCCACGGGAGTTTGAGCGATGGTCAAGGTCGCGCTGGTGTCGGGCGGCGGTTCCGGCATGGGGGCGGATGCCGCCCGCAGGCTCGCCGCTGACGGCTACAAGGTCGGCGTCCTGTCCTCGTCCGGCAAGGGCGAGGCGCTTTGCAACGAGCTTGGCGGTTTCGGCGTCACCGGGTCTTACGAGAACGAGGAGGATCTCAAGCGCCTCGTCGATGGCGCGATGGAGCGGTGGGGCCGGATCGACGCGCTGGTCAATTCTGCCGGCCACGGCCCCCGCGCGCCGGTTCTGGAACTAACGGACGAGGACTGGCATCGCGGGATGGAGGTCTATTTCCTCTCAGCCGTGCGGCCCACCCGCCTCGTCGCGCCGATCATGGCGGAGCAGGGCGGCGGCGCCATCGTCAACATCTCGACCTTCGCGGCGTTCGAGCCCGATCCGGTTTTCCCGACCTCGGGCGTCTTCCGCGCCGGGCTTGCGGCCTTCACGAAGCTTTTCGCCGACAAGTATGCGGCCCAGAACGTGCGGATGAACAACGTCCTTCCGGGCTTCATCGACAGCCTGCCCGAGAAAGAGGATCGCCGCGAACGCATTCCGCTGAAGCGCTACGGCAAGTCCTATGACGAGGTCGCCGCGACGATTGCGTTTCTCGTCTCGGACGCAGGCGCGTATATCACGGGTCAGAACATCCGGGTGGACGGGGGCTTGACCAGATCGGTATGACGGACGAACCGGCCATCGAGGCCCGCGACCTCTCGCTGACCTTCGAGACGGGAGACGGGCCGGTCCATGCGCTGAAGGACGTCACCCTGTCCATCGGCAAGGGCGACTTCGTCTCGTTCATCGGGCCGTCGGGCTGCGGCAAGACCACATTCCTGCGCTGCGTGGCGGCCCTCGAAGAGCCGACCGGCGGCACTTTGACGGTGAATGGCATGAGCCCCGACGAAGCGCGTCGCGCGCGGGCCTACGGGTATGTCTTTCAGGCAGCGGGGCTTTACCCCTGGCGCACCATCGCGGGCAACGTCCGCCTGCCGCTCGAGATCATGGGCTTTTCGCGGGCCGAGATGGAGGAGCGCATCGAGAGGGTGCTCGACCTCGTCGATCTTCAGGGGTTCGGGCGGAAGTATCCCTGGCAGTTGTCGGGCGGCATGCAGCAGCGGGCGTCCATCGCGCGCGCGCTCGCGTTCGACGCCGACATCCTTCTGATGGACGAGCCCTTCGGCGCGCTGGACGAGATCGTCCGCGACCGGCTGAACGAGGAGCTTCTGTCGCTCTGGTCGCGCACCGGCAAGACCATCGGCTTCGTCACGCATTCGATCCCCGAGGCGGTCTATCTCTCGACGCGCATCGTGGTGATGAGCCCGAGACCGGGACGCATCACCGACGTCATCGAAAGCCCGCTACCGCGCGAGCGCCCGCTCGACATCCGCGACAGCCGCGAGTTCATCGAGGTGGCGCACCGGGTCCGCGAGGGACTGCGGGCCGGTCACGGGGACGTACTGTGACGCGCCCGGTCGTCCGGCTTGCGACTGCGGACGATGTTCCGGCCTGCGCGGCTGTGGTGAACGACTGGATCGACGCGACGGACTGGTTGCCCCGCGACGTTCCGCCCGAGGAGATCGAACGCCAGATCAGCGAGGCGCTTCCGGACCGCGAGATCTGGGTCGCGGGCGACCCGGTGGCGGGCTACCTGTCGTTCGATCCCTCGACGTCCCGGATCGGTGGTCTCTATATCTCGCGTCCCGGCGAGGGTCTGGGTAAGGCGCTGATGGACCGGGTGAAGGAGGGCCGCGACTACCTCCAGCTCTGGACCCATCTCCCGAACCGTCGGGCGCAGCGGTTCTATGCGCGCGAGGGGTTCACGGCGACGGGGGACGAGCAGGACGGTTCGGACAACGTGCCGGAGATCCGGATGGAGTGGAAGCGATGACGCGGGTCGGAGTTCTGTGGCTCGGGGCGGCGGTGACGGTCTTTCTGCTGGCGTCGGTCGCGCTTCGGCGGCATGTCGACCAACCGTCCACGGCGGGGCTCCTTTTGGCGCTGGCGCTCTACACGCTCGGGAACCTGATGATGGTGCGGCTGATGCGCGAAAGCGGCATGGCCGTCGCGATCTCGGTCTCGGCGGTGGCGCAACTCGTGCTTGCCAACGTCGTGGCGCTGGCGCTGTTCGGCGAGCGTCCGGGACCGATGCAGAGCGCGGGCATCCTTCTGGGCGTCGTTGCGGTCGGACTGATCCTCTTCCCCGCGGGGCGCGCGCCATGAGGGGCTTTCTGCCTGTCCTGGCCGTCCTCGCGGCGATCCTGGCGCTTTGGGTCGCAGCCGTCGCGCCGATGAACGCCCGCCAGGCGCTGGACGTGGCCGAACGCGAGGGCGCGGCGGTCACGCCTGCCGAGAGCCGAACGCGGTTCGAGACGCCGGTCCTGACGCTGATGCTCCGCAATTCCGGCGAGATCTGGCGCGGCTACGGGCTCGAGAGACCGCGCCTCCCGACGCCCTGGCAGGTCGGCCAGGAGCTTTGGGCGACGACGGGGGAAATGGCTCTCGAGGGCCGGGCTTTCTCGAAGCGCAGCCTGATCTACCACGCCTGGATCACGCTCCAGTCGACGTTCTGGGGCTTCGCGCTCGGCACCGTCGTGGGGATCGCGGGGGCCATCGGCATCGTCTATTCGCGCACGATGGAACTGAGCGTCATGCCCTGGGCCATCATCAGCCAGACCATCCCCATCGTGGCGCTAGCGCCCATGATCATCGTGCTGTCGTCGCAGCTCGGGATCGAGGAGCGCGGCGTGCCCAAGGCGGTCATCTCGGCCTACCTCTGCTTCTTCCCCGTCCTCGTCGGCATGGTGAAGGGGCTGAGGTCGCCCACGGCCGAGCAGCTCGACCTTCTCCGAACCTACAGTGCGAGTGGGATGGCGAGCTTCCTGAAACTGAGGCTTCCGGCCTCGCTGCCCTATCTCTTCACCTCTCTCAAGATCGGCATCGCCGCGGCGCTGGTCGGCACCATCGTCGGTGAGCTTCCGACCGGCGCCATCTCGGGCCTCGGCGCGCGCATCCTGATCGGCGACCAGTTCGGGACGCCTCTCGCCATCTGGTCGGCGCTCGCGGCGGCGGCGATCCTTGCGGGCGTGCTGGTGACGCTTCTGGGTTGGGCGCAGGCGGTGACGCTTCGGCGCATGGGGGGCGGGCGATGATCCTGTGGGGGGCGATCCTGTTCTGGCTCGCGGCCTGGGCCGTCAACGCGGCGCTGGCCCGGTCGCGTTATCGCGACACCCGCGCCGTGCGGCTTCTTGCACCCGTGCTGTTCGGGCTCACGATACTCGTCCTGTGGCAGGGGCTGGTGCGAGGGCTGAACGTGTCGCCTGTGATCCTGCCCGCGCCGACCGATGTCGCGCAGCGCATAGCGTCCGACAGCGGAGTCCTGTGGGAGGATTTCTCGCAGACCGTGCTGAAGGGCGCGCTCTCGGGCTACCTGATCGGGGCGTCGGCGGCGGTCCTGACCGCCATCGCCATCGACCGCTCGACGTTCCTCACCCGGGGGCTTCTGCCGGTCGGCAACTTCGTCGCGGCGCTGCCGATCGTGGGCATCGCGCCGATCCTGGTGAACTGGTTCGGCTTCGACTGGCATTCGAAGGCGGCGGTCGTGGTGGTGATGGTGTTCTTCCCCATCCTGGTGAACACCGTGCAGGGGCTGTCCGAAGCAGGCGCCATGCAGAAGGACCTGATGCGCACCTACGCCGCCTCCTACTGGCAGACGCTGTGGAAGCTGAGGCTGCCCGCCGCGATGCCATTCCTTTTCAACGGCTTCAAGATCGCGACGACGCTTGCGCTGATCGGGGCCATCGTCGCCGAATATTTCGGCTCACCCACGAGAGGCATGGGATTCCGCATCTCGACCGGGGTCGGACGCTTGTCCATCGACCTCGTCTGGGCTGAAATCGCCGTGGCCGCCCTGACGGGGTCGGTGGCCTACGGCCTGGTGGCACTGGCCGAGCGCCGTGTCACCTTCTGGCACCCGTCGCAGCGAAAGACATGACCAACAACAACCAACCGGGAGCACTATCATGAAAAGACTGATCGCAGGCGGGTTCGCCGCCGCCCTGACGGCGGGCGCGGCACTGGCCGCCGACGACGTCACCCTCCAGCTCAAGTGGGTCACGCAGTCCCAGTTCGCGGGCTACTACGTCGCCCTCGAGAAGGGGTTCTACGAGGAAGAGGATCTGAACGTCACCATCAAGCCGGGCGGTCCGGACATCGCCCCGCCGCAGGTCGTGGCGGGCGGAGGTGCCGACGTCCTCGTCGAGTGGATGCCGGCGGCGCTCGCCGCGCGCGAGAAAGGCCTGCCGCTCGTCAACATCGCGCAGCCCTTCAAGTCGTCGGGGATGCAGCTGACCTGCTGGAAGGACTCCGGCATCGAGACGCCGGCCGACTTCCCCGGCAAGACGCTCGGCGTCTGGTTCTTCGGCAACGAGTATCCCTTCCTGTCGTGGATGAGCCAGCTCGGCGTCGCGACCGACGGCGCCGACGATGACGGTGTCGCGGTTCTGAAGCAGGGCTTCAACGTCGATCCGCTGATCCAGCGGCAGGCGGACTGCATCTCGACCATGACCTACAACGAATACTGGCAGGTCATCGACGCAGGTGTGTCCGAGGACGACCTCATCACCTTCAAGTACGAGGATCAGGGCGTCGCGACCCTGGAGGACGGTCTCTACGTCCTCGAGGAACGGCTCGCCGATCCGGCGTTCAAGGACGCGATGGTCCGCTTCGTGCGCGCATCGATGAAGGGCTGGAAGTACGCCGAGGAGAACCCGGACGAGGCCGCGATGATCGTTCTCGACTACGACGAGACCGGCGCGCAGACCGAGGAGCATCAGAAGCGGATGATGGGCGAGGTCGCCAAGCTGACGGCTGGTTCGGACGGCACGCTGGATGAGGCGGACTATCAGCGCACGGTCGACTCGCTAATGTCGGGCGGATCCGACCCGGTCATCACGAAGGCTCCCGAAGGCGCCTTCACGCATGAGATCACGGACGGCGCTCTGAACTGATCTGCGAAAGAGACACGAAAGGGGCGCGGGGGGAAACCTCCGCGCCCTTTGTCGTTTTGGGGGGAAGTCGACAACTTCTGGACATTTTCAAGGCATGAATCGGGCAGACACGGTAAACTCAAGCCTGTGTTGGGTGTGTAATGGTGGGGGTGCGCCGTGCCCGTGGAAATTCGTTACGAGTCAGGGACTTCCGAATATGCGTTGCCGGACGAGAGTATCTCGTCGCTGAGCTTCGGAGCACGGTACGTCAGCTATGACGGCGTCGATCGTTTCGTCGACCAGTCCAATGACCTCAATCTCGGCATGATCGTCTGGCCGGGCGGAACGCTGGCCGAAGGCCGCGACGACCGCTTCGGCTTCGAGTTCGACAGGCTCTACGACCCCGCGACCGGCAAGCCCGATATCGCGGACATGATGGCCATCGCGGTCGAACAGGGCACCGGCCTGTCGGTCGTCCTGCCCACGGCGCGCTACGCGGACGACCTCGAGACCTTGCGTGAGGAGATGCAGGATTTTCTCGGCGACCTTCTCGGCGGCGCCTTCGGACCCTTGCCCGAACCAATGATCCTCGAGATCGGCAGCGAGTATTTCGCCAACTTCGACGGTGCCGACCGGGCGTCGGACTATGGCGCGGTCGCGGACCTCATGGTGACCGAGATCGCGTGGGCTCTGGCGGACCCGTCCGTCAACACCACCGGGGCGGATGTCACCATCGCGGTGCAGGCGGGGAAAACCCTGGCCGACGACATCGCCATCCGGGATGAATTGTCGAACGAGGCGCTCGCCCATGTGGACATGATCGTTCACCATCGTTTCGCCTATCAGCCCCAGGGTATCGACGCGCGCATCGACGAGTTGCACCAGATCGTCGAGGCCTGGGGCCAGGACGCGACAGGGGCGGGCGGCGTAGATCCCGAGCTTTTCGTCTCGGCCTGGAACACCGTGACGCTGACGCGAAACGAGGCGCTGACCGATTACATCGCCGAAGAGGCGTCGCAGGGCATCCATGTCGACCGCTCGGACGTCGACCTCGACGGGCGGACCACGACCGACTTCGAGCGGTTCTGGCAGGACCGGCTGGACGAGGCCGCCTATGGCCAGGAACATGCGGCCTACATCCTGGAAAGCTTCGCGAGCTATGCCGAGGCGGGCATGGATGCGGGCGCGGTCTACGGTATCGACACCGTACATCCGGGCCATCTGAGCTGGCGCGAGGACGGCGAGGATTACAGCTTCGCCGGCGCCGAGATGCTGAAGATGATCTACGAAAGCGTCGGCGGCACGCATGTCCTCCGCTCAGATGGCCCCTATGACCCTAATGACCCGGTCACGCTCTACGGCTTCGAGAACGACGACAAGCTGGTTCTTTTCGTGGCCGCCGGCGACCACGCGCCCGGCAACGTGACGATCGAGCTTGACGGCCTGGGGACCGAGTATCGCAGCGTCTGGGCCGAAAAGCTGACAAGCGAGACGCCGGAGGACTGGATGGCCGTCTTCGGCATCGCCGACAACCCGCAGGTCGACGAAAGCGCCGAGGCGCAAGCCTATGCCCTTGGCGTCCGCGACGTCGTGACGCCGGGCGTCCGCCCGGGCGCCATCGAGGTGTCGCTGACCGGAGAGCACGACATCATCCGCCTGTCGTTCGGCAAGACCGACGCCGGTGCGGCCGAAATCGCGGGCTGGTCCGGGGGCGAGGGCACCGAGCTTCACGCCTCCGCTCCGCTTCCCGTGACCGACCCGGGGTCATTGCCGGTCTACGACGATGACGATGACGACTTTCATGCCTTCCTCGCGGGTGCGGGCGGTGGCGGGGGCGGCATAGGCCTGATGCTCGCGATGCTGTTCTTCTTCCTCTGACGGCGCATTGAACCGAATCCGCCGAGACACGTTGCTTTCCTGAAACGGAAGGGAGCGGCGATGAACGGCGACAGAGGCAAGGGCAGACAGGCCGAGCGGCCGGGAGAGATACCGCAGCGCGGCTGGAAGGAAATTCTCCTCCGGGTGAAGGACGAGATCGTGACAGATCACGTCTCGGTCGTCTCGGCCGGCGTGGCGTTCTTCGGACTTCTCGCCATCTTCCCTGCCATCGGCGCCTTGATCTCGCTTGCGGGCTTCTTCCTCGACCCCTCCGACGTCGCCAACCAGATCGACACGCTGACGTCGCTGTTGCCGCCGAACGCGGCCTCGATCATCCAGGACCAGATCGTCTCGGTCACCTCGGGCGACAACACCGCCACGGGCTTTGCCGCGGTCTTCGGGCTGCTCCTGGCGCTCTACGGCGCGATGAAAGGCGTCCTGACGCTGATCGAGGGGCTCAACATCGCCTACAACGAACGCGAGAAGCGTGGCTTCGTGGCGCTTTACGCGCGCGCGCTTCTGCTGACGCTCGGGTTGATGGTCGGATTGATTTTCGTCTTCGCGCTCATCCTCGTCCTGCCCAGCATCATCGCGTTCCTGCCGGTGCCGGACTGGGTCGCGACAGCGCTCGGCTGGATCAAATGGCCGCTTCTGGCCGCGCTGACCGTGCTCGGCCTGTCCGTTCTCTTCCGCTACGGGCCGTCGCGCGAGAATGCCAAGTGGCGCTGGATCACGCCGGGGTCCATCGCTGCCACGGTACTGTGGCTGCTGGGGACGATCGCCTTCTCGATGTACGCGCAGAACTTTGGCAGCTACAACGAGACCTACGGCACCATCGGGGGCGTCATCATCCTGCTGACGTGGCTGTGGCTGTCGTCGTTCATCGTCCTTGCCGGAGCTGAACTGGATTCCGAGATCGAGCTGCAGACGTCGCGCGATACGACGACGGGCGTTGCGCAGCCCATGGGAGCCCGGGGCGCGGTCAAGGCGGACACCCTGCCGGACGGGGAACACGAGTCGGAGGAGGGGCGCCGGGAAGATAAGCCGCCGAACCTTCTCACGAACGTTGTCGTCGCTTTCGGACTAGGCGCCATGACCCTCCTGCGCCGTCGCATGGCGCGCCGTCAGGAGCGGTGACGCCACCGCAAGAGCGCGCTGGACACAACATGCGGGTAGAGCGGGCGACGACAGCGCGGGATAAAGCATGTACGCGCTGAAAGTCTCGGCACATCGCAAAGGACACAGGGGGAAAAGTCCCTGCGACATCACGCCCGGCGCAAATCTTCGCTCAATGCGAATCGGACACTTTGGCAAAAGCGCGGGGTGTCGTATCAAAGCGGCCGAGCGCGGGACGAACCCGGGCCGAGGCAGGACAGAGCAGATGACGGAAATCGTGAAACTGGCCCTCAAGGGGGGCATGCACCGGCGCCGTGCGCTGGACCTTTGGCGCAAATGGTGGCGTCGGGGCTTCTGAGCCCCTTGTGACAGCGACGCCCGCCCCCCCGGCGGGCGTCACCCTAAAGGCCCCACAGCGCCCGTGCGCCCATCCAAAGGCCCATTCCCAGCATCATCAGGTTTTCGGTCAGCGATACGAAGCCCAGGGGCACGTTGCTGCCGCCGCCGACGCAGGCGCACTTGAGTTCTCGCTTGTCGACATAGACGGCCTTGACGACCGACGCCGCGCCGACCGCGCCGATGAAGATCGCGACGGGGGCAGAGATCCAGGTCAGCGCGCCTGCCACCATCAGGACTCCCGCCAGCGCCTCTCCGAACGGGTAGAGGTAGCCGTAGCGGACCCATCTGCGTGCAAGAAGGTCGTAGTTCAGGAACATGGTCGAGAAGGTCTCGACGTCCTTCAGCTTCTGAACGGCCAGGAAGCACATCGAGATCGCGATGAACCATTCCACGGCGCGGAATGTCAGGATCGTGCCGTAGACCGACCACGACAGCCCCAGAGCCATCAGGAACGCGACCGAAAAGATGGCGATGACGGGTTGATAGGTCATCTCGTCCTCGCCGCGGACGTGCTGGCCGAAGCTGCGGCGCAGGTCGTCGTAGCCGCCGATCCTCTCGCCGCCGATGAAGGTCTGAGGCGTGGTGTCGACTCCGTGCTTTGCCTTGAAGGCCTCGGTCTCTTCCCGCGTCGTCAGGGGGCGGTCGTCGACCGTGTAACCCTCGCGTTCGAGAAGGTCCTTCGACTTGAGGCCGTAGGGGCAGAGATGGTCGGGCATGACCATGCGGTAGAGCGTGGCGGTATCGCGGCTGTCGAGGGGCATGACGGGACAACGGCGGTCCCGCGCGACGGGTTCCCCGGCACGGCGACGGCCCCTCGGGCGAGGGGTCGTCCGGACCGGCGGGTAGAGCGTCAGCCCTTGTTCATGCGGTTCTTGATGAGATCGTCCACGACCTCGGGATCGGCCAGCGTCGAGATATCGCCAAGCGCGCCGTAGTCGTTCTCGGCGATCTTGCGCAGGATGCGGCGCATGATCTTGCCGGAGCGCGTCTTGGGCAGGCCGGGCGCGAACTGGATGCAGTCCGGCTTTGCGATCGGTCCGATCTCGTTACGGACCCAGCCTTCGAGGTCCTTCCGCAGCTCGTCGGAGGGCTGCTCGCCTCCCATCAGTGTGACATAGGCATAGATGCCTTGGCCCTTGATGGCGTGGGGATAGCCGACCACGGCCGCCTCGGCGACCTTCGGGTGCGCGACGAGCGCGCTTTCGACCTCGGCGGTGCCCATGCGGTGGCCCGAGACGTTGATGACGTCATCCACGCGGCCGGTGATCCAGTAGTAACCGTCCGCGTCGCGGCGGCAGCCGTCGCCCGAGAAGTAGTAGGTCTTGTAGTCGGCGAAATAGGTCTTCTCGAACCGTTCGTGGTCGCCCCAAACGGTGCGCATCTGGCCGGGCCAGGAGTCCTTGATGCAGAGCACGCCCTCGGCCTCGGTCGTGTCGATCTCTTGGCCCGTCTGCGGGTCGAGGATGACAGGCTGCACCCCGAAGAAGGGCAGGGTGGCCGAGCCGGGTTTCGTCGGGATGGCGCCGGGCAGGGGAGTCAGGAGATGACCGCCCGTTTCGGTCTGCCACCAGGTGTCGACGATTGGCACCTTCCCCTTGCCCACGACCTCGTTGTACCAGTTCCAGGCTTCGGGATTGATCGGCTCGCCCACGGTGCCGAGGACCTTGAGCGACGACATGTCGTATTTCGCCACAGGCTCGGGCCCGTGCGCCATCAGCGCACGGATCGCGGTCGGGGCGGTATAGAACTGGTTGACCTTGTGCTTTTCGCAGGTCGCCCAGAACCGGCCGGCATCGGGCCAGGTCGGCACGCCTTCGAACATCAGCGTGGTCGCACCGTTCGCCAGCGGGCCGTAGACGATGTAGCTGTGTCCGGTCACCCAGCCCACGTCCGCGGTGCACCAGAAGACGTCGCCGTCGTGGTAGTCGAAGGTGTACTGGTGCGTCATCGCGGCATAGACGAGGTAGCCGCCGGTGGTATGCACCACGCCCTTGGGCTGGCCGGTCGAACCCGAGGTGTAGAGGATGAACAGCGGATCCTCCGCCGACATCTCGGCGGGCGTGCAGTAGGGCGAGGCCTCCGCGGCCAGCGCGTTGTAGTCGTGGTCGCGTCCCTCGACCCATGTCGTCTGGGCGCCGGTGCGCTTGACCACCAGCACCTTGACGTCGTCGCGGCAATGCAAGAGCGCCGCGTCGGTGTTGGATTTCAGATGCGTGGCCTTGCCGCCGCGAGGCGCGTGGTCGGCGGTGATGACGACGCGGGCATCAGAGCCGTTGATCCGCGCGCCCAGCGCGTCGGGAGAGAAGCCCGCGAAGACGATGGAATGGACCGCCCCGATCCGGGTGCAGGCCAGCATCGCATAGGCCGCCTCGGGGATCATCGGCATGTACAGCACGACGCGGTCACCCTTGCCCACGCCCATGTCCTTGAGAACATTGGCCATGCGGCACGTGTGTTCCAGAAGGTCGCGATAGCTGATGTGCTGCGCGGCGTCCTTGGGATCGTCCGGTTCCCAGATGATCGCGGTCTGGTCGGCGCGGTTCAGCAAATGCCGGTCGATGCAGTTGGCCGACACGTTAAGCGTGCCGTCCTCGAACCAGCGGATGTCGATGTTGCCGGGCGCGAAGGAGGTGTTCTTCACCTTCCTATAGGGCTTGATCCAGTCGATCCGCTTGCCTTCGCGGGCCCAGAAGCCTTCCGGGTCCTCGATGGATTCCTTGTACATCGCGTCGTATTTCGCCCGGTCCGCATGAGCTGAATTCGCCATGCCCTCGTCGGGCCAATACATTCCTTCACGCTGGTCCAGCATGTCGGCTCCTCCTCCGAATGTGCGGCGGTCCCTCGGGACCGTCAGATAGCGAGATACTTCGCGCGCAGCGCCTCGTCATCCAGGACCTTCTGCGCCGAGTCGTCATAGACGACCAGGCCCGTGTCGAGGATCACCGCGCGGTCCGCGAGCTTGAGCGCCGCGACCGCGTTCTGCTCGACGATGATCGTGGTGATGCCCTGGTCGCGGATGATCTTCAGGGTCTTGGCGATCTCCTGGACGATGACGGGGGCCAGACCCTCGTAGGGTTCGTCGAGGAGAAGAACCTTGATGTCGCGCGCCAGGGCGCGGGCGATGGCCAGCATCTGCTGCTCGCCGCCCGACAGCGTCGAGCCGTCCTGCGTGCGGCGCTCGCCGAGACGCGGGAAAAGTTCGTAGATACGCTCCAGCGACCAGCCCACGGGCGGGGCGATCTGCGCGAGCTTGAGGTTCTCTTCGACGGTCAGGCCCTGGATGATGCGCCGATCCTCGGGGACAAGCGCGATCCCGGCCTGCGCCGCCTCGTAGTTCTTCATCTTGTGCAGCGGCTTGTGGTCGAGCCAGATCTCGCCGTGGCGCAGCTCCGGGTTGCCCATCCGCGCGATGGTGCGCAGGGTCGAGGTCTTGCCGGCGCCGTTGCGGCCGAGAAGCGCGAGGATCTCTCCTTCGTGGACGTTGAAGGACACGTCCTGAACAATGTAGCTCTCGCCGTAGTAGGCCTCGATGTTCCAGACCGACAGGAAGGCGGGCGCGGTCGCGGCGTTGTTCGCGCGCTTGTCGAAGGTGTGTTCGTCCAGCATGACCCTTGCCTCCTAGTGCGCGGCTTCGCCGAGGTACGCTTCCTGCACCTTCGGGTTGCCCTTGATGTTCTCGGGTTCGTCCTCGACCAGAGGCGTCCCCTGCGCGAGGACGGTGATGCGGTCGGCCAGCGAGAAGACGACGTGCATGTCGTGCTCGATGATGCACATCGTGATGTCCCGCTTCGACTTGATGTCCCGCAGCAGGTCGATGGTGTTGTTGGTGTCGGCGCGCGCCATGCCGGCTGTCGGCTCGTCGAGCAGAAGAAGCTTCGGCTCCTGCACGAGGCACATCGCCATCTCGAGCCGCCGCTTGTCGCCCCGCGACATCGAGGCCGAGTGCATGTTGCGCTTGTCGATCATGTTGACGTCGACGAGGATCGCCTCGGCCTTCTCGACCAGGTCCTTTTCATGCGCGAAGTTCTCGAAGGCGTGCAGGCGAAAGGCGCCGTCGCGGCGGGCGAAGCACGGGATCAGGATGTTTTCCATCACCGTCAGGTCGCCGAAGATCTCGGGTGTCTGGAAGACGCGGGAAATCCCCATCTGGTTGATCTCGTGCGGCTTGCGCCCCAGCACCGACTGCCCGTCGAACATGACCGAGCCGGTGTCCGGGATCAGCTTGCCGACGAGGCAGTTCAGCAGCGTCGATTTGCCTGCGCCATTCGGTCCGATGATGGCGTGAACCGTGTTCTCGCGCACCGAGAGGTTCACGTCCGAAAGCGCCTTCAGGCCGCCGAAGCGCTTGTTGACGCCCTTGACTTCAAGAATGCCCATGTCGCTGTTTCCTCACTCGGCCGGGGTACGGCGTTGGCGTGCAGCTTCGGCCTCGGCGCCCGAGGCCTTGCGGTCGCGGCGGCGGAACACGCGCCCGACACGCTGCCCGCCTTCGACAAGACCGCCCGGCAGGAAGATGACGACGATCATGAAGAGAAGGCCAAGCGTCAGGTTCCAGCCCTTTCCGATGAAGGGGTGGACGATCGTGACCATCAAATCCTCCATCCCGTCGGGCAGGAAGGCGAACCACTGGTGCAGGACGTTGTCGTTGATCTTTGAGAAGATGTTCTCGAAGTACTTGATGAAGCCCGCGCCCAGGACCGGGCCGATCAGCGTTCCTGCACCCCCGAGGATGGTCATCAGCACGACTTCGCCCGATGCCGTCCACTGCATCCGCTCGGCGCCCGCAAGGGGGTCCATCGCGGCGAGAAGGCCTCCGGCGAGACCCGCGTACATGCCCGAGATGACGAAGGCGGCAAGTGTGTAGGGCCGCGAGTTCAGGCCGGTGTAGTTCAGGCGCTGCTGGTTCGACTTGATCGCGCGCAGCATCATCCCGAAAGGCGAGCGGAAGATCCGGATCGAGAGGTAGAACATGAGGATCATGATCGCGGCGCAGATGTAGTAGCCGGAGTTGAAGTCGAAGGTCCAGCCGTTCATGCGCAGGGTATAGGTCGAGCGCACGGAGAGACCGAAGAGGTGCGGCATGTCCGGCAGCGACGCGCGGTGCAGCCACTGCGGATCGTTGGAATAGACCTGAAGGCCGGTCTCACCGTTCGTCAGGTTGAACTTCGGGTTCGACAGCACCGAGTAGGCCAGCGCGAAGCTCATCTGCGCGAAGGCGAGGGTGAGGATCGAGAAGTAGATCCCCGAGCGCCGCAGCGAGATGTAGCCGATCACGAGGGCGAAGAGGCCTGCGACGATCACCGACAGAAGGATCGCGGGGACCACGTTGTAGGTCAGGAGCTTGAAGATCCAGACCGCGGCATAGGAGCCCATGCCGAGGAAGGCGGCGTGTCCGAAGGACAGATAGCCCGTCAGGCCGAAGAGGATGTTGAAGCCGATGGCGAAGATGCCGTAGATCACGAACCGCTGCATGAGGTCCGGATATCCTGCGTTGAACTGCGCCAGCGACGAGCCCTGCGGGAAGGGGTTGAGCAGGAACGGCGCCAGGAGCGTCAGGATCAGGACGATGACGAAGAGCATCGCGTCGTGTTTGTTGAGACCGAGCATGGGTTAATCCTCCATCACGCCCTTGCGGCCCATGAGGCCACGCGGGCGGGTCAGCAGCACGATGATCGCGACCAGGTAGATGATGATCTGGTTGATCCCGGGGATCGTTGTCGTGGCCCATGTGGTCGAGGCCGCGCTCTCGAGGATGCCGAGAAGGAAGCCGGCGAGCACTGCGCCCGGCAGCGAGCCCATGCCGCCGACGACGACGACGACGAAGGACAGGACGAGGAAGTCCATCCCCATGTGATAGTTGGGCGCGTTGATCGGCGCGTACATGACGCCGGCGAGCCCCGCAACGGCGGCCGCGATGCCGAACATGATGGTGAAGCGCTTGTCGATGTTGATGCCAAGCATCCCGACGGTTTCACGGTCCACCATGCCCGCTCGGACCACCATGCCGAAGGTAGTGAACTGAAGGAAGGCGAAGACACCGGCGATGATGACAACCGAGAAGGCGAAATAGACCAGACGCCAGATCGGGTAGACGATCGCGTTGGCCTGGAAGCCCAGCATCATCCCGAGGTCGACAGAGCCCTTGAAGGCCGATGGCTCCGGAGCCTGGATCGGATTGGCGCCGTAGAAGTACTTGATGATCTCCTGCAGCACGATCGCGAGGCCGAAGGTCACCAGGATCTGGTCGGCGTGGGGGCGCTTGTAGAAGTGGCGGATCAGGCCCCGTTCCATCACGTAGCCGATGACGAGCATGACCGGGATGGTCAGCAGGATGGCCAGCGGCACCGACCAGTCGATGATCGAGGCGCCGATGTCTTTTCCGAACCAGTACTCAATGTAGGGGGCCTGGACCTTCAGCGGGTTGCCCAGAAAGTCCTTCTGGGTCTCGTCGATGATCTCGAAGCTGGTGCCAAGAAGCCGCTGCAGGAAAATTGCGCAGAACGCGCCGACCATGAACAGAGCGCCGTGCGCAAAATTCACCACCCCGAGCGTCCCGAAGATCAGGGTCAGACCGAGCGCGATCAACGCATAGGCCGAACCCTTGTCGAGGCCGTTCAGGATCTGAAGCAGGATCGCGTCCATATCCCCACCTTCTGGAAAATCTCAGACGGGCGCCCCGTGGAGGGACGCCGTTCCGGAAGGGATCGCGCCGTGGCGCGATCCCTCTGTGCGGTGCCGGTCAGGCGCCCGGGTTGCACTCGCCGAGGGTCGCCTCGGCGCCGCCGAACATCGGGTGATCGGCGGGATACTCGACCTGGGCCACCGGCGTGACGTCGACGATCTCGAGAAGGTCGAACTCGTTGGCTGGCGCCTCTTTGCCCTTCATGACGAGGACGTCCTTGAAGCACTGGTGGTCTTCGGCGCGATAGAGCGTCGGGCCGTTGCCCAGTCCGTCGAACTGGAAGCCTTCCAGGGCCTCGGCGACCGCACAGGGGTCGAAGGAGCCCGCACGCGCCACGGCGTCGGCGTAGAGCAGGACCTGAGCATAGCAGGTCTGTGCCGAGTTTGACGGCGGACGGCCATACTTCTCGCCGAACGACTTGACGAACGCCTTCGAGCCTTCGTTGTCGAGCTGCCAGTTGTAGTTCATCGAGCCATAGACGCCCGCCACGTTCGCGCCGGCACCTGCCGCCATCAGTTCGGAATAGAGCGGAACGACGATCTCGAAGTTCTTGCCGTTCACCTGCTTGTCGCGGAGGCCGAACTGGACCGCCTGCGTCAGCGAGTTCACCATGTTTCCGCCGTAGTGGTTCAGGACCAGCACATCGGCGCCCGAGTTCAGGACCGGGGCGATGTAGGACGAGAAGTCCGTGGCGGCGAGCGGGGTCAGCACGTTCTCGACGGTTTCCCAGCCCATGGCTTCGGTCGAGGCCGCGATCGACTCCTGCTGGGTCCAGCCCCAGGTATAGTCGGCCGTCAGGTGGTAGGCGCGGCGGTCGGTGCCGTAGGCCTTCTCGAGAACGGGCGCGAGAGCGGCGGCGGACATGTAGGCGTTGAAGAAGTGGCGGAAACCATTCTTCTTGCGGTCCTTGCCGGTCGTGTCGTTCGAGTGGGTCAGGCCCGCCATGAAGATGATGCCGGCCTCCTGGCAGAGACCCTGAACGGCCACGGCGACGCCCGAGGACGAGCCGCCGTTGATCATGATGGCGCCGTCTTTCTCGATCATCGACTTGGCTGCCGCGCGGGCGGCGTCCGACTTGGTCTGGGTGTCGCCGGTGACGAAGGTCACCTTCTTGCCCAGGATGCCGGTGCCGTCGAGAGCCTTCGACGAGAAGGTGGCAAGGCAGCCGCCGTCGCCTTCGCCGTTCAGGTGCTGGACTGCCAGCTCCTGAGCGCGAAGCTCGTCCATGCCTTCGTCAGCGTAGGGTCCGGTCTGCGGCACGTTGAAACCCAGCACCACGTTCGAGCCGGTGGGCTCGTTGGTGAAGGCGCGCGCGGAACCGGCGGTGAAGATGGTCGGGACGGCCAGACCGGCACCGGCCACGGCACCCGTCTTCAGCACGCCACGGCGCGTGAGATCGTTCTTCGACATTGAAATCCTCCCAAGATTGCATCCACTCTTGCCCGATCCTCCTCGGGCAGTGCGGTCTGGCCTTTACAAGGCACCCCGTTTATCGCCGATACGCGGAAAACATTTCAATAAGTCTCTGTGGCTCGGCAATTTTTTTGTAAACAAATAGACAGGCGCAGGAAGTTTAATGTAAAGTAATTTACGCGCACTGGCAGAAGCCGCTTGAAATCGCAGGAGAAACCCTTGGCTCGCTCGGTCCTTGCCGGAAGCCGGATCCGGGACTACCGCATCGGTCGCGGGCTGCGCCAGGCCGACCTCGCCAAGGCCTGCGGGATTTCGCCGTCCTACCTCAACCTGATCGAACACAATCGCAGGAAAATCGGCGGGGCGCTTCTGGTGCGTATCGCGCGTGCTCTCGGCGCCGAACCCGCGATCCTGTCCGAAGGCGCCGAAAGCGCGCTGACCATGGCCCTCGATGCGGCTGCGGGTGCGTATCCCGACACGAACGCGGAACGCGAGCGGGCCGAGGAGATGGCGGGCCGCTTTCCCGGCTGGGCCAGGCTGATCGAGCGTCAGTACCGTGAGGCGCGGCGGCTGGAACAGGTGATCGAGCGTCTCGACGACCGCCTGACGCACGATCCCTTCCTGTCGGCGTCGATGCACAGCGTTCTGTCCAGCGTGACCGCGATCCGCTCGGCCAGCGCCATCCTTGCCAATGGCGAGAACATCGAGCCCGAGTGGCAGGCGCGCTTTCATCGCAACATCTACGAGGACAGCCAGCGACTGGCCGACGCGACCGAGGGGCTGGTGTCCTATCTCGATGCCGGCGACAGCGAGGGGCGCGCCGCGACCCTGCCGCAGGAAGAGGTCGAGATCTGGCTTGCGGCGCGGGACTGGCGCGTCGACGTGCTGGAGGAGAACCCCGACGCGGATGTGGCGCCCCTGATCGGCGCGCCCGACGGCCCGGCGACGCCCGCGGGACGGGCGCTCGCCGTCAGGGCCCTCACGCGCTATGCCGATGACGCCCGCGCGCTGCCGGCCGCTCGCCTGTCCGAAGCGATGGAAAGGATCACCGAGCCGTCGCGCCTCGCCTCGGCCTTGGGTGTTCCGCTGGCCACGGTCTACCGCCGCCTCGCAGCGCTGCCCGCCGTACTTTGTCCGGACGGTACGCCTTGGGGCCTCGTCGCCTGCGACGGGTCCGGCACGCTGATCTTCCGCAAGCCGCTGCCCGGTTTCGATGTGCCGCGTTATGGCGCAGCCTGTCCGCTCTGGCCTCTCTTCCGTGCGCTTCAGCGCCCTATGGCCCTGATCCGCGAGCGCGTGGCCGTCAGCGGCCGAAACGAGGGTGTGTTCGACGCCGAGGCGATCTCGGACATCGCCTATCCCGTCGGTTTCGACGGCCCCGCCGTGGTCGAGGCCTGGATGCTCTTGCGCGCCCGGCTGCCGGGTGACGACGCGGGGCCCGCGCTGAAGGTCGGCGCCTCCTGCCGCATCTGCGCCGTCCCGGACTGCCCGGCGCGGCGCGAGCCGTCCGTTTTCGCCCTTCCGGACGAGGCAGGCTGACCCGCTTCCGCTTTTGACAGGAGTGTCGCCGCAGGCGATAGTCGCGAAAGGCCCGCAAAGGGCATGAGGGGAGGATCGGTGGTGACCGCAAGACGGGTGCTGTTGATCGAGGACGAGCCGAACATCATCGAGGCGATCCGTTTCATCCTGTCGCGGGACGGCTGGAGGGTCGACACGCATTCGGACGGCGAGACGGCGCTCGCCGCGATCCGCACGCGCGCGCCCGACCTCGTGATCCTCGACGTGATGCTGCCGAACCGCTCGGGCTACGACATCCTCCACGATCTGCGACGGGACGCGGCGACCAAGGCGCTTCCGGTTCTCATGCTGACCGCGCGGGGCCAGAAGAAGGACCGCGACTTGGCCGAGAAGCTGGGCGTCAGCCGGTTCATGACGAAGCCCTTCTCGAACAGCGAGATCCTCTCGACCGTGCGTGAGCTGGTGGGCTGATGGCGCGGCCCGGCGATCCGAAGTTCCTCGCACGCGCCGGATACAGGCGGCGCCGGATGGCGGACGCCGCGCGCCTCGTGCCCCTGATAGGCGCAGTCCTGATGCTTGTGCCCGTGCTGTGGCCCGGGACCGAGACCCGTACCTCAGGCGCGATGATCTATGTCTTCGTCACCTGGGCCGGACTGATCGCGGTCATCGGCGCGATGTCGCGGCCCCTTGGCCGCATGATGCGCGACCCGGATCCCGGCGCCGAGCCCGCGCCCGCCGGCGACGAGGACTGAGGCCGGTGTCCTTCGACGTCCTCGTTACGCTCTGCCTCGCCTACGTCCTTCTTCTGTTCGCCGTCGCCTTCTGGGCCGACAAGCGCGCCGCGCGGGGCAGGATGGGGTGGATCCGCTCGCCCGCGGTCTACACGCTGTCGCTGTCGATCTACTGCACCGCGTGGACCTTCTACGGCGCGGTGGGATATGCCGCGCGGTCGGGGATGGAATTCGTCACCATCTATCTCGGCCCCACGCTGGTCATGGTCGGCTGGTGGACCGTGCTGCGCCGCCTCGTCCGGATCGGGCGCATACAGCGCATCACCTCGGTCGCCGACCTGATCTCGTCGCGCTATGGCAAGTCGAACCTTCTGGGCGTGCTGGTGACGGTTCTCGCGGTCGTCGGCACGACGCCCTACATCGCGCTTCAGCTCCAGTCGGTCACGCTGTCTTTCGACGTCTTCGCGGGCGGCGGCGTGCGGGCCGACGGCGACTCGCTGACCCAGACGGCGCTGTTCATCGCGGGCGGGCTGGCGATCTTCACCATCGTCTTCGGCACCCGGAACCTGGACGCGAACGAACGCCACCACGGCGTCGTCACCGCCATCGCAGTCGAGGCCGTCGTGAAGCTCGTGGCGCTTCTGGCGGTCGGCATCTTCGTGGTCTTTGTGGCAGGCGGCGGTGCGGGCGCCACCCTCGAGGCCATCGACGCCTCGGAGATCTCGGAGTGGCACGCTGGGCCGGCGCGCTGGATGACGATGATCTTCCTGTCGGGCGCGGCCTTCCTGTGCCTGCCGCGCATGTTCCAGGTCATGGTCGTCGAGAACTCGGACGAGCGGCACCTCGCCATCGCGAGCTGGGCCTTCCCCCTCTACCTCTTCCTGATGAGCCTCTTCGTCGTGCCGATCGCCGTCGTGGGGCTCGACGTGCTGCCCGAGGGCGCCAACCCCGACCTCTTCGTGCTGACGATCCCACTTGCCTACGACCGAGACGCGCTGGCCATGCTGGCATTCCTGGGCGGCTTCTCCTCGGCGACGTCGATGGTCATCGTCGCGGCCATCGCCCTGTCGACCATGGTGTCGAACCACATCGTCATGCCGATCTGGCTGAACGCCCGGAAGGGCGGGGCGACGGTGTCGGGCGACGTGCGGACCGTCGTCATCCAGGCGCGGCGGCTGTCCATCGCGGGGGTCTTGGCCCTTGGCTATCTCTACTACGTCTTCTCGGGCGGCGGCACGGCGCTCGCGGCCATCGGCCTCATCTCGTTCACCGGACTCGCGCAGGTGCTGCCCGCGATGCTGGGCGGCATCTTCTGGCGGGGAGCGACGCGCGCGGGCGCGGCGGCGGGCCTGTCGGCGGGCTTCGCGATCTGGCTCTGGACCTCGTTCCTGCCGAGCTTCGGCGAAGCCGGGCTTCTGTCGGCGTCGGTCTTCACGGACGGGCCCTTCGGCCTGTCGCTGCTGCGTCCCCAGGCCCTGTTCGGGATCGAAGGCCTGGATCCCGTGGTCCACTCGGTGCTTTGGTCGCTTCTCGTCAATGCCGTCATCTTCTGCCTCGTCTCGGTCCTGACCTTCCCCACGCCCGTCGAGCGGCTTCAGGGCGCGGCCTTCGTCAATGTCTTCCGCTACTCCGAGGGAGCGCCGGGCTGGACGGGAAGCGCTGTCGAGGCCGAGGATCTTCTGATGATGTCGCAGCGCCTCCTGGGCACGGCAGAGGCGCAGCTTCTGTTCGAGGGCGAGGCCGCAGGCCAGGGCAAGAGCGGCTATATCCCCGACGTGACCCCGGCGTTCCTGGAAAAGCTCGAACGCAAGCTCGCGGGGTCGGTCGGGGCCGCGACGGCGCATGCGATGCTGCTTCAGATCACGGGCGGGGTGTCCGTCACGGTCGAGGACCTGATGAAGGTCGCCGACGAAGCCCAGCAAATCCTTGAGTATTCCAGCCAGCTAGAAGCCAAGAGCCAGGAGCTGGGGCGGACCGCGCGACAACTGAAGGAGGCGAACGACAAGCTGGTGGCGCTGTCGGTGCAGAAGGACGGCTTCCTCAGCCAGATCAGTCACGAATTGCGCACGCCGATGACGTCGATCCGGTCGTTCAGCGAGATCCTCATGCACGGCGAGACGATGACCCCCGAAGAGCGGCAGCGCTATTCCTCGATCATCCACGACGAGACGATCCGGCTGACGAGGCTTTTGGACGACCTTCTCGACCTTTCGGTGCTCGAGAACGGGCAGGTGACGCTGAACGAGGCCGACTGGACGCTGGAAGCGATCCTCGACCGCGCGGTGGCTGCGACCGAGCGGGCAGGGCCGGGACCCGCGATGACCATCGACCGCGACCGGGCCGGCGAGCGCACGCGGATCCGGACCGACGGCGACAGGCTGGCGCAGGTCTTCATCAACCTCATCGCCAACGCGCAGAAGTACTGCGACGCCGACGCGCCCCGCCTGCGGATCGTGGTGCGCGAACGCCAGGGCCGCCCGGTCGTCGATTTCATGGACAACGGATCGGGCATTCCGCAGAAGGCGCAGGCAGTGATCTTCGAGAAGTTCGCGCGCGTCTCGGACCATCGCGCGGCTGGCGGAGCCGGTCTGGGCCTCGCGATCTGCCGCGAGGTGATGCATCGTCTCGGCGGCGGGATCGCCTATCTGCCGGGGCAGGGCGGGGCCGCCTTCCGCGTGACGCTGCCGCGCCGACAGGCCGAGGCGGCCTGAGACGGAAACCAAATAGTAACCCTGATGCCGGACGCTTCGAGCGGACAGACAGGGGGCGCTCTCGGCGATGAACGACATGACTTCGGTGCTTCGGCGCAAGCTTGCGCCTTCAAGACCCGCCGCGGTGCCGGGCGGGGCGTCGGTCGAGGCGCTCTTGCGCAAGCTGATGCCGCGCGATGCAGACCGGGAACTGCGGCTCGACCTCATGGTCGGCGCCGTGACCCTGGGCACCGTGCCGAAGACCGCTGTCACCGATCGGCTCACGGCTCTCGACCTGGCGTTCCTGATGAAAGGTCCGGGCGACACGCGCGGGCTTTGCCTGATGACGCCCGGCCTTCTGGCCGCCCTGACCGAGGTGCAGATGTCGGGCCGCGTCACGCGCTCGGCGCCGCCCGACCGCATTCCCACCCGCACCGATGGCATCGTCGTGGCCGAGATGCTGGACCGCTGGATGCGCTCGGCGCTGGAAGCCGCCGAGGAGGCGGGGCTGACCGACATTCTGCCCTTCGCCGGTTACGCGAGGATGGATGGCGTTCAGCCGCGTCGGAACGTGGTGCTTGCCCTCGACCCCGTGGAGTACCGCACCTTGTCGGTCGATCTCGTCCTTGGCGACGACGCGAAGACCGGGACGCTGTTCTTCGCAATGCCCGTCCCGCGGCCTTTGACCGTCGTGTCGCCGCAGCCGGGTCGGATGCTGCGGCATCTCGCGACGGTGCCCGCGCCGATGACTGCGGTGTTGGCGCGGCTGCCGCATCCCTATGGGCAGGCGCGTCGGCTGGGGGTGGGCGACCTCATCCCCATCCCGGTTTCGGCGCTGGTCAATGTCCGGCTTGAGACGCTGGCGGGCAAGCTGATCGCCACGGCGCGGCTAGGGCAGTTGAATGGCCAGAAGGCGGTGCGCCTGTCGTCGGGTGGGGGCGCCGCTGCCGCGCTATCCGGCCCGCCGATCTCGGGCGCACGAGCAGGCCTTGCCGGCATCGCCGGAGCCACGCCATTCCCCGGGCTCGCCGAGCTTCCGGGGCTTCCCGACTTGCCGGACCTGCCCGACTTTCCCGATCTGCCCGACCTCCCGGACCTGCCGCCGCTCGACTGAGCGCGACAGCGACGGCGAAATAGGCAGCCGTCCGCCGGTAAGGCCAAATGTCGCGCACCAACTGTCATTATCCTGTCTTGAATGATCTGGATTAACGACCTTAGTCGTAGCCCGTGCTACGGTCATCACGTCGCCGAACAAGCGACACACCCTGGGAGGACAATATGCAGACAGCAGCGAAGAAGGCCCGCCTCCGCGACGAGGAAACGAACGCCTCGGACGATGCCGCACGCCCGGACCAGACAAGCAGCAGGGAAGATGGGGCGTTCGTCGTACCCTTCCCGACCAGCTATCGTCCGGCGACCACCGAGGAACTCGAAGAGATGTGGGACAACGTTCCCGTCTGACCCTTGGGCGCCGTGCGTCGGCTTGAGTTTCCCGTCCGTTGGCGTATGAACACCCAATGGGCAGGGAAGAACAGGTCGCTCCGATTCAGAAGGTCAAGAGCGAGCGCCGCGATGGCGTTCTGATCGTCGTGATCGAGAACCCGCCGACGGCGGCGCTCTCGGCCGACGTGCGCACCGGATTGATGCGCGCGCTGGACGAGGCAGAAGCGGACACCTCGATCCGCGGGATCGTCCTGACCGGCTCGGAAGGCGCCTTCGCCACGGGCGCCAGCCTGAACGAGACGCCCGCCAACGACGTCCCCGACCTCGCCGCCGTCTGCGACCGGATCGAGGCCGCCACGAAGCCCGTGGTGGCCGCGATCCAGGGCGCCTCCCTGGGCGGCGGGCTGGAGCTGGCGCTGGCCGCCCACCTGCGCGTCGCTACCCCCTCCGCCCGGCTCGGCGCGCCAGACATCACGCTTGGTCTTGTTCCGAACGCGGGCTGCACGCAGCGGCTGCCCAAGGTCGTGGGCGGGATCGCGGCGCTGAAGCTCCTTCTAAGCGGGCGGGCCGTGAACGGCGAAGTGGCGCAGAAACTGGGCCTTGTCGACGTGATCGAAGCGCGCGAACCGGTGGCCGTCGCCGTGCGACACGCCCTTCGGCTGGCCGGCAGTCCCTCGACAATCCTGCGCAGTTCGGAACGCCGCGACCGGCTGGGCGAGGGCACGGCTTTCCTTGAAGCAGTGGCCACGCACCGCCGCGCCGCCGATGCCTCGCCGCTCGACGCGCCGCTCCGGATGATCGACTGCGTCGAATCCGCCCTTCTTCTGCCCTACGACATCGGGCGCGGAATGGAGCAGGCGGCCTTCGAGGATCTGGTCGTCTCGGAGCATTCCAAGTCGCTGCGCCACATCTTCTCGGCCGAGCGCAAGCTTCACGCGGCGACGAAATGGGAAGGCCGCGTGCCGTCGCGCCCGATCAACGGCGTCGCCATCGTCGGCGCTCGCGCCGTCGGGGCGGAACTCGTCGTGCAATGTCTCGACGCCGGGTTTTCGGTCACGGTGGCCGAGGCCAGCGACGAGGCCTTGGAAGAGGGCTCGGGCCGCATCATCGGACACTACGACGCGCGCGTCGCGGCAGGGCAGATGTCGGAAGACGCCGTCGAGGCCGTGCTGGAGCGGATGCAGCCGGTGTCGGGCTTCGATACCCTCGGCGAGGCCGACATCGTCATCGACGCCCTTCCGGCGCTGTCACGGAAGCGCGTCTCGGCGCTCGACGCGTCGATGAAGGCCGGCGCCGTGCTGATCGTGGGCGCCGAGAACGTGGACATCGAGAGTGTCGCCAAGATGACCAACCGCGCGGCGGACGTCGTGGGGATGCGCGTCTATCCGGGCCTGAAGAAGAACCGGCTGGCCGAAATGGCGGCGGGCGAGTCGACAGGGCCGCGTGCTCTTGCCACGGCGCGGGTGCTGGCGCGGAAGCTCGACCGGCTGATCCTCGATGTCGGCCCCTCCCGCGAGGGGATCGGCACGCGCATCGCCGAGGCTCTGCACGCGGCCGCCGACCTCTGCCTCGAAGACGGCGCGCGCGTGGGTCAGATCGACGCCGCGCTGAAGGACTGGGGTCTGCCCTTCGGCTCCTTCGCGTGGCGGGACGTCACGGGCATCCGGCGCGTCGGCGCGCCGCAGGGTCTGGAAGGTCAGCGGGGCGGGGGCATTGACGCCGTGCTCGTCTCGACGGGGCGCATCGGAATGCCCGCTGGGCGGGGATATTTCACCTACCGCGAACGTGGGAAGCCCGGGGTCGAGGATCCCGAGGTGCAGAACATGATCGACGCCGACCGCAGCGCGAAAGGCATCGAGGCGCGAAAGGTGAGCGACGGCGAGATCCGGGCGCGCTGCGTGGCGGCCATGGCCGGGGCGGGGGCTGCGATCCTGGCCGAGGGCGGCGCGAGGCGTCCGTCCGACATCGACATGGTGGCGGTGCATGGCCTGGGCTTCGCGCGGCGCACCGGGGGCGTGATGTTCGCGGCCGATCTCATGGGGCTGGCCGAGGTGGCGCGTCACCTGAGCGAGATGGCGCAGGTCAGCTCGCGCATTGCGCCTCCGAACGGTGTGCTGAACGATCTTCTGACGTCCGGAAAGACCTTCGGCGATCTGAACGACTGACGCCTCTCAGCCGAGGATGATCCCCAGGATCACCAGCATGAGCCCGAGCGCGGAAAGAAGAAGCGCGCCCAGGTTCAGCGCCACGACCCTTTGCAGCCGGGCCTTGAGCGCCGCGTCGTCGAGCCCCGCATTGCGGGCGCGCGTCACGAGGACGATGCACCAGACGAGCCCCGCAAGGCCCGCGAGCGTCACGGCCGCGCCGATCCAGACCAGAAGTTCCATCGCCGTCTCCGCCTGCGTGCGTCCGCCACGGGCGTAATCCGTGACGCCGCCGCCTTCAACCCTTGCGACAGGCAGGGCGGGCAGCTATCGAGCAGGCCCGGACAAGGAGAGTGCCCCAGATGGAAGACAGCGTCATCGACCAGAGCTACCGCGTCACAGCCGAGGAGCTGCGCCAGTTCATCGAGAGATGGGAGCGGCTCGAAGCCGAGAAGAAGGACATCGCCGACCAGCAGAAGGAGGTGATGGCCGAGGCCAAAGGTCGGGGGTACGACACCAAGGTCTTACGCAAGGTCATTTCGCTGCGGAAGCGCGACAAGGACGACATCGCCGAGGAAGAGGCCGTCCTCGAGATGTACAAGCAGGCGCTCGGGATGTGACTTCGGGGCATCGGCCGGTGCCCCCCGGCGCCGCCGAACCGGAGACCGCGCTGCATCGCTGGTTCGCAGTTGAGGCGGGATCGTCGGAACGGCGGGCGCGACACGGCGTTCTCCCTTCGCGGGCAGACCCCTGAGGGAGATCACCATGAAGGACGCCCTATTGAAATCCGCGAAGGACCTCGCCGCGTTGCGCAAGGGACTCCTGCCCGGTGAAAGCGCCGAGTATGCAGCAGCCCGGACGGCGCTTCTCGCCGAGGAGATCGAGGCAAGACGCCACCTGACCCGGCTGGCCGAAATGCGGCATGCGCTTCCGCAGGGGCCGGTGGTCGAGAAGGACTATCGCTTCAAGGACGCGAACGGATCGGAGGTGGGTCTCGCCGACCTGTTCGGAGAGCACGATACCCTCGTCACCTATTTCTGGATGTACGGCCCGGATCGCGAACGGCCCTGTCCGATGTGTACGAACTTCCTCGGGGGCGTGAACGGCAACGCCGCCGACATCAAGCAGCGGGCCGCGTTCAAGATCCTCGGGCGCAGCACGGTGGAGCGGCAGACGGCATTCGCGCTGGAACGCGGGTGGCGCGATCTCGATTTCGTCCAGACGGTCGGCGACGACTATGCGGTGGACCACAACGCTCTGGATCCCGAGACGGGGTGGGAGTTTCCGGCCTTCGCGGTGTTCCGCCGGGAGGGCGGGACGGTGCGCTATTTCTACACGGCGGACATGCCGGCCGAAGCGGCGGATCCGGGCCAGGACCCGAGGGGCGCCGTCGATATCGCGCCCCTCTGGAATATCCTCGACATGACGCCCGACGGCCGCGGCGAGGACTGGTATCCGAAGCTGAGCTACTGACGGCTCAAGTCGCCTCCAGCACCATGTTGAGCGGCGTCTCGGCCGCGCGGCGCACCTTCGTGAAGCCGCCCGAGCGGATCACCTCGGCGATGCGCGCCTCGCCCGCCTGCGCGCCAAGCGCCGTCCCAATCTCCTGCGCGAGCGACGTGGGCACGCAGATCATCGTCGAGGCCGAGTAGTAAAGCCGTCCGACCGGGTTCAGGTTGCTTTCGAGACGGTCGCCGGCATTGGGTTCGACGACCATCCAGGTGCCTCCGGGTTTCAGTGCCGAGCGGATGTGCGTCGCGGCGGCGGCCGGGTCGCCCATGTCGTGCAGGCAATCGAAGCAGGTGACGAAGTCGAAGGTGCCGGGGAAGTCCTGCGCGCGGCCGACTTCGAAGCGGACGTTGCCGACGCCGTGCGCCGCCGCGTGGGCGGTGGCCGCCGCGATCGAGCCGGGGTGGAAGTCGTAGCCGACGAAGGTGGATTTCGGGAAGGCCTGCGCCATCAGGATGGTCGAGAGGCCGTGCCCGCAACCGATGTCGGCGACGGTGGCGCCCTCGGTCAGAAGGTCCGTCACACCGTCGAGGGCCGGAAGCCACTGCTGGACCAGCGCGTTGACGTATCCGGGCCTGAACATGCGTGCGACCGAGCAGAAGAGGCAGCCCGCCTGGTCGCCCCAGGCGACGCCCTTGCCGGTCTTGAAGGCGGCCTGCACCTTGGCCTGGTTCTCGACCATCGCGGCGGCGGTATCGAAAGCGCCGATCATGTTCGCGGGGCTGTCGGGCGAGGCGAAGACGAAGGCCTGTTCGGGCGAAAGCGAAAAGCGCCCGGATTCGTGCGTGACATAGCCCGAAGCCGCCTGCGCCGCGAGCCACTCGCGGACGTAGCGCGGATGGCATTCGGCCGCGTCGGCCAGCGTCTCGGCCGTCGCGGGGCCGATGCGCTCGAGCGTCCTGTAGAGCCCGAGCGCGTCGCCGATCCGGACGAGGGGTATGCTCATGGCGCCGCCGAGATCGCCAAGGATCTGCAGGATGAAGGTGTTCAGTGCGGTTTCGTCGAGGGGCATCGTCGTATCCTCCTGTCGCGGCTTGAGTGCCGGTGGAGGCAGCCTGCCCTCTCGCGTGCATCATGGCATGAGGCCCGTGTCCCAGAGCGGCGGAATTCTCGTGGGCCGGATGTCCCGGACGCGCTAGTCGCTGAGCGCGCGCACGATCGCCTGCGCGCGGCTGTGAACGCCGAGTTTCGAGAGAACCACCGTGACCTGGTTGCGCACCGTCTTTTCGCTCTTGCCGAGACGGCCGGCGATGGTGCGGTTGTCGAGACCCTCGGCCATGAGATGGAGGACCTCGGCCTCGGCCGCCGTCAGCCCCGCATCGCGTGGCACCGCGCCCGCGGGCGGGGTGTCGCCCAGGAAGTCAGCCAGTTCGCGGTGAAAGACCTCCCACGCCGGTTCGCCCGGGATCAGGACGTGGTTGGCGCTGTCGAGGGGGACGAAGACCGCACCGGGGACGAGGGCCGCGACCTTGGTTCCTTCTTCGAACGGCACGCGCATGTCGTTCCGGCACGAGACGACAAGCGTCGGCACCCGGATCTGCGGGCAGAGGTCGACGACGTCGATGCCCTGCATCTGCCGCAGGGTCTCGGCCGCCACCTCGGGCGAGGCCGTCTCGCGTTCCAGGTCGCCCCACCAGCGGTGCTGCTCTGGCGTGCCGCCGGGAATGAAGAGGTTGGTGAAGAACTGGCAGAACGCAGGGTTCTCGCGGCCCCATCCGATGCGGACGAAGTTGACCATCGTCTCGGCCTCGAGCCGTTCGGCGTCGGTGCGCGCCCGCGTCCGGCCGCCTTCCGCGTAAGTGTTGAAGAGGACGAGGTGCGAGACCCTCTCGGGGTGACGGGCGGCATAGTCGATGGCCAGAGATCCGCCCTGCGACACGCCGAAAAGGACGAAGCGGTCTTCTTGGATGGTGTCGGCGACGGCCTCGAAGTCCTTGTGCCAGGCCGCAAGCGACAGGTCGGCGCAATGGCGTTCGGACAGGCCGCAGCCGCGCGGGTCGTAGCGGACATAGCGGTGGTGCCGCGACATCGCCTCGACCCAGGGGCGCCAGACGGGGCTGTCGAGATCGTAGGTGACGTGGCTGAGCCAGTGCGGCGCGCGCAGGATGACCGGCCCCGAGCCACAGGCGGCGGTGGCGATCCGCGTCCCGTCCTCGGAGGTGCAGAAGGCGATGTCCTGGTGGAGTCGCATGGGGCGAGTGTAACCACTTCCGCGCGAGGCATACAGGCGGTGTGTGGGCTCGGCTGGACGCCCTCGCGACCTGCCTCGAAATCGCGTCCGGCTGCGCCTTTCGCAAGCCTGAGTGTCGCAGTTAATTTACAAATCCGACGGCGGCTCCCATACAGCCTTGAATGCGAAGCGCCCTCATTTTTTCCGCCATCGTCGTCGGGTTTGCGGGGATGTTGGCCTTCGCGGCCAGCAGCGTGGAGGCGTGGCGGTTTCCGACCTCGGACGTGACGGTCGAGGAGTTGAACGCGAGCCCTGACGCGCTTGCGAACACGCGCGCCGCCTTCGCCCTGGCGCGCTCCGGCGAGACGGTTCCCTTCCGCGTCCTGTTCTACGGCCAGTCGATCATCGGCTCGGGCTGGGGCGACCTCGCGATGGCGGACTTGGCCAGGCTTCACCCGAACATGGTCTTTCAGTGGGACAATCGATCCATCGGCGGCTTCTCGGCCGAGAACCTTGTCCATACGGCGTCCGCCGATCTGGCCGATCTCTCGCCCGACCTGATCGTCTTTCACGTCTACGGCGACCACCGCGCCTACGAGCGGACCGTCGTCGAAATGCTCAGGCGGACCGGCGCGGACATCATCCTCCAGACGGATCACGCGGACACCATTCCCGAGCCGCGCTGCCAGGTCGGTCTGACGTTGCTTGTCGCGCAGCCCAAAGGGTGCCGCTCCTGGCCCCTGCTGAGGCAAGGGAAGTGGCGCGATTACATGTCGTACCACTTCATACCGGCGCTGGCGGAACGTCTTCATCTCGCGGTCCAGCCAGTGCGTCAGGTCTGGACGGACCGGCTGCGGGCCGAGGGACGCCGGCCGGAAGAAGTTCTGAAAGACGGGCTTCACCTGAACGACGAAGGGCGTCGATGGATGGCCGACTTCTTCGTCGACTTCATCGAGCAGCAGACGGCGCGGTCGGAGGGAGCGTCCCGCAGGCGACTGCTTCCGCTGCCGCAGTCCGATGCCTCCGGCGTTCGCCGGCTTCAGACCGACGCCGACCGCGTCGAGCTTGTGTCTAGGCAGCCCCTGGGGCCCTTGTCGATCAGGATCGACGGAGAGGCGGCAGAAGAGCATCCGAGCTGTGTCGCCCACGGGCGTCCGACCGGGTCGCTGCCCGATCATCCATGGCCGTCGGTGCGCAAGGTGAGTTCGGAAAGCGCCCTTGTGCCCGAAGAGTGGCGCGTGACGATGCGCGACTTCTCGGAGGACTACTCGGACTTCGCCTTCGACGTCGTGGGCTCCGTGACCGGTCCGGACGGCACGGGTCGCGCGGGCGACGATTTCCGGTCCGGCTCCGGGCGCGTCATCCTGGATCAAGCGGACTGGACGACGGCGAGGCTGTTCGCCGAGAAGGGCGTCCCTATCCCCGACCCCTTGACCGTGACCTTCAGCGCCCGGTTCCTCTGCGACGACGTGGCGGCGGTGGGATCTGGGGGTGTGACGCAATTCTACATGACGACGCTCTTCGTGAACACGGGTGGCGGCGAGCACGTCCTGGACTTCGTTCTCGCGCCCGAGAGCGCGGCAGGCATCATGGGCGTCCTTCTGACCGATCATCGCCAATAGCGGAACGCGTTGGCGCGGCACAGGTACGGCGCGGTCGGACTTACGCGACGCGGAGGGGCGCGCTAGGGTGAGGAAATCCCAAAGGGAGTCTCACCGCATGGCCAAGTTCGTGTTCGGAATGAACCTGTCGCTGGACGGCTATGTCGACCACGAAGGCTTCGCGCCCGACGCCACGCTCTTCCGGCACTGGATCGACCAGGTGCGCGAGGCCGGCGGCAGCATCTACGGACGGCGCATCTATGAGATCATGCGCTATTGGGACGAAGAGCAGCCCGGCTGGGGCGAGGACGAGCGCGCCTTCGCGGAGGCCTGGCGGACGCAGCACAAGTGGGTGGTGTCGCGGTCCCTGACCGAGGTCGGCCCCAACGCCACGCTCCTGTCAGACGACATCGAGGACACGATCCGGCGCCTGAAATCGGAGCTTTCGGGCGAGATCGACGTCTCGGGCACGATCCTGGCCGATAGCCTCGGGCAACTCGGCCTCATCGACGAATACCGGCTCTATTTTCACCCGGTCGTCCTCGGTGGAGGCAAGCCGTTCTTCGCGGGACCGCGTCCAAAGCTTCGCCTGGTGGCGAGCGAGCGGATCGGCGGCGAGGCGATCCGGCTGACGTACGTTCCGGAGTAGGTGCGGTTCCCTGGGACAGGGTGGCGATCAGAGGATGCCGTGTCCTTTCAGCAGGGCCTGCTCGTCGCCCGCCATCCAGCCGAAGACCTTCGGTTCGCCGTTCAGCGTCTGGACGAGGTAATGGACATCGAAGTCGATCGCCGTCTCGGGTAGATCGTCGCGGGCATAGGTCGCGGTCCAGGCGGCGTGGGCGACGCAGTGATGCTCGTCCACCGGCGTGATGCGAAGGCCGCGCAGGCGCATGTGCTTCGTCCCCATCGTCCGGTAGGCCTCGTAGCCGTCGAGCATGGCCTTGCGGAGGCTCTCGTCGTTCTTCCCCGTCATCACGCCTGCGGGCGAGGCGCCGATGAACTCCGACGCGTAGAGGCGGTCAACTTCATCGGGATCGAAGTCGCCGGCGAGCGACCGGTTGAAGAAGGCCTCGTAGCGGTCGAAGAGTGTCCGGACGGCGGTTTCCATGCGCTTCGTCTTCTCGAGAGTTCTCAAGGGGAGAGTACATGGGGCGGGCAGGCAACGCGACAAGCAGATGTTGTCGGAGGTGTTTCTCAGTCCGCGACGTCGACGTCCCTGATCCAAATGCCGAACTCGGTAGCATGGCCGCTCAGCACGATCCTGTCTCCGACGGACAGGGGCCGAGAAAGCCTCCGCGAGAGGTGGCAGAAGGTCGCGCTTCCGGTTTCGAGGTGGACCGAGATGCTCTCCCGACATCTCGACCTGTTCAGGCTGATAGAAGAGATCGTGGCAACTTCCGAATAGTCCCTTCCCCAAGCGGCAGCTGCGGCCACGGGCACCAGCGACGCAAAGAAGAAATAAGAGAAAGCCGCCAAGGGAATGGAGCTCAAGAGGAGCATACAAAGACTGAAGTAGGTGGAAGCGCGCACGTTTCGCGGAATGGTCCTGCGCGCCCATCGGACCGAGAGAGCGTAAAAAAGTGAGACGAACGCAGCGGTGGTGGCCAATGTCGCCGCCACGGACAAGCTGGCCCAGAACTGGCTGGGAACGGTTCGGAACCCAAAGAACGGGGAAACGATTCCCAGTATGAACACGAACTCAAGTCCCAGAAAAAGACGTCTGGTCGGCTTCGAAGCCGCCTGAAGTTCCTCACGCACGCCTTGACCGAGAACGCCGCGTCCCAGCAAGCGATCTTTCTCCGGGTCAATGACAAGGTTTCGAAAGACAAGCCCCGGAACCAGGAATGTCAGAGCGAAGGCGAAGCCGAGCGCGACTTCGATCCAGATCGAGATGCCGGCGATTTGAACCAGAAGCAGGTATAGCAGCATCGACAGCGTCATTAGGAAAAAGGCGGCCCCCCGTCCCAGCCAGACTGCCAGTCCCTGAACCCAAGGGATCGAGCGATGCGGCAGGATCAGGGCCAACGCCATGCCGAGCCAGATGGCATGGAGCATCGCCGCCCAGAACGTTCCGAGCTGGACCTGTCCGACCATCGTGCCGCGCCCGAACAGCACGGCGAGGCTTAGAAACGCCGCCCCGCCGAGCACAAGACAAAGGATGTGAGCGGTGCGCATCGCGGTCATGCGGCCGCTCTATCGTTGGCAGGGGGCGATTTTATGGCAGTTGGTGCGCGAGACCACGTGCGCTCCCGTCAACTCGCCAGCACGTTCTTGAACTGCCAGGGGTCGGCCTCGTCGATCTCCTCGTCGAACTTGGTCCAGCGCTCCGAGATGGGCGTCCAGTCGGTGTAGTGCGCCTCGACCGGGCCGAGGTAGGGGCGCTGGACCTCGAGGCAGCGGAGGTGGTCCATCTCGTCGGTCTCGACGATGCCGGCCTGGGGGTTCTCGAGCGCCCAGGCCATGCCGGCGAGGACGGCGGAGGAGACCTGGAGGCCGGTGGCGTTCTGGAAGGGGGCGAGGTCGCGGGTTTCTTCGATGGAGAGCCGCGAGCCGTACCAGAGGGCGTTCTTCTCGTGGCCGTAAAGAAGGACGCCCAACTCGTCGATGCCCTCGGTGATCTCGTTCTCGTCGAGGATGTGCTGGGTCGCCTGGATGCGGCCTGACCCGAAGGTCTCGTGCAGCGAGAGCACCGCGTCGTCGCAGGGGTGGTAGGCGTAGTGGCAGGTCGGGCGATAGTCGGGCCGGGCCGGGTCGCCGACGGTATAGTGGTCGGAGATCGAGATCGCTTCGTTGTGGGTGACGAGGAAGCCGAACTGCGGCCCAGGCGTCGGGCACCAGGTGTGGACGCGGGTGATGGCGCCGGGGCGCGCGATCCAGATGCCGGCGCGGCAGCCGGTGGCGTGGGAATGCGCGTCCTCGGGCATCCAGGTCTCGTGCGTGCCCCAGCCCAGCTCGGCGGGCTGGAAACCTTCCGAGACGAAGCCCTCGACCGACCAGGTGTTGACGAAGGTGCCGATGCGCTTGTGGCGGGTGGATTTCTGGGTGTCGCGCTCGGCGATGTGGATGCCCTTGACGCCGAGCGACTGCATGAACCGGCCCCAGCCCTCGCGCGTGTGCGGCATGGGATCCGAGCGGCCGGTGTCGCGGGACAGCGTCATCAGCGCGTCCTTCACGAACCACGAGACCATGCCGGGGTTCGCGCCGCAGCAGGAGACCGCCGTGGGGCCGCCGGGGTTGCGGGCTTTCTCGTCGCGCACGGCCTGGCGAAGGGCATAGTTGGTGCGGGCGGCGTTGTCGGTGGTGTCGAAGTAGAAGCCGGCCCAGGGCTCGACCACGGTGTCGATGTAAAGCACGCCCAACTCGCGGCAGTGCTTCATGATGTCGAGCGACGAGGTGTCGACCGAAAGGTTGACGCAGAAGCCCTTTCCGTCGGGAAAGAGGCGCGAGAGCAGGGCGCGGTAGTTGTCGCGCGTCACGGCCTCCTCGACATGACGGATGCCGCGCTGCGCAAGGAAGGTGTGGTCGTCGAGGTTCGGCTCGATGACGAAGATCTGGCGCGCGTCGTATTCGAAATGCCGCTCGATGAGGGGCAGGGTGCCGCGCCCGATGGAGCCGAAGCCGATCATCACGATGGGTCCGTCGATGCGTCCGTGGTTCGGGTAGGCGGTCATGGGCGCGGTCTCCATTGAGAAACCGACCTATCATTGCGGGCGGGCGAGTCCAACCGCCGGTCCCGCCAGACCCTCACGGCGAGATGAAGGTCACGCCCTGCATCCGGGCGATGCGGGCGACGTCTTCCTCGTAGAGCTCGGTCAGCGCAGCGACGGTGTCCTCGGTCCAGCCCGGCAGGTCGATCTCGGTCTCGATCTCGTCGCGGAGGGCGTGCGCCTCGAGGAAGGCGGCGATGGCGCGGCGGCGCTTGGTCTCGTTCTCGATCTCGCGTTCGGCGAGAAAGTCGGTGAGCCGCGTCATCCCGTCCTCGGACATGATCGTGTCGAGCATGTCGAAGCCGCCCTCGAGCCTGGTGAAGGGATCGTGGCCCGTCACTTCGCGCATGACCTCGGACCAGATGAAGGGTGTGTCCTCGTGGCACCAGGCGACGATGCGCGCGCCGGGGTTCGCGGCCGCGATGTCGGCGATCACCTCCGACCACATGAGGTCGCCGAGCGAGAGGCCTTCCAGAATGCCGTGACCCTCGCCAGCGGCCGCGAGCGCCTCGGGCACGAATGTCGCGGGATTGCGGATGGCGAGGGCGAATTCCACTTCGTGCGAGGGCAGGCATTGGCGCAGCCAGGACGATTTCTCGGCCTTGGGGTATAGCCCGTTCTGCGCCAGGACGACGCCGACGCGGCAGAGGAAGTTCTCGTTCGACAGGACGACGCGGACCGCGGTGTCGTCGTCGCGGATTGCTTCCAGCAGCATGTCCTCGGTGTCGGTGTCGGCGGCGGACCCGCGCAGCGTCGTCGAGACCTCGCCGATCAACTCGCGATAGCGACCCGGCCCCGGCACGCCGATGCCCTCGGCTGCGAGGGCGGCGCGATTCCGCAAGATCGAGCGGATCAACAGACCGCCGTCCGTGCAATGCGCACCGAGATGGAAGATGACCTGCATCGACTGCCCACGTTTCTTGGGCGGCACGATAGACCGCGCGACTGGACAGGGGAACCAATTTCGAGCTAGGCGAATGCGATGATGACCGACCAAAACGCTCGGACTTTGCGCCGTCTCCGCCTGCGCCCCGACGTCTGGTCGGTTGGCGCGGCCGTGATCGCGGCGCTCGTGCTGATGCCGATCCTGTCGGTCGCCTGGATCGCGCTGCATCCGACGGCGCCGATCTGGGGGCATCTCGTCTCGACGACGCTGCCGCGCTACCTGACGAACTCGGTCGTCATCATGCTGTCCGTGGGCGCACTGTCGGCGGCGATCGGGACTGGGGCGGCCTGGCTCGTGGTGTCCTACCGCTTTCCCGGAGTGCGCTGGTTGCGCTGGATGCTTCTGTTTCCGCTGGCGGTGCCAGGATACCTGGGGGCCTATGCGCTGGTGGACTTTCTCGAGTACGCCGGTCCCGTGCAGACAGCGCTGCGGGAAGCGTTCGGATGGACCAGCGCGCGGGATTACTTTTTCCCCGACATCAGATCGCGTTACGGGGCGATCTTCGTCCTAACTGGCTCGCTCTACCCCTATGTCTACCTCCTCGCCACGGCGGGCTTCCGCGAACAGTCGGGGCGCGCCCACGACGTCGCCCGCGCGCTTGGCGCAGGCCCGTGGCGAAGGTTCCGCACCATCGCATTACCGCTGGCCCGCCCGGCCATCGCAGCGGGCACGGCCATCGTGATGATGGAGACGGTGAACGACTTCGGCGCTGTCGATTTCTTCGGGGTCCAGACGCTGACGACGGGCATCTTCTCGGTCTGGCTCGAAGCGGGGAACGCGGGTGGTGCCGCGCAGATTGCCTGCGTCATCCTCGCCATGATCCTCGCCCTCGTCGCCATCGAGAAGGCGAGCCGCCGGAGGGTCCGCTTTCACCGCATGACGCGGGGCGAGCACAGGATCGAGCCGCAGGACCTGCCGGGAGTCAGGGGATGGATCGCCACGGTGGCCTGCGCGCTGCCGTTCCTCGCAGGGTTCGTGCTGCCGGTCGCGGTGCTTGGCCAGCACGCCCTGACGCAGGAGGGAGGCTGGATCACGCCCGGCCTCGCGCGCGCTGTCCTCAACACCTTCGTCGTCGGTGGTGGCGCGGCGGTCGTGACCGTCACCGCGGCGCTGTTTCTTGTCTACGGCATGCGGCTGTCGGGGCGCACGCTGCCCATGGTCGTCCTGCCTGCGACGACGATCGGCTATGCCGCGCCCGGGGCCGTCCTGGCGCTCGGGCTTCTGATCCCGCTCGCCGCCTTCGACAACGCGCTCGCCGACGGCATCCTCGCGCTGACCGGGCGCGATCCCGGCCTTCTGCTGACGGGAGGCGCCACGGTCCTCATCTACGCCTACGCCGTCCGTTTCTTCGCCATCGCGCAGGGGGCGACCGACGCAGCTCTCGGGCGGGTCTCGCCCAGCCTGCCGCTGGCCGCGCGCACGCTCGGGCGGTCTCCGGGAGGCACGCTTCGGGCCGTGCAGATGCCGCTGATCCGGGGGTCCGTCGCCACGGCGCTCCTCCTCGTCTTCGTCGACGCGGTGAAGGAACTGCCGGCGACGCTGCTGCTTCGTCCCTTCAACTTCGACACCCTCGCCACCCGCGCCCACGAGCAGGCGTCGCTCGAGAAGATCGCCGAGGCCGCGCCGCCCGCCATGCTCATCATCGCCGCGAGCCTCGCCGCCGTGGCCTTCGTCGCCCGCGACATGGTCCGCGCGCGGTAGCTTGCCCGACCGCGCGCGCGTTGCTATGTGAGCGGCACGGTGCCCCTATAGCTCAGCTGGTAGAGCATCTGATTTGTAATCAGGGGGTCGGGAGTTCGAGTCTCTCTGGGGGCACCACTTTCTTGGCTTTAGCCATTTCTTAAAGCGGAGGTCACCGCCTTCCGCGCCACCTGGGGTCACGGTCAGATCCTCCGGCCGACCTGAGGCGCCCTCTGGGGGCTCGGCTTGTGCAGCTCTCGTGACGGGACTCCAGCGGCCGTCAGCCGTCTGTTCGAACCGCGATCCAGATCGTGTGGCGGGCGCCGCGTTTGGTGCGGCCTGCGCGGACCGTGTGTTCGCTGACGTCGAACCCGCACCGGGAGAGGCGTCTGGAGAAGGCCGAATCCGGCGCGGCCGACCACACGGCGAGGACACCGCCCGGGGTCAGCGCGCGACGCGCCGATTGTAGGCCCTCCGTTCCATAAATCGTCGCGTTGTCCGCACGGACAAGGCCGTCGGGGCCGTTGTCGACGTCGAGGAGAATCGCGTCGAACGCGCCCGTCGCCCCGCGTATCTGGCCGAGGACATCTCCTGTCCGCACCTCCAGCCGCGGATCCGACAGGGCCGCTCCGAAGACCTCGGCCATGTGCTCTTCAGCCCAGGCGATGAGGTCAGGCACGATCTCCGAGACGATCAGGCGCGCATTCGGGGGAGCTGTCGATTGAACGGCGCGAAGGGTGAAGCCCATGCCGAGGCCTCCGATCAGCACGCAGGGGGCGGACCGTCCGGCCAGCCGATCCAGGGCGAGCGTGCCAAGCGCCTCTTCCGAGCCGCCGAGCCGGCTGTTCATGAGCTCGTTTCCGTCCGCCAGACGGATCGAGAATTCATCGCCCCGGCGCAGAAGGCGAAGCGTCCCCCCGTCGGGGGCCGTCGCGGTCGCCAGATGGATCCACGGGACCATGGCAGCGATCCTTTCGTCGAAGCGGAGTCTTCCTCGAGCGGCCCGGTCCGGGGCCGCTCTACCCGCCCACGCGGCTGGCGGCATAGGCGATGGCGCGCTGGTAGTTGCCGCTGTCGTTCCAGGCCGACAGGACCTTGAAGTTGCGCGTGCCCTCATGGAACGGCTGACCCGGCTGCCAGCCGTTGGACCTCAGCATGTTGGCCGCCGTGGCAAGAGCGTCCACCGCGTCATAGGGATCGGCCCTGCCATCGCCGTTGGCATCGACGCCGTATTGCAGCCAGTTGCCGGCGAGGAACTGCAGGTGTCCAAGCTCGCCCGAGGGTCCTCCCCGTGTGGCGGCATTGATCGCACCCCGGTCGACGAGGGTGAGGGCCGCCAGGGCGTGGCTCTCGAACTTCGGGTGCCTGCGACAGTACGAGGCGAGCGTCACCGCACCCGACACGATGGGGGTCTCGCCAAGGTAGCCGCCCCAGCTCGTTTCCAGGCCCCAGAGCGTCGCCAGAACCGATCCCGGCACCCCGTAGCGCTTCTCGATCGCCGCGAACAGCTTCGCGTTCCGCCGGACGCGGCTCTCTGCCCCGCTGATGAAGGCGGCCGCGCTCGACCCGCTGCGCTTGGCGAGGAACGTGGCCGGATCCGACTGCAGGGTGCCGCCCTGGCTGCTGGGGTTGGATTCGAGACGCCAGGTGATGCCCGACAGCTGGCTGGATGCGAGAGCCTGAAGTCCCCGCTCGCCGATGTCGCTGCGTCTGGCATCCGAGGACAGGGCCTGGACGTAGCCGGGAAAGCCCGCCTTCTGCGTGATGCAGGGTGCCGCGACGGAGGGTGACGCGGCGAGCGAGAAAGCGACGACAACAAGGGAGAGGCGAGACTTCAAGGCGTGATCTTTCTGGGCGGACGTTGTGCAGAACTAAAGCCGCAATCGCCGGTTCAGTAAACCCATGCGGGCGTTACCCCTGCGTGGGCCGACGGTGTCACGGCATGAGCTGTCCACCGTTCACTTCGATGGTCTGCCCGATGATGAACCCCGACAGCGCCTCGGAGGCGAGGAAGAGATAGGCCCCGACGCAGTCACCCGCCTCGCCGAGCCGCCCCTGCGGAATGGTGGCGAGCATCGCGTCCATCTGGGCTTGCGTCGAATAACGCTCGTGGAATGGCGTAGCGATGACGCCCGGAGACACGGCGTTCACCCGGATGCCGTTGCCGATCCACTCCTTTGCCATCCCGCGCGTCACGTTCGAGACGAAGGCCTTCGACGACCCATAGAGCCCCGCGCCGCCGCTCGCCCCGTTTCGGGCGGCGATGGACGTCGTGTTGATGACGAAGCCGCCCTGCTTCTTCAAGTGGGGCAACGCCGCCTTCGAGGCCACGATGATCGAGCGCGCGTTCAGATCCATGATCCGGTCATAGTCGTCGTCCGTGGCCTCCGCGTAGGGGACGCGTTTGACCATGCCGCCCGCGTTGTTGATGAGACCTTCGAGCCCGCCGAGCGCCGTTGCCGCCTCTTCGACGGCGGCGGCAAGGGCCGCGCTGTCCGAGGCGTCGGCCCGGACCAGGACGGCAGAACCGCCCTCGGCCTCGATGTCCCGCACGACGCCTACGGCGGCATCGCGGCTGGAGTTGTAGTGGACCGCGACCTTTGCGCCCTGTGCGGCGAACGCGCGGGCCAGGGCCGCACCGATGCCTGTCGACGCGCCAGTGATCAGGACGCGCTTTCCATCGAGGTCGGGCAGTCTTCCATAAGTTGGGGTCAAGTTCTCTCTCCTCGAAGGGTGTCCGTGCCGAGCGGGTTGTTTGCGAACGATCTACTCAGGTGTTGCGCGATCTTTCAACTTCACACCATACTCGAAGGATAATCCGGCGATAGAAACGCCGTACTCCAGGGAGGAAATCATGGAAAAGTTAGCTGCTGCGGCAGTCTGCGCCGCATTTGTCACGGGGGCGTCCGTCGCCTCGGCGACCGAACTCGTCGGTGCGGTTCAGTTCGACGAGAACCACGCCTTCACGAAGGCCTTGCGGGAATTCGAGCGTGTCGCGGGTGAATGCTCGGGCGGATCGCTGACCTTCGACCTTCATCTCAATTCCGAGCTTGGACTCGAGAAGGACTACTTCGAGAACATGAGCCAGGGCATCGCGGTGGACTATGCCATCGTCAGCCCGTCGCACATGTCGACCTTCTCGCAGAAGGCGCCGCTGATGGACATGCCGTTCCTGTTCCGGGACCTCGATCACTGGAACGCGGTCATGGAGCAGGACGCGCTGGCGCCGCTTGCCGACGACGTCCTTCAGCAAGCCAACGTGCGCCTCATCGGCTATGCCGGCGGCGGCACGCGGAACCTGATCGTCAACAAGCCCATCACCAACATGGCCGAGCTCGAAGGTCTGCCGATGCGCGTCATGGGCGCGCCGATCCAGACCCGGATCTTCGAGGCGATCAACGCAGCACCTTCGGTCATCGCCTATGACGAGGTCTACAACGCAATTCAGACCGGCGTCATCGATGCGGCCGAGAACGAGGCTGCGGGCATCGAGCAGATGAAGTTCTACGAGGTCGGTCCCGACATCGCGCTGACCAAGCACGCCATCACGGTGCGTCCGATCGCCTTCGCGAATGCGACGTTCGAGCGTCTGACGCCCGAAGAGCAGCAGTGCGTGCTGGAGGCGGGCAAGGCCGGCGGCAAGCTGGGCCGCGATGTCGAAAGCGGGCAGGACAGCGACAAGCTGCAGGCGATGGAAGACGCGGGCCTGCTGAAGACCCACGAGTTCACCGAGCGCGACAAGCTTCTGGAGCTCGCCGGGCCGGTCAAGGCAGCCTATGCCGAAGAGCTGGGCGCGACCGACGTGCTTCAGGCCATCGAAGCCGTGAAGTGACCAACAAGGCCCCTGCGTCGCACGTCGCGGCGCGGGGGCCCATTGTCCGACACATCGAGCAGGACGCGCCATGCGCATGATTCTGGAAGGCTATTACCGCCTTCTGAAGATACTCATCACTGTGCTGATGGCCGGATTGATCGTGCCGGTCTCGATGCAGATCCTCAGCCGCTACACAGGCGTCATCCCGCGGTACATCTGGACGGAGGAGATCGCGCGGTTCTGCTTTGTCTGGATCATCATGATCGGCGCGATGATCGCGGTCCGCGACGGCACCCATTTCGACGTGGACGTCCTTCCGCACAGCGCAAACCCCAGGATCGAGTTCGCCTCGCGGCTCTTCGTCAACCTTGCCATCCTGGCCATGGCGCTGTCGTTCCTGTGGTGGGGGCAGGATTTCTTCGTTCTCGGATCGCGCCAGCAGTCCGAGATTTTCGGCCTGCCGATGTGGATGATCTACGTCGCCTGGCCGCTGGCCGGCGCGACCTGGGCGCTGTTCATCATCGAGCGGATCTACGACGACATCCGGGGCTCCGGCCCGACCGAAGGGGATATGCATGGGGCCGGGTGAAGTCGCAGCGCTCCTGTTCGGAACCTTCGGTGTCCTGGTCGTCCTGCGCGTTCCCGTGGCCTTCGCGCTTGGCCTTGCCGTGGTGCCGGTCTTCTTCATAGACGACCGGCTGACGCCGGTTCTCCTGATGCGCGAGATGTTCAAGAGCTACAACGCCTTCATCCTTCTCGCGGTGCCGTTCTTCCTTCTGGCGGCCAACCTGATGAACTCGGCCGGGATCACCGACCGGCTGATCCGGCTTGCGCGCGCTCTCGTGGGTCACTTTCCGGGGGGACTCGGCCACGTCAACGTGGTGGTCTCGATGCTGTTCGCCGGCATCTCGGGATCGTCGACGGCGGACGCGGCGGGCATCGGCTCGCTCTTGATCCCGCAGATGAAGAAGGAGGGCTACGGGACGTCCTTCTCGGTGGCGATCACCGCCTGTTCCAGCGTCATGGGCGTCATCATCCCGCCGTCGATCCTGATGGTCGTCTGGGGCGGCCTGATGTCGGTCTCCATCGGCGGCCTGTTTCTCGCGGGCGTCATTCCCGGCATCCTCATCGCCCTGTCGCAGATGATAACGGTGTATTTCTACGCCAAGCGGTACGGCTATCCGGTGCATCAGCGCTCGACCCTTGCCGAATTGCTGAGTGCCATCGCAGGCGCATCGCTGGCTCTGATGACGCCTGTCATCATCGTCGGCGGCATCGTCGGAGGGTTCTTCACCCCGACCGAAGCCTCGGTGGTCGCGGTGCTCTACTCGCTGTCGCTGGGCCTCTTCGTCTATCGCACCATCACGCCGCGACAGCTTCCGCACGTCCTCTACGACAGCGCGCGCTTCGCCGCGATCACGCTCTTCTGCATCGGAACCGCTTCGGCCTTCGGGTGGTGCCTCGCCTACTTCAAGATCCCCGCCGCGCTGGTCGACCAGATCGACCAGATGGGCCTTGGACTGATCGGCACGGGGATCATGTGCGCTCTGGCCTTCCTGCTGATCGGGATGTTCATCGACGCGATCCCGGCGATCATCATCCTCGGCACCGTCCTCTATCCGGTGACGCAGCACGTCGGAATGCATCCGATCCATTTCGCGATCATCGGCGTGATGAGCCTCGCCTTCGGACTGGTCACGCCGCCTTACGGGCTGTGCCTGCTGATCGCCTCCGCCATAGGTCAGATCCGACTGATCGAGGCCCTGCGGGACGTCATCGTGATCCTACTACCGATGCTCGTCGTGCTCCTCGTCATCATTCTTGTCCCGGACCTGATCCTCGCCTTGCCGAGATGGCTGATGCCCAACTTCGTGCAGTGAGGCCTGATCGACGCGGGGCGATTGAGCGGGACGGACGGTCGTGTGTCAAAAGGCATGGAGTGGCAGATGGCGCGAGGGGCGCGTCCGACATGGTGACGGAGCCGGAATGACCCCATGACCGAAGGCACGGCGCGGCGCTGGCCGGTGATTTCCGCCCTCGGCGTGGTGATGATCTTCACCTGGGGCAGCACTTACTACCTGATGACGGTCCTTGCCGCGCCGATCGCGGCGGACACGGGGTGGAGCCTCGGGGCGATCACCGGGGCCTTGTCGGCCGGGCTTCTCGTGGCGGGGCTTGCCTCTCCCACGGTGGGCCGGGCCATTGCGCGCCACGGGGGGCGGCCGGTCCTGGCGGCGGGATGCGCCTTGATCGCGGCGGGACTTCTGGTCATCGCAATTGCCACGAAGCTCTGGATGTTCTGGGCGGGCTGGCTGGTCCTCGGCCTCGGCATGGCGGCGGGGCTCTACGACCCGGCGTTCGCATCGCTCGGGCGGCTCTACGGCAGGGACGCGCGCAGCGCGATCACGGCGCTGACGCTCTGGGGCGGCTTCGCCAGCGCGGTGTGCTGGCCTCTGTCCTCGCTGATGCTCGAAGCCTGGGGGTGGCGCGGGGTCGCCGCGACCTATTCCGCGCTCCACCTGTTCGGGACGATGCCGCTGGTGCTCTGGGCCATTCCCGCCGCCGACCCGCCGGGGGAGCGGCCGCCGTCCGGTGCGCCGCCTCCGAGCGGTCTCGAGGGGCGTGACGCGCAAGTGTTCGGGCTGATGGCGGCGATGCTCGTCGTCAACGGGCTGATCGTCGTCAATGTCTCGACGTGGCTTTTCACTCTGTTGCAGGCGCGCGGTCTGTCGCTTGCGACCGCGGTGGCGCTCGGGGCGCTGATCGGTCCCTCGCAGGTGGGCGCGCGGGTGCTCGAGATGGCGGGCAGGGGGCGGCACCACCCGATCTGGACGCTGGCGGCGTCGGTCCTGGCCATCGCGGCGGGGCTGGCCTTGTTGGCCGCTGGCGTGGGTGTCGCGGGGGCGGCGCTCATCCTCTATGGCGGGGGCAACGGGCTTTTCTCCATCGCGCGGGGGGCGCTGCCGCTGGCCGTGTTCGGCGTCGAGCGCTATCCCGCGGTCATGGGACGGCTGGCGCGCCCGTCGCTCGTCGCACAGGCGGCGGCTCCGTTGCTGGGGGCCTGGGTGATCGCCAACGCGGGGGCGGACGCTGCGCTCTCGACGATCTCGGCGCTGGCGGCCGCGAACGTGGTCCTTCTGGCGTTGCTCTGGCGCGCCGTTCGTGGGTGAGCGACGCATCCGAGGCTCTATCCGAGACATCGGGATCGTAACGGCGCGTTCGAGCCCCATATGATGTCCGGCAGTGGTGAGGCCTCGTGGGGGCTCTGCGCGACAGGATCGCGCGAAACAGGACGAGGAACGCAGATGACGGATGTTCATGGCGGCCCCACAGGGGCGACGGACGGCAACGCCGCAAAGCGAGCCTGCCCGAGATGCAGCCCGCTGTCCCCAGGCGTGGCTGCTCTGCGAGGCGCGCGTCCCGTCGGCCAGGGCCAGTCCTAGCATCATGGCATCCGTCACGATCACGCACGCGACCCACTATCGCTATCAGGCGGCGGTGACGCTTGGTCCGCATCGCATGATGCTGCGCCCGCGCGAGACGCGGGATCTCTCGCTGACGTCGTTCGAACTCGACATCGTGCCTGCGGCTCGCATCGACTGGTCGCACGACGTGGCGGGCAACGCGATCGCCACGGCGAACTTCGATGCGATGTCCGACACGCTTTCGATCCGCTCGCGCACGCGCGTCGAGATCACCGCCCCGGTCTGGCCGGTCTTCCCCATCGCGGCCTCCGCGACGTCCTTTCCGTTCGCCTATGACATCGACGACCTCGTCGACCTCGGCGCCCTCGTCGCGCCGCAGTACGCCGACGATGCAGGGCGGCTGACGCACTGGGTCGAGGGCTTCGTGATGGGACGGCCGACCGACACGCTGTCGCTTCTCAAGGACATCAGCAACGGCATAACCGCGCAGATCCTCTACGAGAGCCGCGAGACGGAGGGCACGCAGGGGCCTTTGGAGACTTTGGACAGGGGCTGGGGCAGTTGCCGCGACTTCGCGGTGCTCTTCGCGGAAGCGGTCAGGACACTTGGCCTGGGGGCGCGTATCGTCTCGGGCTATCTCTTCGATCCGGACAGGTCGCTGATTGGATCCTCGGGCGGCGGATCGACCCATGCCTGGGCCGAAGTCTTCGTGCCGGGCGCCGGTTGGATCCCCTTCGATCCGACGAACCGTGCCGTCGGATCCGCCGGGCTCATACCCGTCGCCGTGGGGCGACGGATCGAGCAGGTTTCACCGATCAGCGGCAGCTTTCACGGCCGCACGTCCGATCAGCTGTCGCTCGATGTGGAGGTGAAGGTTTTCACCACCTAGACGCTTCGGCGCGTCGCAGGGGTGAAACGGTCGCGACCGCGCCTCGCACGGTCGCGACAGATGCAGGCAAGTCAGCCTTCGGTCTTTTCCGCGTCGGGAGCCGTCTCTTCAGCCTCAACCACGGGCGTCGGCGCCTTGCGCATTCCGAACCGCTTCATCTGAGGCTTCTTGGTCGGCTGGCTCAGGAATTCCTTCAGGTCCAGCTGCTTCTTCGGTGTTGAATAGCCCATCGTGTCGTCTCTCCATTTGATTTCGAGGTCACCGATGAGCAGAAGATACTCGTCAGTTCAGTATCCTGCGTTCAAGTCGTCCGCACCATTACAACACGCCCCCCTCCCGCAAAAGCAGGAGGCCAGGCTTCGGTATCTGTCGGCGACAGGTACCGCGGGGGCACCCTGTCCGTCCGTAAAGCAAGGCAGGCCCGGGATCAACGATCCTGGTCGCGCGCCTCGCGGGCTGCCTTCAGACGGGCGGTCTTGTCGGCCCGCTCGGTGGCTTCGGCGTCGATGATCACCTTCGCCGCCGCGCTCGTCTTGTCGATAGGCGTCGACGGAGAGGGCCGCTTTTCCTTGAAAAGGCCGACGGGAACGCCGTGTCGGTCCCGGGCTCCCTGCAGACGCGGTGCGCTGAGGAGAAGGTCATCGATTGAGTTGCTCATGCGCGGTCCTGTAACTTCGCGGCTGTGCCGCGTCCGGGTTGAGTGAAGGCAGCGGCCAAAGAGGTCCCGTGACGGCTCATGGCGGCGCTCTTCGGCTGTGGCGGCGTCGGCGGATGCGGCGGCCCCGCGGTCGTCGTCTTCCAAGTGAAAGCCGATGGAAAAGGAAAAGGGGCTGCCGATCAGAAGATTGACGCCCCTGTAACTTAAGGGACAAAACCCTGATTTACAAGGGGCGCCGAAAGTGACCGGGGGCGACTCGCCCCACCGTTGCTCCAGCATCGCGCTCGAGGACTTGCCCACGGCCCGTCACCGCCAGCCTTCGCACAAAAATCCGGCGTTCCCCGCGACATCGCGGGTTTCCTCTGGCCTTTCGCCTCTTTGCCGGGCGAGAATGTGGAGGAGCGGCGAGAAAAACGCCGGTGGCGGACGAGGGGTCAGCGAGGCACATGACGGACCGGCCGGTCTTTGACGAAATGTGGGGCACCGGCGAGACGCTGCGCGAACCCTACCGCAAGTTCCACGACTGGTTCTCGGCCGAGGACCCGGCGCGGCTGCGCGCCAAGCAGCGCGAAGCTGAAGAGCTGTTCCGCCTGAGCGGGATCACCTTCAACGTCTACGGCCGCGCCGAGGCCGAGGAACGCCTCATCCCCTTCGACATCATCCCCCGCATCATCGGCGGCGCCGAATGGAACAAGCTCTGCAAGGGGATCGAGCAGCGGGTTCGCGCCATCAACTCGTTCCTTTACGATGTCTACCACAAGCAGGAGATCGTGAAGGCGGGCCGCATCCCTGAAGCGATGATCTCGGGCAACGAGGCGTTCCTTCCGCAGATGATCGGGGTCGAGCCGCCGGGCGGCATCTACACCCACATCGTCGGCATCGACCTCGTCTGCACGGGGCCGGGTGAGTTCTTCGTGCTCGAGGACAACGCGCGCACGCCCTCGGGCGTCAGCTACATGCTCGAGAACCGCGAGACGATGCTTCAGATGTTCCCCGAGCTGTTCTCGCAGAACCGCGTGCAGCCGGTGCAGAACTATCCTGCGCTTCTGAACCAGTCCCTGTCGGATTGCGCGCCGGCGGGTGCGGCGGATACGCCCGTCGTGGCCGTGCTGACGCCCGGCATCTACAACTCGGCCTATTTCGAGCATTCCTTCCTGGCCGACCAGATGGGTGTCGAACTGGTCGAGGGGCAGGATCTGCGCGTGGTCGACGGGCGCGTGGCGATGCGGACGACGGACGGCTACAAGCCGATCGACGTGCTCTACCGCCGCGTCGACGACGACTTCCTCGATCCGCTCAACTTCAATCCCGATAGCACGCTTGGCGTGCCGGGGATCATGGACGTCTACCGCGCCGGCGGCATCACCATCGCCAACGCGCCCGGAACCGGCATCGCCGACGACAAGGCGATCTACTCCTACATGCCCGACATCGTCGAGTTCTACACCGGCGAGCGGCCGCTTCTGAAGAACGTGCCCACCTGGCGCTGCTCGGACCGGGAGTCGCTATCGCATGTCCTCGACAACCTGGGCGACCTCGTCGTGAAGGAGGTCCACGGCTCGGGCGGCTATGGGATGCTCGTCGGTCCCGCCGCGGGCAAGACCGAGCTGCGCGAATTCCGAAAGAAGCTGGAGGCGAAGCCGCGGAACTACATTGCGCAGCCCACGCTTGCGCTGTCGACCTGTCCGATCTTCTCGCGCACCGGCCTGACGCCCCGGCACGTCGATCTGCGTCCCTTCGTCCTCTTCAGTCCGAAGGGCGTCACCATCACGCCAGGCGGCCTGACGCGCGTGGCCCTCAAGAAGGGGTCGCTGGTGGTGAACTCGTCCCAGGGCGGCGGCACCAAGGACACCTGGGTGCTGGAGGACTGAGGCGATGCTGGGCAAGACCGCGAACGGCCTCTTCTGGATGTACCGCTACCTCGAGCGGGCCGAGAACACGGCGCGGCTGATCGAGGCCGGGCAGCGCATCGCGCTGACGCGGCTTCACGGCAGCGATGACGAGTGGCGCGCGATCCTCCAGACGGCGGGCGGGCTCAAGGCCTTCGAAGCGGCCAACGAAGGGGTCACGAAGGAAGCCGCGATCAACTGGCTTCTGCGGGCGCGGGAGAACGGATCGTCCGTCCTGCGCTGCATCGAGACGGCGCGTCAGAATGCGCGGCTGGTGCGTACGGCGATCACGGGCGAAGTCTGGGAGTCGATGAACTCGACCTACATGATGGCGCAGGAGACGCTGGCGCGGAAGGTGGGCGAGCGCGACCTGCCGGGCGTTCTCGTCGCGCTTCGCCGGCAGACCGCTCTGGTGCGTGGCATGACCCACGGGACCATGCTTCGGAACGACATCTACAACTTCGCGCGGGTCGGCACCTTTCTCGAGCGCGCCGACAACACGGCGCGGATCCTCGACGTGAAGTACTATGTCCTTCTGCCGTCGGCGAGCGCCGTGGGCGGCGCGGTCGACAACGTCCACTGGGAAAGCATCCTGCGGTCGGTCTCGGCGCGCGGAGGCTTCCGCATGGAATACGGCCCCGGCGCCGGCCCGCGCCAGATCATCGATTTCCTGATCCTCAACACGAAGATGCCACGCAGCCTCGCCTTCTGCGTCAACAAGCTGGGCGAGAACCTCAAGTACCTTGCCCCGCCCGAGCATCCGACCGAGGCACAGTCCATGGTGAGCCGCATCCAGCAGGACCACCTGCGGCGCGACATAGACGACGTCCTCGATTACGGACTCCACGAGTTCATCGAAACCTATCTCGACCTTCTGGCCCGCGTCGCGCGCCAGATCGAAGTCGACTACCGGTTCTACGAGTGACCCGCATGAGGCTGATGATCAAGCACACGACCCGCTACCAGTTCAAGAAGCCGCTCCGCTTCGCGCTTCAGCAGATCCGCATGACGCCCCGGACCAACGCCGCACAAAGCGTCGTGTCCTGGGAGACGCGGGCGACGGGCGGGACGAAGGAGCTGGTTTTCCTCGATCATCACCGCAACGTCACCGAGCTGATCGCCTGCGGCAAGGGCACGACCGAGCTGGAGATCGTCTCAGAGGGCGAAATCGAGCTTCAGGACATGAGCGGCATCGTCGGCAGGCACATGGGGCCGGCGCCGCTCTGGCTCTATCGGCGCGAGACGCCGCTGACCGAAGCGAAGACCGGCGTCAAGGCACTGGTCCGCGGTCTCGACAGCGCGGGCGAGGCGCTGGAGCGGCTGCACGCCTTGTCCACCGCGATCCGCGACAGGGTGGACTATGTCACGGGCGTGTCGCAGTCCGACTGGACGGTCGAAACGGTGATCGAAGCGGGGCAGGGCGTCTGCCAGGACCACACCCATATCTTCCTCTCGGCGGCGCGCGAGATGGGCTTCCCGGCCCGCTACGTCTCGGGCTACCTCATGCTGAACGACCGCACCGCGCAGGAGGCGATGCACGCTTGGGCCGAGGCGCAAATCGAAGGGCTGGGATGGGTCGGTTTCGACGTCTCGAACGGCATCTCGCCCGACACGCGCTATGTCCGGGTCGCGACGGGACTGGACTATTCCGAGGCCGCGCCGGTATCTGGTATGCGCGTCGGCGGGTCGGGCGAGCGGCTCGACGTCTCGCTCGACGTGGTGGAGCAGTAGAGGGCGCCCGTGACGTATTGCGTAGGTATGGTTCTCGACCGCGGGCTCGTGTTCATGTCGGACACGCGCACGAATGCGGGTCTCGACAACATCTCGACCTTCCGGAAGATCACGCTCTGGGAGGAGCCGGGCGACAGGGTCCTGACGCTCCTGTCGTCGGGCAACCTGGCCACCACCCAGTCGGTCGTAAGCCTCCTCAACGAGCGCTCGAAGTCGCCCGAGGACCGGACGCCCACGCTTCTGACCGCACCGTCGATGTTCCAGGCGGCCAACATGGTCGCCGACACTCTGCGCGAGGTCGTCGCGCGCTACCGGCAGGGGGGGCTCACCGCCGAGACGCAGAAGTTTTCGGCGACGATGATCCTCGGCGGCCAGATCGGGGAAAGCCCGCCGCGCCTTTTCCTGATCTATCCCGAGGGCAATTTCATCGAGGCCGGACGCGACACGCCGTTCTTCCAGATCGGCGAGACGAAATACGGCCGCCCGATCCTCGTCCGGGCCTATGACCCCGCCCTGTCCTTCGAGCAGGCGATGAAGCTTCTGATCGTCAGCTTCGATTCCACCCTGAAGGCGAACCTGAGCGTCGGCGCGCCCTTCGACTATCACCTCTATTCGAGGGATAGCCTGAAGCTGGGTCCGACGGGCCGCATCGGGGTCGACGATCCCTACTTCAACGAGATCTCGCTTGCCTGGGGCAACGCCCTGAAGGCTGCGCTGGACAGCCTGCCCGATTTCGAGAGGGTGCCTGATCCCTAGGAGGGATTAGCGCTCCGTTCAGGTTTGGCTTCTATGAGAGCCGGGCCTCAAGCGGATTGGACACCTCATGTTCTCGTTTCTCGATCGCGTCGGGATCGGCGCGAAACTTCCCGTGCTCATAGGGCTTCTCGTCGCCATGACCATCGGCGTGTCGGGCGTGCAGTCGTACCTTTCGATGCGCTCGGTGCTGGAAGCAGAGGCGACGGCGCGGCTGACGGCCATCGGCGCGCTGCACTCGGACCGGATCGAGGAACTGCTGCTGAAGATCGACGAGGACCTCGAACATGCCGCCGGCGATCTTCAGACCGCCCTCGCCATCCGGGCCTTTCACACCGGCTTCGATGCTCTCGACGCGCCCCGCGACGAGTTGCAGAAGGATATCGACGACAACACCTATCCCGCCGATCAGAGATACCTCCTCATCGAATCGCCCGGCGGCCGGCTGTACGACGTCGCGCACCGCCGCTTTCACCCGATCTTCGAAACTCTGATGACCGCGGCAGGCTATTACGACGTCTTCCTCTTCGACCTCGAGGGCAACGTCCTCTACTCGGTCTTCAAGGAGCGTGACTTCGCCTCGAACGTGCTGGACGGCGACTTGCGCGACACCGGGCTGGGACAGGTCTATCGCGCCGTGCTCGACGCCGAGGAAGCGACCGTCGTCTTCTCTGACTTCGCCGTCTACGGGCCCAGCAACGGGCTGCCGGCCGCCTTCATCGCGCGTCCGGTGTCGGACGAAACCGGCGCAAGGGTTGGTGTCGTGGCCTTCCAGATGCCCGTGGGCGAGATCAGCGCCGCCGCCTCGGGACACGGTGCGGGCCTGGGCGAGACGGGCGATTCCTTCCTGGTCGGGCCCGACGGGCTTCTGCGGTCCGATTCCGTCCGGACCGAAACCAACGACATCCTCAAGCGCGAGGTTCGCAACCCGGCGCTCGACGCGGCAATCGCGGGGGCCACGGGCACGACGACCTACGGCGAGGGCCCGGGCGCGACGATGGCCTACCACGCGCCGGTGTCCTATCACGGCACGAACTGGGTGATGCTCACGCTCCAGTCGTCCGAGGAGATCTTCGCGCCCCTGGGAGCCTTGCGGATGAGCCTTCTTCTGCGAAGCCTCATCCTTCTGGCGGTCGCGGGCGTCGCGTCGCTCTTTGTCTCGCGGAACCTGTCGCGCCCGCTGGTGGCGCTGGGAACCGCGGTCCGCCGGATCGCCGAAAAGGATTTCGGGACACCTGTCCCCGCGACAGGGCGCGGCGATGAGATCGGCGCCATCGCGCAGTCGGTCGATGCCTTCCGCGCCGACCTCGCCGAGGCGGAGGCGAGCGCGCGCGACGCCGCCTTCAAAAGCGCGGCCTTCGAGGCGACGGGCGGGCCGATGCTCTTGACCGACCTCGATCTGAACGTCGTCGGCGCAAACGCCGCCTTTTCCCGCCTCGTCAACGAAAACGCGAGCGACTTCGAGATCGAGGGCGAGATCACCCTCGACCACCTGTGCGGCATGAACCTGACGCAGATGTCCTTCCTGCCGCTCGAGGTCCGGGAAAAGATGTCCGATTTCCGCAATCTGGCACTTCGCAAGAAGCTGTCGGTCGGCAAAAGCTATGTCGGCCTTCTGGTCGACCTCGTCCACGACCGCGACGGCAACGCGATCGGCTACGTTCTCGACCTGAAGAACCAGACCTTCCAGATGGCGTCCGAAGTGCTGGTGCGCGCCATCGATCGCCAGCAGGCGCGGCTCGAGCTTGACCTCGACGGCACGGTCAGCGCCGTGAACGATCGCTTCTGCGCCATGCTTGGCCGGTCGCGGGACGATCTCATCGGCACGTCCGGCCGCGGTCTTGTCGAAAGCATCGACAGTCCCGATACGGATATCTGGGCTCAGGCGGTGCAGGGCGAGGGCACGACGGGTCAGTTCAAGATCATCGGCGGAACCGGCGACCGCGTTCTCGACGGCAGTTTCAACCCGGTCCCCAACCAGGACTGGAAGACGACGGGCTTTCTGGTCATCGGCGTCGACGTCACCGAGGCGCAGCTGGAAATCGACGCGGCAGAACGCGACCGCGCCGAGCGGCAACAGCACCTGGCCGACGTCGTGAACGCGCTCAGCGTCACCCTGACCCGCGTGTCCGAGGGCGATCTTACGGCGAGGATCGACGACGCCTTCTCAAGCGAGTTCGATCAGCTTCGCGTCGACCTCAACACCGCGGTGAAGCGCCTGTCCGACGCCTTCGGGGCGGTGGTCGACACCGCACAGCTCATCGACGGCGAAGCGGCCGGCATCCACTCGTCGGTGACCGAGCTGTCCCGCCGCACCGAAAGCCAGGCCGCAACGCTGGAAGAGACCGCGGCGGCGCTGCAAGAGCTGACCGCTTCCGTCACATCCTCGGCGTCGGGCGCGGAAGCCGCGGCCCGCATCGCGCGCCACGCCCGCCAGAACGCCGAGCAAAGCGGCGGCATCGTCCGCGAGGCCGCCTCGGCCATGACCGCCATCGAGTCCTCCTCGCAGGAGGTGTCGAAGATCATCGGGGTGATCGACCAGATCGCCTTCCAGACCAACCTCCTGGCGCTCAATGCGGGCGTCGAGGCCGCACGCGCGGGCGAGGCCGGTCGCGGCTTCGCGGTCGTCGCCTCCGAGGTGCGGGCCCTTGCGCAGCGCTGTCTCGAGGCGTCGAACGAGATCACGGGTCTCATCAATGCCTCGCGCGATCACGTCCGCCGCGGCGTGTCCCTCGTCGGCCAGGCGGGTGGCGCACTTGAAAGCATCGCGGCTTCCGTCCTCCAGATCTCGGACAACGTGGGGCAGATCGCGCAGGCGACGGGCGAGCAGTCGAACGGCCTGACCGAGATCAACGCCGCCCTTTCGCAACTGGACGAAGCGACCCAGCACAACGCCGCGATGGCCGAGGAATCGACGGCCGCGGCTCAGGCCCTGGCGAAAGAAGCGAATGCCCTCACCGCGACGACGCGACGCTTCAACATAGGCCGCAGCGCCTCGCGCGAACTGAACGCCGCCTGACGCGCATATGGCTGCGGAACTACTCCGCAGCCCATGCGGGCGATGGCGTCAGTCGAGCTGCGCCATCACATCGTCCGAGACTTCGAAGTTCGCCGTCACCCGCTGCACGTCGTCGTCGTCCTCGAGCACCTCGATCAGCCGGAAGAGCTTCTGCGCGCCTTCGAGGTCGAGTTCGGTGGTCGTGGTCGGCCGCCAGACGAGCTTGGTGGATTCCGCCTCGCCAAGTGTCGCCTCGAGCGCCGCCGAGACGTCGGCGAGATCGGTGTCGGCGGTATAGATCGCGTGGCCCTCGTCGGAGCTTTCGACGTCTTCGGCGCCGGCCTCGATCGCCGCCATCATCACGGTGTCTTCGTCGCCGGCAGTGGTGGGATAGAGGATTTCGCCCTTCTTCTCGAACATGAAGCTGACCGAGCCCGTCTCGCCCAGGTTGCCGCCGTGCTTGCCGAAGGTCGAGCGCACGACCGAGGCGGTGCGGTTGCGGTTGTCGGTCATCGCCTCGACGATGACCGCGACGCCGCCGGGACCATAGCCCTCGTAGCGGATCTCCTCGTAATCGTCGCCATCACCGGCCTGCGACTTTGAAATCGCGCGCTCGATCACGTCCTTCGGAACCGAACTCGTGCGCGCTTCCTTCACGGCGAGGCGCAGGCGCGGGTTCTTCTCGGGGTCGGGATCGCCCATCTTGGCGGCAACCGTGATCTCCTTGGCGAGCTTCGAGAACAGCTTCGAGCGCGCCTTGTCCTGGCGCCCCTTGCGATGCTGGATGTTCGCCCACTTGCTGTGGCCTGCCATGGCGTTCCCTCGTCCTTGCCGCACCTCGAAATTCGGCCCGGATATAGGCCGCTTCCTGCGGTCTTTGCAAGGCCGTCCCAAGCCGCCCGGCCGCGCCGTTCCGCGATGGACGCTCGACTCAAGCGATGCTATCCCTAGTGTCATGCACGTAGCCGACCCCAAGATACGCATCGAGCCCGGTCGGATTCGCCCGCTCGACGACGCTGCGATCAACCGCATCGCGGCGGGCGAGGTCGTGGAGCGCCCGGCTTCTGCCGTCAAGGAGCTGATCGAGAACGCGCTCGACGCGGGCGCGCGACGGATCGACGTGACGGTCGCCGACGGCGGGCGGCGGATGATCCGCGTCGCCGACGACGGCTCGGGCATCGCGGCCGAGGATCTGCCGCTCGCCCTGTCGCGCCACGCGACGTCGAAGATCGACGGGTCCGACCTTCTGAACATCCACACCTTCGGTTTCCGCGGCGAGGCGCTGGCCTCGCTTGCCGCCGTGGGGCGTCTCAGCGTGACCTCGCGCCCCGAGGGCTGCGACGCCGCGCGGATCGAGGCGCAGGGCGGCGCGCCCGGTCCGGTTCGACCCGTCGCAGGGCGGCCCGGCACGGTGGTCGAGTTGCGCGATCTCTTCTACGCCACGCCCGCGCGCCTGAAGTTCCTGCGCACCGAACGCGGCGAGATGCAGGCGGTGACCGATGTCGTGCGCCGCCTCGCCATGGCCGAGCCATACGCCCGGTTCTCCCTCTCCGACGCCACCGACGCCCCGCGTGAGGTCTTCGCGGTCGCGGCCGAAACCGGCGATCCGCGCGATGCGCTGACGGCGCGGCTGGCGGCGATCCTCGGCCCAGATTTCGCCGCGAACGCCATCGCGGTCGACGCCGAGCGCGAGGGCCTGCACCTGACCGGCCTCGCCGCTCTGCCGACATGGTCGCGGGGGTCGGCGGTGCACCAGTATCTTTTCGTCAACGGCCGCCCGGTGCGCGACAAGCTTCTGACCGGCGCGCTTCGGGCGGGATACATGGACGTGCTGTCCCGCGACCGCCATCCGGCCGCCGTGCTTTTCGTCGACTGCGAGCCCGCGATGGTCGACGTGAACGTCCATCCTGCGAAGTCCGAGGTTCGGTTCCGCGACCCGGCCACGGCCCGCGGCCTCGTGGTCTCGGGCCTGCGCCGCGCACTTGCCGGAGCGGGTCACCGGGCGTCCTCGACCGTGGCCGAGGCGACGCTCGACGCGTTCCGCGCGCCGTCCGACGCAGGTCCGCGCGTCTACCAGATGGACTTCGCCTCGCGACCTGCACCCTTGCCGCGCACGCACATGGCCGAGGCTCCGGTGCCCTTCGCTCCCGCGTCGGCGCGCGCCGAGACGTCGGGGGACGACGCGCCCCTCGACCAGCCGCTCGGTGCGGCGCGGGCGCAGGTCCACGAGAACTTCATCCTCGCGCAGACCCGCGACGGCCTGATCCTCGTCGATGCCCATGCCGCGCATGAACGCCTGGTCTACGAGCGCCTGAAGGCGCAGATGGAGGGCACGGGTGTCGCCAGCCAGGCGCTTCTGGTGCCCGAGATCGTCGATCTCGGCGCGGCGGCGGGGGCACTTCTCGCCCATGCGGAGGATCTGGCGAAACTCGGCCTGATCGTCGAGCCCTTCGGCCCCGGCGCCGTCGTGGTGCGCGAGACGCCCGCAATCCTCGGCGCCTGCGATGCGGCAGCCCTTGTCCGCGACATCGCCGACGAGCTTCAGGATCTGGGTCAGTCGACCGCGCTCAAGGCCCGCATCGACGCCGTCCTCAGCCGGGTGGCCTGCCATGGCTCGGTCCGAACCGGGCGGCGGATGCGCGTCGAGGAAATGAACGCGCTCCTGCGCGAAATGGAAGCGACGCCCCTGTCCGGCCAGTGCAACCACGGCCGGCCGACCTATGTGGAGTTGAAGCTCCACGACATCGAAAGGCTGTTCGGACGGCGATGATCCGGTTCGGCGAGACAACCCTCGACCTCAACGACCCGACCGTGCAGGCTGCACTGGCGGCGGGGGCGCTTGTGTTCCTGGTCCTGATCCTCCTTGTCATGTCGGTGCGTCGCGCCGGGCGGTCGGCCGAGATGATCGCGCCGCTCGCGGGCCACCTCAGCCTGCTCGGTCAGCGCGTCGAGGCCCTGTCGGACGGGCAGAACCGGCTGTCCGGCGGCCTGACCCACGTCTCCGAGGCGCAGGCGGCGAGCCAGGCGAACATGCTGCGGCTGATGGAGCAGCGGCTGGCCGAGGTCTCCTCGAAGATGACCGAGAACCTGCAAGGCTCGGCCACGCGCACGGCGCGGTCGCTCGGCGACCTTCAACAGCGGCTCGAGACCATCGACAAGGCTCAGGCCAACATCGAGAAGCTGTCGGGCGACGTGCTGTCGCTTCAGGACATCCTGTCGAACAAGCAGACCCGCGGCGCCTTCGGCGAGATCCAGCTCCGCGACATCGTGTCGAAGGCATTGCCCACCGACAGCTATACCTGGCAGGCGACGCTCTCGAACGGGAAGCGGGCGGACTGCCTGATCCACCTGCCGAACCCGCCGGGACCGATCGTGGTCGACGCGAAGTTTCCGCTCGAGGCCTACGAGGCGCTCGTCGCCGCAGGAACGGACGAGGAGCGCAAGCGCGCGCTCGGCGGGCTGAAACAGGCGGTGCGCGTCCACATCAAGGCGATTTCGGACCGCTATATCCTCGAGGGCGAGACGGCGGATGGGGCGCTGATGTTCCTGCCCTCCGAGGCGATCTATGCAGAACTGCATGCGCGCCTCCCCGAGGTGGTGCGCGAGGGCTTTGCCGCGCGCGTCTGGATCGTGTCGCCCACGACCTGCATGGCGACCCTCCACACCATGCGGGCGATCCTGAAGGACGCCCGGATGCGCGAGCAGGCGGGCGAGATCCGCAAGGCCCTGGCGCAGCTTCACCGCGACGTCGAGATCGTGCTGGAACGCGCGGGCAAGCTCGAGACGCATTTCGACCAGGCCCGCCGCGACGTCGAGGGGATCACCGTCGCGGCCGAGCGGGCGGGAAAGCGGGCGGCGCGGCTCGACAACTTCGACTTCGAGGAAAGCGACGCCGAACCTGCGCCCGTGGTGCGGCTGACCGAGCGACGCGAGACCTGACGCGGGCAGAGCCCCGGTCCGCGCCCTCAGTCCTCGCGACCGCGTCCGGCGCGCGACATCCGGCCCGACCGGCCGCCGCGGCGGCCGGGATGCGCCGAGCGTGACGGCAACTCCTCCATCACGTTGCGGCGCCACTCGTCGCTCATGGAACTCCAGGCCGCGATCTCGTCGCCCGAGCGGCGGCATCCGAGGCAAAGCCCGGTCTCGGCGTGAATGACGCAGATGTTCACGCAAGGCGTCTCGATCATGCGGCCCCCATGTGCTTTAGGCGGTCGAGCGCCCCTTGAAGGATGTAGGACGCCGCGACGTGGTCGATGACCTCGGCCCTGCGGCGGCGCGAGGTATCGGCTTCGAGAAGCGCGCGCTCGGCCGCGACGGTCGACAGACGCTCGTCCCAGAAGGCGATCGGCAGGGCGGTCAGCCGTTCGAGGTTCCGTGCGAAAGCGCGCGTCGACTGACAGCGCGGCCCCTCGGTTCCGTCCATGTTCAAAGGCAGTCCCAGGACAAGCCCGGCGATGATGCGCTCGTCGCAGATGGCGAGGAGGGCGGCGGCGTCCTGCCCGAATTTCGTCCGCGTCACCGTGCGCAGGGGCGTCGCGACGCTGCGGAAGCCGTCCGAGACCGCCACGCCGATGGTCTTGGTGCCAAGGTCGAGGCCCGCGAGAGGGCCGTGGACGGGCAGGGCGGCCCGAAAGTCGTCCATATTTGCGGCGATCATTCCGCCACCCCGGCGCGTGAGGCGGCGGCGGCGATGATCGCCAACGCCTCGTCGTTTCCGGCAAAAGCGTTCCTTGCCTCGACCGCAATCGCGCTGGCCCGCTCGCTCTCGCCCAGGACGGCGAGGGCGCCGATCAGCCGCGCCCAGTCCTCAGGCGGGCCGCCCTGCGTGGCAAGGCGCTCGGCCAGTCCTTCGACCATGCCCCCGATCATGGCTTGGCGGTCCTCGTCCGTCATGTCGGCGGCGGCTTCGACATCGGCACTGGTCGGCCCCCGCTCGGCCGGCACGGCATAGTCGACCCCGGCGGCGGCGGCGAGGCCTTCGATCTCGGCGCGGATGACCGGCACCCAGGGCGCATCGGGCGCCCCCGTCTCGAGCAGGCGGCGCCAGATCGGGAAGGCGCGGTCGGGCCGTCCGTTCTGTGCCAGCATCAGCCCGGCGTAATACTGCCCCGCTCCGTTCTCGGGATCGAGGTCGGTCAGGCGTCGCAGGCGCGCCTCGGCCTCGGGCGAGACATAGCCGCCGGCGGCGAAGACCATCATGTCCACGAGCATCGAGAGGTCGTCGGCGGTCGCATCCTCGCCCTTTGCGGCGATGAGCTTTTCCTGGGCCTCTCGCGCTGCGGTGAAGTTGCCGAGGCGCGCTTCGTTCTGGGCGAGAAGGGCGAGGCCCTGCGCGTCATTGGGCCTGGTTTCCAATGCCGCGCGAAGTTTCTCCATCAGATCGAGGAAATTCGCATCGGGTTCCGGCGCCGCGGGCAGGGTGGGGGCCGCCAGCGCCTCGGCCTCGGCCTGGCCCGGACGCGCGGCGGCGGCTTCCTGAATGGCGGCGAGCCTCGCCTCCATCGGCAGGTCGCGCGTACCCGGCGCGCCGATCAGGGCGTAAAGCCCGCCCGCACCCAGAAGAAGGACTGCGATCATCAAAAGGGCGGCGGGCAGGCGCGCGCCGTCCTTTGCGGCCGACGCCGCCGTCGCGCGGGCGTCGGCGTCCAGCAATCGGCGCGACACTTCGGTCCGCGCGGCCTCGGCCTCGGCGGGACGCAGGACGCCACGAGACAGGTCGCGCTCGATTTCGGTGAGCTGGTCGCGATAGACGGCAAGGTCGGACGCCCCGCCCGACAGCCCCGCGCCCCGCACTCGCAGCGACGCGAGGAGGCTTGCGGCGACGGCCGCGACGATCAGACCTGCGACGATCCAGAACATGGTTCCCGACTTAATCGCACCGCGCGCGGACGGAAAGGGTCGAAGCGCCGCAGGGCCCCTGCCGGGCCATGCCGAAACGGGGTGTCGTCCTTCCGCTTGTCGGCGGACGCCGCTTGGTCAATCCTGCGACGAAGAGTCGGGGGATCGTCCGAACCCGGTCGAATGGGGAAGCCATGAGCCGCTATTCCGTCTTCGCCGTCGCGCGCGAAGCCTTCCGGAACCACACCGGCTGGCAGCGCGCCTGGCGCAGCCCCGAGCCGAAGCGGCGTTACGACGTCGTGATCGTCGGCGCGGGCGGGCACGGGCTGGCCACGGCCTATTACCTCGGCAAGAACCACGGCATCCGCAACGTGGCCGTGATCGAGAAAGGCTGGCTCGGCGGTGGCAACACCGGGCGGAACACGACGATCATACGGTCGAACTACCTCCAGGACCCGTCGGCCGCGATCTATGAGAAATCGCGCGCGCTCTACGAGAACCTGAGCCAGGACCTGAACTACAACGTCATGTTCAGCCCGCGCGGCGTGATGATGCTGGCGCAGACCGAGCACGAGGTCAGGGGCTATCGCCGCACCGCGCAGGCCAATGCGCTGCAGGGCGTCGAGACCGAATTCATCACACCTGAGCGCGTGAAGGAGCTTTGCCCGATCATCGAGACGCGTGGACCGCGCTACCCGGTCCTCGGCGCGCTCTGGCAGCCGAGAGGCGGCACGGCGCGGCACGATGCGGTTGCCTGGGGCTATGCGCGGAAGTGTTCCGAGATGGGAATGGACATTCTCCAGCGCTGCGAGGTGACCGGGGTCACGACAGAGGGCGGTCGCGTCACCGGGGTGACGACGACGCGGGGTGACATCGGCTGCGGCAAGCTGGGGATCGTGGTCGCGGGGCATTCGGGGCACCTGGCCGCAATGGCGGGGTTCCGGCTGCCGATCGAGAGCGTGGCGCTCCAGGCGCTCGTGTCCGAGCCGATCAAGCCCTGCATGGACGTGGTCGTCATGGCGAACACCGTTCACGGCTACATGAGCCAGTCCGACAAGGGCGAGATGGTGATCGGCGGCGGCGCCGACGGCTACAACAACTACACGCAACGCGGCTCTTTCCATCACATCGAAGAAACCGTCCGCGCGCTGATCGAGACTTTCCCGATGATCTCGCGCCTGAAGATGCTGCGGCAATGGGGCGGGATCGTGGACATGACGGGCGACCGCTCGCCCATCCTGTCGAAGACGCCTGTCGAAGGCATATTCATCAACTGCGGCTGGGGCACGGGCGGGTTCAAGGCGATCCCGGGGTCGGGCTGGGGCTTTGCGGAGCTGATGGCGAAGGGTGAAAGCCCGCTTTGTGCGGCTTTCGGGCTGGAACGGTTCCGAGAGGGTCGGTTCGTCGACGAGAGCGTCGCGGCGGGAGTGGCGCACTGATGGCGCGGCGCCTTGTATACAAGGCATGCGCGGACCTCCGCGCATCGGCGGGACGGCAGCGGAACCAGGACCGGTTTCTCCATGTTGTGAGGTCAGACTGCTTCACAGAAACACAGGAGGGCCGACCATGGCCGACACCTATACCCGCACCGACAACACAACGACCCCGCCGCGCGGCGAGGTACGCACGTCCCACACCAAGACCGAGCGTTCCAGCTCGTCGGGTCTCATCGTCGGCGCGATCATCGCGCTGCTCGTCATCGTGGGCGCGTTGTTCCTTTTCGGCGGCGCGGCGGATGACGAGGTCATTGAAGGCTCGACCGTCGATACGGCCGTCCCGGTCGACGACGCCACGCTGCCCGCAGGCGATGAGATTACGCCGGCACCGGATGCGATCGCTCCGGCTGACGACGCGATCGAGCCTGCCCCCGATGCGATCGTCCCCGCTCCCGATGCAACCGCTCCGGAAGCGACCGCTCCCGCGGTCGACGCTCCTGCTGCCGAGGCTCCTGCCGCCGACGCTCCCGCTGCCGAGACGACTGCTCCGGCTGACGACGCAGAGGTCGTTCCCGCTCCGGCCAACTAAGCCGGGCGATCTGACACGGGGCTCGCGCCCCATACTGGGCGGCGTCCTTCCGGACGCCGCCCTTTCCATGCGTGGACCATCCGTCCCGATCAGGTTTCAGACGGAGAGGCCATGCTGACCCTGACCTGCCCCTATTGCGGTATCCCCTGCGACGAGACCGAGCTTGCGGCGGGTGGCGAAGCGCACCTAAAGCGCTTCGGACCCGGTGCCTCGGATGCGGAGTTCGAGGGTTACATGTTCCACCGCGAGAACCCGAAGGGTGTCCATTTCGAGCGCTGGCGACATGCCTATGGCTGCGGCAAGTGGTTCCTGGCCGCGCGGCACACGGTCACGATGGAGGTCTTCGGGACCTACGAGGCGCAAAGCACCGAGCCGCCGCAGGAGGTTCGCGACCGCATCACGGCCAGGCACCCCGGCTGGACCTGGAGGGACTTCGCGTGAGCCACAGACTGCCCTCCGGCGGTCGGCTGATCGACCGCGACGTGCCTGTGAGCTTCACGTTCAACGGCAAGACGTTCAAGGGTCTCCGCGGAGACACCCTCGCCTCGGCCCTTCTGGCGAACGGCCAGCTGATGATGGGACGGTCGTTCAAATATCATCGCCCGCGCGGTGTCGTCGCCTATGGCCCCGAAGAGCCCAATGCGCTGATGGGTCTCGGGGAGGGCAAGACCTTCGAGCCGAACGCGCGCGCGACCACGACCGAGCTGTTCGACGGGCTGGAGGCGAAGAGCCAGAACCACTGGCCGAGCCTCGAGTTCGACCTGGGCGCCATCAACGCGCGACTCTCGCGGTTCCTGCCGGCCGGGTTCTACTACAAGATGTTCATGTGGCCGCGCGGCTTCTGGAAGCATGTCTACGAGCCGGTGATCCGGCAATCGGCCGGTCTGGGGCAACCTCCGCGCAAGCGCGACGCGGACCGTTACGAGCACTTCAACATTGCCCTAGATGTCCTTGTGATCGGAGGTGGAATTGCTGGCCTCACGGCCACGCTCGCCGCTGCGGCGGCCGGGGCCGAGGTGATGCTGGTCGAGGAGACGGCGCACTGGGGCGGACGGGCTGCGGTCGATGGCGGCGAGATCGACGGCGCCCTGGCGTCCGACTGGATTGCCGAGATGCGCGACCGCCTTTCCGCCATGTCCAACGTGCGCCTGCGGACGCGCACCATGGGGGCGGGCGTGTACGACCACGGCTACGCGCTTCTCTACGAACGTCTCACGGACCACGCACCCGACACGGCAATCCCGCGCCACCGGCTGTGGAAGGTGCGGGCGCGGCAGATCGTCGTGGCAACGGGCGCCATCGAACGGCCGCTGGCCTTTGCCGGGAACGATCTTCCGGGCGTGATGCTGGCGAGCGCCGTTCGGGACTATGTCGTGAACCACGCCGTTGTCCCCGGACGCCGGACCGTGGTCGTGACGAACAACGACGATGGCTACCGGACCGCCCTGGCGCTGAAGGCGGCGGGGCTCGAGGTGCCCGCGATCCTCGATGCCAGAACCGACGCACGGGGTCCGCTCTCGGAGGAGGCGCGGCGCGCGGGGCTGAGGGTTCTTACCGGCCGTGGCGTCTCGATGGTCGAGGGCAAGGGCCGCGTCGAGACAGTCTATGCCTGCGAGCAGGCCGGCGATGGCACGGTGACTGAGGACTTCGCGGCGGACTGCGTCGCCATGTCGGGCGGCTGGTCGCCCGCCGTCCACCTGTGGAGCCACGCGGGCGGCAAGCTTGCGTGGAACGACGACGAATGCATGTTCCGACCCGACCCCGACGCGGCGCCGAGGGGTGCCGACGGCGAGGTCTTCGTCCGCGCCGCGGGCACTGCGAACGGGGCGGTGACGACGCAGGTTGTCCTGCGCGACGCCTTCGCCGCCGGGCAGGCCGCCGCCGAGGCGACGGGCCGACGCGCCACGGGGCGCGCGCCCGAGGCCGAGGAGGAAGTGCGCCAGATGATGGTGCCGGTGTGGATCATGCCGGAGAACGCTCCCTACAAGCGGCGCGCGAAGGCCTGGCTCGACTTCCAGAACGACGTCAAGGTCACGGACGTCGAACTTGCCGCGCGAGAGGGCTTCGAAAGCGTCGAGCACGCCAAGCGCTATACCACGCTCGGCATGGCGACCGATCAGGGGAAGCTGAGCAACATCAACGGCCTGGCCGTGCTTTCTCACGCTCTTGGCGTTCCCATTCCCTCGGTCGGAACGACGACGTTCCGCCCCCCGTGGACGCCGATCACCATGGGCGCCATCGCGGGCGAGGCGCGGGGCGAGTTGTTCCAGCCCATCCGCAGGACGCCGATGCACGACTGGCACGAGAAGAACGGCGCGCATTGGGAACCGGTCGGTCACTGGCGCAGGCCCTATGCCTATCCGCAGGGCGGGGAGTCCGTCCACGACGCGGTGTCCCGCGAGGTGACGGCGGCACGGCAATCGGCGGGCCTTCTCGATGCCTCGACGCTTGGCAAGATCCTCGTGAAAGGGCCGGACGCGGGCCGTTTCCTCGACATGGTTTACACCAACATGATGTCGACGCTGGCGCCGGGGAAATGCCGCTATGGCCTGATGTGCGGCGAGAACGGTTTCCTGATCGACGACGGCGTGGTGGCGCGGCTCGATGCCGACACCTGGCTTTGCCATACGACAACGGGCGGCGCGGATCGCATCCACGGTCACATGGAGGAATGGCTTCAGACCGAGTGGTGGGACTGGAAGGTCTGGGTCGTGAACGTCACCGAGCAATACGGCCAGATCGCTGTCGTCGGTCCGCGCGCGCGCGACGTGCTCGAGGCCGTGGGCGGCGACATGGACCTCTCGAAGGCTGCCTTGCCGTTCATGCAGTGGAAGGCGGGGACGCTTGGCGGCATCCCGGTCAAGGTGTTCCGCATCAGCTTTTCGGGCGAGTTGTCCTACGAGGTCCAAGTCCCGGCCGGACAGGCGCCGGCGCTCTGGGACCGGCTGCTGGAGGCGGGCGACCCCTTCGGCATCACACCCTATGGCACCGAGGCGCTGCACGTCCTGCGCGCCGAGAAGGGCTTCATCATGATCGGTGACGAGACCGACGGCACGGTGATCCCCCAGGACCTTGGGCTTGATTGGGCGATCTCGAAGAAGAAGGACGACTTCCTGGGCAAGCGCGCGCAGGAACGCGACCACATGACGGACCCGTTGCGTTGGAAGCTGGTCGGGCTTCACACGCTCGACGGCTCGGTGCTGCCGGAGGGCGCCTATGCGGTCGACGAGGGCGTGAACGAGAATGGCCAGCGGCGGACGCAGGGACGCGTAACCTCGACCTATCATTCGCCGACGCTGAAGCGGGGCATCGCCATGGGCCTTGTCGAGCGGGGGCCGGATCGTATGGGAGAGGTGCTGGATTTCGCGAAGATCGACGGCGGCGTGGTCAAGGCCAGGATCGTGAGCCCGGTGTTCTACGACCCCGAGGGAGTGAAGCAGGATGTCTGACGCTGTGACGGCGCTGCGGGGACGAAGCTTCACCGGAATGGTGACGGTGGAGGACGCGGGTCCCGTCGGGATGGTGACGGTGCGGGCCGATCTGGCGGACGAAACCGTGCGCGCCGCACTGGCCGCGGCAGGGTCGGATCTGCCCGAGGCGGGCGGGCTGACCTGGTCGGACGATGGCGGCACGCTCTGGATGTCGCCGGACGAGGCGCTGATCCTTTGCGCGGCCGACGAAGCGGCGCAGAAGGCCTCGGCGCTCGCTCGCGCGCTTGACGGAAGCCACGCGCTGGTGGCCGACGTTTCGCAGGCCCGGATCGTCATTCGGCTCACGGGCCGGGATGCGCTTGTGCGCGAGGTGCTGGCGAAGCTCTCGCCCGCCGATCTGCGCGCTTCGGCATTTCCGGTCGGGCGGGTCCGCCGCACGAGGCTGGGGCAGGTGGCCGCCGCCTTCTGGTTTCCGGCCGAGGGCGAGGCGATGCTGATCTGCTTCCGATCGGTCGCCGACTACGCCTTCGCGCTTCTGTCGAATGCCGCAGCGCCGGGAAGCGACGTCGGGCACTTTTGAGTTTTCCTTTGTCCTGCAGACCACTGGTGACGTAAGCTCACCTTTGCAGCATGGGGGGCGGCGCAATGACGGACCACCGAGCCGAGGAGGTGCTGGACCTCTGGTTCCCGGATAATGGACACTGGCTTGACCGAGAGGCGCACGCGCGCTTCTGGGACGAGCGGATGCAAGGCGGGATGGACGCCGTGATCTGCGAGCGCTTCGCGGGGCTGACCGAAGCCGCGGCGCGGGGACAACTGGATCACTGGGCCGAGACGCCGCGCGGCCGGCTGGCGCTTCTGATCGCCCTCGATCAGTTCCCGCGCTCGCTCTGGCGCGACACGCCGGGGGCTTTCGCTCAGGACATCAAGGCATGCCGGCTGGCGCTCGAGGGCGTGGCGAACGGCGCGTTCGACGGGCTGGCGCCCTGGGAGCAGACCTTCTTCGTCATCTCGATCAGCCATTGCGAGGGGCCGGATCACCTCGAACGGATGCGGATGCTTGGGATCTTGACCGACCGCGTCGCCTCGCGTCTGAAGGAGCCTCTGCTGGAGATGGCAGAAAGGTTCCGCAGCCAGACCGCGCGGGTCACCGGCATCATCGAGCGTTTCGGACGGCATCCGCACCGCAACGCCGTCCTCGGGCGGCTGTCGACCCCCGAGGAAGAGGCCTATATCGCCACCGGAGACTTTCCTCATGTCAGGAAGGTCGCCGGAGAAGCCGCCGAGGTGTGAGCCCTTGACCCGAGGTCTGAACCGCCACAGGTAAGGCGCAAACAACTGCAACAGAGAGGGGCCCCAAATGGCTTTCGACCTTCCCGACCTTCCGTATTCCCACGACGCCCTCGCTTCGAAGGGCATGTCGAAGGAGACGCTCGAGTATCACCACGACATTCACCACAAGGCCTACGTCGACAACGGCAACAAGCTGATCGCGGGCACCGAGTGGGAGAACAAGTCGCTCGAAGAGATCATCAAGGGCACCTACGACAAGGGCGCCGTGGCCCAGTCGGGCATCTTCAACAACATCAGCCAGCTCTGGAACCACAACCAGTTCTGGGAGATGATGACCCCGGACGAGAGCAAGATGCCCTCCGAGGTCGAAAGCGCGCTGAAGGACAGCTTCGGCTCGGTCGACGACTTCAAGAAGAAGTTTTCGGAAGCGGGTGCGGGGCAATTCGGCTCGGGCTGGGCCTGGCTCGTCAAGGACAGCGACGGCGGGCTGAAGGTCACGAAAACCGAGAACGGCGTGAACCCGGTGTGCTTCGGGCAGACGGCCCTTCTGGGCTGCGACGTGTGGGAGCACAGCTACTACATCGATTTCCGCAACAAACGCCCGGCTTACCTCGAGAACTTCCTCGGCAAGCTGGTCAACTGGGAGAATGTCGCCTCGCGCATGTGAGCGGCGTCCGGATCCCGTTGCGAAGGCCCGTCCATGCGGCGGGCCTTTTCGTGTCGACGCCTGCGGCGCCGACCCGCCGGGGGCGCTGCCCCCGGAGCCCCCGGAGTACTTGCGCCAAGAAGAAGATCAGGCGGCCTTCTGTTCGAGGAAGGCGCGGGCACGTTCGAGGTCAGCGCGGAAGCGTGCGGTCTCGGCCTCCCGCAGATGGTCGGGGATGCGCAGGATATAGCTCGGGTGGACGGTGACGAGGATCGGCGTGCCGTCCTCGGCCTGCTCGATCTTCCCGCGGCGCTTGAGGATGCCCTTTCGGCTGCCGGTCAGGCTTTCGAGCGCGGTGCCGCCCATGGCGACGATCAGCTTCGGCTTCACCAGCTCGCGCTCGATGTCGAGCCACCACTTGCATTGCTGGATCTCATGCGCGTTCGGGTTCTGGTGCAGGCGGCGCTTGCCGCGCGGCGTGAACTTGAAGTGCTTGACAGCATTGGTGACGAAGGCGGCCTTGCGGTCGATGCCCGCCTCCCCGGCGACGCGGTCGAGGAGCTGCCCGGCCGGGCCGACGAAGGGCTTGCCGGTCAGGTCCTCGCGGTCGCCCGGCTGTTCGCCCACGATCATCAGGGCGGCATCGCGCGGTCCTTCGCCGGGGACGGCTTGTGTCGCGTCCTGCCAGAGCGGGCAGCGGCGGCAGCCGTCGAGGGCGGTCTCGTAGTCGTCGCGGGTCTCGGGCACTTCGGCCATCAGTCGCTCCGTGATGCGCCCCGCGCGGACCGGGGGCAATGTAGGCAGCGCCTCAGCCATTTCGCGAGCTCGCGCTCGCGCGGTCGAGACCAGTTCCGGGATCAGCTCGGCCTCGGGAAGGTTCTTCCAGTACTTCTTCGGCATCTCGGACTGCATCGCCTTCACCATCAATCGCGCCGGATTGAAGATGTTCCGGAAATAGGTGCGCCAGAGGTCCTCGGTCGCGTCGGCGGGCAGGGGCGGCTTGTCCACGCCGGGAGCGAAGGCGATCTCGCCCGCCTCGAAGTGGACGGTCAACTGAGGGGTGAAGATCGTCCAGTCCATGTCGCCGAAGCGTTTCGCGAAGAAGGACGCGGTCGGCTCGGCGATGAAATGCGACGGCTCGAACCAGGCGGCGAAGCGGCGGCGCGAGGCCTCGGGGTCGCCGATCTCGCGGAAGCGGACGAAGGCGGTCATCTTGTGCTTGTCGCGGCGCACCTCCTTGGCCATCTTCTCCAGCCGGTCGACGCGGGGGTCGCCCCGGTCGTCGAGCACGCGCCGGTCGCGGATGACGGCTTGGAGAAGCCCGTAGAGCCGGGCAAAGCGTTCGGTGTCGGAGTGCCAGACGGCGTCGCGGGCCAGCGCGACGAAGGCTTTCGGGACAGTGGGGGCAGGGGCCGTCGGTTCCGGCAGCGGGGAGGCTGCGGCGAAGAGGTCGGCATCGGGTGCGCCGCGCGACCATGTGATGTCCTCGGGCGGGACGCCTGCGACCAGAAGGCGGCGCGCCTCGTCCCGCCAGGCCTCGAAGGTTCCGATCTCGGGCAGGGTGACGTGCATCAGATCAGGCTCAACTGTTCGGGCGGCGGCGCGAAGCGCGCGCGGAGGTCGGAGAGGTCGAGAAGTCCGCGCGGCGTCCAGTCGAGTAGCGAGATGAAGGGTTTCGCGTGGCGCAGGTTCGCCCCCATTCGGGTCAGGTCTTCGTACCGGACCGAGCGGTGACGGCGGGTGGCGAGGATGCGCTTCACGGTCTTGGTGCCGAAGCCCGGCACGCGAAGAAGCGTCTCGCGGTCGGCGCGGTTGACCTCGACGGGAAAGCGGTGTCGGTTCTGGATCGCCCAGGCCAGCTTGGGGTCGACGTCGAGGTCGAGGTTGCCGCCAGTGGTGGAGGCGGTGAGTTCGTCGAGGCCGAAGTCGTAGAACCTCAGCAGCCAGTCGGCCTGATAGAGCCGATGCTCGCGCATCAGGGGCGGCTTGATGAGGGGCAGGGCGGAGGAGGCATCGGGAATGGGCGAGAAGGCCGAGTAATAGACCCGCTTCAGCTTGTAGGCGGCGTATAGGCGCGTAGCCGATCCGAGGATGGTGGCATCGGTCGCGCCGTCCGCGCCGACGATCATCTGGGTGGACTGGCCCGCTGGGGCGAACTTCGGCGGGCGCTTGCCGGTGAAGCTTTCGTCGTCGCGGCTTTCCTTCAGCACGCGCACGTCGGCCATCGCCTTTCTGATCTGCTCGGGCTTCTTCTCGGGCGCGAAGGTGCGGACGGCGGTGTCGGTCGGAAGCTCGACGTTGATCGACAGGCGGTCGGCCCAGAGGCCCGCCTCCTCGACCAGTTTCGGGTCGGCGTCGGGAATGGTCTTGAGGTGGATGTAGCCGCAGAAACTGTGCTCCTGCCGCAGGGTCTTCGCGATGCGGACCATGTCGGCCATCGTGTCGTCCGGAGACTTGACGATGCCGGAGGACAGGAACAGGCCTTCGATGTAGTTGCGGCGGTAGAATTCGAGCGTGAGATGGACGACCTCCTCGGGCGAAAAACGTGCCCGCTCGACGTTCGACGAGACGCGGTTTACGCAGTAGGCGCAGTCGTAGATGCAGAAGTTGGTCATCAGTATCTTGAGAAGGCTGATGCAGCGACCGTCCGGCGCATAGGCGTGGCAGATGCCCGATCCGGTGACCGACCCCAGGCCCTTGCCGTCGCGGCTGTCCCGTTTCGCGCCCCCAGACGAGGCGCAGGAGGCGTCGTATTTCGCCGCGTCGGACAGGATCGCGAGCTTTTCCTCGAGGGTGCGCTTGGCCATATGTTCACAGTATGTTCTCGGACGGCCGACTTCAATAAACTGCGACACAGGTGAGCGGATTTCGGAACTGTGGCGGTGTCGTGCGGGTTCCTCCCTCAACAACGAAGGAGAAACCATATGGCAGAGAGAATACGGTCCAAGGACGGCAAGAGCGAAACGGACGAATTCGTCGAAGATATCGACACTCCGTCGCAGCAGGGCCGCGGACAGGGCAACCTTGAACGCAAGGTCGGCACCCGCGACGAGTTGCGGCAGCCCAAGGAAGGAGATGTCCGCACGAGGGTCCACAAGTCGGACGAAGAGGGCGAAGGCGACCTCGGCGGGCTTCATGGAACGGGAGAAAACGATGAGCGGTCTTGAGCACGGCACCTGGGTGCTGGTCGCCGACGGCGAGAAGGCGCTGTTCCTCGTAAACAACACCGATTCCGAAGATCCCTATCTCGAGGTCCGCCGCGAGAAACATCAGGACAATCCGCCGGACCGCGAGCAAGGCACGGACCGTCCCGGCCGCTTCAACGATGGAGGGCCGAACCAGCGGTCCGCGTTCGACGAGACCGATTTCCACCGTCTCGAGAAGGAGCGTTTCGCGGACGACTTGGTCGAGATGCTGTACAAGAGCGCGCACAAGGGCGAGTTCTCGAAGCTCGTGCTGGTCGCGCCGCCCCGTACATTGGGCGAGATGCGCGCCAAGATGCACAAGGAGGTCTCGGACAAGGTTGTGGCCGAGATCGACAAGACGCTGACCAACCACCCCATCGACGAGATCGAGAAGCTGGTGAAGGCGGAACTTGACGCCGCCGCCTGAGGCTTCCACGACTGGCGCGGCCCGTTCCTGACCGGGAACGGGCCGTTTCCCGTCCGAAATGCCCGGAGTCCCAATGCAACAGAGCGACCCGGCCGAGGTCCGAAGCGGCCTTGTGGCATTGGTCGCAGCCTGCACGATCTGGGGCTTTGCGCCGCTGTTCTACCGCTTGTTGCTGCACGTCCCGACGATGGACGTGCTGTCGCATCGCATCCTGTGGTCCTTCGTGTTCTTCGCCGTCGTACTGTGGCGGCGGGGCCGTCTGCCCGCCCTTGGTGCTGCGATCACCGACCGAACCCAAGTGGGCTGGATCGCGGTCGCGGCGCTGTTCATCTCGTGCAACTGGTTCTTCTACATCTTCGCGGTCCAGACGGGCCACGTCTCGCAGTCGAGCCTCGGCTATTATATCTCGCCGCTCGTCTCGGTGCTGTTCGGCTGGCTGATCTTTCGCGAGCGGCTCCTCGCGCTGCAATGGGCGGCTGTCGGGGTCGCGGCCCTTGCCGTGGCGCTATTGACCTGGGGATTGGGCGTGGCGCCGTGGATCAGCCTGCTTCTGGCCGTCTCGTTCGCCGTCTACGGCGTGGTGAAGAAGCGGCTGACGGTGGGCCCGATGGTGTCGGTGACGGCGGAGGTCGTCATGGTGCTGCCCGTCGTCCTGGGCTGGCTGGTCTGGCGCGGGGGCGGCGAGATCGCGGATGGATGGACCTTCGTCCTTCTCCTCCTCAGCGGTCCGATGACCGCGACGCCGATGATCCTGTTTTCCTATGCGGCGCAGCGGGTGCGGCTGTCGACGCTCGGCGTCGTGCAGTACATGAACCCCACGATGCAATTCCTGATCGCGGTCCTTGTCTTCGCCGAGCCCTTCACCTTCTGGCACGCCGTGGCCTTCCCGATGATCTGGGTGGCGCTTGCGGTCTATTCGGGAGTGGCGCTCGCGCGCGACCGGGCCGAGCGGAGGGCCTCGACGGCGGCGGGAACTGTCGGCACAGTCTGAACGAGGCGCAGGAGCGAGGGCGCGGCGAAGCCCTGGGCCACGATGTGGTCCAGAAGAGCCGTCAGCGGCCGCCAGAAGCCGTTGACGTCGATAAGGAGGATCGGCTTGGCGTGGAGGCCGAGCTGCGCCCAGGTCAGGACCTCGAAGAACTCGTCGAGCGAACCTGCGCCTCCCGGCAGCACCGCCACCGCGTCGGCGTTCATCAGCATGACCTTCTTCCGCTCGTGCATCGTCTCGGTCACGATCCGGTCGGCCGAAAGACCGCGCGGCGCTTCGCGGGACAGAAGGTGAACCGGGATCACGCCCAGGGTGCGGGCGCCGGCGTCATGCGCGGCTTCGGCCACGGCACCCATCAGCCCCACGTCGCCCGCGCCATAGACCAGCCGCCAGCCCTCGGAGCCGATGGCCCGGCCAAGGTCGCGCGCAGCCTCGAGGAAGGCGGGGTCACCGCCGGGGCGTGAGCCACAATAGACGCAAAGGGAATACGGTGCGCCGTCCATCGTTCATCCGTTCATCATGGGGTTTTGACCCCTGATAGCGGTGTTGATAAGGTCGCTCAAGCGCCGTTCCGGGACAGGCGCGCAACCGAGGGCCGAAGGCCCCGAGCGGGGAGTTGATCGCGTGAAGCCGATGTGGAGAGGCATCGTCGTCGTGGCCCTTGTGGGCTTCGCGATCCTTCTGACGTGGTGGTTGAGAAGTTCCGGTCCCGATGGGGTGCCGGAAGGATCGGCCGCGGTCGAGACCGCTCCGGCCACAGTCCCTGCGACGGGGTCCGAGGGCAGCGCCATTTCTGGCGACGCCGCGACAAGTGACGCCCCAATAGACGAGGCGACCGCTACGGGCAGCGCATCTTCCACGGATGGCTCCGAGGCCACCCTAGAAGCTGGCGAGGAAACGGCGGCGGTCGCGCCGGCCGCAGGCGATCCCGCGGGAGCGACCGAGGAGGTCGCGGAGGAATTCGGCGAGGCGGCCTCCGACATCGGCGGCGCTGCCAGCTTCGACATCGTGCGCGTCGAACCGGGAGGCTCGACCGTCATCGCAGGCACCGCCACACCGGGAGCGACAGTGGATCTCGCGCTAGACGGCGAGACGGTGGGCGAGGCGACGGCGGACGGCTCGGGCGGGTTCGTCATTTTCGCGGACCTGGGCGCCTCGGACGCGCCGCGCGTGCTGACCCTGACCGAGACGCGGGAAGACGGCGAGACGGTGGAGGCGCCTGCCTCGGTCATCCTCGCCCCGATCGAGGAACTGGTGGCGGAGGCGCGGCCGGCAACCGCTCCGGCGGCCGGCGGCGAGGCGGTCGCGTCGCTCGACGCGGAACCGACGACAGCGCCCGACGTCGCGGGCGTGGAGCAGACGGGTTCGGCACCCAGGCCTGCTGCGTCCACCGAGATCGCGGATGGGTCCGCGCCGGAAGCTCCGACCGATGCGCCCGAAGCGGCCGCCCCTCCGTCGCCGGATGCCGCCCCCGGTGCGCCTGCGACCGAGACGGCTGCGGTGGCTCCCCGTGCGCCTGCGGTGCTTCTGGCCGACGAAACCGGGGTGCGCGTGCTCCAGAACCCGGGCGACGCCCCCGAGGCCATGGACAACGTCTCGATCGACTCGATCAGCTACGACGCCGAGGGCGAGGTCTCGCTTGCAGGCCGCGGGACGGGGACGACGTCGGTCCGCGTCTACCTCGACAACAAGCCGGTGATCGAAACGGCCATCGGCGAGGGTGGCCAGTGGCAGACCGAACTGCCCGAAGTGGACACCGGGACCTATACCCTGCGTGTCGACGAGATCGACGCCGAGGGCCGCGTCGTGTCGCGGGCCGAGACACCGTTCCGCCGCGAGTCCGTCGAGGCGATCCGTGCGCTCGACCAGAGGCCCGTCACCGCGCTCGCGCCCGTGTCGCTCATCACGGTCCAGCCCGGCAACACGCTCTGGGGGATCGCGCGCGAGAAGTACGGCGACGGTCCGCTTTATGTCCGCGTCTTCGAGGCCAACACCGACCGGATCCGCAACCCGGACCTTATCTATCCCGGCCAGATCTTCACGGTGCCCGACTGAGAGACGTGCCGATCAGAGACGTCCCGAGAAGTACAACATCGCCGCTCCGAGACCCTCGTCGGACGTGAACGCGCCGGGGTGGCGGTCGGCGAGGTCCAGGACGAACGCCAGCCGCTCGCGCGTCTCCTCCGCCTCGCGCGGAAGATCGACGGCCGCCTCGGTCCGCTGCCGCCCGTCCAGACCCTCTCTCGAGGCGAACCAGCCCGGGTAGATCGACGTCGCCATCATCTCAGCCTCCTTCAGAGCCTTGTGACTAAGGCCTATGTGGCTTTTGGCTTCCGTGGTATCCGCTACGGCGTTGGATCGCTCTACAGAAGTGTCGAGCCGCGATGAACTGGTCGGATGTCCGCGTTTTCCTCGCCGTCTACCGAGAGGGATCGACGCTGGCGGCGTCGCGCCGGCTGGCCCTGTCGCAGCCGACGGTCGCGCGCCGGATCGATGCGCTTGAGCACGAACTGGGCCTGACGCTTTTCGAGCGCGACACGCGCGGCTTTCATCCGACACCGGCCGCGCGCGGATTGTTGCCGCAGGCCGAGGCTCTGGAGGTGTCGGCGGAGGCATTGGAGGCCGCCGCACAGAAAGCGCGGCGGACCGAAGCGCAGCCGATCCGCATCACGGCGCCCCGCAGAAACTTCTCGCCGATATTTTCGGGCATCCTGTCCGAATTCAGCCTGAAGCATCCGGACGTCCGGTTCGAGCTGATCTCGAGCTACAAGATCCTCGACCTCGCTGCGGGCGAAGCCGACGTCGCGATCCGCATCGCGCCGCGGATCACCGATGACCGGCTGATCTGCGCGAAGCTCACGGATGTGAAGTCGACGCTATTCGCCTCTCGAGGATACGCCGCCCGCCACGGTCTTCCGGTCTCGCCCGAGGAGTTCGCCGGTCACTCCTTCATCATCTACGATCCCGCGCCAGCGACCCTGCCCCTGAACCGCTGGCTGGTCGAGAGGATCGAACCCTCGCAGATCGTCGCGCGCTGCGGAGACGTCGAATCCGTCACGGCCAGCATCGAGGCCGGGCTCGGCATCGGTCCCTCGACCATCGCCTTCGCGACCGATTATCCGTCTCTGGTGCGGTGCTTCCTGCCGCCCGAGGGCACCGACGTATCCTCCTGGCTCGTCATCTCGCCCGACGTCTATCGGCGGCCCGAGGTCCGCGCCTTCGCCGCGTACTTCGCGCCGCGCTTTCGGGCCGCCTATACCGCGATGCGCGAGAAGGCGATGATCGACCAGACCTATGTGCCGGGCGCCTGATCGCCGCATCTGGCCAAGCCGAGGCGAAGCGCTTAACTAGGGCCCGATGTCCGCCTCTCCCTCCAATCGAACCGGCCGCCGCTCGGGCCTGTCCATCATCCGCAAGGTCGCGCCCTACCTTTGGCCCGACGATATGCCCTGGGTGAAGCGCCGCGTTGCTCTGGCGCTGTTCGTGCTGCTTCTGTCGAAGGTGATCGCGGTTGCGACGCCCTTCTTCTACAAGGCCGCCGTCGACGCGCTGGCAGGTGAGGGGACGGATCCGGCCTGGGCGCTTGGCGCGGGGGCGGTCGGTCTTACGGTCGCCTACGGCGTGGCGCGGCTCATGTCGAACGGCTTCCAGCAGTTGCGTGACGTGATCTTCGCCGCCGTGGGGCAGCGTGCGCTGCGGATGCTGGCGCTCGAAACCTTCCAGCACATCCACGCGCTTTCGCTGCGCTATCACATCACGCGCAAGACGGGCGGGTTGAGCCGGATCATCGAGCGGGGCGTGAAGGGTGTCGATTTCCTTCTGCGCTTCCTGCTGTTCTCGATCGGGCCGCTGGTCCTCGAGCTTCTGATGATCGCCGTCGTCCTCGCCTGGGTGTTCGACATCTGGTATCTGGCCGTCGTCTTCGTCACCATCGCGCTCTACGTCTGGTTCACCTTCGCGGTCACCGAATGGCGCGTGAAGATCCGCAAGGAGATGAACGACCAGGACACCGACGCGAACCAGAAGGCCATCGACAGCCTCCTGAACTTCGAGACGGTGAAGTACTTCGGAGCCGAGGCGCGCGAGGCCGAACGCTATGACGGCTCGATGGAGCGCTATGTCGCCGCCGCCCTGAAGACGAACTATTCGCTGGCCGTCCTGAACTTCGGACAGGCGCTTCTGATTACCGCAGGCCTCGTCGTCGTCATGGTGATGGCGGCCATCGGCGTGGCGAACGGGGCGCTGACCGTGGGCGATTTCGTCATGGTCAACGCCTACATGATCCAGATCACCATGCCGCTCAACTTCCTCGGCACGGTCTACCGCGAGATCCGGCAGGCGCTGGTCGACATGGCCGAGATGTTCGAGCTTCTCGAGCAACCGGCCGAGGTTCAGGACAAGCCCGACGCGAGGGCTCTGCGGGTCGACGGCGGGGCTGTGCGCTTTGACGACGTCGTGTTCGGCTATGACGCCGAGCGGCCGATCCTGAGGGGCGTCACGCTGGATGTGCCAGCCGGCCAGACGGTCGCCATCGTCGGGCCGTCGGGGTCGGGCAAGTCGACCATCGGGCGGCTTCTGTTCCGGTTTTACGACGTGAACGGCGGCGCCTTGCGCATCGACGGGCAGGACGTGCGCGACATCACCCAGGAAAGCCTTCACAGGACCATCGGCGTGGTGCCGCAGGACACCGTTCTCTTCAACGACACGGTCTATTACAACATCGCCTACGGCCGCCCCGAAGCGTCTCGCGCGGAAGTCCTCGAGGCCGCGCGCGCCGCGAAGATCCACGGCTTCATCGAAAGCCTGCCCGAGGGCTACGACACGCAGGTCGGCGAGCGCGGGCTGAAGCTGTCCGGCGGCGAGAAGCAGAGGGTGGGCATCGCGCGCACCCTTCTGAAGAACCCGCCCATCCTTCTTCTCGACGAGGCGACAAGCGCTCTCGACACCGAGACCGAGCGCGAAATCCAGCGCGAACTCAAGGCCATGGGCGAGGGGCGAACGGTGCTGACGATCGCGCACCGTCTGTCGACCATCGCCGACGCCGACCGCATCGTCGTGCTGGAGGACGGTGTGATCGTCGAGGAGGGCACCCACGATGCGCTTCTCGCCAGTCAGGGACGCTATGCCACGCTCTGGGCGCGGCAGGGAACCGACGACGACCACGACGCCGCGCCCCGGGTCCGCGACATCGAGGAGCGCGCGGTCGCAGAGGGCTGAGATTTCGGCACGGTCCGAGGAGTAGCGGGTCGCTCCCGGAGGAGGACGGTCGCACCGACAATGGACGCCGCCGCACCGAGTGCTTCCCGCTGGCCCGGACGCCGACTGTCTTACCCCCCCGAGCCGCAATTTCCGCCTCATGCAAGCACGGCGGGAACAACACGCCGCTGTTCCTGTTCATGCACGTGAACGAGGAGTGGACATGAGCAATATACCCGACAAAGGAACCCGGCGCTCGGGCGCAGCGGCCGTCGTGCGGCTGCGCGATCGGATTGACAAGGGTGAAACCGGCGACAAGGTCGCGTTCTCCGATCCCGCCGCCGCACCACTTGGAACCGACGCGGAAGCCGGGGGACATTCGCCCACGGTTGCCGAGGCCCGCATGGCGGATGCCAAATCTCGGGCGCCGTCAGCGGACGAGGACCCGATGCGCCCGCCGGAGCACCGCGAGTCGTCCCGCAACGGTCTCGCCATGTGGATCCTGGTCGTCGCCGCGGTCGCTGCGCTGGGCCTGGCCCTTCTGGCGCTCTAGGGCCGCTTGCCCTTTCGCGCACTCATATCACCCCCTTTGGCAGGCCTTGCAGCAGCGCAAAGGCTATCCTTTCAGAGGATCCGCGGACGAGGTCTCAGGACGACCGCCGCCGCGCTTGTCCTGAGCGGCTGTTCAGGTCGCCAATCGGTTCTGGATCCCGCCGGCTCGGACGCACAGGCGCTTTTCACGCTCTTCGTCTCGCTGCTTGTGGGGGCCGCGATCCTCTGGGTCGCCATGAACGGGCTCTTCTACTGGTTCACCAGAAGGAGCACCGGGACATTGCCCGAACGCTCGGGAAGAATGCTCATTCTCTTTGGCGGCGTCATAGCCCCGACGGTCGTCATCGGGGCCGTGCTCCTCTGGGGACTCTCGCTCTTGCCCGACCAGCGGGCACCGGGCGACGGCCTGACCGTCTCCGTGCTCGGTGAGCAATGGTGGTGGCGCGTGGAATACACGATGGAGGGCGTCGAGGGCTCCGTCGTCTCCGCCAACGAGATCAGACTGCCGACAGGTCAGAGAACCGACCTCAGACTGACGTCTGACGGCGTGATCCATTCCCTCTGGGTGCCAGCCCTGGGCGGCAAGATGGACATGTTTCCCGGTCGCGAAACCCGCATGAGCCTGGAGCCTGTGGAGCCAGGGATCTATCGCGGTCAGTGTGCGGAGTTCTGCGGCGCAAGCCACGCCTGGATGGCCTTCATGGCAGTCGCCATGATGCCCGAAGACTTCGCGACCTGGCTCGAGGCAGAGGCCCAGGATGCCGCCGAGCCGCAGAGCGACGCCGCCCGGCGGGGGTTGGCCGTCTTCCAGGCAGCCGGCTGCGGCGCATGCCATACCGTGCGCGGCACACCGGCTGTCGGCAAGGTCGGCCCGGACCTGACCCACGTCGGCTCGCGGCTCACGATCGGGGCAGGGCGGCTCGGCGCCACGCTCGACAACATCGAGCGCTGAATCGCCCACACCGACGATCTGAAGCCGGAAGTGCAGATGCCGCCGTATCCGGAACTGTCTCCGAGACAGAGTGCGGACCTCGCCCGATATCTCAAGGAGTTGAAATGACGTCGCGCTCCCTCAGCCCCCTGCGGCCAAAGCCGGAAGGCCCGTTTCCTCCGACCGAGGCGATGCTGGACGAGCAGGCGCCTCAAGGTCTCGACAGCGATAGTGCGAACCGTCTTCGGGAGGTCTGGAAGACGCCGACCGGATGGCGCTATTGGTCGGCGGTCAACAATTCCGAGGTCGGCAAGTGGTATTCGCTGACGGCCTTCTTCTTCATGCTCTGCGCCGGGATCCTCGCACTTGCGATGCGGGTCCAGCTTGCCGCCCCGGACATCGAGGTCATGTCCGCCGACCGCTACAACCAGTTCTTCACGATGCACGGCTCTGCGATGATGTTCCTCTTCGCCGTGCCGATGTTCGAGGCCATCTCGATCATCCTGCTGCCGGGGCTTCTGGGCGCGCGGGACATGCCTTTCCCGCGCCTTTCGGCCTTCGGGTACTGGTCCTTCCTGATCGGCGGGGTCTTCGTCCTGGGCTCTCTGCTGTTCGACGCGGCACCGAGAGCGGGGTGGTTCATGTACCCGCCCCTGGCCACCGAAGACGCCGGGCCGGGAAGCGACATCTGGCTTCTGGGTCTCAGCTTCATCGAGGTGGCCTCGATCGCGGCGGCGGTGGAGCTGATCGTCGGCACCCTGAAGTGCCGCCCGCCGGGGATGCGCGTGAACCTGATGCCGCTCTATGCGTGGTACGTCCTCGTGGTCGGAGGCATGATCCTATTCGCGTTTCCGCCCCTCATCGCCGGCGACTTCCTGTTCGAGCTCGAGCGCAGCTTCGACTGGCCGTTCTTCGATCCCACGCGCGGGGGAGACCCGATGCTGTGGCAGCACCTTTTCTGGATTTTCGGGCACCCCGAGGTCTACATCATCTTCCTTCCGTCCATCGCGATCGCGGCCATGATCGTGCCGACGGTCGCGCAGAGACCGATCGTCGGCTACTCGTGGATCGTTCTGTCGGCCGTCGGGACGGGCTTCCTCAGCTTCGGGCTGTGGGTCCATCACATGTACACGACGGGCCTACCGACGCTGTCGCTCGGCTTCTTTTCGGCGGCGTCCGAGGCTGTCGTCATTCCCACCGGCGTTCAGCTCTTCGCATTTCTCGCCACCCTCATGGCGGGGCGGATCCGTATGATCCTGCCGATGCTGTGGATTGCCGGCGCCCTGGCGATCTTCACCATGGGAGGATTGACGGGCGTGATGCTGGCGCTCGCGCCCTTCGACTTCCAGGTTCACGACACGTACTTCGTGGTGGCCCACCTTCACTACACGCTGTTCGGCGGCATGGTCTTTCCGGTGATGGCGGGGGTCTATTACTACTATCCCTTCATCGCCAAGAAGACGCTGTCCGAGCGGCTGGGACGCTGGGCCTTCTGGCTGATCTTCACCGGCTTCAACGTGACCTTCCTGCCGATGCATCTGACCGGGCTTCTGGGCATGCCGCGACGCGTCTACACATATCCCGAAGGTCTGGGCTGGGAGGTGACCAACCTCATCTCGACCGTTGGGGCCTTCGTCATCGCGGCGGGGTTCGCCGTCTTCGTCTGGGACCTGCTGCGGCCCAAGGGCAGCCAGCCGCTCTGCCCCCGCAATCCCTGGAAGGCGGGAACGCTGGAGTGGGCGCACGACGTGCCTGAAGAGCCCTGGGGGATGCGCTCGATCCCCTATATCTCCACACGCTATCCGCTTTGGGAGCAGCCCAAGTTTCTCGACAGGGTCGAAGAGGGACGCTTCTATCTGCCTGACGCCGAAGAGGGCCTTCGCGAGACCATCGTCACTTCGGTGATCGACGCGAGGCCGATCCTGGTGCAGCGCGTGAACACGCCGACCTGGATCACCCATATCGCAGCCGTCTTTACCGGGGGCGCCTTCATCTTTCCGACGTTCCACCTCTACACACCGGCCATCGTGTCGGGTGTGCTGGCCGTCTGCGCGATCCTCTACTGGCTCTGGACGACGACCGCGCGGCCACCGGAAGCCGACATGAAGGACGTGGGCCTCGGACTTCGGCTGCCCACCTACGTCTCGGGTCCGGAGTCCTGCGGGTGGTGGGCCATGTGGATCACGATGCTAGGGGACGCCACGGCATTCTCGTCCATCGTGTTCGGCTTCTTCTTCTACTGGACGTCGAATACCGCCTTCCCGCCGCCGGACGCTCTCCATGCCGGGGCAGGCGCCGTAGCGGTGGCGGCGGCGGCGTTTGCGGCAGGATGGCTTCTGACGATTGCGGCGCGTTTCACGAACCGGCGGGGCAGGGTGGGAGCGGCCCGCGCGGCATTGGCTGCGGGCGCGCTTTCGACCTGCATCGGGGCGGCTGCTCTGATCGTCTCCGTTCTTCCTCTCGATCCGACGTCCCATGTCTATCCGGCCCTGATGTGGGCGCTGATGGTCTGGATCGTGGCGCACGCCGGAGTCGGCCTGGTGATGCAGCTTTACTGTTTGGCGGGAAGCCTGACCGGCAAGATGACGCCGCGCTACGAGGCCGACATCTGGAATGTGAGCCTCTACTGGCACTTCTTCGCGGTGTCCGCCCTGGTCGCCTGCGCACTCATGGGTCCGGTGGCGAGGTTGCTGTGACAGATCAGGGACATCAGACGAACCAGGATCGCAAGGAATTCTCGGATGAAGCCGGCAGCCTGTGGCGGATTGCGCTGGCGCCCTCGGTCTGGGCCGGACACTTCGTGCTTTGCTACGCAAGCGTCTCGCTTGCCTGCGTGCGCGGGCTTCTTCCGATCGAGGCCACACGTCTGTCGCTGATCGCGGTTTCGGTCATCGTCCTTGTCGTCTTCGTATGGCAGGGCTGGCGGGCCTGGAGACAGTGGGCGCCCGAACGGGGGCACCCCTCCGCGCTGTCGGAAGGGAAGGCCGAGGACCGTCACCGTTTTCTCGGCCACGCCACATTCCTGCTCACGCTCATCTCGGGCATCGCCACCGTCTACACGACCTTGCCGCTCCTCCTGCTCGAGGGTTGCAGATGAGACGGTTGGCCCTTCTCTCTGGTCTCGCCCTGCTCGGGGTCCTCTGGCTCCTGCCGCTCGACGACTGGTGGCCGGCCTTTCCCGTCCACATGCTGCGGCACATGGGCCTTGTCGCGGTCGCCGCCCCCTTGCTGGTGGTCGGAGCCCCGGACCTGTCGCGGAAGCTCGCGGCGCCGCCTCTCGCCGCCGCGGTTGTCGAGTTCGTGGTGGTCTGGGCGTGGCATTTGCCGGCTGCACATGCCCTGGGACGCACGGTGGCCCCGGGATACATCTTCGAGCAGGCGAGCTTCCTTGCCGTCGGCCTCTTCGTCTGGGCCGGGTGCATCCGCGCCGAGAACCCGCTTTCGGGCGCGGCGGACCTTCTGATCACGTCGATGCACATGACCCTTCTGGGCGCTCTCCTGATCCTGGCGCCCCGCGACCTCTACTTCGAGATCTGCGGCACCGCGCCCGACCTCGCGGGGCAACAGTTGGGAGGCATGCTCATGCTGGCGATCGGCACCCCGGCCTATCTCGCGGGCGGGCTGATCCTGACGTCCCGCGGCCTCCAGGAGACCCCGGCATGAAGCGCGCGCTCGTCATCTTCTCGGTGATCGTCGCCCTCGGGCTGGCGGTCGGCATCGGGGTGGTTGGCCTTGGGCTCTACAACGTGTCCGCGACCGCCGGGCATCTTCCCGGCGTCGCCTGGGTTCTCCACACGACGTTCAAGAACTCCGTCAGCTTGCGCGCGCCGCCCGAGAACGAGGTGCCCCTTCTCGATGACCCGGACCTTGTCGCTCTGGGAGCGGGGCACTACGCGACGGGCTGCGTTCCCTGCCACGGCAGTCCCGACGAGCCCGCACTGGCGTTCTCCGACGCGATGCTGCCCGAGCCGCCGCCGATCAAGCTTGCCATCGCCGGATGGAGCCCGAACGAACTGCACTGGGTCGTGGAGAACGGCGTCAAGATGTCCGGGATGCCGGGCTGGCCCGCACCGGAGCGATCGGACGAGGTCTGGGCTGTCGTCGCATACCTTGAGAAGGTGAAGGAGGATGACGCGCCGCCGCTTCCAAAATCGACGTCCGAGAGCATCGCAACGTCCAGCGTGGCCTATTGCGGCTCGTGTCACGGGACCATCGATGGCCTCGTCCCGCGTCTGGACATCCAGGACGCCGAGTATCTGCGGGAAGAACTGCGCGAGTACGTGACCGGTGTGCGTCTGAGCGGCATCATGCAGCAGGCGGCGAGCGTTGTTCCGGTGGAAGACCTTCCGCGGCTGGCAGAACATTTCGCGGCGACGATCAACGAGGCCCCGGACCCGCTGCCTGTTCCCGTCGCCGGCGAGCGTCTTGCGAACCGCGGCACGCGCGAAGTGCCGGCCTGTACCGCGTGCCACGGACCGGGTGCCTCGGCGGATGAGACGCTTGGCCCCCGGCTGTCCGGCCAACACCGTGCTTTTCTCGAGACGCAGTTGCGGCTGTGGAGGGACGGCGTGCGCACGGATTCGGCGAAGATGGTCGCCGCCGCCCGTGCCCTGAGCGACGCCGACATCGCGCTTCTTGCGAAATGGTACGCCAGCCAACCGGCGGATGGCGAACGATAACGGTCGCCGCGTCAGTCCGCGACCATCGCGCCCCCGTCGGGGTGCAGGACGTGACCGGTCATGAAGGACGCATCCTCGCAGGCGAGGAACAGGATGGACGGCGCGACTTCGTTCGGCTGTCCGGGACGGCCGAGCGTGCTGCTCTTGCCGAACTCCTTGACCTTCTCCGGCGGGAACGAGGAGGGGATGAGCGGGGTCCAGATGGGACCGGGCGCCACGCCGTTGACCCTGATCCCCTTGGGCGCGAGCTTGTGGGCGAGGGTGCGAATGAACGACAGGATGGCGCCCTTCGTGGACGCATAGTCGATCAGCATGTCCTGCCCGCGGTAGGCGGTGACCGAGGTGATGCCGACAATGCTCGCACCTTCCTTCAGGTGGGGCAGGGCGGCCTGCACCATGAACATCTGGCCGAAGATATTCGTGCGGAACGTGTCTTCCATCTGCTTTTCGGAGACGTCCTCGAACTCGTCCTGCGCGTGTTGCTCGGCGGCGTTGTTGACGAGAACATCGAGACGCCCGAAGCGCTCGACGACCTTCGATACGGCATCCATGCAGAAGTCGCGCTCGCCGACATCGCCCCTCAGCGACATCGCTTCCGCGCCTTCTTCGCGGATCGCCTCCAGTGTCGCCTCAGCGTCCTCGTCTTCGTTCTTGTAGAGGATGGCGACCGCGGCAGCGCCCTCGCGCGCAAAGAGGACGGCGGCCGCGCGGCCGATGCCGGAATCCCCGCCCGTCACGATCGCGACGCCCCCGTCCAGCCGGCCCGCGCCCGGAAAGCGCGGATGGTACTCCGGCTTGGGCGACATCTCGCTTTCGAGACCGGGCTGCTGGTCCTGCACGCGGTCGTCCGAATACTGCGTCATCGATAATGCTCCGTGTGGGTCCGCCGACTCCGCATCAGGACCGGCACTGTTGCGAGGATGAGGAGAAGGATCACCGTCGGGGCCACCAGGCGTGGCACTTGAGCCCACCAGTCCATGCCCTTCTCCCAAAAGGCCCAGACCACCGTGAAGGCATAGGTGGCAAGGTAGATCCAGAGCGCGTTGATCGACGGCCGTGCGAGGAACCAGGCCGTCAGGCACAGCCCGACGCCTGCTATCGCGTAGTACCAGCTTCCTCCCAGGGCGATGAGCCAGAGACCCCCGCCGAAGATGAGGATGCCGAAGATCGCGACAACGACCGCCAGGACCACTGTAGCGATGTAGCCAGCGGAGTGCCTCGTGCCGCGACGCGTGTCGATGTGCGGGTTCGTGGTTCCATGGGTCATCTGGGGCTCCATTGGCAATAAGTGCTTGGCCTTCGAACAACATACGGACGGAGATGTTCCCGAAGGCTTGGGCCGCCGACGGGGCGTTGGCCATGATCCGGCTCGGACAGCGGCGGTGAGGAACATCGCAGCGTCGGCTCTGTTTCTGCGATCATCGCCATATCGGAGGTAAGCCATGCAGGAACAGTTCGCTCCCGGGACGACATTTCCGGACTTCGTTCTTCCGGACCACACAAAGACGAAACGCAGGCTTTCGGACCTTCAGGGCGATCAGCTTATGGTGCTGTTCCTGACAAGGGGCTTCTTCTGCCCCAAGGACCGGCAGCATGTACTGGAGCTGGTGCGCTTTCATCCGCAGATGGTGGTGGGTTACACGCAAGCCGTGACGATCACGACGGACGACTGGCACACGACCAACAACTATCGGCAGCAGACCGCCGCGCCCTGGCCCTTTCTCTACGACGAGGATCGGGTGGTGCAGAAGCAACTCGACATCAACGAATACACCGACACCCAGCATGACGTCATGATTCCGCACACCGTCGTGCTCGGACGCGACCTGCGGGTCCACAAGGTCTACAACGGGTATTATTACTGGGGCAGGCCCTCGATGTCCGAGTTGCACTCCGACCTGCGCGACCTCGCCCGTCAGACCTACGAGGATTGGGACATCACCAAGCCCGCCCTCCGGAAGAAGTGGGACGAGGGCGACATGTCTCACTTCTATCCCTACGGCGACGACTCGGTCTCGATGCACGAGCTCATGCTCGAAATGGCGGGGGCCATCGACCAGTACGCCGGAAAGGCGAAGCACACGGGCTAGTCGCCCGCGGCATCGTAGGACAGCGAACGGACAACGCTCATCAGGCGCCGGACATTGCGACGGCTACGGATCTGTCGCGTTCTCAACGTCTCGGGGGCGAAGTCCGGTCCGCTTTGTCCGAAGCGGACGCGAAATTGGCGCGATGCCCCAACCGGCGTGTCCGTCGCCGCCGTTTCGGCCAACACGGACAGGGTAACGCGAGCTATCTCGTCAGGCCGGGAAAGGTCCGAGGAAAGCCATTCGGCCAATTCCCTGCGATCGCAAATCTTCGAGAAACCTCCGCTGCTCATGGGTCCGTGCGTGGTGACCATGGCTGCCTCTCCGCTGCTTGGATCGACGTTTTCGCATCGATCCGTCAGCTCCAGAACGCGGGTTTTGGTGCCGGCCTCCACCTCGGCGACGATGTCCGAAATGAAGATCGGTTCGAGGCCGAGGTTCGAGACGAACATGGTGCCATCCGCACTTTGGGAGATGTGGATATCGGACCTCCTCTGGCGTCGCAGGCTCTGAGCGAAGACATGCAGATAGGCGATCCATATCACCGTCATGGCGGCGTCCAGAGCGAGCCTCAGCACCTCGCCGTTCTGCGAAATCCATTCGCTCATTGGCCTTGTTTTTCTGGGTTCATCATTGGCTTCCCAACATCGAACCCGGTCCGTGGTTCCCATCATTTGGGCCGGGACCGATGCAGCGGAACGGTCAGGAACATCGATGCTTGCCTCCTGTTCTGGTGGGACAAAGCCAGAGGAGGCAACGCAATGAGACGTCAATCACGCGAGCCGCAAGACAACGGCAGGGAAAACTGGGATCGCGACGACAACCGTCGCCAGCAGATGCGCGGTGCCGGGTCCGAGTACGACCGGTCCGACGAACAGTATCGCTCCAGGTCCATGAGCGGCCAGGACATGCGGGACGATGACCCGCAACAGGGGTCGTCCGGCGACTATGGCCGGTCCGATGATGGCCAGTACGACGGCCAGCTGCCGGGTCGCTACGGTCAATACGGCGGCCAGGAGCGGGGCGGTTATGGCCAATATGGCGGTCGCGAGCAGTCCGGCAGTTTCAACCAGGGCCGTGGCCGGGACTACTCCGGACGCGTCAGTTCGCCGGGACACTCGGGAGGCTATGAAGTGAGCCGCCGGCAGGATCCGGGCTATCGAGACGACGACGCCGACCGGGGCTACTCCAGCAGCGGCGGGGGCTACTCCGGCGGCGGCGGGGGCACCATGCAGGGTGGGGGCCAAGGCTCCCGCGGGTACGGAAGCGGCGCGGGAGGCGCTTATGGCGGAAGTGGATACGCCTCCGACTTCGCAGGCGGCGGACAGCCCTCGTCCGGAGAACGCCAGAACCACCGGGGCCGCGGTCCAAAGGGCTACAAGAGGTCCGATGACCGCATCAGGGAGGACGTCAACGACCGGATCACGGACGACGGCTCTCTCGACGCCTCAGATATCTCGGTCGAGGTGAGCGACCAGGAGGTCACCCTCAACGGTACGGTTCAAACGCGTTGGGAAAAGCGCCGGGCCGAGGACTGCGCCGAGTCGGTCAGCGGCGTCGGTCACGTCCAGAACAACCTGCGCGTGAAGTCGTCGAGTGACGAGACGACCGCCAGCCAGGCGTCTTCCTCCTCCGACGGGACCAAGAGGTCGCGGTGACCTGTATTCCAAATCAGGGTGAAGCCTGAACCCGAATTGGTGGCGGCCGGAGCAACCCGGCCGCTCCTGCGTTTGCCCAAGTCGTTTCGGCAGCTTCGCGAGACAAGCGAAAGAAGCACGGGCTGCGCCGCCGGTACGACCGATGCGGCGCAGCCCGATGTCGCGTCAGAAGTCCCAGAAGCCCTCTTCCCCGTAATCGTCGCAGTACGCCGAAGCTTCGGTTTCCTCGAGGTTTCCGCTCTGGTCCGCGTCGTACCGGCCATAAACGCCCTCGTTGAACTCTTCCTGCGAAAGGTCGCCGCTCGCATCTGCGTCCCACTCGTCGAACATTCCGTTCTCGTCCATTCCTGCCGAGAACTCATCCTCGCTGAGGTCGCCGCTCTGGTCGGAGTCCCAGGCCGTGTAGTCGTCGCTGACAGAAAAGCCGGCCTGCTGTTCCTCTTCCGAGAAGGTGCCGCTGTCGTCGCGGTCATAGCCCCCGTAGAGACCGGTGCCGACCTCGTCCGAAGACAAGGAGTCACTGGTGTCGACGTCGGCATTCCCGAACCAGCCACGCTCATCGTTGGCCACTCCGAATTCGTTTTGATCCAGCATCGCGTCGCTGTTGGTGTCCCAGTCGCCATGGCAATCAGCCATCGCGGGAGTGACGCCGAGGGCCACCACCAGAACGGACGCGGTCGTCAGGTATTTGGAGATCATCTTCATCTGCTGTTCCTCCTATTGGATTGCAAAGGCCTATCGTGGGCAGCGCGCCCACAGGCACTTCGGGAACGTCGGAGGTGATATCCGACATCTGCACAGAACAGCGGCCCGCTGCTCATGTTCCCGAGCTTCCGACGGTATGGAGCTGCTTTCCGACCGGGCGCTTCGCGATGTGCCGCGCGCCGGGCCTGCAAAAACGGAGGTCTCGCCTTGATGTGAGGTTGGATGAGCGTCGCTCTGCCTAGGCAGGAGAACGGCTGGTTGAGATGAACAGAGAGGAACTTTAAAAGCCTGCTCGGGTTCAATTGATATAGTTCGGCACATTTCCCCGTCATTCCCCGTATAGATAGACGCCAGGCGGGAGCGCAGGCTTCAGCCGCATTGCTTCAGGGTGAACATGCTCGATGTCACTACGAACGAAGGGCGACCCGAAGGGCCGCTGACCCCGGTCTGCGCGATCGGGGCGTCGGCCGGTGGCGTCCGGGCGCTTCAGACCTTCTTCGAAAGCGTCGATCCGGACCTCGGGTTGGCCTACGTCGTCATCGTCCACCTGTCTCCTGACCACGATAGCCAGTTGAGCGAGATCCTGACCGGCCGCACCAGGATGCCGGTCCATCAGGTCGAGGACTCGCCGAAGCTCGAGCCGAACTGCGTCTACGTCATCGCGCCCGACCGGGAGCTTGTCATCGAGGGCAACAACGTCGCATCGCGGCCCTTTACCGAGCCGAGGGGACATCGCGCGCCGATCGACATGTTCTTTCGGTCCGTGGCCAGCGGGCGGGGCGACGGCTTTGCCGTGGTGATGAGCGGTGCCGGATCCGACGGCTCTGTGGGTGTCCGCAAGATCAAGGAGGCCGGCGGCGTCATCTTCGTGCAGGACCCGAGCGAAGCCGAGTTCAGCATGATGCCGCGCAGCGCCATCGCCACGGGTGTCGCCGACTTCGTCGAGCCGATCGAACGCATGACGGGTCTCATTGCCGAGGTGGCGCGCAGCAAGGACGCACTTCGCCGGTTGAAGGACGACGAGGCCAGGGACGCCGTGCGAGAGATCCTGGCGTTTCTTTATGCGCGGACGGGCCACGACTTCTCGAACTACAAGCGGGCCACGGTGATGCGCCGGATCGCCCGTCGCATGCAGGTGACGCGCCGGACCAGTCTCGCAGACTATGTGGATTACCTGCGCGAGAACCCGGAGGAGGCGCAGGATCTGTTCGGAGATCTCCTGATCTCGGTCACCGCGTTCTTTCGCGATCCCGCCGCCTTCGAGTCACTGGCCGAACATTCCCTTGGGCCGCTCACCCGGAAGCTCGACGGAGAGTCGAAGATCCGCGTCTGGTCGGCCGGATGCGCCACCGGAGAGGAAGCCTATTCCATCGCCATGCTTGCGGTCGAGGAAGCCGAGCGACAGCAAGTCGTCCCTGCAATCCAGATCTTCGCCACCGACCTTGACGAGGGCGCGCTGGCCACCGCGAGGGAAGGTCGATACCCGAAGGCGATCGAGGCCGACGTTTCGCACGACCGGCTGAAACGCTTCTTCATCGAAGAAGGCACACACTATCTGATCCGGAAGGAAATCCGGGAAATGGTCCTCTTCGCGCATCACAGCGCACTCAAGGACCCGCCCTTCATCCATCTCGACCTCGTTGCCTGCCGGAACCTGCTGATCTACCTCGAGCGCGAAGTGCAACATCAGCTTCTCGCCCTGTTTCATTATTCGTTGGAGCCGGGCGGCTATCTTTTCCTTGGATCGGCCGAAAGCGCCGATACCGATCCCAAACTGTTTGCGCCCTGCGACCGAGAGGCGCGGGTCTATTCCGCGAAATCCAAAAGTAGACGCAGCCTCGACCTTCTGATGCAGCTCCCCCCCGAACACCGCTCGCCGTTTTCGCCGGCGCGCGATCTCGAAGCAGGTGTTCATGCGAAGCCATCCCCGGTGGTCCATGCGGCGGCGCTGGAACAATTCGCGCCACCGAGCATCCTGGTGGACGACGAGCACCGCATCCTCAACCTCTCCAAGTCCGCCGGCCAATTCATCCGGCCGCCCGAGGGGCCCTTCACGTCGGACCTGCCCTCGGTCCTTCGCGCCGAGTTGCGTTCCGAAATCGTCCCGGCACTGAACCGCGCGTTCGAGGCCGGAGAGCCACGCTGACGCTGCCCGTCTCCGTCGCTTTGAACGGCGACGCGAGACGGGTCGTGATGCACGTCCAGCCCGTCGCCGCCGAGGGGCAGGGGGGGAAACAGGCGCTGGTCCTCCTCATCGATACCGGCCCCGCTTCGGGCGACCGGGCGCCAGAGGTCTCGGGCGGGGATGTGGCAAGTTCCGAGCGCATCCGGCAACTCGAGGCTGAACTCAGGACCACGCAGGACCGTCTGGGCTCAAGCCGGCGCGAGCACGAGAGGTCGCACCAGGAGCTTCGCGTCGCGAACGAGGAGCTTCAGTCGATCAACGAGGAATACCGGTCGACCGCCGAGGAGCTCGAGACCAGCAAGGAAGAGCTTCACTCGATCAACGAGGAGCTCTCGGCCGTCAACAGCGAACTCAAGGACAAGCTCGACGACGTCGCCTCCGCTCACAGCGACCTTCAGAACCTCATCAACGCGACCGACATCGGCACTCTCTTCCTCGATGCAAAGCTTCGCATCAAGATGCTGACGCCGGCGGTCGAGCAACTGTTCAGTGTGACGGACAGCGATGTCGGCCGACCCATCACCGACTTCACCCACAAGCTCGCGCACGACGGAATGGAGCGGGAGGCGGCAAAGGTCCTGCGTGACCTCGTGCCGGTCGAGTCCGAGGTCGAGACCCGCGACGGACGCTGGCTGATGATGCGGCTGCGGCCATACCGGACGGTCGATGACAAGATCGAGGGCGTCGTTGTCAGTTTCGTGGACATTACCTCACGCCGCGAAACCGAGAAGCGGCTGCGCGAGAGCGAAGCGCGCTATCGCCGTCTCTTCGAGTCGATGGACGAGGGATACATCCTGGCCGAGGTGATCCGTGACCACACCGGAAAGGCAGTCGACGTTCTTTACGCCGACGCCAATCCCGCTGCCGTCCGGCTGGTGCACATCGATTTCAAGGGCAAGCGTCTCTCGGACGTCGGCGGCGATTTCGAGCCTCACTGGTGGATGCTGCCGACCCGCGTTCTCGACTCCGGCAGGCCCGAGCACGCCGAGCTTTTCGCCAAGCCGCTGGATCGCTGGTTCGGCGTCAGCTTCAGCAAGTTGGACGACAGCCGCGTCGCGATCCTGTTCCAGGACATCAGCGAGCGTAAACGCCATGAGGCGGAACGCGAGATGATGATGGGCGAGTTGAACCACCGCGTGAAGAACATGCTGGCGGTGGTCCAGTCGATCGCGAGCCAGACCCTTCGCTCGTCGCCCGATCCTGCCGACTTCGTTCCGGCCTTTCAGGAACGCGTGCAGGCCCTGGGACAGGCGCACGGTCTCCTGACCAAGGACCGCTGGCGCCGGACCGACCTGCGTGAGCTTGCCGACGCCGTCCTCGGCAGCTTCGTCGACGGCCAGCACAGGCTGGTGCTCGAGGGGCCGGAGGTCCGGCTGTCACCGAATGCCGCCATCACGATATCGATGGCGCTCCACGAGCTGTCCACCAACGCGCTGAATTACGGGGCGCTCGCAAGTTCCGACGGGACGGTGCGCCTGTCCTGGGAGTTGCGCGAGGACCAGGAGGGGCAGCGCCTGGAAGTGTCCTGGAGCGAACACGACGGCCCGAGGGTCGAGGCGCCGGAGCGCGAGGGGTTCGGTAGCCGGATGCTGGAGCGGGGCATTGCTTATGAACTCGACGGCAAGGTGACACTCGATTACGCGCCGACGGGACTCACCTGCCGCATGTCGTTTCCTGCCGAAAGGACTCTAAGCCATGACTGAGAAGCCCCTCACCATACTCGCCGTCGAGGACGAGGCTCTGATCGCGATGGAGCTGGAGGATCTGCTTCAGGATTTCGGCTATCGCGTCGCCGGCCCCGCTTCCACGGTCAGCGCGGCTCTGGCGCTGCTTCAGGGGTGTCATCCCGACGCCGCGGTCGTGGATGCGAATCTTGCCGGCGAGTCGGCGTGGCCCATCGTCGAAGCGCTGGAAAAGGCCGGAATACCTATGGTCGTGGCATCCGGATACGAACTCTCCGAGTTGCCCTTCGCCTTCAACGGTCCCTTGGTCAGCAAGCCCTACCGAGCGAGAAACGTGGGCGACGCGCTGAGCGTGGCCCTTGATGCCTCCAGCCGGGACAGACCGCCTTCAGAGTGATGTCTGGCTAGCCGCAGGACTTTCGCACGTCGCTGACGGGACTGGCCCCTGGGTGGTGGCAAGACCTCGCTGCATTCGCTGCAGACCAGGACCCCTGACCTACCGATTGCGGCTGGAACATATTCCGAAACCTTCTGTTCAGGAGGTTCACCGCGCTCCACGCACCGGCGGACCACCACCCGCCGTCGATGCGGAGCGGTAATGAAAGGAATCGACATGAACATGAACATGACATCCAAACTGGCAATGATATGTGCCCTCGGCCTGGCGGCTCCGGCAGTCGCCCAGACGTCCGGGACCACGACCGAAGGTACGTCGACCGGCAGCGGCGCGGACTCGTCGTGCCTGATCTCCTTCGACGTCTCCGACGACGACGGCAACGGCACCGTCTCGCGGGACGAATGGGCCGGCTGGCGCGAGCAGAACTTCTCGGCAATGGACGCTGACGGCAACGGCGAGATCAGCCAGGAAGAATACGCGGAATGCACCTCGGGCCTGACGCCGACGATGCAGCAGGCCAGCAGCGGCAGCGATGCCTCGGGGTCGTCCAGCGACAGCGGCAGCATGGATCCCCAGTCGATGCGCACCGCCGACAACATGGGTGAGGCCGACACCGACCAGAGCGGCACGGTCAGCGCGGACGAGTACCGCCAGGCGACGCAGGACGCGCAGGCGGGCGGCAGCGACGGCGTCCTGGTGCTGCGGCGCTACATCCTGTTGCCGAGCACGATGTCCGACAGCGACCTCGGCAGCATGAGCCAGACCGAGACCGAAGCGCGGTCGGGGCAGATGTTCCGCACGCTCGACACCGATCAGAGCGGCGACCTGAGCCAGAAGGAGTGGAGCGTCGAGGGCTCCATGACGGCGGACATGTCCGAAAGCTATGGCCAGCAATTCAACCAGATCGACGCTGACGCCTCGGGCAGCCTCAGCCGCGACGAATTCATGACGTCCGGCGACGCGCAGTACGACGACGCCGTGAACGCGATGGGCGGCATGTCGGGGACGACGGGTTCCGATGCCTCGGCCAGCGGCACGACGTCCGGATCCACCACCGCCGGCAGCAGCGACACCGCGTCGGATAGCTCCGCGAGCAGCACGGACATGGATACCTCGGCTTCGAATGAGCCGGGCGTGTTCCACCTGTTCCTCGTGCCGAGCGGCAGCCAGTCCTGACGGCCGCTTCAGTCGCTTGAACAGGCCGCCCGGTTTTCCGGGCGGCCGATTCCGTTGAAATCGCCCTAGGGCGTCAGACCTCGACCAGGACGCGCCCGCCCTCGACCCGGACCGCATAGGTCCTGAGGTCGACGCAGGCCGGAGCGCGCAGAGCCTCGCCCGTGCGATAGTCGAAGGTCGCGTTGTGCTTCGGGCACTCGACCTCGTAGTCCATCACGAGGCCGTCCTCGAGATGAACCTTCTCATGCGTGCAAAGCCCGTCGGTGCAGAAATAGTCGTCGGCCGGTCCGCGATAGATCACGAAGGTGCGGCCCTCGTGGTCGAACCGTGCCAGGTCCTCGGCTTGGATGTCGTCCGCCGCGCAGGCGTCCACCCAGCTTGCCATGTCGCCTCCTCCTCTGGATCCTCTTGGTCCCGGACCATATCCGCCTCTCGCGCTCAGGGAACCTCGTTCGCAGAACGTGTCACGAATGCGCAGAGAGAGCCCACGCCGCATTGACTGCGCCCCCTTCGGCGCGACAGGGTCGCCACGAAACACGCATCAGGAGGATCGGCGTGGACTTCGCGATCAATCACATGACCGCGCCCCGTCTGGGATGGCGCGCGCTACTGGAGCAGGCGTCGGGCCTCGGCTGCGTCGGCGTCGAGTTCCGCAACGATCTTCCGACCCCGCTCTTCGGGGGCGAGGCGCCCGCGAGCGTCGGCGAGACGGCGCGCGGCATGGGCCTGCGCATCGTGGGCCTGAGCCAGGTCTACCCGTTCAACAGCTGGTCCGACGCGATCCGGGACGAGGTGACGGCGCTCGTCGCCACCGCGAAGGCCTGCGGGGCCGAGACGATCAGCCTGATCCCGCGGAACGACGGCACGGGCACCGGCACCAGCGAGCGGCAGGCGAACCTGCGCGTCGCGCTGAAGGAGATCCGCCCGATCCTGGCCGAGGCGGGCATGGTCGCACTGGTCGAGCCCCTGGGCTTCCGGCGGTCGTCGCTGCGCTCGAAGGCCGAGACGGTCGACGCGATCGAGGCGGTGGGCGGCGGCGACGTCTTTCGGATCGTCCACGACACCTTCCACCATTTCCTCGCGGGCGAGACGGAGTTTTTCCCCGAGCACACCGGCATCGTCCACGTCTCGGGCGTCACGGACCCGACGCTCGCGCCCGAGGAGATGGAGGACGAGCACCGCGTTCTGGTCGGCGCGGACGACAGGCTTGGCAACCTGGCGCAACTGCGGGCGCTGGTGGCGGCGGGCTATGCGGGCCCCGTGTCGTTCGAGGCCTTCTCGCCCGTGACGCACGCGCTGGACGATCCGCAGGGCGCGCTCGCCGCGTCCATCGATTTCATCCGGTCGAGGATGGCCGACAAGGACTGACGCGCACGACCGTCGGCCCTTGGGGTCTCCGGCACGAACCATTGGGGCGCGCCTGCCCGGACCGACGGCGAGGACGCGGCGGCCGATATCGCCGGAGCTAAGACCCAGGGGCAATTCGCGACAAAGGCGGCTTGAGTCGCGGGCAAGAGCAGCGATTGCGCTGGCCGGGGCCACCGCGACCCCGGCGACCCTTGCAAAATCCTCGCGGGCATGGCCTGAAAGGCGCATGACACGCTGGGTTCTCGCACTTTCCGCAACGCTTTGGGGATCGCTCGCCGCCGCGGGCGAGGCCACTGTCGCTGTCGCCGCCAACTTCCTCACCACAGCCGAGACGCTGGCCGAAGCCTTCGAGGCCGAGACGGGGCACCAGATCGTCATCACCCACGGCTCGACCGGCCAGCTTTATGCCCAGATCGTGCAGGGCGCCCCCTTCGACATCTTCCTGTCGGCCGACGAGGAACGCCCGGCGCGTCTGAAGGAAGAGGGCCGCGCGACAGAGGTGCGCACCTATGCGCTCGGCCGTCTCGTCCTTGTCTCGCGCGCGCCCGTCGATGCCGCGACCGTCGGCGAGGCCGTCGCGGGTCGGACCGTGGCGCTGGCCGACCCGACCGTCGCGCCCTACGGCAAGGCCGCAACGACGGCGATGGAGAAGCTGAGGCTCGACACCGCCACCTTCCGTCCCGTCCTCGTCGCGAACGTGGGGCAGGTGGCGACGGTCTTCGTCACCGGGAACGCCGACTTCGCCTTCGTGTCGGCCTCGCAGCTTCCCGCGATGGCGGCTCCCTCCACGATGGACCTCGCCGATTTCGTCGCGCCGATCCGGCAGGACGCGGCCCTTCTGGACCGCGCTCAGGGCAACGACGCCGCGCGCGCCTTCTGGGACTGGCTTGCCTCGGACGCCGCCGCCGGCACGATCCGAGATGCGGGCTACGGCGCCCCCGGCGCATGAGCGTCTGGCCCGCAGTCTTCCTGACGCTTCAGCTTGCCGCAGTCACGACGGTAATCCTCCTGATCATCGCCTTGCCCTTCGCCTGGTGGCTGGCGACGACGCGGGCGCGCTCACGGCCCCTCTTCGAGGCGATCACTGCCCTGCCGCTGGTCCTGCCGCCGACCGTGCTGGGCTTCTATCTCCTGATCCTGATGGCGCCCTCGGCGCCGCTCGGCGGGCTCTGGGTTCGTCTGACCGGCGACACGCTCGCCTTCAGCTTTCCGGGCCTCGTCCTCGCCAGCGTCATCTATTCCTTCCCCTTTGCGGTGCAGCCCCTCCAGACCGCCTTCGCGTCGGTTCCGCGCCCCGTTCTGGACGCGGCGCGGACGCTTGGCGCCTCGCCGCGCGACGCCTTCTTCTCGGTTTCGATGCCGCTGGCGCGTCGGGGCCTCATCACGGCCGCGGTCCTGTCCTTCGCCCATACCGTGGGCGAGTTCGGCGTCATTCTGATGGTCGGCGGCAACATCCCCGGCAAGACGCGCGTCATCTCGATCGAGGTCTTCAGCGCGGTCGAGACGCTGGACTACCGCACCGCGCATATCCTGTCGTTCTGGCTCCTGGCGCTGTCGCTGATCGTGCTGGTGCTGGTCTATGCCTTCAACCGGCGGGGAGGCGCGGGGCTTGGCTGAGACGCTCGAATTCCGGATCCGGCTGAGACGGGGGGCGCTGTTCTCGCTCGACGTCGCCGAAGGCGTGCCGCTGAGCGGGATCACGGCGCTGATCGGTCCGTCGGGCGGGGGCAAGACGACGCTTCTGCGGGCACTGGCGGGCTTGGAACGCGCCGACGAAGCCACCGTACGCTTCCGCGAGCAGACCTGGGACGCGCCGGGGATACGGCTGGCGCCCGAGGACCGGCATGTGGGCTTCGTGTTCCAGAACCCGGCGTTGTTCCCGCATCTGTCGGTCGCCGAGAACCTGCGCTACGGCGCACGGCGGCGCGAGGTCAAAAGCTATGACGCCATCGTCGACGCGCTGGATCTCGGCGCGCTGATGACGCGCGGCGTGGCGGATCTCTCGGGCGGCGAGGCGCGGCGGGTGGCTCTGGGGCGGGCGCTGGCGTCGAACCCCTCCGTCCTTTTCCTCGACGAGCCGCTGAACGGCCTCGACACCGCCCGCAAGGCCGAGCTTCTGCCCTACATCGGGCGCGCCGTGGGCGAGGCCAAGGTGCCCGCCCTTTACGTCACCCATTCCGCGACCGAAGTGGCGACGCTGGCCGACCGAGTGCTCGGGATCGCGGGTGGACGGCTGACAGGCTGGCGGTCGCCGCCCGCGCGGCTTCGCGCCGTCGTCACCTCGGTCACCGGCGGGCTGATGCGGGTGCGTATCCTCGGGGCCGATCCGGGGCAGGGGGCCGACATGACGCTGCCGCTCGTCGCGCGCATGGGCGAGACGGTCGGGCTTGGCCTGCCTCTCGACAGCGTGCTCGTCTCGACCTCGGATCCCGGCCGCAGCGACGCCAGCCTCTGCCTGCCCGCGACGGTCATGGGAACCTCGGGCGGGCTGGAACTGGACGTCTTCGGCCAGCGGGTGACGCTGGCGCGCGGAGGGCCTCACGCGGTCGGCGCGAGGCTGTGGCTCTCGGTTCTGCGCGTGTTGCCCCGGCCTGACTGAGGTCGCGATTCGGCAGGATTCCGCCGACGCGTCGCCAATGGGCTCTCTTCGAACCGATTGATCCACCGCTGCGAACGACTTTGGCTCAAATTTTCAGCGCCACAATTTCGCCTTCTTTCGGCCAGGTGAGATCGGCGTTTGGTTCTCCTTGCGAAACAAACCGCAGGTTGCCCCAAAGTCAGGTTGATGAGAGCCACGCCTCCAACCTCCGGGGATCGCGCCGCAAACAGCCGATGCACAAAAGTGCGGGGTGTTTCCCCAATCGCCACAATCCCGCAACCTGACCGAGAGTGCCTTGCCACAATTGGTTGTCGCGAGGCTGCCTGACCCCGGATTTGCGCCACCTTTCCGCCCTTTTTCCTTGGGCGGAGCCACGCCATTGGTTAAGTTTCCGTTACCTCGCTGGGGGGTAAGTTGTGCGGCGCTTGGGGGAGCCGCGCAGGCTCCGTAGGGCGACCTGCGGAGATGGGTATCGAGTGCTGCCATTCGGCAGCGGGGACCGGCGCCGAACCATGCATCAAGACCCTGGGTGGAGGGTCGCATCGGACTAGGCATCGGTCCCCGCGTTTACCCAGCCAGATCGCCCCCCGTTGACGGGGGCTTTTTCTTTTGCGGACGGCATCACCTTGCTTCACACCCGGAACGCTGATCGCCACGGAGTGCGGCGCGCGGCCTGTTGAGGAGCTGTCGCGCGGCGACCGCGTCGTCACCCGTGACAACGGCCTGAAGCGGATCGCCTGGGTCGGCCGCCGCGACGTGGGATACCGCGACATCCGCGAGCAGCCCGATCTGCGGCCCGTCCTCGTGCGGAAGGACGCCTTCGGCGAGGGCTGCCCGAACCGCGACATGCTGGTCAGCCCGCACCACCGCTTTCTGGCCGGGCCCGACCTTGGGCCCGCGATGGCGTCGCCCGACGAGGTGCTGATCGCCGCATCGGACCTGGTCTGGCGCGCCGGGGTAGGGGAGGCGAACGTGCTCGGCGTCAGCTATCTCCACATCCTCTGCTCGCGCCACGAGGTCATCCTTGCCGATGGCGTCTGGACCGAGACCTTTCATCCCGATGACCAGATCTTCGGGGTCATGGCCGAACAGCAGCGTCAGGAAATCCTGGAGCTGTTCCCCGAGGTCGCGACCATCGGCGCCGCCCGCCGGTTCACCTCGGCGCGGCCTGTCTCGAGGTCGCGGTTCGAGGCGTGATATACTAGGATCCTTGTGCCTCAGCTTCGGCGCGGCGTGAACAAGAGCTTGACGTAGGACCGAAGCAGCATGACCTGCGCCGATGTCGCACGCGGCTCGCCAAGCGCTTTCGACATGATGATACCGCCTTCGACCACCACGCTGACGAGATCGGCCAGCGCATCGAAATCGACGGGATCGTTCGGCGGATAGATCGCCGCGATCTCTTCGAACATAACCCGGAACCGCGCACGCCAACCCAGGACCGCACGCTGGTTCGCCTCGCGCACGTCGCGGTTGAAGAGACGGTCCTGATAGGCCGCGGTCGCCACGATGCAGCCGGGATGCCCGTTCGGCATGTCGTCGAGAAGCTCGGCCAGAAGCTTGAGCGCGATCAGCGTCGCGTGCAGCGGGTCCTCGTTCAACTCGCGCGCACGGGCGAGGAGGTCGTCGAAGATCGCGTCCTCGACCCCGATGTGGCGCTCGATCAGCGCCAGCGCCAGCGCGTTCTTGTCGGGGAAGTGATAGAAGAAGCCGCCCTTGGTGATCTCGGCGCCTGCGACGATCTCTTCGATCGAGGTCGCGTCGAACCCCTTCGCCAGGATCGAGTCCTGCGCGACATCCATGATCCGCGTACGTGTGTCGGGGCCCGCCGCCATCGCCTCCGCTCCTTGTCCTGGCCTGCCGCGAGGGAGAGTAGCGCAGGCTGCGCCGTAGCGAAACCTCGGGCGCACAGAGGGGCAATGCTGTACCGTCAGTACAGTTGAGACGGGCCCGCGTCTGCGCTTTGCGTCAGGCCGGCGAGTAAGCCACTGAATCGAATACACGATTCCTTCCGGCACCTTCTGGACCACGGGACGACTGCCCGAAGTCGCCCCGACATGGCATCTCCATCGCACATCATAGAACGGAGACACATCATGACGAACGCACGCATTGAACGGCTGATGACCGCGGACAGGCCCTGGGTGGCCGATGGCGGGCTCGAGACCACCCTGATCTTCCACGACGGCATCGACCTGCCGCATTTCGCCTCCTGCCTGCTGTTCGACGGCGAAAGCGAAAGCGGCGTGAAGGCGCTGGAGCGGTACTTCCAGAGCTACATCGATCTGGCGCGGACGGCGGGAACCGGGTTCGTTCTCGACACCGCCACCTGGCGCTCGGGCGCGTTCTGGGCCGATACGCTCGGCCGAACCGAAGCCGGGATGGAGCGCCTGACGCGTGCCTCGACCGCCTTTGCCGTCGGATTGCGCGACGCCCACGAGACGGCGACCCTGCCGATCCTCGTCAACGGGGTGGTCGGACCGGCGGGCGACGGCTACGCGCCCGACCGCATGCATAAGCCCGAGGCAGCGGCGGCGATCCACGCGCCGCAGATGCGCTGGATGGCGGAGGAGGGGGCGGACCTGGTGTCGGCCATGACCATGACCCACACCGGCGAGGCGATCGGCATCGCCGAGGCCGCGCGCGAAGCAGGCCTTCCCGTCGTCATCAGCTTCACCGTCGAGACCGACGGACGGCTCGTATCCGGCCCGACCCTGGCCGAGGCCATCGCGGCCACCGAGGATGCGACGGGCGGATACCCCTTGTTCTACATGGTCAACTGCGCCCATCCCGACCACTTCGCCGACGCTCTCTCGGGCGACTGGACGGCGCGCATCGGCGGAGTCAGGGCGAACGCGTCCCGCATGAGCCACGCCGAACTCGACGCGGCGACCGAACTGGACGACGGCAATCCCGAGGAATTCGGCGCGCTCTACGCCGGGTTCCGCGACAGCCTGCCGGACCTGCGCGTCATCGGCGGCTGCTGCGGCTCGGACGAACGGCATATCGGATGCGCGGCGCGCCATCTCGTGCCTCGACACAGGGATCACGCGCCCGCGTCGTGATCGCCCCCCCGGACCGCCGGGGACACAAGACAGGAGACAGAAAGATGACTTACCAGACCAAGATCACCACCTCGCGCCTCGCCATCCGCTCGGGGACCGCCGCCGACGCCCCCGTGCTGCGCCGGATCTTCGAGGAGGCCAGCTACGGCCTCTCGCAGCACCTCTGGGCCAAATCCTTTGCAGGCGAGGCCGACAGGGACAGCGCGATCCTCGAAAGGATGAGGCTCAAGATCGCCGACCCCGCCATGCGCTTCCGCATTGGCGAGATCGACGGTGTGCCTGCGGGCGGCCTTCTGAGCTATGAGAAGGACGCGACACTTGAGGACGCTGGCGACGCCGGGTCGCTAATCGGCGCCCTCATCGCGGCCGAGAACGAGCTCTGCGGCACGCACTACATCAATGCGCTGGCAGTCTTCCCCGAATTCCGGCGCCGGGGCGTTGCGCGGGCGCTGATCGAGGATGCGGCGGCCGGAGCGTGGCAGCCCCTGTCGCTGATCGCGGTTGACGTCAACGCGGCGGCGCTCGACTTCTACGCCTCCGTCGGATTCCGGCCCGTCGCACGCCACGCGATGGTCAAGGAGGACTGGGACGGGGAAGGGGAGGCCTGGCTCTGCCTGCGCCGGCCATGAGGCCTGCGTTTTCCGCTTGATAACCGCGCGGGATGGGACTATCTCGCGCGGACTTCACAGGCAGGGCTTGGGCCTTTCGGGGAGACATCCCGCAAGGTCCGCCGGTTGTCCCGGTTTCGGGATGAAACGCTCTGCCGAGGCGCAAACCGGAAAGGAACCTTGGACATGGCGCTCCCTGAATTCACTTTGCGTCAGCTTCTGGAAGCTGGCGTCCACTTCGGCCACCAGACGCAACGCTGGAACCCCCGCATGGGTCAGTTCATCTATGGCGAGCGGAACGGCATCCACATCCTCGACCTGACGCAGACCGTCCCGATGCTGGACCAGGCGCTGCACGTGATCCGCGAGACCGTCGCGCGCGGCGGCCGCATCCTGTTCGTGGGCACCAAGCGGCAGGCGCAGAAGCCCGTCGCCGACGCGGCCGAGCGCTGCGCCCAGTATTACGTCAACCACCGCTGGCTTGGCGGAATGCTGACCAACTGGAAGACCATCAGCCAGCGCATCGGTCACCTCAAGCAGGTCGACGAGCGGATGGACCAGGGCGCCGAGGGCCTGACCAAGAAAGAGCGTCTTGGCATGGAACGCGACCAGGCGAAGCTTCAGGCCTCGCTCGGCGGCATCCGCGAGATGGGCGGCCTTCCTGATCTTCTCTTCATCATCGACGTGAGCAAGGAAGACCTGGCCATCGCCGAAGCCAAGAAGCTGGGCATCCCGGTCGTGGCGATTGTCGACACCAACTGCTCGCCCGACGGCGTGGACTACATCATTCCGGGCAACGACGACGCGGCGCGTGCGATCGCACTTTACTGCGACCTCGTCAGCCGTGCAGCCCTTGACGGCATGACGGCGCAGCTTGGCGCCGCCGGTGTCGATGTGGGCGCTCTCGAGGAAACGACGGAAGAAGACCTTGGTGACGACGCGGCGACCGAAGCCGATGCCGGCGTCGAGGTCGGCAAGGCCTCGACAGAGACCGTGTCGGACGACGCCATCGCCAAGGACGCGCCTTACGAGCTGGAAAACAAGGAGTAATCCTTGTCGCATTTCTGAGACCGGACGCGACCATTCTCGCGTCCGGACCCTTATTCCATAGATCGAGGAGAGCCGAAGATGGCGATCACCGCACAACAGGTGAAAGAGCTGCGCGAATTGAGCGGCGCCGGCATGATGGATGCCAAGAAGGCGCTGACCGAGACCGACGGCGACATGAACGCCGCGGTCGACTGGCTGCGGACCAAGGGCCTGTCGAAGGCCGACAAGAAGGCCGGGCGCACCGCCGCCGAGGGCCTCGTGGCCGTCAAGACCTCGGGCAACACCGGCGTTGCCGTCGAGATCAACTCGGAAACCGACTTCGTCGCCAAGAACGACGAATTCCAGGGCATGGTCTCGAAGTTCGCCACCGCCGCGCTGAAAGCCGATGATGTCGAGGCGCTGAAGGCTGCCGACATCGACGGGAAATCCGCTTCCGAGCGGCTGACCGATGCCATCGCCAAGATCGGCGAGAACATGACGATCCGCCGGATGACCAAGATCTCGGGCGACGCCGTGGCATCCTATGTCCACAACGCCGCCGGTGACGGCATGGGCAAGATCGGCGTGCTGGTCGCGTATTCGGGTGGTGACGACGCCACCGCGCGTCAGATCGCAATGCACATCGCCGCCGTGAACCCGGCCGCGCTGAACGAGGCCGACATGGACCAGGCCGTGGTCGAGAAGGAACGCTCGATCCAGATCGACATCGCGCGCGAAAGCGGCAAGCCCGAGGCTGTCATCGAGAAGATGATCGTGGGCCGGATGAAGAAGTTCGTCGCCGAAGCGACGCTTCTGAACCAGGCCTTCGTCGTCAACCCGGACCTGACCGTCGGCAAGGCGGCCGAGGCCGCGGGCATGACCGTGACGGGTTTCGTCCGCATGGAAGTCGGCGAAGGCATCGAGAAGAAGACCGAGGATTTCGCGGCCGAAGTCGCCAAGACGGCGCGCGGCGCCTGATCGCCCAAAAAAAGGCGGTGCCGCCGGGACGCGGCACCGCCTGACCACCATAACGCTCCCGGCACGCCGCCATTGGGGATGAGGTAAGGGGCGCACCTCGTACTCGTTCTCTGGAATGCCAGCCTCACGACGTGAATGCGCCGATCCGCCAGCTTCGGTTTCACCCGATTCCTCCCGTCAATTGACCCGGCGCACACCGGGGTTCGGGAAGGCTGCGTTCCTTGGCTAGAATGCCATCACTCACGGAACGGCCGAATTATCTCCTAAAAGTTTCCCTATGGGAAGCCGGCACGAGATGGGGCGGGCGTAAACATTGCGTTCGCACATAAGTGTAGCCGGCACGCCACGGACTTTCATCGGCGTCGCAGTGCAAGGCACTGGGCTGACTGCCAAATCGCAATATTACATAATACCGATTATGCGCTTTAAAGCTAGACCATCAACCAAGCGCATATCCCGCACCCCTGACCGTCCGCACCGGGTCTTCCCCGCCGTGGACGCAGAGCGCCTTCCGCAGCCGTCCGATGTGAACGTCGACCGTACGCGTGTCGACATAGATGTCCCGCCCCCAGACGCGGTCGAGAAGCTGTTCGCGCGACCAGACCCGTCCAGGCTTCTCCATGAAGGTCGACAGAAGCCGGAACTCGGTCGGCCCCAGCTTCACCGGCGCACCGGAACGCGTCACACGATGCGTCTCGGCGTCGAGAGCGATGTCCTCGAACTCCAACCGCTCGCCCACGGTCGCGGGCCGCGTGCGGCGCAACTGCGTGCGGACGCGCGCCATCAGCTCGATGACCGAGTACGGCTTCACGACGTAATCGTCCGCCCCGGTCTCGAGCCCCCTCACGCGGTCGGCCTCCTCGGCCCGCGCAGTTAACATAATCACGGGAATGGCCCGCGTGTCGTTTCGCGCCTTCAGCCGCCGGCAGACCTCGATGCCGGACACGCCCGGCAGCATCCAGTCCAGGATGATGACGTCGGGCTGCGCCTCCTCGACGGCGATAAGGGCCTCGTCGCCGGTTTCGGCATGGGTGACGCCATAGCCCTCGGCCTGAAGGTTGTAGGCCAGCACCTCTCGCTGCGCGGGTTCGTCCTCGATCACCAGGACCATGGGCTGTTGCGCGGACATGGGTCTATTCCTCGGACACGTAGGCCGTCACGTCCTGCTTCTGACGGGACTCGTCGGGAAGCGCGCCGGTCACCAGATAGACCACCTGCTCGGCCATGTTGGTGACGTGGTCGCCCATCCGTTCGATGTTCTTGGCGATGAAATGCAGGTGCATGCAGGGCGTGATGTTGCGCGGGTCTTCCATCATGAAGGTCAGAAGCTCGCGGAACAGCGCGTTGTAAAGCTGGTCCACGTCCTCGTCGCGCTGGATCACGTCGGCGGCGAGCGCCGCGTCGCGCTGGACATAGGCGTCAAGCGCATCCTTCAGCATCAGCTGCACCTCGCGCGCCATCTTGCGGATCGACACCGACGCACTTCCCACGGGCGGCGTTTCGGCCAGAACCGTCGTCCGCTTGGCCATGTTCTTGGCATAGTCGCCGCAGCGCTCGAGGTTGGCGCTGATCTTGATGACCGTCATCACCGTGCGCAGGTCGCGCGCGGTCGGCGCGCGCAGCGCGATCACCCGCGTCGCCTCGGCGTTGACCTGCTCTTCCAGGGCGTCGATGGCGCGGTCGCCCTTCCGCACGCTGTCCGCCAGTTCGAGGTCGCGGGCCTCGAGCGACTTGGCGCCATCGAGGATCGCGGTCTCGACGAGACCGCCCATCTTCATCAGCATGGCCTGCACCCGTTCCAGGTCACGGTCGAAGGCCGAGGCGATATGCGCGTTGTTCATCTGTCTCTCTCCTACCCGATCCGGCCCGTGATGTAGCTTTCGGTCCGCGTGTCGCGCGGGTTCTGGAAGATGGTGTCGGTGTCGTCGTATTCGACGAGGTGTCCGAGGTGGAAGAAGGCCGTCTTCTGGCTGACCCGCGCCGCCTGCTGCATCGAGTGCGTGACGATCACGACCGAGAAGTTCTGGCGCAGCTCGTCGATCAGCTCCTCGACCTGCGCCGTGGCGATGGGGTCGAGCGCGGAACAGGGCTCGTCCATCAGAAGCACCTCGGGCGCAGTGGCGACGGCGCGCGCGATGCAGAGCCGCTGCTGCTGGCCGCCCGACAGACCGGTCCCCGGCTCGGCCAGCCGGTCTTTAGCTTCGTCCCACAAGGCCGCGCGGCGCAACGAATTTTCCACGATTTCGTCCAGCTCGGCCTTGTTGCGGGACAGGCCGTGGATGCGGGGTCCGTAGGCCACGTTGTCGTAGATCGACTTCGGGAACGGGTTCGGCTTCTGGAACACCATGCCCACCTTGGCGCGCAACTGCACCGGGTCCACCGAGGGCGCATAGATGTCCTCGCCGTCGAGCGTGATCCTGCCCGTGACGCGCGCCGTGGGGATCGTGTCGTTCATCCGGTTGAGGCACCGCAGGAAGGTCGACTTGCCACAGCCCGACGGTCCGATGAAGGCCGTCACCGTGCGCTCTTCGATGTCGACCGAGACGTCCTTCAGCGCATGGCTCTCGCCATAGAAGACGTCCACGCCCTCGGCCGCGATCTTGATCTCGTTCATGGTGGTCTTCCGGTCTATCAAACGCATGTCGTTCATGGCTCGGTCTCCTTTACCAGCGACGCTCGAAGCGGCGGCGCAGGACGACGGCGATCGCGTTCATGATGAAGAGGAACACCAGAAGCACGATGATGGCGCCCGAGGCCCTTTCGATGAAAGCGGGATCGGCGCGCTGTGTCCAGTTGAAGACCTGGACCGGCAGCGCTGTGGCGGGTTCGAAGAAGCCTTCCGGCGGCGCCGAGGGATACTCGCGCACGAAGGCGACCATCCCGATGAGAAGAAGCGGCGCGGTCTCGCCCAGGGCCTGCGCGAGCCCTATGATGGTGCCGGTCATGATCCCGGGGCCCGCCAGCGGCAGGACATGGTGGAACACCGTCTGCATCTTCGAGGCCCCTACCCCGAGTGCTGCCTCGCGGATCGACGGCGGCACGGCCGTCAGCGAGGCGCGCGTCGTGATGATGATGGTCGGCAGCGTCATCAGCGTCAGCACCAGCCCGCCCACTATCGGCGCCGACTGCGGCAGGCCGACGAAGTTGATGAAGATGGCGAGGCCGAGGATGCCGAAGACGATCGAGGGCACGGCGGCCAGGTTCGAGATGTTCACCTCGATCAGGTCGGTCAGCCGGTTTCTCGGAGCGAATTCCTCGAGGTAGATCGACGCCGCGACCCCGATCGGCAGGGCGAGGCCCAGGACGATCAGCATCATGTAGAAGGATCCCAGGATCGCGACGCCAAGGCCCGAGACCTCGGGCCGGTTCTCGGACGCGTCGGGCCAGGTGATGAAGTTCCAGTTGAACCGCGTCTCGAGAAGCCCCGCCTCCTTCAGCGCGTCGGCGAAGCGAAGCTGCGCGGGCGTGACGTTCGAGTCGCGCTCGGCCGACTGCATCGTGACGCGGCCCTTGTAGTAGCCGTCGATGCGCCCGTCGGCGACGAATTCGAACCGCCGCGTCTCTCCGACCAACTCGGGATTGGCGAGCACGACGTCGCGCATCTGCGCGGACGCCTCCTTCGAGATCAGATCCTCGGGCTTGTCGAGGCCTTCGATCTCGATGCCGTTGGCCGCAATCGTCGAGGCCATTGCGTCCTTGATAAGCGGCGCATAGCCGAAGGTCGTGACCTTTGCCATTTCCACCGGATTGCGGTTGCCCGACTTGTCCAGCTTCGCCGCGTCGAGCGTGACGTCGAGCGAGATGTAGGTCTGCATGAAGGCCCCGGCCCCGTTGCGGACGATCGAGGTCAGAAGGAACACGAGCGCTATGACCGCCAGCGAGACGGCGATGGCGCCATAAAGCCGGAAGCGCTTCTCGGAGGCATTGCGCTTCCGCGTGTGCGCGTCGGCGACAAGCGTGCCCCGAACGGGCGCTGCCCCTGCGGTCATGTCGGTCATTCGTACTGCTCCCGGTAGCGGCGCACGATCCAGAGGGCCAGGACGTTCAGCCCCAGCGTGATGACGAAAAGCGTGAGGCCGAGCGCGAAGGCCACCAGCGTCTCGGGCGACGAGAAGTCGGTGTCGCCGGTCAGCTGGCTGACGATCTTGACGGTGATCGTCGTCATCGCCTGGAACGGGTTCACCACCTCGCCCAGACCCTGGTTGAACTGCGCCGCCGCCGCACCTGCGCCCAGGACGACGATCATCGTCTCGCCGATGGCGCGGCTCGCGGCCAGAAGGATCGCGCCGACGATGCCCGGAAGGGCCGCGGGCACGATCACCTGCTTGATCGTCTCGGACTGCGTCGCCCCCAGACCGTAGGAGCCGTCCCGCAGCGACTGCGGCACCGCGTTGATGATGTCGTCGGACAGCGAGGACACGAAGGGAATGAGCATGATCCCCATGACGAGACCCGCCGTCATCACGCTCGACGAACTGTTGCCGAAGCCGAGCGGCTGCGCCAGCCAGTCGCGCAGCATCGGCCCCACGGTAATCAGCGCGAACAGGCCGTAGACGATGGTGGGGATGCCGGCGAGGATCTCGATGGCGGGCTTGGCCAGGGTGCGGACGCGTTTCGTTGCGTATTCCGACAGGTAGATGGCGGCAAAGAGCCCGATCGGGACCGCGACCAGAAGCGCGATCAGCGAAATGTAAAGCGTGCCCCAGAGCAAGGGCAGGATCGCCAGCTCGGAGTTGCCGCGGAAATCAGGCGCCCAGTTGGTGCCGAGGAAGAACTTCTGCCAGGGATAGGCCTCGAAGAAGTTGGCCGTCTCGAAGAGCATCGACAGGACGATCCCGAGCGTCGTCAGGATCGCGACCAGCGCGGCGCCGAGGAGCATGAAGAGGATGCCGCGCTCGACGGTGTTCCGCGCGCGAAAGTCCTTGTCCGTCATGCGCCACGACAGGGCCAGACCGCCCAGGGCCGCGGCGAGGACGGCGACCCCCATCCAGGTCCGCCAGCCGTCGGTCTCGGCGCGATAGGCCTCGGCCGCGGCCTTCACCGCGGGCGTCATCGGCGTGCCGAGGGCGACGCCGACGGCCGCCATCTCGTCCTGAAGCGCCTCGGGCGTCATCGCGGCGATGTCGTCCGCATCCGCGCCCCGCGCTTCGAGCACCGACAGCCCCTCCGCCACCCGGCGCACGTCGCTCATCACCAGCCCGCGCGAGGACCCCTGGCCTATGGCGCTGTCGGGGATCAGGCCGGTGACATGGCGGTCGACAAGGAACGGCTGGACCAGCATCCACAGCACGAAAAGGCCGAGGGCGGGGGTCAGCACCGTCAGCGCGACGTTCCAGCCGTAATAGGCCGGCAGCGAATGAAGCCGCCGCGCATCGCCTCCGGCCGAGGTCATCGCCCTCGCCCGTCCCGCGACGAAGCCGAGGGCGGCCAGTGCGGCGATGGCCAGGATCAGCCAGGTTGTCGGCATCGCTCGGTCCCCTTCGGCAGGCAGAGGGAGGGAGCCATGACGCCCCCTCCCCCGGTTTCGTGACGTCCCGTTCTTACGAGCCCGACGCCATCGTCTCTTCGTTCTCGATTATGGCTTGCGTGCCCGACAGCTCGGGATCGCTGACGAGGCCGTACTCGGCGAGCGGACCGTCGGGACCCGCGATCTCGTCGGCGACGAAGAACTGGGCGTATTCCTTCAGGCCCGGGATGACGCCCAGGTGAGCGGCCTTGATGTAGAAGTACAGCGGACGCGACACCGGATAGTTGCCGGTCGAGATCGTCTCGACGGTCGGTTCGATGCCGCCCATGGTCGCGACCTTCAGCTTGTCCTGGTTGTTCTCGTAGAACGCGAGGCCGAAGACGCCGACGCCGTTCGGGTTGGCGTCGATGCGGGCGAGCGTCTCGGTGTAGTCGCCGTCGATGTCGACCGACCGGCCGTCGGTGCGGACCGACATGCACTTGTCTTCGGCGTCGTCTTCGGTGACGCCCGAGGCGACCATGGCTTCCATCGCGCCCGAGGCTTCGCAGCCGGCGAGAAGGACCTTCTCCTCGAACACTTCACGCGTGCCGTGCTTCGTGCCGGGGATGAAGGCCATGATCTCGGCGTCGGGGAGCGACGCGTCGATCTCGGACCATTTGGTGTAGGGGTTCGCGGTCAGCGCGCCGTCGACCATGACCTCGCCTGCCATCGCCTTGTACCACTGGTCGGGCGTGAAGGCGGTGAACTCGGGACCGTCGATCTGGCTGGCGAAGACGATGCCGTCATAGCCGATGCGGACCTCGATGATGTCGGTCACGCCGGCGGCGGCGCAGGCCTCGACCTCGCCCTCGCGGATTTTCCGCGACGAGTTGGCGATGTCGATGGTGTTCTCGCCGACGCCCTCGCAGAAGCGCTTGAGACCGGCAGACGACCCGCCCGATTCAACGACCGGCGTCGGGAAGTCGAAATTCTCGCCGAAGGCTTCGGCCACGATCGAGGCATAGGGCAGCACGGTGGACGACCCGGCGACCTGCACCTGATCGCGGGCCACGGCGACGGTCGCGGAGGCGGCGAGGATCGCCAGGGTCGAGGCGGTCAGCTTCGCGTTCATCATGGGACAGTACTCCTGAATATCACGGGACCGCCCGTCGCGGCCCTTGCTGCCGGTTCCTAAGGACCCGCGCCCAAGCTTTTGTGACAGAAGCGTAACAGTTATATGACGCTCGGCGGGGCGAGTGTTAACAAGAGGTTACACAGCGATCCCGGCCCTGGAGCAGGCGCCGTCCGCGCGAATCCCCTGGATCAGCCGACCGGCCCCGCCGGCAGAACCACCGAGAATCGGCTCCCCTGCCCCGGCGTGCTCTCGATGACGAGGCGGCCTCGGTGCCTGTTGACGATGTGCTTCACGATGGCGAGGCCAAGGCCCGTCCCGCCCCTCTCGCGTGAGCGGTGGCTGTCGATTCGGTAGAATCGCTCGGTCAGCCTCGGGATGTGCAGCGAATCGATGCCGGGTCCGGTGTCCGTTACCGAAAGCACCACAGCCGGCCCCCTGAGCCGCGGATTGTCGTCTTCGCGCGCCAGCGACAAAACGACCGAGGCGCCCCGGCCGGAGTACTTGATCGCGTTCTCCAGAAGGTTCGTCGCGACCTGCGAAAGCTGGTCCGCATCGCCCGCGATCTCGGCTGGCTCGTCCATCCCCTCGCGCACCAGCGTCACACCATTGTCGGCCGCGAGAGGATCGAGCGTCACCGCGGTCGCCCGCGCCAGGGCCGCGAGGTCGACCCGGCGCGTCGGCCGGACACGTTCATCAGCCTCGACGCGACTGAGCGACAGCAGATCCGAGACCAGCCGGTTCATTCGTCGCGCCTCGCGTTCCATGACGTCGAGAAACCGCGCCCGGGCCGCCGCGTCGTCCTTGGCGGCTCCCCGCAGGGTCTCGATGAAGCCGATCAGCGCGGTCAGCGGAGTCTTCAGTTCGTGGCTCACGTTCGCCACGAAATCCCGCCGCATCTGCCCCGCTTCCTCCATTGCGGTCCGGTCCTCGAAAGTGACCAGAACGCCCGCCTCCCCCGGCACCGGCCTGCACCTGGCCTGCCAGGTCGTCTCGCGCCGGGCCTCTGTCGTCAGGTAGCGACAGTCGGTCGGCTCGCGCGTCTCCAGCGACCGCTCCACCGCGTCGAGAAGTCCAGGCTGACGCAGGACGGTGATGTAGTGCCGGTCGACCAGCGCCGCCCCGAAGAGCGTCCGCGCGCCCCCGTTCGCGGCCGTCACGCGCCCGTCTCCGGCCACCAGAATGGCCGGCACGGCGATGGCCTCGATGATCCCTGCGCTCATCGCCTCGTCCTTTCGTCCTGCATGACTTACCCGCCGCCCGCGCATCGCGGAAGTGCCCTCCGGATGATAGGGTTCAAGCGAGGTTGTTCACCTTTAGGTTGCGCTGCGCGTTGGAATCCTTCTAGATTATTCGAAAACTGACAATTCAACCTGGGACAGAGTGGAGAAGGACTTAATGGGAAGAGTAAGCTCCTTGGGCGGCATGCGTGCCGTTGCCGCCCTTGATATGCGGCGCGTGATGCGCGTCGTGGCGATCGCAGTCGGAGAGCCGGTCGAATGGTCGCAGGCCGGCAACGCCCTGCCGGGCGCCGGAGTGGCTTTCGTGTCGATCGAGGAGGTGACGGAGGCGCTGATCGCGCTCCATGCGCCGACGGTCGTATTCTCGCCCGTCGTCGCCCGCCGGTTCGATTGCATCGACCTGGCCATGCGCCTCAGCCAGATCGGCTACCTGGGCCCCTATCGCGCGATCGCGAAGGATCTGCCGCGGCCCGACCTGATCGAACGCGAGGTGCGCCAGGCCTTTCCCAACATCGACTTCGCCATCGTGCTGGACGACTAGTTCACGCCGTCCAGCGCCGCGTCGAAGGCCTGAAGCAGCGCCGTCTCGGGCTCGCAACCGACCGACACGCGGAAGAAGCCCTCGCTGATGCCAAGGGCCGCCCGGCCCTCTGGCGTCAGCGCGCGGTGCGACGACGACGCAGGATGGCTGAGCGTCGTCCCCACGTCTCCGAGCGTCGGAGCGAAAGCGACCTGATCCAGGGCGCGCACGAAGCGGTTCGCTGCCTCGCGACCCCCGTCTAGCTCGAAGCTCACCATGTTCCCCGGACGTCCGTTCAGAAGCCCCGCGACCCGGTTGTGGTCGGGATGGTCCCGCCGTCCGGGATAGAGCACCCGCCGCACGCCCCCGACCTCGGCCAGCCGGTCGGCCAGCGCCGCCGCCGTCGCCTCGGCCCGCGCGAAACGCATGTCGAAGGTATAGAGCCCCCGCTCGGCCAGCCAGCAATCGAAGGGCGACGGCGTCAGGCCAAGCGTCACCGCGAAGACCCGCATCCGCTGCGTCAGGTCGGGCGTGCGTCCGACCACATAGCCGAGCGTCGCATCCGAATGTCCCGCGAGGAGTTTCGTCACCGAGTGGATCACGATGTCCGCGCCAAAATCGAAGGGCTTGACGGCGGCGGGCGTGGTGAAGGTGTTGTCGACCGCGACGAGGATCCCCCGCGCGCGCGCCATCGCGATGATCGCGTGCAGATCCGCGACCCGCACCGTCGGGTTCGACACAACCTCGACAAGGATCATCTTCGTCTCGGGCCGGATCGCCGCCTCGAAGGCCGCCGCATCGGTCGGATCGGCCAGCGACGTCGCGATGCCGAGGCGCGGCAGATCCTCCTTCATCATCCGCAGCGACCGCCCGTAAAGCTGGTCGGCGCCAAGCGCATGGTCGCCCGCCGTGAGCAGGCCGAACAGCGCCGCACCCACCGCCGCCATGCCGGACCCGGTGACGATCCCGCCGTCTGCCCCCTCCATCCGGTCGATCAGGCCCGCCAGCACCTCGGCGTTCGGATGCCCCTCGCGCGCATAGGTGAAGCCTTTCGCGCCCCCCTCGTACTGCGCATCCAGCTCGTCGGGGTCGGCGCTGGCATAGACCACGGACGGCTGGATCGGCGTGACGACGGGGCGGCTGACCGAAGACGGCCAGCCCGCGCGCAGCAGGCGGTCGGTCAAAGCTCGGTCTCCGGGATCTCGCGCAACCCCTCGCGGTACTGCGCGATCCGCTTCTGGTAATGCTCGGCCGCGAAGCGCGCGCCTTTCAGATGCGCCTCCGTCACCTCGCCCTTCACCCGGCCGGGGATCCCGAGGACGAAACTGTTGTCCGGGATGTCCTTGCCTTCCGTCACGATGGCCCCTGCCCCGATCAGGCAATTCTTCCCGATCCGCGCGCCGTTCAGGATCGTGGCCCCCATGCCGATCAGGCTGCCGTCGCCGATGGTGCAGCCGTGGAGCATCACCTTGTGGCCAACGGTCACGTTGCGGCCGAGCGTGCAGGGAAAGCCCATGTCGGTGTGGATGACCACGTTCTCCTGCACGTTCGAGCCTTCGCCCAGAATGATCGGCTCGTTGTCGCCGCGCAGCGTCGAGCCGAACCAGACCGAGCAGCCCGAGTTCAGGATCACCGTGCCGATCACGTTGGCGTCGGGCGCGATCCACCAGTTGCCGTCGTCGGGCACCACCGGACGGCGGTCGCCGAGTGCGTAGAGCGTCATGCGCCCTCCTCGAATTCGGTTTGAAGGGTGCGGACGTGATCCACCAGCCAGGGCTGCTGGCTCGCACGAAGCCTCTCGGCGGTGACGATGGTCCGCAACTGCCCCTCGGTCCGGTCGAGGTCGTCGTTGACGAGGACGTAGGAATAGCCGTCCCAGTGGCTGATTTCGTCCCAAGACCGCTGCATCCGCCGCGCGATCACCTCGGGGCCGTCCTGCCCCCGGCTTTCCAGCCTTGCGCGAAGCTCGGGGATCGAGGGCGGAAGCAGGAAGATCGACAGGACGTGACTGGCCAGCGCGCTCTTCTGGATCTGCTGCGCGCCCTGCCAATCGATGTCGAAAAGGACGTCGGCTCCCTCCTCGATGGCCTCGCGCACGGGCGCGGCCGGCGAGCCGTAGAAGTTGCCGAAGACATGGGCGTGCTCCAGCATCTCCTTGTCCTTGACCATCCGCTTGAAGCGCACGTCGTCGACGAAGTGATAATCCGTCCCGTCCACCTCGCCCTCGCGCGCCGGGCGCGTCGTGGCGCTGACCGAAAACCGGATGCCCGGATCCCAGTCCCGCAGCCGCCGCGCCAGCGTCGACTTGCCTGCCCCCGAGGGCGACGACAGGATGATGAGGAGACCTCGGCGTTTCATTCGATGTTCTGAACCTGCTCGCGCATCTGGTCGATGACGGCCTTCAGGTCAAGCCCGATGGAGGTCAGCGGCGTGGACTGGCTTTTCGAGCAGAGCGTGTTGGCCTCGCGGTTGAACTCCTGCATCAGGAAGTCGAACTTGCGGCCCACGGGACCGGCCTCGGCCAGAAGCGCGCGCGCCGCCGCGACATGCGCGGCCAGACGGTCCAACTCCTCGGTCACGTCGGTCTTCAGCGCGATCAGCGCCATCTCCTGCATCATCCGCGCCTCGTCGGGCACCTCGGTCTGCTCCAGCAGCCGCGACAGCGCCTTTTCCAGACCCGAGCGCAGCAGCGCCTCGCGCTCGCCCGCCATCCCGCGCGCGTCGGCGGCCAGCGCCTCGACCCGGCCGACCTGGATGGACAGCACCTCTGCCGTCGCGGCGCCCTCGCGCGCGCGGTCGCCCTCGAAGGCGTCGAGGCATTGCGCGACGCTCGCCACCAGAACCGACTTCAGCGCCTCGATGTCGTCCTCCGCCTCGCCCTCCGAGGTCTCGACGACGCCGCGCATTTGCGCGATATCAGCCGCCGACATGGGGGCAAGCTCGACGCCGACCCGTTCGGCCGCCTGCCTGACATCGGCCAGCATCGCGAGGGCCGCCGTCAGCCCCTCGGGACTGAGCCGGGTCCGCGCCACCGTCTCCTCGCGCGCCAGCCGCAGGTTCACCGTGACGTTGCCGCGCGCCAGCCTGGCCTGAAGCAACTTGCGGATCTCGGGCTCCAGACCGTCGACCCAGTCGGGCACCCGGATCCGAAGTTCGAGGCCCCGCCCGTTCACCGACCGGATGTCCGCCGTCCAGGTCCAGCCGCGCTCGCGGCCGCGCACCGAGGCGAAGCCGGTCATCGACATGAGGCTCCTGCCGTGCGGCCCCGTCGTCTTGCCCATGTCGTTAACCTTCCATTCAGAATTCAGCAGCCTTTGCGGCGCGTTTGTGGCAGAATTTGGATGGTGGTGAAAGAGAGGCGACGGCGACTCCGCAAGGGGACAGGCCGCTGCGGTGGAGGATCGACGATGACAACGGACATGGACCGTGGACCGAACGTGGTGACGCTGGAAGCTGCGCGCCCGCGCCCGCTCCTGCCCGCCCTGGCGAAGATCGAAGGCTATTGGGAGCAGGTCCGCGCCCGCCGTCTCGTCCCGTCGCGCTGCGAGATCGACCCGAGGGGGCTCGAGGGCGTCCTCGCGCACGCCTTCATCCTCGAACGCATCGCCGGCGGTCTTGCCCGCTTCCGCATCGCAGGCTCGCACCTTGCCGACCTCGCCGGCCTCGAACTGCGCCAGATGCCGGTCTCGGCGCTGTTCCTCCCTGCCTCGCGCGAGATCCTGTCCGAAGCCTTGACGGCGGTCTTCGAGGAGCCCGCGGCGATCCGCATGACCCTCACCTCTCCCGCAGGCTTCGGTCGCGAGGCGCTCGAGGGCGAGATGACGCTCCTCCCGCTCCGTTCCGACCTCGGCGACATCGACCGCGTCCTGGGTGGCCTCGTACTCACGGGCCGCACCGGCCGCACACCACGCCGGCTCGAGATCACCGGCCAGACGCGCCGGTCCCTCGTCGGCTACGCCGGCCCGGCGCACCTGGGCGAGGCTCTCTTCGGGAGCCCACAGCCTGCCCCTAAACCGACGGAAATCAAGCGAAATAAGCCGTCTGAACCGGTCACGCGCATGACTCGAAAGGTCGCGCCAGCCAACGCCGCCTCCGGTCCCGCCGGCCGCACCGTGCGGCCTTGGTTACGTCTCGTCGTGGATAACGTCTAAGTCTCGCAATCCGATGGCGTCTGTGCCAGAATCACTTATAACGACGAACGCGCAACCGGATGGCCCAGACACGTTCCGCGACTGATGCTCGACGAAAACCTGACTTTTCTGCGCGGCGGCGGAGCTTCCGCGGACCGCATCGCTGAGATCGATTGGGCTGCGACGCCGCTCGGTCCGATTTCCGCGTGGCCGGCCGTCCTGCGGATCTCGATCTCCAACATGCTGAACTCCGCCTTCCCGAAGTGCCTCTGCTGGGGTGACGAGAAGACGATGATCTACAACGACGCCTTCGTGCCGATCCTCGGAAACAAGCACCCCTGCATGGGCCAGCCGTTCCTCGACGCCTGGACCGAGGCGGCCGACATGCTGAAGCCGATCGTCGACAAGGCCTACTCCGGCGAGTCGGTCTATATCGAGGACTTCCACATCGTCACCACGCGCTCGGGCGCGGCCGAGGATGCGTATTTCACCTTCTGCTACAGCCCTCTGCGCGACGAGCACGGGACGGTCCGCGGCATGCTCGACACCGTGATAGAGACGACCTCCACCGTCCATGCGCGCGAACTCTCGACGCTCCGCAACCGCGAGCTTGTCCACCGCGCGCGCAACGTCTACGCGCTGGTCTCCTCGCTGATCTCCCAGACCTTCCGCAGTGCCGCCTCGGTCGAGGACGCGCAGGACCGCATCCAGAAGCGCATCCGCGCGCTCGTGGCCGCGCAGGACGTCCTGGTCGAAGCCAAGTCAGTCAACGGGTCCATCGCCGACATCGCGCGCCGCGCGCTGTCGCCCTTCCTGCTCGAGGATGGGCCCGCCATCCGCATCGACGGGCCGGACATCGGCCTTGGCCGCGAACAGCTGACGGCCCTCAGCCTTGCCTTGCACGAGCTTGCGACGAATTCGGTCAAGTACGGCGCCCTTGGCGACCGCAAGGGATACGTCGAGCTTCAGTGGCAGTTGCAGGGCAACGACTTTCGGCTGACCTGGCGCGAATCGGACGGTCCCCTCGTCGCGAAGCCCGGAAGCCGGGGCTTCGGCAGCGCGATCATCCAGTACGCGCTCCCCGAAGCCTTCAGCGGCACGGTCGAGGTCGACTACGCCCCGACCGGCTTCACCCTCGCCCTCACGGCTCCCGCCGACCGTCTTCGGGCGGACGAACGGACGGCCGAGGAACTGCTCCTTCCCTTCTGAGCCTGACGCGACCGTCCCCGCGACATATCGCAGAGACGATCCCCAGCAAAATCAGCCGACCGCGACCTGGGCCGAGCCGGAGCGCCGCGCCGACAGCTCCTCGGCCACCAGGAACGCAAGCTCCAGTGCCTGGCTGGCGTTCAGACGCGGGTCGCAGGCGGTGTGATAGCGGTCCGACAGATCCTCGTCCGTCACCGCGCGCACGCCGCCGGTGCACTCCGTCACGTCCTGACCCGTCATCTCGAAATGGACGCCGCCCGGGATCGTGCCTTCCGCGCCGTGGACCTGGAAGAACTCGCGCACTTCGCGCAGCACGCTCTCGAACGGCCGGGTCTTGTAGCCGGACGAGGACTTGATCGTATTGCCGTGCATCGGGTCGCAGGACCACACGACGTTGGCGCCTTCCTCGCGCACGGCCTTGACCAGCCGAGGCAGATGCTCGCCCACCTTGCCCGCGCCGAACCGCGCGATCAGCGTCAGCCGCCCGGCCTCGTTCTCGGGGTTCAGCTTCGCCATCAGCACCTTCAGGTCGTCCGCCGTCGTGGTCGGCCCGCACTTCAGCCCGATCGGATTGAGGACGCCCCGGCAGAACTCGACATGCGCGCCGTCCGGCTGCCGCGTGCGGTCGCCGATCCAGATCATGTGACCCGAACCCGCCAGCCACTTGCCTGAGGTGGAATCGACCCGCGTCAGGGCCTCCTCGTACTCCAGCAGCAGGGCCTCGTGGCTCGTGTAGAAATCCACGGTGTGCAGCTCGTGGTTGGTCTCGCCCGTCATGCCGGCCGCCGTCATGAAGTCCAGCGTGTCCTGCAGCCGGTTCGCCATGTCGCGATACTTCTCGGCCTCATCCGTGTCGGTGAAGCCAAGCGTCCACGAGTGGACCCGGTGAACATCCGCGAAACCGCCCGTCGAGAAGGCGCGCAGAAGGTTCAGCGTCGCCGCCGCCTGAAGATAAGCCTGCAGCATCTTCGTGGGGTTCGGCGCCCGAGCGGCTTCGGTGAAGTCCAGCTCGTTGACGATGTCGCCCCGGTAGGACGGCAGCTCGATCCCGTTCACCGTCTCGGTCGCGGCGGACCGCGGCTTGGCGAACTGGCCCGCCATCCGGCCGACCTTCACCACAGGCACCTTGGCGCCATAGGTCAGGACCATCGCCATCTGAAGCATGACCTTGAATGTGTCGCGGATGTTGTCCGCGGCGAACTCGGCGAAGCTCTCGGCGCAGTCTCCGCCCTGCAATAGAAACGCCTCGCCCCGCGACGCGGCGCCCAGCTTTTTCTTCAGCGACCGCGCCTCGCCCGCAAAGACAAGCGGCGGATACTTGGCAAGCTGCGCCTCGACCGTCCCCAGCGCCTGCGCGTCGGGATAATCGGGCATCTGCACCCTGGGCTTGGATCTCCACCCGGATTTCTGCCAATCGCTCATCGTCCTGTCCTCTTCGGGCCTTGAATGCGAGGCCGCGTTATATCCCCCTGCGGAAGGCTTGAAAACCGCAGAAGCGTCACGGTGCGCGACAGGGGTCTTTCCCCGCACCTTGCCCCGGGCCCTGCTTTCGTGTTGTGTCGACACGGTTCGACGACAGGGTTGGAGGAACGGGACGCGACATGGCCGAGACTGCGGTGCAGACGATCAAGGTCAAGGTACCCGAGACCCCGCGAAGCTTCGTCTTCGTGCTTCTCGACCGCTTCACGCTCCTGTCCTACGCCTGCGCCATCGAGGCGCTGAGGATCGCCAACCGAATGGCCGGGGCCGATCTCTATGAATGGCGTTCGGTCGGCGAGGGCGGCGGCGTCATCGCCTGCTCGGCTGGCACGGCCTTCCAGCTCGACGGTCCCCTGGGCGAGACCGTCCGCGACGAGGTCATCGTGATCTGCGGCGGCATCGACGTGGCGGCCGCGACGACCAAACCGCTTCTCAACTGGCTCCGGCGCGAGGCACGGCGCGGCAACACCATCGGCGGTCTTTGCACGGCGGCCTTCACGCTGGCCCGCGCGGGGCTTCTCGACGGGCGGAAGGCCACGATCCACTGGGAGAATCAGGACAGCTTCCTCGAGGAATTCGAGGAGGTGAAGCTGACGAAGTCCGTCTTCACCGTCGACGGCAAGACCTTCACCACGGCGGGCGGCACCTCGTCCATCGACCTGATGTTGAAGATCATCGCCGACGACCACGGCGAGGAACTGGCGGGCGCCGTCGCCGACCAGCTCATCTACACGACCATCCGCACCGACCAGGACACGCAGCGCCTGTCGGTGCCCACGCGCATCGGCGTGCGGCACCCTAAGCTCGCGCAAGTCATCCACATGATGGAATCGGCCATCGAGGAACCGCGCTCGCCCGCGCTTCTGGCCCGCGACGTCGGCATGTCCACGCGTCAACTCGAGCGCCTGTTCCGCCGCTACCTGAATCGCAGCCCCAAGCGCTATTACATGGAACTGAGGCTTCAGAAGGCCCGCAACCTGCTCATGCAGACCGACATGAGCGTCATCAACGTGGCGCTCGCCTGCGGCTTCTCCTCGCCCTCGCACTTCTCCAAGTGTTACCGCGCCCAATACAACACCACGCCCTACCGCGAGCGCGGCACGCAGTCCGCAAGGCTCGCGATCTGATCGAGGCCCGCCTTCGCGCGACGATCGCGGCGCGCCTGCCGCTCGCGCACGTGGCAGAACGGCCCGACCTCCTGCGCCATACACCCCATCCCGGCAGCGGCCTCGCCGCCATCGCCCGCGCCGCCCGCTCCGACGCCGCCCCCTACTGGGCGCACCTCTGGCCCGGTGGTGCCGCGCTGATCCTCCACCTCCAGCGCCACCCCGAGACGGTCGCGGGCCAAAGCGTCCTCGACCTCGGCGCGGGCGCGGGGCTCGTGGGCATCGCCGCCGCCCGCGCCGGCGCCTCCCACGTCACCGCCTCCGACATCGACCCCCTCGCCCGCCTCGTCGCCGCCATGAACGCCGAGGCGAACGGCACGCCCCTCGCCCTCGCCGGCGACCTCCTCGACGGCCCCGCCCCCGACGCGCAGGTGATCCTCGCCGGCGACGTCTTCTACAGCGCCGCCCTCGCTACCCGCGTCCTCCCCTTCCTCCACCGCTGCCACGCCCGGGGCGCCCGCATCCTCGTCGGAGACCTCGGCCGCGCCCACCTCCCGCGCGCCGGCTTCGACGCCCTCGCGACCTATCCCGTCCGCGACCTGGGCGACCCGCCGGGGGCGACCCGCGACGGTGTCGTCCTCGTCCCTTCCCGCGACGGTTTCGGCATGGAACTTCCCCGCGACCGGCCCTAGCGTCGCCGGCATGGAACTCTCCGAGCACGACAGCCGCTATTCCTGGACCCGCCTCGCCATCAGCCTCGGCCTCTCGGTCGTGGGCAACGTCGGCATGTGGGCCGTCATCGTCATCCTGCCCGCGCTCCAGGCCGAGTTCGACATCAGCCGCGCCGGAGCCTCCCTGCCTTACACCGCCACAATGGCGGGCTTCGCGGCGGGCAACTTCTTTCTCGGCCGCGCCGTCGACCGCTTCGGCATCTCGACCGTCCTCGCCGCGGCGGGCGCAGCCCTCTCGGCAGGCTTCGCGCTCTCCGCCCTCGCCCCCTCGCTCCTCGGCGTCACGCTGATCCACGCGCTTCTCGGCTTTGGCGCCTCGGCCAGCTTCGCGCCGCTCATGGCCGACATCTCGCACTGGTTCCTCAAGCGCCGCGGCCTCGCCCTCGCCATCGCGGCCAGCGGCAACTACGCCAGCGGCGCTGCCTGGTCGCCCGTCATCGCCTGGATCATGATCGACCACGGCTGGCGCGGCGCCTACCTCGCCATCGCGCTGACCGTCGCCGTCGTGATGATCCCCGGCGCGCTTCTCCTCCGCCGCCGCATCGACGCCGCGACGACGGCCCGCGCCGCGACCGACGCCGCCTCCCGCGCCCGTTCCGTCGCCCTCTCGCCCCGCGCGCTCCAGGCGCTTCTGATGCTTGCGGGCGTCGGCTGCTGCGTCGCGATGTCGATGCCCCAGGTCCACATCGTGGCGCTGTGCATCGACCGCGGCTTCGGCGCGGCGGCCGGGGCCGAGATGCTGTCCCTCATGCTTCTGGGCGGCGTCGTCTCGCGCCTGACCTTCGGCGCGCTCGCCGACCGTCTCGGAGGCCTCCGCACCCTCCTCCTCGGCGGCACTCTCCAGATGCTGGCGCTTGCGCTGTTCCTGATCGAAGGCAACCGGACAAGCCTTTCGCTCGTCTCGCTTATCTTCGGCCTGTCGCAGGGCGGGATCGTGCCCTCGTATGCCATCATCATCCGCGAGTACCTGCCGCCCGCCGAGGCCGGACGCCGCGTCGGCGCGGTCATCGCCGCCACCATCGTCGGCATGGCGCTCGGCGGCTGGATGACGGGCTGGCTCTACGACCAGACCGGCAGCTACGCGCTCTCGATCTGGAACGGCATCGGCTGGAACCTCCTCAACGTGGGCATCGTGGCCGCACTCCTTCTCAGGATGGGCTCAGGCCCGAGGCTTCGCGCCGCCTGACCTTCATCTTGCCTGAAGTACGCAAAAGGGCCGCCGCGTCAGCGGCGGCCCGCCCCGCGACCCGCGCCAGCCGGGCGTAAGGCCTCAGATATCGTTCGTCCCGAAGGTGTCGCAGGCCTCGAGGTCGCCCGTCTCGAAGCCGGTCTGGAACCACCGCTGCCGCTGTTCGGACGTGCCGTGCGTGAAGCTCTCGGGCATCGGACGCTGGCCCGCGTTGCGCTGAAGCGTGTCGTCGCCGATCTGGGCGGCGGCGTTCATCGCCTCCTCGATGTCGCCGCGTTCGAGGCTGCCGAACTTCTCCTGCGCCTGCTGCGCCCAGATCCCCGAGTAGCAGTCGGCCTGAAGCTCGATCCGGACCGAGATCGCGTTCGCCTCCTCCTGGCTCACTTGCCCCCGGATCCGGTTCGCCTCGCCCAGGATGCCAAGCTGGTCCTGCACCGAATGCGCCACCTCGTGCGCCACGACATAGGCCGCGGCGAAATCGCCGCCCGCCCCCAGCCGGTCGCGCATCGTGGTGAAGAACTGCGTATCGAGATAGACCTTCCTGTCGCCCGGACAGTAGAACGGCCCCGTCGCGCCGCTGGCGTTGCCGCAGGGCGACTGCGTGACCTCCTTGAACAGGACCAGGGTCGCGGGCGTGTAGGGCTCGTTGATCTGCTCCTCGAAGATGCCGGCCCAGACCTCCTCGGTGTCGGCCAGCGTCACGCTGACGAACTCGCCCTCGCGCCGGTCGGCCTCGGTCAGGGGCGCGTCGGTCTGGACGACCTCGCCGCCACCGCCGCCAGTGCCGGTGAGAAGCGGCGTCACGTCGATCCCGAAGAACCAGCCCATGCCAAGAATGAAGAGGATGCCGACAAGCCCGATGCCGCCGCCTCCCGACATGCGCATCCCGCGCCGATCCTCGATGTTCCGGCTGCCGCGCCGACCCTGCCACCTCATGCCACCCTCCGACGTTCACCTGGCTGGCCGCGAGATTGCACCCTGCGAGGCTTGACGGCAACGTCGCAAACTGGCCTTTGATCCGCGAGGACGGGCAGAAAATGATCCGACGGCTCTACGACTGGACAATTTCGCTGGCCGCGCATCCGCGCGCGCTCTGGGCGCTTGCATTGGTCGCCTTCGTGGAAAGCTCGTTCTTCCCCATCCCGCCGCACATCATGATCGTTCCGATGGTGCTCGCGGCGCCGCACCGGGCCTGGCTCATCGCGGGGGTCGCCACGGTGGCCTCGGTCCTCGGCGGGGTGCTCGGATACGGGATCGGAGCCTTTGCCTTCGACGCCATCGGCCAGCCGATCCTCGAGTCGCTCGGCAAGGCGGACAGGATGCTCGAGTTCAACGAACGCTTCAACGACTTCGGGTTCTGGCCGGTGCTGATCGGCGGGCTTACCCCCTTCCCCTACAAGGTCATCACCATCATGTCGGGCTGGACGGGCCTGCCATTCATGACCTTTCTCGTGACCTCGATCGTTGCCCGTGCGACGATCTTCTTCATCCTCGCGGGGCTCCTGTGGAAATTCGGCCCTCCGATCCGCATTTTCGTCGAGAAGTACCTCGGCCTCGTCTTCACGGCCTTCGTGATCCTGCTTCTCGGCGGCTTCTACGCGATAAGGTTCATATGACCCGCAAGAACCTCATGCTCCTCGCCGCTGCCGGCTCTCTCGCCCTCCTCCTCGGCGCCTTCGCCTTCCAGGCCGCGGGTTACGCGCCCTGCAAGCTCTGCATCTGGCAGCGCTGGCCGCATGGCGCCGCCATTGCCGCGGGCGGTCTGGTCCTCGTCCTCGGCCCGCTCACTCTTCTTGGTCTTGCGGGTGCGCTCGGCGCGGCGCTTTCGGGCGTGTTCGGCGTCTATCACACCGGCGTCGAGCGCGGCTGGTGGGAAGGTCCGACCTCCTGCACCGGGTCGGGTGACGGGCTTTCGGGGATGTCGGGCGGCGATCTCCTGTCGCTCGACCTGCCCTCGGACGTGGTCATGTGCGACGAGGTCGCCTGGGCCTTCGCGGGCCTTTCGATGGCATCCTGGAACGCGATCCTGTCCTTCGCGCTGGCCGCGGTCTGGGTGCGCGCGCTGTCGAGGCGCGGCTGATCCTGACGGACAGCCTGCCATACACCTTGCCGACACAAAGCCGACGCCTTGCCGACGCCCTCTTCAGTGGATGGTGAACTCACCCACCACGTTCGTCCATTCCGTCGGAGACAGCCTCTTGCGATGCACGAAGCGGACCGAATGCAGCGGCCCCTCGATCTCTTCTTGCCAGAACTCGATGAACTTGAAGAGCTTCGGATGGTCAGGCGCCACATCATAGTCCTGCCACACGAAGGTATTGAGAACGTTGCGATAATCCGGCATCCGGTAGAAGAATTCGGCCGTCGTCAGGCCGTATCCCTTCAGCAGAAGCTCGGTTTCCGAGAGACTCATGACAACCTCATATTGCCTGCCCGCCGCAGGAATTGAGCCATGAGTCGGATTGAAGATCAATGAATTCAGCATGTTGGCACTCGCCCCCTGCGGCTGCCAGACAATTGAGCAACAGGCATTGCACCTATCTGTAGGGGTCTGATACAGTGTCGCCACCCAGATCTTGCGGTGCGATGAAAAAGCGAGCAGCCTGTGAACGACACGCCAGAACCGCCTGAAAACACGGAAGAAACGCCACCGGCGGGTCCGCGTCACCTCGGTCCCACAGTGTCGATCGAGCAGGAGATGAAGACCTCCTACCTCGATTACGCCATGTCGGTCATAGTTTCGCGTGCGATACCCGACCTGCGCGACGGCCTGAAGCCCGTCCACCGCCGCATCCTCTACGCCATGCACGAAAGCGGCAACACCTTCGACAAGCCCTACCGCAAGTCGGCGAGGCCCGTCGGCGACACCATGGGCAAGTACCATCCCCACGGCGACAGCGCGATCTACGACGCCCTCGTGCGCATGGCGCAGCCGTTTTCCATGTCTCTTCCGCTACTTGACGGCCAGGGCAACTTCGGCTCGATGGACGGCGATAACGCCGCCGCCATGCGATATACCGAGGTCCGCATGGCCAAGTCGGCGAGCTATCTTCTCGCCGATATCGACAAGGACACGGTCGATTTCGCCGACAACTATGACGGCAAGGATCAGGAACCCACGGTCCTGCCCGCCCGCTTCCCGAACATGCTGGTCAACGGCGCGGGCGGCATCGCGGTCGGCATGGCCACGAACATCCCGCCCCACAACCTGGGTGAAGTGATCGACGCGACCCTCGCCCTGATCGAGGATCCTGACATCTCGACCGAACGGCTGATCGAGATCGTGCCCGCCCCCGACTTTCCCACGGGCGGCATCATTCTCGGCCGCTCCGGCGCGCGGAAGGCCTATCTCGAAGGCCGCGGCAGCGTCATCATCCGCGCCAAGACCCGGATCGAGGAGGTGCGCAAGGACCGCTTCGCCATCGTCCTCGACGAGATCCCCTACCAAGTGAACAAGGCCGCGATGATCGAGAAGATCGCCGACCTCGTGCGCGAGAAGAAACTCGAGGGCATCTCGGCCATCCAGGACGAGTCCGACCGCGTCGGCGTCCGCGTCGTGATCGAGTTGAAGCGCGACGCCACCCCCGACGTCGTCCTGAACCAGCTCTGGCGCTTCACGCCGATGCAGACGTCCTTCGGCTGCAACATGCTGGCGCTCAACGGCGGCCGTCCCGAGCAACTGATGCTTCGCGATTTCCTGTCGTATTTCATCACCTTCCGCGAGGAAGTTGTCGCCCGCCGTACCGCTTTCGAACTGGGCAAGGCGCGCGACCGCAGCCATATCCTCTGCGGTCTGGCCGTGGCCGTGGCGAACGTGGACGAGGTCGTCGCCACCATCCGCGCCAGCGCCACGCCCGCCGATGCCCGCGAAAAGCTGATGACCAGACGCTGGCCCGCGCACGAAATCGCCCCCTACATCCGGCTGATCGACGACCCGAGCCACCGGATGAACGACGACGGGACCTACAACCTGTCCGATCGCCAGGCCCGCGCCATCCTCGACCTCCAGCTTCAGCGCCTGACCCAGCTTGGCGTCAAGACCATCACCGACGAGCTCGAGGAGCTGGCGGCGAAGATCAAGGACTACCTCGACATCCTGTCCTCCCGCGCCCGCATCATGTCGATCATCTCGGACGAGCTGCGCGAGGTGCGCGAGCTTTTCGCCGTCCCCCGCCGCTCCGAGATCGTTGACTGGGCCGGCGACATGGAGGACGAGGACCTCATCGAGCGTGAGGACATGGTCGTCACCATCACCCAGGGCGGCTACATCAAGCGTACGGCCCTCGCCGAGTTCCGCAGCCAGAAGCGTGGCGGCAAAGGCCTGTCCGGCGGCGCGCTGAAGGAAGACGACGTCGTCACCACGCTCTTCGTGGCGAACACGCATACCCAGCTTCTGTTCTTCACCACCGACGGGATGGTCTACAAGCTGAAGACCTGGCGCCTGCCGCTTGGCGGCCGCACTTCGCGCGGGAAGGCCATCGTCAACATCCTGCCCATTCCCACGGGCGTCTCGATCGCGGCGATCATGCCCGTGGACGCGCCCGAGGAGGATTGGGAATCGCTCCACATCTTCTTCGCCACCTCCGAAGGCGGCGTCCGGCGCAACGCGCTGTCGGACTTCACCAACGTCATGCGTAACGGCAAGATCGCGATGCGTCTGCCGGATGAGGTATCGCTCGTAAACGCCCGGATTTGCACCGAAGAAGACGACATCATGCTCGTGACCGCACTGGGACGCGCGATCCGCTTCCCGACGACCGAGGTCCGCGTCTTCAAGGGCCGCGACTCGAGCGGGGTGCGGGGCATCCGGCTGGCCGACGGCGACCGCGTCGTGTCGATGTCCGTCATCCGCCACTTCGAGGCCGACCCCGCCGAACGCGCCGCATACCTCAAGCAGCGCCGTCTCATGGCAGGCGTGGTCGAGGAGGAATCCGAGGCCGATGAGGACGAGGAGGCCGTCGCCGAGGGCCAGCTTTCGCCCTCGCGCTATGCCGAGATGTCCGAGGCCGAGAACCTTGTCCTGACGATCACCGCGAAAGGCGCGGGCAAGATCTCCTCCAGCCACGACTACCCCGTGCGGGGCCGTGGCGGCCAAGGCGTCATGGCGATGGACCGCGCGATGCGGGGCGGCCCGCTCGTCGCCTCGTTCCCAGTCGAAATGGGCGACCAGATCATGCTCGCCACCTCGACGGGCCAGTCCATCCGCGTGCCGGTCGAGGGCATTTCGTTCCGGTCGCGCACCGCGGGCGGCGTGAAGGTCTTCGACACCGCGAAGGGCGAAGAGGTCGTCTCGGTCGCCTGGATCGCCGAGGCGGACGACGCGGGCGACATCGAGGAAGCCTAGGCGTTTACCTCCCGGAAACGCCTGTCGTGCTAGTCGCAGGTGCATGAACCTGTACCACTGCATGATCGAGCTGAAGCGCGACGCTCAGGCCCTCGCTTTCGCCTCCGCCACCGAACACTGGCTTTCCGGCCTCGCCTCGCGCGGCCTGATCGGCGAATGGAAGCTCTTTCGCCGCAAGTTCGGCCTCGCCTCGGCGCAGCACAGCGACATGATCCTCACGATCGAGGTTGAGGATATGGCGCAGCTCGAATCCGCCTTCCGATCCCTCGCCGATGCCGGTTCGCCGGCCGACCAGAAATACTACGATCTCATGCACGACATGATCGGGCAGCTTGCGGTGGGCCTCTACCGCCCATATCCCGACCCGACACAAAGGGAGTCCGTCGCGCTCGTCTGACAGTGCATCAAGACACTCCGTTAACCATCTGTTCGGATTTACACTTACCGGACTCATTCAGATTTGAGATAAATCTCCACGGGTTGGGGCCTGGACGTGGAGAGAGTGGATGCGCACGTATCTAGTTGCCTTGTTGATCGGTTTGTCTTGCCCCGCTGCGCAGGCGCAAAGCTCCCTCGGGATCACCGGCGCCGAATTCAGCCTTGGCATGGTCCAGGACGAAAGCGGGTCGGCGCGTTCCCGGGCTTCGGCGACCGTCGATGTGGCGGTCACGGGGGTCCACGGCTTCCAGGGCGACCTGTCCTTCGACGACACGGCGTCGGGCGGGATCGGCGGTGTTGCCGCCCACCTCTACATGGCGCCGCGCAATGGCCAGAAGTATGGCCTATTCGCCGCGCTGTCGGATGTGGACGGCCGGTCCATGATGTGGGGCTCTCTGGGCGCCGAAGGGATGCTCGCCCTGTCTCAGGACACCTCGCTCGAAGTCCGGGCCGGCTTCGGCGTAGCGGACGCCGATGACCTCGACTTCATCTTCGGCGGTGTCGGATTGGCGCACGAGCTGACGCCCGAAATCACGCTCGCGGGCCGTCTCGACGTCGCCGACTTCGACGAAGCCGCCTTTCGAGCGACGGCCTGGGACGCGGGCTTGACGGCCACTTGGTCGCCCAGCAACGGCCCCTGGGGTCTTCAGGCCGGCGTCACCCGCTCCGGTCTCGCTGGCCGCGACGGGGTCGCAGGCGAGACGCGTATATCCTTCGGCGTCACGCTCTCGCTCGGCACGGCAGGCGGCGCATCACCCGCGACGCGCCCCTTCGGCCGCACCGATCCGGTGGCGCCCCTTCTCCGCCGCAAGCTTTGGTGACATCCGGGCCTCGTGCCCGGCACCAGACAGCGGCTGCGCCCTCCCGAACGGAGGGCATTGCCGCATTTGTGCCTAATTGATGCAACAAAGATAATCTGTTTCCGCCGGAGAAACGCCGTCATTAACCACTTCTCTCTAGCCTGGGATGGCCTTTGTATTTTGGCCTCCGTTCGATTTTCGCCCACTCGTCGGGCGACGCCATCTGGGACAGACGCGGGGATATCGGAATGAGGGACCTGACCGGCAACGGCACGGCTGCGGCGCATGTGACGCGCATCCTGATCGTCTCGTACTTCGTCGCGCTGGCCATCGGACTTGTCGAAGGCGCCGATCTGACACGACTTGTCACCCCTTTCCTCGACGAAATCCCGGCACGTCACGTCAGCCGACTGATCGTCCTGACGCTCTGCGCGCTGGTCGTCTTCGGTCTCTACCGCCGGGCCGCGGCACTGGTCCTGGCCATCATCCTGTTCTGGACCAGCTATCTCAGCCTTTTCTCGCATGGCGAAGTGGGAGGCTTCTGGCGCGACCTGGCCCTTATCGGCGGCCTTCTGATGTCGGCCCGCGTCGGTGTCCACGACCGCGCCGCCGACGTGATCGACACACCGTCGGAAGCTGCATCGAACCACAGCAACTCTGAATGGGTGGCGATCAAGCCGCGTGCCACCGTGACGCGCTTCCGCGAAGACCTGAACCTCGCCAGGATCGACTGACGCCCTTTCCAAACCGGGCGCCGGGGTCTAAATCGCCCTCATGTCCGAACCTCTTCATATCGTCGGCGGTGGCCTTGCCGGGTCGGAAGCCGCCTGGCAAGCGGCCGAGCGCGGCGTTCGCGTGATCCTGCACGAGATGCGCCCCAAGGTCGGCACCTTTGCGCACCGCACGGGCGACTTCGCCGAAATGGTCTGCTCGAACTCATTTCGCTCGGACGACGACGAGCAGAACGCAGTGGGCCTCCTCCATTGGGAGATGCGGCAGGCCGGCGGCCTGATCATGCGGATGGGCGACCGGCACAGCCTGCCCGCAGGCGGCGCGCTGGCCGTGGATCGCGATGCCTTCTCGGCCGGTGTGACCGAGGCGATCCGCTCGCACCCTAATATATCAGTGGTGGACGAAGAGGTGACGGACCTTCCGCGCGTCGGCCACTGGATCTTCGCCACCGGTCCCCTGACCTCGCCCGCCCTCGCCAGCTCGATCCAGGCCGAGACCGGCGAAGGAAGCCTCGCCTTCTTCGACGCCATCGCCCCCATCGTCCATGCCGAAACCATCGACATGGACGTGGCCTGGGCCCAGTCCCGCTACGACAAGGGCGAAACCGAAGACGACCGCACCGCCTATCTGAACTGTCCGATGACACGGGATCAGTACGAGGCCTTCATCGACGCGCTGCTGTCGGCAGAGAAGACCGAATTCCACGAGGGCGAGACCGCAGGTTACTTCGACGGCTGCCTTCCGATCGAGGTCATGGCCGAACGCGGTCGCGAGACGCTGCGCCACGGCCCCATGAAGCCGGTCGGCCTGACCGACGCGCACAACCGCGACGTCAAGCCCTACGCCGTGGTGCAGCTTCGCCGAGACAACAAGCTCGGCACGCTGTGGAACATCGTCGGCTTTCAGACCAAGATGAAATACGGCGCGCAAACCGATGTTTTTCGGATGATTCCCGGCCTTGAGAACGCATCGTTCGCACGCCTTGGCGGCATCCATCGCAACACGTTTCTGAACGCGCCTAGGCTTCTGGATGCAAACCTGCGCCTCCGCTCGCTACCGTCGGTTCGCTTCGCGGGACAGGTCACGGGCGTCGAAGGCTATATCGAGAGCGCGGCCATGGGCCTTTTGGCCGGTCGGCTTGCGACGGCCGAGATGACGGGAAAGGCGCTTCCGACCCTGCCGCCGACGACGGCCATGGGCGCGCTTCTTCACCACATCACAGGCGGCGCGGATGCCAAGACGTTCCAGCCGATGAACGTCAACTTCGGGCTGTTTCCCCCGATCGACGCGAAGGGAGGGAGACGCGGGCGGCGCGAGCGCTACAAGGCCTACACGGATCGCGCCAAGGCGGATTGGCTGGCCTGGCTGGACGCTCCCGTCCTGCGAGCTGCGGAATGATCGAAGACACACGCGCGACCTATGCGGCATGGGCCGACACCTACGACGCCGACGTCAGCGCCCTGGGCTATGCCGCGCCCGCCCGGGTCGCCCTGGCGTTGAGACGAGCGGGCGCGAATCCGGACAAGCCGCTTCTGGACTTCGGATGTGGGACGGGGCTTTCCGGCCTGGCCTTCAAGGCGGCGGGCTTCGCACAGATCGATGGTACGGATCTGTCGTCCGAGATGCTGGCTCAGGCCCGGCAAAAAGGTATCTACCAGCATCTCTGGGAAGCAGAGCCGAACACCCTGGGTCACGTCAAGCGTGGCGCCTATCCCCTTATCTCGGCTGTCTCTTCTATCGGACAAGGCGAGGCACCGCCGAGGACGTTAGACCTCCTCCTCGACATCCTCGCGCCGGGCGGTCTCCTTGCCTTCACCCTCGACGAGGACGCGCTGGCCGACCGGGCCTACTCCGACCGTCTCGATATCGCGGTCCTCGCCCCCGACATCGAGGTCGTCCTCGACGAAGACGGGCCGCACCTGTCGGCGAAAGGCGTTCGCTCCACGGTTTTCGTCCTGCGCCGGACATGAGGCTGCGCACTCGTTTCGCGCCGTCGCCCACAGGGCCCCTTCATCTCGGCCACGCCTATTCGGCGATCCTTGCGCATGACATGGCGCGGGCGGCGGGCGGAGACTTCGTTCTGCGCATCGAGGATATCGACCGGAGCCGGTCGCGGGCCGAGTGGGAAGACCTGATATACAAGGATCTCAGCTGGCTCGGGCTGTCGTGGGAGACCCCGGTGGTGCGACAGTCAGAGCGTCTACACCTTTACCGTCAGACTCTTCAATCGCTCTGGAATGAAGACCTGCTCTTCGCCTGCACCTGCAACCGGCGCGACATCCTCGAGGCAGCATCGGCCCCGAACGAGAGCGAGCCTGCCGTCGGCCCGGACGGCATCGTCTATCCCGGCACCTGCCGCGACCGGAAGAGCTTCGGCGATCCAGTCATGCCCACGAACACGGCCCTTCGCCTGGACATGGCGAAAGCAATAGATGACCGCCCCGCCACTTTCGAGGAAACCGGGCGCGGCCCCGAAGGAGAGTCAGGCCGGATCGACATCCACCCGATTGCCCTGCCGGGCGAGATCGGCGACGTGGTCCTCGCCCGCCGCGACATGGGAACGAGCTATCACCTGTCGGTGGTGGTCGACGACGCCGACCAGGGCATCACGCATGTGGTCCGCGGTCAGGACCTGTTCGAGGCGACGAAGATCCACGTCGTCCTGCAAGACATCCTCAGCCTGCCCCGACCCGAGTACCACCACCACCGGCTGATCCGCGACGAGGCCGGCAAGCGCCTGGCGAAGCGCGACGACGCGCGCTCGATCCAAAGCTACCGCGACGCCGGCGCCACGCCTGACGACATCCGCCGAATGGTCGGGCTCTGACTTTCCTCTGTCCTGAAATGCTCTGGGGGTGAGGCCGCAGGGCGCAAGGGGGCAGAGCCCCCTATGCCACCGGCCTCATCAATTCGACCTCGGATCCGTCGCGCACCGCTGTATAGAAACAGCTTTGCCGGTTCGTGTGACAGGCGGGTCCCTCCTGCCGCACGATCAGCAGCAGGCAATCCCGGTCGCAATCGACACGGAGGTCGACCAGCGTCTGGACGTGGCCCGAGGTTTCGCCCTTCACCCAGAATGCCTGCCGCGACCGCGACCAGTAGGTGACGCGCCCCGTCTCAAGCGTGCGCGCCACCGCCTCGGCATTCATCCAGGCCATCATCAGGACAAGGCCCGTTCCCTCCTCCTGCGCGATGGCGGGCATCAGGCCACGGTCGTCGAAACAAAGCGTGGAGGGATCGAAGGCCATCGGCAGAACCTTTCCTTGGAAGCCGGCTGCGCCTATTTATGGGGTGAACTGTGCGAAGGAAAGCCGATGGCCGACACCGATCTCGTCAAGCTCTACTCGGGGCGGATCCTCGAACTGGCGGCGGACATCCCGCACAGCGACCGGCTGAACGCGCCCGACGCGACGGTCAAGCGGCGCTCGCCACTCTGCGGATCGACGGTGACGGTGGACGTGGAGCTCGAGGACGGGCAGATCGCGCGTTTCGGCCAGGACGTGAAGGCCTGCGCGCTAGGCCAAGCCTCGGCCTCTGTCCTGGGCCGCGTGGTCATCGGCCGCACGAAGGCCGAGATCGAGCGCGCCCGCGACCAATTGCGCGCGATGCTGTCCGATGGGGGACCGGTGCCGGACGCACCCTTCGAGGGCTATGAGGTGCTGGAGCCCGCGCGCGATTTCCGCAATCGCCACGCGTCGATCCTGCTCGCCCTCGAAGCGACTGCCGAAGCGGTGTCCGAGGCCGAGACGCGCGCCGACTGCGCCTGATCCGTCCGACAAAAAACCGCCGCACATCCGGGCGGATGGCGGCGGTCAGTGGCGTATCTGGTGTTCGGGCCGGTCGGGTCCGGGACAGGGACCACGATCGAGGGACAGTTCGCAAACCGTTTGGGACAGGATGCGGGACCGGCCGTCCAGACCGCAGGCAGTCAGAGGCGTGAGGTCAGAAAAGGCCCGGCGCGGACAGGCCGACGAAGGCGATGACGGCAAGGGCTGCCACACCAGCGAAATCGCGCGGCAGGGTGGCAGCATTGCGTGAGAAGGTCGCTCTCAATTCATTCATCTCGGTCATTCCCTGTGTCAGGCAAAACGGCGGGCGGGCCGTCGGTGTTGCCATCTTGTTCTCAAATTTTGAGAAACATGTAAAGAACTTTTTAAGAACATTCGCGAACGAGTGGTTAACGCGAGCACCTGCTACCCGACCGAGATCATGCCGATCGCCTTGTCTTGCTCCATCAGCCAGAGAAGCACGCGCACCGCACGCCCCCGCTCGGACGTCAGGTCGGGATCGACGGAAATGAGCCGCCGCGCATCGCCGTTCGCGACCGCCATCAGCGCCGCCTGACGCTCCAGGTCCGCGATTCGGAACCGCGGCAGGCCCGACTGCGCCGTGCCGAGGACATCGCCTGCGCCGCGCATGACGAGATCCTCCTCGGCGATGCGAAAGCCGTCCTCGGTCTCGCGCAGGATCTCGAGACGGCGACGTGCGCTTTCGGTCAGGGGCGTCTGGTACAACAGAAGGCAGGTCGATTTCTCGGAGCCGCGCCCGACCCTTCCGCGAAGCTGATGCAACTGGGCCAGACCGAAACCCTCGGCGCCTTCGATGACCATGATCGAGGCGTTCGGCACGTCGACCCCGACCTCGATGACGGTGGTCGCCACCAGCACACGCGTTCTGCCCGCCACGAAGTCCGCCATCGCCGCGTCCTTGTCGCGAGGCGGCATCTGCCCGTGGACAAGGCCCACGACATCCTCCCCAAGTGCCGCGCGCAGGCGTTTGAAGCGCTCCTCGGCCGCGGTCTTCTCCAGCGTCTCGCTTTCGTCGACAAGCGGACAGACCCAATAGGCCTGCCGTCCTTCGGCCACGGCGGCGCGAAGGTGGCCCACGACCTCGTCCATCCGTCCCGAAGAGATCAGGGCGGTCGCAACCGGCGTTCGGCCCGGAGGTTTCTCGTCGAGGATCGAGACGTCCATGTCGCCGTAGTTCGCGAGGCTGAGCGAGCGCGGAATCGGCGTCGCCGTCATCACGAGGACATCGACGCGCTCGCCCTTGCGGCCAAGCTCCATCCGCTGCGCCACGCCAAAGCGGTGCTGTTCATCGACGACGGCAAGGCGCAGGTCGCGGAACTCCACGTCCGCCTGGAACACGGCGTGGGTGCCGACGAGGATGTGGATGTCGCCCTTCGCCAGCGCCGAAAGCTTGGCCGCACGCTCACTTCCCTTGTCGCGGCCGGTCAGAAGCTCGACCACCACGCCGGCAGCCTCGGCCAGCGGCTTGAGGCCCGAAAGATGCTGGCGGGCGAGGATTTCGGTCGGGGCCATCATAACGCCCTGCCCGCCTGCCTCGACCGCGACCAGAAGCGCCATCAGCGCCACCAGCGTCTTGCCCGCGCCGACATCGCCCTGAAGCAGCCGGTTCATCCGGCGGTCCGATCCCATGTCGTCCGCCACCTCGCGGATAGCCCGCTCCTGCGCCGAGGTGGGGCTGTAGGGCAAGGCGGCCAGGACGCGGGATTGCAGACGTCCGGTCGCGACCGAGGGTCGACCGGCGCGGGTGCGGCGCCGCGCCCGGACAAGCGCCAGCGTCACCTGGTGCGCGAAAAGCTCGTCGTAGGCCAGGCGCTGCCTCGCGGGTGCCGAGGCGGCGATGTCGGCGGACCCCTGCGGCGCATGCGCGGCCGCCACTGCCTCACGCCAGGATGGCCAGCCCTCGCGCCGGACAAGCTCGGGGTCGATCCACTCGGCCAGGTCCGGCGCGCGCGTCACGGCTGCCTGCGCGGCCTTCGCCATCACCTTGAGCGTGACGCCCTGTGTCAGAGGATAGACCGGCTCGAACGCCGGCAGGTCGCCCGCCTCGGAGGGCAGAAGGACGTGATCGGGATGGACGATCTGTGCGACCCCGTCGAACACCTCGGCCCGGCCCGACACGAGGCGGCGCGACCCGACAGGCAAGGTGCGCTGCAGCCAGTCGCCCTTGGCATGGAAGAAGACGAGCTGGAACGACGTCTGCGCATCGGCCACGTCGATGCGGGTGGGCTTGCCGCGCGCGCGCGCCGGATGGTGCCGTTCGACGGTGACCTCGGTCGTGACCGTCGCGGGCAAGGGCACGCCCATGATGGTGTCGCGGAACGACCGATCGACGCCCGAGACAGGCAGCGTGAAGAGAAGATCGCGCGGCGTCGCGACCTGAAGCGCCGACATGGCCTTGGCGGTCTTGGCGCCGACGCCCGGCAGCGTCTCGAGCTCGGCGAAGAGCGGGAACAGGACTTCGGGGCGGCGGCTCATGCGTCGGCGATGAGGGCGAGCCAGCCATCCTCGTCGATGGTCTCGATCCCAAGCTCGACCGCCTTCTTTGCCTTCGACCCCGCCCCCGGTCCTGCGACGAGGAGATCGGTCTTGGCCGAGACGCTGCCCGCGACCTTGGCGCCCAGGGATTCGGCCCGCGCCTTGGCCTCGGCCCGCGTCATCTTTTCGAGCGTGCCGGTGAAGACGACGGTCTTGCCGGCAACGGGGCTGTCGGTCGCCCGGGCGGCGGGGGCCTCGATGGTCAGATGAGCGGCCAGCCGGTCGATCAAGGCGCGTTCCTCGGCCTGCGCCAGCGTCGTCACCAGCGACCGCGTCAGGGTCTGGCCGACCCCGTCGATCGACAGGAACTCCGACCAGGCAGGGCTCTTCGCCAGAGCGTCTCGCCCCTCGGCCTCGGCCGCAGGCTCGGACGCCGCGGTGTCGGCCGTCTGGGCGAGCGTCGGCCAGTCATGGAAGTGTCGGGCCAGGTCCTTGGCCGCGACCTCGCCCAGGTGCCTTATGCCAAGGCTGAAGAGGAAGCGCTCGAAGGCCACGGTGCGGCGCGCGTCGATGGCGTCGAGAAGGTTCTCGGCGGACTTCTCGCCCCAGCCTTCCCGCTCGCGCAACTCGACGCCCTTCCGGTCGCGCAGGGTGAATATGTCGGCGGGCTCGGCAATCCAGCCGTCCTCGAAAAACTGTTCGACCTGCTTGGCGCCCAGCCCCTCGATGTCGAAGGCCGAGCGGCCGACCATGTGGCGCAGCCTTTCGACCGCCTGCGCGGGGCAGATCAGCCCGCCCGTGCAGCGGCGCACGGCGTCGCCGTCCTCGCGGATTGCATCCGACCCGCAGCGGGGGCAGACCGTGGGAAATTCGTAGGGGGTCGCGTCCTTCGGCCGCTTCGCCACGTCGACGTCGGCGACCTTCGGAATCACGTCGCCGGCGCGATAGACCTGCACCCAGTCGCCTTCGCGGATGTCCTTGCCGTCACGAATAGGCGTGCCGTCGGCGCTCCGCCCGGCGATGTAATCCTCGTTGTGAAGCGTCGCGTTCGACACCACGACGCCACCCACGGTCACCGGCGTCAGGCGCGCCACCGGAGACAGGGCGCCCGTCCGCCCGACCTGGATCTCGATCTTCTCGAGCCGGGTCCAGGCCAGCTCGGCCGGGAATTTGTGCGCGATGGCCCACCTTGGTGTGGTCGAACGGAAGCCGAGGCGAGACTGGAGGGCGAGGTCGTTGACCTTGTAGACAACCCCGTCGATGTCGTAGCCGAGCGTCGCGCGCTTTTCCTCGATCAGGCGATACTGCTCCAGCATCTCGTCCGGCCCGTCGCAGAGACGCATCATGTCGTTTGTGACGAACCCGAGCGTCGCCAGACGGTCGATGGCGCCCTTCTGGGTGTCGGCGAGAGGCTGCGAGAGGCTGCCCCAGCCGTAGGCATAGAACCGGAGCGGCCGCGCCGCGGTGATCTTCGGGTCAAGCTGGCGCAGAGATCCGGCAGCGGCGTTGCGCGGGTTGGCGAAGGTCTTGCCGCCCGCCTCTTCCTGCCGCGTGTTGAGCGCGGCGAAGTCAGCGTGGCTCATGTAGACCTCGCCCCGGACCTCGAGGACATCTGGAGCGTCTTTCAATGTCGCGGGGATGTCGTCGATGGTGCGCGCATTGACCGTCACGTTCTCGCCCGTCGCGCCGTCGCCCCGCGTGGCGGCCGAGATCAGCGCGCCGCCTTCATAGCGTAGCGACAGCGACAGCCCGTCGATCTTGGGTTCGGCGACGTAGGCGAGGCTCGCATCCGCGGAAAGGCCCAGATACTTGCGCACCGAGCGGTCGAACTCGGTGACCTCTTCATCCTCGAAGGCGTTGCCCAGAGACAGCATCGGGATCGAGTGGGTGACCTTCTGAAAGCCCTCGGACGGCGCCGCGCCGACCTGGTCGGACGGAGAATCCCCGCGCTTCAGGTCCGGAAAGGCAGACTCGATCTCGGCATTGCGGCGCTTCAGCGCGTCGTAGTCCGCGTCGGATATCTCGGGCGCGTCCTTGGCGTGATAGGCCTCGTTCGCGCGCGCGATCTCGCGGGCAAGCCGGGCAAGCTCAGCGCCCGCCTCAGCGGGCGAAAGGGAGGATACGTCTTTCATGCCGCCGGCGAACCTCGGGTGGGACCTATACCCCCATGGATAAAAAGCCCGGCACGTCGCGTCCAGCCCTGGCGACGCGCCGCGGCCCGTCTGTGAGGCCATAAAGGAAGGGCCGCCTTCCGTATCGAGCGGAATGCGGCCCTTCAGGCAGGGAGGAGGTTCAGGCCGAGGCGCGGAGGGCGTCGCGTCTCAGGCTTACGGGTTCGGGGTCGCGCAGGACATAGCCCCGTCCCCAAACCGTCTCGATGTAGTTGTCGCCGCCGGTCGCGATGGACAGCTTCTTGCGGAGTTTGCAGATGAAGACGTCGATGATCTTCAACTCCGGCTCGTCCATTCCGCCGTAGAGATGGTTGAGGAACATCTCTTTCGTCAGCGTCGTGCCCTTTGCGGAGCGAAAGCAGCTCCAGCATCTGGTATTCCTTGCCCGTCAGGTTGACCGTCTTGCCTTCGGATTCGACCGTCTTGGCATCGAGGTTGACGGCGACCTTGCCGGTCTGGATCACCGACTGCGCATGTCCCTTCGAGCGGCGGATGATGGCGTGGATGCGGGCAACGAGTTCTTCACGATGGAAAGGCTTCGTGAGGTAGTCGTCGGCGCCGAAACCGAAGCCCTTGATCTTGCTTTCCGTATCGTCCGACCCGGTGAGAATGAGGATCGGCGTTTCCACGCGGGCCATCCGAAGCTGGCGCAGCACCTCGTGCCCGTCCATGTCGGGCAGGCCGAGGTCGAGCAGAATCAGGTCGTAGTCGTAGAGCTTGGCGAGGTCGATCCCCTCTTCACCCAGGTCCGTCGCATAGACGTTGAGGTTCGCATGGGTCAGCATCAGCTCGATGCTGCGCGAGGTCGTCGGATCGTCTTCAACCAAGAGAACACGCATAGTCACAATCTCCGCAGGCTTGCCATTCGGGGATACATTGGAGCCAAAAGATTAACTGGCGGTTACCCCCGACGAAAGCTAGCACTACACGCTATGGTTGTCTATACCGCTGCAAACTCGTGGCTTTCAAGGCGGCCTCTCCGTGTCGCTCAACTGCAACGTGCCACGCGTCCAGCTCTTCCTCAGACAGGTGATAGGTGTCCAGCGCCTCGGCCCGGGTGATAAGGCCATGAGCGATTGCGCGCACGACCGCCGCCTTTCGGCTGGCGACCCACCTGCGGGTTTCGACGTCCGGCAGGTCGGCGCGGGTCATCACCCTGCCGTCCGGCAGGGTCACCGCCCTTGGTCCTTTCACCTTCTTGAGATACATGGCCGCGTCGTTCCGGGATTGTCACGGCGACCTTTGCCCGGGCTGGCTTAATCTTGGGTGAAGGCCCGACCTTGTGATTTCCGCCAATTTTTCCCATATTCTTCGCGATCTTCCCTTCGCTTCCGGTGACGCCATGCTCGACCGAGCCTCCAGCCTCAATTCCCTGGGCTTCCCCAAGCCGCCTGCCGAGACGCGGGTGGTGGTGGCGATGTCGGGCGGCGTCGACAGCTCGGTCGTCGCGGCCGAACTCGCCCGCGAGGGTTATGATGTCGTCGGCGTGACGCTCCAGCTCTACGACCACGGTGCGGCGCTTGCGAAGAAGGGTGCCTGCTGCGCGGGCATCGACATCCACGACGCGCGCCGCGTGGCCGAGGAGATGGGGTTCCCGCACTACGTCCTCGACTACGAGAACATCTTCCGCGACGCGGTGATCGACGAATTCGCCGACAGCTACCTCGCGGGTGCGACGCCCGTGCCCTGCATCCGCTGCAACGAACGGGTGAAGTTCAAGGATCTGCTGATGACGGCGAAGGATCTCGACGCCGACTGCATGGCGACGGGACACTACATCCAGCGCCGCGTCGGCGCGTCGGGGCCCGAGTTGCACCGGGCGGCCGATGCCGCGCGCGACCAGTCCTATTTCCTGTTCTCGACCACGCCGGAACAGCTCGCCTTCCTTCGCTTTCCCCTCGGCCACCTGTCGTCGAAGGCCGAGACGCGGGCGCTTGCCGCGACGCACGGTCTGACGGTCGCCGACAAGCCCGACAGCCAGGACATCTGCTTCGTCCCGGACGGCAACTATGCCGCGCTGATCGAGAAACTGCGCCCCGGCGCCGCAGAACCGGGCGAGATCGTCCACGCCGATGGCCGGATCCTGGGAGAGCACAGGGGCGTCATCCACTACACCATCGGACAGCGCCGGGGCCTTGGCATCGGCGGGCTGGACGAGCCGCTCTACGTGGTCAAGCTCGACGTCGACGGCCGCCGAGTGGTCGTCGGGCCGAAAGACCTGCTGGCGACCCGGACGATCGCGGTGCGCGAGGTCAACTGGCTGGGCGACGCTCCCTTCGACAGCCGTTCCGAGTGGCCGCTCACGGTCAAGATCCGCTCGACCAAGGCGCCTGTGGAAGCGGTCGTGCGGCCGCTCTCGGCGACCGAGGCCCAGGTCGAGCTTCTGTCGCCCGAGGAAGGGGTTTCGCCAGGTCAGGCCTGCGTCTTCTACGAGCCGGACGGCACCCGCGTCTTCGGCGGCGGCTGGATTTCGCGCTAGGCGGGCAGTCCCAGACCGTCGAGAACCGCGCGCGCAGCGCGCAGACCCGGAGGCTCGCCGCCCTTTCCGAGCTTGTCCATCGTCTCGTTCATCGCCGCGACCTGCGCCGCCCGCGCCGCACCGTCCGTGAGAAGCGCTGCCAGCGCCGCCCCGACTGGCTCCGGTCGGCACGCGGGGCCGAGGAATTCGGGCACGACCTTTCGACCGGTGACGAGATTGACCAAGGTGACGGTGTCGATCAGGGCCATCCGCGACATGATCTGCCACGAGATCCAGTTCATGTCGTACGCCACGACCATTGGCGTCCCGGCGGCGGCCAGTTCGAGACTGACGGTCCCGCTCGCCGCAAGCGCTGCATCCGAGGCGCGGAAGGCCGCGCGCTTGACGGCGTCGGCCGCGGGATCTTTGCGCGAATCGAGAACCACCGGCGCGCCCGGCCAGTCCCTGACGGCCTCAATCACCTGCGCCGCGACGGATCGGGCGGCGGGAACGACCACCCGGGCCTCCGGTTGCGCCGCGAGAACGTGACGCAAGGCCTCGCCGAAGACGGGCGTCAGCCGCCCGACCTCGGCTCGCCGCGATCCGGGCAGGACGAGGACGAGGGGCGCGTCGCCAAGGCCCGACGCCTCGCGGAAGGCGCGGGCCTCCTTCTCGGTCGCCACCGGCTCGGCGACGACGGGATGGCCGACGAAGTCGCAGCGCATCCCTGCGGCCTCCATGTAGGGCGGCTCGAACGGCAGAAGCGCCAGAACCTGGTCGATGTGACGCGCCATCTTCGCCGCGCGACCCGGACGCCAGGCCCAGACGGATGGCGCGACATAGTGGACGGTGCGGATCGGAGCGGCGGACTTGACCAGCCGCGCGAGGCGCAGCGAGAAGTCGGGCGCGTCGATGGTGACAAGCGCGTCGGGCGCGACGTCCAGGCAATCGCGCGCCGCCTCGTTCAGCCGACGGCGCAATGCGGGGTACTTCGGCAAGATCTCGGCGATCCCCATGACGCTGAGATCGTCCATCGGGAACAGGCTTTCCATCCCCGCGGCCTGCATCAGAGGACCGGCCACGCCGCGGAGTTCCAGGTCCGGGTGCAGCGCCTTCAGCCCCGCGATCAGCGCCGCGCCGAGCTTGTCGCCCGACGCCTCGCCCGCCAGAAGCCAGAGCTTCAGGGGCATGTGGGACAATGCGTATTTGCGAAGATATGAAGCATCAGCCGCGCACCCAGAGAAAGAGCCCGGCCTTGTCGGCGGCGCGCGTCACGCGGTCGAGGCCGAGGACCATCACCTCGTCCCTCGCGACCACGATGCCATCGAGACCGGCGCGCTTGGCCGCGGTGACGGTATCCGTTCCGATCATCGGCAGATCGACGCGCCGGTCCTGACCGGGCTTCGCGGCCTTGTAGATAAGGCCGCCTCCCCCGTCGGGCCGGTGCCGCAGCGAGGCGAGCATCCAGTCGGTGCCGAAGACGCCCTCGACCGCCAGCGCCTGCCCGGACAGCACAGCCACGGCCTGCCCGATGTCGAGGTCGCCCATGCCCGCGACGATGGCGGCGGCGCGCTCGGCGTCGGCCTCGTTGGTGGGGTCCGGCCGTCGTGCGGTGGGAACGCCTGCGTCGGGCAGAAGGGCCGGCAGGATCTCGTGGGCCGCGCGGATGGTGAAGCCGGCCTCCTCGAAGATCGACAGAACCGCACGCAAGGCGCCATCGTCCCCCTGGCCGAGCGCCGCCAGGATGCGTGGCACAAGCGGCTGCGTCGCGGCATCGATCCGTGCGGGATCGACGTCGGGCCGCCGGATACCGCCTGCGAAGCACACCTCGGTCACGCCGAGTGCGCGCATCTCTTCGATGAGCGTGCCCAGTTCCTCGATCCGGAAGCGGCGGTCGGGCACCAGGAAATCAGGATCGAACCCCTCGGGCGAGGCGATGAAGGGCAAGTCTTCGAGGCTATCCACGAGAACCGCCGGCAACTTGCCCCGCCCCGCGATCAGCGCAAGCACCTCAGCGCTCCGGCGTCAGGAAGTGGCGGTCGCTGTCGGCGAGGATGAAATCGACGATCTCGCGGACATAAGCGCTGGCGGTCTCGTCCCTCAGCCGCCGCGCGCGGTCGGCGAAGGCGCCCTCGCCCTGTGCCAACATCTGGAAGGCGGCGCGAAGTGCCGTGATGTCCTCGCGCGACACGCCTTTGCGCTTGAGCCCCACGAGGTTCAGCCCGTCGAGTTGCCCGCGCGGGCCCTGCACGAGGCCATAGGGAATGACGTCGTTCGTGACCATCGTGACCGCGCCGATGATGGCACCCCGCCCGATCCGCACCCACTGGTGGATGCCCGAGAGGCCGCCGATGATGACGTCGTCCTCGATCACGCAGTGGCCGGCGATGGCGCCCTGGTTCGCGACGATGACCCTGTCGCCGACGATGGCGTCGTGAGCGACATGGGCGCCGGTCATGAAGAGGCAGTCGTCACCGACGCGCGTCAGACCGCCGCCGCCCTCGGTGCCGGTATTCATCGTGACACCTTCGCGGATGCGGTTGCGCTTGCCGATGACAAGCCGCGTGGCCTCGCCCTTGAATTTAAGGTCCTGAGGGATCTCGCCGATCACCGCGCCGGGGAAGATCGCCGTCTCGTCGCCTACGTCGGTATCGCCGGTGACGACGGCATGGCTCTTGACGACAACGCCCGCGCCAAGGCGCACCCTTGCGCCGATGAGAGAGAACGGCCCGACGGTCGTGCCGGGACCGATGTGAGCACCGTCTTCCACGACGGCCGAAGGGTGCACGCGGGCAGTGGCGTCGATGCTCACTTCGGAAGGTCCATCATCGCGGTGAACTCGGCCTCGCAGGCGACCTCGCCCTCGACGGTGGCGACACCGCGGAACTTCCACACCTTGCCGCCGCCGCGCAGGGTCTCGACCTTCATGCGAAGCGTGTCGCCGGGACCGACCTTGCGGCGGAACTTTGCGCTGTCGATGGCCATGAAGTAGACGCCGAACTTCTTGTCCGCCAGATCGAGACCGACGCCCGCGACGACCGCTGCCGTCTGCGCCATCGCCTCGACCATGTAGACGCCGGGAAACACCGGCATTCCGGGGAAATGCCCGGTGAACTGCGGCTCGTTCATGGTGACGTTCTTGATGCCCACGCCCGAGGCGGTTCCGTCGATCTCGACCACCCGGTCGACAAGCAGGAACGGGTAGCGGTGCGGTATGATCCGCTGGATCAACTCGATGTCGGCGGTCTTCAGATCGCTCATGGGGATGGTCCCTTTTTTCCAGCGGTATCAAGCGGGGCGGCTCGCGGCAAGCGCGGGCTCACTCGGCCTACTTGCCCTCGGCGGCGTTCACCCGACGGATCGCCTCGTCGGTGATGTCGATGGAATCGGCCGACAGAAACACGTCGCGCCGGTCGAGAACTACCAGCGCTCCCTTCTCGCGGACGATCTCGGAGATGATGACCGCCACATCGCGGAAGAAGACCGAGCGCGCCTCGTCCCGCGTCCGCGTCAGGTCACGCGCCTTCTGGTCCTGCTCGTCCCGGATGCGCTGGACGCGCTCGTCGAACTCGTTGGCAAGGTCGCGGAAGGCCTCGGCCTCGAGATCGGCGCGCTGCTCGGTCAGGCGACGCTCCTCGGCGATCAACTCGCCCTCGATGCGCTGGTTCTCGGCCGCGAGCGCCTGCGCCTCGGCCTCGAGCCCGGCGAGAGTGTCGGCACCGAGCTTGGTCTCGGAAAACAGCCGGTCCTGGTCGATCGTCAGCACCCCCGCCTGCACCGGGGGAACGCCCGTCTCCTGCGGCCGGGCCGCCGTGACAGGTCCCAGGGCGAGAAGGACCGCGAGCCAGAGCGCGCGGCCCATCCTAGAACTGGGTCGAGATCGTGAGGTCGAAGCTTTTCTCGACATCGAGGTCGTTCTTCTGGATCGGCTTGGCGAAGTTCATCTTCAGCGGTCCGATCGGCGTCGTCCAGTACAGCGAGAAACCGACGGCCGAGCGCAGCTCGAAACTGTCGTCCACCGTCGCGACGCCGGCCGTGTCGTCGAGACCCCAGAGCGAGGCGAAGTCGGCGAAGACACCGCCCGACAGCCCGTACTCTTCGGGCAGGCCGAGCGGGAAGTCGGCCTCGAACCGGAGAGACGCAAAGTTGTTGCCGCCGAGCACTTCGGGTTCCGCCGCACCCGTGTCGCGCGGTCCGACCTCACGCGAGGCGAAGCCGCGAAGCTGGCGCGAGTTCAGGAAATAGCGGTCCGTGACGCGCGTGCCGCCGTCGCCGATGGAGCTGATCGTGCCGCCTTCGAAGATCGCGCGGAGGGTGACCTCCTCGTTCAGGAAATCGCGCTGTGCGACCCCCCTGACCGAACTCTTGACGTATTCCACGTCGCCGCCCAGGCCCGCAAACTCTTGCCCGAAGGACACGCGGACGCCCCGGTTCGGGTTCAGGCCGCCCCTGAGGAGGTCGAGCGTGTAGTCATAGCCGAGGGACGACCGGAAGAGGTCTCCTTCCTCGGCCTGGATGATGGGCGACGCATCTGTCGAGACGTCGACGATCTCCTCCCTGGCGGCCTCGTATCTCAGCGTCAGGCGACCGTTCTCGCTGACCGGGAACGACAGGCTGGGCGAGATGCTGGCGACCGTCGTGTCATAGGTGGCGTTGTCGTAGTCCGACGTGATGTAGGCGAGGCGCAGCCCGAAGGTCAGGTCGCGGCCGAGGAACGCCGGTTCGGCGAAGCTGAACGTCGAACGCGAGTTCTCGGTGCCGCTTTCGAGGTTGAACGACAGGCTCTGCCCCCGCCCGAGGAAGTTCCGCTCGGAAAAGCCGATCAGCAGCGCAAAGCCGGACTCGTCGTTGAAGCTGCCGCCGAAGGACAGCGATCCCGTCGCCTGCTCCTCGACGTTGACGTCCACCACGACCTGGTCGGCGGACGAGCCTTCGCGCGTCTCGACATCGGCGTTCGAGAAGAAACCGAGGGCGCGGATGCGCTCGGCGGCGTTGCGGATCTCGCGCGGGTTGAAGGGATCGCCCTCGACGGTGTCGAACTGCCGCCGGATCACGCGGTCGAGCGTCGTGCGGTTGCCCTCGATGTCGATGCGCTCCACGAAGACGCGGGGACCGCGGACCAGCGCGAACTCGACATTCAGCGACAGGTCGCGGTCGTTGCGGGTCACGCGGGGATCGACGCGCAGGAAGTCGAAACCGTCCTGAAGCGCCTTACGCTCGAGCCGGGCGATGTTCTCGTCGATCAGCGACGGCGACCAGGTCTGTCCGGGCCGGATGCGAAGCGCGCGGCGGTAGGCCTCGACGTTCAGGTTGGCGTATTCGCTCGACACCGAGACCTGGCCCACGTCGAAGCTCTGCCCCTCGCGGACGTTGAAGGTGATGAAGGTCGCGTCACGTTCGCGCGACAGCTCGCTCGCCACGTTCAGCACCTGGAAGTCGACGTAGCCGCGCGAGCGGTAGAAGTCGGTCAGAAGCTGGCGGTCGAAGTCGATCCGTTCGGGGACATAGGTGTCGCGGCCGATGATCGTACGCAGGAAACCGGCCTGCTTGGTGTCGATGACGCGGCGCAGGCGGCGGTCCGAGAAATCGCGATTGCCGACGAAGCTGATGCGCTCGTTCTCGACGGGACGGCCCTCACCGATCTCGAAGATCAGGTCGACGCGGTTGTCCGAGCGCCGGATGATCTTGGGCGTGACCGTGGCCGACAGCCGCGCGGCGGCGTTATAGGCGTCGGCGATGGCGGCGGCGTCGGTCGCGGCGGCCTGGGGCGAATAGACCCGGCGCGGGGTCGAGGTCACGACGGGCAGAAGCGCCTCGTCGGTGATGCGCTCATTGCCCTCGATGCTGATGCGGTTGATCGTCGGACGCTCGACCACGGTCACGACGAGACCCGAGCCGGTGGTCTGCACGTCCGCGGTCTCGAACAGGCCCGAACCCATGATCCGCTGGAGGCCGTCGTTGATCTGTCCATCGGTGGCGCTTGCGCCCGGCTGAATGCCAAGAAGGCTGACGATGGTGCTGTCGGGAATGCGCTGGTTGCCGTCGACCTGGACCGCGCCGACCCTGACCTGCGCCTGTGCCGCAAGACCCGCGACCGCGACCGCAAGTCCGAGACACGCCGCCCTCACGCCGTTCGATGCCACCCTGACCATCCGCCCTGCCCCGCCTGTTCCTGTTTGAAACGTGAGTAGTCGGATTCTGAGGGCCTGTCAAAAGCCCGACGCCGCCCCGTGAGGGCGGCGTCGCTGGTCGTGTGTGTGTGCGGTGGCGTAGGGTCGGGCGTCAGGACGTGCCGAAATAGGCACCCAGCCAGAGTGCGGCGCCAAGCGCCGTCAGGACGAACAGACGGTCGAGGTTGAGTTCGACCAGAAGTTCGAAGCCTTGGTATCCCCTCTGGATCGTTTTCATCGGCTTGCTCCGCCAATCGTGTGCTGTGCAGGTTAACGCCTAGGCACGAAATGTGACTGGATTGGGGCAGGTGAGGGACGTTCCTGTGGCTTACAGGATAAATCTGCACCAAATGTCGTTTCCGAAGGCGAAGACCATCAGCGACAGCACGAGGAACAGCCCGATCCCCATCATCACGTTCATCGCCCGATCCGGCGGCGGGTGCCCCGTCAGCGCCTCCCAGGCGTGGAACACGAGGTGACCGCCGTCGAGGACCGGCACCGGGATCAGGTTCATGAACCCCACGGCGGCCGAGATCACCGCGATGAAGAAGATGAAGTCCGAGACCCCCTTCGCGGCAACTTCGCCCGAGGTCTTTGCGATGGTGATGGGACCCGAGACGGCGCAGGTCGAGATATCCTGGTTGATGACGCTCCAGATGCCCTGGACGCTCATGTCCACCACGAACCACAGGCGCTCGGCGCCATACCCCATGGCTTCGATCACACCGGGGGTCTCGGTCTCGAAGTCAATGACGGCCCCACCGTGCATCCCGATCAGGTAGCGCGTCTCGAACCCGCCGTCCGGCGCGGGTGTGTCCCGCCTCTGTGGAGTGACCGACAAGGTCAGCGTCTCGCCGTTGCGCCAGATGCCGAGGTTCAGCGGCTTGCCCTCGGAATTGCGCGTGGCGTCGTTCAACTCCTGGAAATCCGCTATGGTGGTTCCGTTGACCGACACGACAACATCGCCCGGTTCCATCCCGGCGGCAGCGGCTGCGCTGTCCGGCGAGAAATCCGAAGCGATCGGTGGCGTCAGCCACGGCCCTTCGACGACGATCTCCTGCCCGTCACGCAGAACGGTGTAGTCGAGGCTGGGGCTCGGCTCGATCTCGTCGGCGGCGGCGTTCATCTGTTCGGCCGTGGCGGCGGGAACGCCCTCGATGGCAACCAGCGTGTCGCCGGGAGCAAGCCCCTCGACAGCGGCGGGATGAGGCTTCACCTCCGAGACGACGAGCGGCTCCTTCTGGATGCCGAAGTACAGAACGAACGCGGTGAAGATCAGGAACGACAGGATGAAGTTGAAGGCGGGCCCCGCGAACACCGTCGCCGCCCGCGCCCAGAGGGGGGCGCCGTGCATGGTGTGGCGCCGTTCTTCCGGCGTCAGCTCGGCCAGCACGTCGGGGTCGGCCTTGTCGGAAGCCGCACTCTTGTCGCCAAGGAACTTGACGTAACCGCCAAAGGGCAGCGCCGCGATCTGCCAGCGCGTGCCGTGCTTGTCGACCCGAGACGCCAGCACCGGCCCGAAGCCGAGCGAGAACACCTCGGCCTTGATGCCCGACCAGCGGCCGACGATGTAGTGGCCGTATTCGTGGATGGCGATGATGACGGACAGGGCGACGACGAAAGCCACCAGCGTGAAGGCCAGGTTTCCGAAGACCGGGATCAGGGAGTCCATGCCTGCGCGTTCTCTCTCTCAGCTCTGCAAGGCGTTAATCGCCTCTTCGGCCCGGATACGGGCCGCCTTGTCTGCCTCGCGGACAGTGTCGAGGTCAACTGCGGCGCTGTCGAGGCCCTGCGCTGACATAATTTCGATCACGCGGGATACAACGTCCGCCATGTCGGTGAAACGGATCCGCTCGTCGAGGAACGCGTCGAGCGCGGCTTCCTTCGAGGCGTTGAAGGCGGCCCCCGCAAGCCCGCCGATCCGCATGACCTCCCGCGCGAGGCCAAGCGCGGGATAGCGCGCCTCCTCGGGATCGCGGAACGTCAGGCTGCCGATCTTCGCGAGATTCAGTCTCTCGACAGGCAATTCCGCCCGGTCGGGAAAGCTGAGGGCGTAGCCGATGGCGTGACGCATGTCAGGGGGGCCCACATGGGCGATGAGCGCGCCGTCGCGGTGGCCGACAAGGGCGTGGACCAGGCTTTCGGGATGGACGATGACCTCGATCCTGTCAGGGTCTATGCCGAAAAACTCTTTTGTCTCTATGACTTCCAGCGCCTTGTTGAACATGCTGGCGCTGTCGACCGTGATCCGCTGGCCCATGTCCCAGTTCGGATGCGTCGCCGCCTGCTCGGGCGTCGCCTCCGCCAGCCGCTCGATCGGCCAGTCGCGGAAGGCCCCGCCCGAGGCGGTGATGATGATGCGTTCGACTGTTTCGGGCCGTTCGCCGCGGAGCGCCTGGAAGATCGCCGAATGCTCGCTGTCGACGGGCAGGATCGTCGCCCCGTGTCGCGCGGCGGTCCGTAGAAGAAGCGGCCCCGCCGTCACGAGGCTTTCCTTGTTGGCCAGCGCCAGCGTCGTCCCCTGCTCGAGCGCCTTCAGACCGGGCGGCAACCCCGCCGCGCCCACAATGGCCGACATGATCCAGTCCGCTGGTCGCGCGGCCGCCTCGCAAATCGCCGCTTCGCCCGCCGCCGCCTCGACACCGGAGCCCGCCAGCGCCTCGCGCAGAGCAGGCAGGCAGTCTTCATGCGCAGTGACGGCGACCTCGGCCCGCAGCTCCCGTGCGTCGCGCGCCAGTGCCGCGATGTTCCGGCCCCCGGTCAAGGCCACTACGCGATAGTCGTCCGGCGCGCGGCGGATCAGGTCGAGCGTGTTCGCCCCGATCGAGCCGGTCGCCCCGAAGACCGAAACGCGACGGGTCATCTGATGCCGAAGGGGAAGTTGATGATCTGGCTGATGAGCAGAAGGAACAGCGCGGCGCCAAGCATGGAGTCGAACCGGTCGAACAACCCGCCATGCCCCGGCAGGATGTTCGAGCTGTCCTTGACGTCGAAGCGGCGTTTCAGCGCACTTTCCGCGACATCGCCCAATTGTCCCGCTATGGCGATCGCGACCGAGACGCCGATGATCTCGCCGCTCGCACGGCCGTCGATGACGTAGGCGAGGCCCACCCCCGCCGCCCCGACCCAGCCCGCCACGGTCCCCGCCCATGTCTTCTTCGGGCTGACGCGCGGCCAGAACTTGGGTCCGCCGATCAAGCGGCCAGCGAAATAGCCCAGGATGTCCGACGCGATGACGCAGAGAGCCAGCCACGCCATCCAGACGAAGCCGTGGTCGTCCCGCAGGAAGACAAGGCCATAACCCGCGAAGAGGATCGCCGACGTGAAGAGGGCATAGGTCAGGCGATGACGCTCGAGCTGCGCGATGCCGATGAGGACAGGGGCGAAGACGAAGGGAAGCGCATAGCCTGCGGGCAGGTTGACGAGCAGGAGAAGCGCCAGCGAGGCCAGCCCGCCGAGCGACAGCGCCAGCGTCCCTGCCCCGATCATCCGCGCCACTTCCCACACCAGAACCCCGGCCACGACCGAGACGAGAAGGTGGAACGGCACTCCGCCCAGCCACATGAGGTAAAGCCCGACGACCGAGACGATGCCGCCCGAGATCAGGCGCTGCGACAGATCATGCCACTTGCCCCCGGCAGAGGTCATCCGGGCACGGCTCCGTACCGTCGCTCCCGGCGCGTGAAGCTGGCAAGGATGCGTCCGAACTCGTCCCGCGTGAAATCGGGCCAGAGCGTGTCCACGAACTCGTATTCGGAATAGGCCGACTGCCAGAGAAGGAAGTTGGAAATCCGCGCCTCTCCGCTCGTCCGGATGACGAGGTCGGGATCGGGCAGGACATAGGTGTCGAGGTATCGCGCCAGGGTTTCGGCGTCGACGGCTTCGGGGTCGATGCGCCCCGCCTTGACCTCGCGGGCGAGACGCTTGGTGGCGCGCGCCACCTCGTCGCGGCCGCCGTAATTCAGCGCGATGGTCAGATGGACCGTATCGTTGTGGCAGGTCAGAAGCTCGAGCTCGTCCATCAGCGCGACGAGCGTCTCGTCCAGCTTGATGCGGTCGCCGATGAAACGGACGCGGACGCCGGCGTCGACCAATTCCTTGGTCTCGCTCATCAGGTAGCGCTTGAAGAGCTTCATCAGCCCCGAAACTTCGGACTGAGTGCGCTTCCAGTTCTCGGTGGAGAAAGCGAAGATCGTCAGGTACTTGACCGCGAAGTCGGGGCAGGCCTCGACGATTTCGCGGACGCGGCGCGCCCCGGCATGGTGGCCGAAAAGGCGTGGCTTGCCACGTTTCTGGGCCCACCTCCCGTTGCCATCCATGATGATCGCAACATGCGCGGGGCTTGCCCGGTCTGTATTCTTGCCCAAGTCGGTTCTCCTGGTCACTCGCCCCACGTCAGCAGGTTACACCTGCATGATTTCTTCCTGCTTGCTTTCCAGCGCAGCGTCGATCTTTTTGATCGCCTTGTCGGTCGCGTCCTGCACGGCGGCTTCCCAGAACTTCTGGTCGTCTTCGCTCATGCCGTCGGACTTCGCCTTCTTGATCTTGTCCATGCCGTCGCGGCGGACGTTGCGGACAGCCACGCGCGCGTTCTCGGCATAGTGGCCCGCAACCTTCGTCAGCTCGCGGCGGCGCTCTTCGTTCAACTCGGGGATCGGCAGGCGGATGATGGTGCCGTCGACCACGGGATTGATGCCGAGGCCCGACTCGCGCAGCGCCTTTTCGACCTTGTTCACCAGCGCCCTGTCCCAGACGTTGACCGTGATCATCCGAGGCTCGGGGACGTTGACCGTGCCCACCTGGTTGATCGGCGTGAGAGCCCCGTAGGCATCGACCATGATCGGCTCGAGCATCGAGGCCGCGGCACGGCCCGTGCGCAGTGACAGGAATTCCTGCCGAAGCGCCGCCATTGCGCCTTCCATCCTCCGTTCGAGGTCGTCGATGTCTAGGTCTTCTGCCATGCCTGTTCCGTCCGTTCTAAAGCGGTTCGGGTCCGAAAGTCGCCCTTCTATACCTGCATCGGTCGCAGGATGTATAGAGCGGCCGTGGCAAGCCCGTGCAGGCGATGCGCAATTTTCATGGCGATGGTTTGCGCTCGGCCGTGTCGAGCCAGATCGTCACCGGGCCGTCGTTCACGAGGCTGACCTTCATGTCCGCGCCGAAACGTCCCCGCGCGACCGTGAGCCCGAGACGGGCCAGTTCGGTCGCCAGCGTCTCGACCAGCTCGGCGCCCAGGTTCGGCGCCGCGGCCTGCGAGAAGCCCGGACGGTTTCCGCGCGAGGTGTCGGCGGCCAGCGTGAATTGGCTGATGATCAGAACTGATCCGCCCTGGTCCGTCACCGACAGGTTCATGCGCTGGTCGGCGTCGCGGAAGATGCGCAGCTTCGCGATCCGCCCCGCCAGCGCCAAAGCTTCGTCAGGCCCGTCGCCCTGCATCGCGCAGGCGAGGATGACGAGGCCGGGCCCGATCTCGCCCACCACCGAGCCATCGATTCTGACGGCGGCTTCGGTGACTCTTTGAACAAGGGCGCGCATGGTTCCTTTCTCTCACGCCGCCTGGGCTGCGTCGAGGGCAGGATCCTTGCCTGCGGCGAGGTCGTCCGGTGTCGTGACGATGCGCGGCTCGGGCGTCAGGCGGCCACAGGCGCGCATCTGTTTGGCGATGACAGGAGGTGTGCCGAGCGTCGCCCGGCCGGTTTCCCAGTCATGCCAGGCATCGGAATGACGAACGGCCGCGCCGCATTCGGGCAGGGTCAGCGTATCGCCCTCGGCATGAAACTGAAGCCCATCCCCCATCTCCTCGCCGACGACACGCGCCTCGAGGCGGGCGCGGCAGAGTGCGGCGAAGACGATGGCGGCCGAGAAGGTGAAGCGGTCGACGAGGACCGTCACCGGCCGGCCGAAGGCCTCGATCCGGTCGAGTATGGGAAGGTGCCTGATGAAATCGCCGCCCGGATTGCCGCGCAGATCGACGACGAGCGGCCCCTTGTGGCGTTCGAGCATTTCGTCGGCCCGCTGCAATCGGGACGCCACCGAGACAGGATCGGAGGAGAAGCTGTCCAGCCGAAGGACACCTTGCCTCGGTCGATAGGGATCGCGTCCCGGCGTCGGATAACCCTGTTCGCCTACGGGATAGTGGACGAGGGCGCGGATCCGATCGGTCTCGCGGACGGTGACGTTGCGGCCCTTGGTGAAGCGATAGGTCACGGGCTCGCCGCGCTTCGCCACGCCAAGACGCTCGAGCGCGGGCGACCATACCAGCGGCAGCCCCCCGATCACGCGGCGCCGCGCCGACGTCCCGGCCAGGTAGTCGCCGAGGCGGTCGTGCAGCTCCTCGACGCACACGCCGTTGACGCTGACCACCCGCCGCGCCTCGGGACAGGACCAGAGCCCCTGCCCCGACCACACGAGACGCAAGGGATAGACCTTCGCGGCGGCGTTCGGGATCAGGCGCGTGTGACCGTTGCCGGCAAGGGCGAACAGCCGCATCGCCTCGAGCATCATGTCTTCGCAGTCACCGACGGCGGCTTCGACCCGACCCATACCCTCGAGCACAAGCTCGGAAGCCACGCCAGCCATCGCCCGGTCGCGGATCAGTGCCTCGCGGATGCCCGCCAGGTCCCGAGAGCCGTCCATGTCAGCCTGACACTGTGGTGTAGGTCCCCTGTCCCGACAATATGCCGCGAAAACCGCCGGGCTCGTCCAGCGAGAAGACGATGATCGGCAGCTTGTTGTCACGCGCCAGCGCGATGGCCGATGCGTCCATGACCCGCAGGTTTTTCCGCAGGACCTCGTCGAAGGACACGGCGTCATAGCGCTTTGCGTCCGGGTTGGTCTTGGGGTCCTTGTCGTAGACCCCGTCGACCCCGTTCTTGCCCATGAAGATGGCCTGGCACGACATCTCGGAGGCGCGCAGCGTCGCGGCGGTGTCGGTGGTGAAGTAGGGGTTGCCGGTGCCCGCGGCGAAGATGCAGACCCGGCCCTTCTCGAGATGACGCACCGCGCGTCGGCGGATGTAGGGCTCGGCGACCTCGTCCATGCGGATGGCGCTGATGACGCGGGTGAAGACACCGACGCCTTCAAGGGCCGACTGCATGGCAAGGGCGTTCATCACCGTGGCCAGCATTCCCATGTAGTCCGCCGTCGTCCGCTCCATCCCCTGGGCCGAGCCCGCCAGGCCGCGGAAGATGTTGCCGCCGCCGATGACCATGCAGATCTCGACGCCCATGGCCTGGACGATCTTGATCTCCTTCGCGATGCGCTGGACCGTGGGCGGATGCAGGCCGTAGCCCTGATCGCCCATGAGCGCTTCACCGGAAATCTTGAGAAGCACTCGTTTGTAAGCGGGCCTCGCGGTCTCGGTCATATGTCTGTCCCTTGCTCGCTCTTTGCGCCCCGCGCGAAAATGTCGGAAAAGCGCGGGAGGTTCAACGAGGGATCCATGCCGCGACCGACAGAGATGCTCGACCGAACGCGGCCCGTCCTTCTCGCCGGCCCGACAGCCAGCGGAAAATCGGCTCTCGCCATGGAGATCGCGGCCTTCCTCGGCGGTCCCGTCGTCAACGCCGACGCGCTCCAGGTCTATTCCGACTGGCGGGTTCTGACGGCGCGCCCGTCCGAGGCGGACGAAGAAGCCCTGCCGCATCGCCTCTACGGTCACGTCCCCGGCGAGCGGCCCTATTCCGTAGGCGACTGGCTGCGCGAGGTCGCGCCCCTCCTCGACGGCCCGCCGCCCGTGATCGTGGGCGGGACGGGTCTCTACTTCACCGCGCTGACGGAGGGGCTGGCGGACATCCCCGAAACTCCGCCCGAGGTGCGCGAGGAGGCGACGATGCGGATCGAGGCCGAGGGTCACCGCGCCCTCCTCGCCGACCTCGACGATGCCACGGTGGCGCGGATCGATACCGCCAACCCGATGCGCGTTCAGCGCGCGTGGGAGGTCTTGCGCGCGACGGGGCGTGGCCTTGCCGCGTGGCAGAACCGGACGCCCCAGCCGATCCTGCCTCTCGACGCGGCGCAGGCCCTGTTGATCGACGCGCCGAAGGACTGGCTGACGCCCCGCATCGAGCGTCGCTTCGACGCCATGTTGCAAGGGGGCGCATTGGAGGAAGCGCGGCGCAACGCCGCCGGCTGGCGTTCCGACCTGCCCTCGGCCAAGGCCATCGGCGCAACAGAACTGGTGGCGCATGTTCGGGGGGAGATGGCGCTTGAAGACGCGCGTGCCGCCGCAATCGTCGCGACACGGCAGTACGCCAAGCGTCAGCGCACCTGGTTCAGGGCGCGGATGAAGGCCTGGCGTCCGATCGGGGCGACGACCTAGAGCGGCCAGAAGAACGGGATGAGCAGCGAGGCGAGGATACCCGTCGTGAGGTTGAGCGGGATGCCCACCTTCAGGAAGTCCGCGAAGCGATACCCGCCCGGACCATAGACCATCATGTTCGTCTGATAGCCGATCGGGGTGGCGAAGCTGGCCGAGGCAGCGACCATCACGGTTACGACCAGAGGCCGTGGGTCGATCCCGAGGCTCGCGGCCAATGCAATCGCCACTGGCGTCACCACGACCGCCACGGCGTTGTTCGACACAAGCTCGGTCAGGAAGCTGGTCAAGAGGTAGACCGCCCAGACCACCAGGAACGGCGGCAGGCTGGCGAGGAAGGGCGTCAGCGCGTCGACGATCAGGACGACGGCGCCCGAGCTTTCGAGCGCGGCACCGATCAGCAGCATCGAGAAGATGAGCGCCAGAAGATGGCCGTCGATGGTCGAGAAAGCCTCGTCGGAATCGATGCAGCGGGTCAGGAGGACGACCGCCACCGCCACCATCGCAAGCGCGAGGATGGGCGCCACACCGGCGGCGGCGAGGATCACGATCCCGGCCAGCGCCAGCAGCGCCACGGGCGCGTGGCCGCGACGATAGGCGCGCGCGGTCGGCTGCGAGACGTTGACGAGGCCCGCGTCCGCCGCAAGTCGCTGGATGTCCTCGGCCACGCCTTCCAGGAGCAGCGTATCGCCGACGCGGATCACCACGTCGTCGAGTTGGCGTCCGATGTTCTCGTTCTTGCGGTGGACGGCCAGCGGATAGACCCCGTAGCGGCGGCGCAGGCGGAGCGAGCCGAGCGAGCGCCCGACAAGCGTCGCGCCCGGCGTGATGAGGACCTCGACCGTCGTCGTCTCGACCGAGGACAGCTTGTCGACGAGACGGACGTCGCGCGAGGCCTGAAGGCCCAGAAGCTCTTCCATCTGGGTGCGCAGGACGACCCTGTCGCCCGGCTCGAGCACGACCGAAGCGAGGTTGCGCCGCAACGACAGGTCGCCCCGCAGCACGTCGACGAGGCGCACGGCATCGCGCTTGAAAAGGTCGATTTCGGTCACGTTGCGGCCGATCAGCGTGCTGTCCTCGGGCAGCGCCACCTCGGTGAAGAACTTGCGCTTGGACGGATCCGACAGGAGGTTGGCCATGCTGGCGCGGTCGGGCAGCAGGTGTCGCCCGACGACGTAGAGATAGAGCCCGCCCCAGACAACGAGGATCAGCGCAAGCGGTGTCACTTCGAAGATGGTGAATGCTTCGAGCCCCTTGGCGCGCGCGACGCCATCGACGAGAAGGTTCGTCGAGGTGCCGATCAGCGTGCAGGTGCCCCCAAGGATCGCGGCGTAGGACAGGGGGATCAGAAGCTTGGACGCCGGAAGGCCGATGCGGTTCGCGAGCTGCACGAAGACGGGGATCATCACCAGGACGACGGGCGTGTTGTTGACGAAGGCCGACGAGAAGACGACGAGGACCATCAGTCCGAAGATCGCCGTGCGCGGCTTGGTGTCTGCCTTCGCGTCCGCGATCCGGGTGAACCATCCAAGCGCCCCCGTCCGGACGAGGGCTCCCATGACGATGAACATCGCCGCGATGGTCCAGGGCGCCGGGTTCGACATCACCGCCAGCGCCTCTTCGTAGGGCAGCACGCCCATGACCAGAAGGACCGTCGCGCCGGCGATGGCGGTCACCTCGGGGGGATAGGTCTCGCGCACGAAAAGGGCGAACATGCCTGCAACGACAAGCAGGGTCACATAGGCGGGCCAATGGCCCGGCAGGGTCACGAGGTCAAGCATCCGACCGAGTTTCGCCGCTCTCGTCAGGCGCGGCAAGCAGTGACGCGCCCGCCTTCTTCGGTTGCACGAGGACCGTGCCGAGAAGCATCACCGCCATCGCCGCCCAGACCCAGGGCGAGAAGGTCTCGGACAGGATCGCCATTGCCCAGAGGACGCCGAAGCCCGTCACGAGATAGCTGACCTGCACCGCAAAGACCGCCCCCGCGCGGCCCACCATCCAGACGTAGCCGGTATAGACGGCGATGTTGATGACCGAGGAGAGGACAAGTGCCGCCTCCGGCGCGCCCCAGGGCGGGCGGGGGTCGATCCACTGGCCGGTGGCAAACGCCATCGGGACCACCAGAACGAGGCTGAGAAGTACGGCGCCGTGCAGAACGCCCACGGGCGTCAGCCCCGCCGTGCCCCACTTCGCGACGATGTTGCCTTCCAGCGCATAGAAGAAGGGCGCGACGAGCGCGAGCGGGACAAAAACGATCATCGCGCGGTCGGGCAGGCTCGCCTCGGGGCCGACGATCATCAGGACCCCGGCGAGACCGAGGAGGAGGCCTGCGGCTCGGACCGGCGAGTATCGTTCGGTCCTCAGCGCAAGAGCGAGCGGGAAAGCGAAGATCGGTACCAGTGACAGAAGGATCGACACGAGGCCGGACGGCAGGTGGCGCACGGCCTCGAAGCTGAAGGCATTGGGGATCACCGTTCCGGTCAGCGCAACGGCGGCGTAGACAAGAAGTGCTGCGCGGTCCGTTCGCAGCCGCGCGCCCAGAGCCGCCTGCACGGCGGTCAGAAGCGTCGCCGCGATGACAAGCTGCCAGACCATGAGGCCAAGCGTGCCGTGTCCGCCGCCGACCGCGATCTTCGACAGGGGCTGCGACAGACCCCATCCCGCCCCCATCAGCGCAAGGGCCGCATAGAGGCCCGCTGTCCGTCCTGTCACATGCCTGTCCCTTCGGCGCAGTCCGCCCGCCAGATGATCCATCCGGCGGGCGGTCCGCAAGGGTCGGCGTCTTAGGCGGGCACGGTGTTCCGCGCCACAGTCACAACGAAGATCAGCATGGACGCCATCGTCAGGATCGAGCCGAGCGCGGCGAAGGCCTCGCCCTGCTCCGAGATCGCAAGGGCGATGCCCGGCACCATCACGACGAGGCCCGCGAGGGCGACGAGATAGTGGATCTGGGCCAGTCGCGTCGCGGCAGCCCGCGGCACGGAGTGGTAGTAGAGCCCGAAGAGCCCCATGCTGGCCCAGCCCACGAGGTTGAGGTGCGCGTGCGCCGGCGCCATCGTGTGGTCCTGCGAGATCGACATGAGGATCCCCCAGGACATCCCCAGAACGACGGCAAACGCGCCGGTCAGGAAGAAGCGGTAAGCGACACCGTTCATGCCCTGCCCTCCCCACGAAGTTCAGAACCGCGCCCGAAGCGCGAGTCGATACTGTCTTTGGTCATTTTTCCCATCCCTCTCACGCGCACGCCGTCCTCGTTCCGAACAGCCGCCGACTCATGCGGACGGATCCGACGGGAAGGTTCATGCAACTCGCAAGTGGGTTCTCAATATCACCGCCGATTTCACCTGTGAATCGGAATGATGGGTCAGGGCGACGGGCTGAGCCGTCCGCCCTCGCGCACCATTTCGGCCGAAGTGGCCTTGCCGGTGCGGTCGTCGGTCTGGACCAGGAGCCCCGAGAGCGTGGCCTCGCCCGAGGCGGGCTGAAAGCGGCCCTTGCCCATGCCGGTGACGAAGCGGCGGAGGGGCTCGTCCTTCTCCATCCCGATGACGGAATTATAGTCGCCGCACATGCCGGCATCGGTCAGGTAGGCCGTGCCGCGCGGCAGGATCATCGCGTCAGCCGTGGGGACATGCGTGTGGGTGCCGACGACGACGCTCGCGCGCCCGTCGCAGAAGTGACCCACGGCCATCTTTTCGGAGGTCGCCTCGCAATGGATGTCCACGAGGCTCGCCTGCACCATCCCACCCAAGGGATGTTTCCGCAGGATGTCGTCGAGCGCCGAGAACGGATCGTCGAAGGGCCGCTTCATGAAGACCTGGCCCAGCACCTGCGCCACCAGGACCTTTCGCCCGCCCGGGGCGTCGAAGACCCGCGCACCGACGCCAGGAGCCGCCTTCGAATAGTTGATCGGCCTGATGATGCGCGGTTCCTTCTCGATCCCGGCCAGCATCTCCTTCTGGTCGAAGGCGTGGTCGCCAAGCGTCAGGACATCCGCGCCCGAGGCCAGGAGTTCGGTTGCATGTTCGGGCGTCAGCCCCACGCCAGAGGTCGCGTTCTCGGCGTTGAGCACCACGAAGTCGGCGCGGAGGCGCTGGCGGAGAGCAGGCAGACGGTCGCGGACGGCATTGCGGCCGGCCCGTCCCATCACGTCGCCGAGAAAGAGAAGTCGCATGGCCCCGCCCTACCCCCGCCTGCGCGGAGTGGCAAGCCGACGCTGTCAGGCGGGCCAGTGTGGCCCGGTTTCGGTCACTATGAGGTCGAGCGGCTCGTCGGTCGTCTCGACGGGAACCTCGGCCATCCGCTGTGCCTCGTAGGCCACGCCGATGGCCGTCACCGGGCCTCCCGCGGCCCTGAGGCCGGCGAGCGTCCGGTCGTAGAAGCCGCCGCCATAGCCCAGGCGGAACCCGCGTGCATCGAAGGCGGCCAACGGCACGATCAGGATCTCCGGCGTCAGCTCCTCGGTCGCCTGAGGGACGAAAGTGCCGAACTTCTCTTCGCGCAAGAGGTCGCCCGGACGCCAGCGGCGGAAGACGAGCGGCGCATTCTTTGCCACGACGACCGGAAGGCAGAGGTCGTGCGTCGCGGCGAGGTCGTTAAGGGCCGGGCGGACGTCGATCTCGGCCCGGATCGGCCAGAAGGCCGAGACGACGCGGCCCGGAGCGGCGCGGACCGCCTCGATCAGCGCCCGGTTCGCCGGACCCGCAAGGGCGGGGTCGACGGCGGCCCGCGCGGCGATCGCCTCCTGTCGGGCAGCAGCCTTGCGCTCGGCCAGCGTCACAGAAGGACCAGCGAGGCGAGGCCCAGGAAGGCGAAGAAACCCACCACGTCCGTCACCGTCGTGACGAAGGTGCCCGAAGCGAGGGCCGGGTCGATGCCGAAGCGTTCGAGCGTCAGGGGAACGAGCACACCCGACAGGCCCGCGACCAGTAGGTTCACCACCATCGCCACAGCGATCACCACGCCGATCAGCGGCTCGCCGAACCAGATGGAGCCCACGAAAGCCATGACGACGGCGAAGAGGCAGCCGTTCAGCAGCCCCGCCATCGCCTCGCGCCGGACGACGCGCCAGGCGTTCGACCCCGTCAGGTCGCGGGTGGCCAGCGCGCGCACCGCGACCGTCATCGACTGGGTGCCCGCGTTCCCGCCCATGCTGGCCACGATTGGCATGAGGACCGCCAGCGCCACCACCGCCGAGAGCACGTCCTCGAAAAGCGAGATCACGACCGAGGCGAGAATAGCCGTCAGAAGGTTCACGCCAAGCCAGGGAAAGCGCCGCCGCACGATCTCGAAGGTCGAATTCGACAGGCTCTCGTCGCCCACACCGGCGAGACGAAAGACGTCCTCTTCGTGCTCCTCGTCGAGGACGGCCATGGCGTCGTCGATGGTGATGACACCCACGAGCCGCCCGTCGGCGTCGGTCACGGGCGCCGAGATCAGGTGGTACTGGTTGAAGGCATAGGCCACGTCGCCCTCGTATTCGTCGACCTCGAACTTGCGGAAACTCTCCTCGGTGATCGAGGCGAGCGGCGTGGTGCGCGGCGACGACATGATCCGGCCGAGCGTGACATAGGACACGGGCCGGTGGCGCGGGTCGACGAGGATGACGTGGTAGAACTGCTCGGGCAGGTCGTCCTGGCCGCGAAGATGGTCGATGGTATCGCCGACGGTCCAGTGCTCGGGCGCGATGACCACCTCGCGCTGCATCAGGCGTCCGGCGGAGTATTCGGGATAGGACAGCGCCTGCTCGACCGCGATCCGGTCGACCATGTCCAGTGCGTCGAGAACGGCCTCCTGCCGGTCTTCGTCGAGGTCCTCGATGATGTCGACGACATCGTCCGATTCGAGCTCGCGCATCGCGTCGGCGAGCTGTTCCGAGGTCAGCGTCTCGATGACCTCTTCCCGGATGTCCTCGTTGATCTCGGACAGCACCTCGCCGTCGATCAGACTCCCCGCGAGTAGTACCAGCTGACGCCGTTCGTCGGGCTCGACCTGTTCGAGAAGGTCGGCGATGTCGGCGGCGTGCATCGGCTCGAAGAGCGCGGTCAGTCTGGCCTTGTCGCCCTCCGCCACAGCCTCGAGGACCTGCGCGACTGCCCTGTTGTCCAGGGCGTAATCCTCGTCGACCGACCGATCCTCTTCCGCGACGGGAGTCTCCTCAGTCTCGGGCGCGTCGGTCATGGGCGGGCTCCTCTTCTGGCGCGCAACCTAGACAATCCCCCGGGATGGACAACCGAAAGATATCCTCGATACCTTCCGATCCATGACCAGCACTCCTGAACTCCTGATCGGCCAGACGCTCGACTTCCCGGCCGATCCCTTCGAGGCGGGATGGGACGTGGTGCGCCATGACGCGCGGGGCGCGATCCTGATCGAGAACGGACGTATCGCGGCCACCGGCACCGCCGACGACCTGCGCCGTTCACATCCGACAGCGCGCATCACCGACTACGGCGACGCCCTCATCCTGCCCGGCTTCATCGACGCCCACGTTCACTATCCGCAGACCGGCATCATCGCCTCATGGGGCAAGCGGCTGATCGACTGGCTGAACGACTACACGTTTCCCGAGGAGCTTCGCTTTTCGGACCCCGGCTACGCGCGACAGGCGGCGAAGCTCTTCTTCGACCTCTCGCTCGCTCACGGAACCACGACGGTTTCGAGCTTCTGCACCGTCCATCCCGCAAGCGTCGACGCCTTCTTCGCCGAGGCGCAGGCTCGCGGCCTCTGCGCGGTCGGCGGCAAGACCTGCATGGACCGGAACGCGCCCGACGGGCTGACCGACACCGCGCAGTCGGCCTACGACGACTCAAAGATCCTGCTGGAGCGCTGGCATGGCCAGGACCGCCTCCGCTACGCCGTCACGCCACGCTTCTCGCCCACGTCGACGCGCGAGCAGCTTCAGGCGCTGGGCGCGCTCTGGGCCGAACACCCGGACTGCCCGATGCAGACGCATCTGTCCGAGCAGACCGACGAGGTCGCCTGGGTCCGCGACCTCTTCCCCGAAGCCCGCGACTACCTCGACACCTACGAGGCGGCGGGTCTCCTTGGTCCCGGCGCGATGTTCGGCCATGCGATCCACCTGACCGAGCGCGAACGTGCGCGGCTGAAGGAGGCGGGCGCGGCGCTGATCCACTGCCCGACGTCGAACACCTTCATCGGTTCGGGCCTCTTCGACCTCGCCGGGCTGAAGTCCGGGGGGCAGACCGTGGGCCTTGCCACCGACACCGGTGGCGGTTCCTCCTTCTCGATGCTGCGAACGATGGCGGCGGCCTATGAGATCGGCCAGCTTCGCAGCCGCCCTCCCCACCCCGCCGAACTGCTGTGGCTCGCCACCGAAGGCTCGGCTCGCGCGCTGCGGCTCGATGATCGCATCGGACGCCTCGCGCCCGGATGCGACGCCGACCTCGTCGTTCTCGACCTCGCCTCGACGCCCGTGATCGCGCAACGCGCCGCTCGCGCCGAGACGATCTGGGTGGCGGTCTTCCCGACGATCATGATGGGGGACGACCGCGCCATCCGCGAGGTCCGCATCCTTGGCCGGCCGGTCGATCGCGTATTTGAAGCAAGATGAAGCGGTTGCCGTTCATCTTCTTCCAATACGCATTTGCCGACAGTGACGCCGTAACCCGCGATCGGAAGGCGTGCAAACAACCCTTAGCCTGCGAGCCGGGCGACGGCGCGGCGTGCCGCCGCAAGAGGCGCGGCCATGTCCACCGTGGCGATCCTGCCGTCCGAAACCACACGGCGACCTTCGACGAACAGGTCACGAACCGACGATGGGCCTGCGAGAAGAAGGGCCGCGCTGTCCCAGGACCCCGCGCTTTCGATCCCCGAGACATCCCAGCCCGCGATATCGGCCCGCATCCCGACCCGGATCCGCCCGATATCGTCTCGACCCAGAGCGGCCGCCCCGCCGACCGTCGCGATGTGCAGCGCGTCGCGCGCGCTCATGGCGTCCGCGCCGTGCGCGACCCGCTGGAGAAGCATGGCCTGCCGCGCCTCGGCCAGAAGGTTCGCTCGATCGTTCGACGCCGATCCGTCGACACCGAGGCCGACGGTCACGCCCGCATCCCGCATGGCTCGCACCGGTGCGATCCCCGATCCGAGCCGGCAGTTCGAGCACGGGCAATGGGCAACCGCGGTGCGTGTTCTGGCAAAGAGATCAATCTCCTGCGCGTCGAGCTTCACGCAGTGCGCATGCCAGACGTCGGGTCCGGTCCAACCCAGGTCCTCGGCATACTGGCCCGGCCGGCAGCCGAAGGTCGTCAGCGAATAGCGCACGTCCTCGTCGTTCTCGGCCAGATGCGTGTGCAGCCTGACGCCCTTTTCGCGGGCAAGGATCGCCGCATCGCGCATCAGCTCGCGGCTGACGGAGAAGGGCGAGCAGGGCGCCACGCCGACGCGGACCATGGCGCCGGGTGCCGGATCGTGGAAGGCGTCGATCACGCGCAGGCAGTCCTCGAGAATGGCGTCTTCCCTCTCGACCAGAGTGTCGGGCGGCAGGCCGCCGTCGCTTTCGCCGATCGACATGGCCCCGCGCGTCGGGTGAAAGCGAAGCCCGACCTCGGACGCGGCGCCGATGGTATCGTCGAGCCTTGCTCCGTTCGGATAGAGGTAGAGGTGATCGGACGTCGTGGAACAGCCCGACAGGGCCAGTTCGGCCAGCCCGAGCGTCGCGGACAGCGCGAAATCCTCCGGCGTGAACCGGGACCAGATCGGGTAGAGCCGCTTCAGCCATCCGAAGAGAAGCGCATCCTGCGCGCCGGGCACGGCGCGGGTCAGCGTCTGGTAAAGGTGGTGGTGCGTGTTCACGAGGCCTGGCGTCAGGACGCATCCGGCGCAGTCGAGCACCTCGGCCCCCGCCGCGTCGAGCCCTTGCCCCACGGCGGCGATGACCCCGCCCTCGATCCGGACGTCGGCGTTCCGAAGCTCGGCCCCGTCCATCGTCAAGACGTGGTCGGCGCGGCGGAGAACAGTCACACCCAAGCAAGACGCTCCATGGCGGCGGCGTGGATTTCGGGCGTCGCGGCGGCGAGGATGCGGCCGCCTCCATCGGCGCGACCGCCGGTCCAGTCGGTCACGATCCCGCCTGCCGCCTCGATCACCGCGATCGGGGCCTGCACGTCATAGGGCTGCAGTCCGGCCTCGATCACGAGGTCGATCTGCCCCGCCGCGAGAAGCGCGTAGGCATAGCAGTCGCAGCCATAGCGCGTCAGCCGGACCTCGGAAGCGACGCGCCGGAATGCGGCGCCCTCCTCAGGGCTCCCGACCTCCGGAAAGGTGGTGAAGAGCGTGGCCTCCGCAAGGGTCCGGGTGGGGCGCACGCCGAGCCGCGCTTCGCCCATCGGCCCCTCGACGCTGGCACGGCCAAGCCCGCCCCTGAACCGCTCCCCGATGTAGGGCTGGTCGATCAGGCCCAGAAGGGGGCCATCCGCATCCGCCACCGAGACGAGGACGCCCCAGGTCGGTGTTCCGCTGATGTAACCGCGCGTACCGTCGATGGGATCGAGAACCCAGGTCAAGCCGCTGGTCCCTGCTGTCGCGCCGTGCTCCTCGCCCAGGACGGCGTCGTCCGGCCTCGCCTCCGCCAGGATCGCGCGCATCGCGGCCTCGGCGCTTCGGTCCGCGACAGTGACGGGATCGAAGTCGGCGCGTTTGCTTTCAGCCGCTAGGCCACGGCTTCGAAAATGACGAAGGGTCTCTACGCGCGCGGCATCGGCCAGGCGGTCGGCGACAGCCCAGAGCCGTGACGCGTCGATGTCCGTTGAAGTCACCGGCTGGCTCCCCACCCTTCGCTGGAGACCGGCCTAGCAGAGCGCACGCGACCGTCAAGGATCCAGCGACGGATCCTCAGGTCGGCTAAGCGACGTCGGAGAGCACCCGGGCCAGTTCGAACAGGCGGCGGCGCTGCGTTTCCGGGATCGCGTAGTACGACCTCACGAGTTCCAGCGCCTCCTTGTCCTTCAGGATGTCGACAGGCACGTCGGACTGATAGTCGGCCTCGGCGACGTTGTTCGCGTCCGAGAGGCCCTCGAAGAAGAAGCTCACCGGTACGGAAAGAGCGGCGGCGATGTCCCAGAGCCGGGAGGCAGAGACGCGGTTCATCCCGGTCTCGTACTTCTGGATCTGCTGGAACTTGATGCCGACCTTCTCGGCCAACTGCTGTTGGGTCATGCCCACCAGCCAGCGACGATGCCGTATCCGCTTGCCGACGTGGACATCAACTGGGTGCTTCATAGCGTGGCTCCCTCTGCAACCTTTACAGGTATGCGTCTAATGCAGACAACTGAATAGCTGTCTTTTTGGTTAGGCCTTGTCTCGGGAACCGGCCGTCCGCCCAATTCCGACCTCGGAAAGATTATGACTCAACCCTGCGAAGTATGCGTCGGACACTAATACAATCATGACGCATGACGCAACGTCTGGTGTGTTACGGATCACGTTTGTAAAATTTCGGCAACAGGTGTTAGGACGGGCCATGATCCATTCCATGCACGCACTGGTTGTAGAATCTCTAGGCGCCACGCCGACTTGGGGCGTCGTCGACCGTCCGGAACCCGGTGCTGGGCAGGTGCGGATCAAGGTAAAGGCCGCTGCGCTGAATTTTGCCGACACCTTGATGATCGACGGGACCTATCAAGAGACGCCGCCCTGCCCCTTCGTTCCCGGCATGGAAGTATGCGGACTTGTTGACGCCGTTGGCGAGGAATCGGGCAGATTTCGGACGGGCGAGCGAATCGCATCCTTCTGTGGGCATGGCGGGCTGGCGGAATTCGTTGTCGTGTCCGAGGATCGCTGCTTCCCAGTGCCGGACACGATGGACGACATCACGGCCGCCGCTTTCCCGATCGCCTATGGCACCTCTCACCTGGCACTGACACGCCGGGCGCGCCTGGCTGCGGGCGAAACTCTTGTCGTTCTCGGAGCGGCCGGTGGCGTCGGGCTGACGGCGGTCGAGATCGGCAAGGCCCTTGGCGCCCGCGTCGTGGCCGTAGCGCGTGGGGAGGCCAAGCGCGAGGCGGCACTGCGCGCGGGTGCGGATGTCGCCATCGATGCGGATACGCCCGATCTGCGCGGGGCGCTGAAGACCGAAGGTCGGATCGACGTCGTCTACGACCCTGTCGGAGGCGCTGCGGGCGAGGCCGCGTTGCGCGCGCTGGCGCCCGAGGGGCGGTATATCATCATCGGCTTCGCATCCGGCGACCTGCCCTCGCTCCGTCCGAACCACCTCCTGGTGAAGAACGTCGATGTGATCGGCTTCTACTGGGGCGGCTACCGCGCCTTCGCTCCGGGTGTCCTGACAGACAGCCTGGCGCAACTGACGCGCTGGCACTCCGAAGGCAGGATCCGTCCCCACACCAGCCAGGTCCTTCCGATGGCGCAGGCGAACGACGGTCTCGATCTTCTGCGCCGACGCGAGGCGACGGGAAAGGTCGTGCTTACCCCGTAGCCGCAAGTTGCGGGGCCATGAACGACCGCCGGACGAGACCGACCAGATCCTCCAGCACCTCGCTGCGACCCTGTGAGGCCACGTAGAAGTTTATCTTCCGTGTCCCGAGATCGGGCAAGGCGCCCCCATGCGACACTTGGAACAACTGCGGCACCGCGCCGGCAAGCTGCGCGGTCACGGCGAGATCCGCGACGACGGTCGCCTCGACGGTACGCGAACTGTCGGAATCGATGCTCATCTCCCACGGCACGCCAGCGCGGTCGAGTGATGCGATCATGCCCTTGCGGAACTGGCACTTCGGCTGCGACGCCAGCGGCAGGGGTCGACGCTGCCATGCCACGCCATCCTTGGCACCGTACCACAGAAGCGGCTTCTCGGTCAGCGTCTCGCCGCCCGGGTCGCAGTGATCCTCGGTCGTCAGGATCAGGTCGCATTCGCCCCGTGCGAACATCTCCTTCAAGCGCAGCGTGTACGACGACAGAAGCTGGACCTTCATCCTCGGATGCTCGACGTGGAAGAAGCGCAGGACCGGCGGGATCGCGGGATAGACGATGTCGCTCGGGACGCCGAGGACCAGCGTGCCCTCGTAAGCCACATCGGTCATCCGGTTCATCACCTCGTCGTTCAGGGCGAGGATCTTGCGCCCGTAACTCAGAAGCTGCTCGCCCGCCGTGGTCAGCCCGACGCCCCGCCCTGTCCGGTCGAGAAGCTGCTGGTCGAGGCTTTCCTCGAGCCGCTTGAGCTGCATAGACACCGCGGACTGGGTCAGGTTCAGGACCGCCGAAGCCTTGGTGACGCCGCCTGTGTCGGCCACGGCCACGAACGAGCGGACGGCAGTCAGGTCGAGGTTCCGAGGCATATCACTCTCCGTGATGAATGGGATCAGAAGAATTCGTTTTCAAAATGTATCAGGAGGGCCCATATCCATCAAGCACGATGATGAAAGGATCTCGACGCACCCACGCTCGACAACAGGACATAGACACATGACGACAATGACCCACACCCCCCGCTCCGCCCTCTTCCCCGTTATTCTGACGGCCCGCCTCGGTGTGCTCGACCGTCTTCTGACGCTTCATTCGATCTATAACGAGCGCCGCGCGCTCGCGCAGATGGATGCGTCGCGTCTGTCCGATATCGGCGTCACGCGCAGCGCCGCCCGCGCTGAATCGCGCCGCGCTGCCTGGGATGCGCCCGAACGCTGGACGCGCTGAGGCGCGACCGGCGGTCACACCCCTGAAAAACAGTCTGTTCCCGGAACCGTGGCGGTTGAAATCATGTCCGTCTCTGCCAATATGCGCAGGGACGGACGGGTTTCCCGATCCGGCACCGACCAGATCCTTTGGGGAGCACAACCACATGGCTGAATACGAGACCATCCGCGGCACCGCTACGACAGGTGTACGGACGGCCGCGATCGATGAGGGCCTCCGCGCCCACATGAACAAGGTCTACGGCACGATGTCCGTCGGCATGCTCATCACGGCTGCGGCCGCATGGGCCATCGCCGGACTTGCCGTCACCTCCGATCCCTCGGCCACCGGCATCATGCTTCGTGACGGCGAATATCTCACCGGCCTCGGCCAGGCGCTCTATGCCTCGCCGCTTCGCTGGGTCGTGATGCTCGCTCCGCTCGCCTTCATCTTCTTCGGCTGGAACCGCATCCTCGAGCGCGCCTCGTCGGGTACCGCGCAGGTTGCCTTCTACGCCTTCGCGGCGATGATCGGCATCAGCTTCAGCTCGATCTTCCTTGTCTACACGGACTTCTCGATCGTGCAGACGTTCCTCGTGACGGCGATCGCCTTCGCGGGACTGTCGATCTGGGGTTATACAACCAAGCGCGACATCTCGGGCATCGGTTCGTTCCTGATCATGGGCGTCATCGGCCTGATCGTCGCCATGGTCATCAACCTGTTCCTGCAATCGCCCGCGATGATGTTCGCGATCTCGGGCATCGGTGTCCTGCTGTTCGCGGCCCTCACGGCTTACGACACGCAGAACATCAAGACGATGTACGTGGCCCACGCCCAGGCGATGGACCAGGACTGGCTGGACAAGTCGGCGATTCACGGCGCCCTGGCGCTGTACCTCGACTTCATCAACATGTTCCAGTTCCTGCTCTACTTCATGGGCAACCAGGAATAGACGGTTACACGTCAAACGACGAAGGGCCGGCCTCGCGCCGGCCCTTTTCATTTGGACGGCCAGCCTTCAGAAGGCCGCGTCTTCCAGAACCCCGTCCGCCGACATCTGGGCGTAGAGAAGCCCCTCGCGCAGACCGCGATCCGCCACCGTCAGTCGGTCGGTCGGCCAGACCCGCAGTAGCGCCTGGAGGATCGCCGCGCCGGACATGATGAGCGCATGCCGGTCCTTGCCGATCCGCGGGTCGATCCTGCGGCCTTCTGGTCCCAGCTCGAGATACTGGCGGATAACCTTGTCGATCTGGTCCGAGGTCATGCGCAGCCCGTCGACCTTGGATCGGTCATAGCGCCTGAGGCCCAGGTGGCTTGCCGCCACCGTCGTCACCGTCCCCGAGGTGCCGATGATCTGGAACCCCTCCCGCGTCTGCTCCGCCTCGTAGGGGCTGAATTCCGAGAGGTTTTCCTCGAAATACCAGCTCATCAGCGCGAACCGCGCGGCGTCGTTCTCGACGTCGTCGAACTGGTCGCGCAGCGTCGCCACGCCCAGGGGCACCGAAATCCAGTCCACCACCCGCGCCGCCGGAAAGGGCGAGTTGGGATCGGGCGCGAAACCGGTATTGAGGCGCATCAGCGCGCGCGGCCTCTCGACCCGCGGGACCCGGCTGATGTCGATCCACACGAGCTCTGTCGAACCCCCGCCGATGTCGACCACCAGAAGCTGCTCGGTCCGCGACGATACCAGCGGAGCGCAGGAGATGACGGCAAGCCGCGCCTCTTCCTCGGGCTTGATGACCTCGAGCCTGAGGCCCGTCTCGCGGTAGACGGAATCGAGGAAATCGGAGCCGTTGGTCGCCCGCCGGCAAGCCTCGGTCGCGACAAGCCGCATCCGGTCGACATCGTATTTGTCGATCTTCGAGCGGCAGATCTTCAGCGCCTGCGCTGTGCGGTGCATCGCGGCGCGCGACAGCCGCCCGGTCGCTTCGAGCCCCTGGCCAAGCTGGACGGACTTCGAGAAGCTGTCGACCACATGGAACTGGTTGCCCTTCGGCTGAGCGATGAGCATTCGGCAGGAATTCGTTCCGAGGTCCAGCGCGGCGTAGAGCTCTGCTGGATCGGCCTTGTCGGGCCCGCCCTCTTCTACCGCAAGCGGGAGAGGGTCGGCGCCCCTAGGACGCTTGGGCGGCATGTCGCCCTCCGATCTCTGGTTGCCTTCAGCCTATGGCAAGCCGCCCCACGGGCGCAAGCGCCGTGACGGACGCCTTTCCTCGCGGCCCGAAATGGGCGATAGAACGCGCGACTTGCGACAGGAGACCCCGATGCACGACATCCGCGCCATCCGCGAGAACCCCCAGGCCTTCGACGCCGCCATGGCGCGGCGGGGGCTGTCGGGGGTGTCGTCGGAGATCCTTGCCATCGACGAGGCGCGGCGGGCGAAGATCACCGCCGCCGAGACCGCGCAGGCCGACCGCAACGCGGCCTCGAAGGACGTCGGCGCGGCGAAGGCCCGAGGCGACAACGCGGAATTCGACCGCCTTCGTGCCCTCGTGGCCGACAAGAAGGACGAGATCGCGCGGCTCGAGGACGAGGCGCGCGTCGAGGACGAGCGTCTGCGCGACATCCTCCTCGGCCTGCCGAACCTGCCTTACCCGGATGTGCCGGACGGCCGCGATGAGACGGAGAACGTCGAGGTCCATAAGTGGGGCGAGGTGCCGACCTTCGACTTCGCCCCAAAGGAGCACTATGACATCGCCGGGGTGAAGCCCGGCATGGACTTCGAGACGGCAGCCAAGCTGTCGGGCAGCCGCTTCGTCCTCCTCCGCGGAGCGGTGGCGCGGGTTCACCGCGCACTGGCCCAGATGATGCTCGACATCCACACGACCGAGCATGGTCTGACCGAGACGATGACCCCCGTCCTCGTCCGTGACGAGGCCATGGTGGGCACGAACCAACTGCCCAAGTTCGCCGAAGACAGTTATCAGACTCGCGAGGGCATGTGGCTGATCCCGACGTCCGAGGTCACGCTGACCAACACGGTCCGCGACAGCTTCGTCGATGCCGACCGCCTGCCGATCCGCATGACCGCCCATACCCAGTGCTTCCGCTCCGAGGCGGGAAGCGCGGGCAAGGACACGGCGGGGATGCTGCGGCAGCACCAGTTCGAGAAGGTCGAGATGGTGACGATCTGCACGCCTGAAACGTCCGAGGACGAACACGCCCGGATGCGCGGCTGTGCCGAGGCGATCCTCGAGCGCCTGGGGCTTGCCTATCGCACCGTCGTCCTCTGCACTGGCGACATGGGCTTCGGCGCGCGCAGGACCTACGACATCGAGGTCTGGCTGCCGGGGCAGGACACCTACCGCGAAATCTCGTCGGTTTCGACCTGCGGCGACTTCCAGGCGCGGCGGATGAACGCGCGGGTTCGCGACGCGGACGGCAAGCCCCAGTTCGTCCACACGCTGAACGGCTCCGGCCTGGCCGTCGGCCGCTGCCTGATCGCGGTGCTGGAGAACGGCCAGACCGAGGATGGCGGCGTCATCCTGCCCGAAGGGCTGCACCCCTGGCTGGGCGGCAAGACCCGCATTGCGCCGGACGGCCGGCTCGCCTGAGCAAGGGGCAAGGAACCGCCGGGCGTCCCGGCGGTTTCAGGGGGCATGGAACGCCTCATCGCATGGGCCGTCTTCGCGGCCGCACTCGCCTTCGCCCTCGTCCCCTTTGCCGTCTCGTTCGGTGGGTTCGATCCGCGAGCTTTTCCGAACCCCCTGCCCGACCCCGTGGCGCAGCCCGAGGGCTGGACCTTCTCGATCTGGGGCTTGATCTACCTGTGGCTCGTCGTCACGACGCTGGGCGCGGCCATCTTCCACGTGGATACGCCGACCTTCTGGCCGCACCGGCCGTGGCTCCTTGTGGCGCTGGTGGTCGGGGCCGCCTGGCTTTTCGTCGCCCTCGAAAGCGCGATCTGGGCGACGCTTCTTATCTGGATCATGTGGATCGGGGCGGTGGGCGCGCTGTTCCGCGCCCCGGCGTCGCATCGCTGGATGGTCAGGGGGCCCGTGGGCCTTTTCGCCGGCTGGCTGACGGCGGCGGCATCGATCTCGATCGCACTTGTCGGCGCAGGATGGGGTGTGTGGTTCGACGAAGTGACATGGGCGGTGATCGCCCTCGTCCTCGCGCTGGTGCTTGGCATCTGGCTGATGGCGCGGCTCGCCGTGCCCGAGGTCGCGCTCGCCATCGGATGGGCGCTTGTCGGGCTGACGGTCGATGCGTCGGACAAATCCACACTCGTGGCCGGGCTGGCGGCGGTCGGCGCTGTGCTGATGCTGGTCCTCGCCGTGCGCGCCGTCATTCGACCTTCACCGAAACTGGCGGTGGCCTGATCGAAACGCGGCGGAGACGAAAGCCGTCCCCGCCGCGCCGCGTGTCGGCCCCGGTGAAAGGCACCGGAGCCGACCATGGAGGACCTTAGCCCGCGACCAGGGTGCCGGCCGTTTCGGCGGCCGCCAGTTCGTCCGCGTCGACCATACCGTCCGCGTTGGCGTCGATCGTCGCGAACACCTCTTCGGTCAGGTCCGGATATGCGGCCTGAATTTCTTCCATCGAATACATGCCGTCTCCGTCCGTGTCGGTGACATCGGCAGCGGTGGCGGCGGTCGCGCCGAGCCCGAGAAGGGCGGCGGCGAGAACAGTCCAGATCTTCGTCATCTTCATCTCCATCTATTCTGACGGAGGCAGGGGCCCGAGCCTCGTTGAGAAGCTTCGAGTGTGAGGTAAGGTCATCCTCAGCCGCCGCGCAATGGGGTGGGCTCGCGCAGCCTGACCTGAGCCGAAAGACGCCCCGGAGGCTCCTGCCGTGCGGCGGAGGTGCGCCGCCCGTCCCGCGCGGTCAGTCGCGGGCGGGACGGCGCGCAGCCGCAGACCCGAGTCGCGCGGAACGGCGCCTGCGGAGCGTCAGTCGGAGGGTGAGAGCCTTGCCGTCAGCCGGCCAAGCCGCCTTGCCTGTCGACCGACCCATGTCGAGGCTCGGTCCTCGCGGAACGTGCGACCGTTGTTGAGGGCGACCCCCTTGGTCAGAAGCGACATGAAATGTTCACCCGAGCCATCGCGTGCCTGAGCCCCGTGCAGGTTTATCCACTTCAGCCGCTCCGCCTGAACCGCGGGCTCCAGGGACAGGATCATCGTCCCGCCCAGATCCAGCCGCTCGAGCGAAGGCATCCGCGAGAGGGAGCCGAGGTCCCACACCCAGGAACCGGCGAGGTCGAGGATCTCGAGGTCGGGCAGCGCTTCGAGCGGCGCAAGGTCTCCCGTCCGCGTGTCGCGAAGCGACAGGACCCGCAGCGACGGGACGGCGGCAAGCGGCGCGAGGTCCGATACCCGTGTGCCCCTCAGGCTGAGTTGCGCCAGGCGGTCGAGATCTGAGATGGAGGGCGGGATCTTTTCCAGCGCATCCAGCCCCTGAAGCGACAGGACGCGCACGCGCTCCCTTGCACCCTGGGCGATGCGCGCCTCGGCCTCGGCATAGGCCGCGTCCTCGCCCCTGTCGCGGGTCATCACGAACCCGGCGGCGACGATGGCGACGAAGATCAGGAAGGCAGCGGCGATCCTCCGCACGCAATCACTCCTTCGGGGAGGGTTTGCCGAGGTGCTTGCGCAGCCGGGACGGCTTGGACTTCTTCCTGTCCTTGTAGGGGTTCTTGTCGCCCTGACCCCGGAAGTGCAGCCGAATGGGCGTCCCCGGCATGTCGAAGGCGTCGCGAAGGCCGTTGACGAGATAGCGCTTGTAGCTCTCGGGCAGCTTGTCGGGATACGAGCACATGACGACGAAGCCGGGCGGCCGTGTCTTGACCTGCGTGGCATAGCGCAGCCGGATGCGGCGTCCGCCCGGCGCGGGCGGCGGATGGGACTCGAGCATCCCCGTAAGCCAGCGGTTCAGTTGCGCGGTCGTCACGCGGCGATTCCAGACGGTATAGGCGCGCTCGACGGCCTCGCGCAGGCGGTCGAGACCGCGGCCGGTCTTGGCCGAGACGGTCACAAGCGGCGCGCCGCGAAGCTGGGGCAGAAGGCGCTCGAAGCTCTCTTTCAGCTCCTTCAGTTTCTCCTGCTTGTGATCCTCGACGTCCCACTTGTTGACGGCGACGACAACGGCCCGCCCCTCGCGTTCGGCAAGATCGGCGATGCGCAGATCCTGCTGCTCGAAGGGGATCGCCGCGTCGAGAAGGACGACAACGACCTCGGCGAACTTCACCGCGCGCAGACCGTCGGCGACCGAAAGCCTTTCAAGCTTCTCCTGAACCTTGGCCTTCTTGCGCATCCCGGCGGTGTCGAAGATGCGGACCGGCATCCCCTCCCAGTCGAAGGGCAGCGAGATGGCGTCGCGCGTGATCCCTGCCTCGGGGCCGGTCAGCAGGCGATCCTCGCCCAGAAGCTTGTTGATGAGGGTCGACTTGCCCGCGTTCGGACGGCCCACGACGGCGATCTGCATCGGCCGGTCGGCGGTGGGCATACGGACCGAGGTGTCGGCCTCGTCGTCCTCGTTGACGTCGACGTCCGTTTCGGGCGCCGCCTCCTCGATGATCGCCGCCTCGGCCCCCTTCGCCTCGACCAGCGGGCGCAGCACCTGAAGGAGGTCGAACATCCCCTCGCCGTGCTCGGCGGAAAGGGCGATCGGGTCGCCCAGACCGAGGGACCACGCTTCGACGTAGCCGCCCTCTCCTGCGCGACCCTCGGCCTTGTTGGCGCCAAGGATCACCTGTGCGGACTTGCGGCGCAGGATGTCGGCGAAGATCTCGTCGGCGGGCAGCACGCCCGCGCGGGCGTCGATCATGAAGAGGCAGGCGTCGGCCATCTCGACCGCGCGCTCGGTCAGCTTGCGCATCCGGCCCTGAAGGCTTTCGTCCGTCGCCTCTTCCAGTCCCGCCGTGTCGATGACGGTGAAGCGCAGCTCTCCCAGGCGCGCCTCGCCCTCGCGCAGGTCGCGCGTCACGCCGGGCTGGTCGTCGACCAGCGCCAGCCGTTTGCCGACCAGACGATTGAACAGCGTGGACTTGCCCACGTTCGGGCGACCCACGATGGCGAGGGTGAAGCTCATGTCGGCCCCTTTGTGACGTCAGGCGGCGTCCTTAGCAGAGCGCCCGCCTAGCGGAAAGCGTGGAGTTCCCCGTTCTCGGTCACGAGATACAGCGTCCCACCCGCAACGACCGGGTTGCGCACGACGCTGCCGGGCAGATCGCGGGTTCCCAGAAGGGCGCCCGAGGCCGGATCGAACTCGCGCAGAAGCCCGTCGTCCGACGCAACGATCAGCCGTCCGCCGGCGAGGACGGGTCCAAAATGGACATAGGCCGTCTCGCGCCGCGACAGGCGAGGCCTGCGGTAAAACGGCAGGTCGACAATCCAGACCGTCTCACCGGTCGAGGCGTCGAGCCGCGCCAGCCGGTTCTCGTCCGTCACCATGAACATCGAGCCGCCGACGACGACGGGCGGGTTCATCGCGCCTTCGTTCGCCTGCCAGAGCGGCAGACCCGTCTCGACGTCGAAGGCCGCCGCGCGCCCCGCGTGGCTCGCGGCATAGACGGTGCCGCCCGAAACGACGGGCTCGCCCGAGAGGTCGGCATAGCGGCTGAAGGCGCGTCCCGTCCGTTCGCCCGCGACCGATCCCGCCCAGGTCTGGCTGCCGGTCGACCGCACGGCGGCCAGCATCTGGCCTGACGAGAAGGGGAAGATCACCTGGGCGTCGGCAACGGCGGGCGACGGCCCCCCTGCGAGGCCGGAGTTGCTTGTCGCGCCGAGGATCTGCCACAGCACGCGACCGCTCGCCGCGTCGATGGCCCAGCCCACGTCGTCGCGGGTGACGAGATAGACCACGCCGTCCGCAACCGTCGGAGCACCCGTGGCCGCGGCGTCGAGGTCCTGCATCCAGGCGACGGCGCCCGACGCGGCGTCGAGGGCGGTCAGCGTGCCGAAGCCGGTGGTGACATAGACGCGCCCGCCCGACGCGGCGATCCCGCCGCCCGAGGCCTCGTTGGCATTCTCCGAAGGTGGCGTCAGGTCGCGCGACCAGAGCGCCGCCCCGCCGGTCGAATGCGCCGAAACCGTGGCCCGGCTGTCCATCGTGAAGATCCGGCCAGACGAGACGACGGGGTCCGCCGTGATGCGGTGCCTGCGGTCCGCGCCCTGTCCGATCGGAGCGCTCCACACGCGCGTGAGCGACCGTCCGAGCGCGGGATGGGAAAGCTGGTGGCGGGCGTTGCCGCCGACATGGCTCCACTCGGCGTTGACGGTGGCAGGCGGCAAGGCGACAGGGATGCTGCGGTTCACGACCTCGCCCGTGTCAGGCAGACCCGCGATGTCGAGCCGTTCGCCCGGCAGCAGTACCTCCTGGTCGCCGCAGGCGGCCAGAAGCGCCAGCATCGCCACCGATGTCGCGAAATTCCTCACAGCCCGGCCCCTCGACCCTTCTCGCTCGCGCATGTCCCTGGCTCAGCCCTGCGCCTCGGGCGTGCCACCGAGCGCCACAATCAACTGGGTCGCACGAACGCGCAAGTCTTCCGTGACCTCGGCATCCGCGAGTATCCCGCGGAGCGTGGCGATGGCGGCTTCCGTCTCGCCCGTCTCGACCTCGGCAAAGGCGCGCTGTTCGAGCGCCAGAAGCCGCAATGGGTTGCCGGCGGCGAGAAGCGGTTGCAGGCTTGCGACCCGGTCCGCGGGCGCGACGGTTCCGGCCGAGACCATGACCGACTTCAGAAGGGCGATGTCGCGATAGATCTGCGGCACGGCCGTGTCGGCTGCCAGAGCCTCGAGCGACGCCCTGGCCACGTCCGCGTTGCCGGCCTCGGACTGCGCCGACGCCGCCAGAAGCCCCTGGATGGCGCGGCGGGTCGGCTCTTCGGGCGTTGGAAGCGCTGCCATCGCTTCGGCCCGCGCGGCGTCGTCGGCCCCGCTCAGGGCGGCAAGGATCTCGTCGCCGAACGCCTGCGCTTCAGCTGCGTCGCGCGCCTTGCGCCATTCGATGAAGGCGGCCCCGGCAACCAGAAGCACGACGGCGAGGATCGCGATCCAGCCATAGCGCCGCATCAGCCTGAACAGCTTGTCGCGCCGGACCTCGTCCGACACCTCGGTCACGAAGGAATCCTGATTGGCCACCGAAGCCCCGCCCTGTTGTCCCAGACCCGTTGCGCCCTCTTATCTGTTGAAATCGCGGAATGCAAAGCAGCGTGAATGCTGCATGTGCGAAAGCTTGCGCAAAACCGTCGTCATGATTAAACTGAACTGAACGGTTTAGCGTACTAGTCCAGACAACGAACTCCGACCGGGGCGCGCGCCCCGGCCAAAGGACCCGATTGAACATGCGGCTTTTCCCGATCCTCACCGCCATCGCCGTCGTGGCGAGCCTCTATCTCCTTGTCTTCGAGCGTCCCGCCCTGCTCGAATTCGCAGGTGTCGCGACAACCAGCGATGCCGTTGCGGTCGAGACCGAAGCGCCGCCCGCCGAAACCCGAAGCGCGGACGAAGCGCGCGCCGTCTCGGTCGTGGCCTTGCGCTCGTCTGCGACGTCGGTCGACGGAGCCGTCATCCTTCGGGGCCGCACGGAGGCCGCGCGCGAGGTGGAGGTGCAGGCCGAAACCTCGGGTGCCGTCGTGGGCGAGCCGTCCCGCAAGGGCGCCTTCGTCGAGGCCGGCGATGTCCTTTGCGAACTCGACCCCGGCACCCGCGAGATTGCGCTCGACGAGACCGTGGCGCGTCTGGAAGAGGCCCGCAGCCGCCTTCCCGCCGCCCAGGCCGGTCTTGCCCAGGCCCGCGCCGCGCTGGCCGAGGCCGAGATCAACGACCGCGCCTCGGCCCGCCTCAGCCAGGAAGGCTTCGCTTCCGAGACCCGCGTCGCCTCGACCACCGCCGCCGTCGAGGCCGCGCGGGCGGGCGTGCAGTCGGCAGCGTCGAACGTCGAAGGCGCCAGGTCGGGCATCCAGGCGGCCGAGGCCGCGGTCGCCGCAGCCGAGAACGAACTTACCAAGCTCGAGCTTCGCGCGCCTTTCCCGGGCCTCCTCGAAAGCAACACGGCCGAGCTTGGCGCGCTTCTCAGGCCGGGCGACGCCTGCGCCACGATCATCCAGCTCGACCCGATCAAGCTGGTGGGCTTCGTCCCCGAGACGCTGGTCGACCGCGTCGAGGTCGGCGCAATGGCTCAGGCGCGGCTCTCGACGGGGCGCGAGGTGACCGGCCAGGTCAGCTTCCTGTCCCGCTCGGCCGACGAGGCCACGCGCACCTTCCGCGTCGAAGTGCGCGTCCCGAACGCCGACCTGTCGATCCGCGACGGCCAGACCGCCGAGATCGCGGTGCAATCCGACGGCCAAAGCGCGCACCTCCTGCCCCAGTCCGCCCTGACTCTCGACGACGAGGGCCGGCTCGGTGTGCGGACGGTGGACGGCGACGTCGCACGCTTCGCACCCGTCACCGTGATCCGTGACACCGTGGACGGCATCTGGGTCGCGGGCCTTGAGCCGCAGGTCGACGTCATCGTGGTGGGCCAGGAGTTCGTCACCGACGGCGTGCCTGTCACCGCATCCATCCGGAGCGCATCCGAATGACCGGCATCGTCGACTGGGCCGCCAGCCGCGCGCGGATGGTGATCGCCTTCATCATCCTGTCGATCCTCGCGGGCGCCTTCGCCTATGCCTCGCTTCCCAAGGAAGGCGAGCCCGACATCGAGATCCCCGCCCTCTTCGTCAGCGTCCCCTTCCCCGGCATCTCGGCCGAGGACAGCGAAAAGCTTCTGGTCAAGCCGATGGAGACCGAGCTGTCGGACCTCGACGGTCTGAAGACGCTCCAGGGCACCGCAGCGGAAAACTATGCCGGCGTCATCCTCGAGTTCGAGTTCGGCTGGGACAAGACCAAGACGATGGCGGACGTTCGCGACGCCATGAACAACGCCGAGGCGGAGTTCCCCGAAGGCGCCGAGAAATACACGATCAGCGAGTTCAACTTCTCGGAATTCCCGATCATCATCGTGAACCTCACCGGCGCGCTGCCCGAGCGCACCCTTCTGCGCGTCGCGAAGGACCTCCAGGACCGGCTCGAGTCGCTCGACGCCGTGCTCGAGGCCGCGCTGACCGGCCACCGCGACGAGATGGTCGAGGTCGTGATCGACCCGATCCGGCTCGAAGCCTACAACGTCACGGCGGGAGAGCTGATCGGCGTGGTGCGCAACAACAACCAGCTTATCGCCGCAGGCGAGGTCGAGACCGCTTCGGGCGCCTTCGCCGTCAAGATCCCCTCGTCCTTCGACGACCAGCGCGACATCTACGACCTGCCGGTCAAGACAGACGGCGACCGCGTCGTGACACTGGGCGAGATCGCCGACGTCCGCGTGACCTTCGAGGACCGCACCGGCACCGCCCGCTTCAACGGCGACACGACGGTGGCGCTTCAGGTCGTAAAGCGGAAGGGCTTCAACATCATCGACACCGCCGCCCTGATCCGCGAGGAGATCGAGGCCGAACGCGCGACCTGGCCCGATGAACTGCGCGAGGCCATCGAGATCGGCGTCTCGAACGACCAGTCCCGCACCGTCGCCTCGATGGTCAGCCAGTTGGAAGGCTCGGTCCTGACCGCAATCGCTCTCGTGATGATCGTGGTGCTGGCGGCCCTCGGCTCGCGCTCGGCGCTGCTCGTGGGATTCGCGATCCCGACCTCATTCCTTCTGTGCTTCGCCTTCCTCGCCCTCATGGGTGTGTCGATCTCGAACATCGTCATGTTCGGCCTGATCCTCGCCGTGGGGATGCTGGTCGACGGCGCGATCGTCGTGGTCGAATACGCAGACAAGCGCATCCAGGAAGGCTCGGGGCCGATGGCGGCCTATACCGAGGCGGCGAAGCGGATGTTCTGGCCGGTCGTGTCCTCGACCGCGACCACGCTCTGCGCCTTCCTGCCCATGCTGTTCTGGCCGGGTGTCGCGGGACAGTTCATGGGAATGCTGCCCATCACATTGATCTTCGTCCTCATCGCGTCGCTTGTCGTGGCGCTGGTCTACCTGCCCGTCATGGGCGGCGTCGCGGGACGGATGAGCCGCAAGTTCGAGCGCGCTTCGGCGGCCCTGACCCGCACGACGCCATGGCTCCTGCGGGCGGCGCTCGTTCCTGTCGCGCTCTACCTGATGTTCCTGATGGCGATGCAGGTCCTGAACCCGGCCTACCTCCTCGGACCGGGTGCAGGGATGGCAGGATCCGCCCTGGGCGCCGTGGGCTTCGTGCTCGCCGCGATGCTGTCGTCCGTGGCGCTTGGCGCCGCGAAGATCGAGAGGCGGGCAAGCCGCGTCGACACGACCCGTCGCCGCAGCCCCTTCGGCCACCTGATCGCGTTCATCACCGGCAACCCGGTGATGCCGCTCGTGACCATCGGTCTCGTGCTGTTCTTCGTCACCTCGACCTTCGCCTACTTCGCCCAGCACAACAACGGCGTGGAATTCTTCGTCGAGACCGAACCCGAGCAGGCCATCGTCTATGTTCGCGCGCGCGGAAACCTTTCGCTCGACGAGAAGGACGAGTTGGTCGGACAGGTCGAGGACATCATCCTCGAGACGCCCGGCGTTCAGTCGGCCTTCGCCTTCGCCGGTCAGGGAGGTCTCAACGCCAACACCGGCGGCGCGACCGGACCCGTCGACGCCATAGGCCAGGTCCAGGTCGAGTTGATCCCCTGGGAAGAGCGCGCGGACGAGGCCGACAGGCTGGGTGTGACGGTCGAGGATCTGGACGGCAACCGCGTACTCGCCGACATCGAGGAGCGTCTCGCGGATCTGCCCGGGATCCGTTACGAGGTCCTGAACCTGTCCATGGGCCCGGCCTCGGCCAAGCCCGTCCACCTGCGGCTGAAAGGTGACGACTGGGAGCGGCTGATCGAGGCGACGACGCTGGCCCGTGCGACCTTCGAGACGACGCCGGGCCTCGTCGACACCGAGGACAACCTGCCCCTGCCCGGCATCGACTGGCAGATCGACGTCGACGTCGAGAAGGCCGGCCGTTATGGCGCCGACGTCGCCACCGTCGGCGGCATGGTGCAGCTTGTCACACGCGGTCTCCTCCTCGACACCATGCGGGTCGACAGTTCGGACGAGGAGATCGAGATCCGCGTCCGCCTGCCGGAAGAGGACCGCGTCCTCTCGACGCTCGACACGCTCAAGGTCCGCACCGCCGAGGGGCTGGTGCCGCTGTCGAACTTCATCACCCGCAAGCCCGTGGCGCAGCTTGCCCAGATCAACCGCGTCGACCAGAAGCGCTTCTTCGACGTCAAGGCCGGTGTCGCGCCGAACCTCTTCAAGGTCGAGACGGACAGCCTCGTGCATGTGGCGACGGTGCGCGCGCTCGAAGGCGATTCCGCCGGTTCGGGCGGCGCGCTAGTGACGAACGGCGCGGGCGAGCGTTTCGAGATCCTGACCCGCGAGGACAGCGTGACGGCCGCAGAGATCAGCGACCGCCTCGACGCAGGCGATTTCCGCACCGTCCCGATCAACGCGACCGAGCGCATCGCGGCCCTGACGGAATGGCTCGAGACCGACCCCCTTCCAGCCGGCATCGACTGGGAATGGACCGGCGACCAGGAGGACCAGGCGGAAAGCCAGGCCTTCCTGCAATGGGGCTTCTCGGCGGCGCTCGGGCTGATGTTCATCATCCTGCTGGCGCAGTTCAACTCGTTCTACAACGCCATCCTCGTCCTTCTGGCGGTCGTCCTGTCGACCACGGGCGTGCTGATCGGGATGCTTGTCATGGACCAGACCTTCTCGATCATCATGACCGGGACCGGGATCGTGGCCCTGGCCGGGATCGTGGTGAACAACAACATCGTGCTGATCGACACCTACCAGGAGTTCTCGCGCTACATGCCGCGCCTCGACGCCATCGTGCGCACGGCCGAGGAACGCCTTCGTCCGGTCCTTCTGACAACCATCACGACGATGGCGGGCCTGGCACCCATGATGTTCGGCCTCAGTCTCGACTTCATCGGCGGCGGCTACTCGATCGACAGCCCGACCGCGCTTTGGTGGAAGCAGCTTGCGACGGCGGTGGTCTTCGGCCTCGGCATCGCGACGGTACTGACGCTGGTGGTCACGCCGTCGCTTCTTGCGCTGCGGGTGTGGTTCTGGACGATCCTGTCGTGGCTGCTGAGCGGCATCGCGGCGCTGACGCGCGGCGCGCGCAGCCAGGACGCCCGCGACTGGGCCCTGGCGCGCGCGGCGCGCAAGCTGAAGGCGACGGAGATCGTGTGGGACGTCGACGCCGACCCCTCGGCGCCGGCCGAGGCGCCGCTCGAACTCAGGGCCGCCGAATAGGCGCAGGCCGGCGGCGGATCAGACCGCCTGACGCCGACCGCTACGGTCGACAAGAAGAGCCACCGCGAAGGCGCTGATGCCGCACAGCGCGATGGCCGCGACCATCGGCAGGACCGACCCGTCGAAGAACGGCGAGGCCAGAGTGACCGCCACCGCGCCGGCCACCATCTGAAGCGTGCCCCCGAGTGACGAGGCGAGCCCCGCGATCTCGGGGTGCGGATCCAGCGCCATGACCATCGTCGAGGGGATGACGAGGCCGAGAAAGGCGTTCGCGAGAAACAGCATCCCCACGACGACCGGCAGCGAGCCACCGCCCGCCAGCACGACGAGGACCAGGGCGGAGGCCACTGCCGCAAAACCCGCCGTCGCCCAGAACACGACCGTCTCCATCCCCAGCCTCTCGCCCAGGGGGCCTGCCGCCTGGCTGGCCGCGAAAAAGCCGATGGCGTTCATTGCGAAGGCGATCGAGAACCCGGTCGGGCTGAGGCCATAGGTGCCGGTATAGACGAAGGGCGCGCTGGTCAGGAACACGAAAAAGCTCGAGATCCCGAGGCCGCCGACGAAGGTCAGGCCCATGAAGACCGGATCGCGCAGAAGGATGCCCGCGTTGCGCCGAAGCGCCCTCGGCTCGATGGCGGCGCGGTTCTCGGGCCGCAGCGTCTCGGGCTGCGCGAAGGCCAGCAGGGCGAGGCTGACGAGCGACGCGGCCGCGATGACCCAGAACACCCCGCGCCAGCCGCCGATGGCGATGACGCCCGACCCGGCGAGCGGCGCGAGCATGGGCGACACGAAGATCACGAGCATGATCATCGCCATCAGCTTCGCGGCCTCGGGGCCGGTGTGCAGATCGCGGATGATGGCGCGCGGCACCACCATCAGCGCGGCCCCGCCGAGCCCTTGCAGGAATCGCGCCCCGATCAGGAAGCGGATGTCCGGCGCAACTGCGCAGAGCACGGTGCCGACGAGGAAGATGCCCAGCCCCGCGAAGATCGGCGGCTTCCGTCCGAAGCGGTCGGCCAACGGCCCGTAGATCAGCTGCGCCAATCCGAACGACAGAAAATAGGCGGTGATCGTCGCCTGGGTGCCCGACACGCCCGCGCCGAGCTCTGACTCGATGGCGGGCATAGCGGGCAGGTACATGTCGATGGCGAAGGGCGAGACGGCGGAAAGGAGCCCCAGCACGAGGGCGGTCCTGATCATCGGCGGCATGGGAGACTCTCCGGGGCTATCCGCAAAAAACTAAACTGATACGTTCAGTCTGGCAAGACTGGCGTGAGCCTCAGCGACGCACAAGACCCGAGTGGATGGCGGAGGGGCCGGGGAAGGCCCCGGGTCAGCCGACCTGATTGGCTCCCTTTCTGAGCGACGGACCCCAGGCGGGGCTGCTTTCGTGACCCCCGCTACCTGCAGCCTTCGCGCAAGACGTCGGCCATTTCTTTGGAAATGAGCGAGAATGTCATTGATCCAGACGTGCCACTCCGAAGTAGACTCCCTGACGCTAAGGCAACGGGCCGGACACGGCCGCGGGTCGGCTAGGAAAGGACAAGGAAAGAAAATGAAGGAGCAGTCCGCCACGACCGCCGACGAGACCGCGATGAAGCGGGAACTGGAAGAGCACCTTCGGAGGATTGAATCCGAGGATGTCCCCGAGCGCCTTCTCGAGCTTGCGCGGCACCTCCAGGATCAGCTTCGGAAACGGGGCGCGTCCGGGCGCTGACCGCCCCGAACGACGTCTCTCCGGTGCCGGACGCGGGCCTCCCCCGGACAGCGGCGGGCCCTCCGGCGTGCAAGGCAAGGAACACTTCGCCGGGGGTCACGTTGTTCGAAGGTGTCCGCAGCGTGCATGCGCGCACCCGGCCGAGGTCATTTCCGGTAGGCGACGGGTCGGCGGGTCGGTTGGGGGTTCTGTGGTACCCGATTGAAAAGGAAAGAGATAACCCAAGCCGGTGGGAGGCGAGATGCTGATTCAGGCAGAGAAAGACGAAACCCTTGACGACATCATCAGCGTCATTCCGGCCCTCAGGGCCTATGCCTGGTCCCTGACCCGCAAGCAGCAGGAGGTCGACGACCTCGTTCAGGAAACCCTCACCAAGGCCATCGCCAACGTCGGCCGCTTCACCCGGGGCACGAATGTGCGCGCCTGGCTGATGACCATCATGCGCAACACCTTCTACAACGAGATCGTCAAGCGGAACCGCGAGCGGCCGGGCGGCAAGGATTGCGTCTCCGACATCCCGGTCTCGGCCGGCAGCCAGGAATGGTCCTACTACGGCAACGAGATCATGAAGGTCGTGAGGCAACTCCCGGCCTGCTATCGCGAAACCCTGATCCTCGTCGTCATGCTGGGCGAGAGCTACGAGACCACGGCGCAGATTTGCGGCGTCGAGATCGGCACCGTCAAGAGCCGCGTCAGCCGCGCCCGCCGAATGATCCTCGAGGACCTGGGCGAAGAGGAATTCACCCGCCTCTGACGCGCCGGGCCCGGGACAGATTCCCGGCAGCGGGAATGCTGCGCGGGAGCGGCTCTACAGCACTAAACCGAAATCGATTGCGCCTGGCACAATTGTCGGATCTGCAATCGCAACCGCAGATCTGCAGTTAATCGAGTCGATCAAATGTTTTCAGGAACATGATCCGCCCTTTGCTGTTTTGGTATCAGCAAACAAATTCAACTCAACCGCAAGGAGGTGGCAATGGCGTCAGTCAAGCAAGGTGTCGTGGCACCAGATGAAACTGCGACAGGTGCACGGACCGAACGTGAGGGTGCCGGCACTCTTGTCGGAAGCACTCTTGAACACCTGTCGAACCTGGTTCGTGGCGAGGTCGACCTCGCGAGGGCCGAACTCAATGAAAGCCTGAGCAAGACCATGACTGCGGCAGGCCTTCTCGTGGGCGCGGTCGTCATCGCACTCGTCGCCCTGAACGTGCTTGCCGCCGCATTGACGGCCGCCCTCGCCGAAACCGGGCTTGGTGCTGGCTGGGCCGCGCTGATTGTGGGCGGGGTTCTCCTCGTCGTCGCTCTCATCCTCGCCATGAAAGGGCGGAGCGATCTGAAGCTCCAGAGCCTCGCACCAACCCGGACGTTCGCGAACGTGAAGCGCGACGCTCAAACAATAACGGAGTCGACCGATGCCGCATGAAACACGACAGCCCGCCGAAATCGAGCGCGCCATCGCTCGGGAGCGTGACGAGCTTGCCGGTACGCTGGAAGAACTGCGTGACCGACTGAGCTTCGAAGGGGCCTGGAGACGTGCCGGCAGACACCTGCGCGAGAACGGCTCCGACTACGGTCAGACCTTCGGCAACATGGTCAGAGAGAAGCCGCTCGCGCTTGCCCTGACGACCATCGGCCTCACCTGGCTGATCTTCGGCCCTGCGACCAAGTCGTCGGCCCATGCCGTCCCCGAACGGCGCTGGCAGCCGAGGTCGGTTGATGCTGATCCCGACGATACGATGACAGCTGATGCGATGTCAGCGTCCGACCGGGCTGCGCGCAGATCTCCGTCCTCGGCGTATGAGACGGCAACGGGCGCTTCGCTCGACCGCCGCTTCGACCAAACCGGCGACCACACGACGTCGTCCTACACCGCCGTGCCGACGCGCCGGCCCTCCGACACGCCGTCTGATACCGTCGGCACCGAGTCGGACGTCTCGGATGGCGATGATCGGCGCGACGCGCCGGGGACACCTCCCTCGTTCCAGTCCGAACGACCGGATGTGTCGCAGCCCTCCCCCGCCGTTCACACGACGAGCGGCCGTCCCGAGGGCACCGACGGCCACGACAGAGACCGCAACGAAACGAACTCGTAAGGCGCGGCGCGGCGTCCCTCCAAGGGCGCCCGTCCGCCGCTCATCAACCCGTGAAAGGAAAGAACACATGTCAACAACAGCCACTGGAATCCGCTCCCTGCTGCTGAGTACCGTCCTCACCGCCCCATTCGTGATGACCGCGCACGCACAGGGCATCCAGATCAACGAAGAGGCGCTCGTCGGCAAGAGCGACGCCTGCCTGGAACTCGCCGAGCTTGTTCAGGACAGGCAGGAGCCGATCGAAGCCGTCCAGACGCAGGAGATCGTGGATGCGATCAACGAAGACCGGGCCGAGGTCTGCGTGACGCTCGGCGAGGAAATCGTGATGGCCACGCAAGCCGGTGAGACGACCGAAGAGACCGAGCGTCTTTCGGAAGAGGTCAACCTCTCGGAAGAAGCGACCATCGAGGGAGAGGCCGTCGTTTCGGTTCCCGAGCCGGAAGTCGACGTACAGGTGCCGGCGCCCAACGTACGCGTGACCGAGCAGCAACCCCAGATCAGCATCACCCAGGATCCGGCCCAGATCGAGCTTACTCAGGCCGAGCCGCAGATCACCGTCGAGATCCCTGAAATCATCGTTCGCGTCGATATCCCGGCTCCGCAAGTCTATGTCCTGCGGCAGGATCCCCAGGTTCGCGTGACGTCGGCCGACCCGCAGGTCGAAGTCTCGCAAGGCGAGCCGAGGATCAGCGTCCGACAGGCCGACCCCGAGCTTGACATCGATCTCGGCGTGGATGCCGGCGAAGCTCCGACCGAACAGACGTCGGTCGCCGACGCCGGAGAGCAGAACGAAGGCCAGGAAGCGGTCGGAGGCGATGTCAGCGTTGCCGGGACAGAGCCCCAGGTCGAGATCGTCCAGGCCGAGGGTCAGCCGCAGATGACGTATGAAACGGGCGAGCCCGCCCTGTCGTACGAAAGCGCAGAGCCCCGTATTTCGGTGCTGATGGCTGAACAGCCCCAGATCGAAGTGCAGCAGTCCGGCGAAGCAACCGTCATCCTGGAGACGCCCGAAGAGCGCGAACAGCGCCGTCAACAGCAGCAAGCGAATGCCAGCCAGCAGGATCCCGGTCAGCAGGTTGCACAGAACGACCAGGCCGGTGCTCAGGGCCAGATGTCGACCGGAAGCGGCGCTGTCATGACCGTGGGTGAAATCATGGACATGGAAGTCGTCACCGCGGACGGAGAGGAACTCGGTGCGCCCGAGGCCCTGATCGACGTGAACGGCGAGACGAGCCTCGTCGTCGAGGATGGTGGCTTTCTTGGACTTGGTGCCAACGCGGTTCCGGTGCGTCTGTCGCGCGTGACGATCCGCGACGGTCAGATCGTTCTCGAGAACATGACCGAGGATGATATCGAAGCTGCGAGCAACTTCCAGTACGACGAGAACGTGCGCCTGCCTGAAGATCAGCGCATTCAGGTCGGTGGCTAATTGTCATCGCAAGCAATCGGAGGTCCCGCCCAACTGGCGGGACCTCTTCATGTCCCGCGGGTAAAGCAATTCGTTTCCAGCGGACATTACACCCCGAACGAAATTATTCTCCTGGAGCGCTGCGCGAGGCCAGTGACGTCTTCTTCACAGGAGGAGAGGTAGGGAGATGCAAGGCGAGCGTCGGGCGCGCTTCGGGCTACAGCTCAGGTGGTGTGACGCCGGCTCACCGAGCGCCACCCGATGTCAGCGAGGCTCGGCTCCACGTCGATGTATCTTCGACATGAGCGACAGCGGAACGATGCCGGAGAGAATGGCCGTGAGACGCGTCGTCAGCTTGGGATAGACGTTCCGCTTCCCCGCCATCATGCCGTCATATCCTGCGCGCGCCACCTGCCCGGCATCGGCCTTGCTCTGTCCCGTGATCGGCGCGTCGGACAGGTCGTTGCGTCTGCGCGTGAAGATCGGCGTTTCGACCGGGCCGGGCGTAAGGCAGGTGAGGCTGACCGGGGTGTCTTTCCACTCGTCCTGAAGCGCATAACAGAGGCTGTTCAGATAGGCCTTGGTGCTGTTGTAGACCGCGTCGTAGGGACCAGGCACGAAGCCTCCCAATGACCCCGTGACAAGGATCCGACCGCGGCCCCTGTCGCGCATCTTCGCTCCGACCCGGTGCAGCAGAAATGTCGTCTGGAAGACGTTGAGTTCGATCCGCCTCCGGATTTGGCTCCAGTCCTGTTCGTGAAACGCGTGGCCCAGCGCACGGCCCACGTTGGCGAAGAACAGGTCGACCGGCTTGGCATCGATGGCCGTCCACAGGGTTTCGGCCCCGGCCCTCGTGGTCAGGTCGGCGCGAACGACGTCCACGGTCACGCCAAGCCGACGAAGCGTCTCGGCGGCCTGCTCGATCTCTTCCTCGTCCGCGCAGATCGTCAGGTCGTGCCCGTCCTGGGCCGCGAGACGCGCCAGCTCGAACCCCAATCCAGAGGATGCGCCGGTGACGACGGCATGGGTTCTCGCGTTCATGTCTTTTCCTCCGGCTGCGCCATTTGCCGATGCAGCCAGGCCGTCGCCCCAGGAGGCATCGCCCTGGCCAGCGAGGACTGCACCTTGTTCATCATGCCGGGCGTGATCCCGGCCTTGCCGTCCTTCATCGCGCCATACCCCGCCTGGGCGACGCTGGCGGCGTCTGCTTTGTCGGATTCGCCGACCGGCGTATCCTCCATGTGCGCCCGCTCGAAGAACTTCGTATCCGTCGGGCCGGGCATCAGGCAGGTTACGCTGACGTCGCAGTCGGACAGCTCGTTCCGGATCGCCCAGCTCAGCGAGTCGAGGTAGGCCTTCGTGGCGTTGTAGACGGCCTGAAACGACCCCGGCATGTAGCCCGCCACCGACCCGGTGATGAGGATACGGCCGGACCGGCGCGACGCCATATGCTGCGCCGTTCGATGGAGAAGCTCGGTCGTCCCCGCGACGTTCACGCGCAGGACGGACTCGATCTCGGTCCAGTCCTGCTCCAGGAAGGCATGTCCCAGCCCCCTGCCCGCGTTCGCCATCATGTAGTCGATCTTGCGGTCTCCCACGGCCTGCCACAGCGTGGCGACACCCTCCGACGTGCCCAAGTCCGCGACGACGAATTCGACTTTCGTTCCGCTACCGCGCAACTCCTCCGCCGCGCTCTCTATCGACGCCTCGTCGGCAGCGATCAGGACATCGCATCCGTCCTCGACCGCACAACGCGCAAGTTCGCGGCCGATGCCGGACGAGGCGCCGGTTATGACGGCGAAGGGTCGCGCCGTCATGCCTCGACCTCCGAAGGTTGCGGGGCTGTCAGGCCCGGCTTCAGGACCACCTTGGTCCAATCGTTCTGGTTGTCGTGGAAATTGCGATAGCCGAGCGGGGCGTCCTCCAGCGACAAGCGGTGCGAGATCAGGAAGGTGGTATCGATCTCACCCTCCTCGATCCGCTTCAGCAGATCGTTGATGTAGTGCTGGACATGGGTCTGCCCGGACCGCACCTGCACGCCCTTTTCCATGAGGGCCCCGAGCGGGAACTTGTCGAGGAACCCGCCATAGACGCCGGGGATCGAGACCCGCCCGCCCTTCCTGACGGCCATCAGAGCCTGGCGCAGCGCGTGGCCTCCATCGGCTCCGACGCCAACCGTCTGCTTGGCGACGTCGAGCCAGCGGTCGGGCGCGAAGCCATGCGCCTCCATCCCCACGGCATCGATGACGGCGTCGGGGCCGTGGCCTCCCGACATTTCCATCAGCGCTTCGAGGACGTGGGTCCGGGTGAAGTCGATGACGTCGGCGCCGAGGTTGCGGGCAAGCTCGAGCCGGTGGGGGTAATGATCGATGGCGATGACGCGGCCCGCGCCCTGGAGGAGAGCCGACTGGATCGCGAACAGACCGACCGGACCGCAGCCCCAGACGGCGACGATGTCGCCTTCCTTGATGTCGCAGTTCTCGGCCGCCATCCAGCCCGTGGGCAGGATGTCCGACAGGAAGAGCACGTCGTCGTCTTCCATTCCCTCCGGCACCACGATGGGCCCGACGTCCGAGAAGGGAACCCGCACGTATTCGGCCTGGCCTCCGGGATATCCGCCGGTCAGATGCGAATAGCCGAAGAGACCGCTCATCGCATGGCCGTAGAGGTTTTCGGTAATGTCCTGCTTCTCGACAGGATTGGAGTTGTCGCAGGCGGAAAACTGGTGGTTCTTGCAGAAGAAGCAGGACCCGCAGGAAATGGTGAAGGGGACGACGACGCGCTGCCCTTTCTCGAGGCTGCTGTCGGGTCCGGTCTCGACCACCCTGCCCATGAACTCGTGACCCAGGATGTCGCCGCCCATGAGCCCCGGTATGACGCCGTCATAGAGGTGCAGGTCCGAACCGCAGATCGCTGTCGAGGTGATCTCGATGATCGCGTCCCTCGGGTTGACGATCTCGGGATCCGGGACCGTATCGACGCGAACGTCATGCTTGCCGTGCCAGGTAAGTGCGCGCATTTGAAATCTCCTCAGGCGGTCGTCTTGCGGTTTCGGGACGTGGCGATCTCGCCGGTTTCGAGCAGCATCTTGAGCCGCTTCAGGTCGCGACGACCTTGGATGGACGGCTCCGCCTGGAAGAGCTTGGCAATCATCTGGCCGATCCGTCCTGCCGGCGGCACATAGGCGATGACAGCCTCCACCTCGGTCCCCCGCCCGGCGGGCGCGTCGCGGAACATGACCTTTCCCGAGGTCTCGACAGCGGAGTTTTCCGTCGATCGCCAGGCGATCTCCTCTCCCGGCCGATCCGACACGATGCGCGTTTCCAGCTCCACGTCGAAGTCCGCGGGTCCGCGTATGGTCCAACGGGTCAGATCGCCTTGGACTGTCACGCTTTCCACGTTTTCCATGAAATGCGGCAGTCGCGACATGTCTCGCCAGGCGTCGTACACGTCCTGGCGCGGACGATTGATCGTCACCGTCCGACCCGACACGGCGAAGCGCCCGAAGCGCGACCGCCGGCCGGTGCGTCCCGGTGCGTCATCAGGTGGATGCTGGTCGTTGGCCTGCCGTGACTGATTGAGGGCGAGCGCCAGCGCTCCCGCCCCTGTAAGCGCTGCCAGGGAGACGAGAAGGTACGTCCTGTTGTCGGCGATGCCGCGGGCGAGCTGGCGACGGTTTGGTGTCAATCGGTTCATCGTCAAATTCCTGCAAATGCTGCTCAGATGGGCAGAAGAACAGGTGCCGCCGGGCAATGTTCCCGCGGCCTGTCAGCATAGGCAGGATCGTGTTCGGCTAGCTCAGAAGCCGTTTGCCGCGTTGCACATGAAGGTCCCGCATCTGCGAGATCATGTACTGCTCGAAATCGGCCTGGCTGGACCAGGTCGTCGTTCCCACGGCGATGACCGATTTCAGGGTGAGCTCCACCAGCCTGTCGGCCGAGCTCGAGTCCGGCATCAGGTCGCGGGCGTGAAGGATCATGAGGGGCAAGGCGGCAACGGCATTGATCGCAGGCGGCTTGCGGCGCGCACCATGCGACCGCAACAGCTCGACCAGGGCTTCGGTCGGGGTCGGTTTGCTGATGACGGGGACGCCGTGATACCGCTCCGGCAATTTGAGCGTGTAGGCGGTGTAGAACACAAAAGGCGTTTCCCGCGTCAACAGGCAGTCGGCCAGCGGAAACGACGTATCGTCCCGCAGCCGGATGTCGAGGATGGCCGCATCGACATTCTCGAGATGATCGACAGCGTCATGCGCCTCGGAAAAGGGTCCGACGACCTCGGCGTTCAGCCTGGCGAGCTGGTACTGAAGCTCCGTCGCGAGGATGAAGTCATCCTCGGCGACGAGAACTCTCAAGGCGTCGGTCATGAACTTTCTTTCCTTTCCGTCATTGCCATAGCTGGTCCGCCCGCTGCGCTCATGTCAGCGCTCGCCGTCCAGCTTCTCCTGAAGCCGTATTGCCAGCTTCCTTAGCCTCTCGGGGACGTCTTCCTGACGTATGGCTTCCAGGGCCGCCTTGACGTCCAGGTCCACCCGCCGCTCGTCCGTCCGATCTTCCCGTTTCATCATTATTCTGCCTCTTGTGCATGGATCCGTCGTTCGGATGCGAGGTCCCCACGTTCGTCGAGGGAGCCGAGAGGAACCGCAACCTCGGAATTAAACCGGTACGCCATCCACAGCATGCATCCACAGGTAGGGCAAAACCCCCGGTCAGCAATTGTCGATGACAACCATATGCTGGGCGCGCGCGTCCACGAGATGCCGTCCCGAGACATACAGACCCAGGTGACGGGTGCGCCGCCACTCAGTCGACGGCACCTGAGGCAATGACATTCCACGATCTCGTCGATCCGGTAGATGGTAAACCGGCAGCGTCCGCAAAGACACCCGCCTTCCAGCCCCGACGACCGCGACGGGGCGAGCGTCATGCACCCGCCCGTCCCTGGCATCCGGCCATACTCGTCTCGCTCGCCACGCTGTTCCAATCCTCCGGCCCTTTCAGTTGCCGGTGCGAGGGTCAGGACGCCGGATCGCAGGTCCGTCGATCCGGCAGCAGAGCGCTCTCTGCTTGCCGGACCCGTGCCGCCTTCGCACCTCTCTGCGTCATGTCTGCTCGCTCTGTGCGCCCGATTTCGGCTTGGCCTTGCCAAGGCTCGGCTTCTGGCCAAGCGGCTTCGGCTCCTTCATCACAGAAAATTCGGACCGGCCATCGAGAGACGGTCCGGACGTCCAACGTCCTTCAGGCGTCGGCTCGTCGAGCGAAGTGTTCAGGAAATAGTAGCTGTGCTCGGTCGCCTCGTGATCCTGAGGCGTCGCGTTCGGGATCGGGAGCTGCTTCTCCCAGCCGCCCAACTCCTCCAGAACGGCGAGCCATTGCTGCTGGTGCATCGTATCCCGCGCGATGAGGAACGAAAGCATGTCCTTCATGCCGGGATCGTCCGTCATGTTGTAAAGCCGGCTCGCGAGAACGCGCCCGCCGGCCTCGGCCGTGGCATTCGCCAGCATGTCGGCCCCGATGTTTCCCGTCGCGTAGACGTGGCTCATGTCGAAGGGAACCCCGTTCGAGTTGACGGGCATCGCAGAGAGACCGGAGGACAGGATGTGCCTCGGGTTCATTCCGCCGAGGATCGCGTGGACCACAGGGTCTTTGGCCGCCTCGTCCTGGACATCCACCGGCGCGCCCTCGAGATTCAGGGCGACGGCATGGCCGAGAAACTCGATATGGCTCAGCTCCTCGGTCGCCGTCATCATGAGCATGTCGCGGTACTTCGAGTCCCCCCGCGCTCCCATGGCCTGGAAGAAATACTGCATCGCAACGCGGATTTCTCCTTCGATGCCGCCGATCGCCTGTTGCAGATGCTTCGCGAAAGCCGGGTCCGGCCGCTCGACGCGCACTTCGTACTGAAGCTTCGAGGAATGATGGAACATGCTGTCTCTCCTGGTGGGGATCATTGTGCCGAGAACGGGGTGTTTTCGATGAGACCTCAAACAGCCGTTGCCGCAGAGTGTTCCCGGGACCCGCGATCATGTGTTCCGGGATTTTCCCTTCAAGGAAGGGGGCCGAAACCGACCCCAAGACTGCCTGCGGGCAGGCTGTCAGACATGATCCGCCGCTGCGCCGGGCAAGACCACGGCGTTCCGTGCGCCACTCTCCTCTGAAGCGCGTCGCGTCATCGCATTGGCGCTGCCGCTTTCGCATGAGGTGGGAACACGTACCTGAGGTCCTTGTCGCTGGTGGAGGGCACACCGCAGGACGACTTCCGGCTCGGCCGAGCATTCCTCGTTTCTCGTCATCCGGCGGGATTTAGCGAAATAGTTCCATCGGTTGCTCCCGACTGGTCTAAATGGCGCCGCTTTCTAGGCGGCTCGATCGCCACCAAGCCCCGAGATCGCCTGGATGAGATTGTCTTCTGTCACCTCTTCGGAAGTGAAGGTGCGCATGATGCAACCCGAATACATGGCGACGATCCGGTCCGAGACGTGCAGCACTTCAGGCATTTCCGAGGAGATGACCATGACCGCGTAGCCTTGGGACGCCAATTCCCGCAGAAGCTTGTGGATCTCGGATTTCGAGCCCACGTCGATGCCACGCGTCGGTTCGTCGACGATCAGCACCTTGGGGTGCATGGACAGCCACTTTCCGATGACGATCTTCTGCTGGTTGCCGCCTGAAAGATTGCCGACCCGGCTTTTCCAGTTCGGTGTACGGATATCCAGCTGGTCGCGGTACTTGTCGAAGATGGCCACCTCGGCGCCTTCCGCCACGAACGGCCCGGCCTTCAGATCGTCGACCTGCGGCAGGGTCATGTTGTCGCGACAGTTCATGCCGAGGATCAGGCCCTGCCCCTTTCGATCCTCGGGCACCAGCGAGATACCGCGCGCGATCGCCTCGGCGGGGGAGGCGATGCTCACCTCCTCGCCATCGAGCAGTATCTGCCCGGCAGACGGACCGCGCAGGCCGAACAGCGTCTCCGCGATCTCGGTCCGGCCGGCGCCCACCAGCCCGTAGAAACCGACGACCTCGCCCCGGCGGACTTCGAAGCTCACGTCGCGATAGAGCTTTCCGCAACTCAGGCCGCGGACTTCCAGGGCTACATCGCCCAACTTGTGGTGCGAGGCGTTGCGGCTGAGGTCGAGCTTGCGCCCGATCATCAGCTGGGTGACCGCCTCCTCGTTCGTCTCCACGGTGGCGAGGGTGCCCTGGTACTGTCCGTCACGCAGGATCGAGATGCGGTCGGTGATCTTGAAGATCTCCTCCATCCGGTGGGAGATGTAGACGATCCCGACCCCGTCCTTCTTCAGGTCCGCGATGACGTCGAACAGGACCGATTTCTCGGCATCCGTGAGCGACGCCGTCGGTTCGTCGAAGATCACCGCCTTCGCGTCGACGGTGAGCGCTCGGGCGATTTCGACCATCTGCTGGTTGGCGATGGAAAGGTCGCCCACGCGCGTCCGCGCATCGAAGCCCACATTCAGTTTCTCGAGGATCGCGTTCGTCTTGTCCGCGAGCTTGCCCCAGTCGACCCGGCCGAAGCTCTTGCGGGGCAGTTCGCCGAGGTAGATGTTCTCGGCCACCGACAGTTCCTCGGCGAGGCTGAGTTCCTGATGGATGAAGACGATACCCTTGGCCTTGGCTTCCAGCGGACCTGACATCACCACCTTCCAGTCGCCCATGTAGATGTCGCCGCCGTCGGGCTGGTAGATGCCGCCCAGAACCTTCATCAGGGTCGACTTTCCCGCACCGTTTTCGCCCATCAGCGCGTGGACTTCACCCGGCATGACCGAGAAGGACACGCCGTCCAGCGCCCGAACGCCGGGAAAGGTCTTGACGATGTCCTGGAGGCGGAGAACCGGATCGGTCATACCTTCAACTCCTCTTTGCCTTTGACGTTCAGCTGCCGATCGAGGAACAGAACTGCGATCAGGATCAGGCCGATGACGAGGTTCACGGTCGAAGTATCTGCGCCGATGTGGCCCAGCCCCTTGCGCAGAAGCTGGATCGCGATAACACCGCCAAACGTCCCGATCACGTTGCCTGCGCCTCCGGTTATCTTGGTCCCGCCAAGCACCACTGCCGTGATGACCCAAAGCTCGTAGAGCTGACCGTCGTTGGGGTTCACCGAGCCGCTCTCGGAGTAGAAGATCACCGCCGACAGCGCGGCCAGAAAGCCAATGATCGCGAAGTTGATCATCATGTGCGGCCCTACCCGGATACCGGCGTTGACCGCAGCCTCGCGATTGTCGCCGATGGCATAGGCGTTCCGCCCGTGCACGGTCCTGGCCATCAGGAACCAGACCGCCAGCGTAACCGCCAACAGGAACCACGACGCCGTGGCGAGGCCCAGGAATTCGGCCTCGGCGAAATCGACCAGCGTCCAGTTGAGATGGCTCGTCGGATTCTCGCCATTGAACATGAAGACGATGCCGCGGAAGCCCAGCATCGAGCCCAGCGTGACGATGAAGGCATCCACGCCGGTCTTCCAGACGATCAGTCCGTTGAGTGCGCCTAGCAATGTGCCCGCCATCAGCGCCAGCAACCAGGCCACGGGGATGACCCAGTCGCCAAGCCCTGCGAAGATCGGCCATGTCATGCTGTCCAGGAGAATGATCGCGGCGATGGCGAAGGTCGCGCCGACGGAGAGGTCGATGTTCCCGTTCACCATCACGAGAGTCATGCCCATCGCGATGATCCCGATGGGCGCCGACTGCTTGAGAAGCAGCAGCATATTCTCGAAATCCATGAAGGCCTTGTCCGACAGCGACAGGAACTCGCCCGCCACGCTGAAAAAGATCAGCTCGAGAACGATGAACCCCCAGATCGCGCCGCTTTTCAGCGCCTTTGACAGTGCACCCGGTTGCATGGCTAGCCCTCCCTCACGCGATCGGCGACCAGAGCTTGCCGCGCTTGGCCGCGATATCGAGCCAGACGGCAAGGATGATGATGACCCACGTCACCACGAACTGGACGTAGAATTGCAGACCCAAAAGCAGGAGACCGTTCTGGATAAAGCCCAGGATCAGCACGCCGATGACGGTCTTGAAGATGGTCCCCGACCCGCCGAGAAGCGAGGCGCCGCCGAGGATGACGGCGGCCAGGACCTCGAGTTCCAGCCCCTGCCCCACGGTGTTCTGAGAGCCAAGTGAACGACTGGCCTGGATGAGGCCAGCCGTCGCGACGCAAGCGGCCGAGATCATGTAGCAATTGAACACGGTCCGCGCGCGTCGGATGCCGGAGAAGGTCGCGGCGGTGCCGTTGCCACCGACCGCGTATACCTTTCGCCCGAAGGCGGTCTTGGCCAGCACGACGCCGAGGAGGGCAGCGAGTACGGCAAAAATCAGGATCGGCACCGGGATTCCCAGCGCTGTTCCCTGACCGAACACGCTGAACCACGTCCCTTCCTTGTCGGCGATATCCATGTTCTGTCCGCCCGAATAGGTCAGCGTCAGCCCGTGGATCGCGGACAGCATGCCAAGCGTGACGATCAACGAATTTAGCCTCAGGTATCCCACGAGAAAGCCGATAAAGGCCCCGAGGCAGAGCGTCATCGCGAACATCGCGGGAATGGCCAGCGCGGGTCCTATCTTGTCGTGCAGGTCCAGCACGACGATGGTCGAGAACGACATCATCGAGCCCACCGACAGATCGAGGTTGCCGCTGATGACCACGAAGGTCACCCCCAGCGCCATCACCCCCAGGATCGCCGACGACCGGACGACGCTGAACACGTTGTCCACGGACAAGAACTTCGGGTTTGCGAGCGTGAACGCGATCATGAACACCGCGAAGGCAATCAGGATGCCCTGCCTGGCCAGAACTGTGCCGATCTGCTGCTTGGTCGGTGTCGCCATGATCCCCTCCCGAAGGTCGCCGGCATTCTCTTGTGTCACTGACATTCATTCCTCCCAATGCCGTGCGGTCAGACCAGTGTCATGCCTCCGTCGATCATGACGATCTGACCGGTCATGTAGTCGCTGTCTCGCGACGCCAGAAAGGTCGTTGTACCGGTGATATCCTGCGGGGTCGCCACGCGGCCCCTCAGGATGTCGGCCGAGAACTCTTCCATCGCCTGCCCCGGCCGCTCGGACGCGCCGATGGCCAGCAGATCCTGGTCGACCTGCTCCCACATCTCGGTCGCCACCACACCGGGAGCGAAGCCGGTCACAGTAATATCGTGCTTCGCCAGATCCCGCGCACCCGACTGCGTCAGGGCCACCACGGCGAATTTCGACGCGCAATAGGGCGCGACGTTGTCGAACCCCTGCCGGCTGGCGATCGAGGCGGTGTTGACGATCTTGCCCCCGTGTCCCTGCGCGATCATCTGGCGCGCGGCCTCCTGCATGCCGATCATGCAGCCGAGCCCATTGACGCCCATGATGAAATTCCAGTTGTCTTCCGTAACGTCCATGAAGTTCATCGGCTTGTTGACGCCAGCATTGTTGAACTTCACGTCGAGCCGGCCGAAGACCTCGACGGTATGCGCGATCATCGCCCGGACCTGCTCGCGCTCGGTCACGTCGACCTGCGCCGATGTGACGGCGCCCGACCGTCCGTTGATGCGGCTGCGGTTCGCGTCGGCCACCTCCGCCGCCTTGCCGCCGTTCAGGTCCGCGAAACAGACCATGGCGCCCTCGTCCAGAAGCGCCTCTCCGATGGCGCGACCTATGCCCTGGGCAGCGCCTGTCACGATGCAGACGCGATCCGAAACACGTCCCATGCCGCGTCCCCCCAAAACCTGTGCGAGAAGCTGTTGCCGGGGCGCGGTCTCGCCGCGCCCCGCGAAACGATTGGGCTCAGAACACCGGCTTGGTGAAGTCGCCCATGTTGTCCTGAGTGATCTTCGGCGTGTCGAAGTAGTTCAGGAACGGCACGTCCTTCCCTCCGAGCACGTCGATTGCGGTCTGGAGTGCGGCTTCGGCGTCATCGACCGGCGACTGATAGATCGATCCCCAGTAGTCGCCTGCGCCCATCGCGTCGTAGCCGACGGCGAAGTTGGTCGCGCCGACGAAGACGATGCCGTCGCGGCCTGCGGCCTTGGCAGCGTTGAGCGCGCCCACGCCCATGTTGTCGTCGCCCGCGTAGACCCCGTCGATGTCGTCGTACTTGACGAGGAAGGCTTCCATGACCTGTTGCGACTTCTCGCGGTTCCAGTCGCCCGGCTGGGTGTCCAACACGCTCACGTTCGGGCAGACTTCGGGCAGACGGTCCTCGAAGCCCTTGGCGCGTTCGATGGCGGTGGTGTAGCCCGGCTGGCCCGTGATGTGCACGACGCTGGCCTCGTCCTCGATGCCCATCTCCTTGAACTTGTCGCACATGATCTCGGCCGACCGCGCGCCCTGGGTAATGTTGTCCGGGCCCGAGAACGACTTGACGAAATCGAAGCCGGCCTCCGCAATGTTCGAGTTGGTGACGATCACGGGGATGCCCGCCTGGTGCGCCTTGCGGACGGCGGGGATCACGGCTTCGCCATTCGTCGGCCAGATTATGATGGCATCCACCTCCTGCTGGATCAGGTCCTCCATCTGCGCGATCTGGCGCGCCACGTCGCCGCCCGCGTCGAGTACGACCGTTTCGACATCCGCGTTCTCTTCGGCGGCCGCGATGAACGCCTTTTCGTACGTGGTCTGATAGCTGTCGACCCCGACGTTGTTCTGGGTGATGCCGATCTTCATCGTATCGGCCGATGCGACGCCAGCCACGGCCAGCATCGCTGTCGAAGCGACAAGAGTGGTGCGAAGTTTCATTTTGGTTTCCTCCCGGATGATAACGGTCTTCTCGAACTCCGAGGTGCCCTTACCGGGCACCAGGTCCATCACTCGGCATGCCGAACGATTGCCCGATAGAGTGCCGGGCTTCAAACCTCCTAAGTTCATCAAAAGTATCCAAAACGGATAATTTTTTATCCACAATGAATATTTTAACGATACGTGTTGGACATCACACTGGACATCTATGGGAGCAATCGTCGTGAGCGACTCCGGATCATCCGAAGCGGATAGCGGAAAACACCCACGTAAACGCAAGTCCGAAAAGAGGCAAAGCCGCGCAATGAACGCTCTGGGAGGGCATCGCCAAAGCAACCCTGTCTCGCCCCAGGCGAAATCCGAGCCGCTTGAGCTCCTGGCCTTCCTCGAGGATTTCAGCGACGAGTTGGAAGACGCCTTGGACATCATCACGCCGAACGCGCATTTGCGCATGGCGCTGCATCTCCTTCAGGGCCATTACAACGCGCGCACGATCACCCCCACCTCGCTCGTAAGCGCCAGCCGGGTGCCCTATGCCACCGCGAACCGGCGCATGAAGGAAATGATCGAGGACGGGCTTATCGAGCAGCGGCCCCGCACGAAGTCGGGCAAGAGCTTCTCCATGCATCCCAGCGAGAAGCTCCTGGCCCAGTGGGTGCAGCTTTCGGGTCGGCTTCGCCGGCTTGCCGATGGGCACTTCGGTGGCCAGCGCAAGGCGCGGGACACCGAGGACTATTACTTCAGTGCCAGCTACACGGCGGCGCAATCCGTCCCGCCACTCAGCGTGCGCACCGAACCCTTGAAGGTGCCGGGCGGCATTCGCGTCCTGGTTCATGGCGATCCAACCTTCATGGTGATGGACAATCTGAAACGTCAATTCGAGCAGGTCATCGGCATAGAGATCAGCCAGCGCGCCTTTTCCATCGACCGGCTCCGCGAAGAAGGGCTGCGCAACGCCGCCAGACCGACCAGCCGGTATGACATCATCGCGGTCGACCTGCCGTGGATCGGGGAGTTCGCCGAGAAAGGCGTCCTGATGCCACTGGACCAGGTCATGGATCTGGCGCGCCTCGACCCGGCGGATTTCCATACCGCGGGCTGGAAGGCCGCCCATTGGGGCGGACGCGCCTATGGTGTGCCGGCGCAGACCACGCCGGAACTCCTGTTCTATCGTCGCGACCTCTTCGCCGATGCGGGGCTTGAGCCGCCCGCGACCACCGACGCCGTGCTGAAGGCCGCGCGCAAGCTGCATGACCCCCGCCACGGTCGGTACGGCATTGCGTGGAATGCCGCGCGTGGGACGGCGCTCGGCCATACCGTTCTGATGACGATCGCCGATTTCGGCCAGCCCATCCTCGATCTGCCGGCGATTGCGGGCGGCTTCGGAACCGACCACCTCGCCTCGGGCGGCTACCAGGCGACCATCGACACGGACGCGGGGCTGTTGGCCGCCGAGTACCTGTTGGAGCTTCTGAAGTACTCGCCGCCCGACATCCTGTCGATGTCGTGGTACGAACGTGTCCGCCCCTACGCCGCGGGCAGCATCGCGATGGCCTATGGCTACACCCTGCTCGCCCCCTACTTCGAGCTGGACGAAACGTCGCCCGCCTACGGCCAGACCGGATACCTGCCGCATCCGGCCGGACCGGGCGCAAGACCCGTCGCGCCCGTCGGGGGCTATGTCATGGGCATTCCGGCCAACCTCGCGCCCGAACGCGTGCCGGCGGCGGTCGAGGCGCTGACCGTGTTCACCTCGCCCGAAGCCCAGAAACTCTACGTCCAGAACGGCAGCCGGACCAACCCGCGCTACTCGGTCGGTTCGGACCCGGAAGTACGCCGCACTTCGCCCATCTTCGAAGCCATCGACGCGATGTCCTGGCGCGACGAACTGCAATTCTGGCCGCGTCCGCCTGTCCCCGAGATCGGTGGCATCATCAAGATCTGCGGCGAGGAATTCCACGACATGCTGCGCGGGATCAAATCGCCCCGCGTTGCCCTGCGCACTGCCCAGACCCGGGCGGATGCCCTGATACGACCCGACGGGTCACCGTGACACGAGGAGGAGACACCATGGACCCCAATCGCCTGAAAGGGAAAAACATCCTCATTACCGGCGCCGCCCGCGGAATGGGCGCGGCCAATGCCGAGGCCTTTGCGGCGCAGGGTGCCAACGTGTGCCTTGGGGACCTGGAACTGGCCGAAGCACAGAAGATGGCCGACAGCATCAACGCCGCCGGCAACGGCAAGGCTATCGCCGTCAGAATGGACGTGACCAAGCGCGAGGACAATGCGGGGGCCGTCGCCGCCACGGTCGATGCGTTCGGTTCGATCAACGTGGGCGTCTTCAACGCCGGCCTGAACAAGCCCCGCTTCTTCATGGATATCGACGAAGACAACTGGGACCTGATCATGAACGTCAACACCAAGGCGATGTGGCTCGGGATGCAGGAAACCGCGCGCCAGATGATCGCCCAGGGACCGATGGAGGATCATCCCTACAAGCTGATCAACGTCGGCTCCATCGCGTCCCGTAAGCCGCTGGTCGACGTGACGGTCTACTGCACCTCGAAGTACGGCTGCCTTGCGTTGACCCATTGCGGCGCCGTCGGGCTGGCCGAGCACAACATCACCGTCAACGGCTATGCGCCCGGTGTCGTCGTGACACCGCTCTGGAAGCAGCTCGACAAGGATCTCGTCGATATCGGCTTCAAGGAAAAGGAAGGCCAGGCCTACGAGGACATCGTTCGCGATGCGCTGCAGATCAAGCGCGTCTCCTACCCGAAGGACATCGTCGGCACCGCGTCATTCCTCGCCTCGGACGACAGCGACTACATGACCGGCCAGATGGTCCATATCGACGGCGGCTGGTGCATCCAGTAGCGCCCTGAGTTTTCAGCCACTTTCACAAGCAAGGGCAGCGCCAGCGCAGCCCGGAGGAGATCTTCATGTCACGCGCCCTGATGCCGAACATGCTTACCCCGCAGGACCTGGAACCCAACTGGGAATGGCGCGACCGCCTGCCCGCCTGGGGGCACACCTCCGTCGATTTTGAGCGCCGGATCGACCACGACCGCTTGCGGCGTTATCGCCTCGCGCGGACGCGGCAGGCGTTGCAGGCGTCGGACGCGGGCACGCTTCTGCTCTTCGACGTCAACAACATCCGCTACGTCAGCGCGACCAAGATCGGCGAATGGGAACGGGACAAGATGTGCCGGTTCTGCCTGCTGACGGGCGACGACAGCCCCTATGTCTGGGACTTCGGCTCGGCGGCGATGCATCACAAGCGTTATTCCGACTGGCTGGAGCCCGAGCACTGCCTTGCCGGTGTCGTCGGGATGCGGGGGACGATCCCGCCCGAATTCGGCCTGATGAAGAAATACGCCAAGCAGATCGCGGGCCTGATCCGGGACGCCGGCATGGCGGACATGCCTGTCGGCGTCGACTATGCCGAAACCGCGATGTTCCATGCCCTGAAGGAAGAAGGCCTGAACATCGTCGACGGCCAGCAGATCATGCTGGCGGCGCGCGAGATCAAGAATTGGGACGAGATCCAGCTTCTGACGCAGGCGGCCAGCATGGTCGATGGCGTCTACCACATGATCTACGAGGAGCTGAAACCGGGCGTGCGCGAGAACGATATCGTCGCGCTCTCGAACAAGATGCTCTACGAGATGGGCTCGGACGACGTCGAGGCGATCAACGCTATTTCTGGCGAACGCTGCAACCCGCATCCGCACAACTTCACCGACCGCTACTTCCGGCCCGGCGATCAGGCGTTCTTCGACATTCTCCAGTCCTACCAGGGCTATCGCACCTGCTACTACCGGACCTTCAACATCGGGCGGGCAACGCCGGCGCAGAACGACGCCTACGTGAAGGCGCGCGAGTGGATCGACGCCTCGATCGAGGCGATCAAGCCCGGCGTGACGACCGACACCGTCGCCAAGCTCTGGCCCAAGGCCGAGGAGTTCGGCTTCCCGGACGAGGATTCGGCCTTCGGCCTCCAGTTCGGCCACGGTCTCGGGCTTGCACTGCACGAACGCCCCATCATTTCCCGAGCCGTGTCGCTGGATCACCCGATGGAGATCCAGACCGGCATGGTCTTCGCGCTGGAAACCTACTGCCCGGCCGCCGACGGATACTCGGCTGCCCGGATCGAGGAAGAGGTCGTCGTGACCGAGAAGGGGTGCGAGGTCATCAGCCTTTTCCCGGCCGAGGACCTGCCCATCGCGAACCGGTACTGAGGCATGGGCAATCCGTTCGACCTGACCGGCCGCAAGGCGCTTGTCACCGGCGGCGCGACCGGCATCGGCGAGGGCATTGCCTTGGCCCTCGCCGATGCCGGGGCCGATGTGGCGTTGACCTATCGCAGCCATGCGCCAGAGGCGGTCATCGCAAAGATCAAGGCGCTTGGGCGACGGGCAGTGGCGGTGAAGGCCGATTTCACCGGAATGGATCAGGCCGCCGCCGAAGAGGTGATCGGCTTCGCCGCCGACGCTTTGGGCGGTCTCGATATCCTCGTGAACAACGCTGGCATCATTCACCGTCAGGACTCGGTCGAGATGCCCTTCGACGACTGGCGACGCGTCCTGTCGGTCAACCTCGACAGCGTCTGGTTGCTGTCGCAGGCGGCGGGCAGGCGGATGCTGGCCCAAGGGTCGGGCAAGATCGTGATCGTGTCATCCGTGCTGGGGTCGCAAGGCGGGCTGCGCGTGCCGGCATATGCCTCCAGCAAGCACGCCGTGATTGGCCTGACACGTGCACTCTGCAACGAATGGGCAGGGCAAGGAGTGAACGTGAACGCCGTCGCGCCCGGCTACACCGCCACGGACAACACGCAGGCGCTGCGCGATGATCCCAAAAGATCCCGCGTGTTGCTGGAGCGCATTCCCGCGGGCAGGTTCGCCGAACCGCACGAAATCGCCGGTGCAGCCGTATTCCTGGCCTCCGACGCCGCCGCCTATTGCCACGGCAGCGTCGTGACCGTGGATGGCGGGTGGCTGGCCCGTTGAGAGTGACCCGATGACAGAGACACTGAACGGAAAGACGGCGCTCGTGACCGCTGCCGGAAACGGGATCGGGCGCGCCTCGGTCGAGGCTTTGGCTAGGTTGGATGCGAGCGTCATCGCGACCGACATCGACGCCGCGGCGGTCGAAAGCTTGGCCGACGACACCTCGGGCGTCACCCCGCGGCGCCTGGACGTCCTGGACGCCGAAGCCATCGCGGCACTGGTGGAGTCGCATCCGAAAATCGACATCCTCGTGAACTGCGCCGGCTGGGTGCATGACGGCACGATCCTCGATTGCGAGGAAGACGCCTGGGACCGGTCCTTCGCGTTGAATGCCAAGGCCACGTACCGCCTGACGCGTGCCGTTCTTCCCGGGATGCTGCGGCAGGGGGGAGGATCCATCATCAACATCGCGTCCATCGTGTCCAGCGAAAGAGGTGCCCCGCGCCGCTTCGCCTATGGGGCGTCCAAGGCAGCGATCATCGGCATGACCAAGTCCATCGCCGCCGACTTCGTGAAGGACGGCATCCGCTGCAACGCGATCTGCCCTGGGACGGTCCAAAGCCCGTCGCTGAACGACCGGCTTGCCTCGACAGGAGATTTCGACGCGGCGCTCGAAGCGTTCAAGGCGCGCCAGCCGATGGGACGCCTTGGCCGGCCCGAGGAGATCGCCGCGATGGTTTGCTACCTCGCCGGCGATCTCTCGGCCTTCACCACTGGCCAGTCGTTCGCCGTCGATGGCGGGTGGTCGATCTGATGCGGCTCTCTCGGGCGGCTTCGATCGACGACCTGAGGACGATGGCGAAGCGTCGCATCCCCCGGTTCGCCTTCGATCTCGTCGATGGCGGCGCGGAGAACGAGCGCAACCTGCGTCGCAATGTCGAAGCTTTCGAAGAGGTGGAGCTTACGCCGCGCTACATGATGGACGTCTCGAACATCGACACGCGCGCCACCATACTCGGCCAGACCTTCGACCTGCCGTTCGGAATGGCGCCCATCGGGATGCTCAACGCCTTCTGGCCGGAGGCAGATCTTACGCTCGCGCGCCTCTGCAGGCAGACAAACATTCCCTACGTGGCAAGTTCAGCAGCCTCGACCACAATGGAAAGGCTGGCCGAGGCGGCCGATGGCGTCGGCTGGTTCCAACTCTACGTCTCCAGCGACGCCGCGGTAACCGAAGGCCTGATCGCGCGGGCCGAGGCGGCTGGCTATCCGGTGATGATGGTAACCGCCGACGTTCCCGCCGCAGGGAAACGCGACCGCGACATACGCAACCAGCTTTCGGTTCCGTTCCGGTTGACGCCGGACGTGCTGTTTCAGATTGCCACCCATCCGCGCTGGTCGGTCGAGACTTTTCGTCACGGCAAGCCCAATATCGCGAACTACGCGGACCTATTGCAGGCGGCGACATCCTACGCCGACGTCCAGAAGACCCTGATCACGCCCGGGTTCACCTGGGACAGCCTTCGAAGGCTGCGTGACCGTTGGAAGGGCAAGCTTCTGGTCAAGGGCATCCTGCATCCACAGGACGCGCTGAAATGTGCCGAGATCGGTTGCGACGGCATCGTGGTTTCCAATCATGGCGGCCGTCAGGTCGCGTTCGGGCCGCCGACGATCCAAGCCTTGCCACCGATTGCCGAAGCCGTGCGAGGACGGCTGGAAATAATTATCGACAGCGGCATTCGGCGCGGCGCGGACCTGTTGCGTGCCAAAGCACATGGTGCCGACTTTGCGCTGGCGGGGCGCGCGTTGGCATACGGGGTCGGAGCGGGCGCCAGCGACGGGGCTGAATGCGCAATGAAGATTCTAAAGCTCGAATTGGTTCGCTCGCTCGGTCAACTAGGCTGTTCGTCGTTCGAGGCGGTGGGAAGCTCGGCGCTCTTTACTACCTAGCAGAAAGAAGGCCGGCTCACCGAATGCGTGCTTTTCACGCCGATCTCGGAGGCGCCAATCGGCTTATAGATGCTTTACCCCCTTGCCGAACGACTTGGCATGTCACCATTGAGCCAATGGATTCTGCCAACGTCCCGTAAGCGGAATTGGTGGCTTATGCACATGCCAATCCCCACGCTTTGCGCTGCAAGCAATCGCCTCTGCCCGCGGCGCCGCAATGTCTTCGCGTACAAGTTGAGCCGACGCGTGAGGTACATCCAGCATAGGGGGAGTGACCCACACCACGCTCATGTCAATTGCCGAGAGGGAACGAGTCTGCGGGCAAACGTCCGATATCAGGCCCATCCCACAGAGTGCCACGGGCGTCGAAGTGTTCAGTGCTGCCTTGCTTTCTGCTCTACACAGCAACATCGTCTCACAGCCAGCCCCTTTGCTTGAAATATGCGTAGGGCAATATCGCCGAGACGACCATCAAAGCGATAGCAAATGGATACCCCAACAGCCAGTCGAGTTCCGGCATGTGCTGAAAGTTCATTCCGTAGATCGACGCTATCAGCGTGGGCGGCAGGAAGATCACGGCTGCCACGGAGAAGATCTTGATGATGGCGTTCTGCTCGATGTTGATCATTCCGAGGGTAGCGTCGAGCAGGAAGGTCATTTTCTGCGACAGGAATCCCGCATGGTCCAGCAGGGATCGGATGTCGCGGGAGAGGGTCTTCGTGCGCTCGCGGATCTCTTTCGGGCTTTCCCGCTGAACGGTCGCGTGGCCTAAAAACCCTGCCAGCCGTTCCAGCGTGAGAAGGCTGTCGCGGATATTCGAGGTGAGATCGCCCTTTCGTCCGATCTCCTCCAGGGTCTTCTGGTTGTCCGGCGCGGCATCCTTGGCGGGCCGGAATATCTGACGAGAAACCGCGTCGATGTCTCGAGCGGCTCGCTCCAGAATATCGGCGAGCCGGTCCACGACCGCTTCGAGGAGTGCCACGAGGATGCTTTCGGGGTTTGGGACATCAAGACCCGTGCGTTCGGCACGGGGAGGAAAGGAGGTAAACGCTCGGGGTTCGTGGTAGCGAACGGTCACGAGATGATCCGCAGTGAGAACGAAAGTCACGGGCGCCATTTCCGGATCATCGCCATCGGTATGGGCCGGGAGGATCGCCGTCATGAACGTCCCGCCGCCTTCCAGATATAGCCGCGACGATATCTCGATCTCGTTCATTTCCTCGCGAGTCGGGATATCGAGCCCGAGCACCCGCTCCACCGCGACCTCCTCTTCTCGCGTGGGACTCACGAGATCGAGCCACAAGGCTCCCGACATCTCCTCATGTGGCCCCGTTAGTCGGCCCCCCTCGTTTCGAAAGCATCGGATCACGTTCGGACTCCTTCTCGGTTCGAACTGCGACTCGCAGTTCCGCTGCCTGCATCAGGCTCCGTTGCGCCGGTCTGCACCTGGGACAGAAACAGCCTATTTGCTCAGACCGCCACATAGACCTGTTCGGGACGAGCGACAGGCGCACGCAGGCGCCGACGCTTCCTGTGTTGTTCTGTCGTCGAAGTAAGGAATCGACCAATAGTCAGAGGCCAGACGGCCGACAACCGTGCTCTACTGCCGCGAATGAGCAGAAGTCCGCGGCCGCCGCTTGACGTCGGCCGAGGGTTGGGCACTGTGCCTTGGAGACGGGCATCCGCGCCCGGGCAGGTGTGCCTACGCTACAAGCACACACCAATTCCCCCGTAGAGAGGCAGTCATGAATCGTGCAGTCGTCTTCATTCTGGCACTTCCGGCCTTGGCGGGCGTCACCGTCTCCTCCGCCGAAGCACGCGTCTGCGACTATCGCCCGAGCGAGCTTCTGAGAAGCGGCGTGAGCAGTGCGCGGGACGCAGCCGGTGCCTTTGCCAACCGGGCCGCAGGTGCATTCACGCTCACCAACGCGGCCACGGGTGCTTCAATGTTGGGGTCGACCGCCAGCACTCTTGGAGAGATTGGCGGAGCTGTTGGCAGCACCGCCGCGGGCGCAGTGTCTGCATCCGGAGCGGCCGTCGCTGCGGTCGGCCTTGGTGCGATGGAGGGACTCTGCTATTTCCGCGACGAACGGATCAGCGACTATGGCGACGTTCTGCAGGTGATGCAGGCGATCGCGGATTCCGCCGATCCGGCTTACTTCCGCGTCGACGACGGGACTCAGCGACAGAAGAGCGCCGTCGTTGTGATCGGAGACGGCTCGGGTGGCGCGACCGAATATCCCGTGCGGAAGCTGTACATCGTGAACGGCGTGCTCATACACCGCGACTGGGGCTTGAACACGCCGCTCGGCGACGTCGGCTTCATGAGTCCTTCAGACGCGGTGAAATAAGCCGCTGCCATCTCTTGCTCATGGGTCCCCCGACTACATCAAGAAGAGCGTGATCGCAGCCGTTGCTGCGGCGAGCCGGACCTCCGCCATTCCGCACGCGAGCCCGATTGCGTCAGTATTCCAGACGCTTGCCGCAGAAGCCGCTCCCCGCACGACTTTGCCGAGCAGTGAGGTCGTGGGCGGATGGCGCGGCTGTGGGAAGGAACCCTGAGCTTTCGACGATGGTTGAAGGAGCGGCGGATCTGAGAGGCAACCCGATGCAGCACCTGGACGAAGTTCTCGAACTTTCTCGCCAGAGACCCCGCGGACCATTATCGCCCTGGTTCGAGACCCGATTGCGTGAGCAAGTTGGCGCGGGTCTGTTTCTGCCACCGTCAGAGCTGCAGGCCGTGGGTAAGAGGCTGGTTCAGCAACTGGCAGAATACCGCGAGCAGGCGGGCGTATCGACGGCGGTACTCGGGATGTCCGGCGGGGTCGACAGCGCGGTGACGGCGGCGTTGCTCAAGGAAGCGGGGTGGCGTGTCGTCGGCTACACGCTGCCCATCGAGCAGGATCCGGTCGAAACCGAGCGCGGTGTCGAGGCCTGTCACGCTCTGGGAATCGAACATCTCCAACTTGATCTGTCCGAGCAGTACCACTGCATGGTGGCAGGGTTGGGAAGCTTGGACGAGAAGTTGCGGAGCGGCGACACCGACGCGCTCCGGACGCGGCGTGGCAACATGCGCGCGCGCCTGCGCATGATCACCCTCTACGATCAGGCGCATCGTTGGGGCGGCCTCGTGGCAAGCACCGACAATTTCTCGGAACTGGGGGCAGGTTTCTGGACGCTGCATGGCGACGTCGGTGACCTCACGCCTGTGCAGTCGTTGTTGAAGTCGTGGGAGGTCCCGTGGATGGCGCACGCCTACGGCGTACCCGAGAGCACATGGCGCGCAAAGCCGACTGACGGTTTGGGGATCGGTGAAGGGGATGAAGCCCAGATCGGCGCGACCTATCTCGAGTGGGACGTCACGGTCTTCGCTGTACTGGACGTGCTGCGGCGAAACCCGTCGCTGAGTGCGGAACAGATACCGGACGTGCTCTGTGCGGGTGACGATCCCGTTGCGGTCCGGGCCATCGCCGCCGTTCTGCGTCGCCTGCGCACGACCTGGTTCAAACGCATGAATCCTATCGCGCTCGACCATCCGAAGTCGGATCGCTTGAGTATGCTCGACATGATCGACGACCGGTTGTTCCGCCCGGCAGTGCTCCGCGACGATCGTGCGCTCACCTCGTTTTCCGGGGAGATCGTCGCACTTGGCCAGCGGCTGGCAAACGAACTCGCTGACAAGAAAATCCGCGTCGTCACGGCGGAGTCCTGCACCGCCGGCCTGCTCGGCGCCTGCATCGCCGCCACGCCCCGAAGCTCGTCGGTTCTCGAGGGGAGCTTCGTTGCCTACTCTCCCTCGATGAAGATCGACGCCCTGGGGGTACCGGACGCGCTCATTCAGGAGCGGACGGTCTATGATCCCGAGGTTGCCCGCGCGATGGCGGAGGGAGCGCTTCAGCGTGCAAAGGGTGCGGGGCTGGCCATCGCGATCACCGGAGTCGCGGGACCGGAGCCAGACGAGGGCAAGCCGGTCGGCCTGGTCTATATCGCGACCCTCCACCGTTCCGGCACGCCGCAAGTGACGGAGTGTCACTTCAGCGGCCAGCCGAGAGAGATCGTGGCAGAGACGGTCCGCAAAGCACTCAACCTTGGCTTGGAAGCGCTGGACTAGGTTCTGGGCGGGTAGAAGGCACCCGCCTCCCCTACCCCGCCCTGTTATTCGACAGAACCAGCGTCCGGATCGGCGATGGCAGCGTCGCTCCGTCAATCGCCGCTCGTCCCGCGCAGCGACCTCCCCTCCGCCCTACGTGCCGCATTGTGGACAGCAGTCGCCGCGATCTCGCCCTGCGCCATGGCGACCGCGATCTGGTTGAGCCCGGTGACCACATCGCCCGCCGCGTAGAGGCCCGGCACCGACGTCGCCTGGTGCGCGTCAGTCTCGATCCTGCCGTCCGCCGCAAGGCGCGGCCGCAAAGCCTTCACGAGCTCTGTCTGGGGTTCGATACCCATGCCTGAATAGGCCACGTCAAACTGCCGGAAGCCACCTTGTGCGAGGAGAAGTCGGACTTGGCCGTTCTCGCAGCGGACCTCGCGCACAGCGCGGTCAAGCACTGCGACGCCCGCCTCCGCTAGTGCCGCCCGCTCTTGGGGATCCGGCGCGGGGTCGCCTCCGAGTGCGGCAAGTGTGACGTCGTTCGAGTACCGACTGAGAAACAACGCCTCCTCGACTGCATGTCGTCCAGAGCCCAGAACCGCTATCCGCCCGTCAGTCGCCTCGTATGCGTCGCAGATCGGGCACTGACGGATGGTGCCCCGGCGCACGTGTTCCCAAGCGCCCTCCATGGCAGGGAGAATGTCCAGCGCCCCCGTTGCCAAGATGACCGCTGGTGCAACCCAACGTCCCCGCTCCGCGTCTACCCAAAAGGCGTCGCCTGCCCGTTCGAGCCGCGTTGCGCTCGCGTTCACGGTCTCCACTCCGAACTGCGCCATCTGTGCCCGCATCCGGTCAAGGAGTTCCGTGCCCGCGATCCCGTCTGGGAAGGCCGGATGGTTGTGACTTCGGGGAATCCATTTCGCGCGGCTGTCGCCTGCGTCCAGAAGGCCCACGCTGCGCCGGAATCGCGCAAGGTAGATTGCCGCTGTCATGCCTGCGGGTCCGCCGCCGATCACGATACAGTCGCGACGCGTGTCCAAGATGGTCGGGATGTCCTCACTCGGTATGGGCGCATCTCGCTCCCTCGGAACGGCCACATTGTCGGCCTTCGCCGAAAAGGCTGGCTCTGCGTGGCGCGTTGATGACATGGTCATCCCACCTCCTGAGGTCCAGTGCGGTAATTCGCTCGGGACAGGCTCATAGCCCGTGAGATCCTGCTAAAGCGATCAAATGGCGTCAGCAGTTTGCCTCACCCACTCCCGATGCCGAAGTTCGTCGTCCAAGGCCCGTGAAGGCCGATCAAGACACTAGAACTGACACAGGACCCATCAAGGTGTCAGACGGAGCTGCCCGCGGAGAACATGTAGTCCCCAGACGTGTGAGCAACGATGTATGAAACATCACGCAACGCCCCATTAACCTTAACACCGTAAGGACAAAAACTTGTCGAGTTGCCCGGAACCTCCGGGTCCTTCATCTTGGCCTCATTGGACCGAGTCCGATGTGTGTGTAACGAGTGAGACTGGCGGAGCCGGGGGCGTCACCTCTGGCCCGCTCAGTTAGGTCGAGAAGTTGGTGAAGTATGTTTCCTGAACCTGACTACTTTCGTTCGGCTGCTGCATGGCGGCTGGCTCAGTTCGGTGATGCGACCACTTGCGCCACACTCGCCTTCGCTGTGGGGAAGCTGTCCGACGCCTCTCTTGACGCGCTGCAAGATGAACTGGAGTTCTTCACCGAAACCGGGTTCGTTGGGCCTCAGCTGTCTGAGTTGCTTGCATTCCTGCAGGGCCCAGGAAGAGCGTTGGTCACCAGATCATCGAAAGCGAGATGGCGGCTTGGTTGTCAGTCAGTCGCACCAGAACTTCCGACCGTCCGGCGCCTTGCGAGCTAGCCCCTCCGCAACGAGGATCTCGCCAACGTCCCTGCCGCTCACGAACAGCCTCGCAAACTTCTTTCCATTGGAATCCTCACCGAGTCTCGTCATGAAGAGGTCGCCGCTCTTCAGTATCTTCAGCAATCGGTCGGCAGCCTTCTTCCCAAGCGCCGCTTCTTCGTCACCGCCACAGAGGTCACCTTTCAAACGGGGAACGTCGTAGCCCTGGAACCGGAAAAGCTCACCCTGGAGCCAGACGGTGGCTCCGTCGACGACGCAGGTCACATTTCGACGCGGTTCGCAGTGCTCGATTGCAGCTGCAGGCGCGGCGGACAGCGCAGCCGCGAACGCGAGAAGAGAAGCCTTCGCCAGCATGACCGTGACACCTCTGCAGCAGAGACGATGTCGTCCGCAGAGAAGAAGATAGGTTCGCTTTTGGTTTCGTCGACTATTCCGCCGGGACATCAGAGCCACGTGCTTGCTCGACGGTCCTTGCCTGATTGAGTCTTATCACGAAGCGAGCCCCACCCTCGGAGACGTTCTCCAGGGCAACCTCGCCGCCGGCATTGCGCGCCATGCCCGCCACCTGCGCCAATCCCAAACCCGTGCCTTGCGGCTTGTCCGTAATGAAGGGCTGGAAAAGAGTTCGCTGCAGCTTTGCCGAGACGCCAGGACCGTTGTCGCACACGACAATCTCGGCACGTTCGCCGACCGACGAAACTTCTATGGTAATGCGCCCCTGACCTTCCAACGCATCACGAGCGTTAACCACGAGGTTGAGAAGGGCAAGTTCAAGCTGATCCCTGTTCGCGACCACAGCCAGATGACTTTCCATCTCGTCGATCGACAGGGCGACGCCGTCACCAGCAGCCTGCTCGAGAAGGTACCGAAGACCATTGAGCATTTCGCTGACGTCGACCGTTTCAAGTTCCGTGTCCTTTCCGTGAGACAGGCTCAGAAGCTGATTGGCAAGACGCGTTCCCTTCGACACCGAGTCCTCGATCAGCGCGACATACGACTTGATTTCGTCGTTCCTCGTCTTGCGCTTGATGAGGTTCAGTCCCGACTGAAGCGAGGAAATCACGTTGCGGAAGTCGTGGACGATGGTCGCTGTGAACTGGGCGACTGCCTGCGAACGCTGGAGGTTCAGAAGATGCTCTTCGTTCTTCCGCCTTCTGACAACTTCGCGTGCGGCCAGGACGAAAAGCCCAAGGCCTGCCAGGATTGCTGCCAACAGGCCAAAGGTGATGACCGCAGCGGCCCTCTGCAGCGGACGGTCCAGCACCGCGCTGCTGATCGCCACATGGCTCGACCATCCGGTCAGCTCAGAGGTTGCGTAAGCGGTGTAGTTGGTGAGCGCCTCGTAGGTGGTTCCCGCATAAATGCCATTGCCACCCTTCGCGACTGCATCAAGGACGTAGGAGGTCCCGGGCGTTCCAACGCGCACTGCGTAGTCGATGGAGCGAGCGATGAACTCGCCCTCCCGATCTACGAGTGCCGCAACTGAGTCCTCGGCACCCGTTGCATCAGCATTTCCTGGTAGGTTTGCGGATAGGTGAATGCTGTAAGAATGTGGCGATTGTTCCCAGGGATTTCGGTAGTAACGGTGACGCATGGACAATAGAGGCCATCACGTTCAACGCCTCCAATGTCCCAGCCGTCCGCGTTGATGTCCGCGACCCAGGACAATTCAGGCGCGTAATCGATAGAATCCTGGGTCACTGAGAAGAGGCTCTCGCCACTCGAGCTATCTGTGAGAAGAAGCGCCTGCCACCCCGGCATAAGTCCCACGGCTTCCTGCGCGCGACGTGCCCCTGCATCCAGGTCACCACTCCTGAATGGACTTGCCTGAGCAAGGATGCGCAGCGTGACGAGGTCGCTGGCGACACGTGCGTCAGACAGGAGAGTGAGCATGTCAGCAGCGGTCACGGCGCGCTGACGCGCGTAGTCAGCCTCATCGCTCAGCCGATAATAGAGCAGCACGAAAGCGACGGCCAGTGCAGGAAGCAGCAGCGCAAGCCCCAACAGCAAGTAGACCGTGAACGCGCCGTCCAGTCCCCCACGTCTGAGCTTCGCCACGCAGTTCGCCTCACTGTTGAAGTCTGGTCCGGTCTCGTCAGCCGAAAAGCCGCCTATCGTGTGTCAGACGCTCGAAAAGAAGTAAGAAGACTATTCGGAAAAGCCGGTCAATGGACTTCTGTCGAGTCATGGGTCCGCCGGTGGCCGCTCGATCGACGCCAGGTGCCGAATGCTAAGGCCTGTCCGACAGATAAACCATCTCCTTACGGGGCAACCCAAAATCACGATGTAGTCGTCATCTCGGGCGGGGTTCTCCATGACTGGACACGCCAAGCTTGCGTTTGGACAACGTTCTCCCGCTCCATCACCTCTAATTGAAGGTCAACTTACTTCGATCTGAAAGGACGCACGAGATGTTGACCCGAAGAGCCGCACTGTTGGGAGCCGCAGGCATTACCTCACTTCCCTTCCTCGCTAAGGCCGCAAGCGCCGAGGAAATCATGGACACGTCGATGGCGCCGCCCGCCGACGTGTCGAACCTCCAGCGCATCAAGCACAAGCTGGTGCGACCGCCGATGGTTCACGCGCACGACGAGGTCGCGCCGGGCGAGCCCCGTATCGTCGAGTTCGAGATGCAGATCGTAGAAAAGGAGATCGAGGTCGACGACGGCGTCTACCTCCAGGCGATGACGTTCCACGGGTCGATTCCCGGCCCCCTCATGGTGGTGCACGAAGGTGACTACGTCGAACTGACGCTCTACAATTCGCCTGAGAACATGTTGCAGCACAACATCGACTTCCACGCCGCGACAGGTGCTCTCGGAGGCGGGTCGCTGACGCTGGTGAACCCCGGAGAGAAGACGGTCCTCCGCTTCAAGGCGACACGTCCCGGCACCTTCGTTTATCACTGTGCGCCCGGAGGTCCGATGATCCCCTGGCACGTCGTGAGCGGCATGTCCGGCGCCATCATGGTCCTGCCGAGAGACGGCCTGAAGGACCACGAGGGCAACTCTGTGCGCTATGACCGCGTCTTCTACATCGGCGAGAACGACTTCTATATCCCGAAGGACGAGAACGGAGACTACAAGCGCTTCGAAGATGTCGGCGAAAGCTATCCCGACACGCTCGAGGTGATGAACGGCCTCATCCCCAGCCACGTCGTCTTCAACGGCAAGGTCGGATCGCTGACCGGCGACAACGCGCTTCACGCCTCGCAAGGCGAGAAGGTGCTGTTCGTCCACAGCCAGGCCAACCGAGACACGCGTCCTCACCTGATCGGCGGTCACGGCGACCTCGTGTGGGAGCGCGGCAAGTTCAACAACCCGCCGCAGCGCGACCTCGAAACCTGGTTCATCGCGGGCGGTTCCGCCGGCGCGGCGCTCTACGAGTTCCTCCAGCCGGGTGTCTATGCCTACGTCAACCACAACCTGATCGAGGCCGTGAACCTCGGTGCTACGGCGCACGTGGTGGTCGACGGCGACTGGAACAACGACCTGATGGAACAGGTGCAGGCGCCCGCCGAGTACAACGCCAACTACGAGGGCAAGACCGCGCTGCCTTAGGCCGGGACCGTCTCGAAGCGCAGTCGTCACAGGGGCGGCCGGAACAGTCCGGCCGCCCCGATTTCTTCGAGGAGCCTGAACATGAAGACACTCGCCGCTTTGGCGGGCCTTGCCGGCCTAGAGACGACGCGACGACCCATGCGGCTTGGCTGTCCGAACGAACTGGCGAGACGTGGCGCCTGCCGACCGCCGATTTTGCTCATGAGCGATGTCCATGTCGGACCGCCGCGCCGCTTGTTGCGGAAGCGCAAAGAGGCTGGGGGAAGCCAGGCTCAGAATGCCCTCGAAAGGACTCGCATGGCTCGCCCGGACTTCGACGACCCCGATCTGCCGCTTTCGGTGCTCTTCGCCGAATGCCCGGAGGTCGCGACGGTGTTCCTCGACCGCCGCATGCTGTGCCCGGGTTGCCCGATTGCACCGTTCCATACCGTTGTCGACGCCTGCCTCGAATACGGGCTGGACGAGAGCGAATTTCGTGCCGAACTGCGCCGCGTCGTCGTCTCGGAAGGCTCAGGCCGACCTCTCGAGACGCGTCACTCCTGAATGCCGCTAAGGACCACGAGGCGGTGGGGCGCCGTGACGACGATGTGCTTGCGTGTCGAGCGGACGAGGCCGTCCTTCTCCCACGCCGACAAAAGACGGCTTACCGTGTGGAGCGTCGTGCCGGTCATCTCGGAGATGTTCTGGCGGGTGACCGGAAAGGCGATTTCTATTCCTTCCGTCGTCTTTCGTCCGCTTTGGTTCACCATCCGCAACAGGGCGCAGGCCACGCGCTTCTCGACGGCCTGCGTCGCCATCTCGGTCAGCGTTTCCTGGATCTGGCCGATCCGCTGACCGAGGGTCGTATAGGTCTGGGTCGCAAACCCTTGATACTTCGACATGAACTCAGACCACAGGCTCACGGGCCAGGACAGGGCGATGGATTCGGCCGCGGCGATGGAGGTGGCAGGATAGGTGTCGCGGTGCAGGGCGGGCGCAATCCCGAAGAGCTGGCCGGGCGAGATGTGCAGGACGATGATCTGGTCGCCACCCGGCGTGCTGCGCACCACGCGGAGATAGCCGTCGAGCAGCAGATAGAACCGGTCTGCGTCATGGCCTTCGCGGAAGATGTCCGTACCTTCCTCGTAGCGGCGCGAGACGGCCTGATCGAGGATTTCCCTGATCTGCGGCCGTTCCAGCAGCGAGAAGGGAGGAAGACCCTTCAAAAGGCTCTCGTCGAGTTTAGGCACGACCACTCCAGAGTTTGTCCAAGAACAACGTCTGCGACCCTGTGATAGGTCAAAACAGCGGCAAGAGAAACGACATGAACGCCTGAAAGGACTGTCCGATGCTGAAAGCTCTGATGATGACCGCCGCCCTCGCAACCATAGCCGGCACCGCCGCCGCCGAGACACACGAGGTCAGGATGCTGAACAAGGGAGAGGCCGGCGCGATGGTCTTCGAACCCGGCTACGTGAAGGCCGCGCCGGGAGACATCGTGAAGTTCATCCCCACCGACAAGGGCCACAACGCCGAGAACATCGAGGGGATGCTTCCCGAGGGCGTCGCGGAGTTCAAGTCGGGTATCAACGAAGAGTTCGAGTTGACGGTCAATGCAGAGGGCCTCTATGGCATCAAGTGCACACCGCACTACGCGATGGGCATGGTTGCTCTCGTGCAGGTGGGAGAGGCCGTGAACCTCGACGAAGCCCAAGCCGTCAAGCAGAAAGGGAAGGCCAAGACCCGGATGGCCGACCTGATCGCACAGGTCCAATGACGCATCGTCCTTGATCATCTGTCTGTAGGTGCGGCGGAACTGGCTGCCGCCCCTACTGTCCCTTGTCGGAGCAGAGGAATGTCCAAGCGAGGCAGGTATGACGGACCAGCGCTCTTGTCGTCTGGCTTCCGTCCCTTTTTTCTGGTTTCCATCCTCTTCGCAGCAATCGTCATTCCGGTCTGGTGGTTTGTCTGGACAGGCCGGACGTCACTTGCCGGTCCGTTCACGCCAGCGGACTGGCACGTCCATGAAATGGTCTACGGCTACGGTGCAGCGGTGCTGGCGGGGTTTCTGTTCACTGCGGTGCCCAACTGGACCGGCCGGCTGCCGACGAGGGGCTGGCCTCTAATGTCCCTCTTGTCCCTCTGGTTTGCCGGCCGGATCAGTGTCGCCGGCCTGATCGCTCTGCCTGCGTCCGTTACCGCCGCCGTGGACCAGTCCTTTCTCCTGGCCGTCACCCTCATGATTGCACGCGAGATCGTGGCAGGCCGGAATTGGCGCAATCTGAAGGTTCTCATGCCGGTCGCGCTGCTTTGGCTTCTGAATGTCCTCTTCCACGCCGAGGCGATCGCGTCCGGCACGGCGGACTTCGGACGAAGAGCAGGAATGGGGGTGCTGATCTTTATGATCATGCTGATCGGGGGTCGAATCCTGCCAAGCTTCACACGGAACTGGCTTGCGGCCAGAGGTCATGAGCGGTTGCCCGTTCCGTTCAACAGCTTCGATGTGTTGTGCCTGGCAACAGGTGCAGTGGCACTCGTCGCCTGGGTCGTGGCAGCCGATACGTGGACGTACGCCGCGCTGGCATTTCTCGCTGCCGGTTTGCATCTTGTCCGATTGGGGAGATGGCAAGGTACCGCAACCGCGAAGTCTCCGCTCCTGCTGATGCTTCATCTGGCGTATCTTTTCATACCTCTTGGCTTCTTCGGCACCGCTTTGGCGACGTGCGGCGTCGCACATCCGGCCGTCGGCCCCCACCTGTGGGGCATTAGCGCGATTGGCGGAATGACGTGCGCTGTCATGATGCGTGCAACCATGGGTCACACCGGTCGCCAGCTAAATGCCGGGCCGATGTTGACGTCGGCCTTCCTGCTCGTCGTTGGTGCTGGAGCTGCAAGAGTTGCCGACCCCAGTATCTCTGCGCACGGCGTAGATGGGGCAACACTTGCCGTGGTCCTGTGGACGCTCGCATTTGCCGTAATGGCGACCGTGCTCTTTCCTTGGCTCGTGCTGCCGAAATCCGACACTCCTCGAAAAGCTAACGTTACCTAGGAGCATCCCGGGTGCAGAAGCGTGCCTCGGGTGCTGGACATCTATGTCGAGCGCTTCTTCCGGATCTGGCAGTTCTACCTAGCCGCAGCGGAAATGGCGTTCCGACATGGGCGCCAGGCGGTCTTCCAGTTGCAACTCGCGAAGAACCGAACAATGCACAGTGTTACCTGACGCGGCGATGACGGGCCGCCCCACTTGCCGTTCAGATCCAGTAAGGCGCCACTCCGTAATAGTCATAGGTGCGGCGTTCCCAGTCGCGGTCCCTGTGCCAATCGTCGGTTCTCGCCGGCGCTCCTTCGACTTGGTCAGCAGTGATGTCCGTAACGAAACCCTGTTTTGCAGTGTCGTAATGGAGCTTGTTCCAGGGAATCGGATAGTGTTCTTCACCAAGACCCAGGAATCCGCCAAAGCCCATGACGGCATAGGCGACGTTGCCCGACTGCTTGTCGATCATCAGATGATCGATTGACCCGATGTGTACGCCGTCGCGCCCGTAGACTTCAGTGCCGTTAACGTCCGCAGACGAAACCATGTTGGATGTACCAGAGGTAGGCATGATTGATCTCCCTTTTGGTGAAAGATCAACGGACAGGCCAATCTGCGGTTCCGCGGAACTGTGACGCGGCACGAGGCGACTTCGTGATCAGCCTGTCAACGCAGCTGCGGCTCACTCCCCTCAGCGAGACATGAACCTCCGGCGCGCCTCGACAGCAGTATTGTACCGCTGTTCGAGCTCCGCGATGAGAGCCATCGCCAGACGCCTCTCTTCTTCGCTCTTGGCTTCTCGAAATGCCTGTCTGGCTGGTTCCAGCAGTTTCTTGATCCTGAACTCCTCGGGCAAGGCCCCTGCCTCGGCCATTATCCGAACCGCAACCTGGGTTGCCATGTCGGTGAAGGCCTCACCGGAATGATCTGGCAGAGGCTTGCCTTCGCCCGTCAAGCCTATGAACTGCCCCTCTGCGATGGCCTTGCTGATCTGCCGTTCGACGAGCGTTCTCAGTGATCGGGACATGAGCTTCTCCCTTCGATCTGTAGACTCATCGCATCATCTCAACTTCCGTGCAGGCCTTTGGCAGGGGCCGGAACAATCGCGCTGGAATAGCAGCCATACGTTGCTTCTGTCGCATGGAACCGCGTGACGGGTCTCAGGTTTCATACGAAGCGAACCGGTAACGGCCCCTCATCGTCGCAATGGAGCTCTTCAACATGACCAACACACCCAAATCTGGCCTGCACCAGACCCTAACCGCGACGAACGACGTCTTACAGGGATATGACACCATGCTGCCGCGCGCCGACGCGGAGATCGCAGGTGTGATCGCCGAACTCACGACGATGCATCGTCGTCACGCGAACGCGCTGGAGCAGCGGCTCGCCGCTTTGGGCGAATCCGGGGAAGACGACGGATCGCTGCAGGGAACAATGAACGCCGCCGTGGTGACGCTCCGCGACTGGATCACGGGCCTGGACGAAAGTTCCCTGGACGCAGTTCTGCGTGGCGAGAAGGCCGTCATGGACATCTACGACGACGCGATGACCGACTGGTCCTCCTCAGACGATCCCGAGACTGCCGCATTACTAGGGACACAGTTCAAGGAAATCAGCGAGCAGGTGGCCCGCCTCGCGAACCGTTGAATTCCGTCGGCGCCTGGAGAGGCTGGCCTCAGCACATGGTAGGAACCCTGACGAGGCCGACGCGGTGGTCGATCAGGCCGCCTGCCGGTGCTTAGTCCATCCCGGGCCTGCAAGACCGCCTATAAGCAGAAGACCGGTCGCGGGACGCCCCGAGGGTATTGGCATTCACAGCGAGCTGCTGCACGCTATCCCCCGACAGGCCGACGCCGTCGGACGCATCGGGATCGACATCGAACATGCTGGCGTGCGGCCGCCGAGGCCGTATAGCTGGAGCGATGACCGACCTCACACTCTGGCACGCGCCCTTGTCCCGCTCGACCCGAATTCTCTGGCTGCTTGAGGAGATCGGCTGTGCCTATCGTCTGGAGACGCTGCCGTCGTCGCGCACCCTGGACACGGCGCTGCTTCCGGGAAGTCCGCCGGCGCTGTCCGATGGCGAAGTAATGATGCACGAGACAGGCGCGATGGCCGAGTGGCTCTGCGAAACCCGCGCTACCCATCTCTGGCGGGAGCCGGGCGCTCCGGGTCGCGCGGGTTGGCTCGATTGGCTGCATTTCGCAGAGACCATGGTCCAGCACGTGGCGCGAAGAGAGGAAGCGGGAGCACCGGCGCGTTTGACGGATGCTCTCCAACTTCTGGGCTCATGGATCGGGGATTCCGAATGGTTGCTGAGCAAGTTCTCTGGCGCTGATTGCCAGGTCGGGTATTCCGTTTGGGTTGCGTCTCAGGCGAGACCGTTGGCCGATCACCCGGCGTTGGCGGCCTACCTCGGGCGCTGCGCGGCGCGACCGGCGTTCCAAGTGGCTTTTGGCGGGAGCGAAGCAAGGTTGATGTAACAGCTCGCGGGCAGTCACTTCTTTCCTGCACGATTAAATCGCCCACCTCCGCGGAGCCGCGCCAGCAGCTTTCGGACCTTCGACACGTGCCACCTGCCGTTGCGCCGCGTTCGGATAGCCCGACCGTTCAGATCGGCCGCGACCTCGCGCAGTGTCATGTCGCGGTCCGCTTGCAGGACCGCCAGCACAGGAGCCAGCGCCTGGGCGAAGGCATTGGCATTTGCGCTGACAGCCTCCCGGAGCGCGTAACCTCCCGTGCCAGACCCCCTGAGCAGCGCCGCACCGTTCGGATTGCCGAGCTTCACGCCTCGCGTCTTGGCGACCGCAGCGCCTCCTTCGTGCGCCAGGCAATCGCTTCTCGCACTTGCCGGGCGACAGCGAACTACCGCGACCTGATTGTCACTTCTGTCTCGCTTTTCGATCGGCGTAGCGCCGGTCGCGTTCAGCCTTTCGGGCGGCTTCATCCTTGACGACGCGAGAGACGCGGTCATCCAGAGCCTTTTCCCTAGCTGCGACCTCGGCTTCGGCTGCAGCATCGGCGGCCGCCTGGTCCCTCGCTGCATCGGCTTCAACACGCGCCTGTTCATCGAGCTTGGCCTGATGGCGCTCGGCACGCCGTTCGTCTCGGGCTGCGGCCACCTTCAAACGCTCTTCTTCCCGAGCAAGTCGTGTCGGTTCTGCGGCTGCCTTTGCTGCACGGTGGGCGTCAAGGAGAGCAGCTTTGGCATCGGCAGCGGCGCCACGGCGGTCGGTAAGATCGTCGTCCTTGGGCTTTCTCATGATGTCTTCCGTCAGATAGGATTGGGGCCGCCTAGCGCGCGCGTCCGCCATAATAGAGAACTCGCGAACATTCAACAGCTCGTAGCGGCACGAGCCCCATAACGCCGACGGCCGGGCACCTGGCTCCGGATTTGCCTACATTCCCCCTGCTGGCGCTGCGACAGGCATGAAGGGCTGTTCTGGCAGCAGGTCGTCAACTTGCCAGTCGGGCCATGAGGTCGCGCACATGCGACACCTGCCACCGCCCGCCGATGGCCTTCCGTTGCGTTTCAAGCCCAAGCCCCGACTGGCCTTGCCGGGCGGTCGACACGCGCCGGATGCCCTCTAACTCCGCTCTGCGGACGAGCTGCCGCTCTCTGCACATCGAGAGTCATCGACGAAGTCGCATGACCAGTATAGGTCATCGCGATCCGCATCGCATCTACGCGACGACGCCAACCGTCGCGAGCGCCAACGAGAGAGTAACACTATGCCCGATCCGATCGTCCGCTATTTCGATTTTGCCGGGAGCCGCGGCGAGGAAGTGAGGCTTGCGCTGGTGATTGCGGGGGTGCCGTTTGACGATGAGCGTCTAACTCGTGACGACTTGGCCCGCATTAAGGCTGATCTGCCGTTTGGATCCTTGCCTGTGCTGGAATTTCCCGAACGTGGAATTTTTTCCCAAACCAACGCTATTCTAAGGTTGATTGGGCGGTTGCACCATCTTCATCCCGACGATCCGTGGGATGCGGCACGGCACGACGCTGTGCTGGAGGCATGCGAGGATTTGCGACACCGCATCTCGGCGACCTCCCGGATCACCGAGGCAACGGAACGGCAGGTCGCACGCAAGAACCTTGCAGACGGCTTCATTCCCCACTGGGCGAGGGGCATCGAAGACTTGATTGGCGAGAACCCTTTCGTCGGAGGAACGCAACCGGCGGTTGCCGACGTGAAGATCTACATGATGGACAAGGCTCTGCGAGGCGGCGCTTTCGACGACATTCCGACCACGGTTCTCGACCCCTTTGCTCGTATTGGCGGAGTGGCGCGTGGCGTTGCAAGTCATCCGCCCGTGCAGGCCTGGTACGCGCAGTAGGGCGCCAGCCGCCGCAAGGGCATCTGGATGGGAGGCGTCCCGCCCTTCGGCTAGCGGGTCGAGAGGCGCAAGCTCATCGTAGATGGCGAACACGTCAGGCAGGCGCTCCGGATCTTCCGGCGCTTCATCGAGGTGGGATCCGGCACCATCCTCGCTCGCGAAGCGGCCGAGGGGATCGCGTCATCCTGCATGACCCGCGCTCTGCGCCTGACCCTGCTCGCACCCGACATTGTCGAGGCGATCCTGGACGGGACACAGGGGCCGGACGTGACGTTGGCACGGATGCTGGAGGGGCCTCCACACAACCGGCGGAAACAAGAATTGAACGTCGCACCGGGACGCAAAGGTGGCAATTCTCGCCATATGTCTTTAGAAGCGACCATGAACCCTATCAGGTGAGAAGCCAACAAGAAGTAATTCGGCCACGCTGCGCGCAGCTTTGTCCTGGACAACTATTCCATCCACTTGCTTTCGCAACGCAAACGAAAAGGAATGCACCTATGCGAGGCACAATTGTTCTAAGCGAGGGTCGCTCAGGAACAAACTGGCTTGGAGATCTGGCAAATAGCACAAATGCGCTAGGAAATTGCGATGAATGGCTGGCGCCTGTAGTCAATAACATGGACTATCAGAATACAAACGTGGATACCTTGATATCCAAAATAATCTCTATGGCGTCCACACCCAATGATATTTTCCTTCTAAAAGTGTTCCCTTATCAACTACTTGACTTCTTTCAATTCTACAAAGTGGATCCGCTACGGCGCATTGCATCATATAATGACGTTCAGTTTATCCGATTGGAACGTCGAGATCGTTTGGCTCAAGCCATCTCGTATACGAAGGCCTCTCAGGCAAAGGCGTGGACTTCAAGTGAAGGCAGGCGAGGTCCCTTGGAGTACAGTTTTGAAAGTATTTGCCGGTTTTATTTCTTAATCGAAAGATCCTATTCCTTTTGGAGGAGCTATACCGCATTGAATGGAATGCCAACCAAGACATTCATCTATGAGGATCTTTTACCTGACGGAAATGATTTTGTTCAGGCACTGGCGAACCACGCTGAAGTATCAGAATATCAAGGTACCTCATCAGCTCTTCAAGTACAGCGAGATTCCGTTTCAGAAGAGTGGCGATCGAGGTTTCTTGATGAGATAGGAGATAGGGAGCCGTTGGACTTCGTGTCTCCGTCTCGTCCGTCGCACTTAAGGGTGTCCAATTTTTGGCGTCTTCTTACTGGCACTCCCCTGAAACCTTATCCGCACCTGTATCAATGGCGTCCGTAAGTATCGTTGTCCCCACTTTCAACCGACCAAAGCTGCTTCCGCGAGCGGTCCGGTCAGCCTTGCTAGCCTGTCCGGAGGATGGTCAAGTCGTTGTTGTGGACGATCATTCCGTCATACCTGCAATTTCTGTGCTGAAAGATATTTCGGATACTCGCCTTAGAGTCATAACTAACGGCTATGAAAAGGGCGCATCTGGAGCGAGAAATTTTGGTGTCTTTTCAGCTTTCGGTGATGCCATCTTTTTTCTGGACGACGATGATGAAATGCTTCCCAACTATTGCCTGAGAGTCATGAAATCTGGCTTTCATGGGTCCTTGGCCGGCTATTGTGCAATAGAGCATGTTGAGTTGGATGGATCGACCCAGACCATCTCTAGGAGAGGCCTTGATCGTGGTCTAATTCCCGATAGCGCCTCGATGCGGAAGAAGATTGCAGGACTTCAGATGGGTTTTTGGATACGAAAAGACGTATTTCAGGAACTTGGCTGTCTCGATCCACTTCTTACCACCGATGAGGATACCGACTTCACTATCAGGATGTGCTCGGAGAACATCGGGCTGTGGTATGATCCCGACCCTGGCGTACGACAGTATTCTCATTTAACAGCGAATAAGGGAGGCCAGCTGACTAAGACTACACCTAAGGATGTGGTCGCAAGAAATTATCTCCGGACACTATCGAAAAACCATGCAACCTTCCCACCGATGCACAAGGCTCGCTGGTTCTTGCTTTCGCGGTTCCTCCGTCGAGCCATCGAGGCGCACGAATACAGGTTGGCCTGGAGAGTTGCAATGGACATCAAGCCTCTGTATCTTTCTATTTGCGGAATCGCATTCCTATCTGTCAAGACAATTGCGCGACCTCGTCGACACTTGACTTCGACTTTGATCAACCGACTTTTCATTCAGCGTTGAGTGATTAGTAGCCCGCGTGTGGCCTGGTGAAGACCTGAGCCATGGCACAACGAAATCCTGCTCAAGTCTAGGGCCAAGACCCGCGGACTACGTGAAACCGCCCTGCCCGCCTGAAGTCGATATGTTTTGACAAGATCCATCAAAGAGGGTCTCCTTAGTTCATGAGAGTTCTGATATTCACAGCTTTCTCGCGTCAGAATACCTGGGGGACATGGGAGTGCCAAATACAGTTCTTTCGATCAAATGGGGAACGGCCTTCGGCGCGTTCGATGTGAACATGCTCTTCCGAGCTTGTCTTGCTCATACGCCCAATGACTTGAAATTTGTGTGCTTGACGGACGACGCGAGCGGTTTGGACCCGCGGATCGACGCACGTCCGATACCCGACATCGCCTTGACGCCTGAAGAGGCTAAACGGCCCGGTGTCTGGCGCAAGCTGAGCCTGTTCTCTCCGGACATTGCTGATCTTGGTCGGGTTCTATTCCTCGACCTGGACATGCTTGTTGTCGGCGATCTCTCTCGTTTCTTTGAGGTCTCTGAGGGCGCTGTCTTTCAGAATATGGGTGAGAGTTGGCGCCCCGAACCACGAAGTGATGAAAAGATCACCGGAACGTGTATATTTTCCTTCGATACGAGTGGTGAGAGTTCGGTTCTAGATGCGTTCTTGGCTAGAAAGGAAGCCAACATGAATTCTTGGAACAATGAGCAAGAGTTCGTTGGCGCTCATGTTTCGCATGCATCTTATTGGCCTGAGGGAATGGTTGTCAGTTTCAAACGCCATCTGTGTCACAGAAACGGGATGGGGCTGTTTGCCAAACCCGCCTTGCCACTGCCAAGCGCATCAATTGTCGCATTTCACGGCAGGCCGCGTCCTTCAGACACAAGAGAAATGACACTTTGGGGCACCTTCCCCCACCTCCACCTAGGACCTGTCCCCTGGATTGAGAATTACTATCGACGTTTCGGCTAGAACGGAATTAACGGGACCCTATTTTCATGCGGGGCGTCACGTCAATGTGTCATCGAGAGCTCTTCGATGGGCCTTTTCAGAGGAACTTGATTTGCTAAATTGCTCTGACAGAGCCATCTCAGGAGCTCTTGGTGAACGCCCCTGACATCGAAGTGCATGGCGGCGACCCTCCTCTATTCTCGTCTTTCGAGTACCTTGCAGCCTCTTCACTAAATCCGCGCAGTCATGAGGTCCGGAGAATATCGGCCCAGAGTGACCGCTTCAGCGCCACCTGGCGCTGGAGCCAGTGCTCAGCCCAACCCGCATAACCCTCGAAGCCAACGAAAAAATTCGGCCGCAGCCGGATCGAGAGATCGATTTCGCGAGGGCCAGTGGCGGGGGAGACGGGATCGAGATCCAACGTTCCCCGCTTGGTAAGCTATTGATTTGTAAGGCAATGGCAATGATGCATCGGACCATTTGGTTCAAGGGCAACTGAAATCGGACCACGGACGAAAGATGACCCGCCGCCGATCCGGCCGCCGTGCGAGTTTGCCCACTTCTTGCCGGAGTCCTTCGTTCCAGAACCCGACTTGTTGTCGTCCTTGTCGTCCTTGCGGTTCGTAATCGTCTGTCTCCTTCACCGAGCTGTTTCGGCTGACAAGAACCCTGGTTCGGGCAGCGCAGGTAGGCCCTGGCAACTAATCCGCGCCAATAGATTCTTCACGTTCGCAACTTACAATCTCTCGACGCGGCGAGCCCGAGCCCAGCCCGAATTTTACAAAGGCAGCGGGACCGTCCGATGGTAAGGATCCAGCCACAGATCATGAGTTGAACTACTGGAGTGGTCTTTCGTGTTGCCATTCTTGGTTACAGTCCTTAGGCCGCACAGCAACAAACCTGGACCTGGATGCAATTCCGGGTGGCTCTTCCGGCCGCCGATCCGCCGGACAACCAAGGACACGGTGCCTTTGCACACTGACCTGGCGCAACCTGCGCCGGACCGGTATCGGAAACCATTCCAATGATCTCACTCGACGCCTACCGCGCCCAGTGGCTTGGCAACATTCGCGGCGACCTGCTGGCCGGGCTTGTCGTGGCCCTGGCACTTATCCCCGAAGCCATAGCCTTTTCCATCATCGCCGGGGTCGATCCCAAGGTTGGCCTCTACGCGAGCTTTTCCATCGCGGTCATCACTGCGATCACGGGCGGGCGGCCCGGCATGATCTCGGCCGCCACGGCCGCAACCGCCGTCCTGATGGTCACGCTGGTGCGGGATCACGGCCTGCAATATCTGCTGGCCGCGACCGTGCTGGCAGGGCTTCTGCAGATCGGCGCAGGGCTTTTGCAGCTCGGTTTCGTCATGCGCTATGTCTCGAAGTCGGTGATGACTGGGTTCGTCAACGCGCTTGCGATCCTGATCTTCATGGCTCAACTCCCGGAACTCGACCCGCGCGCGGTGACCTGGCTGACCTATGCGCTGGTCGCGGCGGGGCTCGCCATCATCTACCTGTTCCCTTTCCTGACGACAGCCGTGCCTTCGCCGCTCGTGACCATCGTCGTTCTGACGGCCCTGACGGTTGCACTGGGGCTGGACGTGCGCAACGTGGGTGACATGGGGGCGCTGCCCGATACATTGCCGATCTTCCTGCTCCCCGATATCCCGCTGACTCTCGAGACGCTGGTGATCATAGTCCCCTACGCGGTCGCCGTGGCCGTCGTGGGGCTTCTCGAAAGCCTCATGACCCAGAACATCATCGACGACCTGACCGATACGAAGTCGAACCGAAACCAGGAGTGCATCGGTCAAGGTCTTGCCAACACAGCGACCGGCTTCATCGGGGGCATGGCGGGCTGTGCCATGATCGGCCAGTCGATCATCAATGTGAAGTCCGGCGGCCGCGGGCGCCTGTCATCCTTCACGGCCGGTGTCGTGCTGCTGATCCTTGTCGTCGGCCTCGGCGATCTGGTCAGCATCATCCCCATGCCCGCCCTCGTGGCGATCATGATCATGGTCTCGATCGGCACCTTCTCGTGGTCGTCGATCAAGAACCTGACGGTCCACCCGCGCTCGTCGTCCATCGTGATGATCGCGACGGTCGTGACCGTGGTCTACACACACAACCTCGCCATCGGCGTGCTGGTGGGCGTCCTCTTGTCGGGCATCTTCTTCGCGGGCAAGATTGCGCAGCTATTCCACGTTACCTCCGAGATCAGCGACGACGGCCGGGTGCGGACCTACCACATCGCGGGACAGCTCTTCTATGGCTCGGTCGAGGACTTCATGGATGCCTTCGACTTCCGCGAAGCGCCGGAGCGCGTGGTGATTGACGTGAGCGCGGCACACATCTGGGACATCAGTTCGGTGCAGGCGCTCGACATGGCAATCCTCAAGTTCCGCCGCGACGGCGCCGAGGTCGAGGTGGTGGGCATGAACGACGCGACCGAAACTTTGGTCGACCGGCTGGCCATCCACGACAAGCCCGGTGCCATGGACAAGCTGATGGCGCACTGAAGGAGGAGACAGCATGACCGACAAGATCATCGCCCTGGTGGATGGCTCCATCTATTCCGAAAGCGTCTGCCACCTCGCCTCCTGCATCGCGCAGCGGACGCAAGCGCCCGTCGAGCTGATTCATGTGCTGGGCCGGCGCGAAGCTCCGGACAAGACGGACCTGTCAGGAGCGATCCGGCTCGGGGCGCGGACGACGCTGATGGAGGAACTGGCGGCGCTCGATGCGCAGCGCGCGAAACTGGTCAGTCATCGCGGACGCGCGATCCTCGAGGATGCCCGCGCCATCGTGGATCAGGACGGCGTGACCGAGATCACCACGCGCCTGCGGCATGGCGACATCGTCGAGGCCATCGGCGAGGTCGAGGACAATGCCCGCGTCATCGTCATCGGCAAGCGGGGTGAGGCGGCAGATTTCGCCAAAGGGCATCTCGGATCCAACCTCGAGCGCATCGTGCGCGCCGCGCACCGTCCGGTCTTCGTCGCCGCGCGCGCCTTCAAACCCATCGAGACGGTGCTCGTGGCCTATGACGGCGGCCGATCCGCAATGAAGGCGGTGGACCACATCTCGCGCAGCTCTTTCTTTGCCGGTCTGTCCGTCACCCTCGTGACCGTGGGCACGGAAACGGCCGAGACCAGAAAGAACCTCACGGACGCTAAAGCGTTGTTGAAGGCGGCAGGAATAGAAGCGGACACACGTATCGTGCCGGGCCAACCGGACGCTGAACTCGGCAAGATGGTCGACGGGGAAGGCTTCGGAATGCTTGTCATGGGCGCCTACGGCCACAGCCGTATCCGCAGCCTCGTCATCGGTTCGACGACGACCGAGATGATGCGATCCTGCAAGGTTCCGGTCCTGCTCTTGCGGTGATCGGCACGGCTGACCCCATAGCGGAAGAGCTTAAGGCTGCGTTTCTGCCCCGCCTTCGAGCGGAGTTGCAGGAGTTGCGGACCGCCTCGGCGCAGACGGCAGCCGACCGCAGACCGGTCGAGCTTGATCAGCAAAGTGTCGGCCGCCTCGGCCGAATGGACGCCATGACAGCATCCTCTGCGTTGGGGGCTTGGGATCGTGACGACTTGAGCCCATAGTTTGGGCAGACCCGCCGGATCAAAGCCCCCCCAAATTGGGCCACTGCGAAAGCAATAGCGAAGATCGAGCGCGGTGAACCCGCTGCGACTCTCGATGAAATCGGGGAAAAGTCGTCACGGAACTGGATATGGCGGCACGAGGGGTATCCGTCTAAGCCTGAGCGTCTGAACCATCGCAGAGCCCTATGACCTTGACCACATCGCGATGACCCATAGCTTGAAGGCCATGACAGTCCTGACGTGTGAAGCACCGCATCCTTCTCTTGCAACGGCCCTCCCGGGACGACTGCGTGCCGGCTTCCGGCTGTTCCAGATCAGGGATGTGCTCATCGCAGCCTGGCTCGTGCTGGCCGCCACGGCGGTTGTTTATGCCGACGAGCTTGGGCAGGACTGGATGCCGGAAGAACTTACACTCCCCGAGGATGCGGAGGTCGTCACAGATCGTGCGATTGGATCGACAGTCCGCATGTTCTCCATTTCAACGCGAGCTGATGTCGACGAACTGCTCGCGGTTTGGGAGGAGAACCTTGGCAGCAGCGGGTATTCTGTCACACAGGGCGCTGATGACCTTCTAATGCGGTCGATCGAATTCTCTGGGCCCGGAATTGCAAACGCCAAGATCATCGTCGCTCCCTCGACAAGTGACGGTCGGGGCCTCATCGAGTTCGATGCAACGCTGAGATAGTCGTAATCGGGCCGTTTAAGATTCTGCCGGAGGTGTTCCCCGGCAGACTTAGAACCGAGCGGCTCGGTTTCTGGCTGATGCCTTCTCCAGGCCTATTCGACGGGCACTGGAGCAGACGGCACGGTTTCGGAGACCGCGTCAGATGGGCACGATCTCGCCGAGCGGGCAGCCTTCGGGCCATGAAGCTTGCGCGCAGCAGGAGAGGCTTAGCGGCCAGACTGGAACCTACTCCCGGTCGCGATATTCAATGGCGCTGGGGCTGTTCCCGCATTTCCCGCATGGTGCTGACGCAACCGGGAAGGACCAAGCCCGCAGTACTAGGGACATCAGGTAATGGATCCTGGACGCGCTCCTTCGTTCTCTTTCTCCTGGTTCAGTGCAGGCGGATCGTCATAGACCGACCATCCGTATTCGCCACCCGATGCTGGAAGCTCATGCCTTTCGATGTTGCGGACGATGTAGGCTTTGGCGATAAAATTCGCGCTGATCGGTGCAGTCAGGAAGAGAAACAGGGTGATCAGGAGTTCGTGGAAAGACACGGACCCCTTGCTTGAGAAGAAATAGAGCATCGAGGCGATAAGCGCGCATCCGATCCCCAGCGTCGTCGCCTTGGTCGGCCCATGCAGCCGCTGTATCGTGTTGCCCAGCTTTACCAGCCCGAATGAGCCGACTAGGCCGAACACGCCGCCGAGGACGATGAAGACCGAGATCAGGATTTCCACGATACCGGACATGTCGCTCCTTATTCGATGATGTCGCCGCGCAGAACGAAGCGGCAATAGGCGACGGTTGAGACGAAGCCCACCATGGCGATCAGCATCGAGGCTTCGAAATAGACCGCCGTGCCTTTCCAGATCCCGTAGAGGACCAGCAGAGCGATCAGGTTGATCACCATAGTGTCGAGCGCGAGGATCCGGTCGGAGAGTGTCGGCCCGAAAGCGATCCGCCAGAGACAGAACAGGAGCCCGAGTCCGAAACAGGCGTAGGCGATCATCAGGGCAATGGCGATCATTCGAATACCTCCATAAGCGGCCGTTCATAGCGCTGCTTGATCCTATCCCGTTCGTGGTCCGGATCTTCGGTATGCAGGCAGTGAACGAGAATGGAACGTCCGTCCGCGGCCAGCATGGCGGAAACGGTACCGGGCGTCATCGTGATCGTGCCGGCGAGCACCGTGATCGCCTCGGGCGATCGGAGGTCGAGCGGGATGTTAATCCAGTGAGACCGGAAGTCCGCGTTCCGCTTGAACAGGATGATCCATGCAACCTGTACATTGGCCACGATGATGTCCCAGAGCACGACCAAGACGTATCTGACAGCCACGAGGGGACGGCGGAGCCTCGGACGATTGGGCCAGTAGGGCGCCGTGATCATCGGCACCACGAGGCCGAGGAAAGCACCGAGCAACAGGTTCCCCAGTGTCACGGTGTTGACTAGGCCCAGCCAGACGACGACCAGGGTGACGCTCAGAAGCGGATGCGGGATGAGGCGGCCAATCATGTCAGGTCTCCCCCTCCGTTCCAAGGACCGAGGTCACGTACCCATCCCTGTCGAAGATCTGCGCGGTCGTTCCGTCGAGATACCCGACGAGCGGCCCGGCAAAAATGGTCAGCAGGGCCAACAGCGCAATGGTCGTCATGACCGAGGCAAGTCCCGCCACACCGGCAGGTCGGGCGGCGGCGGTTGGCTCCGCCTGCACAACGGGACCTCCTGACGCAGCGGGCAGTAGCGCGGTGGATTTCCAGAACAACGTGCTCCCGGCCCGGGCGAACCCGACGATGGTCACGAGCGAGCCGATCAACACCGCGCTCCAGGCCCAGGCCATGGTTCCCGGCTCGCGCAGCGCGTCCAGAACCATCAGCTTTCCGATGAAACCGCTCAACGGCGGCATCCCGGCCATGCCGATCGCCGCCGCGAAAAAGAGCGCCGCGAACAGCCCGTTCTGCGAGGTTGCCGGCACGGCGACAAGTCGATCGCCCGCGCGGCGCGCCGTCACCAGATCGGCCAGGAGAAACAGGGCAGCTGCGGCGAATGTGGAATGGACGAGGTAGTACAGTGCGGCGGTTGTCGCGGCGGGCGAGAAGGCCGAGATGGCCACCATCAGTGTGCCCATGGATCCCAGGACCGAGAAGGCAATCAGCGCCATCAGATGCCGCGCACCGAGCACGCCAATCGCGCCGACCGCGATCGTGACAATGGCGGCCGGAAAGAGCCATGTTCCGGCCATTCCGTCGGTTGCCGCGATTCCGGGACCGAATATGAGCGTGTGGATGCGCAAAATCGCATAGGCCCCCACCTTGGTCATGATCGCGAAAAGCGCAGCGACGGGCGCCGGGGCGTTGGCATAGGTGGCCGGCAGCCAGAACTGCACGGGAAACAGCGCGGCCTTCAACGCGAAGACGATCATCAAAAGCATGGCGGCCACGCGGATCAACGCGCCCTCCTCCACGGGTATGTCCTGCAGGCGCAGCGCGAGATCGGCCATGTTCAATGTGCCGGTGGTCGAATAGAGCACGCCGAGGGCAAACAGGAACAGCGTCGATCCTGCCAGGTTGATGACCACGTATTGCAGCCCGGCGCGCATCCGGTCGCGCCCGCCGGAATGGACCATCAGCCCGTAGGAGGCGATGAGCAGGATCTCGAAGAACACGAAAAGATTGAAGATGTCGCCGGTCAGGAACGCGCCGGTGATTCCCATCAACTGGAACTGAAAAAGCGCGTGGAAATGCCGGCCCCGTGCATCCCACCCCGTCGTGACGGCATGGATGAGGACCAGCAACGCCAGTATGGTGGTCACAAGCACCATCAGGGCCGAAAGCCGATCGAGCACGAGGACGATGCCGAACGGCGCTGGCCAGTCGCCAAGATAATAGACCTGTGGATCGCCCGCAGCCGTCACAAAGAGCCCGAGGGCGATGGCCATCAGCGCGATGGTTCCGGCAATCGAAGCTGTGCGCGCCAGCGGCATGTCATGGCGCATGACGAAGCCGAGGACCGGTGCCAGCAGCGCCGGCAGGATCACAGGCGCGATGATCCAGTGGTTCATTGCGTCGCGCCTCGGCCGGTTTCCTCGTCTTTCTCGGCTTGCGGCAGGTCGATTCGGTCGTCATCGGATTCCAGATATGACGCGAGCGCGACCATCACCAGCACGGCGGTCATGCCGAAGGAGATGACGATGGCCGTCAAGACAAGCGCCTGGGGCAGCGGGTCGGTGTAGCTAGCCTCGCCATAGGGTGACAGGATCGGCGGCAGGTCGATGGCAAGCCGCCCCGATGCGAACAGAAAGACGTTCACGGCGTAGGAGAGGAGCGCGAGCCCGAGAATTGTCGAAAACGCTCTGAGGCGGAGGATCAGGTAGATACCTGCGGCGGTCAGTGCTCCGACGGAACTGGCCACGACGAATTCCACGCTATTTCTCCTCTTTGACGATACGTGACCGCGTCGACGGGTCGTAGTCCATGGGTTCCGGATTGACCGTTTCGCCCGCGTAGTGCGCGATCCGCGACAGGCTGTAGAGCATCAGCATCACCGCCCCCAGAACCGCCAGGAACACACCGAGATCGAACAGCATTGCAGTGGCGAGTTCGAATTCCTCGATCGGCGGAAAGTGGAAATAGTCATAGCCGCTGGTCAGGAACGGCTTTCCGCCCAGCCATGCGCCGGCGCCGGTCAGGCCGGCGATCACCACGCCCCAACCAATCATCGTGTGATATTCGATCCGCTGGCGGCTCTGGGTCCAGGCGAAGCCCGACGCCATGTATTGCATGAGCAGCGCGATCGACACGACTAGACCGGCGACGAAACCTCCGCCCGGCTGGTTGTGCCCGCGCAGAAAGATATAGATCCCCACAAGGATGGCCATCGGCATCATCACGCGGGTCGCGATGACCATCATCAGAGGATGTCGATCCCGGGAGCGGTCACTCGAATAGTCGGTATTGCGCAATTTGCGCGCGGCCGGACCGTTCAGGAGCGCCTCCATCACCGCATAGATGATGAGCCCCGCGATCCCCAGGACGATAATCTCGCCATAGGTATCGTAACCGCGGAAATCGACGAGAATGACGTTCACGACGTTGGTTCCGCCGCCGCCCTCGTAGGAATTCGCGAGATGATATTCGGAGATTGACGGCGTATCGCGCAGCAGGAACATGTAGGCAAGGGCACCCACTCCTGCCCCGGCCGCGACAGCGATCACGCCGTCTCTGATCCTCCGCCCGACAGAACTTTCGACCGGCGACACCTTGGGCATGTAGTGGAGCGCCAGCAGTAGTAGCATGATGGTCACTGTCTCGACCGATATCTGCGTCAGGGCCAGGTCCGGGGCCGAAAGGTAGACGAAGCCCACCGAAACCGTCAGGCCGATGACGCCGATCACGACGAGCGCCCGGAACCGGTCGCGATGCATCAGCACGACCGATCCCGTCGCCACCAGCAGAAGGACCCAGCCCACCAGAACTACCGGCGGGACCGGCAAGAGGTCGCGCGTGGCCGCAGGCAATCCGCCACCGCGCCAGGCGAGGTAGCCGAGTACAGTGGTGGAGGCGACGAAGATCGCCAGGTAACGGGACATCGCGCCGTCATGGGTCAGTTGCGTGAAGCGCTGCGACAGACCGGTTGCCCCGCCGACCACGCTGTCGAAGATCGCCTTGGCCTCGGGCCGGCGCGCGGCGATCCAGGCCCGGTCAAGCGGATGATGGATCGCCAGCAGGGCCGCCCCGCCCAGAACCGCGATGGCCGACATGAAGAGCGCGGGCGTGACCCCGTGCCATATCTTGAGATGGAACTCGGGCAATACACCCCCGGTCACCGCGCCCGCCGCAACACGCACGAGCGGCTCGACGATGTGCGGAAGGAGGCCGATCAGGACGACTAGCCCGACCAGCAGGGCGGGCGCGACCCACAGGCCGAATGGCGGGTCGTGCGGTTTGTGGGGATAGTCCGCGCGCACCGGACCAAGGAAGACATGCCCGATGAAACGGAAAGAATATGCGACCGACAAAAGCGCGCCCAACGTGGCGAGCGCGGGCAGCGCGTAGGGGCTGCCCGCCCACGTCGTGTGCGCGGCCTCCTCAAGCATCAGTTCCTTGGACAGAAAGCCGTTCAGCAGCGGAATGCCCGCCATCGACAGCGCCGCGAGCGCACCGATGACGAAGGTCACGGGCATGAGTGTTCTGAGCCCGCCAAGTCGCTTGATGTCGCGCGTATGCGCTTCATGGTCGATGATGCCTGCGGTCATGAAGAGCGCGGCCTTGAACGTCAGGTGGTTGATGATGTGAAAGACAGCCACAACCGCCGCCATCGGTGTCCCGAATCCCAGCAGCATCGTCATCAGGCCCAGATGACTGACCGTCGAGAAGGCCAGGAGCGCCTTCAGATCGTCCTTGAACAGCGCGATCAGTGCGCCCAGCACCATGGTGACCAGCCCTGTGGTCGCGACGATGTAGAACCACGCGTCGGTACCTGCCAGCACCGGCCACATCCGCGCCATCAGGAACACGCCCGCCTTTACCATGGTGGCCGAATGCAGATAGGCCGAGACCGGCGTCGGCGCGGCCATCGCGTGCGGCAGCCAGAAGTGGAACGGGAACTGCGCCGACTTGGTGAATGCGCCCAGCAGGATCAGGATCAGCGCCGGCATGTACCATTCCGAAGTCCGGATCGCCTCGCCCTGCAAGAGGATGTCGGTCAGCTTGTAGCTCCCGGCGATCTCGCCGAGGATCAGCATTCCGGCGATCATCGCCAGCCCACCGCCACCGGTCACAGCAAGCGCCATCCGCGCGCCTTGTCGCCCCTCGGGCAGGTGCTTCCAGTAACCGATCAGGAGAAATGACGAGAGGCTCGTGAGTTCCCAGAAAACCAGCAAGAGCAGGATGTTGTCGGAAAGCACGATGCCGAGCATCGCCCCCTGGAACAGCAGAAGGAACGTGTAGAACTGGCCCATCGGATCATCGCCCGAAAGGTAAAACCGCGCATAAAGCGTGATCAGCAGCCCGACGCCGAGTATCATCACCGCGAACAGAAGGCCAAGTCCGTCGAGGAAGAACGCGACCGAGAGCCCGAGTTGCGGCAGCCAGGCAAGCTCCACAGCGATCACTTGCCCGTCCATCACCGAGGGGGCGAGCAGCAGCAGCATGATCAAGGAAAGTGCCGTAGGAAGTGCGGTGAAGATCGCACACGAATTTCGCCCGGCGCGGATCATGGGCCCCGGAAACAGCGCGCCGATGAACGGGAGCAGCACGATGATGATGAGCGATAAGTCGTTCACGACTACAGTTGCTTCCTGCTCGGTCACAGCGGTGTCTTCAGGTCAATAATGCACGGAAAATTGGCATCGGGTCGGTTCATTGGCTGGCGTGTGAACGATCGGTTCTGTAGCGGAGCAGCGGTCATTCGGACACAGATCCGTCTGCTGACAGGCCGATGAAAAGGGCACCGGTGCCAAAACACGAGTATACTCCGCATGCACTGGCGATACCGCCATCAACACCGTTATTCTCGACTGGGACACGACACTCTCCAAAGTCGTTTGTCGCACTCCATCGAAAAGCCCTCGGCTGCGGTGCCTGCTAACCACCGCCCGATGGAATCCCACAGAAATGACGATATCGACCTGGCGCGGGATGGGATCGCCAACATCGCCGGCCAAGTTGGCGGCAGACGGCTCCAGATGGGCATGGCATTTTTCGACCAGTTCCCCCGCCACGCTCTCCGGAGCGCTGTGGTCGACGATAGACACCAGAGTCGCGCAGGCACCCGGCTCTCTGGCCAGAAGAAAACGCCTTTGGAGAGCGCGATCTGACCGCTCAGAAAGATCGGAAGCGATCACGATGGATTGAATGTTCCTGCTCCTGTGTCCGTTGTGCGGGAGCGGCAAGGCCGAACCTGCGCCCTGAGCGGATCATGACCCTTGATGGGATGCAACTCAAGCAGAGGGATCGTTTCGTCCTGCGGTCGATTGTCCGGCCACGAAAGGGCGCAGCTCTCCCGATTGCTCATTCGCGGTTGCAGGGACGTTCGTCGGTGAGGGCGTGACCAAGGCGTCGACGCGGACACCTTCGCCAGCGAAACAACCGCCCAGTGGGGAACATTATCCCTTTGCCGGTGTTCTCAAATCGTAAATGTCGCCACACACGGCCCGACCCGGCCCGGCGAACCGAGCCTAGCGGCACAGTTTCCTTGCAGTCTCACGGTGGACACATGGGATATTCTAGTTCCTTACAGCAGGGATCGCTGCCCGAAGATCTTCCTGCCGATGTGCGGAAAGTGCTTGAAAGGATGAACTTCGAAGAGCGGCTGGAGGACGCGCGCGCGCGCCGCAAGATCGCTCTTGCCCAGAAAAGAGCCCCTCGCTCTGAATTGTCTCTGAAGTCCGAGCAGGCGATGGACGACACGCCCGCGCCGGACGCAACTTTTGTTGAGGAGTCGGCGCAGCCGTCGGCGCTCGTCCGCACGCGTCCGGTGATCGGGGGTCTCTCCGCCGCCGTCGGCGTCTTTGCCGCCTTCGCCGTTATCGCCGAACGCCTGAACGTCATGCCGCAGCTGCATGTCTTCTCGGCCTCGGTCTCGCCACAGGTCCACGCGGAGCCGCCGGTCGCGATCTCGGAGCCGTCTGTCAGCCTGTCCGCAACGGCATCCGACGCCGCGTCTTTTTCAAGCCAAGCGCTGCCTGAGGCTGGACTCCCGGCGGCCGAGTTGCGGTGGTCGAGCCTGCCGCCCCCGGGTCTGGAAGACGCTTCGGCGGAGGCAGCCGTTCGGACGGTGGCCGTCGCGCCGTCGCGGATCGCCGCCCTCTCGGCGCCCGTCCAACGAGCAGAGGTCGAAGCGCCGCAGATCGCCCCCCTGGCGCTGCCGGGCATGTCTACCGTGCCATCTAGGGGCGGTCCCGCAACCTTGATCAGCGCCGCCCTTTCGGCGGAACCGCCGAAGGCAAAGGAGCCGGTACCAGCTTTCAAGCGCGCGAGACCGATGGACCTGCGCGTCTTCGTCCCGAACCTCGCGCCGGCCGGCACGATGCAAGACGTGCAGGATCGCATCGTGAGGTCCGGCTATGTCGTGACCGACGCGTCCGACGTCCCCCACTCGATCTCGCAAACCCAGGTCCGCTACTATCAGCGGGCCTACCGCGATCAGGCCGAGGCGCTGGCCGAGGCGCTGGGCGCACGCCCCCGTGACTTTTCCGACCGTTCGGGGACCGCCACGGAAGGGGTGGTGGAACTCTGGCTCGCGGGCGACGGAGCGGCCCCGGTTGCCCCGTTACGTTCTTCGGTTTCCCGCAACGTCGTCGCACCCGCTAGCGTCGCCGCAAAGGAAAGGGAGGTCCGGGTCCTTCGCACCACCAGAACGCAGTCTGAAGGAGGCGGACTTGGCGCGCTCCTCGGTGCGGTGATTGGCGGCGGGCGCGACATCTCCGCCCCGAATTCCGGCGACAGGGGACCTATCGGTAGTCCTTCAATAAGCAAACCATCAGGGGGAGCGCCTGCGACGGACGCTGGAGGTTCAGGCTCGAAAGGAAACAAAGGCAAGGGCGGCAGCAAAGGCAAGGGTGGCGGCAACGGCAAGGGCAAAGGTGGCGACGGCGGTAAAGGCAAAGATGGGAAGGGTAAAGGCTAGCGTGTCTTGCTAAGCCTGCTGAACCGAACGTTGCGAGTATTACGAGCCACTCTGGGTCTTTGACGCCGAACTCAAGAACGGACCGGGCTGTATCTTGCCTTCGGCCGAGATTGGACGGCACAAAACCGCCATGGCTCTGACGGCCTCTCGTCAGCTTGCCAACCGTTCCAACAGGTTCTGCACGTTCCTGCCACCGCCCGCCGCGCCAGCATCCCGCGGGAATTTAGCTCTCCTGCAATCTCTCGCAGGGTCATCGTGCCCTGCGCCTGGATGGCCTCGACCACCGGACGCAGTCCCGCGGCAAACTCATCTGCGTTCCGAGCCACCGTCTCTCGCAGCGCCCGACCGCCCTTGCCGGCCCACCTCAGCGCCGCTGCTCCGTTCGGACTGTTCCGGCCGTATCCCTGTCGATGAGACCCTGGCGGTCAGAGGTCTGCAAGTTGCGTTCGCTCTGGGTGATGACGCGGCCTTCACAGGTGAAGATGCACTGACATCGAAGTGTTCGGCCCAACTTGGAAATAGTAAATTTGATAAGTGACTTACAAGCTGAACACCAAATCGGAGCAGTCATCAGGTCGAGAGAATATCGGTCCGGAGAGAACGCCCTTTGGCATCTTCGCACCAAGGAAGTGTTGAGCCCCGCGCGCATAACCCTTTAGCTAAACGAAGAATTCTTGCCTGAGGACGACGGGGAGAACGCTTTCTCAAGGGCCAGTGGCGGAGGAGACGGGACTGGGATCCAACGTTCTCCACCTTTTAAGCTGTTGAATTATAACGCGTATCAAAGTTGCAATAGGGCCACGTGATCAGTGGCGACTGAAATCGAACCGCGGACAGAAGATGCCCTGCCGCGATCCGGCGGCGGGGCGGCGGGGCGGCTACGAATTTATTGGGGCTGCCACAAACCGTGTTGGTTCGCTTCGCTTTGGCTCGCAAGAGCCCTACTTGCTCCGATTTTTCCGACGGGGAGGATGCCCTTGCTACACCACAACTTTGGCCGTTTTCTCGATTCGACACGCTGAACCCGGCCAAGTAAACACTTGGGGGCGCCTTTTTCAGGCCGACGCTGGCTGCCTCTGCCGGATGCCCCGATGGCATGGTAGTGCGTCCAGAACATTCATTATCGGACCCGCATCGTGGCAAACGTCTCCATCGATCTACAGCGTCATACCGTTCGTCAGGCATCCGCTGCCGCGTCCCGTTCTGCCTGGATCGACCGGCTGAGGGTCGGACTCACCTGTCTCGTGATCTTTCATCACGCGGCAATCACCTATGGCGCGAGCGGCAGCTGGTTCTTCAGGGCGACGGAGGAAATAAGCGTTCCTCTGACCTTCCTCGCCGCCGTGAACCAGGCCTTCTTCATGGGGCTGTTCTTCCTTGTGTCGGGCTATCTCGCGCCGCGGTCTCTCGACCGGAAGGGGCCCGCCGCGTTCCTGAAGGACCGTGCCGTGCGTCTCGGTCTGCCGGTCCTCCTATTTGGCTTCTTGCTTGGGCCCCTGACCGTGGCTATCGCGCAGGAGCCGCTTGTTAGAATCTGGGGGCGCACGGTTGCGGAGATCATGGACGGCACCTTCATCCTTGGCCCGCTGTGGTTCCCGGCCGCCCTCCTCGTCTTCTCCGTGGGGTTGGCACTTCTGCCGCGGACGATGCACGCGCCGCGCCCTATCCCCGGCTTTCTCTCCTGGCTGGCCCTCGCCCTCGTTACGGGCGTGCTCGCGCTCCTGATCCGTCAAGCGGTACCCGTCGGCGCGACGGTACTGGGCTTTCAGCTCGGCTATTTCGCGTCCTACGTTGTGCTCTTCGCGCTTGGCGTCACGGCCGGGCGAAACGACTGGCTCGAAGCCCTTCCGAGGCGGGGCATTCTCCTCTCGCTCGCGGTCGGAGCCGCAGCCCTTCCTGTGCTTCCCATGGCCCTTCTTTCGACCGACGATCCGGCGTTCGAGACCGGGCTGTCCCTCGCGGCGATCGTCTATGCGTTCTGGGAGCCTCTCGTCGCGCTGGGAGCCATAGCCGGCCTGATCGCCCTGAGCCGGCGCCCGGGATTGGTGTCCGCCCGGGCCCGCACGCGCGCTGCCGCCAACAGCTATGGCGCCTTTATCTTGCACGCTCCGATCCTCGTCGCGACAAGCCGCGCGCTCGATGCCTTCGGGCTCTCGAACGGACCCGCGCTCATCGTGTCGGTGACGGCAACGGTCACGATCGCCTTCGTCGTCACCGATGTCCTGCGCCGCTCGCCGCTCATCCGCCGCGTCATCTGATGCGCGTTCGCTCATTCGCGAACCCCCCGCTGACTTGAACCGCGCTCATGCCCTCGGAAAATGCTGGCGTCAGATAGGCACACTGCTGCGGGCCGTGATGCTTTCACCTTCCGGCATATCGATCCTTCCCGACCTTCATGTGGATCGGCCACGCAGGTGCAGCGAACAGCAAGGTACGCATGGCGTGACTAACGCGGTTTGAGGGCCGCCCCAAATTTTTTCTCCTTCAGAGCAGCGTGATACGGCTCCGCAGCGGCAAACGGAAACATTATAAAGTCGACGTGCGCCCCGTGCCCTTGTTAGGTTTTGACACCGGACGGACTCAGGGAGGTCAGCATGACCGGACATCGCAAGCGCGCCACGAGGTTAGAACCCGGCGCCTGTAAGGCACCCCAGCTTGGTCTCAGATCGCCCGGACTTCTGCGGTCTCTTAACTGATCCCTTCCAAGCTCGCCCATCTCGCGAGCCGCCGGCGGCCGCATTGAGCGAGAGACAGTCATCGTCCGCCGGCTGGAGAATGAGATGAACAATAGCCATCGACAATCACTCTCGGTTCTCGCAGCCGGCGCCGTGGTCATGATCCTGTCCTCGACGGCCTCCGTTGCCGAAAGCCAGCTTGAGGCAGGACTGCTTCGTATCGACGGGCGCATCGTTCTCGGAACAGGGCCCTCGAGGCGGATCGAATTTGACACCAATGAACAGACGGCAGCCGCAGCCAGGGCCATCGCAATCAGCGCAATCGCCAAGAACCCAGAGCGTGCGCTCGCCACCGATGAGGCCGCACTCTTCGCTCTCTCTATTCTTCCGCCGAACGCACAGCGGGACTTCCTTGCAGAACACTACCCGGGCGCCCATGACAGCATCAAAAGCCGGATAGAAAGGGACCCGTTCAGCTTTGGGACAGCGATGAACAGGGTCGTCTCGAACCCCTTCGTACGGGAAGATATGGCGAAGGCGGCGAGGGAGTTCATCGTCAATTTTGCATCAGCCAATCCAGTCGACAACCTCGACGTCCGGGTCTTCTGTCCGGTGAAGATCCGGGAGTACGACCTCGGGCGTGGATACTTTCCGATAGAAGACGGCGGTGGCGGCTACGGTTGCTCCAACCATCCGGTGCCTGTGTACGGGCTCATCAGCCCGACCCTGTCAGAGACCTACCGGAACTTTCCGACCACGATAGCCATGGACAGAGACGACGCCCGGGATCTTTATGAGCAAGTCATCGAATGGCCGCCTTTCCTCACGATCGACGGAACCGTCAGAACAGGCTGGGGCACCGACTTTCAAAATCGTCCGCAGCTCAATATCCGCATCATCGGCGGGTCGCCCTACCACCTGGTGAATCCCGAAGAACCCGAGAAGGTGCTCTTCACACTCGCGGATGCGCCGGCCGACATGAAGGACGTGCTTAGCGCTGACGACATGACGGAGCTTTTGAATTCAGCGCAGACCGTAACAATCGGCGAGACAGCGCCCCACACCCTATTCCCTGCAGGTGCAGGGCTCGGGCGTCTTTACTATCGCCGCCCAACGTACCCGGTCGGCACCCTTGGGCGGCTCGGTTTCATCGACAAACTCCCCGAGACGCCAACAAATGCCGAGCTCGCCGAAGCCCTTGGGGTTCCCACGACGCATCTCGTCGATGCAACCCCGGCGAAACAATTGGCGCCTGGCATAGATCGGCTTCTCTTCGTCTTTCCAGCGCCGGCCACGGATTACGCTGTGGTGTTGCCCGCTAGCTCAAGCATCTCCGGCCAGCCATTCATCAGGGTCCAGCTTCAGATTGGTACCGCATGGAAATTCGAGCATGACGGACAAAGCGTTCTGGTTCTTTCTGCTCGCCCACTTGGTGCAGATGCTGTGAACCACAACGATCACCCTAAGGAGGCCATGGTTCTGCGTCCAAACCCAGAGAGCCTGACCGAGATCTTCCGCGCTCCGGAGCCTGAACCCGTCAAGCCGCCCACGGACTTGTCGAATGCCGATATCATGGGTCTTCGTTTGGGCATGGAGATTGCTGAAGCGGAGCAACTGGCGCGAACTGAGATCGATGTCGGCTGGTCCGGGACCCTGAGCAGCGCCCGAATGACAAACCCAAAGCCGATGCAGGATTTCATGGTCCTCATCGACAAGGACAGGTGGAAGCGTGTCTCGCTTTACTGGAGCCCGGAGGAGACGGGGCGCCTTGCAGGGATTGCCCGTCTTATTGCAGTGCCCATTGCCGGACAGGATGTGGCTAAAGTGAAGGAGGACCTTGTTCAGTTGCTCGTCGAGAAATACGGAGAGCCAGACTATGTGAAGGGATTCCCTGAGCGCCCCAAGATGGTGTGGACCGGCGATCTAGGCGTCAACTTCCGCCAGCTGGACGCGAAGGACTTGCTCGAGCTCGAGCCACTGCATCCGGATTCAACTTGCTATGTTACGTTTTTCCTCGGAAGCATAGGCGTTGGCTTCCGATCTGAGGGTCCAGAACTCGACAGCCGGACTGCGATGTTCTTGCCGATTCATGGCCCGTATTTGAAGGTGGCAACGCTAGTATCTCAAGAGCCGCCTCCCGACTTTTATAATCGATGCGGGCCCACTCTCGTCGCCGAGATCCATAGCGACGCCGAGCATGCTTTTCTCCGGTATGGGCTCGTCGACATGGGACGCTATAAGATGCCGGAGCCGCCTGAAGTGTCCGTCACGAAGCCCAAGCTATGATGTCGCGCGGATGTCTTTTCCTACGCTTCCTGGGCGCCATAATCATTCCCCTTATCCTCGCTGGGTGCTTTGTCTCAAAACAGCCATTGGTCGCAGAGCAAGACGCGGCCTATCCGTTCGCGGCCGGCACACGCCTCGAGCTAATCGGGAGTGACAATCCTCCCGTCGCCCTTCAAATTACGAACGGGTACTATGTAATGGTAGAGCCGGAGAAGGATACGAAACAATTCCGGATGCGGCCTGTCGGCGCCGGCATTTACCTCCTAATGAGCTACTTTCCGAAGGACAGGTTCCCGTACGCCTACAGCCTTGCCCGCGTCCGAGGTCAGCAAATCGAGGTTTTCTATGTCAGAGAAGAAGACCTAGAGGCTTATCTGACACGCCTCGCCACGACAGATCCAGGTCATGCCAAATCCATCTCCTCCCAGGTGAACTCCGTAGGCGACTTCTATGAGGTGAACTCGCTTAGCTTCGTTGAGGTGCTTCTACCCGAGATGCTGGAAGAAGGCTTTGCAACGCGTCTGAACAGCTACACGGTTGTGCAGGATCACAATGACGAGCGTTCTGGAGGCCTGGACGCTTCATCCATTGCGCAGGAGAAGGGATCCGATGGTACGTCCATGATCACGGAACCGCCGATGGCACCCGCAAATAACGGAGCGTCGCCTGCGGGTGCGGGCTCTGCGTTACCCGGTCGCGCCAGCCCAGAGACCATCAAGAGTGACCTTGGCAACCGCTATGACCGCTTCCGGAACGAGGCAGGAGACTTCTACGTTTCGCTGATGTCCCCGAACGTGTTTGTTTCATACTCCGCGTCCCAAGACATGATGCGGTGCACCATTGGTCTTAAGCTCCGTGATGAGGAGCCGTTCAGCATTGTAGATGACGGCTGCGACGGTAGCCTTGAATTGGGCGTACGTGGGCTGAAAATCTTGAAACTCTCCCCAGAGGAATTGTACGGCTTCATCGGGAGAGTTGCGCGATCGGCAGATGGGACCCGGGCTCCGTTGCCGGCAAAGCTTGCTACGGAGACTCTGTTCGGAAGCCTGAAGTACGGACCGCTCGGCGAAGTCGTCGGCGCCGAAGCTGCAGCGCTTCGGAGCTTCATCGACAGCAGGTCTCCCTCAGCCACAGACACTGCGCAGTTCGCAGCAATGTCGGTCTCCCGAGGCCGGCAGCTCATCTTGATCGAGGTCGCCAAAGCCGAAGGCAACTGCTATTACCTGATGAACGACACTGACGCCGGCGGGCGCAACATCTTCGATGAGTGGATGGACTTACTCCTCAAGATCTACCCGAAGGAAGATGATGAATGGCCACCGCAGACGTTGCTATATATTGACGACGGCTGCAACGGGTCAATTGAGACCCTTGGCTTCGGCCGAAGGTTTTGGACGGTCGGCGACAACAATTACGTGCAGGCCAAGTATGAGCACAGCTTCGGCGCAAGTTTCTTTGCGCCCTTGACGGCTCTCTATACTGCAGGTGGCATCTTGGCTGCCAGTAATCCCTAATATGCTCTATGCAAGTGGTTTGTGGGCTTCGACTTGGAAAAATGGCCTCAAGTCCGAGATCCTCGATCATGCAACGAATGCCAGGACGCGTATGCGGCAGGTCCCAAGACGTCTGACGGCAGATCAAACTCCAACTCCGGCTTCTCTTGATGGAATTCGGGGAGGTATACTGGAGCGCTCGGGAAGAGCAGCTTCGGCCAGCAAAAGTCGAAGCGCCGTCGCGGACGAAGGGTCACCCGGCGCCGTGGGTGGAGGTTTCGCCGGAGCTGACGGCGACCCCGCGTTCCCTGCCCAAAAGCGATCGCTCGACCGGAAGCGCGGTCAAAGGCTGCCCGCGCGGGTCTTTGGCTATGGCATTAAGACTGCGCTCATTGGCGCGCTGTACTCCCTCTCCTTCAGTGCGCGGCTTTGAGCTCGCTCGCATACTCCCGTTCACATTTGTAGGCCCAGCACGCTCGCCACGGCACCGACTATCGCCGCGGCAGCCGCGAGCCACGTAAGCCGGTCATTGGTCCGTGATCGACGGCGAGCAAGGGCGTCCTGCGCCACCAACCAACGCTCTACGAAGGCTGGGGAAGCACTCACCACTCTGCCTCCAATTTCCGTCTCCACGATCGAGACAGGTTTAAAGTACGAGGCTGCGAGCTTTGCCCTGACCACGTCGGGGCCAAGAGCGTTCAGTTTCTTGGCCAGATCGGCGCTCTCCGCCTCGGTCGCAGTCTGCGTCCGAAACTCGTCGGTCTGTGAAAACGGCCTTTGATTCATTTCTTCCTCACGATTTCTCGCTAAACATCGACACGGTCCTGGCCACGACGAGACCGGCCAAGCGGCCTCGTCGCACGTTCCACCCGTCAGTCGTTGTCGCCGCCCTGGTTCCGGCCGCCAGAGTTGCCCGGATCGCCTTCCTCCGCGCCGTTGCCGCGACCGGCATCGGTATGCGTCCCGGACTGGTTGCCTCCATTGGAGCCACGGCCCAGGCCGTTCCCATTCCCGTTGCCGTTTCCTTGGCCGCCGTTCCCGTTGCCGCTCCCGTTGCCTTGGCCACCACTCCCGTTCCCGGGTGACTGTTCGTCTTCGGGTGCACCGGGTTGTTCGTTTCCAGGCTCTTCCGCCGGACTGCTGGACTCATCGCCGCCCGTGCCACCGTCCTCGCCTTCACCGGGGTTGCTCTCCGGGTCCTGCTGCGACGGCGGGGGTGTTTCGGACTGATCCGGTGTCTCATTGTCCGGCGTCTCAGTCTCACCAGGGAGATCGGACGGCCCGCCAGACGTGGGCGGGGTCTGGACCTGGGGCTGCTCAGGGCCCGCTGCCAGACGGTCACGGGCCCGCTCTCCCTCGTCCCGCACCAAAGCCTTCGCGGAACCCGAGGGGGTCTTCTGCAGGATGACCACGCGTCGATTGAGGCGTTCTGCCTGGTCGACGACTACAACAGGAGAGAGCTCGCCGAATGAGGCCGTTTGAACCAGCCGCTCGCGGGAGACACCTTTCGAGACCAGATAGGTCACAACGCTCAAGGCCCGGCGCAAGCCGAGGTCGTGGTTGTAGTCGGGCGATCCAACCTTGTCGGCGTGTCCGATGATGACGTAGTCAGAACTGGCGTTCTTCATCATGCGCGCCGCCTCGGCATCAAGCAGCAACCGCGCCTGAGGGTTGAGTTGGACGCCGTCGAAGGCGAAGTAGACAGTGGCCACGCCCATTCCCTGGCGAGCCTCGACACTGACCGGAAGTGGTTCCGACCGGGTCAACTGCTCGGGAGAGCGACTGTCCGAACAGGCAGCCAGCGCGGCTGAAAAGATGAACATAGTTCCTAGGGAGATTTTACTCATTACAGTCCTCGTACATTTACTGATTACTGGGTTTACGGAGATATTTATCTGCGGCCGCAGGATCGCTCCCGCCTCGCCTCGAATCAGAAAGCGTAGGGCAGCCTGCCGAGCGGCCGGGATTGCGCATCGTCCTGCTTCGGCTCTTCTGGCCGCAAGTACGATGGGTCCTTCCTGGAAGTTCTTTCCCCGATCTGCGTGAACGACGTCAGGTGCAGGCTCGATCTGCTCCGGCCAAAACGAACCAGGCGCACAAGGGCGGAGAGAACACAGGAGATGGAATCGGGGATTTGATGCGAATTGCTCGCCATATCTGTCTCACTCGTTACTGCTCCACCAACATGGCTAGGAGCTGACAAAAAACTACACGCGAGGAAAGTGCTCCCTCAAGTGGGCGAAACTGTGACTCGCGGCGAGGGATTTTGGTGACGAATTGTGCAGACGATCATCAGACAGAGCAGGCGAGAGCGACAATCGAGGAAGCTCTAGGATTGCTGAGGGTGAGCCAGACGGGACTGACAAATCTACTCAAAAGACCGCGATAAAGCCTCGTCTTCAACCCGGGATGATCAGACTTCGGACGCAATTCAAGACTATTGATACCCATGGATATCGCGGGATTCCTTGCAAATCCTGGGAGTTTTCGGATGTGTGTGCTTGGTAGTCTGGGACGTCGAATTAACAGCTTCTTTAGGCAAGATACGGGCGCAGTCACGGTCGAAGGGGTCCTCTGGGTCCCGATCTACGGCGTCTTCTTCGCGCTCCTCGTCGACGTCTCTCTGATGTTCAACGGACAAAGCCAGGCACGCCGGATCATCCAGGACGTGAACCGCCTCGCCTCGACCGGATACCTGGGCGACATGGATGAGCCGGCGCTGATCGAACAGGCCGCCGAGGATCGCGCGACCGCCAGCCTCAGCCATCTCAGCAGCGCAGCCGAGGTCGAGACGACCATCGTCGACAATGTCGTCAGCATCGTCGCCACGATCCCGGGCTCCGACCTTCAGGCCACGGGCATCCTGTCCATCTTCTCGGACATCCAGATCGTCGTGTCCGCGTCTCACCTGGTGGAGAGTTGACATGTCCCAGATCTTGAGCGCGCTCCGCCGTTTCCGCCGCGAAGACGGGACAATCTCCGTCGAAGCGGTCCTGTGGATCCCCTTTTTCGTGTTCTGCCTGACGCTGATCGCCGACGGCGCCCTCATCTTCTACGGCCAGGCGCGTGCGCTCCAGGTCACCGAGGACGCGAACCGCTCCTTCGCCATCGGCGAGGTGACGCGCGAAGAGGCAGAGGCGCAGATCGTGTCGCGGCTTTCCACGATCAGCCCGAATGCCAGCGCTCACATCAATACCGAAGACGGACTCATCACGACGGTCGTCACCTTGCCGACGTCCGATCTCGATGCGGTGGGCTTCGTCACCTCGCTTGCGTCGATAAACATGCAGGTGGTCTCCCAAATGGTTCAGGAGTTCTAGAAATGTCAAAGTTGCGGATACCGACCCCTGTCGCGGACGAGGATGGCGCGATGTCGGTCATAAACCTGTTCTTCATCCTGGCCGTGGGAATGCTTTCGGGCGTCGCCATCGACGTGTCGAACCTCATGTCGGCGCGCACCCAGCTTCAGACCGCCGCCGACGCCGCAGCGCACGCCGCGCTCGTCGAACGGGAAATGCACGACATGGAGACATCGCGCGCGACCGCGATGCAGATCCTGCAGGCCAACATGCCGGCCTCGGTCTATGGCGAGGTCCTCGACGAAGAGGCGATCCAGTTCGGCGAATACGACCGCGCCACCAAGACCTTCACCGTCGATGAGGACAGCCGCGACGCTGTTCTCGTCGAGACGCGTCGCGTTTCCGACAACGGCAATCCTGTCGGCACTTTCCTTCTGCATCTCGTAGGCGTCAACCAGTGGGACGTCGCACGTCAGAGCGTGTTCGAGACCTTCTTCCCGACCTGCCTCAAGGAAGGCTTCGTGGCGAAGGGCGTTGTCGACATCCAGTCGAACAACTCTTACTTCAACGGCTTCTGCATCCACTCGAACAGCCACGTCGAGATCAACCAGAACAACTTCTTCGAGGCTGGCACCATCGTGTCGATGCCCGACACGGACGACCTCGTCGTGCCGAACAACGGACTCGATGAAGAGAAGAACGAAGGCTTAGCCAACGCATTGCGCGAAGGTCGCTGGTTCATCAAGATCCTCGACCGTCTGGACCTCATCCGCCAAGGCGTGCAGGACCGGGACAGCCGTTATGCGCAGTCTTACACCACGAACTTCACCCCGCTGACGCTGACTGGCACAACAGTCAGCCCGTCGAACTTCACGGCCGGCCGCATCTACAAGTCGTCCTGCTCCAACAGGCTGACGTTCAATGGAGGGATCTACAAGGGCATCGTGGTCATCGCGGACTGCAAGATGATCTTCAAGAACGGCGCCGAGTTCCAGGATTCGGTCATCATCACCCGGTCGACGGACGCCAAGGCCATGTCAGCGCCGAATAACCTCGTGCTCGGAGCAAAAGACAACTGCGCAGAAGGCGGCGGCGCGATTCTCGTGTCCTACGGCGGCGTCGAGGTCGCGTCGTCTCTCGAGATGCACGGCAGCCAGATAATTGCCGCCGACAACGTCGAGTTCACCGCCAACGCCGACGGCATCCGGGGTGCCTCGATCGTGGCGGGCGGCCGCATCGACGGTACGTCGAACATGAACTTCGCCTTCTGCGGCGGCGGCATGGCCCACATATTCATGGCCGAGTACTTCCGCCTCGCCGGCTGACCCACTTCGAAATTCCTTCAAGACGAGGCCAGGCCGCAGCGCCCCGCATTTTCGTTGATCGCAAGAACACTCTCACGGTCTTCGATTCGGGCGCTATCGGTGATCGATCCTACCCAGGGCGCCGTACAGCCCATCCTAGCCAGCGAGCAACCCTTGGCCGCCTCGGTGGCGTTCGAGGTTGGCGAGGCACTGACATGTGTTACTGCCTCGGCGGCTTGATGATGCGGTCGACGGCCTCCTCTGATGGCCGAGTATCTTCGCCGCTTCCCGGAGTAGCCCAATGCCCTCGTAGGACGAACAAAGCTCGGTCTTGTCGCGCCAGATGCCTTCCGCCCAACCGCGGCGGTCATCTTTCGGGATCAGGTCGTACATGGAGCCTTTGCGGCCGCGGCGGTCCGGCATTCGGCAGCCAAGATAGTACAGGAGGTTCCACACGCCCGACGTTCGCAACTCTACCTCGGTGGTTGCTCTACTTCGGATCCTCGATGCTCTCCTTCCCGTTCCTCCTTTTTGGGAAGGCATGCCCCCCGTCGGGGCGTCTCAAGTAATACGGTGATCGCGACGTATTCACGTAGGTCCCTCGGCCATTGAAGACCCCTGACCTCCGACCGGCAATGTCTCTGCGCACGTGCGGAGCCGGTCCATACTGTGAAGTTCGTCATCTTTGTCCAGATCGCGCTGCTCCTAGCTCTTTCAGCCACCTTGGCGCATGTCGCCCCACCGGCCGTGACCGACCTGAATTGACGTGCGCATCATGGCCTTGCTTTGCGCCGCTTAAATGAGGACTTCTTCACCGCGGTATCGGCGCCGAAGCTCCGCAAGATAGCTGTCGGGATCGGCCATGAGCGCCGCATTCTCCGCCGCCTTGCTCCTCGGTGATCCGTCCCGTGTCGTACGGTCAAAGTCGACAAATAGACTGCGAACCCTTTGGCCGGCGCGCTTCGGAAGCAAGCGGACAATATGATGCGCAATAGGCCAGAGGATTCTCGCCGCAGGAGTGTCTCGGATTGGCTGGACATCCACCAACGTACGGAAAGTGGCGCCTACCATGTGGAACAGGATGCCGCCGTATATTTTCCGCTCTTCGTCGGTGCCAATCCTTCGCCAGCCGAGCCCTAGCCGCCACGCAGTATAAATCACTCCGAGCCCGGTCTCGACGTAATCGTACTTCGGATGCTCCTCCACAAAACTTTGGAATTCGGAACCCGCACGGTCGCTCTGTTTGACCAGCATGGGCGGACGATGCTCCAGGTGGAAGTCGCGCCGCCAGCACAGGCCAGCGCTGTACCCGTTAGGCACGATGCTGGTGACTACCGCCTCCCCCGACTCGATCGGGACGATGAATGCGTCTTCCCAGCCGTCCTTGAGCGGGAAGGAATCAAGATGCATGGAGATGACGTGTGTGCAGCCATCTTCAAACGCGATGTCGGCCAACTGAGCGAGACAATGAGAATGCTCTGCCCGAGTGCCCTTACTGAGGACTTCCTCTGGAACGTTCAGGTGGGGCAGAGATATTTCCTGCACGGCGTTGACGTGCGCGCGCTGCGCTGGAGGAAGTTTATGCGCCGCAGCAAAGATCCGGAAGGGCGTCCGCGTGTGCGAGCGAATCCGGTCGATGTGCACGTCAAACATCGGCTGCATCTCATCTCCGAAGACGTAGACAACAATGATTCCGAGCTTCACGGTGCCTCCAAACACTGAATTATTGCTGGCCAAAGGGCTCTGTGCCGGTATCATCCTACTGAAATTTCGCGCAAAAGTAAGCGGGTCGGCCGCTTACTGCGATGTTTAGGAGTGCCATGACATATTCACTCGTTCCTGATGCTACTCCTCTCCCGACGCGCCTCGCACGACTTGAGCGCCCCATAGCGGTCTGCGTCGTTGGAATAGGATCGATAGGTAACGGACTGGCCTATCAATTGCACCACACACCGGGGTTCAAACTGGCGGGAATTGCCGACATCAATCTGGAGAAGGCGCTAAAATGCGCGGAGCGGCTTGGCCTGTCGTATCGAGTGGTTGAGAGTGCGAAGGAGTTGGCCGAGTCTCAGGTGGCTGGCGATGTTGCGGTTAGCGCGGACGGCGCACTGATCGCCGGGATGGAGGACGCCGACGTCATGATCGAGGCGTCGAACGCGGTCATTGGCGGCGCGCGCCACGCCGAGGCTGCGATCTCTTCGGGCAACCACGTCGTCATGATGAATTACGAGGCGGAACTCATGTATGGTCCGCATCTGCTACAGAGGGCGCGTGCGGCGGGGCTTATTTACACCTGCGCGGACGGAGACCAGCCCACGGTCATCAAGACGCTGGTGGACGAAATCGTCTTCTGGGGCTTCGAGCCGGTAATGCTGGGCAACATGAAGGGCTTCCACGATCTTTACTCCGACCCCACAAAGATCGCTCCAGAAGCCGACAAGCGCAATCTCGACCACAAGATGTGCGCCTCATACACTGACGGGTCAAAGCTTGGCGTGGAGATGGCGGTAGTGGCCAACGCGCTTGGCGGCAGGGTGGCAAGGCCGGGAATGACCGGACCGCGCATCGCCTCGATTCACAATATCTTCGAAGCCTTCGACTTCACGGCCATGTGGCAGCCAGGCGACGCCCCAATCGTGGACTACGTGCTGGGTGCGAGGCCAGTCGGGGGCGTTTTCGTCATTGGCCACACACCGGAGGAATTCCAGCAATTCACTCTGTCTTGGTACCCACCTGACATGGGGCCTGGTCCCTTTTACCTCTTCTACCGACCGTACCACTTGGGGCACATAGAGGCGCTACGCTGCGTGGCAGAGGCCGTGCTTGATTCAACTGCCAGGCTGGCGCCCTGGACGGGACTCCGTACCAACGTCGTCTGCTACGCTAAGCGTGACCTCAAGGCCGGCGATGTGCTTGACGGAATGGGCGGCTACTTGACCTACGGGTTCGTCGAGAACCTGGACGAGGCGGATTCACTAGGCGGCGAAGGCGTTCCGCAGCTGATCTGCGATGGTCTGGAACTGAAAAGAGAAATAAAGAAGGACGCGCGCATCCTCATGTCAGACTGCGCGGCTCGGCCGGACGACGAGCGCTTTTCTCTTTATCGCGACTCGCTGGTGATTGGCGCAAAGGCGACCGCTTGAGGCGCAGGCTACGCGGGTTCTGGGCGGCTGCAGGATTTGTTTCAAATGCTTACAGACGCAGCTTCTCGTTGATGGCAGCGGCCGCGTTCTGTCGAGGCGCGTATGAAGAGTCCACTTTTGCGGAGCGGGTGCAGGGTTTCGCGGAGAATGTTGAGATGGTCTGACTTTAGGACGGAGAGCCATTGGTTGCCGGGCAATCCGCCCTCACGAAGGCAGAACCTTTGGCTGCCGTCGTTAACCTGGTGCCGGAGTGAGCGCGACCAGCGCCGTTGTCGCTCTCGCGGCTGCAGACCACCAGAGAGATGTGCGCTGGAGGTGCGCCGCTGCAGGCCTGTTGCACATCTCCCTGTCCACGTTCCTGCTTGGTTTCGTGGTCGTCGGGCTCACCCTGCTCGGGTGAATGTGATGAGGCGTTTCTCCAAGCATGCTGCAGCCGCCGTCTCCTGCTTGCCTCGGCCACTGCCCACTGAGAGGTAGAGAGATGCAGCTGGCGCCGTTTCAGCCGGCGAGACGCATCGCAATGAGCGGCAGGGGTCGGTCTTGATCATCCCGCTCGCGGCGCCCCGTCTCCGCGAAGCCAAGCCGGGCGTAGAACGAACGAGTTTCGTTGTTTGCCTCGTAGACTTCCACGTCGAGCGCCCGGTGGCGCCGTAGCGCATCCAGTACCAGCGCGCGACCGATCCCCTGGCCGTGCCGCGACGGATCGACGAAGAGCCCACCGATGAAGCTGCGCAAGAGGGCAATGAAGCCGACAACCGCTCCCTCGGTCTCGGCGACACGTATGTCTGCGGCAGGCATGTACCGTTCGCGCACCAACGACCCATCAGCATCCAGCGTGGCCGCGTCGAGAAACGGGTGGCCCACCTCCGAGGCTCGGCGCCAGAGGATCATGCATCGCTCGAGATCGCCCGCGGCGTCGTAGGGACGGATGAGGAGCGATCGCTCCCCGATCTGCAGGCGGTCAGACATCGGCGGTTCCTTTCCTGACGAGCGATTTCTCGCGACCAGCTGTCGGTGGATTCTTGGCAGACATAGTACTTCCGGAGTCCGCGAGGAAAGCTGTCATTTCGCGGCGGAAGTCCGCCGCCCGCTCGACTGGGGCCATGTGCGTCTCGTCCGGCAGCAGGTGGAGCCGTGCATGGGGAATAGCGCTCGCCGTGTCGGCGAGCCGCTGGCCGAAGACCTGATCCCGCGCGCCTCCGATCACCAGCGCCCGCGCCGTGATGCGGCTCAGGCTGGCGTGGGCGTCCGTCTCTTCGGCGCCCTCCGCGGCCTCGAGGTATGCCAGGATTTCGTCGGGTGCGTTCATCTCTTCAGCCAGCCTTGCGTGCCGCAGCCGCAAGCGCGCGCGAAGAACCCAGTTATACCACGGCCGGCGAAAAGTGCCCCCGAAGTCAGACAGGAGCTCCGCGTAACGGCCCTGACCGGCGAGTTGGATTTGTCTTTGCAAGCGGGCCCGACCTTCCTCGGAAAAGCTCGCCGCGCTGGCGAGCAGGATGAGGTCGGAAACGAGGCTCGGGTGGCGTGCGGCGATCCGCGTCGCGACGAGCCCGCCGTAGGAAACGCCGACCAGCTGCACGGGGCCGGACCGGCAGGAGAGGATAGCTGCGAAGCTGTCCGCGAGGCCGTCCAGACCGGCCTCGGCGTAATGCCGCGGACCATAGCCGAAAAGGGTGAAGCCGCGCCCCTTCGGCATCAGGCGCCTCAGCCTGACCGCGTCTCGGCGAAGACGCTCCGGACTCGGGCGGCGCATGAAGGCCTGGCCTCCGCTCAAGACGGCAAGCGCAGAGCCGTGCGGTCCAATCTCGACGTGCGGGATGGTGCCGCAAAGGCATTCGGTATCAAGGGACATGAGCACTCACTAAGTGCGGGGCGAGGATAGGGCCTAATCTGCGTCGCCTCGAGGCCGTCCCCAGGGCGGGCACGGCGAGCGGCCATCGTCGGACAGCCCATCGCATTGACGGCAGGAGCTCCTCGAGGAAAGGAAGCGCGGGAGCATAATGCCTCATGCCCCGGCGATCCGCAGCGTCCGCGCCTCGGCCACGAACCGGGAGAGCCCGCCGGCGCGAAGGGCTTCAAGGATCTCCGGGCGTGCCGTCTCGGGCGATCCGCCCGGGAACGGCGGCTCCGGGTCGTACTCGGAAACTAGCAGGATGCCCTCGGCCTCGTCCTGTCCGGCGAGTTCCGCCGCCAGCGTCAGGCCGAAGTCCAGCCCGGCGGAGACGCCGGCGCCGGTGATGACGTTGCCGTCGCGGACGACACGGGACGCGGTCGGGATGGCGTCGAACTGAGTAAGCAGGTCGCGCACGATCCAGTGCGACGTCGCGCGCTTGCCGCGCAGCACACCGGCGGCGCCGAGCACCAGCGAGCCCGTGCAGACGCTGGTCACATAGCGGGCGCGGGAGGCGCGGTCACGGACGAAGGCAAGCGTCCGCGGGTCGCGCGCGGCGGCGATCGTGCCTCTCGTTCCGCCCGGGACGAAGAGCAGGGTCACGTCCTCTGGGCAAGTCTCGAGCGTCGCCGTCGGCTGGATCGCGAGCCCGAGGTCGCTGGGGACCGGCCTCAGGTCACGTTGCGTAGTGACGAGCTCGATCGGTGCGCCGGTGGCGCCGAGGAAGTGGTGCGGCCCGACCAGGTCGAGCGCCGTCATCTCCGGATAGACGAGCATCGCAATCGGCGGGCCGGAGACCGGAGCGCCGGCGGGCCTCTGCGGCTCGGCGAGGGCGGCGGGGGCGAGAGCCGGCGCCAGCGCGAGGCCGGCGAGGGACAGAAGGGCAGTACGGCGGTCGATCGGCATGGCAGGGCTCCCGTTGGTGTCTGCCGCCGATCTACGCCGCCCGCCTGACTCCGCGCTTGAACGAAACGGCTATTTTTCCGGCGGGCTAAGTCGCAGCGCCGCCGCCGGCAGCCCGAACATGCGCTGGAACGTCCGGCTGAAATGCGCCGAATCGGCGAACCCAGCCGCGTGCGCGGCCTCCGTCAGGCTCTTGCCCCGCGCCTGCTGCTCGACCGCGCGCATAAGCCGGCGCCACAGCAGGAAGGTCCGGAACGGCAACCCGACCTGAGCGACGAAAAGATGGCTGAACCGGCTCTCGGAAAGGCAGGCGATTGCCGCCGCCTCTGCCGCGGTCGGCTCGCCCTCGCTCCCGTCTGTCAGGCGGTCGAGCACCCGGCCAATCCGCGGGTCGACGCCGGGGCCGCCGCTCGCGGGGCCAAGCACCGCCGCCAACAGCCGCCGGCCCAGCCGCGCCAGCTCGGCGTCGCCCGCAGGCGGCCGGCCCCAGATCCCGGCCAGTTCGATCGCGGCACCGGGCATCTCCGGGAGGCGCGCGACCGGCGCGCCGCGCAGCAGCTCGTGCAGGCCCGCGCCGTCCCGGCTCTCCGGCTCGACGAAGAGGAGCGCGATCCTTCCCTCCGGCTCGATGGCGTGGAGCACGTCAGGCGCGATCAGGATCGCCGGACCCGGCACCAGGCCCTCGGCCGTTCGGATGCCGACTGTTCCTCCTGCGGAGAGCGTGATCTGGAATGCGTGATGCGCATGCATTCGGTTCGGTGTGTCCGCCCCTGCCGGCAGGACGTCGAAGGTCCAAAGACTGGCGCCTTCCCACAGGACAATCCTTCCATCTTTCGTGACCTTCGCAACCAATCGCGTTCCACCTCGGATTCGACCGCTCTGCTGTCCGCCAGAATAGCCGTTTCGTTCAAGCGCCGCATCCGCATCGCTCCTATTTCCAGCTCCACACACCTTTTTGGAGTCAAAGACATGTTCAATCGATCCTCCCGCCGCGCACTTCTGCTCGGCTTACCTATCGCCCTTGCCGCCACGGGCGTGGCGGCCGGACTTTTCTCCCGCGGAGTACCGGACGACGTCGACTTTTCGCTCGAACGGAAAACGGACGCGGGTCTTTACATCGCCGCAATCTCGCCTGTCGATCAGGCTGCCGCCGTCGGCCCCATGCACTCCTGGACCGTCGCCCTGACGGACGCAGGCGGCAAACCAGTCGAGGCGGCCGCCATCACAGTCGACGGCGGTATGCCACAGCACGGTCACGGCCTGCCGACGGCGCCCGCGGTCACGCAGGCACTTGGTCAGGGCCGGTTCTTGATCGAGGGCATGAAGTTCAACATGCCTGGATGGTGGGAGATCGACCTCTCGATCGACGGCCCGATGGGCGCGGACACCATAACCTTCAACCTGGTGCTCTGAGGTGGTTGGGATGCGCCAGGTTCTTTTTGCCCTCCCGCTGGTCGCAGCCGCCGCCGGGACGCTTGCGGTCGGACTGCCTGCCCAAATGGGGTCGGGCTGGAGCGAAGCGGACCTGGCGCTGGTCCGCTCCCTCTCCCTCGACACCTTGCCTCCCGTCGCGCCCGATCCTTCCAACCGCGTCGCAGAAGATCCACGCGCCGCAAAACTCGGCCGGGAGTTCTTCTTTGAGACCCGCTTCAGTTCGACCGGCGAAATCGCCTGCGCCACGTGCCACCTGCCGGACCGGCAGTTCCAGGACGACCATGCGCTGGCCCAGGGCGTCGGGCGGACGGATCGCCGAACCATGCCGATCGCCGGGATGGCGCGCAGCCCGTTTCTCTTCTGGGACGGACGCAAGGACAGCCTTTGGGCACAAGCGCTCGGTCCGCTGGAGAGCGCAGTCGAACATGGAGGTGATCGCACTCAGTACGCCCGGCTTGTGGCGGAACACTACGCCGACGACTACGCGGCAATTTTCGGACCGCTTCCCGACCTCAGTGCGCTCCCGCCACATGCCGGTCCCGTCGCGGAGCCAACAGTTGCGGCGGCCTGGGACGCCATGGCTGAAGCGGACCGGCAGGCCGTCAACATCGTATTCGCCAACATTGGCAAGGCAATCGCCGCCTTCGAGCGGACGATCGATCCGCCTGTTACGCGGTTCGATGAATGGGTCGCTTCGCCTCAGTTTCCTGACGCAGGCCTTCTGACCGAGGACGAGGTGGCGGGACTTCGGGTCTTCATTGGTGAGGGCCAGTGCATCAACTGCCACAACGGCCCCCTTCTGACCGACAATCATTTCCACAACACCGGCGTGCCCGCCGCCCCGGGCTTGCCGGAGGATCGCGGTCGGGAAGTGGGAGCGCGTCTGGTCCGTGAGGACCCGTTCAATTGCCTCGGTCCCCATAGCGATGCCAGCGCAAGCCAGTGCACCGAGCTTCGCTTCATGGCGCCGGAGACGCACGAAATGCTGCGCGCATTCAAGACGCCGTCGCTTCGAGGAGCTACTGGTCGCCCACCTTACATGCACGCAGGGCAGTTTGGTTCAATAGACCAGGTGATCGCTCACTATGCTGCAGCGCCCGATGCACCTGCGGGACACAGCGAGCTTCGGCCTATCAAGCTGGACGAAGCGGAACGCCGCCAAATCGAAGCGTTCTTGCGCTCGCTCGATGCGCCTGCTGCGGCGGGAGGAGCTACGCCAGAGGGCTGAAACCGTAATTAACTTGCCAGTCTCGCAATGAGGCCCCGGACGTTGGATACCTGCCACCGTCCGTCGCGGCGAGTGATCATCCCCCGGTCATTCAGTTCGCCGGCGATCCCGCGTAGGGACGTTGTGCCCTGAGCGCAGATGCTCTCGACCACCGGACGCAGACCCTCAGCAAACTCGTCCGCATTCCGCGAGACTGCCTCCCTGAGCGCCTCGCCGCCCTTGCCAGCCCGCCTCAGAGCCGCGGCTCCGTTCGGGTTGCCTAGCTTCACTCCGCGGGCCTTCGCGGCCGCCAGTGCCTCCTTGGTGCGCCGGGAGATGGCCTCCCGCTCCTGTTGCGCCACGAGCGCCATGATGCCCACGGTGAGGTCGTTGGCCTCCGGCATGTCACAGGCGAGGAACCGGACTCCGCTGTCCCTTAGAGTGAGCAGGAAGGCTGCGTTGCGGGAGAGCCGGTCGAGCTTGGCAATGACCAACGTTGCGCCGGTGAGCTTGGCAAGGGTCAACGCCTTGGCAAGTTCAGGCCGCTCGTTCTTCCGCCCGCTCTCGACCTCGGTGAACCGCGCGAGGACGTCTGCCGCTCGCGATGCCGCGAAGTCGCCGATAGCCTTCCGCTGTGCTTCCAGCCCGAGACCCGACCTGCCTTGCCTGGCGGTCGAGACCCGCTCGTAGGCGACGAACTTCGGGGATGGGGCAGTCTCTCTGTCCATGTACAAACCTGCCTGACGTTGGTTGCGCAGGTCTGTACATCGCTCAACAGGCGGCAATCGCGTAGCGCTTTGTCGAACTTGCGAGAAGATCGGACCGGTAGCCCTTCGGTGCGTTCAGGGATTAGATGCGCGAGGGCGACCTGGCGCCAGCACCACAGATCGTTCGAGACACATGAGGTGGATCAATGGCTGACCAGCAGAGACTGATGGAGGTTCTCGATGGCCTCGCGGAAGCGTTCAACAACCACGATATCGACGCCATCATGGCGTTCTTCGCCGAAGGCTGTAGTCTGGACCTCCCCCGTGGAACGGCCCCTCACGGCAGCCGCTACGTGGGACGCGACCAGGTTCGCCGCGGACTTCTGACGCGCTTCGAGACTACGCCGGACGTCCACTACGGTGAAATTGAGAACTTCGTCAGCGGCGACACCGGAATGTCGAAATGGCTGCTGAGCGGCACGACCCTCGAGGGAGAAAAGGTTCGCGTCCGCGGCTGCGACTTCTACTCGTTTCGGGACGACAAGGTCGTACGGAAGGACTCCTACTGGAAGATCGTCGTTTGATCCTCCGGTACGTCACCAAAGCAGCCTCGCTGTTCTTCGTCTCCGGGTCGCAGCGGTCCTACGGAAGGGTGTGCAGAAGAGTGGCGAACAGGAGGATGGTCACGACGGCGAGATACTTCCCGCGGTCCAGTCGGGCCAGGCTCAGGCCGCCTTCACCGAGTCCGGTGATCTCGACGCAGCCCGACAGGCGCCTCACGGGGCTGGGTCGACTGTCCCTAGAAGGCTGGGGAGCTTCCAGTGCCGGCAGGCTCATAGCCCTCGGCTTCGCATGTGTGGCAAACATCGCCACCTCTCGTTAACAGGCGGTCCGACAGGTCTTCCAACATGGCGCCATCGGGTACCGCAACAGGATACACTGGCTCATCCTACCGACAGTTCTGTCCCCCGGTCAAAGCGGCGGCGGCTTCTTCCTCCACTCGCGCAACAATGGCCCTCACCATCGCAAACCGTCTCGCCGGCCGGGCGGCGTCACAACTTGTCCGCGAAGGTTTCACCCCTTGGCCATGATGGCGGCGGCTTCGGCTGCGAGTTCGGGTCAGGTCGTTTTCGAGTTCTCTGTTCAAGCAATGAAGCCATGAGTGGGCGCTACTAAAGCCGCCCTATGCAGAACATGAAAGACAACTGATGGACCTCTTCGTTCTCATTGGACTGACGTCTCCCCTGGCGGCCTTTGCAGCCTTTGCGCTGCTGATCCGGATCCTGAGGAAGAGCCGCCTGCAGCGTCGGGCCCTGCAGCAGGCCTATTCCAGCATCCAGGGCCTGAGGGCTGGGTCGGAAGCAGTTCGCCGTCGTAGCCGGGCAATGTTCTCGCACAGAACGTATTCCCGCAACGTCAGCAAAGCCGCCTGACCTCACGCATTCTCCGCACCCGGAGGCAGCCGTATCATCGGCCGTCGGCTGTCTGGAGCAGCGTCGATCTCTTTGCCCTCCCATTCGTAGACCGTCTTGAAGATGATTAATGGCTCATTGGCCTCGATGCCTTCCGGCATGACCCTGCGCCGCGCCGAAGGGGTAAGACCCAACTCCGCCATGTAACGCGCCATCAGCTCCATCTGCTTGTTGGCGATCGAGAGCCAGGGCGACTGCTGGACGTAGCCCGAGGGTGTCTTCAGGAGCATCGGCGTCTTCTGCAACTGCTCTTCGGCTTCGACCCAGCGCTCCCAGGCCTGGCAGTAAGCCGCGAAGGCGGCGCGGTCGGCGACGGTAAGGATGCCGAGCTTGTGGAGTGGGGCTGCCAGCCTGCGCCATTCCTTGCGGGCGACAGGCCCCAGGTGCGCCGGGCAGCGCGGCAGGGCGTCAGGCGTGACCGCGTGAGTGTCGTCCTTACCGGCGGGCCGCGCGGGTCTGGGCTTCGGACCCCTCATCGCTGGATCTCCACCGCATCCGGTGTCTGCTCGATCACGAGCTGCCGCTCGCGCTCCGCGTCCAGCACGGCGTTCATGACGCGCAGGGTCTCGTCGAAGTTCGCGTCGCTCATGGCCTCGATGCTGGTGCGGGCGACCGCATGCTCGATCCGCTCGGTCTCGCGCCAGCCTCCTTGAGTCTTGAGATAGAAGATGGACGAGGTCGTGCAGCCCGAGCGGGCCTTCTGAAGAAGCCCGTTGGCGACATGTGCGATGGCCTTGGCCTTGCCCCTTTTATAGCGCGCAGCGATGTCCTCGTCGCGGGCGAGGATGTTCTGGAAGGTACGACGGGAAACGCCGAGGTAATCGGCGATCTGCTCCTGGTTCAGCAGCGCCGCGAGGGTCTCGATCTCGGCGGCCTGTGCTTCGGTTAGAGCGATAGGCGTTGGAGGCATCAGGGTGCTTACCTGCCACTGCCTGCGAAGACACGCCGCAGGACATAGCTCCGGGCGAGAGAGACTGCCGTGAAGGCCCCGCTGATGGTCAGGTTCTGCGCCACGGTCACCTGCAACCCCACGACGGGGAAAAGGAGCAACTGCGTGCCGAGGGCGATGCACCACCCCACGGCGACGTTTGCGCCTGCCTCGATCCCGGACATGAGCCTCGACTGCGTCATACCGCGATCCCCTCCCGCTCGAGCGCCACGGCATCGAAGGCCCGCCCGTCCGGTCCCAGCCTCGCGTGCTCGCCCGTGAAGGCCTGCCAGCGCTTCACAGCCACGTCGACATAGCCCGGGTCGAGCTCGACCGCGTAGCAGGCCCGTCCGCAGGTCTCCGCGGCAATGAGGCTTGTTCCCGATCCCGAGAAGGGCTCGTAGACCGCCTGGCCCGGCGAGGAGTTGTTCAGCATCGGCCGGCGCATGCACTCCACCGGCTTCGGGGTGCCGTGGATGGTGGCGGCGTCCTGGTCCCGGCTCGGGATCGTCCAGAGGGTCGACTGCGTCCTGTCCCCGCTCCAGTGGCCCTTGCCCCGCACCGCGTACCAGCAGGGCTCGTGCTGCCAGTGGTAGTGCCCCCGCGAGAGCACGTGCCGCTCCTTGGCCCAGATGATCTGGCTCCGGATCTCGAAGTCGCAGGCGAGGAGGCTGTCGGCCACCGTGCTGGCGTGGAGCGCCCCGTGCCAGACGTAAGCCACCTCGCCGGGGAAGAGCGCCCAGGCTTCCCGCCAATCGGCCCTGTGGTCGTTGAGGACCTTGCCCGTACGTTTCGTCTCCGAGGCCCCGGCACGGTTGCGCCAGTCGGGATCGTACTCGACGCCATAGGGCGGATCCGAAACCAGCAGGTGAGGCTGCACGCCACCCAGAAGCCGTTCGACCGTGGTCCTGTCCGTGGCGTCGCCGCAGATGAGCCGGTGCCGCCCCAGCACCCAGAGGTCGCCCGGGCGCGAGACAGGTACCGCAGGCACCTCCGGCGTCGCCTCCTCCCGAGGGTCTGGCGCACCATGGATCAGAAGCGCATCGAGTTCCGCCCCGTCGAAGCCGAGGTCGCCCAGGTCGATGCCGAGGTCGCCGAGGTCCCCCAGTTCGAGGGCGAGGAGCTCCCGATCCCAGCCGGCCTGTTCCGCCAGCCGGTTGTCGGCGAGGACGTAGGCCCGCTTCTCGGCCTCGCTGAGATGCGTCAGCTCGATGACCGGCACCTGTTTGAGACCGAGCTTCCGCGCCGCCAGTACCCTCCCGTGGCCGGCAATGATGCCGTTCTCGCCGTCGACCAGCACCGGGTTGTTGAAGCCGAACTCGCGGATGGAGCCCGCGATCAGCGCCACCTGCGCCTCGGAGTGGGTGCGCGCATTCCGCGCGTAAGGGATGAGGCTTTCCACCGGCCGTTGTTCGACCGTCGTCGCGCCGTGGTGCTGTTTCCGTGCTGCCATGCCCCCGCCCCGGGAAATAGGTTGCCTGTCCGGGTCAGTATATCAGAGCATCAAGCCATTGTAATGATGACAATAAATGACAGTCGGCGACATGGGACGACATTTAATAGACGCACCTGAAGTTGTGCTAACGTGCAGCGGTATCTGGATACCGTCAGAGCTGCCGCCGCATTCGGGTCAGTCACAAGCCAGGATCGCGGTCCTGTGCGCCTTGCCGACGTCGTTCGTGGTCTCGAGCAGGGAATGTCGGTCAACGCCACGTTCGGAGGCTGTCTCTGCAATTGCCCCGTCCCAGGCCTCCACCATCGCTTGGCCCGATGACAGCTTCTCCAGGTACCGCGTCCCCACAGCGTCATAGAGGTTCAACGCTTCCGCTTTGACCTCGCCAGCCAGAGCCTCCGTCGCGCAGGCGCATCGGTCGTCTGTCATTCCAGCCATGTTGAGGCACATGCCGGTCGTGTCCGCGAACGCTGCAACGGAGACGTGAAGGACAACTGCTGCCGAGATCCCTGCCTTGGTGTTGATACGCATCTGCTCATTTCCCCTTACAGATCAAAGCTAAAAGACATCAGTGAACTCCAGAACGTGCGAAGAGCGCCTGCAAAAGAGCCGTCGCGAGAGAGAAACCAACCGGCGCGAGCTAGATCCTCAGCCAGACTGTCGACACCTCGGTCCGGATTGGGCAAGCCTATCACTGTGCAACGCTCTGGTCCGCCAAGGTCTGCTATGCAGACAAAAGCTGCCTTCGAAGTAGGCAAACTATCACAGTATGCGTGAAACGAGTTCTCATGCTATAAGCTACTATGTACAGGTCAGCATCATGGCTTCTTTTTTTCACTTCAGCTGTGGGAGCTGAAGAAGTTGGCTTGCAGTTAGTCCTTCTTGCCGATGCTACCGGCTCGATCTCCGAGCCGGAGATCCGCTTTCAACGTGAAGGCTATGCGGCGGCGCTCACAAACTCTCTCGTCCTGTCGGCCATTGACGCGACTGCAACCGGTTCAATTGCGTTGATATATGTAGAGTGGGCAGAGGGCACCGAGGTCATTGTAGACTGGACGAAAATTGACGGGCCAGATAGCGCGGCTAACTTTGCCGAAGCTCTCTTGTCTTCGCCACGACGTGCTTCCGGCCGAAACGCTATTGGAACGGCCCTGTTAGCAGGGAAGAGCCTCATTGAAGGCAATGAATTCAGCAGCATACGCGCGGTGATCGATTTCTCCGGCGACAGTTCCGTCAGCTACGCAGGCCCTCCCCTCAAGTCCGCTCGAGCCGAAGTGCTAGGTGCAGGAATCACGATAAACGGACTCCCCATCAATTGTTATTTTTGCGATGCGTTGCACGACTTCCCGGAGATCGAAGCAGAGTACGAAGAATTAATCATCGGCGGGCCTGGCGCGTTCGTGCTGGCGGCCTCCAATGAAGACGACCTTGTAGAAACAATACGCCGCAAGCTTATCCTCGAAATCTCAGGAAATGTGCCGATATCTTCGATTGCGCAACGCTAACGTCATAAAGATTGCCTTTGCATACCGATACCTTTGTTTTAGCACCATTAAGAGATTTGCATTTTACCCAATCTAAGTGCCCGCTTCGGGCTCGAAGCGGACCTTCGCTGCACTAGCACGGTCAATGCGGACGCCAATCCGCGAGCGATCGCAGCGTCTCCTCAAGCGCATGACGTATCTCTTCTCGTTCGTCTGACACCCAGTAGGCAGTCTGCCAGCCCACGCCCCTCCCAGACCTGCGATAGGCAGCCGATTTAAGGGACATTTCCCTATAAGTATCTTTCATAGGGTTTTGTCCCTTAAATACCGCCCGCTGGAAGGCCTTCTTGGCCTGCTCGACGCTCTCGAACATCTGCGGATGCAGCACCGCTGCATCTGCCGGGCTATCGACCGCTATGCCCGCCAGCAGCATACGCTGAACCACGTCCGGCGCCTCCACGTCCCAAGTCGTGACCTTGTCGTAGGCCAGAGGGGGTGCGACATCCGCAAGCACGTGCACCTCGAGCGGATTATCCACGGTCCGGTTCACGCCCCGACCCCGCCCGATGGCCTGGACGAGCTCGTCGTCGCAGATGGCGGCACGGAGATCCTCGGCCGTCGCGTCTCGATGGCGGATGACGCGCACACCCCGCACGTCACCGGAGACAGTCCTGACGCCCGTCCGTTCGGTTGTGTATCCGCTGGCGCCTGTCGCCCCGAAGTAGCCGCCGGCCAGTGCCTCCAGCTCGATGTGTGACGGTAGGGGCCGGCCGATGACGATGAGGCAGGCGACGTCCTTGTACCGGTCGAGACCGGCCACCGCGTTGAAATGCAGCGTCTCGACGTTCGGGATGTTCGTAAAGGCCGCCTCTACGGCCTGATAGGTTACGACGAGGACCCTGCCACAACGATGCCGTCGGGCCTGCCAGCGCACATAGCCGATGCATTCCCCGAGCCGGTTCTGCCGTCTGCGGACTTCATCTTGAGGGAGGCCCGGTTCAGGGCAAAGCATCGACTTGCCGAAGCTGCCGATCACGAGCCGAACATGTTGATCTGGTGCCCGAGCCTCGATGGTCTGAACGTCGAGCCCGCGGAGGACGGAGCCGGTCAGACCCTCACGCAGGGTAGCGTCGAGATAAGCACTGGCCGGTGACGCAGACTCTCATGCATGGGCTTCACCCGCCGCAGGTCGAGCTTGTGCCGTCCGGAGCTGTCGGGCTTTCGAATGTGAAGCCTTCCGGAGCTTGCCTGGCCGCTGTCGAGGAAGGCTGCGACTTCACTCCAGATCGAGACGAAGGACATCACGCGTGCATTCCGGGCCGCGATGGCGAACGCCTTCTGCCGCAATGCAATGGTAAGGCCCGGCCCGATCCCCGGGTCCTGCTTCCGCCAGGCTTCGAGCCGAGCTGAATGGAGACAGTCTTCCACCGTCAGACCCACGGCCAAGAGCGCTGTGCGGCGGACGGGGCCTGGTCCATGCGTGCTCAGTGCTGTGCTCAGCTTCCGTCGGGCGGCCGCCAGATCGGCCATGGCCCCTTCTGGTCCTCGCCCGAAGCTGCCTGGAGCAATATCCGAGACGGGTTCAGTCGCCAGATCCTCGACGCAGACAGCATTGACGTGCTCCAGCGCCCGAGGCCAGACGGCCTCGTCGATCACCAGGAGCGCGATGTCGTCGGTCTCGAACGCGAGGCCGGAGAAGAGAGCGTCGTAGGGCGCCACCACAACGTCCGCCGAGGCGACGTCCCGCCGGTTGGCCTGCTTGGCACAGGTGCTGAAAAAGGGGCAATGGTCACCTGACACGGGTGCGCAGATGCTGGACTGTGCGCTAAGACCCGACCGGAATGCCGCCTGCACGGCTTCGAAGTCTCGGCACATAGGTTCGCCGCTCTCGGGATCGGTGCGCTCGTAGCCCCTCAGGACGGCCACGCGGGCGCCCTCTGCCGCCCAGGCGGCGGCAGTCTCCTCTGCCAGGGCATGGGTTGCGGTGAATACAAGCACACGGTGCGGCAGGCCAGCGTCCCGCATCCGGCACGCCAGCGGCACCAGGTGCGTCCTTGCCGCCCGCGACTTGCCGAGGCCGACCGTGGCGCGGATGGCCAGCTTCGGAGGGTCAGTCTCCTTCGTTACATGCCAGGCCGCCACCTGCTCGCAGAACGCCGCCAGCACCTCGTCTAGGCGCGACCGCGCGGCCGCCACGTCGAGGGTCGGCAGGTGGTAGTCTGCCTCCACAGGCTCGCCGTCGCGGCCGGGAAGATGGCCATCGCTGTGAAGTCGGAGCTTGTCCCGCACCTTGGCGCGCGCGTCACATTCGGCATACCAGGACGCGCCGTCTTTCTTCGGACGCGACGTGTCGGTCGTTTCGGCAAAGCGCTCCCGGACCCGCCCCGTCAGGACCTCTTCATCGAGGGTCTGTTCCGCGTCTACAGCGTCATGGACGGCGTGGAAGGCGATGGTGCTGAGCCATCCGTCGCGACCGTCCGTGACCCTGCCATCGTCATCACGGGTCGGGCCTGAAGCCCCCTTGTCCGGCTCGGGTCGGGATCCTTTGGCCCGGCTGGCCTTTCGCTGATCAGTCTGTGAAGGCTGCAGAGCCTCCGCTTCCGCCAGGAATGCATGCGCCTTCGCTTCGCTGACGAGCGGCAGGTCCTCGAGCGGCACGCCGAGCGGTGTCTCACCGTCCGGCCAATAGTAGTCCCGGCCGCTGTCGGGATGCCTGCCGAAGGCCACGAACTGTTGCCCGGCGCCCAGCCACTCGACCTTGCCCGCACTGCACTTCGGGAACGGCGTTTCGGTTCGATTAAGAAGCAGGCGCTTAGGCCAGAGACCGACGCGCAGAAGCGTGGTGCCGAGCCGGGCACGGGCAAGATGGCCGATCACGTGAGCCAGTTCCGGATCGAGGATGTCGATGTCGAGGCCGACGAGGCGTCCGGTTCTGAGGCCGATGCCGTGATTGTGAAAGCGCCTCGCCCACTCCAGGACCTGGGTCGTGTCGATCCTAACCTGGGTCCATCGGGTCGGCGCGGGCCGTTTCAGGCCGGGCACCAGGGGCAAGGGCTCGTAACCTAGCTCGAGGAGTTCGAGCGCACGATCTCCGAATGTCGTATGCCCAGCACCAAAAAGGCGATCCCCTGCCGCCCGTCCCGTCGTCTTCTGTCGCAGCCCGTCCTCGTGGGGGGCTGCGTCCATGCGTCAGCCCTCGGTGCCGCGCGTGTGGCGTTCGACGTCCGCCAGCCGGTAGCGGATCGAGCCGCCGAGCGTGATCCAGGCTGGTCCGTAGCGATCGGCGCGCCAGCGTTCGAGAGTCCGACCGCTCAGCCGCCAACGCGTTTCGAGATCGCCCTGCGTCAGGAACTCGGGCAGGTCGAGGCGGACCGGCGTCATTGCAGAGCGCCTTCTGTTGCGCCTGAACCGTCTTTCCGGAAGACCGCGAAAAGCGGGGTGCCGTCCTCGGTCAGAGCCGAGTAGCGCACCTGCCAGTCCCGGCCGTCGCCGATGACGAACTGGAGGTCCCAGAGCCTGTAGAGCCCGGGGACGCGGTCGAAGTCCTCCTCCTGCAAGATGTTCATGTGGTCCTTCCCTTCTCCGGGTCGCGGACATTCCGCAGCCGTCGAAGGGAAAAGCCGTCCTGCACGGGCGAATGGGACAGGGTCACGGCACCCACGTCTCTTTCAGCCGCGCGATCGCACGCTGGTACCTCTTGCGCGCCGCGTCATGGGTGATGCCGAGAGCGGCGGCAGCTTCCGCCTGCGTCTCGCCATCGACCGCCACCCTAAGGACAAGGTCGGCATCGTCACCGAGGCAGAGCTGCACGTCCCGCGCAAGGAGCGCCCGACCTGCCGCCTGACCGTTGCCGCAGGTGAAGAGCGGTGCAGCACCCAGTCCGTCGACGAGCTCCTCGACCGGAAAAGGTCCAGCAGTGACCTTTGCCTCGCCACCGAAACGACGGCGCAGGTCACGCTCGAGGTTCATGAGCAAGGTTGCGGCGACGCGTTCGACCCGGCTGAGTTCGAGCGTTCGAATGGCCAAAGCCAACTCGCTCAGGAGTTCGTCATCGAGATTGTCCCGCCGGTCGCCAGTCGCGCGTCGGAGACGCAGACGCACGCCGCTCAGCCCCGGCCAGAGGGCGAGGATAACGATTGTGGTGGGGATCTCGGAGTCGGCTGAGGCCGCGACGAGGGTACGGAGAATACGGTTCTTCGCCTCGGGGTCGCCCGGATCGTGAAGAAACGTCAGCAGGGTGCCGATATCACCGGCGGGGAGGCCGCCATTCTCACGACATTGGAGCAATTGGTAAGCCCGGTGAGCATCCAGACGGGTGGAGCGAGCCAGAAGACGCGCATGAAGCGCGGGCCAGGAAAGGGACACGAGACGCCAGCCTTTCGACCGGGCGTCTCGCGCCTCTCATCGGGTCAGGTTGGGCGTCTCGCGCCTCTGAGTGGATGAGTTGAGGGTGAAGGTCAGCTTCGCCCGAGCGCGGGATGAAGCTCGTTCAGACCGCCGCAGCAGCGGCACACAACTGAGACCGGAAGGCTCATGGTGTACTGATGGCCGCGGGTGAAACGGACCTCGAGGCGGTCACCGCGTCGCTTGCCAAGCAGGTTTCGGCAGCGGCAGCGCCAGTCGCGCGTGTCCGCAACGCACATCAGTTGATCTGAGACGTGGCGGGTAAGAGTGGGAGAAGTCGGCATGTGAGGGCTCCTGTCGGTTGGAGCCCTGAGATCGCGTGCCGCAGGTTAGATCGTCAGACGGGTCAAGGTTAGATGATGGTTAGATCACGTCAGGACTGGCCGGACCGAGACGCCAGGACTTCGGGCGTGCTTGGGTCAGATAGTGGTCCTTGACCTCCTTCCAGGCGGTAGAACTGAAGAGAAGCATTGGCGATTTCGAGACCATGCCCTGCATTAAGGTTCCGGTCCGAACGTCTGGCACCCCTGACCTCGATGCTTCGATGAGGCGTTCGAACATGATGGCCTGCTTCTCGCCGAACACATTGAACGGCGGCTGGCCGGGCACCTGCAGCGTCGAGAACGAGTGATCATGGCGAATGATCATCGGTGCATCGGACGCCGTGACCAGCGATTGTCCCAAACGCCAGGCCTGTTCCAGAGCCTCGGGTTCGAGGACCAATCCTTCGTCGCCGCAAGTGACAACCTTCCGAAGCTGAACGACAGCATATGAGCCCAGATAGGGGATCTTCGTGTCCCCTGTCGCGAGCACGAGTCCTGGCCCTCCGACATGGCGACGACGGAACTCGAGGTCGAGAAGCTCGGGCCTGGGATGACTTGCCAGGCTCCGCACCAGGTAGACGGGCATTCGCTGCTCGCCGATCTCCACCGCTCCAAAAGATGCGATATGATCCGTCTCGGTGGACGCCGACCTCGCTCCCAACTCGGCCCGGAGCGCGTCTAGGACGACCTCGGCCAGATACACCCGATCGATGAGATAGACCGTGTGATCTGACGCGCTCACCGTCCCCAGGTCCTCTCCAAACTCGCCTGTGACAGACAGGTCAGCGGGACGCTCGTCGGTCTCCAGTTCCGCCTCGATGACGTCGTCGTCATCCTCAACTAGAACGATCTGCTGACGCCCCTTCCTTGCGATCAGTTTCGCGGACTGCATGCGATTGATGTCGACGCCAGCCGCCTTGAGGATACGGCCTTCGACTTCGTCTTCCGGATAGTCATAGAGGAACAGGAGAGACTCGAAGTGCCTTGATGTCTCCTCCGGCCGGAGAAGACGCTGCTCCTCCATCACGCCCCAATGGGCGAGCAGTCGCGTCCCAAGATCGCGCAGGTTCGGGTCCCGCGCGTTCTGAACGTTCGACGCGTTGATGCTGTTGACCCAGAGCGCAAGTGTTTCCGACTTTGCGTCCTTGGCGCCTCTCGGCCTGTACGTCGTCACGACCTTGATGCGGCTGAATCCACTGACGCGTGCCGCGGCGAGCGCCGTCGTCATGTAGCGCTCGGCGAAGTCTTCGATGTCGTCGTCTGCCGTGACCTGAAGCAACACTCTGCGCTTCCAGTTTCCCGGCCGCATCTCAATCTCCGTGACGGCAGCTGAGAGAATCTCCACGTCGTCGAAGTCGGGCAGCGGAAGGAAGAACGACTTCTTGAACCTTTCAAGACTGTAGTTCCACTGAGCCAGGGGCTTCTTCGAGAGGTCCTGGCCCAGCACCGCCTCCGCGAAGGTACGCGAAGTCTTCTCCCGCACTGTGTACCCGGTCGCGCAGACTTCAAGCCGGCGCAGCGACGGGGTGTAGATCAGGATCGCTTCGTTGGCTGGACGGAAATACAGCGTCGTCCTGAGCCCGTCATCGCGGTGGTCCTGGATACTGGACAGCGCCCCGCCGTGCCGGATGGCCACCATGACGGAGGGCGGGTGCGTTTTGGTCTCGAGAAGGTCGATAGCGGTTGCACTCGTTTTCGCCTTCAGATCGAGCGCCGCGCGGATGCGCTCGGACAGATCGTCGAGATCGATTTCATCCGCAGTGACCTCGCGGGGGACATCATCGGCGACCTCAAACGCGGAGTAGAGCTTGCCGTGTTCCCTGTAACGGCGGGCGGTATGGAAGCTTCGCGCATCGTCGAACACGTCGGGAAAATTGACAAACACCCAGATCGACCTGCACAGATCGTCCAGTTGGTCCTCGAAGCTCTCGATGTCGGTATTGTACATCTTCCGCGTCACGACCGTGTTCAGCGATGTCGCCCCTTTGCCGTCACTGAGATCGACGACCTGCCGCGAGACGGCTTCCATCTGCTCGAGGATCTCCTGATCCAGACCCGACAGGTATTCGGAGAGTGCTGGTCGGTCTGCATCGTGAGCCAAGCCCGACAGATCCACGACCGGCCCATCGGCCCCGCGCATCGCGGCAATCAGTTCGCGACCCATTTCGGGCGGGACCAGATCGATCACACGGCTCAGGTTCGGACCAAAGAGGTGTCGGGGTCTGGACATGTGCGCCTCACGAGATTGCCTTGAGGCAGAATAACACCTCGGAATTTCACCCCTAGGGCGATTATGACAAGCGGTTGTCCCATTCACGATGGGTTCACGGCTTTTGCTGTGTATGAACCCGCTGCACCCCTCCCATCTCTCTCCGCTCGAACGCCGCCGCGAGCTTTGCGCGATCCTGGCGCGCGGGCTAGTCCGGCTCCGGCAGTCAAGCGGAGTATCTGCCGGGTTGGGAGAGAGTTCGCTTCACTACGCGCCCGACCAGAGCGGTCATGCAACTCCGCGAAGGAGAACCGCATGACGACCCACGATCCCATCCCCGCGCGCCTTGCCGCGCTGAAGACCACGCCCACAACCGATCTCAAGTCTCAGTGGCGCGACCTCTTCGACAGCGAGCCACCGCCGTTCAACCGCCGCTACCTCGAAAGCCGTCTCGCCTACCGCATCCAGGAGCTCGCCTACGGCGGGCTCAAGCCCGAGACTATCCGGCGCCTCGAACGACTGGGCGAGGAGCTCGACGGTGGCGACCGCACGAAAAGCCGGATCCGCGCCGACTACGACCGACCCATCACCGGCACGCGACTCGTCCGCGAGTGGCAGGGCGTCGAGCAGCTGGTCACCGTCACCGCCGAGGGCTTCGAGTGGCAGGGCCGGCCCTACAGGTCGCTCTCCGCCATCGCCCGCGCCATCACCGGGACACGGTGGAACGGGTGGACCTTCTTCGGGCTGAAGAACCGGAGGAAACGGACATGACGAAGCAGGACACCATCCTCCGCAAGCTCCGCTGCGCGGTCTACACCCGGAAGTCCTCCGAGGAGGGGCTGGAGCAGGAGTTCAACTCCCTCCACGCTCAGCGGGATGCCTGCGAGGCCTACGTGGCGAGCCAGCGCTCGGAAGGCTGGGTGTTGGTCCGCGACCAGTACGACGACGGCGGCATCTCGGGAGGGACCCTCGACCGCCCAGGGCTGCAGCGGCTCCTGCAGGACATCGAGGATGGGCTGGTCGACGTGGTGGTGGTCTACAAGATCGACCGCCTCTCACGCTCCCTTGCTGACTTCGCCCGGCTGGTCGAGGTCTTCGACCGCAACGGCGTGACCTTCGTCTCCGTAACGCAGTCCTTCAACACCACGACGTCGATGGGACGGCTGACGCTGAACATCCTGCTCTCCTTCGCGCAGTTCGAGCGCGAGGTGACGGCCGAGCGCATCCGGGACAAGGTCGCCGCCAGCCGCCGCAAAGGCATCTGGATGGATGGCGTGCCGCCCTTCGGCTACCGCGTCGAGAGCCGGAAGCTCGCCCACGATGGCGAACGCGCCGAGCAGGCGCTCTGGATCTTCCGGCGCTTCATAGAGGTCGGGTCGGGCACCATCCTCGCTCGCGAAGCGGCTGAGCGCGGCATCCTCAACCGCACCGGACGTCCGATCGACAAGAAGGCGATCTACCGGATGCTGAGCAACCGGACGTATCTCGGCGAGGCGCCGTTCAAGGGTGACAGCTTCCCCGGCGAGCATGACGCCATCGTCGACCAGACGACCTGGGACCGGGTCCACGCCATCCTGAAGGAGAGCCCGCGCAAACGAGCTGCGAACACCTGGTCGGACACGCCTGCGCTGCTGAAGGGGTTGCTCTACGGGCCAGACGGTGCGGCCTTCTCGCCGACCCACACCCGCAAGGGCGGCAGGCTCTACCGCTACTACGTCAGCCAGACGGTACTGAAGTATGGGGCTGGCACATGCCCTGTGGGGCGCGTGCCAGCCGGAGAGATCGAGGCCGCGGTCATTGACCAGCTTCGCGCCGTGTTCCGGCAACCCGAGATCGTGGCGGGGACGTGGAAGGCCGCGCGCTCGCAGGATGAGGAGATCACCGAGGCTGACGCCTGCGCATCCCTCCAGCAACTCGACCCTCTTTGGGACGAACTGTTCCCGGCCGAGCAAGCCCGCCTCGTGGCGCTGCTGGTCGAGCGCGTGGATATCGGCACGGACGGGCTGAACGTCCGGCTGCGGGTGGACGGCCTCGCCGGGCTCGCGCGAGAGATGCAGGTCGGCGGTATTGGAGAAGCAGCATGACACGCGGGTCGCCGATCACCGGTACCGTCACGCTCCACGTGCCGTTCCGCGTGGTGAAGCACGGTGGTCGGAAGGAGATGCAGTTACCCGAGGGCGCGACTCAGCCGCGTCGCAAGGACAGCACGCTCGTCAAGGCGCTCGCGCGCGCGTTCCGCTGGAAGCGCATGCTGGAGTCGGGCGAGTTCGCAACGATAGCCGAACTGGCCGAGCGCGAGGGGATCGCGCCTTCGTACATGACCCGTATTATGCGACTGACGCTGCTCTCGCCCAAAATTGTCGAGGCGATCCTGGACGGCACCCAGGGACCGGAGGTCACGCTGGCGTGGGTGTTGGAGCCTGTTCCGGCGGCCTGGGAAGAACAAACTTGTCATTTTGGCTAACGAACCTGCTGAGTTGTTGAGCCTACCTCCGGAAGGAATTGGCTTACGGCCCACAGCGGCCGTTTGAGACTCTGACCGCCGACGCGCGCTTCCGGCCCATACCTGCCTTTGGCCACCTTACTTCGATGCTGCGGCGCGGCCTGTCAGACCGGTCAATCGTGCGTCGTGCTGCATCTTCGTGGCCCAGATGCGGATTATCGACGGGTGCGACCTCGCCAGCACTTCGGAACGACTTGAGGTCAGCATCAACACCGTCCGGACCCAGCTTCAACGCATCTTCGACAAGACTGGTGCGCGCAGCCAGTCCGGCCTGATCCGAACGCTCCTCAGCGTCCAGACCCCCATGTAGCACCTAAGCTGGACCGAGGGGCTGTGTAGTTCATGGTTCTCGCTGATCGACGAGAACTACGCAAAGTTCGACCATGCTGCAAACCTAGGCAGCGACCTGTGCACTGACCCATCTTGCCCGAGCACCCGCCGACGCCGAGGCCTATGAACTCCAGCATCGCGATTCTACAATAAGTCGGTGCGAATTGGAGACGCCACGAAAGGATTGGTCATGGGAATTGAACTTGCTGGACTGGTGGCCTGCGTGACCGGTGGCAGCCGTGGACTAGGAGCGGCCATCGTGCGGCGTCTCGCGAACGAGGGCGCCAACGTCCTCGTTGCAGACGTCCTCGCAGAAGAGGGAACGGCCCTCGCGCACGAACTTACAGGATCAGGAAAGCATGCAACTTTCCATCCACTCGATGTGGCGTCAGTCGAAGATTGGATTGCCTTGACTGAAAACATCGGAGCCGAGTTCGGACGTCTCGATATTCTTGTCAACAACGCCGGCATCATCATTAGGAAGCGCCTCTCAGACCAGTCCGTCGAAGAGTGGAAAAGAGCGTTTGATGTCAACGTCATGGGCGTGTTCCTGGGCACCAAGTACTGCCGTTCGCTGCTCAGGGAATCCCGTTTCGCTTCAATCGTGAACGTCTCTTCGACCGCAGGTATGGTCGCGCACCTTGATCCCTCCTACACGGCCACCAAATGGGCCGTGCGCGGCTTGACGAAATCAACCTCCCTTGAGTTGGTCCACGAAGGTATCCGCGTCAACTCCATTCATCCCTCGATCATTGCGACCCCGCTCACCGCCGCGGCCCCTGCTGGCCATGTGGAGGCAAACCGGCATGCGATACCCATGGGCCGCGAAGCCCAGCCCGAGGAGATTGCAAACATCGTTGCCTTTCTTGCCTCGCCACAATCATCATACATGACAGGAAGCGAGGTCGTTGCCGATGGCGGCATGACGACGTCGGGCGTGGCGCACATGCGCGACCAGTTCCAGAAGTCCTTCGGGAAGACGCCAACCTGACGCAGAGCTCGTAGGGTCTGCCGCATTGCACTCGTTGTGTTTCGCAACCAAGCCGGGATCGCGTTGCTCACGGCCCTTAGCGGACTTTGAAGCATCGACTTGTCGACGCGGTGCGACTTCCACAAACCGACCTTTCCCCGCCGCAGCTTGATCGCCCACATGAACGTGCGATCGGTCGGCCGAAGTGACGATCGCTGCATTCGCGTCGGACTCAGCTTGTGCGCAGGAGTCCATGACACCTTGCATCCAAGGAACTACCGGTGACTTTTCAATCGCTGAGGGAAACTCGCCAGCGCAGGCGGTCAAACCGCGACGGCGACAGTGACCACCGCCGGAATAGGCACGTCCCATTGAGGCCCACGCCCGTGCTTCTCCAACACCTTGGCGACCACCGCCGCCCGTATGGCCGCAGCATTCTCCGGCGGTTGCGGGCGTAACAGGGCTCCACCCCTCGCCGTACCGTTCAGGAAGAAGTCGTAAGGCGCGCCAGGGTCGTCGACTTCCCACTTCGACGCGACTGTGGATTGGAGGCAGTCCGTAAAGCCGGCCGCCTCCAGCACCGGAAAGGCAATCGCTGGATCGGCATAGTCATTCGCACCAGGACCCGGCGGCAGCGAAATGTACGGGGCGCCGTGTTGACCGATGGCACCAAAAACGTAGCCAAGGGCAGTATCAACGTCAGGTCCGCACCAGACCGAGAACGCCAGTCGGCCACCTGGCCTCAGTACTCGGCGCGCCTCTGCCACAACTCTTGGAGGGTCGGGCACGTGCGGCATCCCGAAACCGATCGTCACCGCATCGAAAGACGCGTCATCGAAGTCCAGGGCCATCGCGTCGCCTTCGACAATCCGGGCCTGCGGTGCTGCGGCCCGCGCCAAGCACAGCATGGCAGGCGAGAAATCAAGTCCTGTCGTCAGCGCCCCTGCTTGGACAAGGCCGGAGGTCACGTTGCCGTGCCCGCAACACAGATCGAGAGCCTTTACGCCGGGTCCGGCCCTGACCGCTTTGACAAGATGCGGTGCCACCATGTCAGCTGCTTTCGCAAAGACCCGAGCGTAGGATTGCGCCACTTCCGCATCCGCCCACTCACGTCTTTCGAGTGCGGCGAAGGTGTCAGGCTCTTGAGACTCCCGCATTGGCAGGCCTCTGTTGTCGTCTTTTGGCAGTTGGCAATTGGAAGGGACCTCGCGTCAACCGCACTGAAGTGCAGACCATCAGACTCGCACGATTTCAAATCGGGCTCGCAGTTGACGTTCGCGGCGTGGTTAGCCCCCAGGCTTCATGCCGCGCTGTTATCGAGCGGATTCCGGCCGTGAGCTGCCGTCCATCCTCCGAGGCAACCGGGGCCGCTTCCGGCTCATACCGGACGTTCGTCGACGGCAGAATGCCGCATCGCGGCTTCCCAGAAGCTGCCGTTAGCGTCAGGATGCAGCTACGAGCCGGGCTTGAAGGTCGGCTATGCGGACAAAGCGGACTCATGCATCCGCGTTGCGGCTGTCACGATATGTTTCGCCAGATAGCCCCTCGAAAGCGGAGATAGCTTTCTATGGCCTGCAATCGCAACCGCATGTAGTACTTCAATGTGAAAACCTCAAAATGAGAAGAGTGTTACGTGCCTGCAAATTTGTACAACTTGCCGGGTGACTTCGATGACACCTTCCACGAAGTTGGCGTGTGCTTGTATTGCCGCGAGAACCCGGACGGCAGTGTCGAGCATGTGCTCCCAGAAGCATTAAACGGCCGGATCAAACTTCGAAATGCTACCTGCATCGAGTGTAAGAAGATCATAAACTCGGAGTTTGAGGGTCCATTGCTTGGCTACTTTTGGAAGGAGGCTAGAAACGCTCGTGGGTATCGCAACAAAAAGCGCGGTCGCGGGTCAAAAATAGCCCGTGCCGTTCCGGGTATGACCATCACAATCACTCGGAAGGTTCCGCCCTTCAAGGAGATAAGACCTTCTCAGTCGAAAGGTATTGTGACGCCAATAATGGCGCTGCAGCTGCAGTCGCCCAGTTTTCTTGGTCTGGATGACCGGAAAACTCCTAGCGGGTCCAAGTTGAACATCCACTCCGGTAGTCCGGTCAGCTTCGACCATATAAATAAAGAACAAGCGGAGGTCAAAGCCAGCGACCCCAACATAGTCAAAGTAAGCCACAATTTCCCCGGAACCAAGGCGGGATTGATACACCGTTTGGTGTTGAAGGTAGGCTGTGGCTTGCTCTGGTTTTTCTGGGGACAGGAGGTGCCAGAGAGAGTGCGTGCGCTTATTCTAAACGGGGGTGATCTACTCGTAATGGACCAATTCGCGAAGAGCGCGCCGCGAGAGGCCTATGAGATTGCAAATCACGAGGCTCATACGTTTACAGCAGAGGAAGACGGAGAACATGCAATCTACGTGGCTTTCACTCTACTTCCTGAGGTAATTGATCGTGTCTTCTTTTTTCGCGCTGGCACAAACGAATGCGAGTTACCACTGCGCATTTCCAGACTTAGATAGGCTCAGAATAAGAGACGGCCAACGGAAGGTAGTTGAAGAAATCCTAAAACATCGGCAAGTGTAAGACGACCGCTTTGGGCTCAAAGCGGACCTTCGCAGCGAACGTACCATTCGGTGTATGATCTTGTGTGCCAACGTCGGGTTGGCGTTGCGGCAGGGCGTAGCGGATCGGAGTACTGCCATGACAGTTGCAAATCTGCCAGTCATTCGAGCCTGCCGACCCGCCTGGAAAAAGGGCCGCGTCGTCGGCCAGAAGCGACCCTTGGTGCCCAAGCACGTTTGGGCCATTCGTGTTCGTCTTGAGATCGCCAGCAATCACAGAGACCTGGCACTCTTCAACCTCGCATTTGACAGCAAGCTTCGAGGTTGTGACCTCGTGAAGCTCAAGGTGGCGGACGTCTACGCCTCCAGTCGCGTCAAAGAGCGGGCCTCAATCATCCAGAGCAAGACGCAGCGGCCCGTTCGTTTCGAGATCACGGAGGGCACGGGCAAGTCGCTCTCGCGATGGATGGACGAGCCACTGATGGTCGGCTCGGAATACCTTTGGCCCGGCCGCCTTAACGAGCGTCTCCACATTTCGACGCGGCAATACGCTCGCCTTGTGCGGGACTGGGTGAGTTCCATAGGCTTGGACCCCACGTCCTACGGCACGCATTCCATGCGTCGCAAGAAGGTTGCACACATCGACAAGAAGACTGGCAACCTCAGGGCTGTTCAGCTCCTGCTCGGTCACACCAAGATGGACAGCACTGTCCGCTATCTCGGGGTGGAGCTCGAAGACGCACTGGCGATCTCCGAAGGCGTGGAACTATAAGGAAATGGGCCGCCATCCTCTGGCGGCCCGACTCGATCCCGGTCGCCCAGCGGCCTTGCCAGCCACTCTGCGGTGCGGCGAACGTCTGCTTTGAGCCCCAAGCGGACGAAAGAAAACCACCTCGGGCAACAGCAGGAAGTGTGCTATCAATGCCCGACAAAAAAATGGGGGCGGAGATGACCGACGCGCAAGCCATTGCGGATCACTGGGGCAAGGGAGACGTCTATTCCCTGATCCTGGAAACGATGGAGGTGGCCGGTATTGATCCCAGCTCCGTTACCATTGAACAACTCGCTCCTGTGGACCATTTCCATGCCAGGGGGTTCCCGGCCACTGTGGAGCTGGCGGATGTATTGCCGATCCGAAGGGGGGATCAGCTAGTGGACATCGGCTGCGGGCTTGGCGGTCCCGCCAGGTATTTCGCGAAGCGTTTCGATTGCCACGTCGACGGCATCGACATCACGGCCCCGTTCGTCGATGCGGCCAACCGGCTGAGCGCGCTTGTCGGAATGGAAGATGTGGTTGCGTGTCGGCACGGTGACGGACAGAAACTCCCCTATGGCGACAACTCGTTCGATGGCGGCTACACCCAGCACGTCACGATGAATGTCCCGGATCGAAGTGCCTTCTTCAGCGAGGCGTTCCGGGTCCTGAAGCCGGGGGCGTTCTTCGCCTTGACTGAACACGGGCTCGGCGAAGTCGGTGATCCGCACCACCCGGTTCCCTGGTCGGAAGACGGAAGTGGGGCTTACCTAATGCGCCCCGCCGATACCATTGCAGCATTGGAAGATGCAGGTTTCTCGGAAATCGCGGCCGCGGATATCGGTGAAAAGCATCTCAAGGGTTATCACGCAGTCATTGAGCTTGCGGAAAAGGGCGAAGCCCCTGTTTTCGGCACGCACATACTATTGGGGAAGCAAGCCCCCCAAATCGTCCGGAACGCTGCGCGCAATATTGAAGAGCGAAGAACCCACCCGGTTCAGATCCTTTGCTACAAGCCCGGATAAGTTTTTTGTCGGTCCTTCGTCTCAAGGTCTGCTTAGTCCGCATAGCGGCCGTTCACGCTTACCGTGAGTTTGGCAGAAGCTGACAACACGGGCGCGAACGTCGACTTCGGGCCGTGGCGCTAGTTTCCTTAGCTTCTGCAGCGAACGACCGCTTCCCGCCCATATCTACCTTCGAGCCATCCACAGAGAATGACCGCTTTTCGCCGCAACCCATATTCGTGCATTCTACCATATGACCCAAAGTTCTGTTGGAGCCTGGTCTTGAACCAAAGGGCGCCCCTAAAAATCGAACGTCACATCTAGGCCGGACAGGAAACCGAAGTATTGCAATGCCTTAGCTATCTATTTACCAAACTGACGCGGCCATCAGGTCCGAAGAATTTTGGCCCTGAAAGACTGCCTTCGGGCCTCCCAGCGCCGGAGCCGGTGCTCGACCCCCCCCCCCCCCGCATAACCCCCGAAAACAAGGGGAAAATCCGGCCGCAGCCGGATCGGGAGATCGCTTCGGGACGGCGCGGTTCGGGGAGTTTTACCGAGATCGATCGTCGCCTGGGTTCGTGGCATTATGGGGCTTTTGTGTCTCGCGTCCGTGACTCCGAATGCCTGATCAGTGGGGGACGGGGATCTCCATCTTGACCCTGAAATTCGGAGCCTGATCTATGGACAGCGCACCGCGCCACTTTCCTTCGACAAGCGCGTTCATGAGCTTCGAGCCGAACCCTGTACCCTGGGGTGGCGCTTCGGAATCCGAATGAGGATCATCCCAGGTAAACTGGAACAGACGCGTGCCGTCCGAACGTCGGGCATAGGACCAAAAGACGCTCACCGTGCCCTGATCTTTTCCAAGCGTGCCGTACTTCACCGAGTTCGTGGCCAGTTCGTGCAGGACAAGTCCGAGGTCGAAACAAAGCTCAGGCGGCAACAAAACGTCGCGCCCCTTCATTTCAATGCGCTGTTCGAACGGTCTCAGGGTTTCTTCAAGCAATTCCAGGAAACGCGTCGATGTCCAACCGCCTTGTGAGACCACGTAGTTCGAGCGTGCAAGCGCACTCAACCGCGCGCTGAAGGAGTCCCTGGCAACTTTTATGTCCGGATTCCCGCTAAAGGTTTGGCCCGCGATGCTGCTGACCAGCTGCATGAGGTTGCCTGCGCGATGGGCCATTTCGCGTACCAGCAACATACGATGCTCCGCAGCCGCCACCTGCCGTGCCGCCCCCGCAAGGATGTTGGCCAGAGACTGGAGGAACTCTGCGTCTGTCTGGTCAAAGTCTCGAAGCACTCGTGCATGGATACCGAAGACACCGAATGGACGCGTGTTCGAGCCGGGAATGACCACCGACACACCGCTTCGGACGCCGTGGTCGTGCAGAAGCTGAGGCCCGCTGAAGCGTGTTTCTGACTGCAGGTCTCTCACAATCACCGGGCTTTTTGCCATTAACGTGTAGCCCGCCTGTGACTCGAGATCGATCCCAACCTCCCCCTGCCCCACGAGGCCTTCTGCCCATCCGATGCCAGCACGAAGAATAAGATGTTCCGCTGTCTCGGCGAACTCGAGCACCTTCGTCAGCGGAGCCTGGAGCACGTCCGCGGCAACCCGAACTGCTTCATCCAGCACTTTCTGAAAGTCTTCTTCGTTGAGCGCAAACGAGCCAAAGCTGGCGACCGCATGTTGCTGGGCGAGACGCCGCTCCAGTTGGCGCTCGTCTCGAACACGTTCGGACACATCCATGCAGATTCCAGTCAAGTACCGGGAACCATCGGTGGCTGTGGTGACACCACCACAGGTCTCAATCCAGATCTCGGGTGCGTTCGGGCGTGGAGCAGTGCGGTAAACTGCACGATACGGATCCCCGGTTTTGATGCTCGCCTTAATTTCATGCCAGACTTGGGGGGCATCGTCGGGATGCAGGTCGCGCTGGAAGCTCGCCAGCGTCCCATCAAAAGAGCCCGGTGGAAGATCATGAACACTTTCGAGGTTCCGCGTCCATTCCAGCCGCTCGCTGTCGATCTTCCAACGCCAGACGCCGGCACCACCAAGACGCAGTCCGTCCTCCAGGGCGTCAGGCGCTGCGAGATAGGCGACCGGCAACGGCGTATTGGAGACGTGCTGCATCATTGCGTTTGCTCACAACTTGATCAGGAAACATCGTTGCGGTCGGGGCTGGTTATCCATCGATTGCCTCGGGCTGACGGTATCCTGCGTGGAGGGCGCCGCAATGCAAATATTCGAACAGGTTCTTGTCGACGGGCGTTCGCAAAGGAGTTGAGCCGACGCTTGAGGCTCATCCCACATCGGGATGTGACCTACCACGCTCATGTCAACTGCCGAGAGGGGACAAGGCTGCGGGCAAAGGTTCGATTTCAGGCCCAACCCACTGACTGCCACCGGCGTCGAAGTGTTCAGGTTTCCTCTATGCAAAATGCCAAATATTCAGTCAGTTACGAGCTCTGGACTAAATTGGCGCAGTCATGAGGTCCAGAGAATATCGGCCCTGAGAGATCGCTTACGGGCGTCCTAGCGGCGGGCTCGGTGCTCAGCCCATCCCGCATAACCCTCGAAAACAACGGAAAAATCCGGCCGCAGCCGGATCGGGAGAACGCTTTCGCGAGGGCAAGTGGCGGAGCGCAGGGGATTCGAACGAACGGTCCTCGGCCGGCAAGGACGCCTTCGACCAAGAGGTGGAACTAACACTCCAGAATGCTTCAAGTGCATAAAAAATATATACATCTTGAAAAACTGGTGCCCGAGGTCGGACTCGAACCGACATGATGTTGCCATCGGCGGATTTTGAGTCCGCTGCGTCTACCATTCCGCCACTCGGGCGCACCGGGGCCTGAATACCGGCGGGCGGTCCTCTTGAAAAGGGTCTTCCGCCCCTAGCCTTGCGCCTGTTGCGCCAGGTCGCGAACGACCGCAAAGGCGCCCTGCACGCGCTCTTTCGTCGTCGACCAGTCGCGGCGGACGATGATCTTGTTGTCTTTGACCTTCGCCAGACCCTTCTGGTCCTGGATGAAGGCGACGAGGCCCGCAGGGTTCGGGAACTTGTCGTTGTGGAACTGGATCGTGGCCCCCTTCGGCCCGGTATCGAAGCGTGCGATATGGGCCTTCTTGCACTCGGCCTTGATCCTCACGACCAGAAGCAGCGTGTTGACCTCCTTCGGCAGCGCACCGAAACGGTCGATCAACTCCGCGGCGAACCCTTCCAGCTCGACCTTGGTCGTCAGCCCGGACAGGCGGCGATAGAGCCCCAGACGCACGTCGAGGTCCGGCACATACTCCTCGGGGATCAGAACCGGCACGCCCAGGCTGATCTGCGGTGCCCACTGCTCGTCCGACTCGGACAGCCCCTCGATCTCGCCCGACTTGATCTTGGAAATCGCCTCTTCCAGCATCGACTGGTACAGTTCATAGCCCACCTCGTTGATGTGGCCCGACTGCTCTTCGCCCAGCAGGTTGCCGGCTCCCCGGATGTCGAGGTCCTGCGAGGCCAGCGCGAAGCCCGCTCCGAGCGAATCGAGCGAGCCCAGCACCCTCAGCCGCTTCTCGGCCTGAAGCGTCAGCTTCTGGCGCGGCTTCGTCGTGAGATAGGCATAGGCCCGCGTCTTGGCCCGGCCCACGCGTCCCCGGATCTGGTAGAGCTGCGACAGACCGAACATGTCGGCGCGGTGGATGATCATCGTGTTGGCCGTCGGGATGTCGAGGCCAGATTCCACGATGGTCGTGGCCAGAAGCACGTCGTACTTGCCGTCGTAGAAGGCGTTCATCCGGTCGTCTAGCTCGCCCGCCGCCATCTGGCCGTGCGCCACGACGACGGTGACCTCGGGCACGTTGTCCCGCAGCCAGGCCTCGATCTCGGGCAGATCGGCGATGCGGGGGACGACGAAGAACGACTGCCCGCCGCGATAATGCTCGCGCAGAAGCGCCTCGCGCAGGGTGACGGTATCGAACTCGCTGACATAGGTGCGGATCGCCAGCCGGTCGACCGGCGGCGTGCCGATGACCGAGAGATCCCGCACCCCCGTCAGCGACATCTGAAGCGTGCGCGGAATGGGCGTCGCGGTCAGCGTCAGGACGTGGACGTCCGAACGCAGCGCCTTCAGCCGCTCCTTGTGGCTGACCCCGAAGTGCTGCTCCTCGTCGACGATCAACAGGCCCAGGTTGGCGAACCGCACCGACTTCGCCAGGATCGCGTGGGTGCCGACGACGATGTCGACCGTGCCCCGCGCCAGCCCCTCGCGCGTTTTCTCGGCGTCCTTGGCGCTGACGAAGCGCGACAGTTGACGCACCTCGACCGGAAAGCCACGGAAGCGCTCGCGGAAGCTCGCCGCGTGCTGGCGGGCCAGAAGCGTCGTTGGCGCGATCACCGCGACCTGCACGCCCGACATCGCCGCGACGAAGGCCGCGCGCATGGCGACCTCGGTCTTGCCGAAGCCGACGTCGCCGCAGATCAGCCGGTCCATCGGGATGCCGCCTTCCAGGTCGGACAGCGTGTCGTCGATGGCGCGAAGCTGGTCGTCCGTCTCCTGGTAGGGGAAGCGCGCCGAGAAGGCGTCCCACATGCCGTCGGGCGGCGTCAGGACGGGCGCCTTGCGCAGGTAACGCTCGGCCGCAATGCGGATCAGACGGTCGGCGATCTGCCGGATCCGTTCCTTCATCCGGGCCTTCTTCGCCTGCCAGGCGCCGCCGCCCAGTTTGTCGAGAAGCCCTTCCTCGTGCCCGAAGCGCGACAGAAGCTCGATGTTCTCGACCGGCAGGAACAGCCGGTCGCCGCCCGCATATTCGAGGTGAATGCACTCGTGCGGCGCACCAAGCGCCTCGACCACCTCCAGCCCCATGTAGCGGCCGACGCCGTGGTCGACGTGGACGACGAGGTCGCCGGGCGTCAGGCTCTGGTGCTCGGTCAGGAAGTTCTCGGACCGCTTTTTCTTCTTCGCGCCGCGGATCAGACGGTCACCGAGGATGTCCTGTTCGGCAATGACCGTGAGTCCATCGGCCTTCTGGCCTACCGCTCCGCTGCTTGAGGCCGGAGCCTCGAACCCATGCTCCAGCGCCCAGACCGCGAGAAAGATCCCGCCCCTGCCGTCCGGGACGTCGCGGAAATCCTCGATGAGGCGGACGCCCTCGACGCCCTCGTCCTCCATCAGGTGCTGAAGCCGTTCGCGCGCGCCTGCCGAATAGCCCGCGACGATCACCTGCCCCAGCTTGCGCCTCGCGCCGATATGGGCGGCCAGCGCGCCGAAGAGGCTGATGCTTTCCTGCTGCCGTTCCGGCGCGAAATCGCGCCCCACCCGACCGCCGGCATCGGTGACGTTCAACCCCACAGGTTGCGGCAGGACGCTGAAGCGCAGGACGCGATGACCCTCCACAGCCTTCGAGAATCCCGCGTCGTCGAGGTAGAGCGAGCCTGGAGGCGCGGGCTTGTAGACGGTGTCGACCCGGCCCTTCGCCGTCATCGCCTCGCGCCGCGCGTCGTACTGGTCGGCGATGCCCTCCCACCGGGACAGCCGGAAGGCGTCGGTCTGGTCGTCCATCGTGACCGTGGCGCCCGGCAGATAGTCGAACAGCGTCTCGAGCCGCTCGTGGAAGAACGGCAGCCAGTGCTCGACGCCCGCGTGCTTGCGCCCGGCGCTGACCGCCTCGTAGAGCGGGTCGTCGGTGCCCGCCGCGCCGAATTCCAGGCGATAGTTCTGCCGGAAGCGCGTGATCGACGGCTCGTCGAGGATGATCTCGGACACCGGCGCCAGCTCGACCAGCTTCAGCGTGTCGGTCGTGCGCTGCGTCTCGGGGTCGAACCGCCGCGCCCCGTCCAGCACGTCGCCGAAGAAATCGAGCCGCACCGGCCCCGCCTCTCCCGGCGGATAGATGTCGATGATCCCTCCCCGGATCGCATAGTCGCCCGGCTCGGTCACCGTCGGCGCCTGAACGAAGCCCATCCGCACCAGGAACTGCCGCAGCGCCGCCTCGTTCACCCGGTCGCCGACGCGCGCCGTGAAGGCCGCCTCGCGCAAGACCTCGCGCGCCGGGATCTTCTGTGTCGCAGCGTTGATCGTCGTCAGCAGCACGAACCGCGACGGCATCCCGTGGACCAGCCCCGCCAGCGTCGCCATCCGCGTGGCCGAGATGTCGGCATTGGGCGACACCCGGTCATAAGGCAGGCAGTCCCAGCCGGGAAAGCGCACGACCGGGATATGCGGCCCGAAGAAGGCCAGCGCCTCGGCCATCGCCGCCATCCGCTTGTCGTCGCGCGCGACATGCACGACCGCCCCGCCCCGAGCGTCCAGCTCGGCGAGGATCAGGCGGGCGTCGAAGCCTTCGGGCGCGCCGCTGACGGTGATGTGGCGGGGGTCGGACATGGTTGTGCGGAGGTAACGGCTTCAGGGGCCGTGTCAACTGGCGGAACGGCGTCCGCTCAGAAGCCGCTGTAGGGCGCCACGTAGAGGTTCGTGTACATGCCGTACATCGCGGTGACGAAGATCGACAGGAAGCCGAGCGCCTGTGTGGCGATCCGGTGCCGCAGCAGGCGTCGTATCAGCGCCTCGCCCCTGTCTTCGTTCTCGCGGATCAGATGCGCGGTGCGGACCGTCATCAGCGTCAGGATCGACATCGGCGCCACCAGAAGGAACACCGCCGTCGCAAACTCCACCTGATAGACGAAGGCCGCAAGGCCCAGCATGGTCAGAAGCGCCGACCAGATCAGGGCGATCAGCGTTCCCGACACCTCGGCGATGTAGAGGATGCGGTTGACGTTCACCCGCACGAGGTCGTGGAGGTCGCGCATCGCGTCCTGCGTCTTGCCGCGCCGGGCGCGGATCACGGTGTCATAGGGAACCCCGATGACCCAATGGCTGACCGACGACCACAGCACGGCCAGACCGATCCAGTACCACAGGTTCGAGAAGGACCGCATATCGATGACTTCGAACACGGTATCGTAGAGATTCACGTCCAGAGCGCCCCGACACTGACTTCGAGCCGGACACTAGGCAAAGCCACCGGGCTTGACCACCCTCGGCACCAGGGCTACCGCAATTGTCCATCCCTACGGCACAAAGGCGGCAGCGCATGGTCACAGGCTCCTACCCCGCAACGCGGTTCCGCCGCACCAAGCGCACCGACGCGCTGAGACGGCTCGTGCGCGAGACGACGCTCTCGGTCGACGACCTGATCTGGCCCGTCTTCCTGCGCGAGGGCGACGACGACGAGACGCCGATCCCCTCGATGCCCGGCGTGGCGCGCCTGACGATAGACCGCGTCGTGGAGGCCGCGCGCGAAGCGTACGATCTCGGCGTCCCGGCGATCTGCCTCTTTCCCTACATCGACACGTCGCTCAAGACCGACCTCTGCGAAGAGGCCTGGAACCCCGACAACCTGTCGAACCGCGCCACCCGCGCCATCAAGGACGCGGTGCCGGGCATGGCGGTGATGACCGACGTGGCCCTTGATCCCTACAACATCAACGGCCACGACGGCATCGTGCGGAACGGCGTCATCGTGAACGACGAGTCGGTCGAGGCGCTGGTGAAGATGGCTGTGGCACAGGCAGAGGCCGGAGCCGACATCCTCGGGCCCTCCGACATGATGGACGGGCGCATCGGCGCCATGCGGACGGCGCTGGAGGCGGCGGGACATCAGGACACCTGCATCCTGTCCTACGCCGCCAAGTACGCCTCGGCCTTCTACGGCCCCTTCCGCGATGCGGTCGGCGCGTCGGGTCTGCTGAAGGGCGACAAGAAGACCTACCAGATGGATCCCGGCAACACCGACGAGGCGATGCGCCTGATCGAGCGCGACCTGAAGGAAGGCGCCGACTTGGTCATGGTCAAGCCCGGCATGCCCTATCTCGACATCTGTCGCAGGGTCGCGCAGACCTTCCAGGCGCCGCTCTTCGCCTACCAGGTCTCGGGCGAATACGCGATGATCAAGGGCGCGTCCCTGAACGGCTGGATCGACGGCGACCGTGCCATGATGGAAAGCCTGATGGCCTTCAAGCGCGCCGGCTGCGACGGGATCCTGACCTATTTCGCGGTCGACGCGGCCCGCGCGATGGCGTGATGATTGGTTAAGGATTAACGAAGAATTCATTGGTTTCGCGTGCGAAACCGCCAGCGGGAGAGGCGCGTGAAGGTCGGAGAAAGGCACTACCGCTCGATCTGGATCGAGGCCGGCGAGGTCAGGATCATCGACCAGCGCTGCCTGCCGCACCAGTTTCGCGTCGTGCCTCTCGACACGCTCCAGGACTTCGAGACCGCGATCCGCGACATGTGGGTCCGGGGCGCGCCCCTGATCGGTGCGACGGCGGCCTTCGGCATCGCCGCGCAGATGCACGTCCTGACCCACTGCAACGCCGGCTGGCTCGCCACCGTCGACTGGGGCACCGCGACTTCGCCGCTCTACCAGGCGCATGACGCAGGCATCCCCCTTCACGTCTGGGTCGACGAGACGCGCCCCCGCAACCAGGGCGCGCTGACCGCCTGGGAACTTGGCGCTCACGGCATCCCCCACACCTATGTCACCGACAACGCGGGCGGCCACCTGATGCAGCACGGCCTCGTCGACATGGTCGTCGTCGGCACCGACCGGACCACGGCGGGCGGCGACGTCTGCAACAAGATCGGCACCTACCTCAAGGCGCTCGCCGCCCAGGACAACGGCGTGCCGTTCTACGTCGCCCTGCCCTCGCCCACCATCGACTGGACGATGACGGACGGGTCATCCATCCCGATCGAGGAACGCGCCGGATCGGAAGTCTCCCAGATCCAGGGCACCGACGCCGACGGCGCTCTCTCGCGCCTGCGCGTCACCGAGGCCCCGGTCGGCAACCCGGCCTTCGATGTCACTCCCGCCCGCCTCGTTACCTCTCTCATCACCGAGCGAGGCGTCGTGGCCCCCCACGCCCTCGCCACCCTCTTCCCGGAGCAAGCCGCATGACCCAGAACCGCATTCTCACCCTCGGCGAAGACGACGTCGGCCTCGAGATCTGGACCATCGGCGCGCGTCTGAACGACGTACGGATCGGCGGCGAAGGCGGGCATCTCGCGCGCTGCGAGACCGTCGAAGACGCGCTCGGCGCCAAGAAGAACTACGGCGCGGTCGTGGGCCCTGTCGCGAACCGCCTCGCCCGCGCGGAGGCCCCGGTCGGCGGCACGGTTCACAAGCTTGTCCCGAACGAGAACGGGCGCACGATCTGCCACTCCGGCGCCAAGGGCGTGAACACCAAGACCTGGGAGGTGACGCGCGAGACGGAGGACACGCTGGAGCTGTCGCTTTCCATCGCCGACGGCGCCGACGACTTCCCTGGCAACCGCCGCCTCTCGGTGCGCTATGGGCTGGTGCCGCAGGGCTTCTCGGTGGCCTTCGAGGCGGTGACCGACGCGCCGACGCTGGTTAACCTCGCCCTTCATCCCTACTGGTCGCTGAACCGGACGGGCCGCGAGGGACAGCGGATTGAGGTGAGCGCCGACCGCTATCTCCCGATAGACGCGGACAAAATTCCGACCGGAGATATCGCCTCCGTCGACGGCACGATCTTCGACTTGCGCAAGGCAAAAGAGCCGTCGCACGAGATCGACCACAACTTCTGCCTTTCCGATGCCCCCGCCGTCCGGCTTGTCGCCGACAGCGGCCTCGTCCTCGAGATCGAGACGGATGCGCCGGGACTTCAGCTCTATGCCGGAAGCCCGGTCGGCCTCGCCATCGAGCCGCAGCACTGGCCCGACGCGCCGCATCACGAGGCTTTCCCGTCGATCCTGCTGCAACGGGGCGAGACCTACCGCCAGCTCTCGACATATCGCTTCTCGCGGAGCTAGACCGCATCCCATGCTGAAGACCCGCATCATTCCCTGCCTCGACGTGGCCGACGGCCGCGTGGTGAAGGGCGTCAACTTCATCGACCTGATCGACGCGGGCGATCCGGTCGAAGCCGCCATCGCCTATGACGCCGCCGGTGCGGACGAGCTCTGCTTCCTCGACATCCACGCCACGCACGAGAACCGCGGCACGATGTACGACCTCGCACGCCGGACGGCCGAGCACTGCTTCATGCCCCTGACCGTGGGCGGCGGTGTGCGGTCGGTGGACGACGTGCGCAATCTCCTGCTGGCGGGGGCGGACAAGGTGTCCTTCAACTCCGCCGCCGTCGCGGATCCCGACGTGGTGGCGCGGGCGGCCGACAGGTTCGGCAGCCAGTGCATCGTCGTTGCCATCGACGCCAAGACCGTCAGCCCCGGCAAGTGGGAGATCTTCACCCATGGCGGGCGGCGCGGAACGGGCATCGACGCGGTCGACTTCGCCCGGACGGTCGTGGCGAAGGGTGCGGGCGAGATCCTTCTGACCTCGATGGATCGCGACGGCACCAAGGCCGGGTTCAATCTGCCGCTGACGCGCGCGGTGGCGGACGCCGTCTCGGTGCCGGTGATCGCGAGCGGAGGCGTGGGGACGCTCGACCACCTCGTCGAAGGCGTGACGGAGGGCCACGCGAGCGCCGTCCTCGCCGCGTCGATCTTCCACTTCGGCACCTTCACCATCGGGGAAGCCAAGGCGCACATGGCGGCGGCCGGCATTCCGGTCCGGCTGTCCTAGCGGGGTCAGCAAGCCAAAGACGGTGCGCCAAGCGCCTTGACAAGGCATCTCACCCGCGCGACGGGAAGGGTCATGTCAGACCGCGACGCCCTGTCCCGCCTTGCCGCCACCATCGACGCTCGCAGGGGCGCCGACCCCGCGACGTCCTGGACCGCCAAGCTTCTGGCGGCGGGTCCCGAGGCTGCGGCCGCGAAGTTCGGTGAAGAGGCAGTAGAGGCGGTGATCGAAGCCGTGCGCGGCGACCGGGACCGGCTGACGGCCGAGGCGGCGGATGTGCTTTACCATCTCCTGGTCATGCTCGCGGCGCGTGACGTGTCGCTGGCGCAGGTTCTGGCCGAGCTCGAACGCCGCGAAGGTACCTCGGGCCTTGCCGAGAAAGCCTCTCGCGCCGACTAGAACAGCTCGACGTCGTTCGACGGCATTACCTTCGGCGTCTTGAGACGCGGCGCTTCCTCGACGAACTTCAGTTGCGCGACACCCGTCGCCGGAAAGAAGCGCAGCTTGCGGGCCCGCGTCCCGCCCACGTTCTCGGCGTCGCAGGGGATGCCTTCGGTCTTGAGGTAGGCTTGCCCGAAGGCCGCGTTGCGGGCGCCGATGTCGGTACGGCCCTGAAGCATCGAACTGCCGCCGAAAAGCTTGCCGCGCAGTCGCGGCCGCACTGCGCCCAAAGGCATCATGCGGTTGATGAGCCGGTCCATCGCCACCGCGCCCGAGGTCGAAAGGCTGCCCGCCTGATGCATCTCGGGCAAGAGGAGGTGGTTCATGCCGCCGACGCCCGCCACCGGATCCCAGAGGCAGATCGATATGCACGAGCCGAGGATGGTGGTGATGACCATATCCTCGCTCCGGCCGACGGCGTCCTCGCCCTGCGCGATGTAGAGGTTGGTCATGGCTCGATCCCCCGTCCGTCCGCGCCGACCTGCGCGAGGATGCGGGGGCCGATCTGGCCGAGCCGCGCGACTTCGGAGGCCGCGCCCAGTTCGCGCGCGGCGCGCGGCATCCCGTCGACCACCGCCGTCTCGCCGTCCTGGACGATGGTGCGGGCGCCCGCGTCGTGAAGCGCCTTCATCGCCTCGGCCCCGTCGCGGCCCATGCCGGTCAGCATGACGGCGAGGATGCGCGGCGCGTGCGGGACAGCCGAGGAGAAGAGGACGTTGACGGACGGAACGTAAGCCTCGGTCCCGTCGTGGGGGACAAGGCGCAGACGCAAGGCGTCGCGGCGATCGAGGGCGGCGTGGAAGGTGCCGCCCGGAGCGAGGAAGATTTCGCCGGGTGCGAGCATCGCGTCGTCGGTGGCCAGGCGAACCCGAGGGGCAGAGTGGCGGTCGAGGCGCTGCGCGAAGCTTTCGAGGAAGGCAGCCGGCATGTGCTGCGCGATGACCGTGGGCGGGCCGTCGGCGGGATAGTGCGAGAGCACGTTCATCAGCGCGTCCACACCGCCCGTCGAGCTTCCGATGACGACGATGCGACCGTTCCAGTCGAGTCGGCCGCCGTCCTTCACCCGCTCGCGCAGCGAGGGGCCGGTGGACCGGCTTTCCGCCGCCATCAGCACCGTTCCGGCCAGGTCGACGTTGCCGTCTGCGCCGAGGGTCGCTAGGTCGACGCAATCGACGGCGCCGAGCGACAGGGCCTTCACCGCCTCGGCGCTTTTTTCCGTGGTTCGGGTCGAGACCATGACGACGGGCATTGGCCGAAGCCGCATGAGGCGTTCGAGGAACGACAGCCCGTCCATGCGCGGCATCACCACATCGAGCGTGATGACGTCGGGGTCGAGCGCGCGGATCAGTTCGCGCGCCTCATAGGGGTCTCCCGCCTCTCCCACGACGTCGATCCTGGGCGAACGCTGGAGAAGGGCGCGGATCATGGCGCGGATCGAGCGGGTGTCGTCGACGATGACGACCCTGACCTTCCTGCCGGTCGTGGTCCCGACCAAACTCATCTGCCGTCCCCTGCCTCGACGCTGGGGCGGTTTGTGGCACGGGGCGGTCTAAGATTCGGTTACCCCGAAAAGGAAGGGGCGGCCGAAGCCGCCCACCTCCCCGTAGCGTCCTTTTTCGTGTCGTCAGGTCTCGATCGGGAAGCGCAGGTAGAGACCCTCGACATAGATCTCGGCGGCTTCGCCGACATGGAACATGGTGTAGCTGAGGCCGGATTCCTGAAGGCGGCGGACGCCGGGCCGGGCCAAGAGCATCGAGGCCTCGCGAGAGCCCGATAGGCCCGAGCGGTGATCGCCGGCGATGACCTGGCGCGGCGACACCTGGATCTCGCAGGCGGGCGCCGAGGGTCCAAGGGCGTTGGCGCCGATGACGATCGGGTTGCAGTCGGGCTTGAGCCGGAGGATGTGCTCGTCGAGCATGATCCGGTTCAGCCAGACGATCGGGCGATAGTCGCCGGTGTTCGTCAGGACCGGATCGCCCTTGCGCAGCGCGACGGCGTGGACATCGCCGAAGGAGGTCCGCACACGCGTCATCGGCGCGAGACCGGGAAGCGGCCAGGTGTCGAGACCCTCTTCGCGGACGGCGGCCGGAGCGGCGCGCTCGCGGGGGTGCCTTTCGCTGTCGGCGGGGCTGAGGGGGTGGCCTTCGGCGTCAACGGGCTGGCGCCGGGTCGTCCGTCCCGTTGTCATCCTGCTGACGACACGCGAAAGACGGGATCTTTCTCCGGTGTCCGGAGCGATATTCTTACTCATTACGACCTCTACTCGTACACACACACGCACATCCGCCACTGGCGGTCACTTTGACCGGGACGCGCCACCCGAACAATGAGGTGGCACGTCCCGTAACAAAACCCGGCACAGCACCGGCACACTCGGCACACAACCAGGACGTCGCACCGTCCCGACCGTTCACAGCCTTGGTGTCTCACGCCGGTGAGGCGGGAATTTGACGCTAAGTTTAGCAAGTGAGCCACAATGAGGGAAGCATTGCGCCACGGGCGGTTACGATACGTTAACGGGTTGCGCGGATGGCGACAGTGATGGGGCGGCGGTCTGGCGAACCCTTGAAAATATGGACTGTTTTTTGGCTGGTTTCCCTGACGGAAACGACAGGCTTAAATCATTGAGGCGTTTATGCCTCATTCCACACGGTCACTTCCCCGTTACCCAGGTTTCCGAACGCTGTGTTTCCGTTTCCGCGGATAATCCCGGCAGCTTGCGGCGTCAAAACCAGCGAATAGGCTTGGGAGATGTGGGCCGAACACGACCTGTCGAGGCTGATCGCCTGTCCGACCTGCGATACGCTGACCGTTTCGGACGGTGTGGCAGAGGGAATGCGGCTGACGTGCGCGCGGTGCCACCGCGTACTCGTCTCTCCACGGCGTCACGCCGTCGCGGTCGTCCTGATCCTCGCAGCCGCTTCGGTCGGTCTTGCAGTCGGCGCAGCCGCCCTGCCCTTTCTGACGTTCCATCGCTTCGGTCTGACGCGCGAGACGACGCTTCTGGGCGCGGTGCTGCGGTTCGAGGGCGCCCTTCTCGTCCTGTCGGCGACCGTTCTGGCGCTGGCGATCCTGCTGCCCGTCGCGCGGTTGCTTCTGACGGTCTGGGTGCTGCTGCCGCTTGTCATCGGCTTCAAGCCCTGGCCCGGAGCGGCAAGGGCGTTCCGGCTGGCCGAAGCGCTGCGGCCCTGGGCGATGGCGGAGATCTTTGCCGTCGGGGCGGGCGTCACGCTTCTGAAGGCGTCGGATCTGGCGCGGGTCGATATCGGACCCGCGTTCTGGATGCTGACGGGCCTCGTCGTGCTGGTCTGGGCGCAGGAGTCGATCCTGTGCCGGGCCGGCATCTGGGAGGCGCTCGAGCGATGACGACGGCGCGGGCGGAAGGGCTGGTCGGATGCACGCGCTGCGCCCGCGTCTGGCCGGGGACCACGCCAGTCTGCGGACGGTGCGGCGCACGGCTGGAGAGCCGTCCGGCGCGGCCGCTCCGCAGGGTCTGGGGCTGGTGGGCGCTGGGTGTCGCGGCCTATGTCCCGGCGATGACCTGGCCGATGCTCGAGACGCGGGTCCTTCTGTCGTCGAGCGCAGAGACCGCCGTCGGTGGAGCGGTGGCGCTGGCGCGGTACGGGGAATGGCTGGTGGCCCTGGTGATCCTCCTGGCCTCGGTCGCGATCCCGGTCGCCAAGTTCGGGGCGGTGGCCCTTCTGGCGCTGGCGGTGGGGTCGCGGTCGAGGGGTCGGGCGGAGGCGCGGCACAGGCTGCACGCGGCGGTCGAGTTCATCGGGCGCTGGTCGATGGTCGACGTGTTCGTGGTGGCGCTTCTCGCCTCGACGGTGCGATTCTCGTGGATCGCCACGGTGCGGCCCGGACCGGCGGTGCTGGCCTTCGCGGTGTCGGTCCTGTGCACGATGCTGGCGGCGCGGGCGCTGGACCCGCGGCTGATCTGGGACCTCGACGAGGAGCCTAGCCCGAGAGTTCCATGACCTTGCCGCTGTCGAGAAGCCCGCTCCAGCGCAGGGGCGACACGGGATAGCTGTCGTCCATCGCCAGACGCTCGAAGCTGAAGTCGGGCTCGAGCCGGCGCAGGCGTTCGCCGACGCGTATCGCGTCGTCGGGACGGTCGGCGGCGGCGTAGAGCGCGGTGAGGTAGCGCAGCGGCGGGCGGAATTCGGGAGACAGCGCGTGGGCAGCCTCGGCGAGGCGAAGCGCCTCGTCGCGGCGACCGGTCAGGGCGGCGGTCAGGCAGCGTCCGAAATCCCACCAATGGCCGAAGGGCGAGCCCGACGACATCTTCTGTGCGCGAACGGCCAGCGCGTGGGCCTCGGCGATCTCGCCCGCGTAAAGCTTGGCGGTGGCGAGGCTGTTCCAGGCGAGCGGATTCGCGGGGTTGAGGCTGACCGAGCGCCGCGCCAGTTCGAGGCAGACGCTCACGTCCTTGTCGAGGACGAGGCGGGTGTTGGCGACGGCGGCCAGCACCATCGAGTTCATCGGCTCGCGCTCCATCGCGTCGATGCAGAGGCGCCGCGCCTCTTCGGGCAGGTCGGGCGAGGCGGTCTCGTGCCGCTCGACGTGCTGGATGACGCGAAGCTGGGCGCGCCAGGCGGTCGACAGCGCCCCTGCCCCAAGCTCGCGGGCGCGAAGAAGCATCTCGTCGGCCTCGACCAGCGCTTCGGGGCGCAGGCAGAAGATGCGGCGGATCGCGAGGCGGGTCAGAAGGTTGGCGTCGCGGATGTCGCGGCTGTCGGTGATCGACTGGGTCATCGCCTCGGCCAGAGCGTCGATGAGCTGGTTGCCGAGCGAGACGAATTGAAGGTCTTCGACCGGCGGCGCCCCGTGAAGCTGGGTCGAGGTCATGCCGGACCACACGAGGCGGTCGGGCGAACCGTGATGGACGCGGGCGCGGATGCCGACGGCGGCGCCGTCGCCTCGGAAGGCCTGCACCTCGGCACGGAAGGCGGAGGACGGCGCCTCGCCGCCCACGCGGACGTCGGCGGACAGGGTTTCCCGCATCGACCGCGCCACGCTGTCGACGAAGATGTCCTCGATCAGACCCAGATCGCCCGACCCGCCGGGAGAAGATCCGTTGAGCGTGCGGAAGACGACGACGGGCATCCGAAGCTCGGCCGCGACGTAGATCTGGCGTTGCGAGGCATCCGCGGGGGCCGGCGCACGGGTGGCCGGTGCGCCGGAGGGCGCAGCTTCGCGCTCGCCCCGGTGATGGGCGAGCCAGTCCTCGAGAGCGTGGTCGTTCGCGGGAAGGCCGAGGCCCTCCATGAATTCGGCGCCCTCGTCGGCTTCGGCGATGTCGAGCGTGTCGAGCGAAAGGCAGGCGGCACGGCGGTCGGTCTTGAGAAGGTCGCGGTGGTCGCCAAGCGAGCGCCGGATCTCGGACAGCGCCTGCCTCAGGCTGGTCGCGGCCCGGTCCGCGCCGGAGTTGGGCCAGAGCCGCTTCTGAAGCCACAGCCGTCCCCGGCTGCCGGTCTCGTTGGTGGCGAGGAGCGCGATGAGCGCCTGACTCTTGGCGCTTTTCGGAGAAATGTCCGTGCCGTCCGGCGCCTCGAGACGGAACCTTCCATAGAGTTGAAGGCGTGCCTTGACCCGTTGTTCCACGTCTGACCCCTGTTGCTCTCCCGGCTGCGGCCGGTTGCCCCCACGTCACATTGGACCACGCGCCGATGACATTTTCAAGAAAACTGGCCATTTCGTGCGGCTCACGCGCAAATCGTGAATGAAACGTGAAAATCGACCTGCGGGCGGACGGCCTGCTTGATTTGACGCCGCCTCTTGCTCCTCATCGACCGCACGGAAGCGCGGTTCGCGCTGCGGGGAGAGCGACGTGGGTCAAGGACAGGGACAAGGTCAGGGGCAAGGCCAAGGTCAGGGCCAGGGCCAAGGCCAAGGGCAGGGTCAGGGGCAAGGCCAGGGTCAGGGCATCGACCATGCGGGCGGTCCGGGTTCGGGCATGTTGTCGTGGTCGCTTGTCACAACGCATGACGGCATCGTCGGCTATTGGGACGGTGAGCCTCTGAGGGTGCCGCCGCGCATGGGCACGTCGGACGAGGATCTGAGCTATCTCTCGAAGCCTGTCCGCTCGCTCCTGATCGACGCGATGCTGCATCCCGCGTTCCGCGTGACGGGTTCGGACGGGCAGGCCACGGCCTCGGTCGAGGGCCGGCCGCTCTTCACGATCGAGCGGCCCTCGCGCGCGGTGTTCCGGCAGCAGCTCAAGATGGTGCGCGCCTATGCGGATCTGAGGGCCGACCGGGTGAACGAGATCCTGATGCAGACGGGCGACCTGTTCTCGTTCTTCGGCGCCCAGTGCTATCTGAGCGCCGAGCGGAACGCGAAGACGCTGGCGATGCTCTATACCTGCCAGCGGCTGATGGTGACGCTCGAGATGCCGTTGAAGCATTTCTGCCGCGCGCCGCGCCCGGTGGACTATGCGACGCACATCCAGCCGATGATCCAGACGCCGGACCATTCGAGCTATCCCTCGGGTCACGCCATCGAGGTCTTTGCGGCCGCCACGGTCCTGGCGCGCCTGACCACGGGTCTGGGGCCGAAGGCGGCGATGACGGAGACGACCGCACGGGGCCGCCGGGCAGGCATGGCCTTCAGACTGGCGCACCGGATCGCGACGAACCGCTCGATCGCGGGGGTGCATTTCCCGGTCGATTCGGGCGCGGGCGCGGTCGCGGGATGCCTTCTGGGTGAGGCGGTCTACCGAGTGGCGACGGGGCTCGACGACTGGCCGGACGAAGTGTCCATCGGCTTCGAGACGCAGGGCGACGGCGAGCCGCCCTATGACCTGACGCTGAACTGGCTCAGGAACCGGCTTCCCGACGATGCCGACGCGGGCGCGGGCGATCCCGAGACGATCCTCGGCACGCTCTGGGCCGAGGCGGCGCTGGAATGGCGGGAGCTGACCGAATGACGCTGACCTGGACCGACTGGGAGGACGACCCGTCCGCCTCGGACGGCACACCCCCGTACATCGACTGGCTGCGGACCGTTACATTCGGCGGTGCCGACACGCGCGACGGGCTGTCGCTGGCGCCCCTGCCCCTGTCTCCGATGGCGGCGCGGATCTGCGGGCAGACGCACCGGCGCGCGCCGCTTCCCGGGTTCGCCCGTCCCGGTCCGGACGATTCCGTGTCGGACGATCCGCTGATCGAGTTGTCGTGGATGCCGGACCAGGATTGCGCGGTCGTGGGCGTCATCGACAGCGCCATTGCCCTCTCTCACGCCCGCTTCCGGCGGATCGACGGCGGCACGCGCTTTTTGTCGGCCTGGCTGATGAACGGCACCTGGAGACGGGGTGCGGCAGTGCCATTCGGGCGCGAACTGTTCCGGACCGAGCTTGACCGGCTGATGTTCAGCGCGCTGGCAGCGGGCGGGATCGACGAAGGACGGTTCGACCGTGCGGCCGAGGCCTCGCAGTACCCGCATCCGCGCGGGGACCGCCGGCTCGACACGCACGCGACCCACGGCACGTCTGTCGCGGATCTCGCGGCGGGCTTCGACCTACGGCTGTCGTCCGAAGATGAGAAGCGCCGCCGCCTGCCCCTGATCGCCGTTGGGCTGCCCCCGCGCACGAGTATGGGGTCGTCGGGAAATTTCCTCGAGTTCTTCGCCATGCACGCGGTCGAGTACGTCATCGACCGGGCCGACCGAATCTGGCGCGCCTGCGGGCATGGCGGAGAGGGCGGATTTCCGATCGTCATCAACCTGTCCTATGGACTGCAGGCGGGACCCAAGGACGGTCACCTGGCCGTCGAGACGCTGATCCGCGCCGTCGACCGCGCCGCCGAGGAGATGGGCCGCCCGGTGCGGATCATGCTGCCCGCGGGCAACGACCTGCGCTCTGAAGGCGCGGCGGTCTTCGATCTCGGACGGGGACGGCCGGGGCGTCTCGACTGGCGGATCAGGCCCGAGGATCATACGCCGAACTATGCCGAGGTCTGGTCGGACGAGCTGCCCGGCGATGGCGGCGCGTCTCCCGCGCATCCGGTCGCGGTGAGCTTGTCGCCCCCCTTCGGGCCGGACGGACCGGCCTCGCGCGGGCGGCACGGACAGTGCGCGACGCTTGTCGACAGTGAACGCCCGGACGTGCCCGTCGCGCGCATCTATTGCCGCAGGCACGACGATGCGGCGGACTGCGGGACGGCGACCTGGCACAGGGTAGGCTACATCCTCTGTACCGGGCCCACGCTCGAAGAGGACCGCCTGTACGGAGCGCCCTCGGGCGACTGGCGGATCGGGCTCAGGTCGGACGGGGACGCGACGCGCGCCTTCGCCTATGTGCAGTCGGATCAGAGCCTGACCTTCGGCAGCGATACGGGGCTCGTCCCCATCTTCGCGCATCCGGCCTTCGCGCCCGTGGACGAAGCGGGCCGGGCCATCGACGTCGCGGACTATCCGCTCGACGGATCGGCGCCGCGAGACACCGACACGGCCCCGCCCATGCGGCGGCGGGACACGCTGAACACCATCGCATCGCTTTGCGAGGCGCGGGTGATCGGCAGCTACCGCGCGACGGATGGCCGACCGTCGGGCTTTTCGAGTGCCGCGTCGCTTGATCCCTTGGGCGACGGCCGTGCCGCGCCGACCGCCCTCCTCCCGGGTGAGGACGGCGCGGCACGGTGGGGTGTGCTTTCGGCGGGCTCCAAGAGCGGGTCGGCCGTGGCGATGCAGGGGACGAGTTTCTCGACGGCGCTGGCGACGCGGCGGGTGGCGCTGGCCATGCTCGACTGGCTGGACGACGGCCGCGTGGGCGAGGCGCCGGGCAGCGAGGCCTGGTTCGAGACGGCCGCGCTGGCCGACGAGGCCACGGCCGCCTGGCCGGGGCAGACGGTGCCCGAGAAAGCGGGGTTCGGACGGCTGGCCGCTCCGGCCTCCGGGCGCATGGAACGGTGACATGGTTGTGCGAGGGGTGACGCGCCCACCCAAAAGGCGGCGCGGGTTCGGGGACGCAATCCGCCCCGGATCCGCGCCGCCGACGAGTTGAGAATTCTATGACCTAGGACTTTTGAGCAGGAGGGGCCGGCGCACCGTGAGGCGCCGGCCGTATTTCTTCTGCTGGCGACCGTCATGATCATGGCATATATGTCCGGCGACACTCCCGCCACGCGATCAAGGGACGGTTCGGAAGAAGGAGGGACGCAAGACATGGCAAAGGCTGAGTCCCACCCCCGTCAATCCGAGCGCCTGCACACCCTGCGGTCGTACGAGATCCTCGACACCGATCCCGAACGCGATTTCGACGAGATCGTTGCGCTCGCGGCGGCGCTATGCGGGACACCGATCTCGGTCATCAACTTCATCGACGAGGATCGGCAGTGGTTCAAGGCGGAGACCGGACTGGGCGTACGCCAGACCCCGCTGGAGACGTCGCTCTGTTCGCACGCCATCCTCGAGGAGGAGTTTCTCGAGGTGCCGGATACCCGTGACGACGCGCGGATGTGCGACAACCCGCTGTGCCTCGGCGACGAGGGCCTTCGGTTCTATGCCGGCGCGCTTCTCAAGACGAGCGACGGCCTGCCGCTCGGGACGCTCTGCGTTCTCGACCGCACGCCGCGCAGTCTGACGCCGCTTCAGCGCGACACGCTGCGGGTTCTCGCGGACCAGATCATGGCGCGGCTCGAGATGCGCCGCTCCCTGGCGACTGCGGCGCTCCTCCGGCAGGAGGTCGATCACCGGGTAAAGAACTCGCTTCAGTCGCTCGCCTCGCTGATCAGGATCGCCAACCGGGGTGCGGTGGCCGACGAAACGCGCCGCACGCTGTCGACCCTGGGATCCCGGGTCGATGCCGTGGCGAAACTGCACGAGGAACTGTACCGGACCGACGCGGGTCCGGTCATCGACCTGGCGCATTACGTCGAGAACCTGGGGCGTCACTTCCGCGCCCTGGCGCCCGCGCACCTGAACCTGGATGTGATATCCGAGCCGATCCTCGTCACGTCGGGACAGGCCGTAGCCGTGGGCACGCTTCTGAACGAGTTCGTGGCCAATTCGCTGAAGCACGCGTTTCCGGGAAGCCGCGCCGGGCATGTGCGGATCTCGATCGATCGGGGCGACGACGACACGGTCCGTATCCGGTGTTCGGACGACGGAGTGGGGTTTCCGACCAGCGCCGCAAACGCGACGTCGGGTCTGGGGATGCAGATCAACGATGTGATCTCGGAAGAGCTTCAGGGCCGGATCGAGATCTCGTCGGACAGCGACGGCACCGTCCTGACGCTGTCGTTCGAGGCGCTTCCGACAGCGGTGGCGCGGTCAGCCTAGGGCGCGGCGCCATAGAGCGTCTTCGCCCGGCCCTCGAAGGCACGGACGACGCGCGACATCGCCTCGTTGAAGAACACGGTCGCCGTGGCCTGGAGGATCCGGTTGCGGAATTCGAAATCGACGTGGAAGTGAACGTCGCACCCGCCGTCCTCCGCATCCTCGAACCGCCAGTTCGAGATCATCTTCTTGAACGGGCCGTCGAGGTATTCGGTGTCGATGCGCTTCTCGTCCGGCCAGAGCGTGACGCGGCTGCCGAACCGCTCGCGAAAGACCTTGAACGAGATGACGAGGTCCGCGAGCATCACCGTCCGGTCGTCCTCCTCCCGCGTCTCGCGGATGCGCGCGGCGGCGGTCCACGGAAGGAACTCGGGGTAGTCCTCGACGTCGGCCACCAGATCGTACATCTGCTGGGCGCTGTAAGGCAGGCGGCGGGTTTCGGAGTGGATCGGCATCGCTTCCGTCTGGTCTTGTCCGTGGTCCTGAGTGTAGAGACGGGCGCGGAGCGTCAAGAGGGAAGCGGGCCGTGAGCCAGCCTTACGAGATCGAGCAACTGATTTCGGCCAAGTCCATCGCGGCCCGGATCGAGACGTTGAGCCGCGAGATCCAGCGCGCGTTCCGGGACACCGACAAGCTTGTGGTGGTGGGTCTTCTGCGCGGGTCCTTCGTCTTCATCGCAGACCTCGTGCGCGAGTTGGACCTGCCGGTGGAGGTCGATTTCCTGGAAACCTCGTCTTATGGCGACAGCATGGTGTCGAGCCGCGAGGTTCGGATCCTCAAGGATCTGCGCGGCGAGATCGAGGGGCGCGACGTCCTGGTGGTCGAGGACATCGTCGATACCGGACACACGCTGAGCCACGTCCTGCACCTTCTCGAATCGCGGCATCCGCGGCGGCTGGAGACCATCGCCCTTCTCGACAAACCGTCGCGGCGCGAAACCGACGTGAAGGCGACCTGGACGGGGTTCGAAATTCCGGACGAGTTCGTCGTCGGCTACGGCATTGATTTCGCGCAGAGGAACCGGAACCTTCCCTACATCGGCTGCGTTCGCTTCATCGACGCAACTGAGACCTGAAGGCCACAAGACCGCGCATTTCGCGGAAACCGAAGGTGCGAATCTCGCAGCCTCCGACCTATGGTCCTTTCGGGTGGTGGCGTCGAAAGGAACTTTGGTGCGCCCACCCGGATTCTTGCTCCTTTCCGTCCTCTGCGCGGCTCCGGCGGCCGCCGAGACCCAGTTTTCCGGAGTAGGCCTGAATGAAGGCCTGCGACTGGACAGCCGCATCGAGGCACGGGAGGAGACAGGCACAGGTGCGTTTCGCCTCGGCGGCGCGGTTATGAGGTCGGAGCCTCTGAAGGCGCTGCCGCCGCCAGACACGCCCACGCTGCGGCTCGCAATCCCCTCCATCATCCACGAGACCGGCGTGAGCGAACGCAAGACGCCCTTCGGTGGCCTGGCCCTGACCTTCGGCGAAAGCTGGAACGGGCGCGACGTCTTCCACCTTGGCACGTCCCTGACGCGCGGCGCCACGACGGCGGGGGTATCGGTGACCTACGAGGGAACGGACGGCGACGTGACGGCGGGCAAGCTCTACCTCGACTATGCCGTGACCGAGCGGATGAGCGTGGGCGTGTCGGGCATGCTGACGAACGAGATCACGGTGAACGAGAGCCCTGTCCCCATGGTGGGGATCAACGCCGAGCTGACGGGACGCAACGGCGGCTTCGTTCAGGGCGGGGTCTCCGACGCAGGGCAGGCCGAGCCGATCTTCGGGCTGGCCGTGGGCCTTCGGTTCTAGGCGCTGCGCCGCGCGGACGGCGTGGTGTCCGCTTCTCCCATCATCCGGGGACCGAGGGCGGTCAGCCCCTCAAGCAGCACCTTGCGCACCCGGCGCAGGCGGCCCGAGCGGGCATAGTCGCGGTGGCTGGCGACCCAGACCGGCACGGGGGCGAGGTTGTGGGGCATGTCGATCCGCTCGATGCCGGGCCAGATGTCCCCGAAGAACACCGGCAGAAGCGCCCTGCCCCGGCCAAGCGCCACGAGGGAGGCCAGCATCAGGAAGCTGTCGGAGGCAAGGTGCGCGCCGCCGCCCCGGGCGCGCATCCAGTCGCCCGCCATGGACCGGCCGAGCGGCCCCGACAGCCGGCGAGATCTCGGGCCAGCTTCGCGAGGCGACCGCCGCATTGGCATCCGTTGCAGGCGACGGGCAGGAAGCACTGGCCGCTGGCATGGGTACTGTGGGCCAGGCCTGCGGGGCCTGCCACAAGGCGCACCGCCAGGCCGAAAATTGATCCGGTCCGGCCGGGGCCACCCTGCCCCGGCCGCTTGATGCGCGGATGAAGCGGCTTCTTCTTTGGCTCGTCGGTCTCGCCCTCGTCGTCGCAGGCGCAGGGCTGTGGCTGACGCGCGCGCGCGGTCGAGCCTGAGCGCTTCGCAGCGCTCGAGGGCGACGCCGCGCGGGGAGAGGCGGTCTTCTGGGCCGGGGGCTGCGCGTCCTGCCACACGGCGGCGGAGTCGGACGACCCCCTGGCGCTGCCGGGTGGCAAGCGGTTCGCGACCCCTTTCGGCACCTTCATCGCCCCCAACATTTCGCCCGACGCGACGCACGGCATCGGCGGCTGGAGCCTGCCGCAATTCGCCTCGGCGTTGCTGGAGGGCACCTCGCCCGAAGGCGCGCATTATTATCCCGCGTTCCCCTGGACGACCTACGCCCGGATGAGGGATGCGGACGTGGCGGATCTCTGGACCTTCATGGCGACGCTGCCGCCGCAGGACCGGGCGGATGTCCCTCACGAGGTCGGATTTCCCTTCAACATCCGCGCCTCGCTCGGCGGCTGGAAACTTCTCTTCGCGGACGACGACTGGGTGATGCCGGCGGACACGCCGGAGCTGGAGCGGGGACGTTATCTGGTCGAGGCTCTGGGCCATTGCGCCGAATGCCACACGCCGCGCAATGCTCTTGGCGGGCCGGACAAGACGCTGTGGATGGCGGGCGCGCCCAACCCTGCGGGCGAGGGCAAGATCCCCGGTTTGCGGCAGGGCCAGCTGGACTGGAGCGCCGAGGACATCGCCTATTACCTCGAGTCCGGTTTCACCCCCGACTTCGACAGCGCGGGCGGGCAGATGGCGGAAGTGGTCGAGAACATGTCGAAGCTTGCCCCCGAGGATCGGGCGGCCATTGCGGCCTACGTCAAGGCGCTGCCTCCGGTGCAGTGATGCCAGGCCCTTTCCCGGCAACGGGGCAAGGGCTAGAATCGCGCGCGGAGGAAGCGCGCATGTCGCCTAGAGTGTTGATCGTGGGCGCGGGTCCGACCGGCCTGACCGCTGCCGTGGAACTGGCGCGGCGCGGCATCCTCCCCGAGATCATCGAAAAGCGACCGGGACCGTCCAGGCTGTCGCGCGCCGTGGGCATCCTGCCGTCGAGCATCGAGATCTTCCGCCGCTCGGGCACGGATACGCCCGTGCTGGACGAGGCGGTCCGCTTCGAGGGCGGCGTCTTCCACGACGGAACGAAGCCTGTCCTTCACCTGACGCTGAACTTCGACGCGCGCATGCGGATCTGGGGGCTGGCGCAGGACCGGACCGAGCGTCACCTTGTCGAGACGCTGGAAAGGCTAGGCGGATCGGTGCGTTACGGGGCGACGTTAGACCATCTTCGGGAAACGGAGGACGCCGTCGAGGTCCGCGTCGGAGGGGTCGAGGCGCGCCATGACCTCGTGATCGGCGCGGACGGCGTCCACAGCGCGGTGCGCGCGGCGCTCGGATTCGACTTCCCCGGCCACGACCTGCCCGAGCAGTGGTCGATCGCCGATGTGGACGCCCCGGACTGGCACGGACGCGGCCGATTCATGGGCTATCGGCTGGACGGCGGGAACGTCGCCGTCGTCGTGCCGTTGGAGACGGCGCGCTTCCGGGTCATCGCGAGCGAACCCGACGCGCTCGCCGCGCTTCCCGTGCCGATGCCCGTCACGACCGTCCGGCGCTCCGGAGCCTTCATCATCTCGGTGCGGCAGGTGGCGCGCTATCAGTCCGCGCGCGTCTTCCTCGCCGGCGACGCGGCGCATTGCCATTCGCCGGTGGGTGGACGAGGCATGAACCTCGGGATCTCGGACGCGGCAGAGTTGGCGGAACGGATCGCCCTTGGCACGACGGAGGGCTACACGGAGGCCCGCCATGCCGCCGGGGCGCATGTGATCGCGTTGAGCGAGCGCGGGCGGCGGTTCATCCAGGCCAAGGGGCCGGTCGCGCGCGCGGGCGTGTTGGCGGCGATGCGGACGGTGAACGCGGTCCCTGCCCTGCGCCGGGCCGTCGCGCGGCAACTGGTCAGCGGCTGATCAGACGGCCTGGCCCAGCTTCCTCAGACGCGCGTCGCGCAGGCGGGCGAAGTCGTCGCCCGCGTGATAGGACGAGCGCGTCAGCGGCGTGGCCGAGACCATCAGGAAGCCCTTGCCGTAGGCCGCCTTTTCGTAGCCCGCGAATTCCTCGGGGGTCACGAAGCGGTCGACGCGGTGGTGCTTGGGCGTCGGTTGCAGGTACTGGCCGATGGTCAGGAAGTCGATGTCGGCGGCGCGCATGTCGTCCATGACCTGAAGCACCCCCTGCCGGTCCTCGCCCAGTCCCACCATGATGCCGGACTTGGTGAACATGGCGGGGTCGAGTTCCTTGACCCGCTGGAGCAGGCGGAGCGAATGGAAGTAGCGCGCGCCGGGGCGCACCTCGGGGTAGAGGCCGGGGACCGTCTCGAGGTTGTGGTTGAAGACGTCCGGTTTCGCCTCGACGACCGTCTCGAGAACCGAAGGATCGCAGCGCAGGAAGTCGGGCGTCAGGATCTCGATGGTGGTGGCGGGCGACTGCTTGCGGATGGCGCGGATCGTCATGGCAAAATGTTCGGCCCCGCCGTCGTCCACGTCGTCGCGGTCGACGCTGGTGATGACGACGTGGTTCAGACCGAGTTTCTTCACGGCATCGGCGACGCGGCCGGGCTCGAACACGTCGAGCGACTCAGGGGGCTTGCCGGTGGCGATGTTGCAGAACGAGCAGGCCCGTGTGCAGACGTCGCCCATGATCATCATGGTAGCGTGGCCCTGGCTCCAGCATTCGCCGACGTTCGGGCAGCCCGCCTCTTCGCAGACCGTCACGAGGCGATGCTCGCGCATGATGTCGCGCGTGGCCTTGTAGCCAGCGCCGGTCGGGGCCTTCACGCGGATCCAGTCCGGCTTCTTCGGCTGGGCATTGTCGGGCCGGTGCGCCTTTTCGGGGTGGCGCTGGCCGGGGATCTTGAGGTCTCGGGACGTCATGGGGGCGTGTCCTCCGCTTGGGCGATCTTCTAGCGGCCGCGTGGCGAAAAGTCCAATGGAGACGGGCGCATGTCGGCTATGCGTCCTGAGGCGAGCGGCAGATTTCGACGGTGGCATGTTCGATGCCGAAATCGCGGGCCAGAACCTCCTTCAGGGCGCGCCGCGCGGTCTCGCCATCCGCGCCGGGCAAGAGGTCGGCCTCGAGGGTGGCCATGGGGCGTTCCTCGGTGATCGACCAGGCGTGGAGGTGGTGGACGCGCGCGACACCAGGGACAGCGTTGAGGCGGGCGAGCGCCACCTGCGTGTCGAAGTCGGGCGGCGCTGCCTCGAGAAGGACGCGGGCGGACTCGCTCACCACGCGCCAGGCCGCGCGGAGGATGAGGATCGACACGAGGATCGACAGGATCGGGTCGATCGGGGTCCAGCCTGTCTGGAGGATCACCAGCGAGGCGACGATGGCGCCGACCGTGCCGAGAAGGTCGCCGAGGACGTGAAGGGTCGCAGCGCGGACGTTGAGGTTTTCGTCGCCCGCGCGATGCAGCACCCAGAAGGAGGCGATGTTGACGACAAGACCCAGGATCGCGACGGCCAGCATGGGCCCGCCCAGCACCTCGACCGGATCACGGAGGCGGAGGATAGCCTCGACCGCGATCCAGGCGGCGATGACGAAGAGTGCCACGCCGTTGACGAAGGCCGCGAGGATCGAAAAGCGGTCGAAGCCGTAGGTGCGCTGCCAGTCGGCGGGACGGCGCGCGAGGCGGAAGGCGAACCACGACAGCGCCAGCGCGGCGAAGTCGGTCAGCATGTGGCCCGCATCGGCCAGAAGCGCCAGCGAGCCCGTCAGAAGGCCGCCCGCGACCTCGGCCAGCATGAAGCCGCCGGTCAGAAGGGCGGCGATGCCGACGGCGCGTTCGTTGGCGTGGCCGTGAGCGTGAGCCGCTCTGTGGTCATGGTCGTGGAACTGGCGCTCCGGCATGGGCGACTACCTATGCCGAAGCGAGGTCGCGGCAACGCGACACGTTGCGTCAGACGGCTTATGTCAGACGGGCGCGTCTTCCTTCACGGTCTCTTCCTTCACCACCTCGATCTTGAGGCGGGCGGCAAAAGCGCCGATCGCGCCAAGGACGGCAAGCAGGGGAGCTGCGAGAACGACCGCCCCGCCCGCGAGTGCGCCGTAGGTCAGCGGCACTTCCAGCGCGATGTCGCCGTCGGGTTCGACGATGCGGATGCGCTTGACCTTGTTGTCGGCGGCGAGCGCCTTGACGCGGTTCACGAGCTCCTCGCTCTTGACCTCGATCTCGTCGATCCAGGTACGCTTGCGGCCGTCTTCGGTGTTGGTTTCTTCGGTCATGGGACACCCCTTCTCAAGGTTGATGCCCTTCATATAGGTATCGCCGGGGCTGGTTGCATTGACGCACGTCAAGGTTTGCGCAGCGTGGCGTCCCGCGCCAGGGCGAGCGCCGCGCCGCCGGCATCGATGAGGATCCCGGCCAGCGTGTCCACCCAGCCCGCCCCCTCGGCCGCGCTGCGCGTGACGAGGGCGAGATCGCGGCCCGGCTCTGGCGCATCGAAGCGGCGGAGCGCCAGATCAGGCTGGGCACGCAGTTCGGTCGCGACGGCGAGTTCCGGCAGGAAGGTCAGGCCGAAGCCCTGGGCGACGAGGCCTGCGAGGGTGGCCAGCGAGGACGCCCCAAGATCGACGTTCGGGCGCGAGCGAAGGCCGCAGACCTCGAGCGCCTGATCGGCGAGGCAGTGACCCTCGTCGAGAAGAAGGAGCTGGTCCTGGGCGATGGCCTGCGGGCGCAGGCCCTCGGCCCCCTGCCCCAGGCTGTCGAGCCGGGCCGGAGACCCGCAGAGCAGGAACCGGTCGCGAAAGAGGGGCCGCGCCGTCAGACCGGGATCCTGGAGCGGCAGCGCCATGATCGCCGCGTCGAGCCTGCCGTCGCGAAGGCCCGTCACCAGCGTCGTCGTCTGCGCCTCGCGAATGCGGATGTCGAGCGTGATGTCGCGGGCCCGCAGCCGCGTCAGCGCCATCGGCAAAAGATAGGGCGCCACCGTCGGGATGACGCCGAGCCTCAGGCGTCCGGCGAGCCCGTCGCGCCAGCGCACCGATTGCTCGAGGTCGCCGACCTCGGTCAGAACGCGGCGGGCGCGGTCCAGAACCTCCTGCCCCACGCGTGTCAGACGCACCTCACGCGGGAGCCGGTCGACGAGACGCGCGCCGAGCGCCTCCTCCATCGCCTTGATCTGGAGCGACAGTGCAGGCTGCGAGACGTGGACCTTCTCGGCCGCCGCGCCGAACTGGAGCGTTTCGGCGAGGGCCACGAAGTATTGCAACTGCCGGAGGGTGACGCTCATAGGTTTTAGTTATCGCAGAGGACAGGAAATGCAATTTTTAATTATTCCAGGAATCGGCGAGAAGGTCGGCAGGTTGCACCCACAGACACCTTGAGGAGGATGGCATGGCCCCCCGCCAGACGACCACCGCCGGCGCGCCGGTACCCACGAATGAAACGTCCCAGACCGCCGGCCCTCGCGGCCCGGTTCTGCTGGAGGACTATCAGCTAATCGAGAAGCTGGCCCACCAGAACCGCGAGCGCATCCCCGAGCGCGTCGTCCACGCCAAGGGCTGGGGCGCGCAGGGCACCTTCACGGTGACGCACGACATCTCGAAGTACACCCGCGCCAGCATCTTCTCGAAGGTCGGCAATAGCTGCGACATCCTCTCGCGCTGGTCGACCGTCGCCGGCGAACAGGGCGCCGCGGACGCCGAGCGCGACGTGCGCGGCTTCTCGGTCAAGTTCTACACCGACGAAGGCAACTGGGACGTGGTGGGCAACAACACTCCCATCTTCTTCGTCCGCGACCCCTACAAGTTCCCCGACTTCATCCGCACCCAGAAGCGGCACCCGAAGACCAACTTGCGGTCGCCCGAGGCGATGTTCGACTTCTGGGCGGCGCAGCCCGAGTCGGTTCACCAGGTCACCATCCTGATGTCGGATCGCGGCATCCCGATGAATCCGATGCACATGCACGGCTACGGCAGCCACACCTATTCGTTCTGGAACGACGCGGGCGAGCGCCACTGGGTCAAGTTCCATTTCCGCTGCCAGCAGCCGATCCGGAACTACACCAACGCCCAGGCCGAGAAGCTGATCGGGCAGACGCGCGAGAGCTATCAGGAAGACCTCTACAACGCGATCGACGAAGGCAACTTCCCGAAGTGGGAGCTGAACATCCAGGTCATGGCCGAGGAAGAGGCGCGGACCTGCGGCTTCAACCCGTTCGACCTGACGAAGGTCTGGCCGCACGGCGACTATCCACTGATCCCGGTCGGAATGCTCGAGTTCAACAAGAACCCGGACAACTACTGGATCTTCGTCGAAAACGCCGCCTACTCGCCGTCGAACAAGGTGCCGGGCATCGGCTACAGCCCCGACAAGATGCTCCAGGGCCGGGTCTTCGCCTATGCCGACGCGCACCGCTATCGCCTCGGCACGCACTACGAAGCGCTTCCGGCGAACGCGCCGCAGGTCCCCGTCCATCACTATCACAAGGATGGCACGATGCGGTTCTTCCCGCAGGTGACGGGTCATCCCGATGCCTATTACGAGCCGAACCAGTACGGCGAGTCGGCCAAGCCCGACGCCTCGGTCAAGGAGCCGCCACTGCGCATCGAGGCGGACGCAGACCGCTATCGCCAGAACGAAGAGGACGAGGACTACGTCCAGCCGCGCAAGCTCTATGCCGAGGTGATGGAGCAGGATGAGCGCAACCGGCTGCATTCGAACATGGCCGCCGCCATGGCGCCCTGCTCGGAAAGCGTGAAGGAGCGTTGGCTGGCGGTGCTGAAGAAGGTTCACCCTGACTATGAAGCCGGCGTCCGGGCGGCCTTGCGCCACCCGAAGGACGAGGTCGCGATCTCGGTGACGGAAGAGACGCCGACCGCCGCCGAATAGGGCGGTTCACCGCAGGAAACTTGATCGGGGCGTCCGTCGCGGGCGCCCCTTTCTTGTCCGGTCACCCGATCATCGGCGACCAGTTGCCCGACGTCTCGTCGTAGTGGCCCTTGAGACGGTGGAGCGCGATCCGGAGCACGATCTTGCCCGAGCGTGCCGACCAGCCCATGCGCTGCTCGACCGCCTCCATGCCTTCGAGGAAGCAGCAGCAGCGCAGGACGACGTCGCCCAGGCCCGGCCCCAGGTCCGACAGCGCCGCCGTCACCCGTTCGCGCGCGCGGCTCGAACCGCCGCCCGCGCCGCCCGGATTGAAGCTTCCGCGCGCGCCGCCTTCGAGGAAACGCTCCCAGTTCTGGGTGATGCGGGGGCCCATCTGCGCCAGTTCGAAGTCCTCGCGCAGTCTTTCGCCCGCAGCGACGAGATCGGCGGTCAGGAAAGGCGCGCCGCCCCGGTCCTTGCGGCGGGCGAGCGCGGTCATCGGACTTTCGGCGGCGTTGTAGCGGATGCCGCGCTTCTTGTTCGGCCGGTCGTCCGCGTTGCGCCGCGCCCAGTCGCGGTGCTGCTCGGAATAGGGGTCCATCCCCTCGCCCATGTTGGCGCGGAGCGCTTCCTCCTCGGCCAGAAGACGTTTCAGCGCCATGCGGCCGGCCTGGGTGATGCGGTAGCGCTGGATGCGCCCTTCGCCCTGCGGGGCGATCCAGTCCTTCAGGACCATCGCCTCGGCCAGCGCGCGGTCGACGACAGCGGTGCGCAGCGTCTGGCCGTCCTTCTCCTCGCGCACGATGACGGCCTTTTCCATGTCGGCCGCGATGGCGAGGCAGGCGCCGGGCTCATTGAGACGGCGCAGGATACGCGGCGCGGCCTCCTTCAACTGGTCGTCGTCCGGCACGGCGAAGTCTTCGGGTTTTCTGTTCAGCATCACGACTTGGGTACCCCCTGGAGTTACAGCACGCCGGTCGGGTCGGGCAGCGACCCCTTCAAGCCGGCGAAGTGCCAGATCGACGAGAAGATCGTCGCGGCGCGTCTCGAAGCGCCGCACCTGCCGCAGGACGGTCGAGGCGTGGCAGCCCGCCTCTCGCGCGAGCGACCGTATGGATCTGCCATGGGTCACATGCGCGAGGTAGGTTCTGACCTGGGCGGGAACCCAGTCCGGCCCTTGATCGACGCAGCAAAGTCCTTGCACCGCAAGCGACATCCGTCTCCCCCTTTCATCCCCGGCGCTGATACGCCGTAACAACCTGTGATAGTAATGATTGCCGCTTCATTAACGGCCGCCGGGTTAAGGATGATCGTTCCCCAAGTTTGTAAACAAAGGAAAATATGATCGGGCGCTGATGCGTGGCATTAAGCAACACACGCTTGGGTTGCGTTAGCTGTCGGGAATGCTTAACAGGAGTACCGCCCGTGACCGATCCCCAGAGCCTGCTTTCCTCGCTCCGCCGTCCCAGCCTTCTGGTGCGCGCCGCCCGTCACGGCGCGGCCGATTACAACCGCGACCGCCTGTTGCGGCGCGTGTTGCCGGGAGAGATGCCTCCGGGTCCGGGATTGGCGTTCGAAAGGCTGGCCGAGCGCGAGGCCGAAATCGACCTGGCGCGGCGCGAGGGCGGCGCGGCCTATTCGGTCGCGCGCCATGTCGAGGCGCTGGTGGCGCTGATCGAGGAGGCTCGGCTGGCGCTTCTTCGCCAGCCGGCCGCGAACTGAGACCCTAGTCGAAGCTCTCGGGGATCTCGGACTTCCGTCGCGCGACATAGGCGTCGAGCGCTTCGGCGACGCCCTGGTCCAGCGCGGGTGCCTGATATTCGGACAGCATCCGCGCGACCTTGGCCGTGGCCAGGGCCTCGGTGTCCCGCGCACCTTCCTCGGCCCAGGTCTCGAACGGCTTGTAGTCGAAGACGCCGGTCCGCCAGAAGGCAGTCTGGAAATTGGCCTGGGTATGGGCGCAGCCAAGGTAGTGACCGCCCGGTCCGACCTCGCGGATGGCGTCCATAGCCTGAGCGTTCTCGGACACGTCGACGCCGCCTGCGAGCCCGTGGAGGATGCCGAGCTGATCGGCGTCCATCACGAATTTCTCGTAGCTGGAAACCAGTCCGCCCTCCAGCCATCCGGCCGCGTGAAGCATGAAGTTGACGCCTGAAAGAAGACCGACGTTCAGCGAGTTGGCGGATTCGTAAGCGGCCTGCGCGTCGGGCAACTTGGAGCCGCAGAAGGCGCCCGCCGAGCGGTAGGGCAGCCCCAGGCGACGGGCAAGCTGGCCCATGCCGAAGGTGATCTGCGCGGCTTCGGGCGTGCCGAAGGTGGGGGCGCCCGAGTTCATGTCGATCGAGGTCACGAAGGCGCCCGCGATTACGGGTGCGCCCTTGCGGACAAGCTGGGAATAACCGACGCCGACCATGACCTCGGCCAGCACCTGCGTCAGCGTGCCTGCGACGGACACCGGCGACATGGCGCCGCCCACGATGAAGGGCGACACGATGGCGGCCTGATTCGCCGCGGCATAGGTTTCGAGCGCGCCCATCATCGTGCCGTCGAAGGTCAGCGGCGAGTTGATGTTGACGAGCGACGTCATCACCGTGTTCTGCGCCACGAAATCCTCGCCGAAGAGGACACCGGCCATCTCGACCGAATCCTTCGCCCGCGACGGCTCGGTGACCGAGCCCATGAAAGGCTTGTCCGACAGCGTCATGTGGGCGTGGAGCATGTCGAGGTGACGGACGTGGACGGGCACGTCGGTCGGCTCGCAGACCGTGCCGCCCGAATGGTGCAGCCATTTCGACATGTAGGCGAGGCGGACAAAGTTGCGGAAGTCGGCGATGGTCGCATAGCGACGTCCGCCCGCGGCATCGCGGACGAAGGGCGGGCCGTAGACCGGGGCGAGGACGAGGTTCGGGCCGCCGACCTCGACGTTGCGTTCGGGGTTTCTGGCGTGCTGCGTGAAGCGGGCGGGTGCGGTCTTGCACAGTTCCCGCGCAAGGCCCTTGGGAAGGCGCACACGGTCGTCCTGGACGTCAGCGCCGGCGTCGCGCCAGCGCGCGAGCGCCTCCGGGTTGTCCGAGAAGACGACGCCGATCTCTTCCAGCACCGTTTCGGCGTTGGCCTCGATGATCTCGATCGCCTCAGGGTGAAGGATGTCGAGGTTGGGGATGCGGCGCTCGATGAAGCGCGCGGCCTCGTGCCGGATCTGGGTGCGTTCGGCGCGGCGCGCCGCTCCCCCGCCCGTACCGCGGCGGCGTTTCTGGCTGTTGTCGTCCATGGGTCGGCTCCGGATCTCGACGTCTGTTCCAGTCATAGGCCCGAGACGGCCCGCCGCGGACGATGTTTCCGCCGCTCTGCGACTGAAAACGACATCCTGTGCGACGGGCCGCTTCGTCCGGAGGGAGCGGCTCCGGACGAAGGGTGGGTCAGGTCAGGCGGCCTGACGGTTCAAGGTGCCTTCGGCGAGCTTGGTCAGCTTCTCGTCCGCGGCGTATTCCTGGTCGAGATTGGCCTGGAGAAGCTGTCCGACCTCCTTGGGAAGGCCGAGCGTCTTGCACCACGACACCATCGTGCCGTAGCGCGTGATCTCGTAGTGCTCGACGGCCTGAGCGGCGGCGATCATGCCGGCGTCACGGGTATCGCCGTCTTCGGCCTCGTCCATGATCTCCTTGCCTTCCTCGAGGATGCCCTCGATTGCGGCGCAGGTGACGCCGCGGGCCTTCATGCCAAGGTGCTCGAAGATCTTCTCGAGGTTCTCGATCTGGGTGTTGGTCTCTTCGAGATGGCTTTCGAAGGCCTCCTTCAACTCGGCGCTGTCGGCCTTGCGCGCCATCTTGGGCAGGGTCTTCTTCACCTGCTTCTCGGCGTAGTAGATGTCCTTCAGGAAGTGCTTGAACAGCCCGTCAAGGTCCTTCATGTCGTGTCCTCCGGTCGTGTTTGAGTGTGCCGTGTGCGTATGAAGTCGGAACGCGACGACCGCCGGGCGGTTCCGCCTTTTCCACAGGCGTCGGACACTCTCACATCGCCCGGCGGCGTCCTGCCGGGGACCCTGCCCTTGCACGGCGCGCGGACGCGCCGTAAGCCAGCCCCATGACCCAGCACGCGACCGAACATCAGCGCCTTCTCATCGTCGACTTCGGCAGCCAGGTGACGCAGCTCATCGCGCGGCGGCTGCGCGAGCTGAACGTCTATTGCGAGATCCATCCCTATCAGAACGTGACCGACGCCTTCCTCGCGGATTTCGCGCCGAAGGCCGTCATCTTCTCGGGCGGACCCGATTCCGTGGTGCGCGAGGGCTCGCCGCGTCCCCCCGCCTCGGTTTACGAGCTGGGCGTTCCGATCCTGGGCATCTGCTACGGCCAGCAGGCGATGATGCAGGACCTGGGAGGTCGGGTCGAAGGCGGCAAGATCTCGGGCGGCGGAGGGACTGCTGAGTTCGGCCGCGCCTGGGTCGAGCCGAAAGGATCGCTGCCGCTTCTCGAGGGCTGGTTCCATACCGGCCGCGAGCAGGTCTGGATGAGCCACGGTGACCACGTCTCGCAACTGGCGCCCGGCTTCGAGGTCTATGGCACCTCGCCCAATGCGCCCTTCGCCGTGACCGCCGACACGGAGCGGCACTTCTACGCGGTGCAGTTTCATCCTGAGGTGCATCACACCCCTCGCGGCGCGCGACTGTACGAGAATTTCGTGCGCCTCGCGGGCTTCACCGGCGACTGGACGATGGCCAGCTACCGCGACGAGGCGATCCGCATCATCCGCGAGCAGGTCGGCGACCGGCGCGTGATCTGCGGGCTGTCGGGCGGCGTCGATTCCTCGGTCGCGGCGGTGCTGATCCACGAGGCGATCGGCGACCAATTGACCTGCGTCTTCGTCGACCACGGGCTTCTGCGGCTGAACGAAGCCGACGAAGTCGTGACCATGTTCCGCGACAACTACAACATCCCGCTGATCCACGCCGACGAGAGCGAGCTGTTCCTCAGCGCGCTCGAGGGCGTGTCCGACCCCGAGCTGAAGCGGAAGACCATCGGCCGGCTCTTCATCGACGTTTTCCAGAAGCACGCGAACGAGATCGACGGCGCCGAATTCCTGGCCCAGGGCACTCTCTATCCCGACGTGATCGAAAGTGTCAGCTTCTCGGGCGGCCCCTCGGTCACGATCAAGTCGCACCATAACGTGGGCGGCCTGCCCGAGAAGATGGGCCTGAAGCTTGTCGAACCCTTGCGCGAGCTCTTCAAGGACGAGGTCCGCGCTCTGGGGCGCGAGTTGGGCCTGCCGCCGTCCTTCATCGGCCGGCACCCCTTCCCCGGCCCGGGCCTCGCGATCCGCTGTCCGGGCGAGATCACGCGGGAGAAGCTGGACATCCTGCGGAAGGCCGACGCCGTCTTCATCGACCAGATCCGGCGACACAACCTTTACGACGACATCTGGCAGGCCTTCGTGGCGATCCTGCCCGTCCGCACCGTGGGCGTGATGGGCGACGGCCGGACCTATGACTTCGCCTGCGCGCTGCGGGCGGTCACCAGCGTCGACGGCATGACGGCGGACTACTATCCCTTCAGCCACGACTTCCTGGGCGAGACGGCGACGCGCATCATCAACGAGGTCGGCGGCATCAACCGCGTGACCTACGACATCACCTCGAAGCCCCCCGGGACCATCGAGTGGGAATGAGGACGACGCCATGACGCTCCACCTGACCGGACGGCTGATCTGCCGCGACGAGGCCGAAGCCGGGATCGTGCGGGCTCACCTGGCCGAGCATGTGCGGCTGACGCGGGACGAGCCGGGGTGTATATCGTTCGAGGTCGCTCAGGACGACGATCCTCTTGTCTGGACCGTGACGGAGGCTTTCGCCGACCGGACCGCCTTCGAGGCGCATCAGGCGCGCACGCGGGGAAGTGTCTGGGGCACGGCGACGACAGGGATTCAACGGGACTTCTCGATCCGCGAGGACTGACGTCGGAGGAATCCTGTGGGCCGAACGGCCATTATCGGCCAGAATGGCGTCAGGGGCAGTGCGGGATGACGACATGGGCTTGATTCGATGGATTTTCTCGATCGCGGTGCTGGCGATGTGGCTGGCGCTTATCGGGACGGGGCTCTACGTGGCGATGTACCATGCGCCCGAGACGCCCGAGGGGCAGGCCATCGTCGTCCTCGGTCATGGCATGGATGAGGCCGGCACCGCCCTCTCGCCCGAAAGCGAGGCACGGCTCGCCAAGGGCATCGAGCTCTACGGGGCCGGCAAGGCGCCGCTTCTGGTCCTGACGGGGGGCGGCACACCGCCCGTGGCGCGCGCGATGGAGACGGTGGCCTTGGCAGCCGGTGTCCCGCAGGACGCCATGGTCGTCGAGGACGCCTCGCTCTCGACGTTGCAGAACGCGCTTTTCACCGCAGACATCGAACGGCTGGCGCATGACCGGCCCATCCTTCTCGTCACGAACCGCTATCACCTGCCGCGCGCGAACGCCTCGTTCCGCTGGGCGGGCTTCGAGGACGTGCGCAACGTCGCCGCAGACCCCGAGGGCGGCTTCGCCATCACCGAGGGTCTTCTGTGGGAAGCGGTGAAATGGCCCTGGAACGCCCTTCGCGCCGCGGCGGCGAGCGCGTCCGAAGCGGCGAACGTGCCGCGCGAAAGCTACATCAAGTACCTCGAATGACCGACTCCTCACGGCCGCTGGTGGCAGCGGCCTGGATGAGCGGCGCGGTCGTGTCGTTCTCGTCGATGGCCGTCGCCGGGCGGCAACTCTCGGGCGAGTTGGACAGCTTCGAGATGATGATGTACCGGTCGTTCATCGGGCTCTTCATCGTGCTTGCCGTGGGGACCGCGACGGGCAAGCTGCGCGAGGTGCGCTTCGACCGCCTGCGGCTTCACCTCCTGCGCAACCTCGCCCACTTCACCGGCCAGAACCTGTGGTTTTCGGCCCTGCCGCTCATCACGCTGGCGCAGGTCTTCGCGCTCGAGTTCACCTCGCCCATCTGGGTCGTGGTCTTCGCCGTCCTCTTCGCGGGCGAAAGCCTGACGCGGTCGCGCGGCCTCGCCGTGCTTCTGGGCTTTGCGGGAGCGCTTCTGGTCGCGCGACCGGGCGTCGGAGGAGATGCGCTTGGCCTCGCCTTCGCCGCGGCTTCGGCGATCTGTTTTGCCGGGTCCATCGTGACGACGCGGATGCTGACGCGGAGCGAGACGATCCTCGGCGTCCTCTTCTGGCTGACCGTCATGCAGGCGGTCATGGGCATCGTCGCGGTCGGATGGGACGGCGACGTGGCTTGGCCGCGGGCGTCGTCCTGGCCTCTCGTCATCCTGATCGGCTGCGCCGGCCTTCTGGCGCATACCTGCGTGACGAACGCGCTTGCCGTGGCGCCCGCCATCGTGGTGACGCCGATGGACTTCGTGCGCCTGCCCGCCATCGCCATCGTGGGCGCCCTCTTCTACGGCGAGGCGCTGGACCTCTGGGTCCTTCTCGGCGCGCTGATGATCTTCACGGGCAACTGGTTCAACCTGTTTGCGCAGACACGGCGGTAGGGAATTCGTGACGCTGCGTTACGCCCTTAGGCTGACGCATCGTCAAGAATTGACCGCGGCCTACTATCCTTCCGAATATCAACCCGAGGTTTCAATGAAGACCGGGAGGAGGATCATGAAACACCTTGCGAGCACGACGGCCCTGATCGTCGTCACCGCCGTCCCGGCCTTTGCGGCCGGCGTCGAGCGCAACAACCAATCCGTCGCCGTGCTGTTCGAGCAGGGGCGCTATCTGGAGTTCGGGGGCACCTTCGGAAGCCCTGACGTCTCGGGTGTCGGAAGCCCCACCTCGCCCACGCCGGGCGCGTCCTCGGGCGACATGACCGAGAGCTACTTCTCGTTCGGCGCGGCCTACAAGGCGGACCTGAACGACACATGGTCCTATGCGGTGATCTTCAACCAGCCCTACGGCGCCGACGTGGCCTACCCGACCGGAACCGGCTATTTCGCGCAAGGCTCCACGGCGACGCTCGACACCAACGCGCTGACCGGGATCATCCAGTACAACATGCCGTCGAACGTCAGCCTCTATGCGGGCGTGCGCGGCCAGACCCTGTCGGCCGAGGCGACCGTACCCTTCGTTGCCGACTACTCCGTGGTGGGCGACCGCGACCTGGCCTTCGGTTGGCTCGCCGGCGTCGCCTATGAAAAGCCCGAGTTGGCCCTGCGCGTCTCGCTGACCTACAACTCCGAGATCGAGCATTCGCTCGACACCGAGGAGACCTCGCTGGCCGGCTCCGGTCCGTCGACGACCGAGATCACGGCGCCGCAGTCGCTGCACCTCGAGTTCCAGTCGGGCGTTGCCGAGGACACGCTGGTCTTCGGCTCGGTCAAGTGGGTCGACTGGACCGAATTCGCCATCGCGCCCGCGATCTATACCGGCGCTCTCGTCGGTGCGCCGCTGGTCAGCTATGCCGACGACCGGACGACATTCACGCTTGGTGTCGGACGCCGCCTCAGCGACGTCTGGTCGGTCGCGGCCTCGGTCAGCTACGAGGACCACACAGGCAGCCTGACGGGCAACCTCGGGCCAACGGACGGCCAGCTCGGCGCGACGCTCGGCGCCACCTACACGCGCGGCAACATGAAGCTAACTGGCGGCGTCAGCTACGTCGACGTCGGTGACGCGCGCACCAACGTGGGCGGTGCGGTCGGCGGCATCTTCGACGACAACACTGCCTGGGGCGCGGGCCTGAAGGTCGGCTACACCTTCTGATCGGGTCGCGGCGCGATCATCGGACGGCCCTCCTCGCGGGGGCCGTCTTCATTTCGCAGGTTCCGGGTCGCCTGCTTGTCTGCCGCGCGATAGATCGCGGCGCATGGCACAGACCGACATCACCGCCGCGACCTGGGGCAGGCTCTCCCTCCTCGCCCTGATCTGGGGCGGCTCGTTCCTTTCGGTGCGCGTGGCGCTCGACGAAATCGGGGTACCTTCCGTCGTGGCGCACCGGGTGCTGTGGGGCGCCCTTGCGCTTTGGGCGGTGGTGCTGGCGCGCCGCCTGCCCCTGCCGCGCGACGCGCGCGTCTGGGGCGCGCTTCTGGTCATGGGCTGCCTCAACAACGCCATTCCCTTCACCCTTCTCGCCTGGGGCCAGCTCTATATCGAGACCGGCCTGACCGCGATCCTGAATGCCGCAACGGCGCTTTGGGGCGTCCTCGTCGCGGCGGCGGTGTTTGCGGACGAACGGCTGACACCGGCGCGGCTTGCGGGCGTCCTTATCGGTTTCGGGGGCGTGGTGACGGCCATTGGTCCCGCAGCACTTTCCGCCTTCGACCCGCGGTCACTGGCGCAACTCGCGGTGATCGGTGCGACGGTAAGCTATGCCCTCGCCGGAAGCTGGGCACGGGCCCAACTCTCGGGATTGTCGCCCCTCTTCAGCGCGGCAGGGATGCTGACGGGCGGGGCGCTGATCCTTCTGCCGCTCGCCTGGATGGTCGATGGTCCCCTGCCCCTCGACTTGCGCCCCGAGACCTGGATCGCCGTCGCCTATGTTTCCCTTGCCGCGACGGCACTGGCCTATCTCCTCTACTACCGTATCCTTGCCGCAGCCGGCGCGGGCACGCTGATGCTCGTCACCCTGATGATCCCGCCCGTGGCGATCCTCCTCGGCGCGGCGGTCAGGGACGAGGCGCTGGAGCCGCGCGCCTTCGCGGGCTTCGCGCTGATCGCCCTCGGTCTCGCCGTCCTCGACGGGCGGGCCGGCCACGCCCTGACAAAATCCCGCCGCGCCTGATTGACCGGCCCCGGCCCGCGCCGTAACCCTCGGGCCGGTCACACGGGACGTTCACACAGGTCGGCGGGAATGATCTACGACAGCGGCGAGGCCTGGCGGACGACGCGCGAAAAGCGCGTCATGCTCTTCGGCATGTCGGGCCTGGGCAAGACGCATGTCTCGTCGATGCTGCGCGACGCGGGCAACTGGTTCCACTACTCGGTCGATTACCGCATCGGCACCCGCTACATGGGCGAGCACATCGCCGACAACTTCAAGCGAGAGGCGATGAAGGTCCCGCTTCTACGCGAGCTTCTGATGACGGACTCGGTCCACATCGGCTCGAACATCACCTTCGACAACCTCGCCCCCCTTTCGACCTACCTCGGCAAGCCCGGCGATCCCGCGAAGGGCGGTCTGCCGTGGGAGGAATACCTCCGCCGTCAGGACCAGCACCGCGCGGCCGAGACGGCGGCGATGCTCGACACCGCGCATTTCATCCGCAGGGCGGGCGAGCTTTACGGCTACGACCATTTCGTCTGCGACACGTCCGGCTCTGTCTGCGAGATCGTCGATCCCTCCGATCCCGCCGACCCGGTCCTGTCCGCGCTGTCTGACACGCTCCTGATGATCTGGATCGAAGGCTCGGACGCCCACACGCAGGAGCTTGTCCGCCGTTTCGACCGGGCGCCGAAGCCGATGTGCTACCAGCGCGAGTTCCTCGACGCGGCCTGGGCGGCCTATCTCGCCGAGACCGGCCTCGCGCTCGAGGCCGTCGACCCCGACGCCTTCGTGCGCTGGACCTACGCCCGCGCGCTGGCGCACCGCCAGCCACGCTATCGCGCCATCGCAGACAATTGGGGCCTGACACTCAAGGCCGACGATGTGGCGCGGATCGAGACCGAAGCCGACTTCGTCGACCTCGTCGCCCGCGCCTTTCCGGCCTGACGCTTCATCTTGCCGGAAATACGCAAACCACGCCCGACGGGCGCGGATCGGCCAGAGGCTTGAGGCCTCTGCCCCTTCCGGGTATCGCTATCCTCCGGACCGGAGACCCCAGATGCCTATCAAGCTGCCCTCGACCCTGCCCGCCTACGACGTGCTTTCGCGCGAAGGCGTCATGGTGATGGACGAGGAGCTGGCGCAGCATCAGGACATCCGGCCGCTGAAGATCGGTCTTCTGAACCTGATGCCGAAGAAGATCCAGACCGAGAACCAGTTCGCCCGGCTGATCGGCGCGACGCCTCTGCAGATCGATTTCCGCCTCATCCGCATGTCCGAGCACGAGACAAAGAACACGGCGGCCGAGCACATGGAGGCCTTCTATCGCCCGTTCCAGGAGGTGAAGCACGAGACCTTCGACGGCCTCGTCATCACGGGCGCGCCGATCGAACACCTGCCCTTCGAGCAGGTCACCTACTGGGACGAGCTGACCGAGGTGATGGACTGGACCCAGACCAACGTGCATTCGACCTTCGGCGTCTGCTGGGGCGGCATGGCGATGGCCTGGCATTTCCACGGGGTCGAGAAGCACATGCTGCCGCACAAGGCCTTCGGCTGCTTCCGGCACCGCAACCTGGCGGCGACGCATCCGCTTCTGCGCGGCTTCTCGGACGATTTCGTGATGCCCGTGTCCCGCTGGACCGAGATGCGGCAGGAGGACATCGACGCGGCTCCCGGGCTGACGACGCTTCTGACCTCCGAGGTCACGGGCCCCTGCCTCGTCGACGATCCGGCGCACCGGGCGACCTACATCATCAACCACCTCGAATACGACTCCGGCACGCTGAAGGAGGAGTACGACCGCGACGTGGCGAACGGCACGCCGATCAACGTGCCCGACAACTACTATCCCGGCGACGACCCCTCGCAGCCGCCGCTGAACCGCTGGCGCAGCCATGCGCATCTGCTCTACGGCAACTGGATCAACGAGATCTACCTGACGACGCCCTTCGACACGCGGCTCATCGGGCGCTCCTCGACAGACCTGCGGCGCTGAGCGGGCGGAGGGTCGGGAGGGTGCTGACGACCGGCCTTGTCGCCCTCGCCGTCCTCATCGGCTTCGGGCTGTGGATCGACCGGAAGGCCGACCTGAACGAGGCACGGAGCGAGGCGCGGTTCCCCCCGCAGGGGAGCTTCGTGACGGTGAACGGGCGCGACGTGCATGTCGTCGTCAAGGGCAAGGGGCCGGACCTTGTCCTGATCCACGGCGCGGGCGGGAATTCGCGCGATTTCACCTTCCGTTTCATGGACCGGCTGACCGACCGCTACCGCGTATTCGCCGTCGACCGCCCGGGACTGGGCTACAGCGAACCCCTCCTCCCAATCAGCGCCTTCGGCGGTCGCGCCGCCACGCCCCGCGAGCAGGCGCGGCAGCTTGCCGACGCGGTCGCGCAGCTTGGCGCCGACCGGCCGATCGTCCTCGGCCATTCCTACGGCGGAGCGGTCGCGATGGCCTGGGCTCTCGAGCGTGACGTCTCGGGACTTGTCATCGTCTCCGGCGTGGCCATGCCGTGGCCGGGACCGCTCAGGCTCTATTACCGCTTTTTCGGGTCGCCCCTGGGTGGCGCGCTTGGTGCGCCTCTCGTCTCGGCCTTGTGGGGTCCGGACCGTCTGGACGCCTCGGTCGCGGGCATCTTCGCGCCCCGTCCGACACCCTCCGGCTATGTCCAGGGCGCGGGCGTGTCGCTGGCGACGCGCACCGGGCACTTCAGCGCCAGCGCGCGGCAGGTGCGGGAGTTGAGGCCCCAGATCGTCGAGCAAAGCGCCGATTACGGCCGCATCGAGGTGCCGGTCGAGCTGGTCCACGGGGTAGAAGACGACACCGTCCCCGCCGATGTCCATGCGATCCCGCTGTCGCGGATCCTGCCGGATGTCAGCCTCACCCTCCTCGACGGCGAGGGGCACGCGCCGCATCACACGGACCCCGACGCCGTGGTGCAAGCCATCGACCGGGTGGCCGCCCGCGTCGGATTGCGCTGACCCGACCGCCTGCTAAGGTGGCGAAAAGTGAAAGCGCATCACATGACCACCCTCCCTTTCGACGGCGAGATCTCCCGCTATTTCCGCGAGGAGGCGCCCGCCGAGGTCCGCGAGGCGATCGAGACCGCGGACAAGGACGACATCCTCTCGGACGACTATCCCTACGACGAAGAGATCAAGAGCAAAGACTACGACAGGGAGATGGAGGCGCTCCAGCTCGAACTCGTCCGGCTCCAGGCCGATGTGAAGGAGACGGGCAAGCGCATGGTCGTCGTCTTCGAGGGCCGGGACGCTGCCGGAAAAGGCGGCACGATCAAGCGGTTCCGGGAGAACATGAACCCACGCGTCGTGCGCATCGTGGCCCTGTCGAAGCCGACCGAGACGGAAGCCGGCCAATGGTACTTCCAGCGTTACATCGAGGAGATGCCGACGGCGGGCGAGATCGTGATCTTCGACCGCTCGTGGTACAACCGCGGCGTCGTCGAGCATGTCTTCGGTTTCTGCACGCCAAAAGAGCGCGAGAAGTTCTTCGCGCAAGTCCCTGATTTCGAACGGATGCTGGTCGACGAGGGCATTCACCTCGTCAAGCTCTGGCTGAATGTCGGACGGGCCGAGCAGCTCAAGCGGTTCCTGCAACGCGAGGCCGATCCCCTGAAGCAGTGGAAGGTGTCCTGGATCGACGTCGAGGGATTGAAGAAGTGGGACGCCTATTCCGATGCGATCCGCGAAACGCTGGAGCGGACGCACAGCGATTATGCCCCCTGGACCGTGGTGCGGTCCGACGACAAGGAACGCGCACGCCTCGCCGCGATCCGAACCGTGCTGCGCGACATCGACTATGCCGGGAAGGGCCGGATCGAGGTGCCCGACCCGAAGATTGCGGGTGGGCCGGACATCTGGAATGCCTAAGCAGGGCTACCACCACGGCAACCTCCGGCAGGCGCTGGTCGATGCCGCGCTCGAACTGATCGAGGAGAAGGGCCCGACGGGCTTCACTCTGTCCGAGGCGGCGAAGCAGGCGGGTGTCACGCCTGCGGCCGTCTACCGCCACTTCGAGGGCCGCGAGGACCTGATCGCCGAGGCCGCGCGACAGGGGTTCGAGATCTTCGCCGACCTGATGGACTATGCCTACGAGACGGGCCAGCCGTCCTCGCTGGCCGCGTTCGAGGCGACGGGGCGCGCCTATCTGGCCTTCGCGCGGCGGTATCCGGGGCACTACGTCGCGATGTTCGAGTCGGGCATTCCCGTGAACCGGACGCCCGAGCTCGCCGAGGTCGCGGCCCGCGCGCATGGCGTGCTCGAGCGCGCCGCCCGGACACTGGCCGAACAGATCCCTGTTGAAAGAAGACCGCCGCCGCAGATGTTCTCGGCGCATATCTGGGCTATGTCCCACGGGGTGGTCGAACTGTTCGCGCGCGGTTCGCCCGGGACAAGGTCGCCGTTTCCGCCCGAGGATCTTCTCGAAACCGGGATCGGTATCTATCTGAGAGGTCTCGGGTTGATCGAGAAGGATACGTGACGCCATGCAAAAGCGCTGCGGGACTTCGCCGCAATTCGGCCCGGTTCTCGCGACAGCTTCACCGATGACGGAAAGGACGATCAGATGACTGACAGTTTCCTCCCCCTCGGCCTCCTCGGCGGCCTTCTGGCTCTTGGCCTCGCGCTTGCGGCCAAGGCCCGGCCGAAGCGGGTGCACGTCCCCGTGCGGTCGGAAACGCCGCGTCGCTGACCCTTTCGGGGCGCGACGGGCGTGCATATCTGAGCCGTATGGACGACTTCGATTTTCCAAGGCTTCTCTACCTCGTCATTCTCGGCGCGGCCGTGATCGGCTGGCTTCTGGCCGAGAACCGCCAGAACCTGGGCAGCACGCTGCGGATGGCGCTGGCCTGGGTGCTGATCTTCGTGGGCGCCATCGCGGGTTACGGCTTGTGGCAGGATGTCCGGCAGGAGATCGCGCCGCGGCAGGCGGTCCTCGAGGACGGCGCGCGGATCGCGGTGCCGCAGGGGCCCTCCGGCCATTACCACCTGACGGCGGAGGTGAACGGAACGCCGATCCGCTTTCTCGTCGATACCGGCGCGTCGGACATGGTCCTGACGCTGGAAGACGCGCGACGCGCGGGCCTGGCAGTCGAGAATCTTGCCTTCGTGGGCTCGGCGCGCACCGCGAACGGGGTGGTCAGCACCGCCTCTGCCGTGCTCGATGAGATCGCCATCGGACCCTTGTCCTTCGACCGGGTGCGCGTCTCGGTCAACGGCGGCGAGATGTCGGACAGCCTGATGGGGATGAGCTTTCTGCGCCGCTTCGGGCGCATCGAGATCGCTAACGGCGCGTTGATCCTCGAACCCTAGGTGCCGCTTTCGGCCTTCTTGATCCAGCGTCCGCTGTCCTCGGCCCAATAGTATGCCGCAACGCCCGCCTCGGTCAGGGTGCGCCACTGGGCGCGTGCCGTCTGGACGGCGGCGGCGTCGGCACCTTCAAAGAGGATGCAGACCCTCTCGGCCCCCTTCACCTCGTCCGGCGCGACGTCCGCGCCGCCGACGCTCATCACGCAGGATCGACGGTCGGACGCTGGCGCCACCGTCAGGAGAACGGGCTGGTCGGCGTCATGCGGCCCGCCATCGAGCCCGTGGGGCAGAAAGCCCTCGACCGCCCAAAGCTGTCGGTCGAGCCTATCCATCGCCTCGCGCTCGCGGCCCCGGACCTCGACCCGCCAGCCCTGCTCGAGCGCCTTCGCCAGCAGGACCGGGAGGGTCGATTCCAGCGGGCGCTCGGTCAGGTGATAGAAATAAGCCTGCCCCATCACTCCTCCGCGCCGTCGGTCTCCTCGGGGGCGGGCTCGGGCTGCGGTTCCGGCTTCGGCTCGTAGCGGTCGCGGACGAGCCGGTCGAGCGCCAGGACGCCCCAGCCGGTGGCGCCCTTGGGCGCGAGCGTCGTCGATGTCTTGAGGCTCGCCACACCCGCGATATCGAGGTGGATCCAGGGAGTGCCGTCCTTGACGAAGCGGGCGAGGAACTGCGCGGCCGTGATCGAACCCGCCGGCCGGCCGCCGGTGTTTTTCATGTCGGCCACGCGGCTCTTGATCTGCTCGTCGTAGCCTTTGCCCAAAGGCATCCGCCAGGCGCCCTCGCCCTCGGCTTCGGCTGCGTTGAGGAAGGCTTTCGCCAGCGCGTCGTCGTTGGAATAGACGCCCGCCATCTCGTGCCCGAGCGCGATGATGACAGCACCCGTCAGCGTGGCGAGGTCGATCATCGCGGTGGGTTCGAAACGGTCCTGCACGTACCACATGATGTCGCAGAGAACGAGGCGGCCCTCGGCGTCGGTGTTCACGACCTCGACCGTGTCGCCCTTCATCGAGACGACCACGTCGCCCGGCCGCTGTGCCTTGCCGTCGGGCATGTTCTCGACGAGGCCCACGATGGCCACCACGTTAGCGCGGGCCTTGCGCAGCGCCAGCGCCCGCATGACGCCGGCGACGGTGCCTGCGCCGCCCATGTCCATCGTCATGTCCTCCATGCCGACAGCGGGCTTGATCGAGATGCCGCCCGAGTCGAAGACGACGCCCTTGCCGACAAGGGCGAGGGGCTTTTCGTCGCCGCCGCCGCTCCACGTCATCACGACGACCTTCGAAGGACTTTCGGACCCCTGCCCCACGGCCAAAAGCGTCCGCATCCCGAGCTTGTCGAGATCCGCCTCCTCCAGCACTTCGACCTTCACGCCGAGCTTCGCCAGGCCCTTCAGCCTCTCGGCGAATTCTGTGGTGGTCAGGATGTTCGAGGGTTCGTTGACGAGATCCCGTGTGAAATAGACGCCCTCGGCCAGCGCGGCCTGAGCGCGCGCGCTGTCCTGTGCAGCCTCGGAAGCGCCCATGACCGTCAGAGTTCCGTGCGCGTCAGCCTTCTTCGACAGGTAGGCGTCGAAGGCGTAGCACCGCAAAAGCGCCGCGAGGACGACGTCGTCCAGACCACGAAGCCCGCCGCCAAGGACGAGCGCGCCCTTGGGACCGAGAGCCGCGCCAATGGCGGCGCCTGCCTTCCGCGCGGCCTCGCCCTTTGTCTTGCGGTCGAGCCGGATCACCTGCACCGCTTCGGCAGCGAGGCCGGAAGGCCAGGACATGAGATGCGCGCTGCCGTCCTTCATCTTGCCGAAAGCCTCGCTCTCGGCGAAGCGCTTCAGAGCGCCGCGCGTCAGCTTGTCGATCCGCCGCCCGAACTTGTCGAGCGTCCCGTCCTCGGGGACGAAAACGACGATGCGCCCTTCGGTGTCCGCGATGCGGTCGAGGTCGGCGTCGGTGAAATCGAGCTGCGGCAGGTCGGTCATGGAATCCTCGGACTGGGGTGGAGCCCCATTGCTAGACGCCCTTTTCCGGGCTGACCAGCGCCGATGCCGCGTCTAGCGGTTTTACCAGGGCCCCGCGATCGTCTAGGGTCGCGAACAAAGAAGACCAAACGGGCGGCATGGGCGGACGATTCGACAGATACATCCTGGCGCAGCTCCTGATGCTGTTCGGGTTCTTCGCTCTTGTCCTTGTGCTGGTGTACTGGGTCAATCGCGCCGTCGTGCTGTTCGACCAGCTCATTGCGAATGGACAGTCGGCGGCGGTCTTCCTCGAATTCAGCGCGCTGACCCTGCCGAACGTGATCCGGGTGGTCCTGCCGATCGCGGCCTTCGCGGGCACGGTCTATGCCATCAACCGGCTCATCACCGAAAGCGAGCTTGTCGTCGTGCAGGCCACAGGCTTCTCGCCCTGGAGGCTGGTGCGCCCGGTGATCGTCTTCGGCGTCATCATCTTCGTGCTTTCGTCGATCCTGGCGCATCTTCTCGTTCCTATCTCGACGGCGCGGCTGACCGAGCGGACCGCCGAAATATCCGAGAATATGACCGCCCGGCTTCTGTCCGAAGGGCGTTTCCTTCACCCGGCGGACGGCGTGACCTTCTATATCCGCGAGATCACGCCCCTCGGGTCGCTGTCGAACATCTTCCTGTCGGACTCGCGGACCGAAGGGAGGACCGTGACCTATACGGCGCGCGAGGCGCTTCTGATCCGGGGCGAGGATGCGCCGAGCCTCGTGATGATCGACGGCATGGCGCAGGTCTATGACGAGGCGTCGCGGCGGCTGTCGGTGACGCGCTTCGACGACTTCGCCTTCGACCTGGAGGGCCTCGTCGAAGGGATCAGCGGCGACCGGCGCCGGCCGGCCGAGTTGTCGACGCTCGCACTTCTCGCCGCCACGCCCGAGACGCAGGAGCTGACGCGCTCGTCCCGCGCGACCCTGATCGCCGAGGCGCACGAGCGGTTCTCGAATGCACTGAACGGGCTCGTGGCCCCCCTGATCGGGTTCTCCGCCCTCCTTGTCGGGGGCTTCTCGCGCTTTGGGGTCCGGCGGCAGATCCTCGGCGCGATCTTCGCGCTGATCATCGTGCAGATGGTCACGCAGGCCGGTCAGGGCGCGGTCCAGGGCGACGAAAGGATGTGGCCGTTTGCCTATGCGGGGCCCTTGCTGGGCTTGTTCATGGCCTGGGGCCTTCTCCTTCTGGCCGCGCGACCGACGCTACTGCGGCTAAGGCGGGTGCGGGCATGACGCTGCACTTCTATTTCGCCCGCCGTTTCCTCAAGACGTTCCTGAGCGTCCTCGCGATCTTCTTCGCCGTCCTCCTTCTGATCGCGCTGATCGAGCAGGTCCGACGCTTCGGCGGGTCCGAGGCGGGGTTCGGCACGCTTCTGGTGCTGTCGGTTCTCAGCGTGCCGGATTCGATCTATCGGATCCTGCCCCTGCTTATGATCCTCGCCACTCTGGCGCTGTTTCTCGGCCTCGCGAGGTCGTCCGAACTGGTCGTCACCCGCGCGTCCGGGCGGTCGGCGCTGGTCAGCCTGATGGCGCCGCTTCTTCTGTCCGTCCTCATCGGCATCTTCGCCGTCGCGGTCTTCAACCCGATCGTCGCCGCCACGCAGCAGCAGTACGAGACCCTGTCGCAGCGCCTCTCCGGCGAGGCCGCGACGCTGTCGGTCAGCGACAAGGGACTGTGGCTGCGGCAGGGATCGCGCGATGGCCAGACGGTGATCCGGGCCGACCGCGCCAACCTCGACGGCACCGAGCTGTTCGGCGTCACCTTCCTCGGCTACGACCGCGAGGGCAGCCCGACCTACCGGATCGAGGCCGAAAGCGCCGAGCTTCAGCCCGGCGCCTGGCAGATCACCGGCGCGAAGGAATGGCGCTTCGACACCGAGGCCGCCATACCCGAGGTCGACAGCTTCGAGAGCGAGCGGATGTCGCTGGCGTCGAACCTGACCCGGAACCAGATCCTGGACAGCTTCGGCACGCCGTCCGCGGTCCCGATCTGGGAGCTTCCGGGCTTTATCCGGAGGCTCGAAGCGGCTGGCTTCTCGGCCCGCGTCCACCGCACCTTCTTCCACATGGAGCTTGCCCTGCCGATCCTTCTCGCCGCGATGGTCCTGGTCGGTGCGGGGTTCACGATGCGGCACACGCGCATGGGGCGGACCGGGATGATGGTTCTGATGGCACTGGCGCTTGGGTTCGGCCTCTATTTCATCCGCAACTTCGCGGCGATCCTTGGCGAAAACGGGCAGATCCCCGTCATCCTCGCCGCCTGGGGTCCGCCTGTGGCCGCCCTTCTTCTGCCGCTCGGGCTTCTTCTGCACCTGGAGGACGGATGATCCGCTTCGCCTTCCTGCTCGGTCTCCTGTTGCTGCCGTTCGGCGCGGCGGCGCAGGACCTCGCGTCCCTCGTCGCCGACCGGATCGACGTCGATCCGGCGGGCCGCGTCACCGCAAGCGGAAACGTGCAGGTCTTCTTCGAGGGCGTGCGCCTGTCGGCCGGTGAGGTCAGCTATGACCGCACGGGCGACACGCTGACCATTTCGGGTCCGATCCGGGTCACCGACCCCGGTGGCACGATATTCCTTGCGTCCGAGGCCCAGCTCGACCGCGACCTACGGAACGGCGTGCTGATCTCGGCGCGCATGGTGCTGGACCAGCAGCTTCAGATCGCGGCGAACGAGATCGCGCGGGTCGGCGATCGCTATACCCGGCTCGACCGCGTCGTGGCCTCGTCCTGCGAGGTCTGCTTCAACCGTCCGGTGCCGCTGTGGGAGATCCGCGCCGCGCGTGTGACGCACGACCAGATCGAGCGGCAACTCTACTTCGAGAACGCGCAATTCCGCGTGGCGGGGGTGCCGATCATCTATCTGCCGCGCCTGCGTCTGCCCGATCCCTCGCTCGACCGCGCGACTGGGGTGCTGATCCCCGAGTTCAAGACCTCGTCCGAGCTAGCGGCCGGCATCAAGGTGCCTTACTTCGTCGTCCTCGGACCGCATGCGGACGTGACGGTGACGCCTTATCTGTCGTCGGCGACCACCACTCTCGAGTTCGGTTACCGGCAAGAGACCTCGCGCGGCGACATAAGGGCATTGGGCGCGTTCACGGACGACGATATCGACGGGACACGCAGCTATCTCTTTGCCGATGTGCGCCACCGGCTGCCCAAGGGCTTTCTTCTGGAGGCGCAGGTCGAATTCGTCTCGGATCCCGGCTATCTCTTCACCTACGACTATTCCGACCAGGACCGGCTGACGAACGAAATCCGGCTGTCGCGCGTGCGCGAGAAGGACATCTTCGGCGCCTCTCTCACCGAATACCGCACCCTGCGCGACAGCGAGATCGCGATCCGCGACACGCTGCCGGACCAGTATCTCGAACTGGCCTACAGCCGCGAGGTGCCGGCGCTGTCGTTCGGCGGCCGCACCGTCATCAACGTCAACAGCGCATCCCTTCGCCGGCCGTCATCGGTCGATGGAGACGGACGCGACGTAGGGCGTGTCGGCGCGGGCATCGACTGGTCGAAGGACTGGATCGTCGGACCCGGCCTCGTCACGCGCGCCGAGCTTGGCCTGCGCGCGGACGCCTACACCATCGGGCAGGACAGCACCTATCCCACGACCGCGACCCGGGTCGTGCCGCGCGCCGCGGCCGAATTGCGCTGGCCCCTCTCGCGCGGCATGGCCGGCGGCGTGACCGAAGTGCTGGAGCCAATAGTGCGCATCGACGTCTCGGAGACCGGAGGAACCTCGGTCCCGCTCGAGGACAGCCGCGTCATCGAATTCGACGAGGGCAACCTCTTTTCGTTCTCGCGCTATCCGGGCGTCGACGGCGTCGAGGATGGCGTGAGGGTCGCGGCGGGCGCCACATGGCGGCGGCGGGACGCGAACGGCTGGCGCGTCGACCTCGCCATCGGGCGCGTGGCGAGCCTCGACGGCGACCTCGGCTATGGCAACGCGCTCGGCCTGTCGGGAGACCGCTCGGAATGGCTGGTCGCCGGGCATCTGGGTGTGGGCGACGAGCTGACGCTGGCGTCGCGTGCGCTTCTGAGCGACACCTCGGAGGTGACGCTGACCGAAAGCCGCATCGACTGGGACACCGACCGTTTCATGCTTGGCTCGAGCTATGTCTTCGCCCCGCCCGAACCGGCCGAGGGCCGCGACGCCCGACTGTCGGAATGGACCTTCGAGGGCGCCTACGACCTGACCGACCGCTGGACCGCCAGCGCCGACTGGCGCTACGATTTCACCGGCGACCGAACGGCCCGGGCGGGTCTCGGCATCGAATACACCAACGAATGCGCGCGCCTCGCGCTTTCCATCTCGCGTCGCTACGCCAGCTCGACTAGTGTCGATCCGACGACCGAGTTCGGGTTCAGGGTCTCGCTTCTGGGTGTCGGCGGCTCGGACGCCGAGCGTGTGGCGCGGCAGAGTTGCGGAGGATAGCCCCTTGTTTCCACGTCTGGTTCTTCTGGCGATGCTGGCCCTTGTCCTGCCCTTCGCCCCGGCTGCGGCGCAGGGCCGCTTCTCTCCCGTGGTGCAGGTCGACGACACCGTCGTGACGCGCTGGCAGCTTGACCAGCGGGCGCGCTTCCTGTCGCTCCTCCGCGCTCCTGGCGATCCGAACGAGCTGGCGCGCGAACAGCTCATCAACGAGGCGGTCCAGATGAACGCGGTGCGGGCGGCGGGTGAAGAAACCTCGCCCGAAGCTGTCGACGCGGCGTTGGCCGAATTCGCGGGACGCGCCAACCTGACGACCGAGGAGTTCGTGACAGCCCTCGGCCAGAACGGCGTCGGCGAAGAGACGTTCCGCGATTTCGTGACCGCGGGAATCGCCTGGCGTGACCATGTCCGCGGCCGGTTCGCCAGCGCGGCCCGAAACTCGATCTCGCGCGATCAGATCAGCCAGACCCTTGCCCGAACCGGCACCGAGGGCGGTGTGCGGGTCCTGCTGTCCGAGATTCTGTTGCCCACGACCACGCCCGAGACGGCCTTCGCCTCGCGGACGCGCGCCGCCGAGTTGGCGCAGATCGACGACGACGCCGACTTCGCGGCCGCCGCGCGCCGCTTCTCGGTCGCGCCCTCGGCCTCGCGCGGAGGCGAACAGGCCTGGGTCGCACTCGAAAGCCTGCCCGACGATGTGCGCGGCATCGTGGCGGGACTGACGCCCGGCCAGACCAGCCGCCCGGTCGAAATCGAGAATGCGGTGGCGCTCTACCGCCTGCGCGACCTGGAACGGGTGCAGGCCGGCGCGCCGTCCGACCTTGCGGTCGACTACGCGCTCTACATCGCCGGACCCGACCGGGCGGCGGCCGAGGCGGTCAAGGCCAGCGTCGACACCTGCGACGATCTCTACGGCGTGGCGGAGGGCCTTCCGCCTGAACGGCTGATCCGCGAAACGGTGCCGCAGGGCGCGCTGCCCCCCGATGTGCGCGGCGCCATCGCGTCGCTCGACGTCAACGAGGCGACGACCTCGGTCGTGCGGGGCGCCAACGCGACGGTCCTGATGCTGTGCGAGCGGAAGTCGGGGCAGGAGAGCACGGTCGACTTCGAGATCATCGGGACGCAGTTGCTGAATGCACGGATGACCGCTCAGGCCGTGGACTACCTCGCCGACCTGCGCGCGCGCAGCGTCATCACGACCCTCCAATAGGCGCGGGCGACCCGTGACAGGGCTTCCCCCCGTCGCCGTCACCTGCGGCGATCCTTCGGGCATCGGGCCGGAAATCTCGCTCGGCGCGTGGCGGGCGCTTGGCGCCGACGTGCCTTTCTTCGTGATCGGCGATCCCGCGCATTTCCCATCCGGCACGCCCCTTGCGGTGATCGACGACCCGTCTCAGGCACCCGCCGCCGCCGCGACCGGACTGCCGGTCCTGCCCCATGCCTTCCCCGACCCGGCCCGGCCCGGACGGCCGACACCCGCCAACGCCCCGGGCGTCGTCGAGGTGATCCGGCGCGCGGTCGATCTGACCCGGTCCGGCGAGGCGTCGGCGGTCTGCACTGCGCCGATCTCGAAAAAGGTTCTGGCCGATCACGCGGGCTTCGGCTTTCCCGGACATACCGAGTTTCTCGCCGATCTCGCGGGGGGCGCACAGGCGGTGATGATGCTGGCATCCGACGAACTGCGCGTCGTGCCCGCCACGATCCACATTCCGCTCTCCGCGGTGCCGGGCGCGCTTACGCCCGAGCTTCTGGAAAGCGTCATCCGGATCACGGCGAAGGGCCTTGTCCGCGATTTCGGCCTCGCCGCGCCGCGCATCGCCGTAGCCGGGCTGAACCCGCACGCCGGGGAAGGTGGCCTCTTGGGAGCGGAGGAGATGCGCTGGATCGGTCCCCTGTGCGAGGATCTTCGGGCGGAGGGGATGGCGGTCGCAGGCCCCCTGCCCGCCGACACGATGTTCCATGCCGAGGCGCGGGCGCGCTATGACGCGGCGGTCTGCATGTACCACGACCAGGCGCTGATCCCGATCAAGACGCTGGCCTTCGACCGGGGCGTCAACGTGACGCTCGGCCTGCCCTTCGTACGGACCTCGCCCGACCACGGCACGGCGTTCGACATCGCGGGGCAAGGCATCGCCAACCCGGCTTCGATGATCGCGGCGATCCGACTGGCTGCCCGCATCGCGGCGACGCGCGCCTCGGGCGGCGGGGCGTGAGCGCCATCGACGGGTTGCCGCCGCTGCGCGAGGTCATCGCCCGGCACGGTCTTTCGGCGAAGAAGGCGCTTGGCCAGAACTTCCTTCTCGACCTGAACCTGACCGCCAAGATCGCGCGCGCCGCGGGCGACCTGACGCAATGCGACGTGCTGGAGGTCGGGCCCGGGCCGGGCGGGCTGACGCGCGGGCTTCTGGCCGAAGGCGCGCGCCATGTGCTGGCGGTCGAGAAGGATCCGCGCTGCCTTCCCGCGCTGGCCGAGATCGCCGAGGCCTATCCGGGCAGACTTTCGGTCGTGAACGCCGACGCGCTTGGACTGGACGTCTCGGCGCATCTGACGCCGCCCATCAAGATCGTGGCGAACCTGCCCTACAACGTGGGCACCGAGCTTCTGGTGCGCTGGCTGACGCCCTCCGTCTGGCCTCCCGTCTGGCAGAGCCTGACGCTGATGTTTCAACGCGAGGTGGCCGAACGGATCGTGGCGGTGCCGGGCTCCAAGGCCTATGGCCGGCTGGCCCTGCTGGCGCAGTGGCGGTGCGACGCGAAAATCGTGATGGAGCTGCCGCCCGAAGCCTTCACGCCGCCGCCCAAGGTGCGCTCGGCGGTCGTGAACCTGGTGGCGCGGGCCACGCCCCGGTTCGAGGCCGATCCCAAGGTGCTGGAACGTGTCGTGGCGGCGGGCTTCAACCAGCGCCGCAAGATGCTGCGGGCAAGCCTCAAGAGCCTTGCGCCCGACATCGAGGATCGTCTGAGAGCCGCGGGAATCGACCCCACGGACCGGGCCGAGACGGTGGATCTGGAGCGGTTCTGCGCCCTGGCGCGCAGTCTAGGCTAGACTCTATTCGGCCGCGTCGGGCTGAGGCGTGTCGGTGCCGGCGTCCTGATTTTCGGTCGCGGCTTTGCGACGGGTGCGGCGGGGCCGGGGACGGCTTTCCGGCGTCTCGACCAGGTTCGTGTCATCGCCCTCGGACGACAGGTCGATCACGTCGGGCTGACGCTCCGGCTCGCGCTCGGGTTTCTGCTCGGCACGCTCGGGCTGGCGCTCCTGGCGTTCCTGCTTCTGCTCGGCACGCTCGGGCTGACGTTCAGGGCGGTCCTGACGCTCCTGCCGGTCGCCCCGGTCCTGATTGCGGTCGCCGCGGTTGTCGTTGCGGTCGCCACGGTTGTCGTTGCGGTCGCCTCGGTTGTCGTTGCGCTCGCCACGGTTGTCGTTGCCGCCGTCCTGCTGGCCGTCGAAGCTGTCATCCCTGCGGTCGTCGTTCCGGTTCTGGCCGCCCTGCCCCTGCTGGTTCTGGCCGCCCTGCTGGTTGTGACCCTGACGTTCGTTCTGCTCTTGCAGCGCCTCGGCCAGCATCCGGGTGTAGTGCTCGGCGTGCTGCTGGAAGTTCTCGGTCGCGACACGGTCGTTTCCGAGCTGCGCGTCGCGGGCGAGCTGATTGTACTTGTCGATGATCTGCTGCGGCGTGCCGCGCACCTTGCCCTCGGGCCCGGAGCTGTCGAAGACCCGGTTGACGACGTTGCCGACGGAACGGTTGTTACGGTTCGACTTCGACCGCGATCGTGACTTGGAAGATCTCATAAGGTGTGGTCCAGCCTCTGGTCTGGTTGCTACGGACCTGTCCGAAATTTGCCCCGCATCGGAGCTCTGGTCCGTGAAATGATTTGGCAGATGTTCGGGGGAGCCAGCCTGTGCTCCGCCGCCCGCACGCAATGGGTCTAGACACAGGATCGCCTCAGGGCAAGAGGTTTTTGCGGCATTCTGCCGGCTTTGCGGCGGCATTTCGCACAAGTGTCACGGGTCCGGCGCATCGCTCTTGCGGGCGGACACGACCCGATCCCTGCCATCGAGGTCGGGTGTGATGCTGATGTTTTCAAGACCCGCATTCCGGAACATTTGCGCGACCGCCTCACCCTGCGTCGGTCCGATCTCGACCATGAGCCGCCCGTCGGGCTTCAGATGCCCGGGCGCCCGGGCCGCGATCCGGCGATAGGCGGACAGCCCGTCGAGGTTGTCCGTCAGCGCGATCTCGGGGTCGAAGCGCGAGACTTCGGGCGCTAGGGCGGGCAGTTCGTCGGGATGAATATAGGGCGGGTTCGAGACGATGAGGTCGAAGGTGCCCTCCACAGCCTCGAACCAGTCCGAGACCTCGAACTGCACCCGGTCGGCCACGGTCCAGGAGACCGCATTGATCGCGGCGGTCTCGAGCGCGTCGGGAGAGATGTCAGTGGCGACGGCGACGGCGCCGGGACGCTCGGCGAGAAGCGTCAGGGCGATGCATCCAGAACCTGTTCCGAGGTCCAGGATCTTGGCAAACGGTTCGGACAGGGCGAGGTCGATCAGAAGCTCGGTCTCGGGCCGGGGGTCGAGGACGAAGGGCGAGTTCGCGATCCAGCGGCCGTAGAACAGCCGACCGCCGACGATCCGCGATACAGGCTCGCGCGCCATGCGGGCAGCGACATGCGACGAGAACGTCTCGCCCGCGTCGGGCGGCAGCGGATCGCGAAGCCTGACCGCGACGCCAGATGTCTCGACGCCAAGCGCATCTGCCATGAGCCAGCGCGCGTCGCGGGCTGGATCGGGGATGCCGGACGCCTTGAGGCTGCGCGTGGCCTTCGCCAGCGCCTCCGCCACCGTGCCGTCGTCGCTCACAGCCCCGCTTCCGCCAGTCGCTCGGCCTGGTCGGCCTCGGTCAGGGAGTCGATCACCTCGTCGAGATCGCCGCCCAGGATCTCGTTCAGCCGATAGAGCGTCAGCCCGATCCGGTGGTCGGTCATGCGCCCCTGCGGAAAGTTGTAGGTGCGGATCCGCTCGGACCGATCGCCCGATCCGACCTGGCTCTTGCGGGCGGCGGCGCGTTCGTCGTCGGCCGCCTGGCGCTTCATGTCGAAGAGCTTGGCGCGAAGGTGGGCCATCGCGATGGCGCGGTTCTGGTGCTGCGATTTCTCGGAAGAGGTCACCATGATGCCCGTGGGCAGGTGCGTGATGCGGACCGCAGAATCCGTCGTGTTGACGTGCTGACCCCCGGCCCCCGACGCGCGCATGGTGTCGATGCGGATGTCGGTTGCGGGGATGTCGATGTCGACCTCCTCGGCCTCGGGCAGAACCGCGACCGTCGCGGCCGAGGTGTGGATGCGCCCGCCCGATTCCGTCTCGGGCACGCGCTGCACGCGGTGGACGCCGCTTTCGAACTTGAGCCGCGCGAAGACGTTATCGCCCGCGATGTTGACGACCGCCTCCTTCACGCCGCCAAGCTCGGTCTCGGACAATTCGATCACGCTGAATTTCCAGCCCCGCGCCTCGGCATAGCGCTGGTACATGCGCAGAAGGTCGCCGGCGAAAAGCGCCGCCTCGTCACCGCCCGTACCGGGGCGGATCTCGACGATGGCGGGACGGGCGTCGGCGGCGTCCTTCGGAAGCAGGGCAAGCCGCAGCTTGCTTTCGGCCTTGACGATCGCCTCCTTCAGCGACTGCAATTCGTCCTCGGCCAGCCCCCTGAGCTCGGGATCCGACAGCATCGCCTCGGCCTCGTCGCGGTGGGTCAGCATTGCGCGGTAGCCTTCGATCTCGGCCACCACCGGCTTGAGGTCGGAGTATTCCTTGGCCAGCGTCGCGATCTGGTCAGGGGCCGCGCCGCCCGACATCTTCGCCTCCAGGTACTGGAACCGTTGCCGGATCTGGTCGAGGGTATCGAGAGGAACCATGCGGCTTCCTGTCCTCCGAATGCCGGGCGGCGTCAAGTCGCGGGCCTTTCGGGAATCGCCACGCGCGTGATAGGATCATGGCCATGAGACCGGCCGCCCTACTCCTGGCCGTCCTGGCCCTGCCTTCGCACGCCGACGTCATCGGACCCGGCGGCAAGAAGATCGACTGCTACTGCACCGACACCCAGGGCAGCCGCGTCGAGCTGGGCGAGACGATCTGCCTCTTCGTGAACGGGCGCGCGTTCATGGCGCAATGCCAGATGTCTCTGAACGTGCCGATGTGGCGCGAGGTCAGCGAAGGCTGCCTCAGCTCATCCCTCCCCCAGTCGAAGCCGCATCTCGTGGAGCCAGCGGTCGACACGGGCCGCATTCACACCGGTATCTGAACGCCCGTACTTCGCGCGCGAGATGATCGACAGCTTCGTCCTGTCGCCCTCGGCGGTCGCCTTGACCGTGACGAGGTCGGGAAAACCGAAGACGCGCGAACGGGCGACGAAGGTCATCATGCCCTCGTCCAGGCTGCCGTCGAGCAGACGGGTGCGGGGATCGGACAAGGCGATGTCCGCAAACGCGCCCAGAACCCCGTCCGGCATGCCGGGGAAGCGCGGCGCCTCGGGGCCGATCAGCCTGACGCCCGCGCCGCGGGGCGGGTCCGCGTCGGCGGGGTCGAGGTGCCACTCGTCTCCGTTGATCGGGGCCAGGCGGACCCACAGAAGCGCCAGGGCGAACAGGATCAGGAGCAACAGGAGAATGGTCTTCATCGGCATCCGCCTCGCTTTGTCCGCCTGACAGCGTCAAGGAAATCGTCCTGCCCTGGCGGCAGGCCGTTTCCAGACCGTCAACCTGTGGCGACCGTCCTCCGTGTCCAGCCCCAGAGCGCGATCAGGTCGTAGGCGATGTGCGCCCCCGCCATCGCGGTGATGTTCGCGTGGTCGTAGGGCGGAGAAACCTCGACCACGTCGCCGCCGATCAGGTCGATACCCGCGAGGTGCCGCAGGAACAGGCCCGCCTGCGCCGTGGTCAGACCGCCCCAGACCGGCGTGCCGGTGCCGGGTGCAAAGGCGGGGTCAAGGCCGTCGATGTCGAAGGAGAGGTAGACCGGCCCCTTGCCCACGATCTTGCGCACCTCATTGGCCACCTCCTCGGCCCCGCGCGCATGAACCGCGCGGGCGTCGATCCGGTGGAGGCCGAGGGCCGCCTCGTCCTCGACCTCGACCCGCGTGCCGATCTGCGCCGAGCGTGCAGGGTCGATCAGCCCTTCCCGGATCGCCTTGTAGACGATGGTGCCGTGATCCACCCGCTCGGGCGCGTCGTCGGTCCAGGTGTCTGGGTGAGCGTCGACCTGCACCAGCGCCACGGGTCCGTGCTTCGCCGCGTGCGCGCGCAGGGACGGCAAGGTCGTCGAGTGGTCGCCGCCCAGAAGGATGGCGCCCTTTGCCTGTTTGATCAGCGCCGCGACATGCGCCTCTATCCGGCTCGGCACCTCGGAGGCGCGGGCGTAGTCGAAGGGCATGTCGCCCGCGTCGACGACATGAACCTCGTCGAGGGGAGAATATCCCCAGCCATAGGGCGGATCGCCCGCCATCATGGTCGAAGCCTCGCGGATCGCGCGGGGGCCGAAGCGCGCGCCGGGACGGTGCGTCACCGCCTGGTCGAAGGGGATGCCCGACACGGCAAGGTCAGCGCCCGTCGCATCCTTCGTGAAGGAGCGCCGCAGGAACGACACCGCGCCCGCGAAGGGATTCTCGTAGGCCAGGCCCGTGGCCTTGCCCGAGAGCGCCCGGTCCGCCTCGCGGCTTGCGTCTTCCAGTGCCATCCCGTTCCCTCCGGTAGACTTCCGCGGTTCGGCGTGGAACCTAGTCGCCCGAACGGCAGAGGCAAAGGGGGCAAGATGAGCGAAAGCGATCCGATCTTCGGGGTGCCCGACGGCTTGCCGCGCCTGATCGAGGTGATGCGCCGCCTGCGCGATCCCGACGCCGGCTGTCCCTGGGACATCGAGCAGGACTTCCTCAGCATCGCCCCCTACACCATCGAGGAGGCCCACGAGGTCGCCGACGCCATCGAACGCGAAGCCTGGGACGAGCTCGAGGGAGAACTGGGCGACCTTCTGTTGCAGGTCGTCTACCACGGCCAGATGGGCGCCGAGGCGGGTCACTTCGACGTGGAGACCATCGCGCGGCGCGTGACGGCAAAGATGATCGACCGCCACCCGCATGTCTTCGGGTCCGAAAGCCGCGACAAGTCGGCCGAGCAGCAGACCCGGGACTGGGAGGCGCAGAAGGCGCGCGAACGTGAAGGCTCGGGCGAGAAACGGACGCTCGACGGGGTGGCGAAAGGTCTGCCGGCCCTTCTGAGGGCGCTGAAGCTTCAGAAGCGGCTGGCGCGCGTCGGGTTCGACTGGGGCGACACCGGGCCGGTGCTGGAGAAGCTGGCCGAGGAGCTGCGCGAGCTCGACGAGGCAAGGTCACTGTCGCGCGACGCGGTCGAGGACGAGTTCGGCGACATCCTCTTCGTCCTCGTGAACCTCGCCCGGCACTGGGACATCGACCCGGAAGCCGCACTTCGGCGGACGAATGCCAAGGTCGAGCGCCGCTTCGCGCGCGTCGAGGATCGTCTGGCGGCGCAGGGTTCCTCACCGGCGCAGGCAACGCTCGACGAGATGGACGCGCTTTGGACGGAGGTGAAGCGCGAGGAGAAATCGACGTGATCCGCGCCTTCGTGGCGATCCCGCTGCCCGACTCCCTGCTGCCCGCCTGCCGGGCGGCGGCGCGGGTCGCGATCTCGGGGCGGAAGGTGCCGGAGGAGAACCTGCATCTGACGCTCGTCTTCCTCGGGACGCAGGAAACGCGAAGGCTGGAGGATCTGGCCGAAGCGCTGGAAGTCCTGCGCCCGCCCCCCGTCACAGTTCACCTGACAGGCCTCGATGTCCTCGCGGGCTTCAAGTTGTCGCGGCACCTCGTGGCGACGGTCGAGCCGGAGAAGGGGCTGCTTCAGCTCCAAGAAGCCGTCGAACGTGCCGCGCGCCGAGTCGATATCGCGCTGGAACGCCGGCGGTTTCGCCCCCACGTCACCGTGGTCCGCGACTGTATCGACCCGACGTTGCCGCCGTGGACCGCCGTCCCGGAGGCATCGGCTCTCAGCTTTTCGCTGTTCCGCACGACGCTGAAAAAGCACGGCGCGGAGTACGATGCGCTTGCGACCTACCCTCTTCCCGGTGCCCCGGACCATTGACCTGACAAAAATAGTCGGATTAAAGCGGACCATCGAAAACGAAAAAGGTCCGCGTCATGATTCGCACCGTCACCCTTGCCCTCGCCGGCAGTCTTCTGGCCACCACCGCCATCGCGGAAGAGGTCAATATCTACTCCTACCGCCAGCCCGAGCTGATCCAGCCGATCCTCGATGCCTTCACCGAAGAGACAGGCATCACCACGAACGTCGCCTATATCGACAAGGGTCTCGTCGAGCGGCTTCAGGCCGAGGGCGCTCGTTCGCCGGCCGACATCATCATGACCGTGGACATCTCGCGTCTCGCCGCCGCCAAGGACGCTGGCGTCACTCAGGCCGTGGATGACGAGGCGCTCAAGGCCGCCGTCCCCGCCAACCTTCGCGACGACGAGGGGCATTGGTACGGCCTCACCACCCGCGCCCGCATCGTCTATGCCTCGAAAGAGCGCGTGGCCGAGGGCGAGGTGACGACCTACGAGGATCTCGCCGACCCCAAGTGGAAGGGCCGCATCTGCACCCGCCCCGGCACCCACGACTATAACCTCGGCCTCATCGGCGCGATGATCGCCCACAACGGCGTCGAGGCGACCGAGGAATGGCTTCAGGGCGTGAAGGCCAACCTCGCGCAGAAGCCGGAAGGCAACGACCGCGCGCAGGTCAAGGCGATCTGGGCCGGCCAGTGCGACATCTCTCTCGGCAACACCTACTACATGGGAGCAATGCTCGATGACCCTGAGCAGGTCGAATGGGCCAACTCGGTCCGGATCGACTTCCCCACCTTCGAGAACGGCGGCGGCACGCACGTCAACCTCTCGGGCGTGGCGATGACCGCTTCGGCCCCGAACCGCGATGCGGCGCTGAAGTTCATGGAATTCCTCGTCTCTCCCGAGGCGCAGGCGATCTATGCCGCCGAGGTCGACGAATATCCCGCCCGCCCCGATGCGATGACGAGCGAACGCGTGGCGTCCTGGGGCGAATTCACGCCCGACGACCTTGAGCTGACCGAGATCGCGGCGCACCGCGCCGAGGCCTTGCAACTGGTCGAACGCGTGGATTTCGACGCGGGCAACTGACACTCTTCGAGCAGCAGGCGGACGGGCGGTCCATCGGGGCCGCCCGTCTTGTCTTCCGGTTTTGCGCGGGCCAATGTCCCCGCCGAAAGAGGACGACCCCATGGCTCCGCGCAAGATCATCATCGATACCGACCCCGGCCAGGACGACGCCGTGGCGATTCTGCTGGCCCTTGCCTCGCCCGAGGAAATCGAGGTTCTCGGCGTCGTCGCCGTTGCGGGCAACGTGCCCCTGGCGCTGACGCAGAAGAACGCGCGGATCGTCTGCGAACTGGCGGGCCGGCCCGACGTCCCTGTCTTCGCGGGCCGCGACGCGCCGCTCGATCGCATCCTCGTCACCGCCGAGCATGTCCACGGCAAGACGGGTCTCGACGGTCCGCCCCTGCCCGAACCGACGATGCCGCTTCAGGACAAGGACGGTGTGGACTTCATCGTCGAGACGCTGCGGGCCGAACCCGAAGGAACCGTGACGCTGGTGCCGATCGGGCCGCTCACCAACATCGCCGCCGCCTTCGTCGCCGCGCCCGACATCGTCGAGCGCGTGCAGGAGATCGTGCTGATGGGCGGCGCCTACTTCGAGGTCGGCAACATCACGCCTGCGGCCGAGTTCAACATCTACGTCGATCCGGAAGCGGCCGAGATCGTGTTCAATTCCGGCGTTCCCTTGACGGTCATGCCGCTCGACGTGACGCACAAGGCGCTGACCAGCGAGGCCATCGTCCAGCGCTTCCGCGACATGGGCACCGAGGTCGGGCGCATGGTCGCCGCCTGGACCGACTTCTTCGAGCGGTTCGACATGAAGAAATACGGCTCGGAGGGCGCGCCGCTGCACGACCCCTGCACCGTCGCCTACCTCATCCGCCCGGACCTGTTCGAGGGCCGCCACATCAACGTCGAGATCGAAGTCGCCTCCCCGCTGACGCGGGGCATGACCGTCGCCGACTGGTGGGGCGTCACCAACCGGCCCGCCAACGCCATGTTCATGGGAACGATCGACCGCGACGGCTTCTACGAGCTGATCGTCGATCGCCTGGGACGCTACGCATGAGCCAGATCCTGCATCTTGCCGGACCGGACGACCTGGAGCGCCTGCTCGTCATGGTCGAGGCCTATCACGCCGAGGAGGGCATAGACGTCGATGCGGCGCACCGCACGGCCGCACTCCTGCCCCTTCTCGAAGGCTCGCCGCACGGGGCGGTCTGGCTGATCGGACCGCGCATGTCGCCGGTGGGCTATGTTGCGGCGTCCTTCGGGTGGTCGATCGAGCTGGGCGGCATGGACGGCTTCGTCGACGAGCTCTGGATTCGCGAGAAGGTGCGTGGGCGAGGCATGGGGGCCGAGGCGCTGACGGCACTCCAGAGAGCGCTTGCCGACGCGGGCGTGAAGGCCCTGCACCTCGAGATGGCCGAAGGCAACCGGGCCGAGCGGCTTTACCGGCGCGCGGGCTTTCGCCGCCGTCCCTTCGCGCTGATGACCTGGGTGGCGTAAGGGGGCGCTGCCCCCTCCTGGCCTGCGGCCAGTTCACCCCCGGCGTACTTCGCGCAAGATGAAGGGCGTGGGAATCTCGACCGAGGCTCCCTAGATAGGGGGCATGAGCCTCGATCTGCCCTTTGACAACTCCTATGCGCGGCTGCCCGAGCGGTTCTACGAACGCCTCGCGCCGACGCCTGTCGCCGCCCCGGTCCTTGTTGCCCTGAACCGTCCGCTGGCCGCGCGACTCGGCCTCGACGCCGATGCGCTGGCCTCGATCGAGGGTCTTCAGGCGCTGGCGGGCAATTCGGTTCCCGACGGCGCCGAGCCGATCGCGCAGGCCTATGCGGGGCACCAGTTCGGCGGCTTCGTGCCGCAACTGGGCGACGGGCGCGCGATCCTTCTGGGCGAGGTGGTGGCGCCCGATGGCGCACGCTTCGACATCCAGCTGAAGGGATCCGGCCCGACGCGCTTCAGCCGGCGGGGCGACGGACGGGCGTGGCTCGGGCCGGTGATGCGCGAATACGTCGTGTCCGAAGCGATGGCCGCGCTCGGCGTGCCGACGACACGCGCGCTGGCGGCCGTGCTGACCGGCGAGGCGGTCATGCGCGAAGCGCCGCTTCCGGGCGCGGTCCTGACCCGCGTGGCGTCGAGCCACCTGCGGGTCGGCACCGTCCAGTACTTCGCCGCGAAGGACGACCGCGAGGGTCTCGAGGCGCTCGTCGCGCATGCCATCGCGCGGCATTATCCCGGAGCGGACGGCGCGCTCGATCTCTTTCAGGGCGTCGTCGAGCGTCAGGCCCGGCTGATCGCGTGCTGGCTGTCGCTCGGCTTCATCCACGGCGTGATGAACACCGACAACATGACCCTCTCGGGCGAGACCATCGACTATGGCCCCTGCGCCTTCGTCGACACCTATCACCCGTTGCGGGTCTTCTCGTCCATCGACAGCCAGGGCCGCTATGCCTATGCCCGCCAGCCCGAGATGGCGCTGTGGAACCTCGCGCAACTGGGTCAGGCGCTGATGCCGCTCATCGACGACGTGGGCGCGGCGCAAGGGGCGCTCGACGGCTTCGCGCCGGTGTTCCAGGCCGAATGGCTGCGGCTGTTCCGGGCCAAGATCGGGTTGGGCGATGGAGACGACGAGGAAGACGGCGCGCTGATCCACGGTCTTCTCGACCTGATGGCCACGGGACGCGCGGATTTCACCAATGCCTTCCGCGCGCTCGGCACGCCTCTGGCCCGGGATGAAGTTCTCGACCCCGCCGCGTTCGACGTCTGGGAGCGCGACTGGCGCACCCGGCTTGCGCGCGAGGGAACCACGCCGGAGGATCGTGCCCCTGCGATGCGGCAGGCGAATCCGGCGCTGATCCCGCGCACGCACCGGATCGAGGAGGCCATCCGCGCCGGCGTCGCCGGAGACATCGGCCCCTTCGAGCGGCTCAATCGCGCGCTCGCCCGTCCCTTCGATCCCGATCCGGACGACGCCGACCTCGCGCGCGCCCCGACGGAAGAGGAAGTCGTGCCCCGCACCTTCTGCGGCACCTGATCGTTTCGCTGGCAGGTCCTCTCCCCTGTGCTATTGGGGGGGCATGGACCTGTTGCAGCTCACGTCCCTTCTCATCGTCCTCGCGGCCCTTTTCGGCGCGGTGAACTATCTGTTCCTGCGTCTTCCCTCATCCATCGGCATCCTCGTCGTCTCGCTTGCGGCGTCTCTTGTCATCCTTCTGCTCGACGTCCTGGTGCAGGGATTCACGGTGGACGACGAGGTCCGTCGTCTCGTCGGCGGGATCGACTTTTCGGACGCGCTGCTCGAGGGAATGCTGGGGCTTCTGCTGTTCGCCGGCGCGCTTCACGTCAAGCTGAGCGACCTGCGGGCCGAGTGGAAGGTGGTCGCGCTGATGGCGACCATGGGCGTCGGGATTTCGACGCTGATCGTCGGCGCGGGGTTTTCCTGGCTGACGGGCATGCCCTTCCTCGTGGCGCTGGTCTTCGGCGCTCTCATCTCGCCGACCGACCCGGTTGCCGTCCTCGGCGTCCTGCGGGAGGCGTCGCTGCCGAAGACGCTCGAGACCAAGATCGCGGGCGAGAGCCTTTTCAACGATGGCGTGGGCTACGTCGTCTTTCTTGTCCTCGTCGGCATCGCCTTTCCGGTCGCAGGCTCGCACGGCAGCGAGGCGCACGGACCCGAAGGCTCGGTCATCCGGGGGGCGGCCGAACTGTTCTTCCAGGAAGCGGCGGGCGGAGCGGCGCTCGGTCTCGTACTCGGCTACCTGACGTTCCGGCTCATGCGGCGGATCGACGACTATTCGCTCGAGGTGCTGCTGACGCTGGCGCTTGCCTTCGGCGGCTACCAGCTGGCCGTCTTCCTGCATGTCTCGGCGCCGATCATGGCGGTCTGCGCTGGACTTCTCATCGGCGACGTCGGTTCGTCGAAAGGCATGAGCGAGGAGACGCGAAAGTACGTCGACGCCTTCTGGAAACTGATCGACGAGATCCTGAACGCGGTTCTTTTCATGCTGATCGGCGTCGAGGTCTTCGCCGTCACCTTCGACTGGCCCGCGTTCCAGACCGGCCTCGCCGCGATCATCCTCGCCCTTGGCGCGCGGCTGGCGGCTGTGGCCGTCCCGGTCTTCCTTCTCAAGCCCTTCCGGGGCTTCTCGACCGGAACCGTCCGCATCATGACCTGGGGCGGGCTCAAGGGCGGGATCTCGGTGGCGTTGGCCCTGTCGCTGCCGGACAGCGAGTGGAAACCCCTCATCCTCACCTCGACCTACATGGTCGTCGTCTTCTCGATCATCATCCAGGGCCTGACCGTCACGAGCGTCGCGAACCGGGTCGGGCGCGAACCGGACCTCGTGTGAGCCCATGACCGAAGCGCCCTTCGTCACCTACGACGTCTTCACCGACCGCCGCTTCGGCGGCAATCCCCTGGCCGTCGTCATCGACGCTACAAAGGTGCCCGAGGCGATGTTCCAGACCGTCGCGCGCGAGTTCGGCTATTCCGAGACGACGTTCGTCCTGCCGCCCGAGGATCCGGCGCGCGACGCGAAGGTCCGCATCTTCACGCCGACGATGGAGCTGCCCTTCGCCGGCCACCCGACCGTCGGCACGGCCCTTGCGCTGCACGAGGCCGGACGGGCGGGCGACGACATGGTGCTCGAGCTTGGCGTGGGTCCGATCCCGGTGACCGTCCGCGACGGCGTGGCGCGCTTCACGACGCGCGTGCCGCTGTCGACCTCGCCCGGACCCAACGCCGCGGCAGTCGCGGGTATGGTGGGTCTGGCGCAGACGTCCGTGCGCATCGACCGCCACCCGCCCGAGGTGGCGGGCGTGGGGCTGCCGTTTCTTCTCGCCGAGTTGGGCGGGGACGCCGATCTGGTCGCCGCCTATCCGGACCTCGACGCGTTCCGGCGCGCGGCGGGCGAGGAGGCGGAGCGGCTTGGTCTGCTCGTCTACCTTCGCGACGGCCCGTCGATCCGCGCCCGGATGTTCGCTCCCCTCGGCGGCGTCATGGAGGACCCGGCGACCGGAAGCGCCGCCGCCGCGCTGACGGCCTATCTCGGCAGGCTCGACGGCCGCTCGCAGCACTTCGAGATCGTCCAGGGTGTCGAGATGGGGCGCCCGAGCCTGATCCTGACCGAGGTGACGGTCGAAGGCGGCGCGCCAGTCGAAGTCGCCGTCTCGGGCCGCGCGGTGCGCGTCATGGAGGGGCGGATTGCTGTCTGACGTCATGCCCGATCCGTTGAAGCCCACCCTGCCCGACCTGATCTCGCTCCACCTCGACGGAAGGGGAAGCGGCCATGCCGAACCTCCGCTGTCGGCGACCGAAGGCGCGGGCTTTCACTGGGTCCACCTGCGCCGCGACGCCGAGGCGACGCCTGCGATCCTCTCCGGTCTCGGGCTCGACCCCGAGGTGCTAGCGGCGCTGACGGCCGAAGAGACGCGGCCCCGCTGCACGGTCCACGGCGAGGGCATCCTTCTCAACCTGCGCGGCGTGAACCTCGACCCCTCCGAAGAACCCGAGGACATGGTCTCGGTCCGCCTGTGGCTGACGGCGGCCCGCGTCGTCGGAGTGTGGCTCAGACCGCTTCTGGCGATGCAGGACGTGCTCGACGCCATCGAGCGGGGCCAGGGGCCGGTCTCGCCCGGCGATTTCGCCTCCAAGCTGGCGCTGAGGCTCGCCGACAGGGCCGAGCCGTCGGTGGCGTCGCTGAACGAGGACATCGACGCGCTGGAGGAGGCCGTCGACGAGCCCCAGACCGACAACCTGAGACCCGAGCTGTCGCGCATCCGGCGCGCCGCCATCCTGCTGCGCCGCTTCATGGTGCCCCAGAAGGACGCGCTCTCGACCATGCAGATCGAGGACGTGGCCTGGCTGACGCAGCGCGACCGCATCCGCCTGCGCGAGGCCACCGAGCGTGTGGTGCGACTGGGCGAGGACCTCGACGCGATCCGCGACCGGGCGCAGGTCGTCCACGAGCAGATCCTCGACCGCCGGTCCGAGGATCTGAACCGGCGGATGCTGCTTCTGGCCGTGATCTCGGTGATCTTCCTGCCGCTGACACTCGTGACGGGCCTTCTGGGCGTGAACGTCGCGGGCATCCCCTTCGCCGATCGTTCCTGGGCCTTCTGGGCGTTGAGCGGGGGAATGCTGGTGCTGGCGGGCGGTCTCTACCTGTGGATCCGGCGGACCGGGTTCGGTCGCTGAGCCGTCAGGCGCGCTTCAGCGCGATCACGGCGTTCGAACCGCCGAAGGCGAAGGCGTTCGACAGGACATAGTCGACCTTCGCGTCGCGCGCGACGTTCGGCACCACATCCAGCGCGCATTCCGGATCCGGCTCCTCATAGCCGATGGTGGGCGCGATGACCCCGTCCTTCAGCGCCATGATGCAGGCCAGAAGCTCGACCGCACCGGTGCCGCCGATCAGGTGGCCGTGCATCGACTTCGTGGACGAGATCATCACCCGGTCTGCATGGTGGCCGAAGACCCGCGCCACGGCGGCGCATTCGGTCTTGTCGTTGGCTGCGGTCCCGGTGCCGTGAGCGTTGATGTAGCCGACCTTCTCTGCCGGGATGCCCGCATCCTTCAGCGCGCCCTGGATGGCGCGCGCCGCACCCTGTGTGGACGGCATCACTATGTCCTCGGCGTCGGAGGTCATCGAGAAGCCGACGACTTCAGCCAGGATCGTGGCGCCCCTCGCCTTGGCGTGCTCGTATTCCTCGAACACGAAGACACCTGCGCCCTCGCCCTGGACCATGCCGTTGCGGTTCGCGCTGAACGGGCGGCAGGCGTCCTTGGACATGACGCGCAGGCCCTCCCAGGCCTTCACGCCGCCGAAGCACAGCATGGACTCCGACCCGCCGGTGATCATCACCGTCGCGGCCCCGCCCCGGATCAGCCAGAAGGCCTGACCCATGGCATGGTTCGACGACGCGCAGGCGGTGGCGACCGTAAAGGACGGGCCCTTCAGGTTGAAGGTCATCGAAAGATGGCTTGCAGCGGCGTTGTTCATCAGCTTCGGCACGACGAAGGGGTGAACGCGGTTCTTCCCTTCCTCGTAGACGACGCGGTAGTTCTCGTCCTGAGTGTTGAGACCCCCGCCCGACGTACCGAGCACGACGCCCGCCTCGGCGGCGAGATGGCCGGAGAACTCGAGCCCCGACTGGCGGATCGCCTCTTCGCCGGCAATCAGCGTGAACTGGGTGAAGCGGTCGTAGAGGGCAAGCTGCTGACGGTTGAACCGCGTCTCGGGGTCATACCCCTTGACCTGGCCGCCGATACGGATGGACAGGCGGTCGACGTCGCGTATGTCCAGCTCGCCGATCCCGCAGCGACCCTCGCGGAACGCCTCGAAGGTTTCGGAGACAGAATGGCCGAGCGGATTGATGGTGCCCGCGCCGGTGATGACGACGCGCCGCATTCAGCCCGACTGCTCGGCCACGAGACGCTCGACCGCGGCCACGATGGCCCCGACCGACGAGATGTCGAATTCGGACTTGTCGGGCTCGTTCGCGTTGAAGGGAACCTGGATGTCGAAAGCCTCCTCGATCGAGAAGATCGCCTCGACGAGCGCCATGCTGTCGATACCAAGGTCCTCGAGGGATTGGTCCATCCTGATGTCCGACGGCTGCAGCACCGCCTGCTCGGCGACGATCCCGACAACCTTTTGCCTGACGTGCTCGCTCATCCCGGTGCCCTTTGCGGCTGTTAGGCCGCTGTTTAGTCGTCCTCGTCCCTCAAGGAAACCGGATTCTTCAGCGCACGCACGTCCTCGAAGAGCCGTGGAAGACGGCGCCAGTTCCGGCTCGCCTCAAGGTATTGCTCCATCTTCATCGCGGGATAGCCGAGGATGACGCGGCCCGCCGGCGTCTTCGACAGGATCTTGGTGCCACCGCCCGCGACCACGTCGTCACCGATGAAGATGTTGTCCGTCACGCCGACCTGTCCGCCGAGGACGACGCGGTTGCCGATCACCGTCGACCCGGCGATCCCGGTCTGGCCGCAGAGCAGGCAGTCCTCGCCCACGACGACGTTGTGGCCAAGGTGGACGAGGTTGTCGAGCTTGCTGCGGTCGCCGACGCGCGTGGCGCGGATCGTACCCCGGTCGATGGTCGAATTCGCGCCGACCTCGACGTCGTCGCCGATCTCGACGGTGCCGAGCGAATGGATGCGCGTCCAGGCCGCGTTCCTGGCGCCGACCTCCTGGCCCCGGGCATGGCGCGCCTCCTCGACGCGGCTCTTCTCGGGGGTAACGAAGCTGAAGCCGTCGGCTCCCACGACCGCGCCAGGCTGCGCGATGAAACGCGCCCCGATGCGGACGCGCGCGCCGATGCGCACGCCCGAATGGATCAGCGCGTGATCGCCGATGACGGCGTCTTCGGCGATGGAGGCGTGGGAGGCGATGCGCGCCCCTGCCCCTATCCGCGCCCGGGGTCCGATGACCACGAAGGGTCCGATGGCGGCGCCCTCGCCCACCTCGGCCGTTGGATCGACGACGGCGCTGGCGTGGATGCCGGGCGCGATCTCGGGGCCCGGATCCATCAGACGGGTCAGGCCCGACATGGCGTAACGCGGGCGTGGCACGACGATGGCGGCCTCGAGCCCGAGCGCCTGCCAGTCGGCGCCGTCCCAGACGATGGCGGCGCGCGCGCGGCCCTGCGACAGGCCCTCGGCGTATTTCGGGTCCATCGCCAGGGCAAGATCGTCCGGTCCGGCAGAGGCCGGCTCCGCCGCGCCGGCCACGGAAAGCTCGGCGTCTCCGAAGGCGGTGGCGCCGAGTGCAGCCGCGATGTCCCCGATGGTAAAGCGCATCCTTGGCCCCTTTCAGGGCTCAGACTTAGCCCTGAACCCCGCCGGACGAAACCCCGGCCGACTGAAGCGCCTGCCAGATCCGCGCGTCCCTGCCATAGATGTCGCGGCGGAACTGGATGCGGCCCTTCGCGGGCGCGATGGCTGTACGATAGATGAGGTGGACCGGGATATACTCCTCGAGCTCCACGATGGTCTCGCGTCCGGTGGCGAGCTGCGACTGGAAGAGGCCTACGGGGTCCGACGTCTGCGGCATCAGCAGCGTGTAGGCGAAGTCGAACGGGTCCCCCAGCCGGATGCAGCCGTGGCTGAAGGCGCGCGCCTCGCGGCCGAAGAGGTTCTTCGTCGGCGTGTCGTGCAGGTAGATGTTGTAGCGGTTCGGGAACATGAACTTGACGAGGCCAAGCGCATTGCCGTCCGACGGCGGCTGCTTGAGGTCGAACGGAAAGGTCCGCTCGTTGAACTGGCGGAAGTCGACCACGTCGCGCGGCACCGTCCGGCCCCGGCGGTCGATGATCCGCAGGTGTCCGGCGGCGTAGGGGTTCCGCTGCAGAAGCGGCAGGTATTCCTTGATCGCGATCGAGCGCGGCACGTTCCAGGTCGGGTTGATGACCATGTGCTCCATCATGTCCGAAAACTCGGGCGTGCGCTGGTCGGCCACGTCGGACCCCACCACGGCGCGGGTCTTGAAGGTCACCTTGCCGTCGTCGATCACCTGCGCATGGAAATCGGGGATGTTGACCAGGATATGGCGCTTGCCGCGCGGCATGTTGGTCCAGCGCTCCCGCTCCATCGCGACGATGATCTGGTGCAGCCGCGTCGTCGCGCCCGTGTTGATCTCGGCCAGAGTGCCGGGTCCGACAACGCCGTCGACGTCGAGCCCGTGTTCGGCCTGGAAGGCACCCACAGCCTGGCGCATCCGCTCGTCGTAGGTCGTCGTTGCGGTACGCTTGAGGTAGCCCATGGCGATCAGGCGGTTCCGCAGGGCGACGACCGCCTGTCCGGACTGGCCCGGCTCCAGCTTCGAGGCGGCAACCTCGGGCCCCCAGCCGCCGCGGGCGACGAGCCGCTCGAATTCCACCTTGGCCTTCATCAGGCGGACGTATTCCGGGTTCTGCGGCGGCAGGGCACGCAAAAACCCCGTGGGCGAGGATTTCGAGAAGGCCGACAGCAAACCCTTGCGGTCGCGATAGGGCACCTCCCGGACGATGCCCGCATCCACCTTCGCGGGCGTCAGCACTCCGGTCTGCACGTCGCGCGCATAGGTGAGAAAGAGCTTCGACATCGCGACCTCGAGGCGGCCGAGGTCGCGTTCCGACCGGACCGATCTCAGGCCGACCTTCAATGCCGCGGTATCGTAGGCGGCGGCGGGCAGCCCGTGTGCCGGCGCCTCCTCGATGGCCCGGAGAAGGGCCTCGCGCCGCTTGGCCGACGTCCTGTCGGTGCCGGTCCAAAGGGCTGCGTACCCGGTCGAGCGGTAGAACTCCGCGATGTCGCGGTCTGCCGCCGCACCTTCGGCCACCGCCTGCACGAAGGCCGTCACCTGCGCGTCGGCTGGACGGATCCAGCCGGCAACGGACAGGGAAAGGGCGAGGAGGCATGTCAGGCTGAAGGTCCTGACGGCAAGGGCTGCGGTCATCGAGCGTCCTGGGTTTGGGTCACTGTTACAGGTCTTTGATGCCTGCTGTTCTTCGAGGGTGTCCATTCACAATCCCGCAAGATCTGGGCCCTGTCTCCCGGAAGACACGCGGCTATCACAAAATTGCCGCAGACCGCCCCACAAGGCCGCGTTGGCAGAATTCTGCCGATATCGTGCCCCAGTTCTTAATTTTCGTCTTACGCGGTTTCTTCGCTTAACCATTGCTGCCATAAAACTCGTGCACCTGGGGGACAGAGGTGACTCCAACGTCGGTTCCAACCGGCGAGGGGCAGAAAACGGGACATGTGCAGCATGACGACTTCTTCCTTGAAGGGCGTGACGCGTAGAGGTTTGCTCAAAGCGTTCGCAGCAACCACTCTTGTGGCAGCACCCACCTACTCCAATGCATTCGGACTTCTCAGGGGCGCAGGCGACATACGCCGCCTCCGGATGCACTCGGGCCGAACGGGCGAGAAACTCGATACGATCTACTGGATCGAGGGCGAGTACATCCCCGAGGCCTTCGCGGAAATCAATTCCTTCATGCGCGACTGGCGCACGAACGCGGTCATCAAGTTTGACAACCGCACCGTCGACATCCTTGCGGCCTCGCACCGCCTGCTGGATGCCGACACGCCTTATCTTCTCCTCTCCGGATACCGCTCGCCCGAGACGAATTCGATGCTTCGCTCGAAGTCGAAGGCCGTTGCGCGGAACTCGCTCCACATGAAGGGCCAGGCCGCGGACATCCGGGTCGAAGGGCGTTCGGTCAGCCAGATCTCGAAGGCAGCGGTCTCGTGCTCGGCCGGCGGCGTCGGCAAGTACTCGGGCTCAAACTTCGTCCACATGGACTGCGGCCCGGTCCGCGTCTGGGGCCGCTAGGCCCCTGCACTCTCGCAGACGGATATCTCCGGTCAGTGCGTGTCCCGCGCGCCGATGGAGTGATGCCAGAAACGCGCCCGTGTCCCTCCGGGCGCGTTTGTCGTTTCAGCCCCGAAAAGAGTGGCTTAGCAGGTGTAGTTCAACGCCAGCCGTCCCGCGTCGACATAGATCGTCTCGCCGGTGATGTAGCTTGCCTTTTCCGACGCCAGGAAGGCCACCACGTCGCCGATCTCGTGCGGAGTGCCGATGCGCTTCAACGGCGTGCGCGACAGCACCCGCTCCATCGCGGCGGGGTCAGCGTTGACGCTCGCCAGCATGTCGGTGTCGATCGAGCCGGGACCGACCGCGTTCACCCGGATGCCATGCGGCGCAAGTGCCAGCGCCACCGACTTCGTCAACTGCATGACGCCACCCTTCGAGGCGCAATAGGCCGGGATCGTCGGGATCGCGACCTGCGCGTTGATCGAGCTCATGTTGACGACGGCACCCTTGATCCCCGCCTCGACCATCCCGCGCGCGGCGTGCTGGAGTGCCAGGAAGCTGCCCGTCAGGTTCACGTCGATCACGCGCCGCCAGTCTTCGAGCGAGAGCGTCAGCACGTCGCCTGCGAGGGCGATGCCTGCGTTGTTGACGAGAACCGACAGCGGACCGTGATCGGCCGCGATCCGCGCGAAGAGCTCGTCCACCGCCTCTGCGTCGGCCATGTCGCAGGCGTAGCCCGCTCCGCCAAGTCGGTCCGCCGCCTCCATCGCCGCGTCGCCCCGCAGGTCGGCGAGGATGACCTCGCAGCCGTCCTCCTTCAGCGCCTCGGCGCAGGCATAGCCGATGCCTCGCGCCCCGCCGGTGATGAGAGCCTTGCGTGTCATGTGTCGTCCTCCAGTCCGTAGGTCTTCCGCGCGTTCTCGGCCGAGACGTATCCCGCCGCCACGTCCGCGCGCACCGCGTCGCGGTCGCGCGCGCCGGGATCTCCGTATCCGCCGCCGCCCGGAAGCGAAAGCCTCAGCGTGGCGCCTTCGGGCACCGACTGACGACCCTTGGCGCGCAGGGTCGTGCCGTCTGTCAATTCGACACGGCCGGGTGCGCCCTGCCCGCCGCCGTCGCGGCCGCGCGCGGGATAGGCGCAGCGGTCGAACATGGCGTTGAACATCAGCGCATAGCCCTCGCGCGGCGATATCTCGATGACCTGCCCCAGCCCGCCCCTCTGCTGCCCGGCGCCGCCGGAATCGGGCCGTAGTTCCTTACGCCAGACGGTGATCGGCCCGACCTGCTCGGTCGCTTCGACGCTCATGGTCGAGACGCCGGAGGGGAAGGCCGTCGCCGACAGCCCGTCGAGCGCGGGCCGCGCGCCCGTTCCGCCCGAGTTGAACATCAGCACCTCGCGCCGCGGCAGGTTCGAGGCGTCGTCGACCGGCCGACAGGAGATCTGGATGTTCCACAGGGCCGATGCCCCCTCGGCGGGGACCGTCGCCGGCAGCGCCTTGTGCAGCGCGCCGAGCACAACGTCGGGGACGAGGTGCCCCATGACGTGGCGCACCGAGACCGGCGCCGGTCGCCTTGCGGCGAGGATCGAGCCTTCGGGCGCGGTGATCTCGAACGGCTCCAGGGCGGCTGCGTTGTTCGGCACCTCGGGTGCTATGGCGCACTTGAGCGCATAGCAGGCATAGGCGCGGGTATAGACTTCGGGGCAGTTGACGCCGAAGCGGCTCATCCCACTCGTGCCCGCGAAATCGCAGGTGATGCGGTCGCCTGCGACGGTCAGGGTCACATGCATCTCGACCGGGGCCTCGAAGCCGTCGACGGTCATCTCGTGGGTGTAGGTGCCGTCCGGCACCTTCGCGATGGCGGCGCGTGTCGCCTGGTGGCTGGCCTTCGCGATGAAGTCGGACAGATCCTCGAGGTCGTCGGTCCGGAACTCGTCCAGCATCGCCTGAAGGCGCTTCTCGCCCGCCTCGTTGCAGGCGGCGAGCGAATAGATGTCGCCCACGACCTGAACCGGCTCGCGCACGTTGGCGCGCACGATGTCGACGAGGAAGGCGTTGACCTCGCCTGCGTCGGCGAAGCGCGAAATGGGGATCAGGAGACCCTCCTCGTAGACCTCGTTCGCATCCGGACCAAAGCCCCTGCCCCCGATGTCGACAATATGCGCGGTGCAGGCGAAGAAGCCGATCAGACGAGCTTCGCGGAACACCGGCGTGACCACGGTGATGTCGTGCAGATGCCCCGTCCCGAGCCAGGGATCGTTGGTGATGTAAACGTCGCCCTTCTTCATCGTCTGCCGCCCGATGGCGTCGACGAAATGCCCCACGCTTTCAGCCATCGCGTTGACGTGGCCGGGGGTGCCGGTCACCGCCTGCGCCATCATCCGGCCCCGCGCGTCGAAAAGGCCCGCCGACAGGTCGCCCGCCTCGCGCACCGAGGTCGAGAAGGCAGTACGCACCAGCGTCGTCGCCTGCTCTTCGACCACGGCGATCAGGCGGTTCCACATGATCTGGGCGTCGATGCTCATGTGCGGTCCTTCCGGATCAGAAGAAGGCTGCCGTCGTCCTGCGCGATGCAGGTGAAGGCGCTGGTGACGATGGTCGAGGTCTCGTCCTCGGTCACGATGGCCGGACCATCGACGCGGTCGCCGGGCGAGAGGTCGGCGCGCGCCACTTCGGCGGCGTCGACATGGGCGCGAAGGGCGGCATCGAGGAACCGGCGCGCCTTGCCCTCCGCTTTTCTCCCGGTCTCGCGCCGGGTCACGGCCGCGCGCGGCGGTTTTGGCGTCGCGACGGACAGGGTCCAGTTCGCCACCTCGACGGCCAGACCCTCGATGATGCGGCCGAAGAGCGTACGGTAGGCCTCCTCGAAGGCCGCGCGCAGCTTTGCAGGCGCATCCTCCCCGAAGACACGACTGTCGAGCAGCACGGGGATCTCCCACCCCTGCCCCGAATATCGCATGTGGGCGACGAGGCGCGTCTCGGTCGCCTGCCCCTGCGCCCCCGCCTCGACGAAGCGGCGCGCTTCGGCCTCCATCGTCTCGAGCGCCGCATTGACCGTGCCCGCGTCGAAGGTGTCGAGCCTCTGAAAGAGACCCCGCGCGGTCTCATAGCTGACGGGCGCCTCGAGAAATCCGATGGCCGATCCGACGCCCGCGCCGGGCGGCACGAGGACCGCGGCGATGCCCAGCTTCTCGGCCAGCCGCGCGGCGTGAAGGGGCGCGCCGCCGCCGAAGGCGATCATGGTGAAGTCCTCGATCTCGCGACCGTTCTCGACGGCGTGGACGCGCGCGGCGTTGGCCATCTGCTCGTCCACCATCTCGGTCACGCCGAAGGCCGCGTCGGCGGGGCCGAGGCCCTGCGCCTGCCCCACATGAGCGGCAAGCGCGCGTTCGGCGGCCTCGGTGGACAAGGGGATCTTGCCGCCCGCAAAGGCTTCGGGGTCAAGCCGACCGAGCGTCAGGTTGGCGTCCGTCACCGTGGGGTGCTGCCCGCCCCGCTGATAGCAAGCCGGTCCCGGTTCGGAGCCCGCCGAGCGCGGGCCGACCTGGATGCGCCCCAGGGCGTCGATCGAGGCGATGGAGCCGCCGCCCGCGCCGATCTCGACCATCTCGACCACTGGGGTCGAGACCGTCATCCCCGAGCCTTTCTTGAAGCGCCATGTCCGCGCGATCTCGAAGGACGAGGCGGTCTTGGGCGCGCCGTCTTCGATCAGGCAGATCTTGGCCGTCGTGCCGCCCATGTCGAAGCTGAGGGCGCGGCCGATGCCATGCGCGCGGGCATAACCTGCGGCGAAGATCGCGCCGCCCGCCGGGCCGCTCTCCAGAAGGCGCACCGGTTCTTCGGCTGCCGTCTCGACCGAGATCAGCCCGCCGCCCGAATGCATCATGTAGACGGGCGCGTCGGTTCCCGCCTCGCGCAGACGCGTGACGAGCCGGTCGAGGTAGGCTGCGACCTGGGGCCGGACATAGGCGTTGGCGATAACGGTGTTGAAGCGCGGCAGTTCGCGCATCTGGGGCGAGACGCGCGACGAGATCGACACGGGAAGATCCGGCGCGATGCGAGAAAAGAATTCGTAAACAACGCGTTCGTGGGCATCATTCGCGTAGGAATGAAGGAAGCCGACGGCGACCGTGGCGTAGTCCTTGGCAGCTATGTCCCGAACCAGAGCCTCGACCGCATCCGGATCGAGCGGACGCAGGACGTCGCCTTGAGGCGACATGCGTTCGGACAGGGTGAAGCGGTCCTTGCGCGGCACCAGAGGCTCGGGCAGGCGCAGGTTCAGGTCGTACTGCTCGAAGCGGTTCTCGGACCGCATCTCGATCACGTCACGAAAGCCCTCGGTCGTGACGAAGGCCATGCGCGGACCGGAGCGCTGGATCAGCGCATTCGTGACGAGGGTGGTGCCGTGGATCACCTGCCCCAGGTCGGACAGCGCCACTCCCGCCGCATCGGCCGTGAGGCGGATGCCTTCCAGGATCGCATCCTCGGGCCGGGCATAGTCGGTCAGGACCTTCGTCGTCGCGCGCCCGCCCGGATGATCGAGGACCACGTCCGTGAACGTGCCGCCGATATCGACGCCGCAGCGGATCACAGGAGACCCCGCGCAAACTGGTGCGCCGCGAAGGCGGTGTCGTAGGCCAACTCCCTGACGCCCGAGAAGCGCTCCGGTGCGCCCAGTTCCGTCAGTGGCAACGGCATGTCGGCCGGGTCGCCGCCGCTCAACAGGTCGGCCATCGCGGCGCCGAAGATGGTCCCCGTGATGATGCCGCGCCCGTTGTAGCCGATCGGCGTATAGGCGTTCTCGCCCAGGTGGACGACACGCGGCAGGTGGTCAGGGGTCATGGCGATGTCTCCGTGCCAGCTTGTCTCGAAGGCGACGGGCCCGAGATCGGAGAAAAGGCGGCGCAACTCGCGCGTCGCCCATTTCCGGGTGACGCCTCCCAGATCGCGCCCCATGCTGCCGACGATCAGGCGGTCCTGCGCGTCACGCCGGATCGAGGTCATAATGGGGGCCGTCGTCCACAGACCCTGACGACCTGGAAGGATATTTGTTAGCCTGTTCTCAAGTGGTTCCGAAGCGACATTGAAGTAACGGATACGATGATAGAGCCGCGACAGACCGGGCCAGAGCGTGTCTGTATAAGCATTTGTCCCGAGGACCAGCGACTTGGCCGTCACGGCTCCCTTCGTGGTCTCGAGATGCCAGCGCCCGCCCTCCCGCGTCAGCTTCGTCACCCGGCAGCCCGTCGCGAGCCGCGCGCCCGCAGCACGGGCGGCGCGCGCCAGGCCTCGGGTATAGCCCATGGGGTTGATCGTCCCCGCCCGGTGGTCGAGAAGCCCGCCCGCGAAAGCGGGGCTGCCCGTGCGGGCGGCGATCTCGGAGGCCGAAAAAAGCTCGACCGGCGCGCCGAGGGCCGACCAGTCGCGGTGGCGCAACTGAAGCTCGGCAAAACCCTTTGCATTGTGCGCCGCGTGGATCGTGCCTTCGCGCGTCGCCTCGCAGCGGATCTGGTGTCGCTCGATCAGGTCGAAGACGCGCCGGGGCCCGTCGCCGAAGATGCGCAGGAAGTGCCCCGCCGTCTTGTCGCCAAGCGTCGCCGTCACTTGCGACGGAGGCAGCCAGACGCCCGCGTTCACGAGCCCCACGTTGCGCCCCGATCCGCCGTAGCCGAAGGTCTCGGCCTCGCAAAGTTGCACGGACAGCCCGCGTTCGGCGGCGTGGAGCGCGGTCGAGAGGCCGGTGAACCCGCCCCCCACGATCGCAAGATCGACGTCGCCAGGCGCGAGCGGGTCGCGGTCTGTCAGCGGTTCGGCCGACGTCGCGTCCCAGAGGGAAATCGCGGCGTTGCCGGGGCGGTCTGGGTTCATTACGGTCGACTCGACAGCGGTTGCGGGGGCGAGTGTTTCACTCTTCCCCCGGACCTGCCAGAGGCGAGGTCGGACATGCGGAAACTGAAGAGAACCTCGGCGGACCTCGTGGCCGAAGCGAGGGCGAAGATCGAGGAGATCGCACCCGCCGACCTGCTGGCGCGGCACGGCGATGCGGACCTCGTGATCGTGGATATCCGGGACGTCCGCGAACGCCAGAAGCTGGGCTTCATTCCGGGCAGCATTCACGCGCCGCGCGGGATGCTCGAGTTCTGGGTCGACCCTGAAAGCCCCTATTACCGCGAGGTTTTCGGGCAGGACAAGACATATGTCCTGCATTGCGCCGCCGGATGGCGGTCGGCGCTGGCGGCGGCCACGCTGACCGACATGGGGTTCGAGGCCGCCCACTTGGACGGCGGGTTCAAGGGCTGGGTCGAAGCCGGCGGGCCGGTCGAAGAGGCCGCGCCGCGTAGCTGACCGCGCCGGCCTGTTTCAGGGCGCCGGAAGCGATGCGACGGCCTCCCGCGCGCGGGCGATCATGCGGGTGAGGTCGGCCTCGCTGCTGGTGGGCCCGCGCCGTTCGATCTCGACGAGGATGCCGCGCAAGTCGTCGTAACCGACCAGCCCCGCCGAACCGGCCAGCTTGTGCGCCGCGGCAGCCATGGCCGAGCGGCCGGGCTCGTCCCGCGCGAGCAGGTCGAGGCCGCCGACGCCCTCGGTCAGCATGGCGCGGGCGTCCTCTAGGACCGTCATCGCCTTGTCGCGGCCAAGCGTCTCGATCAGTTCGGTCATCGCCGGCGAGATCCTGGACAGGACCCGACGGTCCGGCCCCCTCAGAACCGCGTAGAGCCGGTCGCGTGACAGGGGCTTGGTCAGCACGTCGTTCATGCCGGCACTCAGGAAGCGGTCGACGTCGTCCTGCATGGCATGCGCCGTCAGCGCGATGATGGGGGTTTGCGCGTTCGGCCCCTGCCCGCCCCGGATCCGGCGCGTCGCGGCGATGCCGTCCATGCGCGGCATGCTGATGTCCATCAGGATCATGTCGAACGGCTCGAGCGCCGCGCGTTCGACGCCTTCAAGCCCATCCTCGGCCTTGGTGACCGAGCAGCCGGCCTGCTCCAGCATCTCGCCCACGACCATTCGGTTGATCTCGTTGTCCTCGATGACGAGGACATGCGCGGACGAGACGGCCGTGCCGGTCGCCGCCTGCACCCGGGTGCTGCGCGGACGGCTCGCCAAGACCGCTGCCGCGTCGCAGAGGGGCAGCCTGAACCAGAACACCGATCCTTCCCCGCGCTCGCTTTCGACACCGAGTTCGCCGCCCATGAGCTCGACGAGACGGCGGACGATGCCGAGGCCAAGTCCCGTGCCTTCGACCTCGCGCTGGTAGGAGGCGTCGAGCGTGACGAAGTCCTGGAAGATGCGGGGGATATCCTCGGCCGCGATGCCATGGCCCGTGTCGATGACGCGGAAGTCCACGGTGCCCTCGTCGGGCGCGTGTTCGACCTCGATGGTGATGCGGCCGTTGTCGGTGAACTTGTTGGCGTTACCGACGAGGTTGAAGAGGATCTGGCGCAGGCGGGACGGGTCGCCCACCACGCGTCCGCGCGGCTCGCGGCAGACGTTGACCGCGATGGCGTTGCCGCGGCGTTCGGCCTGCGCGCGCATCCCGTCGGCGACGGAGCGCACCAGGTCGACCACGTCGAAGGGTTCGGCCGCGACCTCGGCCATGCCGGCGTCGACGCGCGAGATGTCGAGGACGTTGTTGACATGCTCCAGCAGGTGCCGCCCCGACGCTTCCATCACGCGGACATAGCGCATCTGGCGGTCGTCGAGACCGCTTTCGGACAAGAGATCGAGGGTGCCGAGGACGCCGTTCAGGGGCGTGCGCATCTCGTGGCTCATCACCGCGAGAAGCTCGGCCTTGGCCTTCTCGCCCGCCACGGCCAGGTCGCGGGCGGTGACAAGCTCGCGCTCGGCCCGGACGCGGTCCGAGATGTCGCGGATATAGGCCACGATCAGCTCGCCCTCGGCGCTGTCGGCAGAGGAAATCGAGAACTCGACCGGGAGGACCTCGCCGGCCTTGTTCATCACCTCGTACTGGTCGGCGCCGCGGTGCGCCACGGGGTCGCTGACGGTGCGCAGGAAGCGCTGCATGTCCTTCGTCACGGTGGCGCGAAGATGGCCGGGGATCATCAGCTCGGCGACGTTGGCGCCGACGGCCTCGTCGCGGGTGTAGCCGAAGATGCGCTCGGCCGCGCCGTTGTAGTCGACGATCCGGCCCTGCGGCGTGATGACGAGGATGGCGTCGATCGACGACGAGATCATCGCCTGAAGCCGGCTTCGGCCCGTCGCGATCTCTTCCGTCTGCCGCTTCGAGGACTGGATCAGGATGAACAGTGCGCCGACCGAAGCCATGAGCGTGGCGAGGAGCAGGAACATGATGACGCCAAGGTCGAAAAGCGCGCCAGCGACCCGGTTGCGCTGCATTTCGGCGGTGGTGGCGAAGACACCCACGGCCTGGAGGGCGATCAGCCGCATGTCGTAGTGCATGGCGTCAAGCTGTTCGGCGATGTCCGGAAGGGCGTCAAGCAGAGCCTCGGGAGGGCCGTCGATCAGCGGGACCGTGCGGTCGATGAAGGTCTCGATCGTGCGGCGCGTGTCCTGAAGCTCGGGCAGGCCGCGGACAGAGGCGAGCGAACCGGCTTCCTGGAAGGTCTGAAATCGCGAGTAGAACACGTCGAACCGGCGACGCACGGCGGCGAGGTCGGGTTCGGGGCCGACGATCGACTTGATGACGGTGGACTCGAACGCCAGGAACTCCACCTCGATCTGGGCGATGGACCATTGCGAGCTGTCGCTGTTGGCTGTCGCGAGCCGGTCGATCTCGTGCCGGGCGTCGGCCGAAAGGATCCAGATCATCATGGCCGAGGCCAGGACGGTCAGAGCGAAGAGCAGGCCCCAGACCCAGACGTGCGTCCGTCGGGGCGTCGGCAGGTCAGCCGCCGTCACCGCTGGCGCCGCGCCGTCAGGGAAGGACAGAGAGGCGGTCGAGTTGCCAGATGCTGCGGGAATAGATCACCTCGGACTGATATTCCTGTTTAGAATCGAATGGATAGACGATCCACAAGGGACCCTTGTCGCGCACGCTCATGTCTTCGCCGTTGCGGCGGTAGGCGATGATGGGGCCGTCCTCGACCGCGTCCGAGACGGGGATCTGCACCGCATAGTCGTTGATCGCACGCGCTTCGATCATGCCCTCTGCGACATCGACCACCGCCAGGAAATGCGCTAGCGGCACCCCGGTGAAGGTCTGGTCGCCCTCGGTCCAGATCGTCGTCGTGCGGAATGTCACGGCGGGCATCGCCGCCAGCGCTTCGCGGTCATATTCGTGGACGTCCTCGCCGACGCGAAAGGTGAGGATCGCCTCGCCCGCCGCGGCGAGCGCGGGCCAGGGGATCAGGACGGCGGCGATCAGGGCGCGGCAAAAACGGGTCATCACGGGCTCCATGATAAGGACATCGGTCGAGCGGGGAAATAACCTGTGCGGCGTTACGAAATCGTAACCCGACTCGGATCGATCTTCTGCTAGTCTGGCGGCCAGGCTGGGCACGCAGGTCGGCACCTCCACGTTCGCCTTGCCATTTCGACACATTGCTTCTCGAATTGTAGGCGAAGTAGCGTCGCGATAAGGGTTGGAGCAAGCGCTTCTTAAGGGTTTGCGCAGGATACCTCGGTGCCGCCACAGCAGGACGGGCACGGAATGCGGATACTGATCGCCGACGATCACGGGATGGTGCGGGACACCATTGCGCTCTTTCTCGAAACCGAGGGCGTGGAACAGATCGTGCGCGCCGAAAGCCTCGACGCGGCCCTCGCGGCGGTGCGCGGCACGGGAAGCTTCGACCTCGTCCTTCTCGACTACAACATGCCCGGGATGCTGGGCCTGTCCGGCCTGGAACGGATGCGTGCCGCGAACGACGGGCGGCCCGTCGCCATCCTCTCCGGCACGGCGACGCCCACGATTGCACGCGATGCGATCTCGGCCGGCGCCGCGGGTTTTCTGCCGAAGACGCTCGACGCGCGCTCGATGATCTCGGCGATCCGGCAGATGGTCGCCGGCAAGACCTATGTCCCTTTCGACTTTCTCGAGCGTGACGCGGCGCGGACGGTGGGCAACCTGACCGAGCGCGAGACCGAAGTTCTTCGCGGCCTCTGCGAGGGCAAGTCGAACAAGGAAATCGCGCGGGATCTCATGTTGCAGGAGGTCACGATCAAGCTTCACGTCAAGACGCTCTGCCGCAAGCTGGATGCGCGCAACCGGACGCAGGCCGCGATGATCGCGCGCGACCTGAGCCTGGTCTGACGCGCAGGGCGATGTCGTCCGGGGATCTTCTGGTAGGGCGGTGGCGTCCCGCAGGCGGGACGCCGTGAAATCCTTCGGCATGACCCTGTCGGGCGAGGTGGCGCTTCCCCTAGGCTTCGTTGCGGGGCGGATCGAGGCGGCAAGGCACGCGTTCGGCGAGGCGGAGGCCTTTCGCATAGGCATCGCGGCGGCGTCGGTTCTTTCCGGAGGTCCGGTCGTCGTGGGACGCGACGGCGATGCCGGAGAGGACGACGGGGATGCGGACCGGGGCGGCGCGCTGTCCGACGCCCTTGCGCGAGGTCTCGCGGCGCGGGGCGCAGACGCGATCGACCTGGGCGATTGCGGACGAGAGGAGGTCGACTTCGCCATCAGCTATCTCGGCGCGGCGGGTGGTCTTGCCTTGAGGATGCGTGGCGCGGACGAGGTCATCCTGGAGTTCGCGGGGCCCGGATGCCGGCCGCTTTCGGTCGACGCGTTCCGCCGTGTCGGCGTCCTTGCGCGCGCGCAGAACATCGACGCCCCGCTCAGCTCCGACGCGACGCGCGGATCGGTGCGACGGATGGACCTGCGGGAAGCCTTCGCCTGGTACGTCACCGGCCTTGTCGATCCCGGCGCCATCGGCTCGGTGCGTCTGTGCGTGGGAGCAGGATCGCGCTCGACGGCAGGCACCCTCGCGGCGGTTGCCGAAGCTCTTAGGGCGCGCGGAGCGGACCTCGACGTGATCGGAGACCGCGCGATTCCCGCCGACCGCCTGCCAGGTGCCATCCGGCGACACGGCTGCCACATGGGCCTGAACCTCGACGACGGCTGTCTCGGCGCGCGCTTCCTCGATGACGGCGGACGGGTCATCCGACCCCCTGCGCTGGCCGCGATCCTTGCCGACGCCGCCATCCGGCGCGCGCCGGGCGGGGCGGTTCTGCACGATCCGGCTTATGCCTGGACTCTCGGCGACCGAGTGGCGCGCGCGGGCGGGGAAAGCCGCAACCACTCCGGCGGGGCCGCGACGCTGGCGCAAGCGATGCGCGACGCGGGTGCGGTCTATGGCACGCACCGCGATGGCCGACACGTCTTTCGCGACTTCATGTTCCGCGACAGCGGAATGATCTCGCTTCTTCGACTGCTTGAAGTCAGGGGACGCGAGCGTGCCGACCTCAGCCAACTCTGCGAGGAACAGGAGGCGCGGTTTCCGGCGTCGGACGTACTTGGCTTCGACATCCCCGAGCCAGGGCGCGCGATGGACGACCTTCACGCGATGTTCCGTCCCGCGGCGATCCGCATCCATCGGGACGCGGCGCTGACGATGACCTTCGAGGCGTGGCGGTTTCATCTCTGGCGGCGCGGCGCGGCCGGTCTGGGCCTTACAGTCGAGACGCGGCGCGATCCGGGACTTCTGGCCGACCGCGTCGCGGCCCTGTCGCAGCGGATCGGGGGCTATGCCGCCGCCGGCTGAACCGGGTCGGGCGGCTGGAGCGAGACGATCCGCGCGCCCTCGCCCACCTGCAGGTCCGCCGTGTCGTCGACGAAGGACAAGTCGCGCCGCCCGTTCAACGTGGCGAGGATCATCGCCCCCGGCCGGGTCGCCCGCCAGTCGTCGAGCGTGAACTCTTCGGTGATGCGGGTCAGTCCGAAGCGCCAGCCGTCACGCATCAGCGTCTGGAGCGCATCGTAGCTGCGGCCCTCTCCGATGGACATGCCGCCAAGCTGCGAGGGAAGCGCGTGGCGTGCCTCGTTTTCGCGCGTGCGGGCGATGCGCCAGACCTTGTCGCGTCCGAACTCGGGGGCGAGGTCGGTGGTGACGAGGGTGTTGTAGGCGTCGTTGTCGGTCGCCGCGACGACGGTCGTATAGGCCAGAAGCTCGATCGAATGCTCGGCAGCCTCGCCCAGGATGTCGCCATAGAAGGTGGGGATCCCGGCGGTGCGCGCGGCCACGAGGTGGGCGTGGTTCGGATCGGTGAGAAGGACCGGAAGCTCGGCCTTCTTCAGCGCTTCGGCGAAGGCGGTGGTGAAGCGCGACCCGCCGATGAGAAGAACGCCCGGCGCCTCGCCGCCCGACAACCCCAGCCAGCGCGCCATAGGGGCGAGCGTGAAGCCGTGCAGCACGACGGTGGCGGCGACAAGCGCGAAGGCCAGCGGTCCGACGATGGCGCCGTCCGGGACCCCGGCTTCGGCCAGCCGCTCTCCGAACAGCCCTGCGACGGCGACGAGGACAACGCCGCGGGGGCCTGTGAAGGCGATGAGCGCACGTTCGCGCCAGGGCAGGTTGGTGCCGAGAAGCGAGACGAGGACGGTCAGCGGCCGCACCACGACGACGACGAGCGCCACGAAAAGAGCCGCGCGCCAGGTAAGCTGGCCCAGAACCGCGAAGTCGAGCGATGCGGCCAGAAGGATGAAGACGCCCGAGACCATGAGGACCGTCGCCTGCTCCTTGAAGCGCCTGAGTTCCTCGTAGGACGGAAGGTCCGCGTTGGCGATGACGAGGCCCATGACCGTCACGGCGAGAAGGCCGCTTTCGTGAAGCACGCCATCGGTCAGCGCGAAGGCGGCGATCACGCCGCTGAAAAGGACCGGGACCTTCATGTATTCGGGCACAAGCGCCTTGCGGAACAGGACCACGATCCCCGCACCGACGGCGAAGCCCGCGACCGCCGCGAAGACGATGCCGAAGGCCGTGGCGGCGAAACTGACCTCGGACGAGCCGTTGAGGACGAGGACCGTCTGGAAGGCGATGACGGCGGCGATGGCGCCGATGGGGTCGTTGACGATGGCCTCCCATTGCAGAAGCGCCGCGGGACGCCGTTGCAGGCGCGCCTGCCGCAGAAGGGGCGCGATGACGGTGGGGCCGGTGACGATCATGATGCCGCCGAAGACGGTCGAGGCTTCCCAGCTGAGCCCCGCGCCGTAGCGCAGCGCCAGCGTCGACAGAAGCCAGCCAAGCGGTGCGCCGATGACGACAAGGCGGAACACGCCCGCCCGCGCATCGCCAAGCTTGCGGAGGTCGAGCGTCAGACCGCCCTCGAAGAGGATCACCGCCACGGCGAGCGCCACGAGAGGTTGGACGAGAGCGCCGAACTCCAGTCCGGGATCGAGGACACCCGCGACAGGGCCGATCAGTACGCCCGCCGCCAGCATCAGCACGATGGCCGGAAGATGCAGCCGCCACGCCAGCCATTGCGAGCCGACGCCGAGTGCGCCCACGAGGGCCACCGCCGCCACCGGCCCCAGGCTTCCCGCCGTCTCGATCGCCATCTATCGCCCCCGCCTTGTTTGCAGAAGGGAAACCACGGCTTCGCCCACGTTGACAATGGGGTGCGACCTCCCGGCGGCCAGCGTGAGCCCCCCGGATGGGTGTGATCGGCGGCGCGTGAGCGCGGGACGTCACGCGGGCGCGCCGTCCAACCGTCTCGCCGTGAACCCCTTCACGACCTCCGGCACGACGACGAGCGGAAGGGCGAAGGCACCGATCGTCAGCCACTCGTCAATCGACAGGGGCACGGTCTTCAGAAGCGTCTGCAGGGGCGGCCAGTAGACCGCCGCGACCTGAAGCAGCAGGCTGGCCGTGAAGGCGGCGATCAGGACAGGGTTGGACAGCCATCCGATGGAAGTGACGGGCTTCTGCAGAGAGCGGAACGCGAACACGCTGACCTTCTCGAAGACCAGCATCCCGGTGAAGGCGGCCGTCCGGGCGAGGTCGGTGCCCAGGGGCAGGAGGGAGTAGAAGATCCAGAGGCTTGCGGCACTGGTGTAGACCCCGAAGCAGAGGACGAGCGCCATTCCCGTGCGACCCAGGATAGGCTCGCCCCGGCGGCGGGGCGGGCTGCGCATCTGTTCGGGCTCGGCCTTTTCCAGTCCGAGCGCCACGGCCGTCGCACCGTCGGTGATGAGGTTCATCCACAGGATCTGCGTGGCGAGAAAGATCACCGGCCCGCCGAGGAAGAGGTTGGCGAGGATCGCCATGACCTCGCCCGCGTTCGAACACAGGAGGTAGCGCACGAACTTGCGCACGTTGTCGAATTGCCGGCGGCCTTCGGCGATGGCGTTCACGATGGTGGAGAAGTTGTCGTCGAGAAGGATGAGGTCGGCGGCGCTTCGCGACACCTCGGTCCCGCGCACGCCCATGGCGATGCCGATGTCCGCCGTCTTGAGCGCAGGCGCGTCGTTGACGCCATCGCCGGTCATGGCGACGATCAGCCCCTGCGCCTGAAGCGTCTCGACGATCCTCAGCTTGTGCTCGGGTCTGGTCCTGGCGAAGAGGACGTCGTTTCGGAGGAGGTCCGAAAGCTGCTCGTCCGACAGCGCATCGAGGTCCCCACCCTCGACGACCTCCGGCCTGCCCAGTCCGACCTGCTCGGCGATGGCCGCGGCGGTGAGGCGGCCGTCTCCGGTGATCATCATCACGCGAATGCCCGCGCTCCTTGCGAGGGCGATGGCGGACTTCACCTCGGGCCGGGGCGGATCGATCATGCCGGCAAGGCCGAGGAAGACGAGGTCATGCTCCCTCACGTCGCCCTCGTCCGCGGGGCGCGCGGCGAGAGCCAGGACGCGCAGCCCCTGCGCCGCCATCCGGGCGTAGGCGTCCGCGATCCTCTGACGCGCGGACGGGTCCAGGGATTCGATGCCGTCCTGACCGAGATACGCCGTCGACCGGTCGAGAACGACCTCCGGCGCGCCCTTCACATGCAGGCGATAGCCGTCCCCCTCCCGCGCCAAGACGCTCATCCTCTTGCGTTCGCTCGAAAAGGCAACCTCGGCGATGCGGTCGGCAGGCGCGACCTCGCAGGCCCGACCCTTGCGGGCTACCGCCACCAGCGCGCCCTCGGTCGGATCGCCGATCATCGCCCATGTTTCGCCGTCCCGCCTCAGCGATGCGTTCGTACAGGTCAGGGCGGTCCGCAGCAGGGCGCCCAGGATCGGGTCGCTTTCGGCGTCGACGCGAATTCCGTCCCTCTCGATGAAGCCGTCCGTGGAGTAGCCCTCGCCAGTGACGTCGTAGGCGCTGTCGGGGGTCCACAGCCGCGTGACACGCATGGCGTTCTCGGTCAGCGTGCCGGTCTTGTCGGTGCAGATGACCGAAGCCGCGCCGAGTGTCTCGACCGCCTGGAGCCTTCTGGTCAGCGCCTGCCGCCGCGCCATCGCTGACGCCCCGAGCGCCAGGGTGATGGTCACGACCGCCGGCAGGCCCTCGGGCACCATGGCGACGGTCAGCGAAAGGCCCGTCATCACCATCTCGAAGATCGGCCGGCCGCCATACCAGCCGACGGCGACGACGAGGGCCGCCACGACGAGTGAGGCGAGACCGATCTCCTTTGCCAGTTGGCCGAGACGCTTCTGGAGTTCGGTCTGCTTTTCGCCGACGGCTCCCGTCAGCGCCGCGACCTTGCCGAAGTCCGTTTGGAGCCCCGTTTCGGTGACGATGCCTGTCGCGCGGCCGGCGACAAGGGTCGTTCCGGCGAAGAGTCGGCTGGCCGCGCCCTCGCCCCCGACCGTCTTTGGGACGGGGAGGGATTCTCCCGTCAGGGCGCTTTCATCCGTCCGAAGCTCCGTGCCGGCCTGCAGTCTCATGTCCGCAGGGATCGCCTCACCCGCGCTCACGATCACAAGATCACCCGGCACGATCTCGCGCGCTGCGATCTTCCGTTCGACGCCATCCCGGACGACGACGGCGACCGGCGTCAGCATGGCCCGCAGGGCCTCGAGGGCGGTCTCGGCACGCCACTCCTGGACGAAGCCGAGAACGGCGTTCAGGACGAGGACGACGAGGATGGCCAGTGCGTCGATCCGTTCGTCGAGAAGAAAGGCGATCGCGGCGGCGAGGCCCAGTATGAGGATGAGGAACCCGCGGAACTGCCGTGCCAGCACGACGAAGGGCGACAGCGCCTTCTGGCGGGGAATCTCGTTCCAGCCATATTGCTCACGCAGGGCGGCGACCGCTTCCGTGTCGAGACCACCGCCGCGGGTCGGGAGCGCGTCTTGCATCGTGCCTTGCCTCGGACCGGGTCTCGGTCTGCTAACATGCCCCGCCGCAATGTCCCATGCGCAAGATCAAAGCCTTGATTGTGAAGAGCTGCACCAGAGCCGACCTACGGCCGGACGGCGGAGGTCTCGAAGGTCAGCGACGCCCAGCAGCTATTCCACATGGCCTCGGCGGAGGCCTCGACAGGCTCCAGATGCACGGCGTTCAACAGGTACTTTCCGGGCTTCGCCATGCGGATGGTGGCCCGTCCGGCAGCATCGGTGCGGAACAGGGTGCGCTCGGTGCCGGCGGGCGGCACACTGTCGCGCGGCAGGAAGAAGACCGACACCTGAACGTCCGCCGCCGGTTCGCCCCGCCAGAGAGCCTCGACGTCGAGGGCGGCGCGTCCGAAGCCAGACAGCATAGGACGAGAACGGCGAGGACCCGGCTCATGCGGCTCGTCATCTCAGAGGGAAGCTCAATGCGATCGTCTTTCCGTCTCTGCTGATCTCGAGCCGCGCAACGCCTGAGGTCGCGACTTCTTCATATCTCGTGCGGTCGGTTTCGACGTTTCCGACGGGTTGCCCGATGACGCGGGCCACGACGTCGCCTGCGTTCAACCCTGTCATTCGCACGGAGCCGACAGGCGGGCGACCTGGACATTGGCGCCGCCGAACTCGACGCCTCGCTCGGTGCGGCGACGGGCTTTGCCCTCTTCGCGATCCTCGGGGCCGCCTACCATCGCAGGTTCGGCGTGGAAGGTCTGGGAGGCGGAGACGCGAAACTCCTCGCCGCCGCCGGAGCATGGCTTGGATGGCAACCCCTGCCCTTCGTCGTCCTGATCGCGTCGGCGGGCACGCTCGCGGTCGTGCTCCTGTCCCGCTCCAAGCGCCGCGACATCGCCTTCGGACCCGGCCTGGCGCTCGCGTTCGCGCTGGTCTGGCTGGCGTTCCTGTCGACGTGACGGCGATGGAGTTTGCGGTGTTGGCGCACCCGACAGGATTCGAACCTGTGACCTCTGCCTTCGGAGGGCAGCACTCTATCCAGCTGAGCTACGGGTGCCTGTGGCCGTCATAGCGTCAGAGGACGGGGGAGGCAATCGGGTATTCGGCGCCGCCTGACCGGGGTCGGCGGCGCCGGGAAGCATCAGTTCTGCGGTGCTGTACCGACGGGCTGGCGACCACGGTCGTTGTCATCGCGGCCGTCATCCTGCGGCTGGCGGTAGACCGGCGGGCAGTAGATGCCCGAGGCCGTTTGGACAGGCTGAAGACACTCGTCCTCGGGGACGCAAAGCTGCTGCGGAGCCGCGCCGGGCGTGTAGATCCAGCCCTCCTGGCAACTGCCGTTTCCGTACTTGTCGAACACCGGCTCGGGGCGGACCATCGTCGTTTCCGTCTGCGCGCAGGCGGTGAGGATCGCGGCCGTTCCGAGCGTGGCCATGAATTTCGTGAGGCTCATCATGTCTCTTCCTGATCGAGTTGGTCCCATCCCCAGGTTGCGCATACCTTCGGACTTCTTGTTGCGCGCTCAAGCAAAACTTTCGCATGATGCTCATGCAGGAACGCAGGACAGGGTATGATCGACTGGGATCACCTCAAGGTCGTGCTCGCGGTATCGCGCGCCGGGTCACTGACCGGCGCAGCGCTTCTCCTCGAGATGGACCAGACGACGGCGGGACGCCGTCTGTCGGCGCTGGAGGAGCAGCTCGAGACACGGCTCTTCCTGCGGGCGAAGACGGGCTTCCTGCCGACCGACGACGGGTTGGCCGCCATCGACCATGCCCTGCGCGTCGAGGCCGAGATCGCGCGGATGTCGGACGCGCTGGCCGAGGCACGCCACTGCGTGTCCGGCGTCGTGCGTCTGTCGGGAAACGACTGGATGCTGGACCGCCTTGCCGGGACGGTGCTGGGCGACGTCCTCGCCGAGAACGAGGGGATGGAGATCCGGATGAACGGCCGCCTGCCGCCCGTGCCGCTCTTTCCCGATCCGGGCATCGCTCTCTGGTTCGACGCCGAGGCCCATGCGCCGGAACGCGCGCATCCCTTCTGCACCGTACCCTACGCCGTCTATCGCGCGGCAAATGGCCCGACGACAGAGGGCGCCTGGGTGCAGTTTCGGGACGACCTGGCGACCGGGCCATCCTTCCGGCGGCAGGTCACGCGGCGGATGCCGAAGGGCGCGCGGGTGAGGCTGACGGCCACGGATGCGGGCACGCTTCTTTCGGCAGTCGCGGCGGGCGTGGGCCAGGGCACCCTGCCCGTCTGCCTCGGCGATGCGGACCCGCGCCTCGTGGCGGCGGAGGTGCCCGACGCAAGGATCGACCGGGTTCTCCACCTTTACGCCAGCGATGAAGTCCTGCGACTGCCGCGCGTGCGCCATCTCGTGAAGGGCATCGCCGCGCGGGCGGCCGAGGTTCTTGGCGGCCGTCTCCTGGCCGACGTGGATCGCCTGACCCAGGCCACGACCTAACAGATTGTTTTCTAATTCCTGTCAGTCTGCCCGGCGGGGGCCGAGGGGACATGAAGGATGGAGCATCTCGACGAAGACGACTGGGCACGCATCCTCTTCGCGCTGCGGCACTTCAGGCACAACGACGAATTCCTGACGACGACCGACAGGGTGACGGCAATCCTCGACCGGACGCGCTAGCCGAACAGGTCGTGGCAAAGCTCCAGCGCCTCGACCAGCGTATCGACCTCGGTCTCGGTATTGTAGAGCCCGAAGGACGCCCGGCAGGTCGCGGTGAGCCCCAGGTGATCCATCAGCGGACCGGCGCAGTGGTGCCCCGCCCGCACCGCGACACCCTTCTTGTCGAGGACGGTCGAGATGTCGTGGGCATGCGCCGCACCGTCGAGAGTGAAGGAAAAGATCGCGGCCTTGTCGGGCGTCGTGCCCTGCACCTGCAGCCAGTTCAGACCGTCGAGCCGTGACCGGGCATAGTCGCGCAGACGCTCCTCGTGGGCGGCGACGTTCTCCATCCCCAGGTCCATGAGATACTCGAGCGCCACGCCGAGGCCGATCTGCTGGACGATGCCGGGGGTGCCGGCCTCGAACTTCATGGGCGGATCGGCATAGGTTATCACGTCCTTGTGGACCTCGCGGATCATGTCGCCACCGCCAAGGAAGGGCCGCATCTCGGCCAGCCTCTCGCGGCGGATCCAGATCGCGCCGGACCCCGACGGGCCGTAAAGCTTGTGTCCCGTGATGGCATAGAAGTCGCAGCCGATATCCTCGACGTCGACCGGCATGTGGACCGCGCCTTGCGATCCGTCGACAAGGACCGGCACGCCCCTATCGCGCGCGCCGGCACAGATCGCCTTCACGTCGACGCGGGTGCCGAGAACGTTCGACAGTTGCGTCACCGCCACAAGTTTCGTGCGCGGGCCGATGGCGTCGATGATCTTCTCGGGCGGCAGCGCCCCCGTCTCGTCGACGTCGACCCACTTCAGCACCACGCCCTGACGCTCGCGCAGAAAGTGCCAGGGCACGATGTTGGCGTGATGCTCCATGACCGACAGGACGATCTCGTCGCCCGCCTCGAAGCGCGGCATGGCCCAGCCGTAGGCCACGAGGTTGATGCCTTCGGTCGTGCCCGAGGTCATCACGATCTCGTCTTCGTGGCGGGCATGGAGGAAGCGCGCGACGGTGCCGCGCACGGCCTCGTATTTCTCGGTCGCGAGGTTCGACAGGAAGTGCAGCCCGCGGTGGACGTTGGCGTATTCCATCGAATAGGCCTGCGTCACGGCGGCGATCACGACCTGCGGCTTCTGCGCCGACGCGCCGTTGTCCAGGTAGACCAGCGGCTTGCCGTTCACCTCGCGCGACAGGATGGGAAAGTCCTTGCGGACCTCAATGACGTCGTACATCAGCCCTGCCCTCCTCCGGCGACGATGGACAGGATCAGGATGCCGAAGACGTAGACCGCGACCCAGGCCATGACGACCACGGCAAATGCCTTGGCCGGCGTGGCGAAGCCGAAGATCTGGGCGAAGAACACGCTCTGAAGCCAGATCCAGGCCATGATCGCGCCAAGCCCCAGCAGACCCGCAAGCGGCGGCAGGACGAAGAGCAGGACGAGCATCGCAAGAAGGCCGAGCGAAAGGAGAAGCTCGAGCCAGGAGAACACCACGATCACCTGAGCGAGGTCGGCCGTGCCCCCCATGATCGAGGCGATCTTCCAGATGGCCCAGACGAGAGCGCCCGTGAAGGGGATCGTCACGAGGAACCGCATCAGGGGCGCGATCGGCTCGCCAAACGTGTCGGGCGGCGCGAGCTGGAACATCGGCTCGGTCACGAGGACAGAGATCGCCAGCGATGCGGCAAGAGCCATCCATGCCGTGCGGCCGGGAAGGTTCAGGCCCGCCAGCATCGCTGCGGCGCCCCGCGGATTGCGGAAAGTCTCGCGCATGAGTTCCGAAAACATCAGACGGTCTCCGCCCGGGCGCCCGCGACCGACAGGCCTGCGGCCGTAAAAAGCCCCACCGCGGCGACAGCCACTGTGCTGACCACGGTCAGCGCCGCACCGTCCCCGTCGAAGCCCGCGATCAGTCCCGACAGAAGCCAGGCCGGCACCGACGCAAGAAGCGCCCAGAACACCGCCTGCCTCACTCGGAAGGCAGTCGTGGCGACACCCGCCGCGCGCAGCACCAGGTGCAGGACAAGCGACAGCGCATAGAACGCCAGGGGCATCACCATGAGCCAGGCGAAAAGCGCACCCGCCATGCGCGCGTCGAGCGCGATGGACGGATCGAGGTGCGCCTCGCGCGCCAGCCTCGGCCATTGGGCGACGTAGATCAGCCCGCATGCGGCAAGAAGGATGGCAAGTGCCCTGTCCTCACGCGGCGGACCCGCCATCCGGCGGGCCTGCACCTGTCTCGGGGCGCGCCAGGTGCCCAGTATGTCCAGCACGATGCTCACCGTCTTCGCCGCGACAGCCAGCCTTCCAGCCGAGACCGGATGTCCTCGGAGATGGTGGCGTCCTCGACCTCGTCGATGGCTTCGGCGAGGAAGGCGAGGACCAGAAGGTCGGTCGCCTGCGATTCCGGCACACCGCGCGAGCGCAGGTAGAACATCGCATCCTCGTCGATCGCGCCCGAGGTCGAGCCATGCGAACAGGCGACATCGTCGGCATAGATCTCAAGCTCGGGCTTCGCGAGGAACTGCGCATCCTCGTCGAGCAGAAGCGCCTGGCTGATCTGATAGCCGTCGGTCTTCTGCGCGCCGCGCTTCACCAGGATCTTGCCCTGAAAGACGCCGACCGCCCCGTTGCGCAGGACCTTCTTGAAGACCTGGCGGCTTTCGCAGTTCAGCGCGTCATGGACAATGAATACCGTGTCGTCATGGTGGAAGTCGCCGTCGCCGACGGCGGCGCCAGCGACATGCGCCACGGCGTCGTCGCCGGTCAGCTCCAGAAAGACCTCGTTCCGCGTCAGGCGCCCGTTCGAGGTCAGGGTGAAGGACTTGAAAACGCTCTCCTTGCCGAGACGGCCGAAGAGATGCGTGACGGCGCGGCGTTCGTGGTCGCGACCCTGCGCGCGGACGTGGTGGAAGGCGGCGCGGTCGGCGACGTCGACCTCCATGCACTTGTTGAAGCGCGCGGCGGCGGGCCCGTTCTCCAGAAGGGTCAGCTCGGCCCCCTCCTCCAGCCGCACGACCACGTGCAGCATGGCGTCGCTGTCCGTCTTCTCGTGCAGGTATCGCAGGTGGACAGGCTTCGTGACGCGTCCCGTGACGCGGATGACGACACCGTCGGCCGCGAAAGCGGTATTCAAGGCGGCGAAGGGACGGACGACGGGCACCTGCGCGCGGGCTTCCAGTACGCCGTAGAGGTCCTTGGCCCAGTGGATGTCGGCGCGGGCGGCGTCGGCCAGCCGCTCGATCTCCAGCCCCTCGCCTTCGAGCTTGTCCGAGGCGGCCTCGTCGAAAACGCCGTCGCGAAAGACGATGCACAGACGGTCGAGGGCGCCAAAGACCTGGGTTTCCTTCGCCTCCAGAATGGCGGCCTCGGGGGCCGCGGCGGCATTCAGCTCGTCAGGCCGGGTGAAACGCCAGTACTCGTCGCGACGCTCCGGCAGACCCATGGAGCGGAACCGCGCCAGCGCCTCGTCCCGGGCCTTGCGGATCCAGCCCCCGCCTCCGGGCGTGTCGAGGGCGGCGATCCGCGCCTCGGTGGCGTCCTGCCTCTTTTGCGGCAATGCCATCAGGCCACCTCCGCCAGGATGTCGGCATAGCCGTTCTGCTCGACCTCGAGCGCAAGCTCGGGACCGCCGGACTTCACGATGCGCCCATTCGCCATGATGTGGACGACGTCGGGGCGGATATGGTCGAGAAGGCGCTGGTAGTGCGTGATGACGAGGAAGGCCCGGCCCGCGTCGCGAAGCGCGTTCACGCCCTCGGCCACAAGGCGCATGGCGTCGACGTCGAGGCCCGAGTCGGTCTCGTCGAGGATGCACATCCGGGGCTCTAGGATCGCCATCTGGAGGATCTCGTTCCGCTTCTTCTCGCCGCCCGAGAAGCCCACGTTGACGGGCCGCTTCAGCATGTCGGGCTCGATCTCGAGAGCCTTCGACTTTTCGCGGACGAGCTTGAGGAAGTCGCCCGCACTGACCTCGGGTTCGCCACGGGCCTTCTTCTGAGCGTTGAGCGCGGTGCGCAGGAAGGTCATGTTGCCGACGCCCGGGATCTCGACCGGGTACTGGAACGCCAGGAAGAGACCCGCCGCCGCGCGCTCCTCGGGCTCCATGCCCAGAAGGTCCTTGCCTTCCAGCGTGGCGGTCCCGCCGGTCACCTCATAGCCGTCGCGTCCCGACAGGACGTAGGACAGCGTCGACTTGCCCGACCCGTTCGGTCCCATGATGGCGTGGACGGCGCCTGCGGGCACCTCGAGGTCGACCCCTTTCAGGATCTCCTTGTCCTCTTCCTCGAGCTTCACCTCGAGGTTTTCGATCTTCAGCATGTCTTTCTTCCTCGCATGACGACAGAAAGGGCACCGCCCGGATGGCGGCGCCCTTCCAAATTCAAAGAGTGTGGGTTGCGGAGACTCAGGCCTTGCCGAGCTGGCTCTCGACGAATTCGTCCGAGAAGAACGCGGCATAGACGCCGGGCACCGATTTGATGAGCACGGGCTGGTACTGGACCATCACGAAAAGCCCGGCCGCGATCGCGGCAAGCCGGACCACGCCCATGAGCTGAAAGGTCCAGGCGAAGAGCACCGCGAAGAACCCGCCGATCACGATATGCGCAACCGGCACGTAGGGCGCCGCCGGCGTGGCCGACAGGTCGAGCTGGATCAGTCCGGTTTCGGCGAAGAGGTGATAGGATGCGGCTTGGCCCACGAACATCGACAGCGCGCCGAAGAGAAACGCAAGGATCAGAAGCGACACGCCGGAGGCGCGGCCGATTTCCTTCTTTGACTGTTTCTTCTTCTTCAACCGCACGGTAGTGCCGGGCTTGCGCTTCTGACCGGCGCGCACCTCGTCCCGAGGCCCGATGTGGACCTCGCCCATGGTGTTGTCGCCGCCCTTCTTGATCCGGGACAGCCTGTCCTCGAACCCGGTGCGCTGAATCTTCGAGGTCGCCATGCCTCTCGCCCTTCTGCTCGTGCCGCGGCGACACTCGCAACGGATCGTGGCCAGAAGATGGCGCAATCGCGGAAAATCCCGCGATACTGTCGCCGTTTCGGGCGAGTTTATGGAGAGGGGACAGGATCATTCGACCGTGACGGCGGTGCCCGAGGCCGAGACCATCAGCATGCCGTTGCCCTCGCCGATCACCTCGTAGTCGAGGTCGACACCGACGACGGCGTTTCCGCCGGCTTTCGCGGCGCGCTGCTCAAGCTCGCGGAGCGCGATCTCGCGCGCTTCCTGCAGCGACTTCTCGTAGGCGCCCGACCGGCCGCCGACGATGTCCGTCACGCGGGCGAACATGTCGCGGAAGATGTTGGCGCCGATGATGGCCTCGCCCACGACGACGCCGTGATAGGCGGTGATGCGGCGGCCCTCGATCGAGGGCGTGGTGGTGACGATCATGCTGCTATCCCCTGAAGACAAAGGCCGCGCCAACGGCGATGAAGGCGAAGCCGATGACCGTGTTCAGCGTCACGGCCTCCTTGAGATAGAGCGCCGAGAAGCCCACGAAAACGGTCAGCGTCACAATCTCCTGGATCGTCTTGAGCTGCGCCGCCGAATAGACCGAGTGCCCGATCCGGTTGGCCGGCACCGCGAGGCAGTACTCGAAGAACGCGATGCCCCAGGACACGAGGATCACGACGATCAGAGGCGTCGCCTTGAACTTCAGGTGCCCGTACCACGCGAAGGTCATGAAGACGTTCGACAGGGCCAGCAGGACGATCGGCAGGACCGTGGGGGGTATGACGGCTGTCAATCACGGCAACTCCGGGGCGCGCGCTACGTCGCGGGCCTTCAGGTCGGCTATGGCCTTGAACTTGTCCGCGTCGCGCGTGTCTCGATGGTTCTGCCTCAGACGTTCCGCGCGCCGTCCACGGGCGGCCGCCAGCGGCCATCCGACAAGCACCGTCAGAAGCACGCCCACGAACGCGGCGGCAATGGCACTTCCCCAGAGCGTCATCTGATCCGGGAGCTGATACAGCGTCGTCACGGTCCCGATGAGGCCCGCTAGCACGGCAAATGGCCAGGCATCCAGCCTGGGATTGCGGACCTGGAGCATCAGCCCGTCGTCGGTGCTGCCGCCCGTCGTCATCGCCTATCCCACCGAGCCTTCGAGCGAGATCGCCACCAGCTGCTGCGCCTCCATCGCGAACTCCATCGGCAGGGCCTGGAGCACCTCCTTGCAGAAGCCGTTCACGATCACCGCCACCGCCTCCTCCTCGTCAAGGCCCCGGCTCCGGCAGTAGAACATCTGCTCGTCGTCGACCTTTGACGTCGTCGCCTCGTGCTCGACGCGGGAGGAATTGTTCTTGACCTCGATGTAGGGGACCGTGTGCGCCCCGCATTCGGAGCCGATCAGAAGGCTGTCGCACTGAGTATAGTTGCGCGAGTTCTTGGCTTTCGGGTGCATCGACACGAGGCCGCGATAGGTGTTCTGCGCCTTGCCCGCGCTGATCCCCTTGGACACGATCCGCGACCGGGTGTCCTTGCCCAGGTGGATCATCTTCGTGCCGGTGTCGGCCTGCTGGTAGTTGTTGGTGATGGCGATGGAATAGAACTCGCCCTGGCTCTCGTCGCCGCGCAGGATGCAGGACGGATACTTCCACGTCACGGCCGAGCCGGTCTCGACCTGCGTCCACATCACCTTCGAGCGGTCGCCGCGGCAATCGGCGCGCTTGGTGACGAAGTTGAAGATCCCGCCCTTGCCGTTCTCGTCGCCCGGATACCAGTTCTGGACAGTGGAATACTTGATCTCGGCGTCCTCGAGCGCCACCAGCTCGACCACGGCGGCGTGAAGCTGCGTCGTGTCGCGCTGCGGCGCGGTGCAGCCCTCGAGGTAGGAGACGTAAGAACCCTTGTCGGCGATGATGAGCGTCCGCTCGAACTGGCCCGTGTTCTCGGCGTTGATGCGGAAATAGGTCGACAGCTCCATCGGGCAGCGCACGCCTGGCGGCACGTAGACGAAGGAGCCGTCGGAAAAGACCGCCGCGTTGAGCGTGGCGTAGAAGTTGTCCGACTGCGGCACGACCGAACCCAGGTACTTCTTCACCAGGTCGGGGTGATTGCGGATCGCCTCGGAGATCGAGCAGAAGATGACGCCCGCCTTGGCGAGCTCCTTCTGGAAGGTGGTGCCGACCGAGACGCTGTCGAAAACGGCATCGACGGCGACCTTGCGGCCCTCGGCGGGCGCGTCCTCGGCCCCCTCGACGCCCGCGAGGATCATCTGTTCCTTCAGCGGGATGCCGAGCTTGGCGTAGGTTTCCAGAAGCTTCGGGTCGACCTCATCGAGCGACTTCGGCTTCACAGCCATGCTCTTGGGCTTGGCGTAGTAGTACTGGTCCTGGAAGTCGATCTTGGGATAGTGGACCATCGCCCATTCGGGCTCGTCCATCGACACCCACCGGCGATAAGCCGTCAGACGCCATTCGGTCATCCACTCCGGCTCGCCGTTCTTGTCCGAGATCAGGCGCACGATGTCCTCGGACAGACCCTTGGGGGCGTAGTCCATCTCGATGTCGGTGTTCCAGCCGTACTTGTACTTGCCCGACAGCGACCGGACCGCATCCACGGTGTCCTGGTCGACGCCTTCCTTCACCTCGTTGTCCAGTGCGGCCATACCGGTGTCCTTCCTCATGCCGCCCGTTGGCGGTATTTCCTTTCTTGCTTCAGCCAGGCATCGGCGAAGCGCATGATATCGTCTTCCGTCGTCGTGGGACCCAGTGACACGCGCAGCGCGCCTTCCGCGGCCCGGGCGTCGAGACCCATGGCCTGAAGCACCCTCGGCGTCTTGACCTTGCCAGACGAGCAGGCCGACCCCGACGACACCGCGAACCCCGCCAGATCCATCTGCATCACCTGCGTCTCGCCCTTCCAACCGGGCGTGACGAAGCAGGACGTGTTCGGCAGGCGTCGCGACTCTTTCCCGACAAAAATAGTCTCTTTCGCGCCGGACACCAGAGCGGATTCTAGAATATTTCTAAGTTTCTCCACCCCGGTCCAGACGCCCGCATCGAGATCGCGCAGCGCGGCGCGCGCTGCTGCGCCGAACCCTGCGATGCCGGTGACGTTCTCGGTGCCGGATCTTCGCCCAAGTTCCTGCCCGCCGCCCGACTGGATCGCGGTGATGTCCATGCCGTCCCGCACGATCAGAGCGCCCACGCCCTTGGGGCCGCCCAGCTTGTGCGCCGACAGGCAGGCAAGCGCTGCGCCCGACCAGGCGAAGGACCAGGGGATGCGGCCCACGGCCTGCGTCACGTCGAGGAACAGGCTGTCCGCCCGCGCGGCGCCGAAGGGGTACGTGCCGTCCAACTTGTCCGGCGGGTCGGTGATGACGCCCGTCTCTGAATTGGCGAGCCCCATCGCCAGCGTGTGTCCCGGTCCATCGGGCCTCTCGGACCAGTTCGACATGCGGACATGCGCCCAGACCGCGTCGTGCGCGGTCGGATCGACCAGGACGTCGTACTGCGCGGGCACCGTCGACAGCACGCGGGCGGCCTCGGTCGCGCCCGAGGTGAACACCACCTCGCCCGGCTTGCAGCCGACCAGTGCGGCCACGTCGGCGCGGGCGTTTTCGACCAGCGCCCGCGCTGCCCGCCCCTCGGCGTGGACGGACGAAGGGTTGCCCGCCACCTCCATCGCGGAGAGCATCGCCTCGCGCGCCTCCGGCCTCAGGGGGGCGGTCGCGTTCCAGTCGAGATAGACACGCCCCGCCCCGCCCGTCATGCCTCGTCCACCACCTCGAAGAGAGCGGGGACGGCAGGACAGGGCACCAGCTCGTTCGTCACCACGTCGGACAGCCGGACCTGGTGGAGGAAGACGTAGACATGCGCCGACAATCCCTCCCAAAGCCGGTTGGTCAGGCTTTGAGCCTTCGACCCCGACACGCCGCCGGACGCGCCCGCGCCGGTATGCATGGCGCTGACCGTCTCGTCCACGGCGCCGAGGATTTCGCTCACGCGGATGTCGGACGCAGGGCGCGCCAGACGGTAGCCGCCGCCGGGACCGCGCACGGAGTCCACCAGCCCCGCGCGTCGCAGCTTGACGAAGAGCTGTTCGAGGTAGGGCAGCGAGATATCCTGCCGGCGCGAGATCTCGGCCAGCGAGAGGTGCAAATCGTCCTTGGCAAGTGCGAGATCGGCGAGCGCCACCATCGCATACCTGCCTTTCGTGCTCAGTTTCATGGAACCGCCTGCGTCATTGACCTTTTCGCGCCCGGGCCTTACCTCAGCCCTTGTCCTTTCGGAGGGCAGACCCGAATTAGAACGCTTCTAAGGTCCCCGACCTTTTCCGTCAACTATGGGCCGGCCCGACGCCCCCGAACGAAGGTGAAGACGACGATATGCCCGAGGTGATCTTTCCCGGCCCCGAAGGCCGTCTCGAGGGGCGCTACCATGCGCAGAAGAGCAAGGATGCTCCGATCGCCATCGTGTTGCACCCTCACCCGCAGTTCGGCGGGACGATGAACAACCTCGTCGTCTACAATCTGCACTACGCCTTCCACAACATGGGTTTCAACGTTCTGCGCTTCAATTTCCGCGGCGTCGGCCGCAGCCAGGGCGAGTACGATCAGGGGATCGGCGAGTTGTCCGACGCCGCCTCCGCGCTCGACTACCTCCAGTCGATGAACCAGAACGCCAAGCATTGCTGGGTCGCGGGCTTTTCGTTCGGCGCCTGGATCGGCATGCAGCTTCTGATGCGGCGGCCCGAGATCACCGGCTTCATCAGCGTATCGCCTCCGGCCAACATGTACGACTTTTCTTTCCTCGCCCCCTGCCCGGCCTCCGGTCTCGTCATCAACGGCACGTCCGACCGCGTCGCACCTCCGCGGGACACGCATGTCCTCGTCGAGAAGCTGCAGGAGCAGAAGGGCATCACCGTGACCCATTCCGAAGTCGATGGCGCAGGACACTTTTTCGAGGATCCGCACATGGAGAAGATGATCGGCACGGTGACCGACTATGTCACCCGGCGTCTGGGCGAGACCTCGCGCTAGGGCTTTCCGGTCGGGCGCCCGAATTTCGCCTCACATCGGTCTTGGCGCCGCCTCACCCTGCGCGCCTGATCGGCGCAACAGGCGGCTCAGGCCTCACTCCGGCCTTCAGACGGCGGAACGACCATCGAGCATACAAGGATGACGGGCCCGGCCATGCCGGGCCCTTTCCGTTTTACGCGGGCGTCAGCGGCCGACGGCCTGCTGCACGGTCCGGATGCGGTCGGCGTTGGGCGGGTGCGTCCCGAGGAACCTGTCGCCCGGATCGGCCGCGTCCTGGAAGTAGAGCACACCACGGACGGGATCGTATCCCGCGCGGGCCGCGATGCGGGCGCCAAGCGAGTCCGCCTCAAGCTCGAACCCCTTGGAGTAGCGCCGCGCGCCAACGGTGCCGCCGATGTTCGTCACCACGTCCACGCCTTGCGCGTCGAGTCCCGCAAGCTGGCCCAGAACCGCTCCCAGAACCGCGCCCGTCTGCGCGCTGCTCTGGGTCTGGCTTATGTGACCCTCGATGTGGTGCGCGGCCTCGTGGCTCAGCGCGAAGGACAGCTCGTCGCGGTTCCTCATCTCGGCGATGAGCGCGGGCGTGAAGGCGATCACCGGCCGGCCCGCGTCGTCGTAGGTCTGGTAAGCGTTCGGCGGCAGGCCGGGACGGGAATCGATGACGATGTTGAAATCGCAGTTGTCGCGGGGCCGCATCTGACGGCACACGCCTTCGGCCACCGGCTCGACCCGCGCCACCACCGCGCGGAAGTCGCCAAGCGACTGGGCGGAGCCGGTGCGCGAGACGACGGCCACGGGTTCGGCGCCGGGTGCGGGCCGCGAGACCGGCACGGGTTCGATGTCGCAGCCCGAGAGCGCGCTCAGGGCGGCAGCGGCGAAAATGGTTTGCTTCAGCATGGATGCCTCGGTGTCTGCTCTGTTTTGTCAATTCTGCTGCGTAACGCGGCAGGCCGCAATCGGTTCGATGGCAGACAGTCAGGAAACCGCTTGAACCGGCCGGATGTGGCGCGCAGTCTGGGGCCCATGTTCACCATCGAGCACGACTTCGACGCCACCGTCGTCACCCTCATCGACGATCCCGCCAGCCACCGGCAGGAGGACGTCACGATAAACGCCTTCGAGGATTGCGTCACCATCGAGCAGGAAGATGCGCAGTCCGGGCGGCTGTGCAAGATCACCCTGTCGCTGTCGCAGTTGGCCGACCTGACGGCCGCGCTGAACCTGCCCGAGGGCGTCTACAAGCGGAAGGCCTGACGGGGCGCAGCAGCCCGGCGCAGACGGTCGTTGATGGCGCGGCCGAGGCCCCTGTCCGGTATGGGCGCCACGGCGATCCGGTCGCGCCCGGCTGCGTCCGCCTCGTGCAGGAGCGAGAACAGCGCCGCCGCCGCCTCGCGCAAATCGCCTGCCGGGGAGAGCGAGACATCACCCCGAACGGGACCGAAGCCGATGTGCCATTCGCCGGGTCGGGCGGTGACGGCGTCAAGCCGCACCGAACCCTTGGGGGCATAGTGCGACGAAAATTGGCCTGGCGCGTCTGCCCGTCCCTCGCCTGCTTTCGTCAGGCGCGGCATGGAGGCCGGCGCCTGCCATACTCCCTCGCGGTAAACGGTCGGGACGCCATCCGGAAAGCCGAGGATGGTGGATTCGAGCCCCGCCTCAGTCGGTCCGCCGTCGAGCACCGCCGCGATGCGGCCCGAGAGGCCCGACAGGACGTGATCCGCCGTCGTCGGGCTGACCCTGCCCGAGGGGTTGGCCGAGGGTCCCGCCAGAGGGCCGCCGAAGTTCCGCAACAGCCGCTGCGCCAGATCCGCCTTCGGCAGCCTCAGCGCCACGGTCGGATTGCCCGCGCTGACGAGGGGCGACAGCCCCGTCCCCTCGCGCAAGGGCACGACCAGCGTCAGCCCGGCGGGCCATCCGCCGGCCACCAGCGACCGCGCCGCCGCCGGGAAGACGCCATAGCGTTCGGCCTCGCGAACATCCGGGACATGCACGATCAGCGGATTGAACCTCGGACGTCCCTTCGCCTCGAAGATGGCCGCCACCGCCTCGCCCTGCCGCGCATCGGCGCCGAGGCCGTAGACCGTCTCGGTCGGAAACGCCACCAGACGCCCCGCCCGCAGCAAGTCGGCCGCGCGCGCGACGCCAGCCGCATCCGGGTCCAGTCTCTCTGTCGTGCCGTCCATGCGTGACGCTGCGTCCGTGTTGCGGGGCCAGTCGCCCGCTTGCATCCTCGGCCACATCCGTTAGCGAGGACGCAGACCCTTGCCAACCGCCTTTCAGGGAGGCCGCGATGCCCTACACCTCGCCCACGACGGACATCCGCTTCATCCTGGACCGCGTGGTCGGCTTCGAAGACGTGGCGGCGACCGAGCGTTTCGCCGAGGCCACGCCCGACACCGTCGAGGCGATCCTGACGGAAGCGGCTAAGCTCTGCGACCAGGTTCTCGCGCCCCTGAACCGCGCGGGCGACACCTCGCCGGCCCGTCTCGAGAACGGCGTCGTGCGGACCTCTCCCGGCTTCGAAGAGGGTTTCCGCGCCATTGCCGAGGGCGGGTGGATCGGGCTGACCGCCGCGCCCGACCACGGCGGCATGGGCCTCCCCGTGGCGCTTGGCACCGCGCTCAACGACATGATGTCGGGCGCCTGCCTGGCGCTGCAACTGAACCCGCTCCTGACCCAGGGCCAGATCGAGGCGCTCGAAGCGCACGCCAGCCCCGAGATCAAGGCGCTCTACCTGCCGAAGCTCACCAGCGGCACCTGGTCGGGCACCATGAACCTGACCGAACCCCAGGCCGGCAGCGACGTGGGCGCGCTTCGCACCAAGGCCGAGCCGACGGGCGACGGCACCTACGCGATCTCGGGCCAGAAGATCTACATCACCTGGGGCGACGCGGATTTCATCGAGAACATCTGCCACCTCGTCCTCGCCCGCCTGCCCGATGCGGCGCCCGGCACGCGCGGCATCAGCCTGTTCCTCGTCCCGAAGTTCCTGCCTGACGAGGCCGGCAATCCGGGCCGACGCAACGATCTCCGCGTCGTCAGCCTCGAACACAAGCTAGGTCTCCACGGATCGCCCACGGCGGTCATGGAGTACGACGGCGCGACGGGCTGGATGGTGGGGTCCGAGAACGGCGGCATGGCGGCCATGTTCACGATGATGAACAACGCCCGCCTCGGCGTCGGCGCACAGGGCATCGGCGTGGCGGAAGCGGCGTTCCAGAAGGCGCTCGAATACGCGTCGGACCGCAGGCAGGGCAAGGCCGGCGGCTCGGGCGCCATCGTCGAGCACGCCGACGTTCGCCGCATGCTGACCGCGATGAAGGCCGACGTCTTCGCGGCCCGCGCCATAGCCTTGGCCTGCGCCGTCGCCATCGACATGGGGCGCGCCACAGGCGAGGCCGACTGGACCGCGCGCGCCGCCCTTCTGACACCGATTGCCAAGGCCTTCGGCACCGACACCGGCATCGCCGTGGCCGAGGACGCGATCCAGGTCCACGGCGGCATGGGCTTCATCGAGGAGACGGGCGTCGCGCAATACCTTCGCGACGTGCGCGTGACGTCGATCTACGAGGGCACCAACGGCATCCAGGCGATGGACCTCGTCGCGCGCAAGATGTCGGACGGGGGCGAGGCGATGTTCCGGCTTCTGGACGAGGTCGAGACCGCGGCCGAGGCGGCCCGGTCCGAACTTCCGGACCTGGCCCACGTCGTCTGGAGCGCGGCCGAGACGCTGCGAGAGTCGACCGAATGGCTCGTGGCGCAGCCTCTCGACGATCGCTTCGCGGGCGCGGTGCCCTACCTGCGCGCCGCCGCGCGGGTCCTGGGCGGCCACTTCCATCTCAAGGCGGCGCTGGTCGAGAACGGTCCCCGCCGGGCGCTCGCGCGGTTCTACATCACCCGGCTCTTGCCCGAACACGCGGCGCTTCTCGCGCAGGTCTCGGTCGGGGCCGACGGTCTCTACGACATGTCGCCCGAAGACCTGGCCTTCGCCTGATGGACGATGGCGGCCGCCGCATCCGCTATCCCCATGCCGAGCCTCCCGGCCTCGGTGAGGTCATCGAGGTCGCGGAGGGCGTCCTCTGGGCGCGGATGCCCCTGCCGATGGCGCTCGACCACGTCAACGTCTACGCGCTGGACGACGGCGACGCCTGGACGCTGGTCGATACCGGGTTGAACAGCTCGGCCTGCCGCTCGGGCTGGGAAGCGCTGCTTTCCGGTCCGCTGGCGGGCAAGCCCGTTGCGCGCATCGTCGTGACGCATCACCACCCGGACCATGTCGGCCTTGCCGGATGGCTGATGGCGCGTACAGGGGCGACGCTCGTCACGACGCGGACGGCCTGGCTTTTCGCGAGGATGCTCACGCTCGACGTGCAGGAACGGCCGAGCGAGGCCGCGCTGGAGTTCTGGCGCGCCGCGGGAATGCCGGCGGCGATGCTCGAGGCGCGGAAGGCCGAGCGGCCGTTCAACTTCGCCGATGTCGTGGCGCCGCTGCCGGTCGGCTATACCCGGATTTCGGAAGGTGACGTCCTGACCGCAGCCGGTCGTCGCTGGCGCGTCCGCATCGGCCACGGTCACGCCCCCGAACACGCGACGCTCTGGTCCGAGGACGACGACCTTGTCCTGGGCGGCGATCAGCTTCTGCCCTCGATCTCTCCCAACCTCAGCGTCTACCCGACCGAACCCGAGGGCGATCCCGTGGGGGACTGGATCGCATCGTGCAATAGTTTCAAGACCCTGACCTCCGAACCTCATTTGATCCTGCCGGGCCACAAGCTGCCTTTCACCGGCCTTCCGACCCGCCTCGACCAGATGATCGAGAACCACGTCTCGGCGCTTCACCGTCTCGAAACCGCCCTGTCGTCACGGCCTGCAACGGCGGTGGAAAGCTTCGTTCCGGTCTTCAAGCGGGAGATCACCGGTGGCCAGTTCGGACTGGCGCTCGGGGAAGCGGTGGCGCATTGCCTGCATCTCTGGCACCAGGGCCGTGCCAGCCGGGACCGCCGCGAGGATGGGGCTTGGGTGTATCGTGCGGGAGATCAGCGATGACATCGAACGACAGCCCGCCGCCCTATCCCTCGGATCGCAGGCACGCATCTGCGGTCCACGCCGACCCCGACGCGGTCTGCTTCGAGAAGGAGCCGCTGCCCGAGGCCGTGACCCGGCGGCCCGTCGAGCGGAAAAGCCCGGCGGAATGGGCCTATCAGCGCCTGATCCTCTATATCCAGAACTTCGAGAAGGTGCTCGACGCCGAACACGAGGTGGCGATGAGCTTCACCGATACCGGCGGGGGCTTCCTGAGGATCGAGGGGCTGGGGTACTTCGACCCCGATATCGTGACCTTTTACGGCACCGACGGATCGGGCGCGCGCGTCCAGCTGGTGCAGCACGTCACACAGCTCAACGTCCTTCTCCGCGCCATGCCGAAGCAGGAAAAGACCGAAGCGCCCCGGCGCATCGGCTTCCAGTTGGCCGCAGCGCTCGACGATGACGAGAGTGACGACGACGATTGAACGTCGCCCTGCAAGTCACTGCGACGTAATTATTCCGCCGCCTCGAGCGTCTGCTGGTCGCCCTTCTCCTTCGGCGCTCGCATGATCGCGTCGGGCAGCGAGGGATCGGTGATCGCGTCGTAAAGCGCGCGGTACTCCGTCTCGCGCATCAGCTCATCGATCCTCTCGCGGTGCCAGGCCACTGAGGCGCGGTGCAGCCGGAACAAATCCTCGTCCGCCAGAAGGCCCACCAGCACGTCGCGTGCGCGCGGCAGACGGGCGTGGATCGAGGTGTCGGTCTCGGTCGCGTAGTTCCGTGTGACCCAGTAGTTCACGCCCTGGTCCTGATCGACGTGGTTGATCCGCCCTCGCTGGCGCTTGACGAGGAAGCTCTCGGCCGAGCGCAGAACGTAGTGGTTCAGCGTCACCATGTCGTAGCCGATGGTGTCCTTGCGGCTGAACCACTCGCTTTTCAGCGCCACCCTCTCGGGCATGGCGCGGCCTGCCCCGTTGATCCAACGCACCTCGTCCGCGCGTTCGGGGTCGAGGCCAAGCGGGCGATGGACGCCGACCTTCGTGAAGGGGCCGTCGGGACGGTAGAAGCTCTTGAAGCCCCACCCAAGGCGCGGCTTCGGGATGTAGAGCGGCGCGCAGGCCGTCAGGATCTCGGTCTGCCAGCGGTCCTCATAGGCGTGGACGCCCCTGTTGCCGAAGAAGCGCCAGGTCATCGAGATGACGTTGGGATGGTTCGCCGCCTCAAGAAGCGCCGCGAAGGTGCCGTCGCCGACGTGGATGTTGACGAACTCGTCCACGTCGATGATGCCGACCCAGTCGGCGTCCCGCACCACCGCGCGTTCGGCGGCATCGTTCAGCGCGCCCCTCTGCGGCTTCTGGCCGGACTCGCGGTTGAAGGGGTTGTCGACGCGCGTGACATGTCCAAGCGCCTGGAGGCGGTCCAGAACCGCATCCGTCGGATCGTCGCAATCGTTGGTGTAGACAAGAAAATGCGTCACCCCGATCGACAGGTGGTAGGCGATCCACTCGAGGACGAAGCAGCCCTCGTTCTTCATCGAGGTGACGACAACGATCCTCTCGGACCGGGGCGGCGCGTCGAGGGGCGGCAAAAGCGGCTGGCGGGACTTCAGGCGCTCCATCAGCCCGTCGAACTGCCGCGCGGCCTCGTCACCTGTGGGTGGCGCCACGTCGCGCAACTCGATCAGCGACGACACGGGCGCAGCCGCCACCGTGCGGGGCACGGGTGGGGCCTCGGGAAGCGCGATCTCGTCCAGCCGGTGCGAATTCGGATCGGCCGAGACATGCGCCAGGAAAGCAGCCTCGCGCGGAGACGCCTTCAGCGCGTCGATCCGCGCGCGGTGCCAGTGGACGGCGGCCTCGTGCAGCGGTCCGAGGCCGGGGTCCCGAGCGAAGACCTCGCGCAGCGCCCGCGCGCGTTCGAGGCGGGGCAGGATCGAGGCGTCGACTTCGTCGTTGCGGTTGTAGGTGTTCCAATAGGCCACGTCCTGCGGTCGCGCGACGTGGTTCGACCGGCCCCTGTCCCGCTTGACGAGGAAGCTCTCGCAGGATCGGACCGCGTAGTGGTTCAGCGTGACGAGGTCGTATCCCCAGCAATCGATCCCGCTCCGCCAGCCTCCGTCGAGGTAGCGGTCCGGTAGCTGCGCGCCCGATCCGTTGGTCCAGCGCGGCATCGGACCCGTCGGATCGTGCGGACGGTGGACGCCGAAGCCCGCGAAGGGGGCGCCGCGCCTCAGGATGGTCTTGAAGCCCCAGGCCTGATGCGGCTTGCGCGTCAGGGCCGGCGCGCAGCGGGTGAAGCGTTCGGGCGCGGGCGCGTCCTCATAGGCGATGTGACCCGAGGTGCCGAAGAGCCGCCAGGTCATCGAGATCATGTCGGGGTCGCCCGCCGCGCGGAAGAGGTCGGTCAGGGTCCCGTCGCCCTCGTGGACGTTGATGTATTCGTCCACGTCCATGACCACCACCGCGTCGGCGGCGGTCACGCGCGGTTGACTCCACGCGGCGGTCAACGCCTGGCGCTGCGGCTTCTGGCCGTCCGACACCGGGTTGTCCACGCGGGTAACAAGGCCGCGGGCGGCGAGCGCGTCGAGGATGGCCACGGTCTGGTCGTCGCAGTCGTTGGTGTAGACGAGGAAATGCGTGACGCCGACGCCCAGGTGATAGGCCACCCAGTCGAGGATGAAGGCGCCCTCGTTGCGCATGGTCGTCACCGCCACGACCTCGTCCAGAGGCCGGATCTCGCCGGTCATGGCAGCCGCCTGGTACTGCTTGCCTTCGACCGCCTCGCGATAGCGGCGCGCGAAGGCGTGGTCGCGGTCCGGGTCGGGGCAGTCGCGCAATGGCGCGTCGCAGGGGTCGATGCGGTGTTTGATGAGGAGACCACCGAGAAGACTGTCAGGGTCGGGCAGTCCCAGGTCGCGTTCCGCGATCCGCTTGCGGATGCGCCGGCCGTAGAGGTGGATCGACTGCGTCTCGTCGGTGATCTTGCGGGCGTGGTCGACGCCGGCCGTCAGCAGTTTCCGCCGTTCGGCGAAGGTATAGGGATAGAGCGCCGCCTGCGGCAAGGCGTGGGCGATCTCGCCCGTCTCCTTCAGGAAGTGCGTGATGGCGTGCGGGCCCCAGACCCCCCATGTCTGTTCGCCGGCGTGGACGGGCTGGCCGCTTGCCTTCGCCGCCTCCAATTCGCGGCGCCGCCAGGGCTTCTCCCAGGGCGGAATGGCGAATTCGTCGCTGGTGAAGTCGAGAAGGGCCGCCAGCGTCGCGCTGTCGGGCGGCAGGCCGAGGACACCGCCGTTGACGTGGTGCTCGCTCTCCCAGCCGTATAGATGGCCGTCGTGCGCACGGAAGGGCCGCAGGCAATAGGCGTCGGTGTCGGCCCAGATCTCGCCGGTTCCCCGCGCAAGAAGGCGATAGCGAAAGAGATCGGAATGAAGCGCGGGCGAGCCGGTGCGTTCGTGAACGAGAAACCCGGTCTCGGGCAGGATCAGGGCCGCGTCGCGCCGCTCCACGCCGTCCGGCACGCGTCCGATTTCCTCGTAGCCGTAGAGGATGACGTGGTGCCCCGCGTCGAGGAAGGACCGCACGCAAAGCTGCTCGACGAAGCTGAGGCTTCCCCGCATCCAGAGCATCGCGATCGGTTGGTCCATGCTGCCCGGCCCCCGTTTTCGGGCGAGGTTACACGGTCGTTTCCGCAGCGTCCATTACCGGTTCGGCGCGGTGGAACTAGGCCGCGGGCAGCCGGCTTTCCGCCATCTCGACGTACCACGAGCAGCCCGCCGGGATCGCCTCGTCGTTGAAGTTGTACTCGGGGTGGTGGACCATCGCCGTGTCGCCGTTGCCGACGAGGATATAGGCGCCGGGGCGCGCGTTCAGCATGAAGGCGAAGTCCTCGCCGCCCATGACGAGCGGAGCCTCCTCGCAGTCGCCCGACACCTTCTTCGCGGCGTCGATGGCATATCCCGTCTCGGTTTCCGAGTTCGCCATCACCGGGTAGTTGCGCGTGTAGTCGACGCGCGCCGTGCAGCCGAAGGCGGCAGCGATGTGGGTCACGATGTCGTTCAGCCGCGTCTCGGCCAGGTCATGGGTGTCGGCGTCGAGGGTCCGCACCGTGCCTTTCAGCGTCACGCGCTGCGGGATGACGTTGAAGGCGGTCGACGATGTGACGAAGGACGTGACCGAAACGACGACCTGCTTGACCGGGTCCGCGTTGCGGCTGGCGATGGTCTGAAGGGACATGACGATCTGCGATGCCGTCACGGTGGGGTCGATCACCTCCTGCGGCTTGGCGGCGTGGCCGCCCTTCCCCTCCACCACGATCTCGAAGACGTCGGTGGCTGCAAAGAAGGCGCCCGCGCGGATCGCGAAGCTGCCCACGGGTTTGCCCGGCCAGTTGTGCATTCCATAGACCTCGTCGATTCCGAAGCGGTCCATCATGCCGTCGTCCACCATCTCGCGCCCGCCGCCGCCGCCTTCCTCGGCGGGCTGGAAGATGACCGCGACCGAACCGTCGAAGTTGCGCGTCTCGGCAAGATACTTGGCCGCCCCCAGCAACATGGCCGTGTGCCCGTCGTGGCCGCAGGCGTGCATGGCGCCTTGAGTCTTCGACGCATAGTCGAGACCCGTCGCCTCCTCGATCGGCAGCGCGTCCATGTCGGCGCGCAGACCAACCGTGCGTCCCGATCTGCCGGTGCGGCCCTTGATGATGCCGACGACGCCCGTGCGCCCGATGCCGGTCACGACCTCGTCGCATCCGAACTCGCGGAGCTTGTCGGCGACGAGGGCGGCGGTGCGGTGAACCTCGAAGAGGATCTCGGGGTGCTGGTGGATGTCGCGGCGCCACGCGGTGATCTCCTCGTGAAGCTCGGCAAATCGGTTGCGGACGGGCATGGCAGACTCCTTCGGGTTCGCTTGCCAGATTTCACCCCTCGCGCGGCCAAGGCAACCCCCGCCACATTGGCCCCTGCGTCAATAGCGCCACGCATCCGTGACTTGAGAGGGGCGCGGGGCCCGGATAGGAAGAGGCCATGTCGCTTTGGGAATACGCCAACCCACGCAAGTTCATGGCCACGACCGACCGGATCGTGGCGCCTCTGGCGGGGGTGGCGGCGCTGTGTCTTGCGGTCGGGCTGGTCTGGGGCGTGGCTTTCGTGCCCGAGGCCGAGAATTTCCGCGACTCGGTGAAGATCATCTACCTGCACGTCCCCTCGGCGATGATGGCGATCAATGCCTGGGCGATGATGCTGGTGGCCTCGCTGATCTGGCTGGTCCGGCGGCATCACGTCTCGGCGCTGGCCGCGAAGGCGGCGGCGCCCGTGGGGGCGGTGATGACGCTCATCGCGCTCTGGACCGGGGCGATCTGGGGCCAACCGATGTGGGGCACCTGGTGGGAGTGGGATCCGCGGCTGACGTCCTTCCTGATCCTGTTCCTGTTCTACCTCGGCTACATGGCGCTGTGGTCGTCGGTCGAGAACCCGGATACCGCCGCCGACCTGACGTCGGTCCTGTGCCTCGTGGGCTCGGTCTTCGCGCTTCTATCGCGCTATGCGGTCAACTTCTGGAACCAGGGGCTGCACCAAGGGGCTTCCCTGTCGCTCGACCGTGACGAGAACGTGGCGGACGTCTACTGGGTGCCGCTTATGGTATGCATCGTGGGGTTCGTGCTGCTCTTCGTGGCGCTCGTGCTGATCCGCACCCGGACCGAGATCCGGCTTCGCCGCGTCTCGGCGCTGGAACTGAAGGAGCGGATGGCCTGATGGAGGGAACGCCCACCTATGCCGCCGAGGTCGCGCTGGCCTACGCCGGCTCGCTTGGCCTTCTTGCCGCGCTCCTTGTGCTGACCTGGGTGCAGTCGCGCCGGTCGCGCCGGCGGCTGGCCGAGACCGAGGGACGCCGCGCCGTTGGCTAGAATCTCGCCCCTCGTCCTCGCGCCGCCCCTGATCTTCGCCGCCATGGCGGGGCTTTTCCTGGGCGGCATGTTCCGGGATGATCCCGATGCCCTGCCGTCTACGCTGATCGGCAGCTCCGCGCCGGCCCTGGCCCTCGCGCCCCTGGGCGAAAGCGCGCCACCCACGGATGCCTCGCTCAGGTCGGGCGAGGTGACGCTGGTGAACTTCTGGGCGAGCTGGTGCGCGCCCTGCCGCGTCGAGCACCCGCAGATCATGGCGCTGAAGGACGAGGGGCTGACGATCATCGGCGTCAACTACAAGGACGACCCGGAGAAGGCTCTGGGGTTTCTCGAAGAACTCGGCGACCCGTACAGCGCCATCGGCGCGGACGCGGATGGCAGAACGGCGATCGACTGGGGCGTCTACGGCGTGCCGGAAACCTTTGTGGTCGATGGCGACGGGACGGTGGTACTGAGGTTCGCGGGTCCGATCACGAACAGCATCCTGGCGAACCGGATTCGCCCGGCGATCGAGGCGGCCCTGGCCGACTAGGTCAGCCGACCAGCCAGACGATCATCAGGACGATAAGCGCGCAACCCTCGAGTGGCGGCAGGGAAAACGGCATCGCCCGCGCAACGACGCGAAGCGTATCACTCGTACGGTCCATGAACATCCCCGGGAACTTGTTACAGGTCGAAGGTTGTCACAATCTCGCCCGAATTGGAAGAATTGCGATGGGATGCAGACGTCAATCCGGCGTTTCGTGAAACAGACCGGCGGACCTGCCCGAATTGTCGGCATTTCGGGCCTTTCCGTCGAATCGAAAGGCCCGGACGCTGCCGCCCGGGCCCTCGATGTTCCGTCAGACTGGCGTCAGGCTGCCTTGGCGAGGTTCCGCAGCACGTAGTGCAGGACGCCGCCGTGCTCGATGTATTCCTTCTCGATGGCCGTATCGATCCGGCAGCGCAGCGTGATCTCTTTCGACGAGCCGTCGGCATAGTCGATCCGGCAGGGCACCTCGGAAAGCGGCTTCAGGTCGCCGTCGAGGCCGGTGATTGTGATGACCTCGTCGCCTTTCAGGCCAAGCGACTTGCGGGTGTCGCCCGCGCTGAACTCGAACGGAATGACGCCCATGCCGACGAGGTTCGAGCGGTGGATACGCTCGAAATTCTCGGCAATGACGGCCTTGACGCCAAGAAGCGCCGTACCCTTCGCGGCCCAGTCGCGCGAGGATCCCGCGCCGTATTGTTCGCCCGCGATGATGACAAGGGGCGTGCCCTGGTCCATGTAGGCCATCGCGGCGTCGTAGATCGAGGTCTGCTGCCCGTCCGGCCCCTTGGTGTAGCCGCCTTCGACGCCGTCCAGCACCTCGTTCTTGATGCGGATGTTGGCGAAGGTGCCGCGCATCATCACCTGGTGGTTGCCGCGGCGCGAGCCGTAGGAGTTGAACTCGCGCACCGGCACCTGGCGGTCGACGAGGTATTCGCCGGCGGGCGAGGACTCGCGGAACGACCCGGCAGGGCTGATGTGGTCGGTGGTGATCATGTCGCCCAGCATCGCCAGGATGCGCGCGCCCTCGACGTTCGAGATGGTGCCGGGGTTCGGCCCCATGTCCTGGAAGTAGGGTGGGTTCTGGACATAGGTCGAGGTCGAGGGCCAGTCGTAGGTCAGGCTGTCCGTGGTCTGGACGCCGCGCCACTTCTCGTCGCCCTTGAAGACGTCGGCGTACTTGGACAGGAACGCCTGCCGCGTGACCGTCTCGGCCACGAGGTCCGCGACCTCTTTCTGCGTGGGCCAGATGTCCTTGAGGTAGACCGGCTGGCCGTCCTTGCCGACGCCAAGCGGGTCGGTCGTGATGTCGACGTTCATGTCGCCGACCAGCGAATAGGCGACGACCAGCGGCGGCGAGGCGAGGTAGTTCGCGCGCACGTCCGGGCTGATCCGTCCTTCGAAGTTGCGGTTGCCCGACAGCACGGCGACGCCGATCAGGTCGTTGTCGTTGATGCACGCCGAGATCTCGGGCTCGAGAGGGCCAGAGTTGCCGATGCAGGTCGTGCAGCCATAGCCGACGAGGTTGAAGCCGATGGCGTCGAGGTCCTTCTGCAGATCCGCCGCCTCGAGATAATGCGACACCACCTGGCTGCCGGGGGCGAGCGAGGTCTTGACCCAGGGCTTGCGGGTCAGGCCCTTTTCATGCGCCTTCCGCGCCACGAGCCCCGCGCCGATCATCACGTAGGGGTTCGAAGTATTGGTGCAGGAGGTGATCGAGGCGATCACGATCGAGCCGTCGTGAAGCTGGTAGCCTGCGTCGCCCGAGGCGACACGGCCGCGGCGGTGGTGCCCCTCATCACCCGGGATGGCAACGGGCTCCATCTGGCCGCCCTCGCCTTCCCAGCGGACCTCTTCCTTGACGGTGGCGTCCTTGGCTGCCCGCTGTCCCTCGACGTACTTGTGGAAGGACGTCGCGGCGCGGTCGAGCGCGATATAGTCCTGCGGGCGCTTCGGACCCGAAATGGCCGGAACGATTGTGCCCATGTCGAGCGAGAGCGTGTCGGTATAGACCGGCGCATAGTCCGCACCGCGCCAGAGGCCGTTCTCCCTGGCATAGGCTTCGACCAGCGCGACGCGATCCTCGGACCGGCCGGTCTGGCGAAGGTAGCGAAGCGTCTCGTTATCGATGGGGAAGAAGCCGCAGGTGGCGCCGTATTCGGGCGCCATGTTGGCGATCGTCGCGCGGTCGGCCAGCGGCAGGTGATCGAGGCCCGCGCCGTAAAACTCGACGAACTTGTTGACCACGCCCTTCTTGCGCAGCATTTCGACGACCTTCAGCACGAGGTCGGTACCTGTGGTGCCCTCGACCGTCTGGCCGGTAAGCTCGAAGCCCACGACCTCGGGGATCAGCATCGAGATCGGCTGGCCCAGCATCGCGGCCTCGGCCTCGATCCCGCCCACGCCCCAGCCGAGGACGGACAGTCCGTTGACCATCGTGGTGTGGCTGTCGGTGCCGACGAGGGTGTCGGGATAGGCGACGGTCTTTCCGTCCTGATCGGTGTCGGTCCAGACGGTCTGGCTGAGATATTCGAGGTTCACCTGGTGGCAGATTCCGGTGCCCGGCGGGACGACGCGGAAATTGTCGAAGGCCGACTGGCCCCACTTGAGGAAGGTGTAGCGCTCCATGTTCCGCTCGTACTCGCGGTCGACGTTCATCTGGAAGGCGCGCGGGTTGCCGAACTCGTCGATCATCACCGAGTGGTCGATGACGAGGTCGACGGGATTGAGCGGGTTGATCTTCTCGGCGTCGCCGCCGAGCGAGATGATGGCGTCGCGCATCGCGGCCAGATCGACGACGGCCGGGACGCCGGTGAAATCCTGGAGCAGCACGCGTGCGGGACGATAGGCAATCTCGCGCGGGTTCTTGCCGCCCATGCTGGCCCATTCGGCGAAGGCCCGGATGTCGTCGACGCTGACGGTCTTCCCGTCCTCGAACCTGAGCATGTTCTCAAGCACGACCTTGAGCGAGGCCGGCAGTTTCGAGAAATCGCCGAGACCTGCGGCCTCAGCTGCGGGAATCGAGTAATAGTCGACGCTTTGTCCGCCGACGGTCAGGGTCTTGCGGGTTTTGGTGGAGTCGTGGCCGACAACAATGGGCATAGGGGCCTCCGTAGGGTCTGGCGGGTGAGTTGGCCGTGGCATACTCCTCCACGCCCCCACCGCGCAAGGGGTCTGGGCCCAATTTTGTATACCATTGTGCACAATTTATGCGCCTTGGTGGAGTGGCCAGGCCTTTCGTCTGCGCGTGACCGCGACGTCGCACCTCGACGACTGTAACGCCATCTCTCAAAACCTTGATTGGCTCGGGCCCGGTTCCTCGGATACCCAGAACCGGCCAGACCAACCGGACCCCCTGCATGTCGCGTATCCTTCCCGCCTTCCTCGTTCTTCTGTCCCTGCTCGGCGCCACGGCCGTTCAGGCCCGCGACGCGGTGGTGGTGGAGCTGTTCACCTCGCAGGGGTGCTCCTCCTGTCCGCCCGCCGACGAGATCCTGGCCGAGCTTGCGACGCGCAACGACGTCTTTGCGCTGGCCTACCACGTCGACTACTGGGACTACCTCGGCTGGGCCGACGAGTTCGGCAGCGCGGCCTTCACCGCCCGGCAGAAGGCCTATGCCCGCTCGAAGGGAGAGCGGTCGATCTATACACCGCAGGCGATCATCGGCGGAACCGACCATGTCGTCGGGTCGAAGTCGATGAAGATCGCCAACGCGATCCAGCGCCATTCCGACAGTCCCGACCCCGTGACGGTCTCGGCGCGGCGCAAGGGCGGCCGCGTCCATGTGGTCGCGCAGTCGACCTCGGTGTTCGATGCACCCGCCGTCGTGCGCGTCGTCACATACGTCCCCGAGGCCACCACCGACATACGCCGGGGCGAGAACGCCGGCCGCACGATCACCTACGTGAACATCGTTACGGGGTGGCGCGATCTGGGGACTTGGACGGGCGCCGGCGAATTCAGCGGCTCGGCCGAGGTTCCCGCCGATGTGCCCTGCGTCGTCATCGTGCAGCTTCGCGAGACCGGCCCGATCCTTGGCGCGGCCCGTCTGCGCTAGGTCTTTCGCGGAACGTACGTCTTCCAGCGATTGTGGATCCAGAACCACTGGTCGGGATGCGCGCGCACGATCCGCTCCACCTCGTCGTTATAGGCTTGCATCATCGCCCCGGGATCGCCCTTCGGAATTTCGGCGGCGACGTGGATCCGGAAGGTGAAGCCGTCAGGCTGGCGGATGCCGAAGATAGGGATCAGGGCGGCGTCATACCTGATCGCCCATTCCGCCGCTGACAGAGGCGTGTGAGCCGGCTGGCCGTAGAATGACAGGAGCGGCGCCTTGCGCGAGGCCACGTCGGCAACGATGCCGATGATGCCGCCCCCCTTCAGATGCCGGACCAGGGCCGAGATTCCCTTTGCGTCCGTCGGAAAGACCGGCTCGGCGATGGTCGATATCGCCTCGAGGTAATGTTCGTGGAAGGCCGGGTTCTCCATCGGGCGATAGAGCGCGGCCATCGGATAGCCCTCGCGGCTGAGCTTGCCGCGGACGGCGTCGTAGTTTCCCAGGTGCGCTGTGACGAGGACGACCGCCCGGCCTTCGGCGCGCGCAGCCTCCAGGGCGGGCAAGCCCGGACCACCGATCTGAGAGTCGCGGGCGCGGGTGACGAATTCCTCGCCCGAGTAGATTTCGATCAGCGTCCGACCGACATTGTCTGGAACCGCGCGCACGATCCGTTCCCGGGCGGCGGCGTCCAGCCCGGGTTCGGCAAGCGCGAGGTTGCGGCGGATCCGCCGTCGCCATCCCGCAACGGGGGCAATCAGGGCGCTGACGGCGCGGCCGGTGAAGCGCACGCGGGTCTCGTAGGGCAGCGCCAGCGCAAGACCGAGGACGGCGCGCGCGACGGCGTTCTGCATCCAGTCCCTGAAACCGCTCCTGCCCTCCGCCATCCGTCACCCGCCGGGAAAACCGCGGGTTACATGGCCCGCTCAAGCGTCGTTTGCAACGAAGAAGATCTCGCCGGCAGCCTCGAGGTCGCGGATGACGCCGACCGCGCGGATCATCGCCGCCTCGACATCCTCGGGGGTGACGCCCTTCTTCTCCTTCGCTTCTTCGCGGATGTTCTCGGCCATGCGCTTCGAGATGTTGTCGAGGAGGAAATCGATGGCCTTGCGGTCGCCCTCGCCGGCGCCCGCGACGATCAGGGTCAGGTCGTCCGGTGCTATGTCGCGCTGGATGCGCGGCACGTCCCGCGCCGAGATCCGCTCGGGGATGTTGGCGAAGGTGAAGATGGCGGCGCGGACGCTGTCGGCGAAATCCTTGTCCTCGCCCTCAAGCCCCGTCAGCACGTCGTCGCGGACGCGGGACTGGGCATAGTTGAGGATCGCGCCGACGCGCGTCACGGGGCCGTCGGTAAAGGCGGTGACGGGTCGCGCGCTCAACTGGTCGGCCAGAGCACAGCCGATGCGGTGGACCAGCGCGGGAGAGACGCCGCCGGTCTGGCTGATCGCATAGGCGATGCGCCGCGCGCGTTCGCCCGGCAGCTTGCCCAGACCTCGGCCGCCTTGCCGACCTTGAGCTTAGACAGCACCACTGCCGCGACCTCGACCGCCTCGCTTTCCAGGAACGGCACCAGGCGGTCCGCTTCGGCCTTGTCGATGTCGTCCCAGGGATTGCCGCGATAGCCCGACGACGGCGCCATCTGCCGCAGGCGAGAGGTCGCGCCCTCGCTCAGGACGCCGTCGAGAAGGCCGATGGCGTTTTCGAGACCAGCAGGGAACGACAGGCCGATCCGTTCGATGGCGTCGGCGAATTCCGCGGCCACGGCGGCGACCGTGTCCTGGTCGACCGGCGCCATGCGGGCAAGCTGCACCGCAAGCTCGGTCTGCTTGTGCTCGGGCAGCGAAGCGAGGAAAGGCACGGATCCCTTCGTCAGAAGCAGGCGCACGACGATCGCCGCCTTTTCCCTACGGCTGAGGCTGGCGGTCGGACCGTCGAGGGAAGGCAGGGAATCGAGCATCATTCTTTCGCGGCGCCGCCCTGGGGTGAGGGGTCTGAGTTCGTGTTATGTTCTATCGGCCTGCGGGTTAACGCTTGGCTACGCATCCCCCGGCTACCAAAGAAAAAGGGCGGCCTCGCGGACCGCCCTCAGGAAGCTCTCGCGGAACGGCGTCAGCCCGTAGGGGTGATGCAGCTCCGGCTTTCGGAATCGAAGGTCTGGCCTTCGGGACATGACATGGTGACCTGGTCGTGACCTTCGCACATCGCCAGAACGGCACTGGGCGCCAGGGTCATCACGAGTGCGGCCAGCAGGGCTGCCGTCTTCATTGGGGGCATCTCCTTTTCGTCGCTAACGTAAGGGAAAGCTAGCACGCGTCCCCCACGAGGCTCCTCACGCTTTCGTGAGGCTCAGGCGTCGAAGACGCGGGCGAAGATCGTGTCGACGTGCTTGGTGTGATAGCCCAAGTCGAACTTGTCCTCGATCTCGGCCTCGCTCATCGCCGACGTGACCTCGGGATCGGCCTTCAGCTCTTCCATGAAGTCCGCCCCCTCTTCCCAGACCTTCATCGCATTGCGCTGCACCAGGCGATAGGAGTCCTCGCGGCTGACGCCCTTTTGCGTCAACGCCAGCATGACGCGCTGCGAGTGGACGAGACCGCGGAACGTCTCGAGGTTCCGCATCATGTTCTTCGGATAGACGACCAGCTTCTCGATCACGCCTGTCAACCGCGAGAGAGCGAAGTCGAGGTGGATCGTCGTGTCCGGGCCGATGCCGCGCTCGACGGAGCTGTGCGAGATGTCGCGCTCGTGCCAGAGGGCCACGTTCTCCATCGCGGGCACCACGGCCATGCGGACGAGACGGGCAAGACCCGTCAGATTCTCCGACAGGACCGGGTTGCGTTTGTGGGGCATCGCGGACGAACCCTTCTGACCCTTCGAGAAGAACTCCTCGGCCTCCAGCACTTCGGTCCGCTGCATGTGGCGGATCTCGATGGCGATGTTCTCGATCGACGACGCGATCACGCCGAGCGTGGCGAAGAACATCGCGTGCCGGTCGCGCGGAATGACCTGGGTGCTGATCGGCTCGGGCCGCAGACCCAGCTTCGCACAGACATGCGCCTCGACCGCCGGGTCGATGTTGGCGAACGTACCGACAGCGCCGGAAATCGCTCCTGTTGCAACCTCTTGCCGGGCGTTCTTCAGGCGAGCGAGTCCCCTGTCCATCTCGGCGTAGAAGCGCGCGAAGGTCAGACCCATGGTCACGGGTTCGGCGTGGATGCCGTGGCTGCGGCCGATGCGGACGTCCATCTTGTGCTCGTAGGCACGCTTCTTGAGCGCGGCGAGCAATCCCTCCATGTCCGCAATCAGGATGTCGGCGGCGCGGACGAGTTGCACGTTGAAGGTGGTGTCGAGTACGTCCGAGGACGTCATGCCCTGGTGGACGAAGCGCGCTTCGTCGTTGCCGATGATCTCGGCCAGATGGGTGAGGAAGGCGATCACGTCGTGCTTCGTCACCGCCTCGATCTCGTCGATGCGCGCGACGTCGAACTCGGTGTCCTTCGCCTTCCAGACGGCTTCGGCGTTCTCGCGCGGGATGACGCCCAGGTCGGCCATGGCGTCGCAGGCGTGGGCCTCGATCTCGTACCAGATGCGGAACTTCGTCTCGGGCGACCAGATGGACACCATCTCGGGGCGGGCGTATCTCGGGATCATGTTGCGGCCTCTTTGGTGACGGCCAGCGTTTAGACCGGCGCAGGCCGGGGGACAAGAAGAAGGGACGCGGCCATCGTTCGCGAGACCGGCATCGGGCGTCTGACGTCCCTTCACGCGCTCGCGGGGAGCTGGCGGATCACGCGGGACATTCTCCATGCGGATGGGACCCGTGCCAGCTTCGAAGGCGAGGCGACGTTCACTCCGTCGGGCCAGCAGCTGATCCAGGACGAGACGGGACGGCTTGCCCTGGGCGGGCAGAGCTTCGCGGCGTCGCGGCGCTATGTCTGGCGGGAGGCTGGCGACGTCCTCGAGGTGCTCTTCGACGACCTGAGACCGTTTCACTGCATTTCTGCCGGAGCCGAACGGCACGAGGCCACGCACCTCTGCGGTCCCGACCGATACGATGTCGCCTATGATTTCACCCAATGGCCGCGATGGCGCTCGGTCTGGCGTGTCCTGGGACCGCAGAAGGACTACATAATGACGTCGGACTACGCGCCGATAAAGCTTTTTCCGTCCCGAAACACTCCGGGGTGAGACGCCGCAGTCGGCGAGGGGCAGCGCCCCTGCCCCGGCTCCGCCAATCTTGCGCCCGCAGCATCGCGGGTGCATAACCCGAGGGAACATCAGAGGAAGAGGGACCCTCCCATGACCACAACCGCCGTCCGTCCGGTCCTGACCGAGACCTTCTGGACCACCGACGAGTCCACGCAACTCTGGATCAAGCGTGCCGTGCTCCTGGTTGTGGGCATTGCCGTCTTGACGCTCGCCGCCCACGTCAGGGTCGCGGTGCCCCCGTCGCCCGTTGCGGTCAACCTCGGCACCTTCGCCGTCCTGACGATCGGCGTTGCCTACGGGCCACGTCTCGGCCTCGCGACCATCCTTGCCTACATGGTGATCGGCGCCCTCGGCTTTGACGTGTTCCAGTCGTCGACCGCAGAACTGAACGGCCTTTCCTACATGATGGGGTCGACCGGCGGCTACCTTGCGGGCTACGTGCTAGCCATCGCAGCGATGGGCGTCCTGGCCCGGCGCGGCTGGGACCGCTCGGTCCTCCTGATGGCCGTTGCGATGCTGATCGGGAACATGCTCCTCTACGTGCCGGGCCTTGCCTGGCTCTCGATCTGGATCGAGACCGCCGGCAAGCTCGATGTCGCGACCTATGGCTCGCTCTGGGAGCAAACCCTGACCTGGGGCATCACGCCATTCTTGATCGGCGACGCAATGAAGCTCGCTCTCGCGGCGCTTCTCCTGCCGGCGATTTGGAAGCTCGTGGGCGACGCCCGCGTCTGAAACCCTCACCGATGACCAGCTGAACGCGGTCCTTCTGGGCCGCGTTCTTCTTTGGAAGGGGCCTGCCCCTCGCCGAGCGTTTAGGGACAGAAGAAGCGGGATCAGCGCAGGTTGATCCGAAGCGCGGCCGCACCGGCGAAGGGCAGAAGTGCGAGGCTGCCGAGGGTGATGAGGGTCACGAGAAGAAGCGGTGTCGAGGCGCCCTGCCCGTCGGCCGCGCGGCCCGCCGCCTCGGCGCCGAAGATCAGCGTCGGCATGTAGAGCGGCAGGACGAGAAGCGACAAGAGCAGCCCACCGCGCTTCAGGCCAACCGTCAGCGCCGCGCCGAAGGCGCCGATCATCGACAGCGCGGGGGTGCCAAGGAGAAGCCCGAGGAAGAGCGTGCCGTAGGCCGGAGCAGGGAAATCGAGGAGGACGCCGAGCGCGGGCGCGGCCAGCGTAAGCGGCAAGCCCGTCGTCAGCCAGTGCGCCGCCGCCTTGACCGCGACGAGCGCCTCGAGCGGCAGGGGAGCGGTGGCGAGGAGTTCGAGCGAACCGTCCTCGTGGTCGGTGGCGAAGATGCGGTCGAGCGACAGGAGGCAGGCGAGGAGCGCGCCGATCCAGAGGATGCCGGGGGCGATGGTTCCCAGAAGCTCGGACGCCGGGCCGACGCCGAAGGGGACGAGGACCGTCACGATCAGGAAGAAGGCAAGTGCAAGACCGAAGCCCCCGCCCGCCCGGACGGCGAGCTTGAGGTCACGAACGAGAAGGCGGATCACAGGAATGCCTCGTCGAAGGCATCCGTGCGGGCCTCGCCGGGTTTGAACTGCGCGACATCCAGGACCGGGACATCGAGACCAAGCTCGATGTGCGTGGCGATCAGCGCGGCACCACCTTCTGCCAAGTGGCCACGTACGGCCTCGGCGAACATCGCCACCGCGCGGGCGTCGAGAGACACCGTGGGCTCGTCCAGCGCCCAGACCGGGCGGCCGGTGACGAGGAGGCGCGCCAGCCCGAGGCGGCGTTTCTGCCCGGCCGAGAGCGCCTGCGCGCGGCGCTCGCGCATGTCCCTGAGGTCGAAGGCTGCGAGGGCTGCGTCGATGCCGCGGGTGCCGAACAGACCGGCCCAGAATTCGAGGTTCTCTCCCACGCTCAGCGTGCCCTTCAGACCGTCGGCGTGTGCGGCATAGGCGATTGCCTCGGGATCCGCCTCGATGCGTCCTGCGGCGGGCGGCTGGAGGCCGGCGACGGTGCGCAGGAGCGTGGTCTTGCCGGACCCGTTCGGGCCGCGAAGGATCAGCGCGTCGCCCGCGCCGAGCGACAGGGACAGCCCCTCGATCACGATCAGGCCGCCGCGCGCACAGGCCAGATCGGTGAGCGCGAGGCGTGTCATCGTCCTAGACGGGCAGAACCGCGAGACCGACGCGGCGGCCTTCGCCGAGAAGGACGTTGTAGGTGCGGCAGGCCTGCGGGCTGGCCATGGCTTCGACACCGATGCCCGCAGCCTCGATCTTTGTGCGGAACTCGGGCGGCAGATGCGCCGTCTCGGCGCCCGTGCCGACGAGCAGGACGTCGATGGCTCCATCGGCGAGGAACGGCGCCTGGTCCCAGGGCTCCCACGCCGAGACGCCGGAGGGCAGGATGGAGTGTGCGCCGTCGCGCTTCACCCCGCCAATGCGAAAGAAGCCCGGACCGTAGCCATCGACCGGAAGGGCTCCGTTGTACGTCACTTCGTTCAGGCGCATTCAGCCTCCTTCCCGGTCGTCGTGTGGCGAGCCTAGCCCCTGCCCGCTCAGGCGTCGACGTTGGCGAACTGCGTTCCCGCCCCGCCGCCGCCGTCCGACGGCTTGGACCAGTCGCGCGTCACGCCCAGCATCAGGACGATGTTCTTGGCGACATAGACCGACGAATAGGTGCCGACGACCACGCCCCAGGTGATGGCGAAGACGAAGCCGCGGATCACGTCGCCGCCGAAGACGAGAAGCGCGATCAGCGCCACGAGCGTCGTGCCCGACGTCATCACCGTGCGGCTCAGCGTCTCGTTCACCGACTTGTTCATCACGTCCTGCAGCGGCGTCGTCTTGTACTTCCTGAGGTTCTCGCGTAGCCGGTCGAAGATCACGACGGTATCGTTGATCGAATAGCCCACGATGGTCAGAAGGGCCGCGATGGTCGAGAGATCGAAGCGGATCTGCAGCAGGCTGAAGATGCCGATCGTCACGATGGTATCGTGGAACAGTGCGGCCACCGCACCGACCGAGAACTGCCATTCGAATCGCAGCCAGATGTAGATCAGGATCGCGACGAGCGCTGCGGCGACCGCGATGATCGCGGTCATGATCAGCTCGCCCGACACCTTTGGACCGACCGATTCGACCGACGCGAACTCGATCGACGGCGCGATCTGTTGCAGCGCGGCCTGGACCTGGGCAATGGTGTCGCCGGTCACGCTTTCCTGCCCGTCCTGGGCCTGGATGCGGATCATGGTCACGTTCTGGTCGTCGCGGAAGTTCGGGTCGAAGACCTCGATCACCGAAACCTCGCCCAGGTTCAGCGTCTCGACCGCCTGTCTGTAGGCGCCGACATCTACGGGCTCGGCAGCCTCGGTGCGGATCGTGGTGCCGCCGCGGAAGTCGATGCCGAAGTTCAGGCCCACGAAGACCCAGAGCAGGATCGAGGCGATGACGGCGAAGACCGAGACGCCGAAGGTCGCGGTGCGCCACCTGAAGAAGTCGTAGTTGGTCTCGTCGGCGAAGAATCTCAGGCGCATGTCATACCTCGATGGTCCGGGGACGGCGCCGCTCGAACCAGATCACCACCAGAAGCCGCGTCAGCCAGATCGCCGTGAAGACCGAGGTGACGATGCCGACCATCAGGGTCACGGCAAATCCCTTCACCGGACCCGAGCCCAGAAGGAAAAGGATCAGCGAGGTGATGAAGGTCGTGATGTTGGCGTCGATGATGGCGGACAGGGCGCGCTGGTAGCCAAGCTCGATGGCGCGGCTCGGGCCCTTGGCGGTCTTCAGCTCCTCGCGGATACGCTCGAACACCAGCACGTTTGCGTCCACCGCCATCCCCATGGTCAGGACGATGCCGGCGATGCCGGGAAGTGTCAGCGTGGCGCCGAAGGCAGACAGGACGCCGAGGAGCATGGAGAGGTTCACGATGAGCGCGATATTGGCGAAGATGCCGAAGAGACCGTAGGAGAGCGCCATGAAGACGATGACGGCGACAAAGCCCACGACGGCGGCGATGCGCCCCGCCTCGATCGAGTCCTGACCGAGGCCGGGAGAGATCGTGCGTTCTTCGAGAAACGTCAGTTCGGCCGGCAGCGCGCCCGCGCGGAGGAGGACCGCCAGGTCGGTGGAGCTTTCGACGGTGAAGTTGCCGGTGATCTGAGCCTGCCCGCCGGTGATCGGTTCGCGGATCTGGGGCGCGGTGATGACCTTGTCGTCCAGGACGGTGGCGAAGAGCGCGCCCACGTTTTCCGACGTGAAGCGTCCGAAGACCTGCGCACCGTGGCCGTTGAAGCTGAGCGTGACCGAGGGCTGGCCGTTCTGGTCGAATCCCGGCTGCGCGGTCTTCAGGTCCTCGCCTGACAGGATCGCGGCACTTTCGAGGACGTACCAAACGGCCTCTTCGTCGATGTCCTGAACCAGCAGTTGCCCCGCGGAGGTGCGCGTATCGGCTGTGGCGGAGGCGGAGACGACCGGATGGAAGGTCAGACGCGCGGTGGTGCCGATGATGCCCTTCAGTTCTTCGGCCGAACCGACGCCGGGGACCTGGATGAGGATCCGGTCCTCGCCCTGTCGCTGGATCGTCGGTTCGCGTGTGCCGACCTCGTCGATGCGGCGGCGGATGATTTCCAGCGCCTGGCGCACGGTGCGGTCGTCGGTGGCGAGCTTTTCCTCGGGCGAAAGTTCAACCGTCAGGGTCGAGCCCTGCCCTGTCACCACCAGATCCTGCGCGCCGATGCCCGACAGGCTGACGACGGGCTGCGCTAGCGCGCGGACCGCTTCCAGGGCTGCGGGCATGGCGTCGGCGTTCTGGATGCGTAGTGACAGCGTGCCGGGGGCGGCGGCCTCAAGCCGTTCGACGAATCCGACCTGGTCGCGGATTGCGACGAGGGCGTCGCGGACATCGGGCCATGTGGTGTCCATGCGGTCGACGTAGACGTCCTCGACATGGACTTCCGCCAGAAGGTGCGCGCCGCCCCGCAGATCGAGACCGAGGTTCACCAGCGTCGCCGGCAGGAAGGACGGCCAGAGGCCGGCGTCGGCCTCGCGCTCGGGTGTCGAGCCGAGCGTCTCTATCGCGGAGACGGCATCGTTATGCGTCTCGACACGGGTATAGAAGGCGTTCGGCAAGGCCAGCAGGATCCCGAGCAGGCACAGGCCCAGGATGACGACCCGCTTCCAGAGGGGGATCTGAAGCATGGAGCCCCTATTTCGCCGGCTCGGTCCTGGAACGGACTGTCTGGATCGTGTGCTTGATGACGCGGACGTTGACGCCGGGAGCGATCTCGATCTCGACTTCGCCGTCCTCGCGGACCTTGGTGACCTTGCCGACAAGGCCGCCCTGGGTAACGACCTGGTCGCCACGGCGCAGGGCCTCGACCATCGCGTTGTGCTCCTTCAGCTTCTTCTGCTGCGGACGGATCAGAAGGAAGTAGAAGATCGCGAAGATGGCGACGAAGAAGGGGAGCTGCGCGAGAAGCGACGGTCCCGCTCCTCCGGCCGCCTGGGCATAGGCAGGGGTGACGAACATGGAGAGCTGGATCCTTGTCGTTGTTCGTTTGTGGGCGACGCGGGCGGCCAGCGCCCTGCCCCCGAAGTTGGCGGACCCTACTTAAGAGCCCGCCGAATGACAAGCAATGGCCCGGCATGTCGCGGCGGCCCCTGCGCCGCGTCGGATGCGACGTCGCTAAGGTTGCGCGACAGGTCGAATTATTGCATCGGAACGCGGGGGAAGCCGGATAGAGCTGTCGCCACCGAGAGGAGTGCCGGATGGCCGAGGTCACCATCGTCTACTGGCGGGACATTCCCGCGCAGGTCATCGTCGGCAAGGGCCGGCGGGGCGCCAAGGCGCCCCTGCCCGAGCGCTTCGAGCAGGCGATCGACCGGGCGGCGATGAAGGTGGGCGCGAGGGACACGGACGCCTATCTATCGGAGTGGCGCAAGGTTGCCTCGGGCGAGGCGGACGGCGCCGACGATGAAGTCGCGCGCGCGACCGCCGAGAGATTGGACCGCGACTATACGGACGACCGCCTCAGGGCGCTGATCGAGAACGACGGATGGGCCTGACGCCCCGCGACATAGGGAAATCGTTGATGTCACTGCTGAACTTCCGCAAAAAGACCGAGGCCCCCCGCACCGGCGACCGGCGTGTCGAGACGTTCCTGCGGGACTTCTCGATCGAGGTGATGCCGCGCACCGCCGAGAAGGTCGAGGATTTCCGCGCCCTCCTGCCCGAAAGCACCCGCGTCTACATCGCCCATATCGACGGCACCCCGATCGAGGACATGGTGGCGACGGCGAAGCGTCTCGCCGCCGACGGCTTCCAGGTGATGCCGCACTTCCCGGCGCGGATCATCGACAATGCGCAGATGCTGGGCGACTGGATCGCGCGCTACCAGGGCGAGGCGGGCGTCACGCAGGGCCTGATCCTTGCCGGCGGCGTGGCCGAACCGCGCGGCGTCTTCGAAAGCTCGATCCACCTTCTCGAGACCGGGCTTTTCGACAAGGCGGGCTTCACGCGGCTTCACGTCGCAGGCCACCCCGAGGGCAACAAGGACATCGACCCCGACGGCACCACCCTGAACGTCGAGACGGCGATGAAGTGGAAGAACGACTTCGCTGCGCGCACCGACGCCGAGATGGCCATCGTCACCCAGTTCGCCTTCGAGGCCGACCCGGTCATCGCCTGGGCCGACGCGGTCCGCGACGCGGGCATCGGCCTGCCGATCCATATCGGGATCGCCGGTCCGGCGAAGCTTCAGACGCTCATCAAGTTCGCCGTCGCCTGCGGCGTGGGGCCGTCGCTGCGCGTTCTGCAGAAGCGCGCGATGGACGTCACGAAGCTGCTCCTCCCCTACGAACCCGACGAGATCGTGACGGAGCTGGCGCACCACAAGGCGTCGCACCCCGACTTCGCAATCACCAACGTCCACATCTTCCCGCTCGGCGGGATCAAGGCCGCGGCCGAGTGGACGGCCTCGAAGGGCGCCGTGCCCGCCGCGCGGGCCACGGCGTGACGCCACGCGCGATCCTCTTCGACATGGACGGGACGCTGATCGACAGCGATCCCGTGCATGCGGCCGTCTTCATCGAATTTCTCGGCGCGCGGGGCCTCGACATCACCGAGGCCGACTACACGCGCCGTATTCACGGTCGCCTGAACCGCGAGATCTTCGCCGAGCTTCTGCCGAACCACGACGCGGACGAGATGGATGCCGGCAAGGAAGCCGCTTTCCGCGAGCGTGTCACGGCGGAGTTTCCGATGGTCAAGGGCGCTCGGGCCTATCTGGAAACGCTATCCGCCCTGCCGCTGGCCGTCGTGACGAACGCCTGCCGCGCGAACCTCGACACGGTGCTGGAGCGGCTTTCGCTTGGCGGACACTTCCGGCACCGCGTGTCGTCCGACGAAGTTGTCCACGGCAAGCCCGCGCCCGATCTCTATCTGCGCGCGCTCGACCTTCTCGGCGTTCGCGCCGACGAGGCGGTGGCGTTCGAGGACAGCGCCTCGGGCGTCGCCTCGGCCCGTGCCGCAGACCTGCGCGTCATCGGCGTCGCCACCAGCCTTACGCCCGAGGCGCTTCTCGACCTCGGCGCGATCCATGCCATACGGGACTTCACCGACCCGACCCTTTCCGATCACATCGCCATCCCCGAAGGAGCGACCCTATGACCCGCACGGTTCTAGAATCCCAGACCAAATCCACCGTGATCGGCTTCGACGCGCCCTTCTGCGTGATCGGCGAACGCATCAACCCCACGGGCCGCAAGAAGCTGAACCTCGAACTGGAAGCCGGCGACTTCTCGACGGTCGAGCGGGACGCCATCGACCAGGTCGCCTGTGGCGCGATGGTCCTGGATATCAACTCGGGCGCAGTGTTCTCGAACAAGATGGCCGAGGATCCGCGCTATGCCGACAATAACTTCGTCGAGCCCGACCTGATGCGGAAGCTAATCGAGACGGTACAGGGCGTCACCGACTGCCCGCTCTGCATCGACAGCTCGGTTCCGGGCGCACTGAAGGCGGGGCTCGAGACGGCGAAAGGTCGTCCGCTCGTGAACTCGGTCACCGGCGAGGAGGAGCGTCTTGAAGCCGTGCTGCCGCTCGTCAAGAAGTACAACGTGCCGGTCGTGGCGATCTCGAACGACGAGACCGGCATCTCGGACGATCCCGACGTGCGTTTCGCGGTGGCGAAGAAGATCGTCCAGCACGCCGCCGACTACGGCATCCCTGCGCATGACATCATCGTCGATCCCCTCGTCATGCCGATCGGCGCCAAGAACATCGCGGGAACATCCGTCTTCGCGCTCATCAAGCGTCTGCGCGAGGAACTGGGCGTCAACACGACCTGCGGCGCGTCGAACATCTCGTTCGCAATGCCGCACCGCCACGGGATCAACGCAGCCTTCCTGACGATGGCCATCGGCGCCGGCATGACGAGCGCCATCATGAACCCGATCCGCCCCGTCGAGATGGAGGCCATCCGGGCCGCGAACCTGCTGATGAACCACGATCCTCATGGCGCGGAGTGGATCCGCTTCGGTCGCGTGCTCGACGCCGTCGCCGAGGGCATGGAGTTTCCCGCGGCGAGCCTAGCGCAGCAGACCTCGCAGATCGGCGGACGCAGCGGACGGCGCCGCCGTGCCTGATGCGAAAGGGTTCGGGCGGGGGTTTTCCCCGCCGCGCCCGGCGCTAGGGTGACGCCCCGAAGGAGCGGGCATTCATGGACGAGACGGCACTGGTCATCTTCACGCCCTCGGGCAAGCGCGGGCGCGTCCCGGTCGGCACGACCGTGCTCGAGGCCGCGCGCAAGCTGGGCGTCGATCTCGATTCTGTCTGCGGCGGGCGCGGCATCTGCTCCAAGTGCCAGGTGAGTCCGGGCACGGGCAGCTTTCCCAAGCACAACGTCACCGTGGCCGAAGACGCGCTGTCGCCCTGGAACGCCGTCGAGGCGCGCTATGACGAAAAGCGCGGGCTGCCCGAAGGGCGCCGGCTTGGCTGCCAGGCGCGGGTGCAGTCCGATGTCGTGCTGGACGTGCCGCCCGAAAGCCAGGTCCACAAGCAGGTTGTCCGCAAGCGCGCCGAAGCCCGCGAGATCGTCATGAGCCCGGCGGTCCGGCTGTACTACGTCGAGGTCGAGGAACCCGACATGCACGAGCCCTCGGGCGACCTCGAGCGGCTGGCGGCGGCGCTGGCCGAGCAGTGGTCGCTGCCGGGCGCTACGGCGGGACTGACGGTCATGCACGGTCTCCAGCCGATCCTGCGCAAAGGCGAGTGGAAAGTGACCTGCGCGGTCTTCCAGTCGTCCGAAGGTGCGGCACCCCGCATCCTGAAGGTCTGGCCGGGCTTCCATGACGGCCCGCTTCTGGGACTGGCCGTCGACCTTGGCTCGACCACCATCGCGGGTCACCTCTGCGACCTCGCGAGCGGGGCGGTCGTCGCCTCCTCCGGCATCATGAACCCGCAGATCCGCTTCGGCGAGGACCTGATGAGCCGGGTCAGCTATTCGATGATGAACGCAGGCGGCGCGGACGAGATGACGCGCGCGGTGCGCGAGGGCATGAATCGCCTGATTGCCGAACTCACCGCAGAGGTCGGAGCCGTGCCGCGCGACATCCTCGACGCGGTCCTCGTCTGCAACCCGGTCATGCACCACCTCTTTCTGGGCATCGACCCCTACGAGCTGGGTCAGGCCCCCTTCGCGCTTGCCACCTCGGCGGCGATGACGCTGCGCGCGCCCGAGGTGTCGCTCGACCTTCACCCCGAGGCGTCGGTCTATCTTCTGCCTTGCATCGCGGGCCATGTGGGCGCGGACGCCGCCGCCGTCACGCTGTCCGAGGCGCCGGAGAAGTCCCGCGACCTCGTCCTTGTCGTCGACGTCGGCACGAACGCCGAGATCCAGCTCGGCGACGCGGCGGGCGGCGTGATGGCCTGTTCGTCGCCCACGGGACCCGCCTTCGAGGGCGCGCAGATCTCGTCGGGCCAGCGCGCCGCGCCGGGAGCGATCGAACGCGTCGAGATCGACCCCGCCACGAAAGAGCCGCGCTACAAGGTGATCGGCTCGGACCTCTGGTCGAACGAGGATGGTTTCGACCTGGCCATCGCCACGACGGGCGTCACCGGCATCTGCGGCTCGGGCATCATCGAGATGGTGGCCGAGATGCGCATGGCGGGCATTCTAGACGCGTCGGGCCTGATCGGATCGGCCGAGCAGACGGGGACGGACCGCTGCTTCCCGGACGGGCGCACCCACAGCTACCGCGTGCGCGACGCCGACGATCTCGGGCGCGAGATCGTGGTGACCAACAAGGACATCCGCGAGATCCAGATGGCGAAGGCCGCGCTCTATTCCGGCGCGCGTCTGCTGATGGACAAGCGCGGTGTCGATACCGTGGATCGCATCGTCCTGGCCGGTGCCTTCGGCGCCCACATATCGCCCAAGCACGCGATGATCCTCGGAATGATCCCGGATTGCCCGCTCGACAAGGTGTCGTCGGCCGGAAACGCGGCCGGGACCGGGGCGCGGATCGCGCTTCTGAACCGCGAGGCGCGGGCCGAGATCGAAGCGACGGTGCGCGATATCCGCAAGATCGAGACGGCCATCGAACCGCGCTTCCAGGAGCATTTCGTCAATGCCTCGGCGATCCCGAACGCGGTCGACGCATTCCCGAACCTCGAGGCCATCGTCACCCTCCCGGACGTGTCCTTCAATACCGGCGGTGACGGAGAGGGCGGCCGCAGGCGCAGGCGGCGCGGCTGAGACTTGACCGGCTTCTGAGCTTGGCTTAGGTCAGGTCCGTCGCGGGTGTAGCTCAATGGTAGAGCAGGAGCTTCCCAAGCTTAAGACGAGGGTTCGATTCCCTTCACCCGCTCCAGCCTCACGAATCAACTTCAGGTTTCATTCGGTTGCTGGCGCCCCATTCCAGACACAGTCCCGTGAACACAATTACGGTTCGGAAACAGTGGCTTCGCCCGACGTTTTTTGTGTTCACCCACTTGTGAATTCTACTGCTCGAATGTGAGTATCGGCTGCCGCCGCCGCTACCTCAGGTAATGCGAGTCCGCCGTCGCTGTTACGAGACAGGGGCCGCTTTTTCCTTCGATTTCCAGACAATGTGATTGACTGCGCCAACAAGCGGAAATTGGTCAAAGCCTCGAACCAATTGCAATTGCCAATCATCTTTCAAATGTTACGGACCGCTTTTGACCGCAATTCCGGTCCATTGTGATTGGAAGGCAGCGGTTGGATAATTTCCACGCCGATGCCGGGAGAAAAGACGAACGGGACCGCAACCCCACTTATGCACTCTGGAAAGGTGACTCGCATGAAAAGGATTTTCTCAACGGCCTGTATCGCCGCACTCTGCCTGACGATGCCGCTTCACGCGCTTGACGTGAGCGTGGGAGCCAGCGTCGGCGGCATCGACGCCAACGTCTCGGCCTCGGTCGGACACGGCAGCCTCGCCGACGTCGACGCCAGCGTCGGCAGCGGCGGTTCGACCTCGGGACTGGGCGTCGATGCCTCTGTCGGGCTTGGGGGCGGCAGCTACGGCGGCGGCTCGGGCGGTGGGACGAACCCCGGAACCAACCCCGGGACCGGCACCAACGGGCCCTCCAACACCCCCGGAAGCCAGCCGAACGGCAACCCCGACGGGCTTGGCAACGGCCTGCCGCTGGTCATGGTGAAAGCCTTCCTGGGAAGGCCCGTGGTGTCCTCGGACGGCATTCTGCTTGGCCGCGTGAACGACATCAAGCCAAGCGGCAAGGCCTGCCCGATGCTGGGCGTCAAGACCAACCCTGGTCTCGACCTCGACTACTCGCAGGTCTGGCTGAAGACCTCGCGGTGCGGCGGCGGCGATGGCGCCATCCGCCTCGGCATGAAGAGTTCGACCTTCATCAACCGCGCGACCTACTGACCTCCCTGGCCCGGCAGGCCTGAGAGGTGCCCCCCGGTTCGGTCCTTTACCCCTGGGCCGAACCATCCCGCCCGACGCGCCCTCACACCGCGTCGGGCGGGACACAACAGCTTCGGCCGAGAGGCCCTCACGACCTAACTGGAAATGGTGTCGAAATGAGCAACGGTCGCCCAGTCACATTCATTCTCGGAAGCGGGTTTCTTTTCGCGACGGGTTCCGCGCTCTATTTGGCCATCGCGGGCGCTTCTGCCACCATGACGTTCCTGGGCTATGCCGGCGGCGGACAGATCGGAATGTTGGCTGCGGCCTGCTGTATCGCCGCCTGGCGATAAATCATCCCGCGTAACGGCGAACGTACCCCACAAGTTGAGCGGTCGAGCCGTCCTTGCCTTCGGCGCCCTCCTTGCCCGACACGACGGGCTCCAGCGCCTTCGCCAGTTCCTTGCCCAACTCGACGCCCCACTGATCGAACGAATTGATCCCCAGCATCGCGCCCTCGACGAACACCCGATGCTCGTATAGCGCGATCAACTGGCCCAGCACGAAGGGCGTCAGCTTGGGATAGACAAGCGTCGTGGATGGCCGGTTGCCGGGAAAGACGCGGTGGCGGGCCTGCCGCTCCAGCTCGTCGTCCTCGAACTTCCCCTCCAACATCGCCCTCGCCTCGTCCAGCGTTCGCCCGCGCATCAGCGCCTCGGACTGCGCGAGGCAATTGGCGATCAGAAGCACATGCTGGTGGGCAAGCTCGGGCTCGTGACCCTCGGCCCCGACCATGAACTCGCAGGGGACCACCCGCGTGCCCTGGTGGATGAGCTGATAGAACGCATGCTGCCCGTTGGTGCCGGGCTCGCCCCAGACGACCGGCCCCGACGCGACGGTCAGGCTTTCGCCATCCATCGAGACGCCCTTGCCGTTCGATTCCATCTCGAGCTGCTGGAGATAGGCCGGAAGCCGCACCAGCCGCTGCTCATATGGCAGGACAGCCCGCGTGGCATATCCCAGGCCCTGGTTGTGCCAGAGACCCGTCAGCGCGAGCATGACCGGCATGTTCTCGAGCGGGGAAGCCGCGCGGAAGTGCCGGTCCATCGCCTCGCCTCCCGACAGGAAGGCGTGGAAAGCGTCGCGTCCCACGGCGATCTCGAGGGCGAGCCCGATCGGACCCCATATCGAATAGCGCCCGCCGACCCAGTCTTCGAAGCCGAAGACACGCTCGGCGTCGATCCCGAAGGCCGCCGTCTTCTCCAGCGCCGACGACAGCGCCGCGAAGTGGCCGCCAACATCCGCGTCGCCCACGCCGTTCGCGATCCAGCGGCGCGCGGTTTCGGCGTTGGTCATCGTCTCGATGGTGGTGAAGGTCTTCGAAGCGACGATCACAAGCGTCGAGGCGGGGTCGAGCGCCACAAGCGTGTCGTTGATGTGCGCGCCGTCCACGTTCGAGACGTAGTGGATGCGGGGTCCGTCGTGATAGGGCGCCAGCGCCAGCGTCGCCATCGCGGGCCCCAGGTCCGATCCGCCGATGCCGATGTTGACCACGTCGGTGAAGCGCGCGCCGCCCGGTGCGGTCAGGGCGCCCGAGCGCACCTCCTCGGCGAAGACGTCCATCCGGCCGAGCGTGTCTCGCACGCCCTTGGTGACGTCCTGTCCGTCGACCATGACCTCGGCGCCGTGCTGCGCGCGAAGAGCTGTGTGCAGGACCGCCCTGCCCTCGGTCTCGTTGATCTTCGCTCCCGTGAACATCGCCTCGCGCCGCGCCGCCACGCCGGCCTCGTCGTACATCTTGACGAGAATCGCGCGGCCGGCGTCGTCCATGGCGGTCTTCGAATAGTCGAACAGCAGATCGCCAGCGGTAACCGAGAAGGTGCGAGCGCGGTCGGGCCGGTCGAAGCGGTCGAGGATCGGCGTCCGCGCGGCCTCTTCTGCGGCTTTCGTCAGGCGTGTCCAGTCCATGCCCGTCTCCTCAGTTCGCGATTTCGCGCCAGCGGCGGCCTTCGCGGTGCAACAGCATTGCGGCTTCTTCGGGACCGGTCGAGTCGACCTCGTAGGTCTTGGGACGGTCGCCCGTGTCTTCCCACCCCTCGATGATCGGATCTGTCCATGCCCAGGCCGCCTCGACCTCGTCGCCGCGCATGAACAGCGTCTGGTCGCCCCGGATCACGTCCATGATAAGCCGCTCATAGGCATCGGGCACGTCCGCCGCATCGGGGCCGAGCGCATCGGCGAAGGTCATGTCGAGCGGCACGTCGACCAGACGCATGCCGCCCGGTCCCGGTTCCTTGATCGTGACGAACAGGTCCATGCCCTCGTTCGGCTGCAGCCGGATCGCCAGCACGTTCCGGTGACGGCCGAGCGACTGGCCGAAGATCGAATGCGGCGCGTCCTTGAAGATGACCGCGATCTCGGTGTGCCGCGCCTTCAGGCGCTTGCCGGTGCGCAGGTAGAAGGGCGTGCCCGCCCACCTCCAGTTCGAGACCTGGAGCTTCATCGCGACGAAACTTTCCGTGCGGCTGCCCGGATCCTCGACCTGGTCGAGGTAGCTTTCGCCCTTCGACTTCGAAACGTACTGACCCCGCACGATGTCGGCGGGCGGCACGGCCTCGAGCGCGCGGATCACCTTGAGCTTCTCGTCGCGCACGGCATCCGGGCTGAACCGCGCCGGCGGCTCCATTGCGGTCAGGCACAGAAGTTGCATCAGGTGGTTCTGCACCATGTCCCGCATGGCGCCCGACTTGTCGTAATAGGCTCCGCGCCCGTCGACGCCCACGCTTTCGGCCACGGTGATCTGAACGTGATCGACGTAATGGGCATTCCACAGCGGCTCGAACAGCACGTTGCCGAAGCGCACGGCCATCAGGTTCTGGACCGTTTCCTTGCCCAGGTAGTGATCGATGCGATAAATCTGGTTCTCCGAGAAATGATCTCTCAGCGTCTTGTTCAGTTCCCGCGCGCTGTGAAGGTCGCGGCCGAAGGGCTTCTCGACCACGATCCGGCATTTCGGACCCGCGCAGCCGTGCTGGTGCAGACGCTCGGCCAGGGCGCCGAACAGCGAGGGCGCGACCGAGAAATAGAAGGCGCGCGTGACGCCCTTGCGCAAGAGCTTCGACAGCTCGTCCCATCCGCCGTCGCCTGTCGCGTCGACCGCGACATAGTCGATGCGCTCGAGGAAATCGTCGATCTCGGCTTTTGGGCGGTCCTTGTCGAGAAACTCCTCCAGCGCCGCGCGCACGTCCTTGCGATAGCCCGCGCTGTCCATCTCGGACCGCGCCGCGCCGACGATGCGGCTCTCGGGCGTCATCTGGCCGGCCTGGAAACGCCGGAACAGGGCGGGCAGAATCTTGCGGCGGGCAAGATCGCCGGTGCCGCCGAAGATGACGAGGTCGAAATCCTCGACGGGGATGACGCGCGAGACCATCGCCTATTCCTCTCCGCTCATGGTGTTACCGCTAACAAGCCATTTGCCCGCGCGGATAGCGCGTCGCGGTCCCGAAGTCCAGCCGGGCCCATGGTCATCACATCTTCGTGGCGTCCGCACTCTTTTTCTTTCGGACAAAGTCGCGGCATTCTAGGCAATTGCAAGTGAAGGAGGACTGAACCGAATGAAGGACGTCAACGGCCCCGAGGGACTGCAGAAGTTTTCCGATCCCCTTCGGACAGCCAGGGGCGAAACGCGCGCCGAGGTAGCCCTGACCAATCCGGACACGCTCTGGTTCAACACCGGCACCCTCTGCAACATCGAGTGCCTGTCCTGCTACATCGAAAGCTCTCCCACGAACGACGCGCTGGTGTACATGACCCGTGCCGAGGTCGAGGACTATCTCGCCCAGGCCCGGTCGCGTGGCTGGTCGCTGAGGGAGATCGGCTTCACCGGCGGCGAGCCCTTCATGAACCCCGAGATCATCGGGATGACCGAGGCATCCCTTCTTGCGGGCTACGAGGTCCTGATCCTGACGAACGCCATGCAGCCCATGATGCGGCGGCGCTTGCGCGACGGGCTTGTGGATCTGCATACCCGCTTCCCCGGCCGCCTGACGCTGAGGGTGTCGCTCGACCACTGGTCGGCGCGGCATCACGACGCGGAACGGGGCACGGGCAGCTTCGAGCGATCGCTCGAAGGGATGCGCTGGCTGCGGGACGAAGGCATCGCCATGACCGTCGCGGGCCGCACCGTCTGGGGCGAAAGCGAGGCCGAGGCGCGCGCGGGCTATGACGCGCTCTATCGCGCCGAAGGGTTCGCCATCGACGCCCTGAACCCGGGCCGGACGGTTCTCTTCCCCGAGATGGACGAAACCGTCGACGTCCCCGAGATCACCACAGCGTGCTGGGGCATCCTTCACAAGTCGCCCGACAGCGTCATGTGCGCCTCGTCTCGGATGGTGGTCAAGCGCAAGGGAGCCGCGACGCCGACCGTCGTATCCTGCACTCTCCTGCCGTACGAACGCGATTTCGAGTTGGGACGGACGCTGGCCGAGGCCGAGCGTCCGGTGCGGCTCAACCATCCGCACTGTGCCAAGTTCTGCGTCCTCGGCGGGGCAAGCTGCTCGGCCTGATCCTCCATCGACCTTCAAATACTTCGGGGAGCGCGAGGGGCAGCGCCCCTCGCCGTCACACCATGGCGCAGAGGAGTTCGAAGAGGATGTTCGCGCCCAGATAGGCCGTGGCGCCAGAAGGATCGAAAGGCGGCGACACCTCGACGAGGTCGGCGCCCCGAATGTCGAGGCCGGCCAGATGGCGGCACACCTCCAGCGCCTGAAAACTCGTCGGTCCGCCGACTTCCGGCGTTCCCGTCCCCGGCGCGAAGGCGGGGTCGACGAAGTCGATGTCGTAGCTGACATAGCAGGGACGGTCGCCCACGACCTCGACAGCTTCGGCCATGACGTCAGCCACACCGCGGGCGAAGAATTCCTCGATCCGGACGATGCGAATGCCGACGCTTTTGGCGAAATCCAGATCCTCCCGGCCATACATGGATCCGCGAATGCCGATCTGGATGACGCGCTTCGGGTCCAGAAGCCCCTCCTCGACCGCCCGGCGGAAGGGCGTGCCGTGGGTGTACATCTCGCCGCCGAAGTAGCTGTGGTAGAGGTCGGTGTGGCTGTCGAAGTGGATCATGCCCAGAGGCTCGTCCGCCGCGATCCCGCGCAGGATAGGCAGCGAGCAGAGGTGATCTCCGCCGATGGTCAGCGGGCGTATCCCTTGCGATTTCAATGTCTTGTAGAAGGACGTGAACCGCTCCAACGTGTCCGGCATGCTGGCAGGGTTCGGGCCGATGTCGCCGACGTCGGCGCAATTCGCGCGTTCGAAGGGCCGGGTGCCCGACACGGGATGCTCGGCCCGGATCATCGTCGAGGCGTCGCGCATCTGGCGCGGCCCGTGGCGAGGACCCGGACGGTTCGTGGTGCCTGCGTCCCAGGGCGCGCCGACCAGCCCGATCTCGACCTCCGAAAATCTTGGGTGGTCGGGCGTCACCAGCGGAAGCCGCATGAAGGTCGGCACGCCCGCATAGCGCGGCAGCACGAAGCCCGATACGGGCTGGAAGAAGGGGTCGCTCATGGCCCGAACGCTAGCGCGTCGTCACGGCCTTGCATAGCTCACGAAGGCGAAGCGGCGGGCGTCCGGCGACCAGCAGGGCACGTTGATCGTCCCTTGCCCGCCGAAGAGCGACAGAAGTGTCCGGGGCGCGCCGCCCTCCGCCGGTATCAGGCGAAGCTCCACGTCGCGGTCCCGCGGATGACCTTCGGTCCCCGCTTCGAAGGCGACGTAAAGCACATGCGCGCCGTCGGGCGAGGGATGCGGGAACCAGTTCACGCGCTCGTCGTCGGTCATTCTTTCGGGCGCGCCGCCCGAGACCGGGATGCGCCAGAGGTCGACCGAGCCGTCTTTCTCGCCGTTGAACCAGATCCAGCGGCCGTCCGGCGTGTAGTCCGGGCCGTCGCAATGGTCGAAGCCGCCGGTGACAATTGTCTCGTCACCACCCGACGCAGGCATGGTGCAGATCTGAAAGATGCCGTCCCGCCGACCGGCATAGGCCAGCGCTGCACCGTCGGGCGACCATCCGTGCCAATAGGCCGGCAGTGGCGCGCCGAGCGCTTCGGGCGATCCGCCCGAGACGGAAAGCGTGTAGATCTCGCTCATGCCGTTCCGCGTCTTGTCGCTGATGGCGAGGCGCGTGCCGTCCGGCGACAGCCCGTGGTCGTTGTTGAGCTGGCTCAGGTCTCCCGTATCGATCCGGTCGAGCCGGGGCGCGTCGAGCGGGAGTCGAAACAGGAGGCCGTCACCGTTGACGATCAGCGCCGTCCCGTCCGGCGTCCAGTTTGGCGCCTCGATCAAACGGTCGGTCTCGAAGACGGTCTCCGTCGCGTCCGTCGCCAGGTCGTAGATGCGAACCAACGAGGTCATGCGGGCACATACGAGAATCGGTCGAACCTCGCCTCGCGCGCCTGACCCGAGGTGTCGTAGGCGACAAGGCCAACGAAGGCCCCAGTGAAGGACGCGTGCTCGCCCCGTCCGCCCTCGTCCGAGATGACGGCGGCGTTCAGGACGGGGCCTATGGCCTGCCAGTCGCCGCCTTGCCGCCAGTAGAACTGCTGGGTCGCGTGATCGACCTCGACGGCCAGGTCCACCGGGCCCTCGGCCAGGGGGACGGGAGCGTCGAGCGGATGCTCGAGCGCGCAGTCGGGCCAGTTGCCGGGGCAGCTCTGAATCGTCAGGACGCGGCCCATCCCCGGCTCGTGGGTGACGAGAAGAGCGTGGAACTTGTGCCGGTTGTAATATGTCGTCAGCCCGGCGGCGTGTTGGTAGTCGCCGGGCATCACGTCGAGCGTCGTCTCGGCCCGATAGGCCAGGTGCTGCTGCCGGCGGGCGACGAGGGATTGTTCGAACCAGCTTCCGATGCTCTCGCGCCCGATCAGGGTCAGGCCGTCCAGCCCCGTCCGGAACAGCCTGTCGGGATGCGGATGGCGCAGCCACTGGAAGTCGTGATGGAGACCCTCGGCGAAGTCATAGGCCGATGGCTGCGGCAGCGGGCTGTCGGCGTCATGTGGCACCTCCTCGCGGACAAGGAGGCCGCCGCCTTCGAGATAAAGCCAGTCGTCGTCGCCCCAGACCACCTTCTCGATGCCCGTCTCGCGGCCGAGGGGGCAGAACCGCCCCTGCCCGTCCGGTCCCGCGATCGGACGCCCCATCAGGAAGGTGTGCCAGAGCGTACCGTCCGGACCCTCGACGTACTGCCCGTGTCCGGTCCGCTGGATCGGGTGGTCCGGAGCGTCGGCGGCTGAGAGGAGGAACTTGTCCGGATGCGTCTCGTAGGGTCCGCGGATGTCGCGCGAGCGTGCCATCGTCACCGCGTGGCCATAGCCCGTACCGCCCTCGGCCGTCGTCAAATAGTACCATCCGTTTCGCCTGAACAGGTGTGGCGCTTCGGTCAAACCGCGGTCGGTGCCGTCATATATACTAGAACATTCGCCCGTAAGCCCCTGGCTCGGCGACCATTCCTGCAGGAGGATGCCGTCGAAGCTGGCGTGCTTCGGGTTCCCGCCCGTGCCCTTGCCGCGGTGGTTCCAGCGCATGTTGACGAACCACTTGCGCCCGTCCTCGTCATGGAACAGCGACGGGTCGAAGCCCGAGGAATTGACATACCACGGGTCGCGCCACGGTCCTTCGATCCGTTCGGCGCAGGTGATATAGTTGTGCGCGTCCTTGAACGCCCCATCAAGCCGCTTGACGTCGGTGTAGACCAGCCAGAACAGCCCGTCGGCATGGGACAGGCAAGGCGCCCAGATGCCCCCCGAGTCCGGATTGCCGCGCATGTCGAGAAGCGCCGCACGGTCCAGTGGGGCGGCCGCAAACTCCCAGTTGGCCAGGTCGGTCGAGCGGTGGATGCGGACGCCGGGATACCACTCGAAGGTCGAGGTGGCGATGTAGAAGGTATCGCCGACGCGGCAGATCGAAGGATCCGCGTGGAAGCCGGGGAGGATCGGGTTGCGGATCATGGCTGGGCCTCCGTGGCGCGGGCGGCTTGCGCCGCCCGCCTTGCCGTCACGCAAGCAGGTCGCGCGCGGCGGCCGGGTCCAGCGCGGCCGGACGCGAACAGGTCGTCGTCATCTTGACGAAGCTGCCAGTCTCGCCCGATTTGAGGATGCCCGTCATGACTTCGACCGCGTGCAGCGCAAGCTCCATCGAGCAGCGGTGCGGCCGATGCTCGGCGATGGCGATGGCCATGTCGGCGAGTCCCGCGGTGCGATAGTTGGCGCGGACGTCCTGGTTCGCCTTCCCGAAAGGGTGATCCCAAGGCTCGACCTTGCGCGCGGGCGCGCGGCCCTCGGTCAGGATCAGGTCACCGCCGAAGAAGTTCGGATCGGGGACGTCGAGCGAGGCCTCCGTGCCGTAAAGCTCCATCGGCTTGTGCCCATGTCCCCAGACGTCCCAGCTCGTCGCCATCGTGATGACCGCGCCGCTGGCGAAGTCGAGAAGCGCGTGGATCGTGGTCGGCGTCTCGACCGGGATCGTCTCGCCCTTCCTCGGATCGGAGGAGATCGTGCGGGTCTTCGACGGCGTCGAGGTCAGCGCCACGACACGTTTCACGGGCCCCAGAAGCTGGATCAGGTTCGTGACGTAGTAGGGCCCGATGTCGAGAACCGGACCGGCGCCCGGCAGGAAGAAGAAGTCGGGGTTGGGATGCCAGTGCTCCATCCCGTGCGACATGACGAAGGCCGTGCCGCTTGTGACCTGCCCCACGGTGCCGTCGTCGATCAGGGCGCGGGCCTGCTGGTGCGCGCCGCCAAGGAAGGTATCGGGCGCCGAGCCGATGCGCAGACCGTTGGTGTCCGCGATGTGCTTCAGGTCCGCGCCTTCTTCCAGCGACAGGACGAAGGGCTTTTCGGAATAGACGTGCTTGCCCGCCTCGAGGATCGCCTTCGAGACGGCGAAGTGCGCCGCCGGAATGGTCAGGTTGACGACGATGTCGATGTCCTTCGCCGCCAGGAGGCCCTCGACGGTCTCGGCCCTGACGCCGAATTCCGTCGCGCGTGCCTCTGCCGCCGCCGCGCTGAGATCGGCCACCGCGCGCACCTCGATCCCCCGGAACAGGGGGGCGAGGCGCAGGTAGGCCGCCGAGATGTTGCCGCATCCGATGATGCCGACGCCCAGGGTCATGGGTCTGTTCTCCTCAGAGGGATTTCAGGAAGTCGAGCGAGCGCCGCGCGAAGCGGGCGTCGTCCGAGGGGTTGTCGTGCTCGGCAACGAAGAGGTCGACGCCGATGTTCTGAAGGGCCAGCATGATCCCCCGCCAGTCCATCGTCCCCGTGCCGACATCGGCCCAGCCATCCTCGTCGGCATTCTCGCCCTTGGGTGCGATGTCCTTGACGTGGGCGGCGGAGATCCGGTCGGCATAGCGCTGGATCCAGGGAAGCGGGTCCTGGTCGCCGCGCACGGCCCAGGCCACGTCGAATTCGAACGACAGGTCCGGCCCGCCGTCGAGGATCGCTTCGATCGGAAAGCTGCCGTCGTCGAGGGCGGTGAATTCGAAAGCGTGGTTGTGCCAGCCGAAGCAGTGGCCGGCATCCACGATCGGCTTGCCGGCGTCGGCCAGCCGACGCCCGAAGGCGCGCCAGCCGTCGGCGTTGGTCGGACGGTCGGGCTCGGCCAGGTGCGGGACATAAATGTCGGTGATCTTCAGCGTGCGCGCGATGTCCAGGACCGTCTTCGGGTCGGTTGCGACCATGTCGAGGCTGAAGTGCCCGCTCTTCATGTGCAGGTTGTTCTTCTCGAGGTCCGCTTTCAGGCCGTCGAGGTTCTTGAGGTTCGCATAGAGCGCGCCGTAGCCCTCGACGCGCGCATATCCGAGGTTCGCGATCATCGCGAGGGTATCGGACATGGGTCCGAAATTGCGGGACGAGTAGAGCTGGTAGGAATACTGGGTCACGGGATCGGAGTCCTTGGGTGGGTGTGTCAAAGCCGGGCTTCATCGCCCGTATCGAAGAGCGAGGCGTCGGCCGTGCGTAGCCCGACGGTGATGTGGTCGCCACTGCGAATCCGCGTCTGCCCGTCGGTGCGCAGCCAGAAGCGCCCCCCGTTGAGGGAGGTGAGGATCAGAGTGTCCGAACCAAGCGGTTCGACCACCTCGGCCTCGAGGTCGAGAACGGCGTCGCCGGTCCTTGCGTCATCGCCGACGAGAATATGCTCGGGCCGGATGCCGAACCATGCCTCGCCCTTTGCGGGGCGAGTGAAGTCGTAGCCGTCGAGCGGGATTGAAAGCGCGCCCGAGGTGAAGCGGTTGCCCGAAACGGTGCCCTTGACGAGGTTCATTGCCGGAGAGCCGATGAAGTCGGCGACATAGAGGTTCGCGGGCCGGGAATAGATCTCCTCGGGCGAGGCCAGCTGCTGGATCATGCCGTCCTTCATGATCGCGATGCGGCTGGCGAGCGTCATCGCCTCGACCTGATCGTGCGTGACGTAGATCATCGTGTTCTTCAGCCGGTGGTGAAGCTGCTTCAGCTCCACCCTGAGGTCCGCGCGAAGTTTCGCGTCGAGGTTCGACAACGGCTCGTCGAAAAGGAAGACGTCGACGTCGCGCACCAGCGCCCGCCCGATGGCGACCCGCTGGCGTTGGCCGCCCGACAAGGCCGAGGGCTTGCGCTTCAGGAGGGGTTCGATCTGAAGGACTTCCGCCGCGCGGGCCACGCGTTCCTTGATCTGCGGCTTCGGCACCCGCGCGTTCTTCAGGCCGAAGCTCATGTTCCCCTCGACCGTCATCTGCGGGTAAAGCGCGTAGGACTGGAACACCATGCCGATCCCGCGAGCAGAGGGCTCGGCCCAGGTCACGTTCGTGCCCTTGATCCATATCTGGCCTTCCGTGATCTCGAGGAGCCCGGCGATGCAGTTCAGAAGCGTGGACTTGCCGCAGCCGGAGGAGCCGAGCAGCACGAGGAATTCGCCCTCGTAGACGTCGAGGTTCAGGTTCCGCAGCACCTTCACGGCGCCGAAGTTGAGGTCCAGATTCTTGATCTCGACGGACTTCCGGTTGGCGTCGGTCATGGTTGCTACCCTTTCACGGCGCCGGCCGCGATGCCTCGGACGAAGAGGCGGCCAGATACGAAATAGATGACGAGTGGGACAAGGCCGGTCAGGATCGTCGCGGCCATGTTGACGTTGTATTCCTTCACGCCCTGCACCGAGTTGACGATGTTGTTCAGCTGAACCGTCATCGGATAATACTCGGGCTTGGTGTAGACGACGCCGAACAGGAAGTCGTTCCAGATGCCGGTGACCTGCAGGATCATCGCCACCACGAAGATCGGCAGCGACATCGGCAGCATGATCTGGAAGTAGATGCCCCAGAATCCCGCCCCGTCGACGCGCGCCGCCTTGAACAGCTCCTCGGGCAACGAGGTGAAGTAGTTGCGGAAGAGAAGCGTCAGGATCGGCATTCCGAAGACCGAGTGGACGAGCACGAGGCCCCAGAGAGTTCCGTAGAGGCCCATCTCGCGCAGCAGGATCACGATGGGGTAGAGCATCACCTGATAGGGGATGAAGGCCCCGAAGATCAGGATAGTGAAGAAGATGTCGGCCCCCTTGAAGCGCCAGTTGGCCAGCGCGTAACCGTTCACCGAGGCGATGGCGATGGACAGGATGACCGAGGGCACGGTGATCCGCACCGAATTCCAGAAACCGCGGCTGAGGCCGTCGCAGTTGAGGCCGGTACAGGCCTCGGACCAGGCCTTGACCCAGGGCTCGAAGGTGATCTCGACGGGCGGCGCGAAGATGTTGCCCATGCGGATCTCGGGCATACCCTTCAGCGAGGTCACGATCATCACGTAGAGCGGCAGGAGGTAGTAGAGCGACACGAGGATGAGCGTGCCGTAGAGGAATATGTTACGACGCGAGATCAGCCGTCGCGGACGCGTGCCCGACGGGCCGTCGAGTTGCGCGCGGACCGGGTCGGTGCCGGCCTTCGTGACAGCGAGGATGCCGGGATCAGACACGCTTCTTCCCTCCGAATTCGAGCATCGCCCACGGGATGATGACGATGGCGACGGCGAGAAGCATCATGGTCGATGCCGCGAAGCCCTGCCCCAGGTTCTGTCCCTGGAACATGTAATCGTAGACGTATTTCGCAGGGACCTCGGACGAGATGCCGGGACCCCCGGAGGTCTGTGCCACGATCAGGTCGTAGAGGCGGACGATGCCGCTGGCGATGATGACGAGCGTGGTGATGAAGACGGGCCGCATCATCGGGATGACGATGAACAGATAGGTCTTCCACATCGGGATGCCGTCGACCCGAGCGGCCTTCCAGATGTCCCCATCAATGCCCCTCAACCCGGCAAGCATCAGGACCATCACCAGGCCAGTTCCCTGCCAGAGCCCGGCGATCAGGACGCCGTAGATGACGATGTCGGGATTATACAGCGGGTTGAAGTCGAAGTTGGTGAACCCGAGGCTGCGGATCACATTCTGGATGCCAAGGTCGGGGTTCAGAAGCCACTGCCAGACGAGGCCGGTGACGATGAAGGACAGCGCGAAAGGATAGAGGATGATCGTCCGGAAGGTGTTCTCGAACCGGATCTTCTGGTCCATGAGTGCGGCGAGGACGAAGCCGATGATGAAGCTGAAGACCAGGCTGCAGAGCCCGTAGATCATCAGGTTCTCGATCGACACCTGCCAGCGTTCCGTCGCCCAGAGGCGCTCGTACTGGTCGAAGCCGACGAAATCGGCCCTCGGCAGTAGCTTCGAGTTGGTGAACGAATAGGTGACGGTCCAGAGCGTGCCGCCGAGGAACACCACCAGCGCCGTCAGGATCATCGGAATGGCGGCGATCTTGGCCGCCAGGTTACGGAACAGGCCGATCGGCCTCTTGGCTTCCGATGCCACGCGGTCCCCTCCCCTTCGGTCGTCTTCTTTTGATTGGGCGGGACCGCATGTCTGCGGCCCCGCCGTCGGACTATCCCTGACGGATCAGTCCTTGTTGCGCACGATCTCGACGAAGCGCTCCTGAGCGGCCTCGGGCGTGATCGACTCGTCCTGGAAGAACTGCACGAAGAGGTCGTTGAGCTGGTTGTTCGTGTCCTCGGTGTTCAGGAGGTTCACGTCGGGCATGGTGTTGCCCGCAGCCAGGATCTCGAGACCCTTCTTCATGCAGTCGTTCGCCGCAGCGAGATCGATGTCGCCGCGGATCGGAAGCGAGCCCTTCTTCAGGTTGAAGTTCACCTGGGTCTCGCGGGACAGCAGCGTCGCCGCCAGACGGTCCTGCGCCGCGCTGATTTCCGGGTCGTCGTTGACCGGGAAGTAAAAGGCATCGCCGCCGGTCGAGATGATCTCGCGCACGCCGAGACCCGGAAGGCAGGTATAGTCTTCTCCCGCGACCTCGCCTGCGACAGCGAACTCGCCCTGCGCCCAGTCACCCATGATCTGGCCGCCGGCCTGATCGGTGATGACGAGGTTGGTGGCCTGGTTCCAGTCCTGGACGTTCGAGCCCTTGGCCAGCTCGCGCGCGTCGGCCGCGGCGGAGAAGACCGCCTTCATCTCGTCGCCTGCAGCAAGCTCGGCATCCGCCTCGCCATAGATCGTCTGAAGGACTTCGGGACCGGCGACTGTCGCCATAAGGACGTTGAACATGCCCGAGGACTGCCAGGGCTGCCCACCGAGCGCCAGCGGCTGGATGCCCGCCTCGCGCAGCGCCGGACCGGCGGCCACGAACTCGTCCCAATTGGTCGGAACCGCGACACCGGCCTTCTCGAAGGCCGCGTTTGACAACCAGAGCCACTGCCACGAGTGGATGTTGACGGGGGCGCAATAGATCTTGCCGTCGAGCGTGCAGGCATCCAGAAGCGACGGCGGATTGACGATGTCCTTCCAGCCCTCCGCTTCCGCCACCGCGGTCATGTCCTTGAGAAGACCCGCCTCGATCAGTTCCTCGGCCTGGCGGCCGTGGTTGAACTGGAAGGCGCCCATGGGGTCGCCGCCGATGATTCGGCTGACCATCACCGGACGCGCGGTGCCGCCGCCGCCCGCGATGGCGCCGTCGATCCACTTGTCGCCGGAGGCGTCGAAGGCCTTGGCGAACTCGCTCACGGCAGCCGCTTCGCCGCCCGACGTCCACCAGTGGGTGACCTCGAGATCTGTCGCATTGGCCGAGCCGCCCGCCACGAGTGCGGTGCAACACAGAAGGGTACGCAACGATTTCATGGATTTTCCTCCCTGTTCCTAAATCGTTTGCGGTCACGTTAAATCGTTTTAGAATGGTAAATCAAGCGCGGAAAAAACTGGCGTTTCAAGCTGGGATGCGCAGGAAGGCGACGATGACGGATTCGGACAAGAAGGCGCTTCTCATGCCGGGCGAGCGCGAGCGGCCGACGCTCAAGACCATCGCGCGTCTTGCCGGTGTTGCGGTGCCCACGGTGTCACGCGCTCTCTCCAACGCACCCGACATCGGCCAGAGCACCAAGGAGCGTGTACGCGCGCTGGCCCTCGAGCTGGGGTATCGCCCGAACCGGGCCGGCCTCAGACTGCGCACCGGAAAGACCAACGTGCTGGCGCTTGTCCTGTCGACCGATCACGACGTGATGAACCACACCGCGAAGCTCATCACCGCCGTCGCCAGCGAGTGTCGCGGCACCCCCTACCACCTCGTGGTGATGCCCTATTTCCCCGACGAATCGCCTCTCACGCCCGTCGAATACATCGTCCGCACCGGCTCGGCGGACGGCGTCATCCTGAACCGCATCCAGCCCCGCGACACCCGGATCGAGTTCCTCCGCGAACGGCGGTTTCCTTTCGTCATGCATGGCCGCACGGCGGATTGCGGCGAGGATCCCTACTTCGATTTCGACAACGAGACCTACGGCCGCCTCTGCGCCGAAACCTTTGCCGCCCGCGGCCGAAAACGGATGCTGATCGTCGCCCCGCCCGGCGACCAAAGCTATTCCCAGCACATGACGCGAGGCGCCTCCGAAGCGGCGACGTCGGCCGGAATGACCGCCCGCGTTCTGGAGGGCGCCACAAGCGACAGCCCGACGGACCGCGTCGCCGCGGCCGTCGCCGCCGACCTTGCGCTCCATCCCGACACGGACTGCGTGATGACCGCGTCGGCGCCCTCGGCCGTCGCCGCCACGCAGTCGATCGAGGCCGCGGGCCGCACCATCGGGCGGGACATCGATCTCGCGTCCAAGGAGGCGATCTCGTTCCTGAAGGTGTTCCGCCAGGAAATCCTCGTCTTTCACGAGGACGTGGCCGGCACGGGCAGCTTTCTGGCGCGCGCGCTGATGCAACGCATCGACCGGCCGGACCTTCCCGCGCTTCAGAAAGTGATCCGGCCCGATCCCCTGGAAGAGACGATGACCTTCGGCGGTTAAGCGTTTCGCAAGGCGGGATCGTTAGTACGCAACCCTGTGATTGTCCAACCAGGGTAGCCAACCATGAACAGACTTGCACTCAGCGGCGCGATTCTCGCGCTTACGGCCATTCCCGCCCTTGCCAACGATTTCGAACCCGCGATGCGCGGATTTCTCGAAGACGGCATCCAGAGCTGGGCGTCGAACCAGGTCCTGATCGACGCGATCCGCAACCAGAACGCCGCGACCGGCGGCTATGACCAGACCCGGATCGACGCGCTGGATCAGACCTGGCGGGCCGAGGTGGGTACCGGCGCGACGCCGACCATCGATCCGGTCCTCGGCAACTCCGCCGCCGACTTCCTGCGCGAACAGGTGTCGAAGTCGAACGGGCGCATCACCGAGGCGTTCATCATGGACGCGCACGGCCTGAACGTCGCGTCCTCGGCGGTGACGTCGGACTATTGGCAGGGTGACGAGGACAAGTTCCAGAAGACCCATGACGTTGGTCCGGACGCCGTGCATTTCGGCGACGTCGAGTTCGACGAGTCGAGCCAGACCTACCAGGGCCAGATCTCGATCACGATCGTCGATCCGGACACCGGGGCCCCGATTGGCGCGATGACCGTCGGCGTCGACGCGGAATCGCTCCTTTGACCCGTGCCTGACCCCTCTCTCGTCCCGCCTCTAGGAGACCGCGTCCCCATGTCGAAGCCGCAGGCCCGTCGCACGTCGCTGCCGATCTTTCTCAAGTGCCTCATCCTCATCGTCGGCATCTGCGCGGTCCTGTCGGCCGCGCTGACGGTCATGTCGCTTCGCACCAGCGGCCAGATCGCCCTGGAGGCGGCGCGGTCCCTGGGCGCGAGCGTCACCGAGTCCACGGCGCAGCAGATCGCTGCACCGCTCAAGTTCGGCGACTTGGCTCAGGTCGAGGAAAAACTGGAAGCCGTCATCGACAGCACGGCGCTCGCGACCCTTTCCATCGTCGTCGCGCAAGGCGCCGTCGTCGCGCAGCAGGGGAAGGACAGCGCCCTCGAAGCGATCGAAGCGCTGGCGAGACAGGCAGCCGACGCGGGAGAGGAAATCGTTTCGCCCGACGGGCTCCTCGTCGCGGTCCCCATCTTCGGCGGCAAGGAACGTACCGTTCTCGGCGGCCTCGGTGTGGTGTGGAGCCCGGCGGCGCTCGAATCGACCGTTGCGGACGACCTCAAGATCGCCATTGCGGTCAGTGCCGCGATTGCCCTCGTCATGTCCGCCCTCGGGACATGGGCCGTTCGGCGCATCGTGACCAGCCCGCTGAATCGCATCATCCTGCGGACCTCCGACATGGCGCGAGGCGATTTCGCCACGCCTGTGCCCTATCTCGACCGGGGCGACGAGATCGGCAACACGGCCACGGCTCTCGAAACCCTGAGGATGAGGCTGGACGCGGCCGAGATCGCCAAGGTCGACGCCATGTTCCGCGGCGCGGGCTTCCAGGGATCGACCGCTGCGATGATGCTCTGTGACACCGACATGACCGTCACTCACTGCAACACGGCGATGATCGACCTGGTGCGCAACAACCTCGACGATTTCCGGGTGGTCGTGCCCTCTTTCGATCCCGACGGCCTCGTCGGCATGAACGCCGATCTGTTCCACCGCAGGCCCGAGGGCCCGCGCAGGCGTATGGCCGAAGCGTCCTTCCCGATCGACATCGACATCACCATCGGCAGCGTTCTGATGAACCTCGTGCTGAACCGGATCGAGGGCGAGAACGGCGCCACGATGGGCTATGTGCTCGAATGGCTCGACGTCACCGAGCAGCGCAAGACGGCGGCGGTCCTCGCCTCGCTGGAACAGGCGCAGTTGCGCGCGGACTTCGGCGCCGACGGACTGCTCTCGGCGATGAGCGACCGCATGGCAAACGCGCTGAAGACCGGCGGACGGACGCCTTCGGACGTGCGTCTGGCTCAATTCGTCCGAAATGCCGACGGAAGCCCTGTCGAGCCCTCGCTCAAGTCCGGCAAGGCCATATTCGGGAAGTTTCTCACGACGATGGGGGCCGTCGATCTGCTGCTCGACGGCAGCCTCAGCCCCACCACCGATTCCGCGGGCCGCCTCACGGGTTTCGTTCTCCTCGGTCAGGACATCACCGCGAGCGAGGCGCGGCTTCGCGCGGCGACCGAACAGAACGAGCGCATGGTGGCCGAGCAATCGCGCGTCATGACCGAACTGAAGGGTGCGCTGACCCAGCTGTCGGACGGCAATCTGCGCGTCCGCATCGAGGCCGCGTTCCCCGGCGACTACGAGGCGCTTCGCAGCGACTTCAATCGCGCGGTGGGGGAACTCGACGGTGCGATCGCCCGTATCCTCGCCAGCGCGGACGCCATCCTCGGGGAGGCCGACAATGTATCCGGCGCGGCCGACGACCTGTCGCGTCGGACCGAGCGCCAGGCCGCTACGCTGGAAGAAACGGCCGCCGCGATCTCGGAGCTGACCGCCTCGGTCGCCTCGGCCGCGTCGGGAGCCAAGCAGGCCAACGACGTCGTCGACGAGGCCCGCGACAACGCCGCGACCTCGGGCGACGTGGTCCGGCAGGCCGTCGACGCCATGGGCGAGATCGCCAACTCCTCGGAACAGATCTCACGCATCATCGGCGTGATCGACGAGATCGCCTTCCAGACCAACCTTCTTGCCCTCAACGCAGGCGTCGAGGCCGCGCGCGCAGGCGATGCGGGACGCGGCTTCGCCGTTGTGGCGTCGGAGGTCCGCGCGCTCGCGCAGCGCTCCTCGGAAGCCGCGCGCGAGATCACCGACCTCATCTCGACCTCGTCCGAGCATGTCAAGAAAGGCGTCTCGCTGGTCGGAAAGGCCGGTCACGCGCTAACCGAGATCGTGGCGTCGGTCGGCGGCATCGCCGAACACGTCTCGGGCATCGCCGCCTCGGCGCGCGAGCAGTCGACCGGCCTCGACGAGATCAACACGGCGATGAACCAGCTCGACCAGGTCACCCAGAAGAACGTCGCCATGTTCGAGGAAACGATGGCCTCGTCGAAGCTGATGACGACCGAGGCGACCTCGCTCGTGTCGATCACCAACCGCTTCCAATGCAGCGGACCGCGTGCGTCCGCCTCGAGCACCGCCCCGGCCGCGGTTCAGGCGAAGAACGGCGCGGCTGACGCGCCTGCGCCCGTAGAGCGAAGTGTCGCCAAGCTCGCACCTCTCGGCCGAAGCGCGGGGCAGGACGTCAGGACGGATGCCGGTCGACCTACGAGGTCCGCCGGCAATCTGGCCTTGGCGCCGGAGGACGTGGCCGATGACGACTGGGAGGAGTTCTGATCCCTGACTTCAGGCGCACGCATCGTCGCGATGCGCCGCCCGGCCCCTGCCCTAGCCCCGCATCCTTGCGCCCTCCGGATCGAAGGCCGGACGCGTGACCAGGCGGGCCCGGCGCTTGTGGCCGAGTATCTCGATCTCGGCCTCCAGCCCGTCGCGGACCTGTTCCGCAGGGATCAGCGCCAGCGCCATCGACCGGTCGGTCCAGTGCGCATAGCCGCCCGATGTGCAATAGCCGGCAACGGCGCCATCGATCCACACCGGTTCCCACCCCACGGCGTCAGCCTCATCCGCGTCCACCTCGAAGGCGACGAGGCGGCGGCCGGCGCCCGCCGACCTTTCCGCCTCGGCCGCGGCCCGTCCGATGAAGTCCGCCGTCTTGCCGAAGTCGATGAAGCGGTCGAGACCCGTCTCGCCCGGCGTCAGGTCGGCGGTATAATCCCGCCCCCAGGCGCCGAAAGCCTTCTCGAGCCGAAGCGACATGAGCGCCCGCAACCCGAAGGGCCTCAGTCCCAGGTCGGACCCGGCCGCATCGAGCGCCTGCCACAGCGCGCGTTGCATCGTCGCCTCGCAATATATTTCGAACCCGAGGTCGCCGGTATAGCTGACGCGCTGGATCCGCGCCGCAGCCGGCCCCACGGTCGCGCGCGTAACGGCCAGAAACGGCAGCGCCGCCTGAGACACCTCGGCGGCCGTCACGCGCGTCAGAAGCTCGCGCGCCGACGGACCGGCAAGCTGAAATCCGGTCAGCCGATCCGAGAGGTTCTCGATCGTCACGTCCTCGTCCGGCCGTAGAGAGGCCGCGAACCAGCGCAGATGCATGTCCTGCGCGGCGTAGCTCGACACCAGGAGGAAGTCGTCAGCGCCGTAACAGGCCACGCTCATGTCGCCCACGAGTCGCCCCGAGGGCGCCAGCATCGGCGTCAGCGCCATGCGCCCCGGAACCGGAATGCCCCCGCCATGCCGCGGTCGAGCCAATCCCGCGCGCCCGAACCGGTGACGCGGAATTTTGCGAAAGCCTGGATATCGCCGATGCCCACGCCTGTGCGGACCGCGCGCACTTCGTCCCGCACCGCGTCCCAGGCGTTAGAGCGCCGGAAGGTCGGCTCTTCCCGGCGCGCCTCGCCGGGGCGCGCGAACCAGTTCACCACTTCCATGCCGTAGCTCGCGCCGAAGACCGCGCCCTTGGCGTCCCAGACGTCGTACATGGGCGACGTGCGGAAGGGGCGCGCGGCGGTGAGTTCCTCGTTAGGATAGCTGACAGAAAAGCGACGGCGATAGTTCTCGATCACCTTCGGCACAGTGTATCCCGGCGTCGTCCAACGCCCGAAGCGCGCCACATCCATCGCGCGCGGGTCGCGCTCGGTCTCGCCTTCTATCATCCACTGCGCCAGCGCCAGGCCCACGCCCCCGCCCTGGCTGAAGCCCGCCATGACCGCGCAGGCCGCCCAATAGTTGCGCAGGCCCGGCACCGGTCCAACCAGGGGATTGCCGTCGGGCGCGAAGGAGAATGGCCCGTGGATCACGCGCTTGATCCCCGCGCGTTCCAGGATCGGGAAGCGCCGCCAGGCGAAGGCGACGCTGTCTTCGATCTTGTCGAGGTCGTCGTTCAGAAGCTCGTGTCCGAAGTCCCAGGGTGTGCCGTCGACCGCCCAGGGCTCGCAGCGCTGCTCGTAGAAGCCGATGACAAAGCCCTTTCCCTCCTGGCGCAGATAGCTTTCGCCGCCGGGATCGATGACATGCGGGATCTCGTCGGCGCGGGCCGCGATCTCGGGGACGTCGCCGGTGACAAGGTACTGGTGCGCCATCGGCAAAAGCGGAAGATAGACGCCCGCGAGCGCCCCCACCTCGCGGGCCCAGAGGCCGCCGGCGTTCACGACGTGCTCGGCGTGGATCGTGCCCTTCTCGGTGATGACGTCCCAGGTGCCGTCCGCGCGAGGGTTCGTCTCGAGGACCCGGTTGTGGGTCACGATCTCGGCCCCGCCCATCCGCGCCGCGCGGGCATAGGCGTGCGTCGTCCCCGAAGGGTCGAGGTGACCGTCGAGCGGATCGTAGAGCGCGCCCAGGATGCCGTCGGTGTTCACGAAATCCGCCATCTCGCGGATCTCGTCCGGCCCGATGATCCGGGTGTCGAGACCCATGTAGCGGTGCTTGGCGCGTTCGGCCTTCAGCATGTCGAAGCGCTCGGGCGTGTCGGCCAGCGTCATGCCGCCGGAATGGTGCAGCCCGCAGGACATGCCGGTGATGGCTTCGAGTTCGCGGTAGAGGTTGATCGTGTAGCCCTGGAGCGCCGCCATGTTGGTGTCGCCGTTCAGGGTGTGAAAGCCGCCCGCGGCGTGCCAGGTCGACCCGCTGGTCAGCTCCGAGCGCTCGATCAGCATGACGTCGGACCAGCCGAGCTTGGTCAGGTGATAGAGCACCGAACAGCCGACGACGCCGCCGCCGATCACCGCCACGCGCACATTCGTCCTCATGCCGTCCCCCGTCCAGGTCCGGCGCATGGGCCGGCGTTTTGGGGTCAGCCTGCAAGGCGGCGCAGGGTGCGTCACGTCATTTCGCGACACGGCGAGGGCGCTCCGCGGCATCGGAGACGCGCCGATGCGATGACCGTCGCTGGACAGACCTTGATCAAATACGACCGAACGCGGGTTGGCTTCCGAAACATTGCCGGAACGGGTTGTCCGGATGCGACAATCGCCGCTTTTCGTGCCTTCGCGGACGCGGCCGCAGTCAATCCGCTACTTCCCGCGCCTTCCGACTTTACTCTTGGGAACCGAGCCCCAATGTCCGCTACATGATCCGTTTCGTTCCCGGCCCCGACTCGCAGACCGACTTCCGTGAGGCGCTTGGCGCCTTCGCGACCGGGGTGACCGTCGTCACATGCCGGTCGTCGCACGGCCCGCTCGGGATCACGGCGAACAGCTTCTCCTCGGTGTCGCTCGATCCGCCGCTCGTCCTCTGGTGCCCGGCGAAATCCTCGTCCCGCTTCGACGCCTTCGTTCGGGCCAAGCGCTTCGCGATCCACGTCCTGCGCCGCGACCAGCAGCCCCTCTGCCGCCGCTTCGCCTCCGAAGGGCTGGCCTTCGAAGGTCTCGACTGGCGCGAGGATGCGGCGGGCGTGCCAGAGCTTGACGGCTGCCTCGCCCGCTTCGAATGCGCGTCCGAGGCGGTTCACGACGCGGGCGACCACGCCATCGTCGTCGGGCTCGTGCTCGCCGTGACGCGACAGCGGGGCGAACCCCTGATCTTCGCAGGCGGACGCTACGGCGGCGTCGACCTCGACTGAGGCGTCAGGCCAGTTCCTCGACCGCCACGACGCCCGGCAGGGATTTCAGCGCCCCCTTGATCTGAGGCGACACGGGCCAGCCGTCGCCGATGTCCACCGGCACGTCCTGCGGCGCCCCGCCAAGCGGAACCGCAAGCGCCGTGATCCGCACCGGCCCCCGCGCCCGGATCGAGCCATCCTCGCGGAAGCGCCCGAGGACCGACTGGATCAGCACGGCGGCGTCAGGCGTGTCGATCATCACGTTGAGTCCCGCGGCCATGCCATCGGCGACCAGTCCCTCGATCGGGGTCACGCCACGCGCAATGGGGTCGAACTGACCTTCGTTGAAGCGGGCCTCAAGCGTCATCACGACCTGGTGGGTCTGCTCGAACACGCGGCGGATGGTGTCGAAGTCGTCCGGGAAAAGCGCCATGCCGGACACCTGCCCAGTGGGGTCCGAGATGTTCATGCGGAAGAAGCGCGTGCCGCGCCCCGATTTCCGCTCCTGAAGCCCCGAGACGATGACACCCACGCGGGCGACCGCCGCGCCGTCGCGCTCGGCCTTCGCCTGAAGCTCGGCCAGCGTCAACATCCCCTTCCGCTTCAGCGCGACCGCATAGTCGTCGAGGGGGTGGCCGGACAGGTAGAAGCCGATCGCCGCCTGTTCCTGCGCCAGCCTCTCGTTCGGCAGCCAGTCGTCTATGGGCGACAGACGCGGCTCGGGCAGGTCGTCGCCCGCCTCGCCGAAAAGCGAGACCTGCGCGCTGCCCTTCTGTTCGTGGATCGCCGCTGAATAGGCGGTCAGCGCGTCGAGCGACGAGAAGATGCGCCGCCGGTTCGGATCGAGCTCGTCGAAGGCCCCAGCGCGGGCCAGCATTTCGAGCGGCCGCTTGCCGATTCGCTTCAGGTCGACGCGTCGGGCAAGGTCATAAAGCGTCGAGAAGGGTCGCCCGCCCCGCCCCTCGACGATCAGCCGCATCGCGTCGAGCCCCACGTTCTTCAGCGCGCCAAGGGCATAGACCAGCTTGCCGTCGCGGACCGAGAAGGAGGCTTCCGACCGGTTCACGCAAGGGGGCACGATGGCGATGTCGAGGCCCCGGCGAACCTCCTCGGCATAGACGGACAGTTTTTCGGTCTGGTGGAGATCGCAGTTCATCACGCCTGCCATGAACTCGACCGGGTGGTTCGCCTTCAGCCAGGCCGTCTGGTAGCTGACGACGGCATAGGCGGCGGCGTGCGACTTGTTGAAGCCGTAGTTGGCGAACTTGTCGAGAAGGTTCCAGACCTCCAGCGCCTTGCGGTCGTCGACCCCGTGGGTCTTGGCGCCCGCGATGAACTTCGGCCGCTCCTTGTCCATCTCGGACTGAAGCTTCTTGCCCATGGCGCGGCGCAGAAGGTCGGCGCCGCCGAGCGAATAACCCGCCATCTCCTGCGCGATCTGCATCACCTGTTCCTGATAGACGATGATGCCCTGCGTCTCGTCCAGGATATGGTCGATGGAGGGGTGCAGACGCTCGCGCTCGGCGCGGCCGTTCTTCACGTCGCAGTATTGCGGGATGTTCTCCATCGGACCGGGCCGGTAGAGCGCCACAAGCGCCACGATGTCCTCGATGCAGGTGGGCTTCATGCGCCGGAGCGCATCCATCATGCCCGAGCTTTCGACCTGGAACACCGCGACCGTGCGGGCCTTGGCGTAAAGCTCGTAGGTCTTCTCGTCCTCGAGAGGGATAAGCCCGATGTCGTTCTCGGTGCCCGCCTCCGGCTCGTAAAGCCGGGTGCCGTCCGCCGCCTCGTGCAGCCTGCGCCCCGAGGCAAGGATCAGCTCGATGGCGTTCTGGATCACGGTCAGGGTCTTGAGGCCGAGGAAGTCGAACTTCACCAGTCCCGCCTGTTCGACCCACTTCATGTTGAACTGCGTGGCCGGCATATCGGACCGCGGATCGCGGTAAAGCGGCACGAGTTGGTCCAGCGGCCGGTCGCCGATCACCACACCGGCGGCGTGGGTCGAAGCGTTCCGCAACAGACCCTCGACCTGCTGGCCGTAGGTGAGAAGCCGGTCGACGACCTCTTCCGACCGCGCCTCTTCACGCAGGCGCGGCTCCTCGGCCAGAGCGCGCTCGATCGACATGGGCTTCACGCCCTCGACCGGGATCAGCTTGGACAGCCGGTCGACCTGGCCGTAGGGCATCTGGAGCACGCGCCCGATGTCCCGCACCGCCGCCTTCGACAGAAGTGCTCCGAAGGTGATGATCTGGCCGACCCGGTCGGCGCCGTACTTGCCCTGGACGTAGCGGATCACCTCCTCGCGCCGGTCCATGCAGAAGTCGATGTCGAAGTCCGGCATCGACACGCGCTCGGGGTTCAGGAACCGCTCGAAAAGAAGCGAATAGCGCAGGGGATCGAGGTCGGTGATGGTCAGTGCATAGGCCACCAGCGAGCCCGCGCCCGAGCCGCGGCCCGGCCCGACGGGGATCGAGTGATCCTTCGCCCACTTGATGAAGTCCGCCACGATCAGGAAGTAACCGGGGAACCCCATGCCCTCGATGATGCCCAGCTCGAACTCGAGCCGCGCGTCGTAGTCCGCGCGCGGGGCGGCGGGCTCGATCACCGCAAGACGCGCCTCGAGCCCCTGCTTCGCCTGACGCCGCAACTCCTCGACCTCGTCGTCGGCGAAGCGCGGCAGGATCGGCTCGTGGGTCTCGACGGCGAAGGCGCAGCGGCGCGCGATCTCGACGGTATTCTCCAGCGCCTCGGGCAGGTCGGCGAAGAGGGCCGCCATCTCGTGCGCGGACTTGAAGTAGTGCTGCTGGGTCAGCCTGCGGCGTGGCGCCTGCTGATCGACGTAGGCGCCTTCGGCGATGCAGATCAACGCGTCATGCGCCTCGTACATCTTCGCATCGGGGAAAAAGACGTCGTTCGTGGCGACGAGCGGCAGCTCCATCGCGTATGCCATCTCGATGGCAGGGCGTTCCGTCAGGCGCTCGGCCTCGGGCAACTGCCCGCCTTCGCCGGGGTGGCGCTGCAGCTCGATATAGAACCGCGTCGGGTAGATTTCCGACAGGCGCCGCGCCAATGCCTCGGCACGGGCCGCGTGTCCCGCCTGCAGAAGCCGTCCGACCGGCCCGTCCGCACCGCCCGACAGGCAGATGAGCCCCTCGGCATTCGCGGCGAGGTCCTCGAGGGTGACATGCGGTGCGTCGGCATCGCGCAGATAGAGGCAGGAATTCAGCGTCATCAGGCTCTGGTAGCCCGCCTTGTTCTGCGCCAGCAGGACCATCGGCGCGGGCGGCACCGGCTTGTCGCCCGGCGCAGGCCGCTCGTAGGCGACCGAGATCTGGCAGCCCACGATCGGCTGGATGCCCTGCCCCATCGCCGAGACGGAAAACTCGAGCGCCGCGAACATGTTGTTCGTGTCCGTGACCGCGACGGCGGGCATCCCGGCCTTCTGGCAGAGACCCGGCAGCTTCTTCAGCCGCACGGCCCCTTCCAGCAGAGAATACTCGGTGTGGACGCGCAGGTGAATGAATCGGGGGGCGTTCGTCATGGGCGGCAGACTAGCGCCGGGACGCAGGGGGCGGAAGGCACCGATGCCCGTTGTGGGGGATCGAGCGCAAGCGTAGCGTCACCGGTCGTATCCCCCGCGCGAGTCGCATCTTGGACACCGTTCTGCTGTTTGCCGTCGTGGGCTTCTGCGCCCAACTCATCGACGCCTCCCTCGGCATGGGCTTCGGCCTCATCTCCTCCTCCATCCTCCTTGCGGGCGGCGTGTCGCCGCCGCTGATCTCGGCCGCCGTGAACGCGGCCAAGCTGCCGACAGGCCTCGTGTCGGCGCTCTCGCACATGCGCTTCGGCAACATCGACCGCCACGTTCTAACGCGGCTGACGGTGTCTGGCGTGGCGACCGGCGTCCTCGGCGCCCTCCTCCTGTCGCACCTCAAGAGCCCGGCGGTCGTGATCCTCGTCTCGGTCTTCCTGATGATGATGGGCATCCTGATCTTCGTCCGGGGCATCCTCGGGCGGACGCCCTCGGTCGTCGCCTTCGCGCCCGCCTGGGCCATCGGCGGGGCGGGCGGTCTGATCGAGGGCATCGGCGGAAGCTGGGGCCCGATCGTGACCACGGGCCTTCTCGGCGCGGGCTACCCACCGCGCAAGGCCGTGGGCTCGTCCTGCGCCGCCGAGCTTGCCGTATCGGCGGCGGTCTTCGCGACGCTCATGATCACGTTCAGCCGCGGCCACTGGGGCGATGACGGCGGTCTTCATACGGTGCTGGGCCCGGTCGTCGGCCTGATCGCCGGAGGCCTGCCCGCCGCGGCCGTGGGCGGCTACATGGCCTCGCGCATCCCGCGCCGGCCGATGAGCCTCGCGGTCGGCTGCCTGGCCTTCGGAATCGGGCTCTGGAGGATGCTCGAAGCGGTCTGACGCAAGGGCGTCCGCGCCACAGCGTCTCACCTGCCGTCCTTCCCCTGTCCTTCGCGCGAATGCAGGCTAACCTCCGCCACATGCTTCTTGCCGTTCGCGATCTCGTCAAACGCTTCCCAGGGGCCGAGCGCCCCGTGCTCGACGGGATCTCTCTCGACGTCGAGGGGGGCGAGATCGTGGCGCTCACGGGTGAAAGCGGCTCGGGCAAGTCGACCCTTCTTCATGTCGTGGCCGGGCTCGAGCCCGCCGACATCGGCCATGTGCTGATCGACGGCCAGGACCTGACCGAAATGGACGACAGGGGTCGCGCCGCCCTGAGACGCAGCGACATCGGCATCGTTTTCCAGCAGTTCAACCTGATCCCCTCGCTGTCCGTGGCTCGCAACCTGGCCTTCCAGGCGCGCCTCGCCGGGCGGGCCGAGGAGGCGCAGCTTGACGCTCTCGCCCTTCGGCTGGGCCTGACCGATCACCTGGCGAAATACCCCGAGGAGCTTTCCGGCGGGCAGCAGCAGCGCGTGGCCATCGGCCGCGCGGTCGCGGGCGGTCCGCGCCTTCTCATGGCCGACGAGCCGACAGGCAACCTCGACGAGGCGACGGGCGACACGGTGATGGACCTTCTCGTCTCGCTCGCCCGCACCGAGGGCACCGCCCTTCTCGTCGCCACGCATTCCCAGAGGCTCGCGGCCCGCGCCGACCGCCGCCTGCACCTCAGCCGGGGTCGCCTGGCATGACGGGACGCTTCCATCGGCCGTCAAATACGTCGGGGGGCCGCCCGCAGGGAGGCGGGGGCAGAGCCCCCTCGCCCGCCCGATGATCCGCACCGTCCTCTCGGCCCTCCTGTCGCACTGGCGTCGGCGGCCGTTCCAGCTCGTGACCCTGATCCTGGGCCTGGCCCTCGCCACCGCGCTCTGGTCGGGCGTGCAGGCGATCAACGCCGAAGCGCGGAAAAGCTATGCCGCGGCAGCCGACGTCCTCGGCGGCGGAGGCGTCTCGGCCCTGACCGCCCCCGCCGCGGCACCAATCCCGGTCGAGACTTACGTGGCCCTCCGCCGCGCTGGCTGGCTGGTCAGCCCCGTCATCGACGGCTGGATCGAGGGCGACCGGGGCCGCGTGCGGCTTCTGGGCGTCGACCCCTTTACCCTGCCCGAGGCGTCGCCCGCCGCCGGGTCGCTCGACACGGACGACCTCGCTGGCCTCGTCGCGGCGGGCGGCGACATGCTGGCCGATCCTGTCACGGCGGGGCGGCTGTCGGCCTTCGGCGACCGTGTCGTCCCGCGCGAGGGGCTGGCGTCGGGCCTCGTCCTGACAGACCTCACCGTTGCCGCGGAACTGACCGGGCAGCAAGGATACTCGCGTCTGCTGATAGACCCCGTTCAACCGTTGCGTCAGGCCCCGCTCGACGAGGCGGCGCCGGACCTCGCCCTCAGCGAGCCGCAGACCGCCGACGACCTAGGGCGCCTCACCGACAGCTTCCATCTCAACCTGACCGCCTTCGGACTTCTGTCCTTCGCGGTCGGTCTCTTCATCGTCAACGGCGCGGTCGGCCTCGCCTTCGAACAGCGCCGCTCGGTTTTCCGCACCCTGCGCGCGCTCGGCGTCCCGGCCGGCACGCTCGTCGGCCTACTCACCATCGAGCTTCTGATCTTCGCGGTGATCGCGGGCGCCATCGGCATCCTTCTCGGCTACATTATCGCCGCAAGCCTTCTGCCAGACGTCGCCGCGACACTGCGCGGCCTATACGACGCCAGCGTCGAAGGCACGCTGACGCTTTCGCCCGCCTGGTGGCTCTCCGGTCTCGTCATCGCCTGCCTCGGCACGGCGCTGGCTGCGGCGGGCGGCCTGTTGCGGGTCGCGCGCATGCCGCCCCTCGCCCCCGCGCGACCCCGCGCCTGGGCGATGGTGTCGGGCCGGGCGATCCGGTCCCAGCTTCTTCTGGCCGGGCTCTGCCTGGCGCTCGCCTGCCTCGCGCTCGTCGCGGGGGGCGGCCTCGCCGGCGGCTTCGTCCTGCTCGGCGGCGTCCTCCTCGCCGCGGCGCTTGCGCTCCCAGCGGTGCTGTCCGGCCTCGTGGCGCTGGCGGGGCGCAGCGCGCGGACGGCCCTGTCGGAGTGGTTCTGGGCCGATACCCGCCAGCAGCTTCCCGGCCTGTCGCTGGCGCTGATGGCGCTGATGCTGGCGCTCTCCGCCAACATCGGCGTCGGCACGATGGTGTCGAGCTTCCGGCAGACCTTCACCGGCTGGCTCGACCAGAGGCTCGTGAGCGACCTCTACGTCAGCGCCCGCGACGACGCCGAAGGGGGTCGGCTGCGCACGTTCCTCGAGGCCCGCGCCGAAGGCGTGCTGCCGATCTGGAACACCGAGGGCGACATCCTGGGCGCTCCGACCGAGATCTACGGCATGGCCGATCACCCGATCTATGCCCGGACATGGCCGCTTCTCGCCTCCCTCCCCGAGACATGGGCGCGGATGGGCCGGGGCGGAGGCGTCCTCGTGAACGAGCAGCTCGCGCGGCGCGAAGACCTGTCGCCCGGCGACCTGCTGGACCTGCCCGGCGGCTTTCGCGACGAAATCCTCGGCGTCTACAGCGACTACGGCAATCCGCTCGGGCAGGTGGTGATCCCGCTCCAGGTGCTGACCGACCGCTATCCCGAGGCAGAACGCACCGACTTCGGCGTCCTCGTCGGCGACGGCGGAACCGACGACCTGCGCCGTGCGCTCGAAGGCGAATTCGGTCTCCCCGCCGATGCGATGACCGACCAGGCCGCGCTGAAGGCGTTCAGCCTGTCGATCTTCGAGCGGACCTTCGCGGTCACGGGCGCGCTCAACGTGCTGACGCTCGGCGTGGCGGGCGTCGCGATCCTCACGAGCCTCCTCACGCTGGCGTCGATGCGCCTGCCCCAGCTTGCGCCTCTCTGGGCGCTTGGTCTCACGCGCGGTCGCCTCGCCCGGATAGAGTTCCTGCGCGCGCTCGTCCTCGCGGCGCTGACCTTCGTGCTGTCGGTGCCCGTGGGCCTCGGTCTGGCCTGGATCCTGCTCGCTGTCATCAACGTCGAGGCCTTCGGCTGGCGCCTGCCCATGTTCGTCTATCCCCTCCAATGGCTGTGGCTTGGGCTTCTTTCGCTCGCGGCGGCCGCACTTGCCGGTCTGTGGCCAGCAGTGCAACTGGCCCGCCGTCCGCCCGCCGACCTGATCCGGGTCTTCACGCATGAACGCTAGAGCCTTCGCCTTTGTCCTGTCGCTTCTGCCCCTGGCGGGGTTCGCGCAGGGGTTCGCGGGGCTGGGCTCCGACGCGGACGGCTATGCCCTGCCCGACCCCGCGACGCGCTTCGTCTTCCCCGAGGATCACGGACCCCACCCCGATTTCCGCATCGAATGGTGGTACGTCACCGCCACCCTTGATGGCGCGGACGGCGAGACCTATGGCGTCCAATGGACGCTCTTCCGCAATGCCCTGGCGCCCGGAGGCGACCCCGACAGGCAGGTCTGGATGGGTCATGCCGCCCTTTCGACGCCGGACGGGCACGTCTCGGCCGAGCGCCTGGCCCGAGGCGGCATCGGACAGGCGGGCGTCGAGGCCGAGCCCTTCGAGGCCTGGATCGACGAATGGCGGATGGCCGGCCCCACGCTGTCCGAGGTCACCCTGACGGCGCAGGGCGCGGACTGGGCCTACGACCTGGGGCTGGACGCGGATGGTCCCTTCGTGCCGCAGGGTGTCGAGGGCTTCAGCGTGAAGTCCGAGGCGGGACAGGCCAGCCACTATTATTTGCAGCCGTTCTACGACGTGACGGGCACCATCACGCTGCCCTCTGGCCCGGTCGAGGTCAGCGGAGAGGCCTGGCTCGACCGCGAATGGTCGTCGCAGCCGCTGACGGGATCGCAGACCGGGTGGGACTGGATTTCACTGCACCTCGACGACGGCCATCGCCTCATGGGGTATCGCCTGCGCGAGGCGGACGGCGGCGCCTATACCGTCGGCACCTGGATCGCGCCCGACGGCACGCCGGACCCGCTGGAGCCCGGCGAGCTGACGATGACGCCCCTGCGCATCGCCGAGGTCGAGGGCCGCGAGGTTCCCGTCGACTGGCAGATCACCCTGCCCGAGCGCGATCTCGACATCCGCGTCGAGGCGCTGCGCGACGACAGCTGGATGCGGACGCGCATTCCCTACTGGGAAGGTCCGGTCGCCGTGACCGGCACGCACGAGGGGCGGGGCTATCTCGAGATGAGCGGCTATGCGCCGCCTCGCCAAGACGACTGAGAGCGGCTAGGCAGGCCAGATGCACCCGCACCCGCTTCCCCTCGCGCAAGAGGTCGTCCTCGTCGGCGGCGGTCACGCGCATGCGCTGCTGCTCAAGCGGTGGGGCATGGACCCCCTGCCCGGAGCGCGTCTCACCGTCATCACGCCGGAGCCGACCGCGCCCTATACGGGAATGCTCCCCGGCTTCATCGCCGGCCACTACGCCCGCGACGACCTCGAGATCGACATCGTCCGCCTGGCGCGCTTCGCCGGCGCCCGGCTGATCTTCGGTCTCGCCTCGGGTCTCGACCTCTCCGCGAAGACAGTGGACGTCGTCGGCCGCCCGCCCGTGCGCTACGACCTTCTGTCGCTCGACATCGGCATCACCTCCGATATGCCCGACCTTCCGGGCTTCGGCGACCACGCCATCGCGGCGAAGCCCCTCGGCCCCTACGCCGACCGCTGGACACGCCACCTGGACGAAGGCGGCCCGGTGGCGGTCATCGGCGGCGGCGTCGCGGGCGTCGAACTTGCGCTCGCCATGCATCATGCGCTTTCGGGACGCGGTGCGGTGACGGTGATCGAGGCGGACAGGGCCTTGAGAGATGTCTCCGACCCTGCGCGGGAGCGGCTCCTGTCCGAACTGGCGGCAGCGCGCATCGACCTGATCGAGAACGTCCGCGTGGAGCGCATCGAGGCGGAGAGCGTCACCCTCTCGGATGGCCGAACCGTGGCGGCGGCGCTGACCGTCGGCGCGGCGGGGGCGAGGCCGCATGACTGGCTGTCGACGACTGGTCTCGACCTGACGAAGGGATACGTCACTGTCGACGCGACCCTGCGGTCGGTCACCGATCCCGCCGTCTTTGCCGTGGGCGATTGCGCCCACCTCTCGCAAAGCCCCCGCCCAAAGGCCGGCGTCTATGCCGTGCGTGCCGCGCCCGTCCTGACGCGAAACATCCGCGCGGCGCTGACCGGCGAGGCGCTGGAGCCCTTCCGGCCGCAGAAGCACTATCTGAAGCTCGTCTCTCTCGGACGGAAGGCAGCGGTCGCCGACAAGTGGAACCGGGCGATCTCGGGCGACTGGGCTTGGACATTGAAAGACCGCATCGACCGCGCCTTCATGGAAAAGCTCGGTGACCTGACGCCGATGGCTCCGCCTCCCCTGCCGGAGGAAGTTGCCAACGGCGTGGCCGAGGCGCTTGGCCCGAAGCCGCTCTGTGGCGGCTGCGGCGCGAAGGTCGGGCCCGGCGCGCTCGACCGGGCGCTGGCCGCCCTTCCCGACCTCGCGCGCGACGACATCGAGACCGGCGCTGGCGACGACGCTGCAGTCCTTCGGATCGGCGGTGTACGCCAGGTGCTGACGACGGATCACCTGCGCGCGGTCTGGGAGGATCCTTACGTCATGGCGCGCATCGTAGCACTTCATGCGCTCGGCGATGTCTGGGCCATGGGCGCGTCCCCGCAGGCGGCGCTGGCGCAGATCACCCTGCCCCGGATGGCCGAGAGGATGCAGGAAGGCTGGCTGGCCGAGATCATGTCCGCCGCGGGCGAGGTCTTCGCACAGGCAGGCGCGGCCATCGCGGGCGGGCACACGACGCTCGGACCCGAACTGTCCATCGGGTTTACGGTGACGGGCCTGCTCGACCGCTCGGCCCTGACCATTTCCGGCGCGCGCGAGGGCGACGCGCTGATCCTGTCCCGGCCCATAGGCTCGGGGACGATCCTCGCTGCCGAGATGGAACTGAAGGCCCACGGCCGAGACGTGAAGGCGGCACTCGACATCCTCTGCCGGACGCAGGGCGACGCGGCTTCGCGGCTCGCGACGGTCGCGCATGCGATGACGGACGTGACCGGCTTCGGGCTGGCTGGACATCTTTCCCGGATGGCGCGGGCCTCCGGGCTTTCGGCCGAGATCGACCTTGCCGCTGTCCCTTTCCTTCCCGGCGCGACGGCGCTGGCCGAGGCGGGCGTCCGGTCGTCGATCTGGGCCGCGAACCGTGCGGCGGTCGAGGCGACGGTCCCGTCAACGGCGCGCGGCGCGCTTCTCTTCGATCCGCAGACGGCGGGCGGCTTCCTCGCCGCCGTCCCGGAGGCGGCGGCGGAAAGCGCTGTCGCAGACCTGCGCGCCATGGGCCACGACGCGGCACGGATCGGGCGCATGACCGCGAAGGGCCACGTCACCCTCGCCGGGCGCTAGGCCTTCGCGATCCTTGCCACCTCGTCGGCGATGGCGTCGATGCCTGCCTCGTCGAGCGTCTCGGCCCTGATGACTTCGAGGACTTCCCCTTCGATCCGCTCGCGCACCTTGCGGTAGCGCGGGTCGTAGTGCAGGTCGATCAACTCGGCCGCCAGCGCCTCGTGCCCTCCCTCGCGGGCCAGGGTCTTCCAGCCTTCCACCCGCTCGCGACCCTGGAGCCTGACGAGAAGGTCCAGCCTGTCGTCCAGCGCACCTCCGTCCGCGACGAGATCGCCATAGGCGCGCGTCAGGTATTCGGCGCGCGCGGTGACGGGCGCCGAGATCTCGATCCGCGGCGCCGCCTTCATCGCCGCGAAGAGGCGCGGCGGCATGTTCAGGCGACCGACCTTGCTGCTCTCGGCCTCGATCACCACCGGACGCGCGGGGTCCAGCGCCTCGATTGCGGAGGCCAGGCGGCTTTCGAACATCTTCTGCCCCGGCTGCCCGCCCCGCTCGCCAAGGGCAGAGCCCCGATGGTTCGCAAGCCCCTCGAGGTCGATGGACTGGACGCCGCGCGAGGCGAGGCGGGTCAGCACTTCTGTCTTCGCCGTGCCCGTGTTGCCGTCGAGAAGGATCACGGGCGACGGCAGCGGATCGTCGTAGAGCCGCCGCGCGACAAGGCGTCGGTAGGTCTGGTAGCCGCCCTTGACGACGTCCGACCGCCAGCCGATCTGCGCGAGGATCGACGCGAAGGAACCCGACCTCTGCCCGCCGCGCCAGCAGTAGACCAAGGGCTGCCAGCCGCCGTCGAACCCCGAAAGTGGCCCTTCGATATGCGCAGCCGCGTTTCGAGCCACCAGCGCCGCGCCGATCTTGCGCGCCTTGAAGGGACTGTCCTGCACGTAGATTGTCCCGACCCGCGCGCGCTCTTCGTCCGACAGGACCGGCAGGCTGATCGCGCCGGGCAGGTGATCCTCGGCGAACTCGGACGGCGAGCGCACGTCGATGATCGTGTCGAAGGGTGCCGAGGCGAGGTCGGACAGGCGGGTGAGATCGAACATGACCCTTGGGGTAGACCGGATCGGCGGCGGGAGGAAGACACGCCGTGCGACGGGCGGCTGAGCGGAAATGACATGAAATGAAACCACCCGTGCAAGCCGCCTTGACGGACGCGCGGCGGCGCGGACAGAAGGGCGCGACCATCCCGACCGGGATGCCGCTTTTCAGGGAGGATTTCATGAGCGTTCGTTTCGCCATTCTCGGTGCCGGCAGGATCGGACAGGTCCACGCCCGCGCCATCTCCGAGACGCCCGGCGCCGAGCTCGTCGCCATCTACGACCCCGTCAAGAAGGCGGCAAAGTCGGTGCGCGACACCTACGGCTGCGAAATCCGCTCGGTCGAGGACTGCGTCCAGGCGAAGGACATCGACGCCGTGGCGATCTGTACGCCGACCGACCTCCACGCCGACCAGATCGAGATGTTCGCCCGCGCCGGCAAGGCCGTGTTCTGCGAAAAGCCGATCGACCTCTCGGTCGAGCGCGTGCGCTCCTGCCTCAAGGTCGTCGAGGAGACGGGCGCCACCCTGATGATCGGCTTCAACCGCCGCTTCGACCCCGACTTCCGCGCGCTTCACGACACCATCGAGGCGGGCGAGATCGGCAAGGTCGAGATGGTCACCGTCGTCTCGCGCGATCCCGGCGCCCCGCCGATCGACTACATCAAGCGGTCGGGCGGCATCTTCCGCGACATGACGATCCACGATTTCGACATCGCCCGCTGGATGCTGGGCGACGAGGTCGAGAGCGTCATCGCGCAGGCCAGTGTCCTCGTCGACAAGGAGATCGGCAAGGCCGGAGACTACGACAGCGTCAACGTGGTCCTGAAGACGAAGAAGGGCCGCCAGTGCGTCATCACGAACTCGCGCCGCGCGACCTACGGCTATGACCAGCGGATCGAGGTGCTGGGCTCCAAGGGCATGGCCTCGGCCGAGAACATCCACGAGAACCGCGTCCAGGTCGCGAACGGCAAGGGCTTCGCCCGCCGCCCTCTCGTGAACTTCTTCCTCGAGCGCTATATGCCCGCCTACAAGGCCGAGATCGCGGCCTTCGTGACGGCCGTCAACGACAAGACGACGCCGCCGACGACGGGCCACGACGGGCTGATGGCCCTTGTCCTGGCCGAGGCCGCGAACATCTCGGTCGCCGAAGGCCGCGCGGTCAAGGTGTCTGAAATCGCCTGACCCGCGACGACGGGGTGACGGCGGACATGGCCTTCGATAGCATGCCCGCCGAACCTTCGACCGTCCGCGAAAGGACCGCCCGCCGATGGATTTGCGCAACGCTTTCGAGGTCCGCCATCCCTTCTTCCGCCCGCTCTGGCGGAGGATCGTCGTGACGGTCCTGTGCGCTGTCTGGGCCGGGGTCGAATACCAGGGCGGCAACGCCACGTGGGCCGTCCTCTTCGCGGCCTGCGCGATCTACCTGGGCTACCGTTTCTTCGTGAGCTTCGATCCGGCGGACTACGAGCCGCCCGCAGCCGCTCCCCAACCCGAAAGGTCCGACAGTTGAGCCAGAAGCGTCTCGACCGCAAGCTCGCCGCGATCCGCGCCGGCGACTACACCCCCGCCGACTTCATCATTGCCGACGCCAAGGACGGCGACATGGCTTTCGGGATGCAGACCCCCGGCAAGGCGGACGACGGGCGCTGGAAGCCGCTTTCGGCCTATCGCGAGGACATGGTCAAGGTCACTCGCTCGGATCTCGTCGACATCATGCTGATGTCGCTGTCGAGCGCCGAGGCGCTGACCAACGACGGCGTCTTCGCCCGCAGCCAGGTGACGCCCGCGGTGCGCCTGAACGATGCGAGCGACATCTGGTCCGCGCGCGGCGGCCGCTACCAGGCCGAGCCCGCGCTGCCCTTCTCGACCGCGCGTCTCAGCCGGGTGCGCCCGGTGGCCGACCTCGGCCTTTACGCCATCACCTTCTACAACGACCTCGCCCGCGACGCGGCGACGCTCGAAGCCTACAACCGCTTCGTGATCGAAGCCGAGGGCGCGGGCGTCCGCCACTTCCTCGAGGTCTTCAACCCGCAGACGGACGTGAAGACGAAGGACTTCTGGGCCTTCAACAACGACGCCATCGCGCGCGCGCTGGCCGGCATGTCGCACCAGGATCGGCCGATCTTCCTCAAGGCCGCCTACAACGGTCCGCGTGCGACCGAGGAGATCGCCTCCTACGACCCCGAGAACCTGATCTTTGGCATCCTCGGCGGCGGCGCAGGCACAACCCGCGACTGCCTCGAACTGATCCGGCAGGCCGAGACCTATGGCGCGCGCGTCGCGCTCTTCGGGCGCAAGATCTATTACGCTGACGATTCCGTCCTGATGGTCCAGGCCATGCGCCGGACGCTGGAAGAGCGGCTGTCCTCCGAGGAAGGCACGAAGGCCTATCACGACGATCTCGCGAAGGCCGGGATCACGCCCAAGCGCGACCTGAAGGACGACCTCGAGGTCACCGAGACGCTTCTCAAGGACAACATGTAGGCGAGGCCGGGACCATGCGGCGACGGGGTGTCCTGACCGCGGGAACGTGGTGCCTCGACCGGAACCTGACCGTCGACCGCTGGCCGCGCGAGGATTCGGTGGCGACTGTCACGGGCCTCGAACTCTCGGGCGGCGGCAATGGCTGCAACTTCGCCTGCGACCTGCGGCGGCTCGATCCTTCCGTCCCGGTCTGGACGCGCGGCGTGGTCGGCGACGACCGCGAGGGCGACTACCTGCGTCAGGTCGCGGCGGAGCATGGGATCGGCGACGGCCTCGTCACCCTGCCAGGCATTCAGACCCAGGTGACGGACGCCTACCAGTCCCAGGCCTCGGGCCAGCGCACCCACATCCTGATCCCGGGAGCCGCCTCGCACCTCTCGCCCGACCACATCGCGGTCGAGGACTGCCCGGCACGGTTCTTCCACCTGGGGCTGCCCGGCATCCATCCCGTGATGGACGCGCCCTGGCAGGATGAGCCGAACGGCTGGGTCGCCACCCTGAAGCGCGCCCGCGCAGTCGGGATGGAGACGAACATGGAACTCGTCACCGTCGCCCCCGAGCGGCTGCGCGAGATCGTCATCCCCTGCCTGCCGCATCTCTCGACGCTCGTTGTGAACGACTTCGAGATCGGGGCGATCACCGGGATCGACACCCTGCGCGACGGCGAGACCGACCGCGCAGCCTGCGAAAAGGCGGCGCACGTCGCCTGCGGCATGGGCGCGATGGACCTCGTCGTCGTCCACTTCACACGCGGGGCGGTGCTGGTGCAGCGGAACGTCGACCGGGCGCTCTTCGTGCCATCGGTGCAGGTGCCGGAGGACGCGATCCGGGGGGCCAACGGGGCGGGCGACGCCTTCGCCGCGGGAGTCTTCCTGGGCCTCCACCGCGACGCGCCCCATGCCGACTGCCTCCGTCTCGGACACGCGGCGGCGGCCACGAGCCTGACGGGGCTCGGGACCTATTCGGCGGTCGAGGAAGCCGAGGCCTGCCTGGCCCGCGCCGATGCCTGGGGCTGGCGCGAGGCGTGAGGCGGCGAGCCGGGGCGCCGCCGTCGCCATTGTCGCTCGGACCAATGGCGCTCCAAAGGCGACCCCCGGAGTATTTTCAGGACAGAAGAAGCCTTAGCCCGCGATCTTGACCAGAGCGTGCCGCTTCTTGCCGGCCGAAAGCTTGACCGGAGATGACAGCGCGGCAGCGTCGAACATCCGCCCCGCGTCGGTCAGCGGCTCGTCGTCCACGCGCGCGCCGTTCTCGGCGATCAGGCGCTTCGCTTCCTTGCCGGAGGCCGCGAGCCCCGAGCGCACGATGAGCTGCGCGGCCGAGATGCCCTCGCCGATCTCGGCGGCGGTCAACTCCAGCGTCGGCAGGTCGTCACCGACGCCGCCCCGCTCGAAGACCTCGCGCGCGGTCGCCTCGGCGGCGGCGGCGGCCTCGGACCCGTGCAGGAGCGCCGTCACCTCGTTGGCGAGCCGGATCTTCGCCTCGTTGATCTCGGAGCCTTCGAGCGCACCCAGACGGTCGCATTCCTCGACCGGAAGCTCGGTGTAGAGCTTCAGGAACCGCCCCACATCGGCGTCGGTCGTGTTGCGCCAGAACTGCCAGAACTCGTAGGGGCTGAGCATCTCCGCCGACAGCCACACCGCGCCGCCCTGGCTCTTGCCCATCTTGCGGCCGTCCGAGGTCGTCAGAAGCGGGGTCGTAAGCCCGAAGATCTCGTGGTCGAGCACCCGGCGCGTCAGGTCGACGCCGTTCAGGATGTTGCCCCACTGGTCCGACCCGCCCATCTGCAGAAGGCAGCCGTAGCGGCGGTTCAGCTCCAGGAAGTCGTAGGCCTGGAGGATCATGTAGTTGAATTCGAGGAACGACAGCGACTGCTCGCGGTCGAGCCGGGACTTCACGCTTTCGAACGACAGCATCCGGTTCACGCTGAAGTGCCGCCCGATGTCGCGCAGGAAATCGAGGTAGTTGAGCCCGTCGAGCCACTCGGCGTTGTTCAGCATCAGCGCGCCGTTCGCCGCCTCGCCATAGTCAAGGTAGCGCGCGAAGACGGTCTGCATCGCCGCGATGTTCTCGTCGATGGCTTGCGGGGTCAGAAGCGGACGCTCCTCGGACCGGAAGGACGGATCGCCCACCTTGGTCGTGCCGCCGCCCATGAGCGTGATCGGCTTGTGCCCGGCCTTCTGGAACCACCGCAGAAGCATGATGTTCAGCAGGTGGCCGACGTGCAGCGACTTCGCCGTCGCATCATAGCCGATATAGGCCGGCACGACCCCCGCGATCAGAGCCTCGTCGAGCGACTGGATGTCCGAGCAATCGGCCAGGAAGCCGCGCTCGACGATCGTCGCCAGGAAGTCGGATTTGGGGTGATAGGTCATGTCGTTCCGTCTATATTCGGCCACGGGGGCGCGCCATCTATACTGGCGCTTCGGTGGAAGGGAAAGCCATGTGCGGGGACGGCCCGATCTGGGCATTGGGCGCCATGTCGGGGACCTCGCTCGATGGGGTCGACTGTGCGCTGGTTCGAACCGACGGGCACAAGGTCGCGGAGTTCGGCGAGAGCGGCTATCGGCCCTATACCGAGGCCGAGCGTGCCGTGCTGCGCCGGGCGCTCGGGCAGGCTGACGGCCCCGACGTCGAGGCGGCGGCGGAAGTGGTCGAACTGGCCCATGCCGAGCTTTTGACAGGTTTTCCGCAGGCCGAGCTTATCGGCTTCCACGGCCAGACCACCCTGCACCAGCCCGATCGGGCGCTGACGGTCCAGATCGGCAACGGCGCGCTTCTGGCCGAGACGCTGGAGCGGCCCGTCGTCTGGGACTTCCGCAGCGCCGACGTGCATCTGGGCGGCCAGGGCGCGCCGCTCGCGCCGTTCTACCACTTCGCGCTGGCGAAGCGGGCTGGTTTCCGGCGTCCTGTCGCCTTCCTCAACATCGGCGGTGTGGCCAACATCACCTGGGTCGATCCGCGCCGCGACCGGCCCGAGGCGGACGGCGCGCTTCTCGCCTTCGATACGGGGCCGGGCAACGCGCTGATCGACGACCTGTGCATGACACGGCTTGGCCGACCGATGGATGCGGACGGTGTGCTGACGCGGGCAGGACAGGTCGACGAGGATGTGCTGGCCGAACTGCTTTCGGGCGAGGCATTCTTCTCAAGAATGCCGCCCAAGTCGCTGGACCGAAACGACTTCAAGGGTTGGGACACGGCTGTGTCCGGCCTGTCGGACGCCGACGCCGTGGCCACGCTCGCTGCCGGAACGGCGGGCGCGGTGGCCTTGGCGCTCCAGCATTGCCCCGAACCGCCCGAGCGTCTGCTCGTCACGGGCGGAGGTCGCCGCAATCCGGGCCTGATGGAACTGATCCGCGGCCTCGCCGCCTGCACGGTGGTCCCGGTCGAGGCCCACGGCTTCGACGGCGACATGCTCGAGGCGCAGGCCTTCGCCTTCCTCGCCGTGCGGGTGAAGCGCGGGCTGCCGACCTCCTGCGCCGGCACGACGGGCGTGGCGGCCCCTGTGGGAGGCGGCCGGGTGAGCAAGCCGGGGCGTCTTCTCCGCCGCGCGGAAGGCTGAGTCCGGAACGCAACTGGGGACGAGCCCGCGCGTGTTCTGCACGAATGCACACTTTCCTTGCGCCTCTCAGACATGGGAATCTGTGCGCACCAGTCAAATGGCCCGAGCAGAGGAGAAAGAGCCATCATGGACGCTTCGACACGACACCGCCCGACGCCGCGCTTCCGCGCGCGGACGAACACGCCGCCCAGCATATCGGCAAGGCGGCACCGCCCGAGTTTCCCGGCGTTCCGGACGGCATCCCGACCGTTCCGGCCGAGGGCTTCGCCGGCCGTCTTCCCGAGGACATGCAGGACGAGGCAGCCGATCACCTGCCAGACTTTTTGAGCCTTCTCTGACGGTCTGAGCGAGACACGAAAAAAGGCGCCCGAGGGGCGCCTTTTCCTTGTCGCTTGTGCCGGTCAGTGCGCCGTGGCGCCAGGACTCTGGCTGGCTTGCGAGGCCAGCCGGGCCGCCGCTGCCGCCTCTTCCGCCGCCTCGTCCCACTCGATGGGTTCGGGCTGGCGCACGAGGGCAAGCTTCAGCACTTCCGAGACGTGCGTGACGGGGATGATCTTGAGCCCCTGCTTCACGTTGTCCGGGATTTCGGCCAGGTCCTTCTCGTTCTCCTCGGGGATCAGCACCGTCTTGATGCCGCCCCTCAGGGCCGCGAGAAGTTTCTCCTTCAGACCACCAATCGGCATGGCGTTGCCGCGCAGCGAGACCTCGCCCGTCATGGCGATGTCCTTGCGGACCGGGATCTGCGTCAGCACCGAGACGATGGACGTCACCATCGCCAGACCGGCCGAGGGCCCGTCCTTCGGCGTCGCCCCGTCGGGCACGTGGACGTGGATATCCATCGTGTCGAACCTGGGCGGCTTGACCCCGATCTTGGGCGCGATCGACCGGACATAGGACGCGGCCGCGTCGATCGACTCCTTCATCACGTCGCCAAGCTTGCCGGTCGTCTTCATCCGGCCCTTGCCGGGAAGACGCAGCGCTTCAATCTGGAGAAGGTCGCCGCCGACGCTGGTCCAGGCAAGGCCCGTCACGACGCCGATCTGGTCCTCTTTCTCGGCCAGACCGTAGCGGTACTTCTTCACGCCGAGGAATTCCTCGAGCCTGTCGGGCGTGACCGTGACCTTGTCGACTTCCTTCCGGACGATCTGCGTCACCGCCTTCCGCGCGATCTTGGCGATCTCGCGTTCCAGGTTCCGCACACCCGCCTCGCGGGTATAGGTCCGGATCATCTCGGCCAGCGCCTCGTCCGTCAGCTCGAATTCCTTCTCGCGCAGGCCGTGGTTCTTGCGCTGCTTGGCCAGAAGGTGCTGCTTCGCGATCTCGCGCTTCTCGTCCTCGGTGTAGCCGGCAAGCGGGATGATCTCCATCCGGTCCAGAAGCGGCGACGGCATGTTGTAGGAGTTCGCCGTCGTCAGGAACATGACGTCCGAAAGGTCATATTCGACCTCGAGATAGTGGTCGATGAAGGTCGCGTTCTGCTCGGGGTCGAGAACCTCGAGCATCGCCGACGCCGGGTCGCCCCGGAAGTCCTGGCCCATCTTGTCGATCTCGTCGAGCAGGATGAGCGGGTTCGTCGTCTTGGCCTTCTTCAACGCCTGGATGATCTTGCCGGGCATCGAGCCGATGTAGGTCCGCCGGTGACCCCGGATCTCGGATTCGTCGCGCACGCCGCCGAGCGAGATGCGGATGAACTCGCGTCCCGTGGCCTTGGCGACCGACTTCCCAAGGGAGGTCTTGCCGACGCCCGGAGGTCCGACGAGGCAAAGGATCGGCCCCTTCAGCTTCTTCGAGCGTTGCTGGACCGCGAGGTATTCGACGATCCGTTCCTTGACCTTCTCGAGACCGTAATGGTCATCGTCCAGCACCTTCTGGGCGCGGGTCAGGTCCTTCTTGACGCGGCTCTTCGTGCCCCACGGCAACGCCAGGAGCCAGTCGAGGTAGTTGCGAACGACCGTGGCCTCGGCGGACATCGGCGACATGGTCTTGAGCTTCTTCAGCTCGGCGTCGGCCTTCTCGCGCGCTTCCTTCGAGAACTTCGTCTTCTCGATCCGCTCTTCCAGCTCGGCGATCTCGTTCGAGCCGTCCTCGCCGTCACCCAGCTCCTTCTGGATCGCCTTCATCTGTTCGTTGAGGTAGTACTCGCGCTGCGTCCGCTCCATCTGGGACTTCACGCGGGTCTTGATCTTCTTCTCGACCTGTAGGACCGACATCTCGCCCTGCATCATGCCATAGACGGCCTCGAGCCGCTCGGCGACCGAGAGCGTCTCGAGAAGGCCCTGCTTCTTGTCCACGTCGATGCCGAGGTGGCCCGACACCAGGTCGGCCAGCTTGGACGCTTCGTGGGTTTCCGAAACCTGGGTCAGCGCTTCTTCGGGGACGTTCTTCTTGACCTTGGCATAACGCTCGAACTCCTCGACCACCGAGCGCAGAAGCGCCTCGACGGTGGATTCGTCGCCGGTTTCCTCGGTCAGGGGCTCGGCATTCGCCTCGAAAAAGGACTCGTTCTCGACGAAGTCGGTGATCCGCACGCGGCCGCGGCCCTCGACCAGCACCTTCACGGTGCCGTCGGGCAGCTTGAGAAGCTGCAGCACGTTGGCGAGGACACCCACCGAATAGATGCCGTCGGCGCTCGGCTCGTCGACGGACGGGTCCTTCTGGCTCGACAACAGAATCTGCTTGTCGTCCTTCATCACCTCTTCCAACGCGCGCACCGATTTCTCGCGCCCCACGAAGAGCGGCACGATCATGTGCGGGAAGACGACGATGTCCCTCAGGGGAAGGACGGGGAACGACGATGTGAAAGGTTCGTTCATACGATTTCCTTGCTTTGCAAGAGGGTCCGGTCCCAAGTTCGGCGACCTCCGCCCTCTCCTGCTTTCGGCCTCTATATGTGGTGACGGCTTCCCCGCCTTCAACCACCTGCTCATTGGCCCGCAGAATGCCCCCCGCAGGCCCGAGGAGCAAGCGCGCTCTCCCCTGAGCGTCCACAGAGCGGACGGTTTGTCGCTCTACGGGAACGAATGCCGTCTGCGGCCCGTTTTGTTCAGGTGAAGGAAAAATTAACGAATACGCCCCAATTTGGTCAGGTTTCGCCTCTAGCAGTGAACCCCGGTTGGAAACCCGCCTTGCGGAGAGACGCATGACACGACGCCTGCTGCACCGCGTCCATAGCGAAAGACGGCGTCTCGCCTTCGTCGTGGCTCTGGCGTTCCTCGCAGGCTTCCTGTTCTACGCCCGTGCCAACATCTACATCCACGGCATCCACGTCTCGCTCATCATCGGCGCCGTCTACGCAATCGTGATCGGAACCGCGGCGCTCGCCGTTTGCCTGGTGATGCCGTCGATGCGCTTCATGGTCGAAGCCGCGGCGGTCTCGCGGCTCTCGCTCGCCGTCTTCGTGCTGGCGGTGCCCGACCTGGGCTATCCCATCCTCGCCAACCCGATGATGACGGCTCTAGTCGTTGTCACCGGCGCCGTGTTCGTCAGCCGCCTGATGCACGGCCGCATCCTGCGGGATCGGTCGGGCTGGCGCGGCTTCGTCCTGCCGCGTGTCGCCCGCGTCCCCGTGCGGGTCGCGGCGACGCCGCTCCAGACGCGGTGGGTCAGCTGGGTCGACGACGGACGCCCGCGCGTCGTCTGAGCCGGTTTCACAGGGGCGGTATGTCGCCCTCGGCCCTGTCGGCGTGGAACGTCGTCTCGAACTCCGCAAAGGTCCCGGCCGCAATGGCCGCACGCATCGCCGCCATCAGATCCTGATAGTAGCGCAGGTTGTGCCAGGTCAGCAGCATCCCCGAGATCATCTCGCCCGCCCGGAAAACGTGGTGCAGGTAGGCCCGCGAATAGCCCTGGCAGGCGGGGCAGCCGCAGGCCTCGTCGAGCGGCCGGGGATCGTCGGCGTGGCGCGCGTTCTTGATGTTGACCACCCCGCGACGCGTGAAGGCCTGTCCCGTGCGGCCCGAGCGCGACGGCAGCACGCAGTCCATCATGTCGATGCCGCGCTTGACCGCGCCCACGATGTCGTCCGGCTTCCCCACGCCCATCAGATAGCGCGGACGGTCCTCGGGCAGCATGTCGGGCGCATAGTCGAGGACGCCGAACATCGCCTCCTGTCCCTCGCCCACGGCAAGGCCGCCGACCGCGTAGCCGTCGAAGCCGATGGCCTTCAGCGCCTCGGCGCTTTCCGCGCGCAACTCGCGCGTGACGCCGCCCTGCTGGATCCCTAAGAGCGCGTGGCCCGGCCGGTCCCCGAAGGCGATCTTCGAGCGCTCGGCCCATCTCATCGACAACTGCATCGAGGCCTCGACGGCGGCGGCGTCCGCCGGCAGGGCCGGGCATTCGTCGAAGCACATCACGATATCCGACCCCAGAAGCCGCTGGATCTCCATCGACCGCTCGGGCGTCAGCTCGTGCTTCGAGCCGTCGATGTGGCTGGTGAAGGTCACGCCTTCTTCGGTCAGCTTCCGGAGGCCCGCAAGGCTCATCACCTGGAAGCCGCCCGAGTCGGTCAGGATTGGCCGGTCCCAGTTCATGAAGCGATGCAGCCCCCCCAGCCGCGCGACCCGCTCGGCGCCCGGCCGCAGCATCAGGTGGTATGTGTTGCCGAGGAGGATGTCCGCCCCTGTCGCCGCCACGCTTTCGGGCAGCATCGCCTTGACCGTCGCCGCCGTCCCCACGGGCATGAAGGCGGGCGTGCGGATCTCGCCTCGCGGCGTGCGGATCGTACCCGTGCGGGCCTTGCCGTCTGTTGCAGCGAGGGAGAAGGAGAAACGCTCAGTCATCGTCCTTTCGACTAAGCCCGACGCGCCCGAAAGGCCAGAGGCTCAGGCGACGCGGCTGTCGTCGAAATCGGCGAACTGCGCCTGAAGGGCGCGGTCGAACGCCGGACGCGCGAGGCAGCGCGCCAGATAGGCCGAGACACCCGCGTGACGCCGCAGGACCGCCGTCTCGCCGATCTCGCGCAAGACGGTCGCCATGGCGATGTCGGCGACGCTGAAGCGCTCCACCAGCCACTCCCTGTCGCCCAGCGCCGCCTCCAGCGCCTCGAGCCGCCGCGACACCGCCTCGACCGCGCCCGGAAGGCCGTCGGTCAGCCGCGAGGTGTGCGTCTCGAAGGTGTTCAGCGCGGCGAAGACCCAGGAAGCTATGGTCGCCTCTTCGGCGTCGTCCCATCCCCGCAGGCGGTCGGACAGGGCGCCGATGCGCAAGAGGATCGCGCCCGATTCGAACAGGCGCACCCGACCGTCATCGTAGGCGGGCACCATCCCGAACGGCTGCCAGGCGCGGTAGCCGTCCGAACCGCCCTCACCCGGTCCGAGACGTGTCGTGCGGTAGGCGAAGCCCGCCTCCTCGAAGGCCCACCTGGGCCGGAGGCACTTGACCCACCCGCGCGAGGTCTCGGGGACCCAGGCGAAGGCCGAAACGTGGAAATCGAAGTCAGGCACGTACGTTCACGAGTTCCTCGAACCCGCCCCACATCATCCGCATTCCTTCGAAGGGCATCTCCATCTCGGCCGCCGCACTGTGGTCTTCCATCATCTTCCGGGTCGCGGCGTCGCAGGTGGCGCGGTCAGGCCAGACGATCCACGAGAAGATCACCGTCTCGTCGTCCGTCTTCTTCGTCGCCATCGGGAAGGACGTGACCTTTCCGTCGGGGACGTCGACGCCCCAGGTCTCGACCATCTGGACGGCGCCCAATCCCTTGAACAACTCCCAGGCTTTCGTCGCTTCCTCGCGGTAGCGCTCCTTGTTGGCTTCGGGTACTGCGGCAAGAAAGCCCTGGTAATACGGCATCGCCCTATCCTTTCGCTCAGATTCGGCCGTCACCTTGACAGGCGTTTATGTTGGTATCAACTTATTAATCATGGAGAGCGAAATCCTGCCTTACGCGACCACGATGGAGGTGCGCGACCGTTGCCTCTGCCTGCATCTCCAGCGGGCGGCGCGCGTCATTGCGCGCCATTTCGACGAGGCGCTGCGCCCGTTCGGCCTGACGAATGGCCAGTTCTCGCTGCTGATGGGGCTGAACCGTCCCAAGCCGCCGCGCCTCACGGACCTCGTTCCCCTGCTCGGCATGGACCGCACCACGCTGACGGCGGCGTTGAAGCCGCTGGAGCGCAAGGGCCTTGTCGACGTCGCGGCGGACGAGTCCGACCGCCGCGCGCGCCGGCTTGTGCTGACCCTAGCCGGCAAGGAAGTCCTGGCGGCCGCGACGCCGGTCTGGCGCGAAACGCACGACGCCCTCGACGGGCGGCTGTCCAGCCTGTCGCCACAGGCGTTGTGCGACGGTCTGACCGAGATTCTCTGAGATCCCGCGTCGGCCTTTACCCGGGCTTTGGTAAATCCTATATATTCGGTCAACAAATATCGGGACCCGACATGACCGCCGAACTGACCGACAGGCTGGAAGGGACGCCGCTGATCAAGCCGTCCACGACCGATCACCCGCTGTACGACCAGGTGGTCGACGCCTGCCGTACGGTCTACGACCCCGAGATCCCCGTGAACATCTACGATCTGGGTCTCGTGTACACGATCGAGATCGCGCAGGACGGGGCCGTCAACGTCCTTATGACGCTGACCGCACCGGGGTGTCCCGTGGCCGGCGAGATGCCCGGATGGGTGGCCGAGGCCATCGAGCCCCTGCCAGGCGTCAAGCAGGTCGACGTCGACCTGACCTGGGATCCGCCCTGGGGCATGGAGATGATGTCCGACGAGGCGCGGCTGGAACTCGGCTTCATGTAGGCAAGCCCTTTGGCTTGCATTCTCGATTAGCAAGCAAATTGACTTGCATTTTCGGATTGCAAGCTTTAAAGCTTGCTCATGGAAGCCTTCGCGGTTCTCACAGGTGATATCGTCGCTTCTCGCTCCGCCTCGTCCGACAGCGTCGAGGCCGCGATGGACGTGCTCCGCCGCGCGGCGAAGGATTTCGGTTCGACCTGGTCAGAGGACCTGCGCTTCACCCGTCATCGCGGCGACGGCTGGCAGGTCGTGGTGTCGGACCCCCACCGCGTCCTCCACGCAATGCTCTTCCTTCGCGCTCGCCTCATCGCCGCCGGACTGGGCCTCGATACGCGCATCTCGGCCGGGATCGGCAGCGTCGAAAGCCTCGGAAGCACCGACCTTGCGGATGCGACGGGACGCGCCTTCTTCGTGTCCGGCGACCATCTCGACCAGGCGGGCAAGCGGCTCATGCTGATCGCGGGCGATGGCATCGGGGTCTGGCAGAACGCCGTGCTCAGGCTCGCCGAACAGGTCATGCGCCGATGGTCCCCCGCCCAGGCCGAGGCAGCCGCGCTGAGCCTTCTCGGCGAGACGACGCAGGAAGAGATCGCAAGCCACCTCGGCATCACGCGGCAAGCGGTCCAGCTTCGCCTCGCGGCCTCGGGCGTCGCCTCACTGGACGAGGCGCTTCACGCCTTCGCCACGCATGACTTCACAGAGGCTGCGCCGAGATGATCGAGACCTTCGCCGCGCTCCTCCTCGCTCATGCCGTCGCCGATTTCCTGCTCCAGACCTCGGGCATGGTCGCCACCAAGCGCAGCGCCCGGACGCTTTTCCTTCACTTCGCCATCGTCCTCGTCACCGCGCAGGCCGCCCTCGGCCGCGTCGATGCTTGGGAGCCTCTGGCGCTCGCCGCCGTCCACATCGCGATCGACATCGTCAAGGCCTATACCCTGCCGAACCGCCTCGCCTCGTTCCTCGCCGACCAGGGCGCGCATCTTCTGACCCTCGCTGCCGTCGCCCTTCTGTCGCCCGGTCTTTTCGCGGGTGGCGCCTGGGCCGCAATCCCCTGGCTTCCCGGCCTCATGGCCGCCGCCGCCGGCCTGGTCTTCGCCACCGCCGCCGGCGGACACGTCGTCGCCCTCCTCGTCAGCCCCTGGGACCGCAGCGTCCTGCCGGAAGGCCTGCCGAACGGGGGACGGCTGATCGGGCTTCTCGAGCGCGGGATCATCTTCCTTCTGATCCTCGTCGAGCAGCCGGCGGGCATCGGCTTTCTCATCGCGGCCAAGTCGGTCCTCCGCTTCGAGACCACGTCGAAGGATACGCGCGCGGGTGAATACGTCATCATCGGCACGCTGGCCTCGTTCGGCTGGGCCATGGTCGTGGGCTATGGCACGATGACCCTGATCGAGGCGCTTCTTCCGCCAACCCCTTGAGACGACCGCCCGGACCGACTAGATTCGAAAGAAGCCCAAGGAGACGCCCCATGTTCGCCATTCCCGGAAAGCAGGCGGTCACACTGACCCCGGCCGCGGTCCGCCAGATCGCGCGGCTGATGGAGAAGGACGGCCGCTCGGGACTGCGCATCGGCCTGAAGAAGGGCGGATGCGCCGGGATGGAATACACCATGCAGTTCGCCGACACCGTCGATCCCACGGACGAGGTGGTCGAACAGGACGGCGCGCGGGTGATGATCGCGCCCATGGCGCAGATGTTCCTTTTCGGGACCGAGATCGATTACGAGACCTCGCTCCTCGAATCGGCGTTCCGGTTCCGCAACCCGAACGTGACCGACGCCTGCGGATGCGGCGAGTCGATCAAGTTCAAGGACGTCGATACGCTGGCGGCCGAACGCGAGGCGACGTCGGGCTGAGACGACGGGGGCTCCGCCCCCGCTCGCTGGCGCTCGCACCCCCGGAGTATTTCAGGACAGAAGAAGCCGCGCGGCTTGACCTTCGCGTCTGGCCGCGCATTGTCGCGCCCGCAGCCCGTGAGGAGGACGCCCCATGCAGAAGCTTGCCGCCGGAAACTGGAAGATGAACGGCCTCGCCGCCAGCCTCGCCGAGATCGAGGCGCTGGCGACGGCTCACCCGACGCCCGGCTGCGACATCCTGATCTGTCCGCCCGCCACGCTTCTTTCGCGCGTCTCGGACGCGGCGCTCGGCACGTCCGTCCAGACCGGCGCCCAGGATTGTCACCCGAAGGACTCGGGCGCACATACCGGCGACATCTCGGCGGCGATGGTCCGGGACGCGGGCGGGGCCTTTGTGATCGTGGGACACTCCGAACGCCGGGCCGACCACGGCGAGGACGACGCGCTCGTCCGCGCCAAGGCCGAGGCCGCGCATGACGCCGGTCTCATCGCCATCGTCTGCGTCGGCGAGACGCTCGAGCAACGCGAGGCGGGCCGCACCCTCGAGGTCGTCGGCGGTCAGGTCGCCGGGTCGCTCCCCGACGACGCGACGGCCGAGGATACCGTCATCGCCTACGAACCCGTCTGGGCCATCGGCACCGGCAAGGTTCCCACGACCGACGAGATCGCCCTCGTCCACGCCGACATCCGCGCACGCCTCACCGCGCGCTTCGGTGCCGACGGCGAAGGAATGCGCATCATCTACGGAGGATCGGTGAAGGCGTCGAACGCCGCCGAGATCTTCGCCGTGCCGAATGTCGACGGCGCCCTTGTTGGTGGCGCGTCCCTGAAGGCGGCGGATTTCGGGGGGATCGTGGACGCGCTCGGCGCCGCCTGATCTCAGACGAACAGACGGCCCTTCACGGCCTCGACCAGTTGCTTCGGATGCGTCATCGGAAGCATGTGCCCGGCGCCCTCGATAGTCGCCCAGTCGGCGTCCTTGATGCGGTCGCCGAGCGACTGGATGATTTCGGCCATCACGGGATGGCTTGCGCTGCCATCGACGAAGGTCACCGGTATCTCGAGCTCTTCGAGCCGCCCCTCGCCCAGGATGTCGCGCCGGTCGTCGCGCAGAAGGCTGTTGCCCTGAGGCACGAGCGCGATCCGCTCCATCATGTAGGCGCGCGCCTCGGCGGGCAAATCCTTCCAGGCCGTCCCGTCGCCCCAGAGCGCGTGGAACTCCTTCACCGCCGTCGCATAGGACGCGGCCTTGACGTTCTTGTCGAAGGGCGCGAGGTCGCGCATCGCCTTGTCATGGGCCCACCTGTCCTTCGCGGCGGCGAAGAACACCGGCTCGACGAGGACGAGCGAGCTGACGCGGTAGGGTCTCTCGACCGCGATGCGCAGGGCCAGCACCGCACCATAGGAGTGGCCGACCAGCGGCACGGGGTCGGACGGCAACTCGTCCAGCGCCATCTCGATCGCCTGGTCCGAATAGTCCCGGCTTTCGTCCCATTTGGCGGCCAGCCCGTGGCCCGGAAGCTCGATCAGAAGCGGCGACGGGCTTCCGCCGAGCGCGTTCAGAAACGGCCGCCAGTTCGAGGCGCGGCCGAGCATGCAGTGAATGAGGGCAAGCGGTTTCTTCGCCGCCATGGTCAGAGCCGCCCTCCGAGATGCGCGTCGAGATGGTCGATCCGGTCCTGGCCCCAGAACGGCGCGCCGTCGTCGGTGATGAAGAACGGCAGTCCGAAGACGCCGCGGTTCACCGCCTCCTCGAGGTTCGTCCCATAGGTCTCGGCCCCTGCGAGAAGCCCGCGGTCGGCGAGCGCCGGATCGAAGCCCGCCGCCTCGAGGCAGCCCTTGATGACGCTGTCTTCGGCGACGTCCTTTTCTTCGGCCCAGCAGGCGCGCGACAGGCCCGCGACGAGCGCTGCTAGGTCACCGCCGCCGGCATTCTGCGCGGCGATGATGGCATAGCCCGCCGGGGCCGGATTGGTCGGGAAGTGCGCCGGCTTCACGGTGATCGGCATGCCCAGCATCTTCGCCTGGCGGGGAATTTCGGCGAGCCGGTAGGCCTGGCGCGACGGATGGCGCTGTGCAAGCGGAACACCGCCTGTACGTCCGAAGAGGGCGACGGCATCCACCGGCTTGTAAGTGATCGTGGCCCCATGCTTCGCCGCGACCTCGGCAGGACGTGTGCCGGCGAGGTAGCAGAATGGAGAGACAACAGTGAGATAATAGTCGATGTGAGGCATGTGGCCCCGCCTCCCGGTTTCGATTGTTTGCGTGACCCTAGGCACATGCTAAGCGGTGTCAACATTGCGAATCCGCCGCGCTCCGCGGTCCAGGGAGGTCCGCGCGTCAATGCCCCAGCTCGAAGAACCGAAGATCATCGCCGGCAACGCCAACAAGGGGCTGGCGAAGGCCGTCGCGCGCCGGATGTCGATGCACAGGGGCATGAACGTCGGCCTCGTCGACGCCCGGGTCGAGCGCTTCAACGACGGCGAGATCTTCGTCGAGGTCTTCGAGAACGTCCGCGGCGAGGACATGTTCATCCTGCAGTCGACGTCGAACCCGGCGAACGACAACCTGATGGAGCTCCTCATCATGGCCGATGCGCTGCGCCGGTCGTCGGCTGCGCGGATCACCGCCGTGATCCCCTATTTCGGCTACGCTCGTCAGGATCGCCGCACCAAGGCGCGCACGCCCATCACCGCGAAGCTTGTCGCCAACATGATGGTCTCGGCCGGCATCGAGCGTATCCTGACGATGGATCTCCACGCCGCCCAGATCCAGGGGTTCTTCGACATTCCGGTCGACAACCTCTACGCCGCACCCATCTTCGCGCTCGATATCAAGCACGCTTTCCGCAAGACGATGGACGAGGTCACCGTGGTGTCCCCCGACGTCGGCGGCGTGGCGCGTGCCCGCGAACTGGCGCAGCGCATCAATGCGCCCCTCTCCATCGTCGACAAGCGCCGTGAGAAGCCGGGCGAGATCGCCGAGATGACCGTGATCGGCGACGTGAAGGACCGCGTCTGCATCATCGTCGACGATATCGTCGACACCGCCGGCACCCTCTGCAAGGGCGCCGAGACGCTGATGGAGGCCGGCGCGAAGGAGGTCCACGCCTATATCTCGCACGGCGTGCTGTCCGGTCCCGCCATCGAGCGCGTCACGGCCTCGGCCATGAAAAGCCTCGTCGTCTCCGACACCATCGAGCCGTCCGAGGCCACGAAGGCCGCGACGAACATCCGCATCGTGCCGACGGCGCCGATGCTGGCACAGGCGATCATGAATATCTGGCACGGGACGTCGGTCTCGAGCCTCTTCGACCAGGAGACGCTCGAGCCGATCTACGACGGGATGTACTCGTTAGGCTGACCCGCGGAGGCGCGCGCCTCAGATCATCCGCACGAAGACCGCCGCCATCAGCCCCACCACCGCGGTAAGGGCGAGGATATAGTCTCCGGGCACCGCCTCGGGTGCCCCGAGCAGCAAATCGCGCAGGCGTTTCGGCATGAACTCAGCCCCCCAGCTTGAACATGTCCGACCGACAGTATCGACGCGGCTGCCGCATTCCACCGGTTTTTCGCGAAACATTCCGTTCAGACCCCGCCTCCGACCATAAGAGGGGTTGATTTTCTGCACCTGCGAAGTAATTAAGTTTCACAGCAGAAGCCATTTGGGTTCGTTTGTTGCGGAGAGAATCGTGATGCTCGACAACCAGCCGCGCGGCACCATCGTGATCGAGGATCTCGAGGTGGGCATGGTGCGCTCGCTGAGGAAGGAGATCACGGATGAAGACATCGAGCTCTTCGCCCGCGTCTCGACCGATCGAAACCCGGTCCACCTCGACGACGCCTACGCGCAGGACACCATATTTGAGGGCCGGATCGCCCACGGGATGCTGACGGCGGGCCTCGTCTCGGCCGTGATCGGCGAGCAGCTTCCCGGCCACGGGACGGTCTACCTCGGCCAGACGCTCCGCTTCCTCGCCCCCGTCCGCCCGGGCGACATGGTCCTGGCCGAGGTCGAGGTGCTGGAGATCGACTACGCCAAGCGCCGCGTGAAGCTCGACACGCGCTGCCTCGTCAACGGCAAGAAGGTCCTCGTCGGCGAGGCGACGGTGCTCGCGCCGTCCGCGAAGTTCGACTGACCCCCCCGGCGCCCCGTCACGCGGGCTCGCCGCCCAGCACCTCCCAGAAATCGGCCCTCAGGTTGTGATGCGGAAACGGCTCGTCCGGCACGTCCTTCCCGAGGAAGGCGCAGAGCGGCGCCCACCCCTCGGCCGGATCGAAGATCAGCAGACGGTCGGCAGGCAGCGCCGCGCGAACGTCGTCGGTCCTCTTCCTGAAGGCGGCCAGCCCGACTTCCTTGTCGTCAAGTTTGCCGCCGAACGTCCCTTTCCCCGCCAGATCATTCCACGCTTCAAGGATGTCGTGGATGTGCGGCGGCAAGGGAATATCGCGATAGCGCGCCATCAGCTTGCCGATGGTCTTCTGGAAACTGGCCCACCACTTTTCCTCGGGCCGCACCGTGTGCACCACCTTGGCGTCCGGAAAGGCCTCGGCCAGTTCGCGCCAGACATGTGCCCCCGGCCAGTCCACCTGCGAGTTGTATCCGGCGAAGACCTCGTGCCAGTCGACGTCCCCTCCCGCTGCCAGCTTCTGCCAATGCGCCACCTGCTCCGGATTCTCGACGATCTCGTGCATGTGATGACAAGGGCCATACCCCAGCCGTTCCAGCGCCGCCTTCAGCGATTTCGTTCCCGTCCGTCCGAATCCCGATCCGATCACCTGAAGTGTCATGTTTCACCCCCCCGAGTGTGGCGAGACTATCTGCCTCGGCAAGCATTCTGTCCAATGTCATGTTGAAAGCGGCTCGCAGCGCGTTCCGGCCGTCCATATCCCCCTTGTCCGCCCCTCTGGCCCACGTTACCCCCGCCCCATGCGCATCCACCGCGACCCCATCTACCTGACCGACGCCGACAAGGGCGCGACGGTGGCGATCGGCAACTTCGATGGCGTTCACCTGGGCCACCAGGCGGTGCTGAGGATCGCGCAGGAGGCCGCCGCCGCGCCCTTGGGCGTCGTCACCTTCGAGCCGCATCCGCGCGAGTACTTCGCCCCCGACGCGCCCCCCTTCCGCCTGATGAATGCCGAAGCCCGCGTCCACCGGCTGGAAGCGCTTGGCGTGGCGCATCTCTATGAGTTGCCCTTCACCGCGCGCCTCGCCGGCCTGACCGCCGAGGAATTCGCCCGGGATGTCCTCGCCGGGCAACTGGGCCTCGCCCATGTGACCGTCGGCGCCGACTTCTGCTTCGGCAAGGGCCGCCAGGGCACGACCGACATGCTGACGGATTTCGGCCGCGGCTTCGGCTTCGGCGTCACCGTCACGCCTCTCGTCGGCGACGGCTCGGCCGTGTCCTCGACCCGCATCCGCGAGGCGCTGACCGAGGGCCGGCCCGAGGAGGCCGCGCGGATGCTCGGCCACCTTCACCGCATCGAGGGCGCAGTCCTACGCGGCGACCAGCGCGGCCGCGAGCTGGGCTACCCGACCGCGAACCTGTCCATCGAGGGCCTTCATCCGCCGAAATTCGGCGTCTACGCGGTCCGCGTCCGCGTGCTCTCGGGAGACCACGCCGGCGAATACGACGGCGTCGCCTCGATCGGCGTGCGGCCCATGTTCGGCGAGAACCGCCCGAACTGCGAAGCCCACCTCTTCGACTTCCGCGGCGACCTCTACGGCACCCACCTCTCGGTCGCCCTCGTTACCTACCTCCGCCCCGAGGAGCGCTTCGACAGCCTCGACGCGCTGGTGGCGCAGATGGACGCCGACAGCGCGCAGGCGAGGGAGATACTTTCCCCATGACTCCTTCATCTTGCGCCAAATACGCATGACACGCTCTGGGCCAGAACCGCGACCGGGCAGCGACCCCATCAACCGCGAAGGTCTCCGAGACCGCTACTGGGAGCGCGTGCCGCTGCGCAACCTCACTGCGCGCGAGTGGGAGGCGCTTTGCGACGGCTGCGGCAAGTGCTGTCTCAACAAGCTCGAGGATGCCGACACGGGCGAGGTCGCCTTCACCCGCGTCGCCTGCCGCCTCCTCGACGGCGAGAGCTGCCGCTGCGCGCAGTACCCGATCCGCAGGCAGTTTGTCCCCGACTGCGTCGTGCTGACCCCCTCCACCCTGCCCAAGGTCGCCTACTGGCTGCCGACCACCTGCGCCTACCGGCTCCTCCACGAGGGCAAGCGCCTCTACGACTGGCACCCGCTCATCTCGGGCGATTCCGAGACGGTCCACGCCGAGGGGCAGTCGGTGCGGGGCTGGACGGTGCCCGAGTTCGAGGTGCCGGAAGAAGAGTGGGAAGACCACATCGTCGAGGATCTCTGACATGCGTTTTGCGTCCGACAACTCCGGTCCTGTCCACCCCAAGGTGATGGAGGCGCTGGCCATCGCCAACGAAGGCTGGGCCCTGCCCTACGGCAACGACGACCTGACCCGCCGCGCCGCCGACCGCGTGCGCGACGTCTTCGAAGCCCCGGAGGCCGCCGTCCTCTTCGTCGCCACGGGGACCGGCGCCAACGCGCTGCTCCTCGCCACCCTGACGCGACCCTACGAGACGGTATTCTGCACGCCCGAGGCGCATATCCACCAGGACGAGTGCAGCGCGCCCGAGTTCTTCACCGGCGGCGCGAAGCTGACCCTCGTCGAGAGCCGCGACGCGATGATGGAGCCCGACGCGCTGGCCCGCGACATCGAGGTGCTGAAGTCTGGCGGCGTCCATTCGCCCCAGCCGGGCAGCGTCTCGATCACCAGCGTCAGCGAGCGCGGCACGGTCTATCCGCTCGAGCGCATCCGGGCCATCGCGCAGGTCGCCCGCACGCATGGCCTGCCCCTCCACCTCGACGGCGCGCGCTTCGCCAATGCCTGCGCCGCCCTCGGCTGCACACCGGCCGAGATGACCTGGAAGGCCGGCGTCGACGCCGTCAGCTTCGGCGGCACCAAGAACGGGCTCATGGGCGTCGAGGCCTGCGTGATCTTCGACACCGCGAAGGCACGGGAGTTCGAGCTCAGGCGCAAGCGGGGCGGACACCTCTTCTCGAAGAACCGCTTCCTTGCCGCGCAGATGGACGCCTACCTGACCGACGACCTGTGGCTGACGACCGCGCGTGCCGCGAACGATGTCGGCCAGCGGCTGGCCCGCGCGCTGAAGCAGACGCCCGGCGTATCCTTCCTGCACGAACCGCAGGCCAACATGCTCTTCCCGCGCTTTTCCCGCGCTGCGCACCGCCGCCTGCACGAGGCCGGGGCGAAATACTACCTCTGGGAGGGCACGCTCGACGGCGACGACGACGCGATTCTGCCCGCCCGCCTCGTCTGCGACTGGTCCTGTCCCGCAGAGAACATCAGGCACTTCGTGGAACTCGTCCGAGGCTGACGGCGCTGTCATGGCATAACATGCGCATTCGTCGCAGGATCGCCGACATGAGACCGCTCCGATTCCTTCTCCCCGCTGTACTGCTTCTGCCGCTCCTGTCGGCCTGTGCCTCCCTCTCCGAGGACCAGTGCCGCGCCGGCGACTGGGAGACGGTCGGCCTGCGAGACGGCGCCGAAGGGCGGACGCCCGACTACCTCCGCATCCATGCGCGCGCCTGCAACGAGTACGGCATAGCCCCTGTCAGGTCGGAGTGGGAAAAGGGTCGCCAGGTCGGTCTCAAGACCTACTGCACGCCGCGCCGCGCGTGGGAGGAAGGCGCCGACGGCCACCGCCTGTCGCCCGTATGCCCGGCCGAGATCGAGCCGGAACTGAGGCGCGCCAATGCGCGGGGGCTCGACCTCTACGACGTCGAACAGGACATCGACCGGGCCGAAAGCGATGTGTCGGACCTGCGCAGTGCTCTCGCCTCCCTGCCCGCGGACGATCCGCGCCGCGCCTCGATCCAGGCCGAGATCGGCACGCTCCAGCTCCGCGTTCTGCGGCTCAGGGCTGAACGGGCGCGTCTGCGCTTCTACTGAGGCTGGTACGGGCGGCCGGACTCGAACCGGCACGGGCTTTCGCCCCAGAGATTTTAAGTCTCATGCGTCTACCATTCCGCCACGCCCGCGCGGCCTCGACGTGCCTAGACCGCGAGGGACCGCCGGGCAAGGGCTAGAGGTCCTTCCCCCCCGCCTCTTTCAGAAGGTGCCGCTCGGGCAGCCAGGGGTTCAGCTTCAGGGCCTGCCGCAGCACGATCTGCGCCTCGTCCTCGCGCCCGAGGCCGATCAGCGTCAGCGCCTTGCCCGAGAGCGCCGCCACATGGTCGGGCCGCAAGGCGAGCGCCGCTTCCAGATCGGGAAGCGCCGCCTCGAAATCCTCGCGCAGGAAGTTGACGAAGGCGCGCTGGTTGAAGCCCTCGGCATACTCCGGGCAGTACTCCGTCAGCCGGTCGAGGGCGTCGAGAGCCGCGATGAAATCATAGGAATTCCGCGCCTCCATCCCCCGGTCCAGAAGCTCCTGCGCGGGTTCGTCGGGCGCCTGCGTCCAAAGCTCCCACACCCCGTTGAAAAGGGCGCGCGCCTCCATCTCGGTCGTCGCGGCCCGCACCTGGTCGAGGATCGCGGTCTGCGCCTCGGACACATCGGGCGCAGGCGGACAGTCCGCAAAGGCGGGGAGCGGGGCCAGGATCAGGGCGAAAAGCGCGTGTCTCATGCGTCCGGATTTTGAAGCCCGCCCCGTCCTTCCGTCAAGTCACATCGCCGTCACGCGGGCCGAGGATGCTTGACCTTCGACGCGCCTCCCTGTCGGGTGAGACCCATGTTCCCGATCCGCGACCACAACCCCTCCGAGCGCACGCCTTATGTCACCTGGGTGCTCATCGCGATCAACGTCGCGGTCTTCCTGTCCTACTGGAGCCTCTTGTCCAATGACCGGGCGACGCAGGACTTCTTCATGACCTGGGGCCTCGTGCCGGCGTGGTCCGCGCCCGAGACCTTCCTGACCTCGATGTTCCTTCACGGCGGCATCCTGCACCTTGCCGGCAACATGCTGTTCCTGTGGGTCTTCGGCGACAACATGGAGGACCAGATGGGGCACCTGGGCTTCCTCCTGTTCTACCTCGCAGGAGGCCTCGCTGCGGCGGCGGCTCAGGTCATGGCGGACCCCGGGTCCTTCATCCCGATGGTCGGCGCGTCCGGCGCGATAGCAGGCGTGATGGGCGGATACCTTCTGATGTTCCCCAAGGCGCGCGTCGACGTGGTCGTGATCCTCGTCATCATCTTCAAGGTCTTTCCGCTGCCCGCCTGGACCGTCCTCGGCTTCTGGTTCCTCGTCCAGTTCGTGCAAGGGTCGATGACGCCGACGGAGCAGGGCGGCGTCGCCTACTGGGCGCACGCGGGCGGCTTCGCGGCCGGGGTCGTCCTGACCTTTCCGCTCTGGCAGAAGCGCGGCGGCGCCGCCTTCTGGAGGCGCACCCACGGCCACCCGCCGCATCCCGACGCGATATATCGCGAGGGGCGCACGATGGTCCCGAAGGTGCGGCGCGACAAGGACCGCGCACGTTCTCCCTGGGATCGCTGACGCCCTAACGGCTGGCGAACAGAAGGCCCAGGCGGCGGCGAAACTCGCTTGGCTCCAGCCGGCCCTCGGCGACGCGCAAGGGATCGGCGGTGGCGCGCGACAGGATGCCGCCCGCCTGCCAGCCCTCGATCAGCGCCGCGCGCGCCAGACCCGGCAGGGCTCGCCGCAGGGCGGCGCGGGACGGCATCGCGTTCCTCGTCTCGCGGGCCAGCCGCGCCACCGCCTCCGACCGTCCGTCCACCAGAGGGATGCGTCCCCGCGCCTCGAGGTCAGGCACTGCCGTGAGGTAACGGGCCAGAGCCGCAGCCCTTCCGAAACGCCTGACGGTATCCTCGGTCGCCTCCCCTGCGCCCAAAGCGGCGGCGGCGGTCCACATCAGCGTCGCGCCGGTGACGTCGAGATAGGCCAGCAACGCCGCCTCGTCCGCGAAGGGCTCGGCATAAAGATCCCACCTCCGCACCTCGATCAGCGCGTCCAGCCCTTCCGCCAGTTCGGGCGTCAGGACCTCGGCCAGAGGCGTCGCGACCTCGTGCCGCCGCACCGGCACGCCTGAGGCGATCTCGGCCAGGGCGTCGCGCCACCATTGCAGACGCATCTCGCCGATCATCGGCTCGGAGGCCACCCAAGGCGCACGCGCGACTTCGAGATTGAAGGCATAGAGCGGAAAGAGCACCTTCCGTGCCTCGACGGGCGCGGCCATCGCGGCGGCGAAACGATCGGGATCGCCCTTCGCGACGAGATCGGCGCAGGCCTGCAACTCCATCATCGGTCCCCAAATATCCCGGGGGAGACGGCCGAAGGCCGTCGGGGGCAGAGCCCCCAGCCCGCTCCCGGTCTCACTCCGCCGCCTTGGACACCGCCGTGTCCCGCACGAGCTTCCACTCGATCGCGTCCACCAGCGCCTGGAACGAGGCGTCGACGATGTTGGCCGACACGCCGACCGTGGCCCAGGCCCGGCCCTCGTCGTCGGCGAAGTCGATGACCACCTGCGTCACGGCCTCGGTGCCGCCTTGCGTGATCCGCACCTTGAAGTCGGTCAGCCGCATGTCGTCGATCCGCGCCTGCCAGGGTCCCAGGTCCGACTTCAGCGCCTGCCACAGCGCGTTCACCGGGCCGTCGTCCTGCATCTCCTGCGGATGCTCGTTCTTGAAGTAGCTCGTGACCGGACCGTCGCGGGTCGAGATAGTCACGACCGCCTCGGATTCGACCACGATCTCGCCCTTGGCGTTGCGCCGGCGCTCCGAGATGACGCGATAGCGCTCGACGTCGAAGAAGTCCTGCGCGAGGCCGAGCCCCTTTCGCGCCAACAATTCGAAGCTGGCCTGCGCGCTGTCGTAGGCGAAGCCCTGCGCCTCGCGCTCCTTCACCGTGTCGAGGATGCGGCCCAGGGCAGGGTCGCCCTTCTCGGCCTCGATCCCCATTTCGGACAGGCGCCGCAAGAGGTTCGACTGCCCGGCCTGGTTCGACATCGGCACGATGCGCGCATTGCCCACGATTTCCGGCGCCACATGCTCGTAGGTCGTCGGGTCCTTGACGATGGCGCTCGCGTGAAGCCCGGCCTTGTGAGCGAAGGCCGAAGCGCCGACGTAAGGCGCGCTGCGCAGCGGAATGCGGTTCAGGATGTCGTCGAGCATCCGGCTCGTCCGTGTCAGGCGCGCCAGCGCGTCGGGCGTCACCCCGGTCTCGAACCGGCTGGCGTAGGGCTCCTTCAGCAGAAGCGTTGGGATCAGCGTGGTGAGGTTCGCGTTGCCGCAGCGCTCGCCCAGGCCGTTCAGCGTGCCCTGGATCTGCCGCGCGCCGGCGTCGACGGCGGCGAGGCTCGCCGCCACGGCGTTGCCGGTGTCGTCGTGGGTGTGGATGCCCAGGCGCTCGCCGGGGATGTCCGCCGCGATCACCTCGGCCGTGATGCGTCCTACGTCGGCGGGCAGTGTGCCGCCGTTGGTGTCGCACAGGACGATCCACCGCGCGCCCGCGTCCCGTGCCGCGATCAGGCAGTCGAGCGCATAGGCGCGGTTGGCCGACCATCCGTCGAAGAAATGCTCGGCGTCGAACAGCGCCTCTCTCCCTTGGGCGACGAGATGGGCGATGCTCTCGCGGATATTCGCGAGATTCTCCTCCAGCGTGATCCCCAGCGCGGTGTCGACGTGGAAATCGTAGGTCTTGCCGACGAGGCACACGGCGGGGGTGTTGGCGTTCAGGACGGCGGCGAGGACGTCGTCGTTCGCCGCCGACCGGCCCGCACGCTTGGTCATGCCGAAGGCCGTAAAGGTTGCGCGCGTCTGCGGCCTCTGGTCGAAGAAGGCGCTGTCGGTCGGGTTCGCCCCCGGCCAGCCGCCCTCGATGTAGTCGACACCGAGCGCGTCCAGCGCCTGCGCGATCTGGGTCTTCTCGTTGGCCGAGAACTGGACGCCCTGCGTCTGCTGCCCGTCCCGGAGCGTGGTGTCGAAGAGGGAGAGGCGCTCTGGCGTCATTCCACGCCCTCCAGCCGGCCCGCGTCGAACTCCGGCAGGATCTCGGCACTGGCTTCGCCGTCCTTCGCCGACAGCTTCAGCCCGGCGCCCTCCAACTGAGCCTTCAACGCATCCGCCGCCGCGAAATCCCGCGCCTCGCGCAGCGCCTGCCAGCGGCGGAGGAGCGGCACCAGCAGATCGGCATGAGGCCCTTCGCCCGTCGCCGTGCTGACGAATTCGGGCTCGAGAGCGCGGAACCAGTCGACGTCCTCGGCTTCAGGAAATCCAAGGAGTTGCATCGCGGCCTTGAGGTAGGGGGCCGAGAAGGAATTCATCTCGACCATCGCGAGGTGCGTGTTCAGGTCGTCCGCCAGCGCCGTCACGACGCTTGTCGGCACGACCTTCGCCGGCTCGACGCCATCCGTCTTGCGGAACCACGCCGCCAGACGGTTCGTCGCCTCCACCCGCTTCTTTTCGGTCCAGTCCATCGGCTTGCGGTAGTGCGTCGACAGGAACACGAAGCGGATCACCTCGCCCGGGATACCCTGGTCCAGCAGGTCGCGCACCGTGAAGAAGTTGCCGAGCGACTTCGACATCTTCTTGCCCTCGACCTGAAGCATCTCGTTGTGCAGCCAGATCCGCGCGAAGGCGTGACCGCTGCATTTCGACTGCGCGATCTCGTTTTCGTGGTGCGGGAAGATCAGGTCGTTTCCGCCGCCGTGGATATCGAAGCTCTCGCCCAGAAGTCCCTGCGCCATCGCCGAGCACTCGATGTGCCAGCCGGGCCGCCCCCGGCCCCAGGGGCTCTCCCAGCCCGGAAGGTCGTCGGTCGAAGGCTTCCAGAGGACGAAGTCCATCGGGTCTTCCTTGTAAGGCGCCACCTCGACGCGGGCGCCCGCGATCATGTCGTCGACGGATCGGCCGGACAGCTTGCCGTAGTCGTCGTAGGACCGAACGCGAAACAGGACATGCCCCTCGGCCTCGTAGGCGTGGCCGCTCGCGATCAGCCCCTCGATCATCGCGACCATCTGGGCGATCCACTCGGTCGCCCGCGGCATCGCCGTGGGCTCCAGCGCGCCCACAGCCGCCATGTCCTCCAGATACCAGGCCGCGGTCTCGTCCGTGATCTCGCGGATGGTCCGGCCGCTCTCAGTGGCGCGCGCGTTGATCTTGTCGTCCACGTCGGTGACGTTGCGGACGTAGGTCACGTTCTCCGCGCCGTAGACGTGGCGCAGAAGCCGGAACAGCACGTCGAAGACGATGACGGGCCGCGCGTTCCCGATATGCGCGCGGTCATAGACCGTGGGTCCGCAGACATACATCGACGGCTTGCCCTCAACGACGAGAGGCTCCAGCGGGTCCTTCCGGCGGGTCGCGGTGTTGGTCAGTCTGATCTCGGTCATGCTCGATCCTCGGGAGGGCGTCCCGCGCGGGCTTTACCAAGGTCGATGGAGAGTGGAAAGGACCGGCCCGCGCGACTGTTGTCAGCGGATGATAATGCAGCGAATGATGCAGATCGCTCGGGTCATGGGCCTTGTCCCTACCCGATCGATGCACATGTGGGAAGAGAAATCCGCCGGTGGCTCTTTGCCACGGTCGCTTGGGGACGCACCGTCGCGGCGGGGTTTTCCGCTGGCATATCCCTTGTGGCCGGGCTAGGCCCCCGCCCGACACCCGAAAAAGGTCCGACATGGAACTCCGCAATATCGCCATCATCGCGCACGTCGACCACGGCAAGACGACCCTTGTCGACGAGCTGCTCAAGCAGTCCGGCGCCTTCCGCGTCGGAGAGGCGGTGGCCGAGCGCGCGATGGATTCGAACGATCTCGAACGCGAGCGGGGCATCACAATCCTCGCCAAGTGCACCTCGGTTCTCTGGCGCGGCACGCGCATCAACATCGTGGACACGCCAGGCCACGCCGACTTCGGCGGCGAGGTCGAGCGCATCCTGTCGATGGTCGACGGCGTGGTCCTCCTGGTCGACGCGGCCGAAGGCCCGATGCCCCAGACGAAGTTCGTCACCTCAAAGGCGCTCGCCCTCGGCCTGCGCCCGATCGTGGTGCTGAACAAGGTCGACAAGCCCGACGCCGAGCCCGACCGCGCCCTGAACGAGGTCTTCGACCTCTTCGCGGCGCTCGACGCCGACGAGGACCAACTCGACTTCCCGCACCTCTACGCCTCGGGCCGCTCCGGCTGGGCCGACGCCGAGCTTGACGGGCCGAGAAAGGGTCTCTCGGCGCTCTTCGACCTCATCGTCCACCACGTTCCCCGCCCCCGGCAACAGAAGCGCGACGGCGAGGATTTCCGGATGCTGGCGACGACCCTCGGGGCCGACCCCTATCTCGGGCGGATCCTGACGGGACGTGTCGAGTCGGGCCGCCTCAAGGTCGGCGCGACGGTCCAGGCGTTGTCTCGCGTCGGCCAGAAGGTCGAGCAGTTCCGCGTGACGAAGATTCTCGCCTACCGCGGCCTGGCTCAGCAATCGGTCGACGAGGTGCTTGCCGGCGACATCGTTTCGATTGCCGGCATGACCAAGGCGACCGTGGCCGACACGATCTGCGCCCTGGCGGTCGAGGACGCGATTCCCGCGCAACCCATCGACCCGCCGACGATCAGCGTCACCTTCGGCATCAACGACAGCCCGCTTGCCGGCCGCGACGGCAAGAAGGTGCAGAGCCGCGTCATCCGCGAGCGCCTGATGAAGGAGGCCGAGACCAACGTCGCCATCCGCGTCAAGGACACCCCCGGCGGCGAGGCCTTCGAGGTTTCGGGACGAGGCGAGCTTCAGATGGGCGTCCTGATCGAGAACATGCGCCGCGAGGGGTTCGAGCTGTCCATATCGCGCCCACAGGTGATCTTCCGCGAGATCGATGGCGAACGTCACGAGCCGGTCGAGGAAGTGACCATCGACGTCGACGACGACTATACCGGCGCCGTGATCGAAAAGCTGACTGGCCCCCGCAAGGGCGACATGACCGAGATGAAGCCCGCGGGCACGGGCAAGACCCGGATCGTGGCGCTGATCCCGTCGCGCGGGCTTATCGGCTATCACGGCGAGTTCCTGACCGACACGCGCGGCACGGGCGTCCTGAACCGCGTCTTCCACTCCTGGCAGCCGTACAAGGGCCCGATCCAGGGTCGCAGGCAGGGCGTGCTGATCTCGATGGAGGACGGCGTCTCGGTCGCCTACGCACTCTGGGGGCTCGAAGAGCGCGGTCGCCTCTTCATCGGTGCGCAGGAGCAGGTCTACGAGGGCATGGTCATCGGCGAGCACAGCCGGGACAACGATCTCGACGTGAACCCGCTGAAGGGCAAGAAGCTGACCAACGTTCGCGCCTCGGGCACGGACGAGGCGGTGCGGCTGACGACGCCCATCACCATGTCGCTGGAACAGGCCATCGCCTATATCGACGACGACGAACTGGTCGAGGTCACGCCGAATGCGATCCGGCTGCGCAAGCGCTTCCTCGATCCCCACGAACGGAAACGCGCGGCTCGGGCGGGCTGACGCGCCTCCGGCTGCGACCCATGCCGGACGGTGATGGGTGCAGGCTCGAACCTTGATTTGACTCGAGTGCGGGCTTTTGTCCCACTCGGGCCATGAAAGTCTCCGACCGCATCGCCGGTCTGACGGGCGGCGGCCCCGACGGCTGGGACCTCTATCGCAAGGCGCGCCGCATGATCGCGGAGGGCGTCTCCGTGACCGAATTGACCATCGGCGAGCACGACGTCCGCACCGATCCCTCGATCCTCGAAGCCATGCGCGCCTCGGCGGCGGGCGGTCACACGGGCTACGCCGCCCTGCCCGGCACGGATGCCTTGCGCACTGCGGTCGCCGCGCGGATCGAGGCGCGGACGGGCGTTCCAACCTCGCGGCGCAATGTCGTCATCACGCCGGGCGGTCAGGCGGCCCTTTTCGCCGCGCATGTCGTCGCCTGCGATCCGGGCGACCGGGCCCTCTTCATCGACCCCTACTACGCGACGTACCCCGGCACGATCCGGGCCGCAGGCGCAATAGCCGTGACGGTCGCCGCAGAGGCCGAGCGCGACTTCCGGCCCGACCCGGCGGCGATCGAGGCGGCACTTCCGGCGCGGTCCATCCTCGTCAACTCGCCCAACAACCCGACCGGAGTGGTTTACGACCGCGCCACGCTTGACGGCATCGGCGAGGTAGCGCGCGCGCATGACCTCTGGATCGTGTCGGACGAGGTCTACGACACACAGGTCTGGAGTGGCGCGCACCTGTCGCCCCGCGCCCTGCCGGGCCTCGCGGAGCGCACCCTTGTGGTGGGCTCGCTGTCGAAGAGCCACGCGATGACCGGAAGCCGCCTCGGCTGGCTGGCGGGCCCGGAGGAGGCCATCGCGCACGCGATCAACCTGACGACACATACGACCTACGGCGTCCCCGGCTTCGTCCAGGACGCGGGCCTTTTCGCTCTGGCACGGGGCGAGGCGCTTGAAACCGCAATCGCCGCACCCTTCCGGCGGCGTCACGCCCTGGCCATGCGTGTCCTTTCGTCCGCTGGGGTGCGTGTGGTGCCTTCGACGGCCAGCATGTACGTCATGGCGGACATCCGGCCCACGGGCCTGTCGGGCGAGGCGTTCGCCGACCGCCTGCTCGACACCCATGCCATCGCCGTCATGCCGGGCGAAAGCTTTGGCCGTGCAGCGGCGGGACATCTCCGGATCGCGCTGACGGTGGCGGACGACCGTCTCGATGCAGCGCTGACGACATTGGCGAATTTCCACAATACATTGAAAAGGCAGGCCGCATGACGTTCCGAGACCTTCACCGCAAAGGCGACCCCTTCATCTTGGCAAACGCCTGGGACGCGGGCTCGGCCCGGATGCTCGCGGCGCTCGGCGCCCCCGCCATCGCAACCTCGTCGGCTGCCCACGCCTTCACGCTCGGCCGGCCCGACGGCGGGACGGTGTCGCGGGACGAAGCGCTTTCCCATGCCGAGGCGCTGGTCGCCGCCGTCTCCGTCCCTGTGTCGGGCGACTTCGAGAACGGCTTCGGCCACGCACCCGACGATGTGGCCGAGACGGTGCGCCTCGCCGCCGAGGTCGGGCTCGCCGGCATCTCGATCGAGGATGCCGCCCTTCCCGACGACCGGGCCTATCCTCGCGACGAGGCCGTCGAGCGCATACGCGCCGCCGCCTCCGCCGCCCGCGCCCTGCCCCGCGACTTCGTCCTCGTCGCCCGCGCGGACGGGGTGTTGAACGGGCACTACGACATCGACGAGGCGCTGGCCCGCATCCGGGCCTTCGACGCCGCTGGCGCGGATTGCCTCTATGTGCCTCTGCCGAAGACGGTCGACGACCTGAAGCGCGTGATCGCCGCGACCGGGAAGCCCGTCAACGTGCTGGTGGCCGGTCCCTATGCCCGGATGTCCCGCGCCGAGTTCGCCGCCATGGGCGCGGCGCGCCTGTCCCTCGGCTCGGCGCTCGCGCGCGTCACGCACCGAGTGATCCGCGACGCGGGAAAGGCCATGTTCGGAGCGGGCGACTTCACCGCTTTGACGAACGGCATGTCCGGAAGCGAGGTCGACGCCCTGTTGAGCTAGAGCGGAAGAACCGCATCGCCGACACGGATGCGGCCGGGCGAGACGACCTCGGCCGTCATACCGCCATGTCCGCGCATCGCGGAATAGCCGCCTGGACCAAGCGCCTCTTCCATCCGGGAACAGGGCGCGCAGGGGCCGGTCACCCTCACCTCTGCCGTGCCGATGAGAAGGGTGCGCTCTTTGAGAGCCGACAGGTTCAGACCCGAGACGACGAGGTTCCGGCGCAAGAGGGTGGCGTCGATCTCCTGCCGCCCCACGAGAGCCGCGATGACGGGCAGATGCTCGGCCAGGATCAGCGTCAGCGCCCGCTTTCCGGGTCGGGCGTGGTCCTCTTCCAGCCCCGCTTCGGTCAGATCGGCGGCATCGACAGTCACCATGTCCGCCCGCCGCTCCGGCCGCGCGAGAATCGCCTCGATCCGGCCGTCGCGGGCGTGCCGCGCCATCATCTGGCCAAGCGGAGTGTCCGCCCTCACGTCACTCGGTGGTTTCGACGATCAGAAGCTCGCGCTCGGCCGCGCCGCGCGCGTGGCTCAGTGCTTCCTGGTACTCGGGCGAGTTGTAGCATTCCTCGGCCGCCTCGACCGACGGGAACTTCGCCACGACGTTGCGCGGCCGTTCCTTGCCCTCGAGTTGCACGAAGCGGCCGGCCCGCGCGATGAAGTGCCCGCCGTGCTTCTCGATGGCGGGACCGGCCAGCTTGGCATAGCGGCCATAGGCGTCGGCGTCGGTCACGGTGACGTGGGCGATCCAGAGTGCGGGCATGTCAGGTCTCCATCAACTTCTTCACGGCGAATATGGCCGCCTCGGCATTCTCGGTCGACGGACCGCCGCCCTGGGCCATGTCGGGACGGCCGCCGCCGCCCTTGCCGCCCAATTCGGCCACCGCCACGCGCACCATGTCGACGGCGGACAGTCGCCCCGTCAGGTCGTCCGTGACGCCTGCCGCGACCACCGCCTTGCCACCGGCGTCGGCGATCAACAGGACCGCGCCCGAACCCAGCCGCGCCTTGTGCTCGTCGATAAGCGGAGGAAGATCCTTGCCGTTGACGCCCGAAACCACCTGAGCGAGAAGCTTGACGCCGCCCACCTCCTCGGCTTCCGACGCGCCCGCGGCTCCGCCTCCCATGGCGAGCTTGCGGCGCAAATCCGCGACCTCGTCCTGCAACTGCCGCCGCTCGGCCTGAAGCGCCTTCACGCGCTCGACCACCTCGCCCGGCGCCGTCTTCAACGTCCCCGCAACCTCGGCCATACGCCGCGACTGCTCGGCAAGGTGGCGCATCGCCTCCTGCCCCGTCAGCGCCTCGATCCGCCGCACGCCCGCCGAGGACGCGCTTTCGCCGAGGACGACGCAAAGCCCGATGTCGCCCGTGCGGCGGACATGCGTGCCGCCGCAAAGCTCGATCGACCAGGTCTGGCCGTCAGCCCCCTTGCCGGTGACCGCTCGGCCCATGCTGACCACGCGAACCTCATCGCCGTACTTCTCGCCGAAAAGCGCCTGAGCCCCGATGGCGCGGGCGTCGTCGGGCGTCATGATGCGCGTCTCGACGGGTGCGTTCTGGCGGATGAAGTCGTTCACCTCTTCCTCGACGCGCGCCAGTTCCTCGGCCGTCAGCGCCTTCTGGTGGCTGAAGTCGAAGCGCAGCCGGTCCGGCGCGTTCAGCGAGCCGCGCTGCGCGACGTGGGGTCCAAGCGCGCCGCGCAGGGCCTCGTGCAGCAGGTGCGTCGCCGAGTGGTTCGCCCGGATCGCCGAGCGGCGGGTGTGGTCGACCTTGAGCGCGACCGGAGCGCCGACGATCAGCCTTCCCGCCGTGACCGTCGCCTGGTGCCCCCAGACCCGCCCGCCCGCGAAGCGCCGCGTGTCGGCGACCTCGGCCATGTCGTCGGCCTCGCCCACGCCGCGCAGGGTGCCGGTGTCGCCGACCTGGCCGCCCGCCTCTCCGTAGAAGGGCGTCTGGTTCGTCACGACCCAGCCCGTCTCGCCCTCTTCCAGCGCGTTGACGGTCACGCCCTCGCGCAGGATGGCGAGGATCTGCCCTTCCGCCGTCTCGGTGTCGTAGCCCAGAAACTCGGTCGCGCCGTGCATCTCGGCCAGGTCAAACCAGACGGTCGCGTCCTTGGCCTCGCCGGTCCCGGCCCAGGCCGCGCGTGCCTTGGCCTTCTGCTCGGACATCGCCGCGTCGAAGCCCGCCACGTCGACCCCGCGTTTCTTCTCGCGCATCGCGTCCTGCGTCAGGTCGAGCGGGAAGCCGAAGGTGTCATAGAGCCGAAACGCCGCCTCGCCCGGAAGGTCCGAGCCCTCGGGTATGCGCGTCAATTCCTCGTCCAGCAGTCGCAGCCCCCGGTCGAGCGTCTGGAGGAACCGCGATTCCTCCAGCTTCATCGTCTCCTCGATCATCGGCTGCGCGCGTCTCAACTCGGGATAGGCGCGCCCCATCTCGGCCACCAGCGTCGGCACCAGCCTGTGCATCACCGGGTCCTTGGCCCCGGCCATGTGGGCATGGCGCATCGCGCGCCGCATGATCCGGCGCAGGACATAGCCGCGCCCCTCGTTCGACGGCATCACCCCGTCCGCGATCAGGAAGGACGTCGAGCGCAAGTGGTCGGCCACCACGCGGTGGTGGACGTTGTCCGGCCCGTCCGGGTCCGAGGACGTCGCGTGAGCCGACGCCTCGATCAGCGCGCGCATGGTGTCGGTGTCGTAGTTGTCGTGCTTGCCCTGCAGAAGCGCGCCGATCCGCTCCAGTCCCATGCCTGTGTCGATCGACTGCATGTCGAGCGCGCGCATCGAGCCGTCCTCGAACTGCTCGTTCTGCATGAAGACGACGTTCCAGATCTCGATGAAGCGGTCGCCGTCCTCGTCCGGGCTGCCCGGAGGCCCGCCCCAGATGTGGTCGCCGTGGTCGTAGAAGATCTCGGTGCAGGGACCGCAGGGCCCTGTGGGCCCCATCTGCCAGAAGTTGTCGGATGTCGCGATCCGGATGATCCGGTCCTCGGGCACGCCGACCTTCTTCCAGATCGCCGCTGCCTCGTCGTCGGTGTGATAGACCGTCGTCAGAAGCCGCGACTTGTCGATCCCGAAATCCTGCGTCAGCAGGTTCCAGGCGAAGGGGATCGCCTCTTCCTTGAAATAGTCGCCGAACGAGAAATTCCCCAGCATCTCGAAAAAGGTGTGGTGCCGCGCGGTATAGCCCACATTGTCCAGATCGTTGTGCTTGCCGCCCGCCCGCACGCACTTCTGCGCCGTCGTCGCCCGCGTGTAGTCCCGGCGCTCCAGCCCCGTGAAGAGGTTCTTGAACTGGACCATGCCCGAGTTCGTGAACATCAGCGTGGGATCGTTGCGCGGCACGAGCGGAGAGGACGGGACGACCCTGTGGCCGTTGCGTTCGAAGTAGGACAGGAAGGTCGAGCGGATGTCGTTGAGGCTGGTCATGGGTCACGCGTCTTTCGGGGCAGGGCTCGGGATAACCCGTTCCCATCAGACGGTAAAGCGTCATGGGCGGCGCGACCGGGCGGGACGCCTTTCTTCTTGGCGGAAATACTCCGGGGGGGTGAATTTGCCGAAGGCAAAAAGGGGGGCCGCAGCCCCCCTCCGTCACGGCACCGCGAGGGCGCCGGCGATCACTCTCGCCTAGGCTTCGACCACGCCGTCGTCGTCGACGCTCGCCGCTTCGTCGTCCGAGCCGCCGAAATCCAGCCCGTGCGACGCGCGGATCTTGTCCTCGATCGACCAGGCGACGTCGGGATTTTCCTTGAGGAAGGTCTTCGCGTTCTCGCGGCCCTGCCCGATGCGCTCGTCACCGTAGGAGAACCACGAGCCCGACTTCTCGACCACGCCGGCCTTGACGCCGAGGTCGATCAGCTCGCCCGTCTTCGAGATGCCCTCGCCATACATGATGTCGAACTCGACCTGCTTGAACGGCGGCGCCACCTTGTTCTTCACGACCTTGACGCGGGTGGTGTTGCCCACGACCTCGTCCCGGTCCTTGATCGAACCGATCCGGCGGATGTCGAGGCGGACCGAGGAGTAGAACTTCAGCGCGTTGCCGCCCGTCGTCGTCTCGGGCGAGCCGAACATGACGCCGATCTTCATGCGGATCTGGTTGATGAAGACCACGGTGCATTTCGACCGCGCAATGGACGAGGTCAGCTTGCGCATCGCCTGGCTCATCAGGCGGGCGTGGACGCCGACGGAGGAGTCGCCCATGTCGCCTTCAAGCTCGGACTTCGGCGTAAGTGCTGCCACCGAGTCGATGACGACCATGCTGACCGCACCCGAACGCACCAGCGTGTCGACGATCTCGAGCCCCTGCTCGCCCGTGTCGGGCTGCGAGATCAGAAGCTCGTCCAGGTTCACGCCCAGCTTCCTGGCGTACAGCGGATCGAGCGCGTGCTCGGCGTCGACGAAGGCGCAGACGCCGCCCTTCTTCTGCTCTTCGGCCACGCAATGCAGCGTCAGCGTGGTCTTGCCCGAAGACTCGGGCCCGTAGATCTCGACGATGCGGCCCTTGGGCAGGCCGCCGATGCCAAGGGCGATGTCGAGCCCGAGCGAACCGGTCGAGGTCGACTCGATCTCCGGGATCGGGTTGTCGCCGCCCAGCTTCATGATCGACCCCTTGCCGAACTGCCGTTCGATCTGGGCCAGCGCCGAGTCGAGCGCCTTCTGCTTTTCGCTGTCTTTCTTGGGAGTCATGCTTAGGAGTTCAGCCGTGGCCATGGGATCCTGTTCCTTATTTCACGTCCGCCGCAGAGCGGCAACGCTTGCTCGTGTTCGCCTCTTGTTCTTGTGACCGTTATGAGATCAAAAAGAGAACATTGCAACCGGTTTGTCTCGAATTCTATGTGCCGTTGCGGTTAAGGAAGCGTTACGCCTCGCGCCTCAGGACACCTGTTCCTGCACCAGGGCGGTCAGTTGCTGCAGCGAGAACGGCTTCGGCAGGAACACCGAGTTCGGGATGCGCGACTGCTTTTCCGCCCGGCCCTCCTCGGCATAGCCCGACATGAAGACGACGCGAGTGTCGGGACGCTTCTTCAGGGCCTGCCGCACCCAGGTCGGGCCGTCCATGCCGGGCATGATGACGTCGGTGACGAAGACATCGACGCGGAAGCCGTCGTCGTCGAGGATCTTCAGCGCCACCTCGGCGTTCTCGGCCTCGACCACCGTATAGCCCCGCATCCTCAGCGCCCGCGAGGCGAAGGCGCGGACCGGAGCCTCGTCCTCGACAAGAAGGATGACCCCGTCGCCCCGCCCGGAAGGCGCGCGCGCGGGCAGCGACACGACGGGCGCCACAGGGTCCGCCGGCACCGAATTGGCGGGGAAATACAGGCTGAAGACCGTGCCCCGCCCGGTCTCGCTGTCGACGAAGATGTATCCGCCCGTCTGCTTGACGATGCCATAGGCCGTCGACAGGCCAAGACCCGTTCCCTCTCCCGTCTTCTTGGTGGTGTAGAAGGGCTCGAAGATCTTCGACAGACCGTCCGGCGCGATGCCGATGCCGGTGTCGCGCACCTCGATCACCACGTAATTTCCGGCGGGGACGCGGGCGCGGTCGCGGGTCACGTCGTCCGTCAGGACCTCGCTATGGGTCTCGATGGTCACCGTGCCCCCGTCAGGCATGGCGTCGCGCGCATTTACGACGAGGTTGACGAGCACCTGCTCGAGCTGACGGCGGTCGGCCCTTATGTCCTGCGGCCCCGGCCCGTGCTTGACGTCGAGCCGGATCCGCTCGCCGATCAGGCGGTTCAGCAGATGCCCCAGGTCCGACATCGTGTCCCGCAGGTCGAGCGCCTGTGGCTTGAGGTTCTGCTTGCGCGAAAAGGCGAGAAGCTGTCCGACCAGCGCCGCGGCCCGGTTGGCGTTCTGGCTGATCTGGATCAGGTCGGCATAGTCCGGATCGCCCGGATCGTGGCGCAGGAGAAGCAGGTCGCAGTGGCCCCCGATGGCCGTGAGCAGGTTGTTGAAGTCATGCGCCACCCCGCCCGCAAGCTGTCCGATGGCCTGCATCTTCTGGCTTTGGACGAACTGCGCCTCGAGCGTCTTCAATTCGGTCGCGTCGTTCAGAAGACCGACAAGCGTGACCTCCCCGTCCTCGACCGCTCGGCCAAGTGCTATCTGTAAGAAAAGCTCTTTCCCCGGCACGACGGCGCGCACGATCTCGGGCTTGAGAAGCCCCCTGCCCTCGGCCGCGGCGGCAAGCCAGTCGGCGATCGGGCGTCCCATCCCCTCGACCAGTTCGAAGAGCGGCGGCAGCGGACCGGGATCGAGCTCGAAGAGCGCGCGCGCCTGCGTGTTCGCTTCCAAAAGAGTTCCGTCGACGGCGATCTTCAGCATCGGCACCGGCAACAGATCGACAAGACCGGGCGAGCCGAGCGCCGCGGGACGGTCGGCGGCGGCAACGCGCGCGTCGGGAACGACGACGATGCGTCGCGTCTCCTTGTCGCCCGGCACCTCGAACAGCGTCACGGCAGCCTCTCCCTCCGCGAGGCGCAGCCTGTGGCGGCCGTCCGCGCGCAGCGGAAGATCGGCGACGAGGTCGGACAGCCGCTCGGGGCGGTCGCCGATCAGGGCCGAGGCGCCGGCATTCATGTCGAGGATGCGCCCCTCGGCAGAGACGGTCAGGATCGCGGGCTCCGGCGCTGTCGCGGGCAGCGCCTGCGGGGCCTGGCGGGGGGCCAGCGACCACAGAAGGCTGCCGCCCTCGGCCAAGGTCACGGTCAGTTCGTCTTCCCCCACGCGGCGCGTGGCCGATCCCGACGCCAGCGCACCTGCCGCGAGGGCGCGCAGGACATCCTCGGGTGCCGCGAAGTGGCCGACGAAGACACCGGCAAGCGGGGCGCCGGGGATCAGGTGGGCAAAGCCCTCGGCGGCAGGGTTCCGATCGATATAGGCCAGCCAGCGGTCGGTCAGGAACGCCGGGTGCGGATCTTCCCTCAGCCGCTTGACCACGGCGGGCCGCCGGACAAGCCTCCGCAGCCGAACCGCCGCAGCCTGCGCGCCCTTCATCAGCGACACGGACAGAAACCCTGCGCCCGCACCCATCAGAAGCGGTCGCACCACCGGGTGAGGGGCAAGCGCCGCGCCGAGGACCGCGAGACCGGACAGGATCAGGCAAAGGAAGACCCGCCGCCCCGTTTCGGGCGTGGCGAGATGAAGAAATGCGGCAGCCGGCTGAAGGTGCGTCACGATCTCCGCGCCCGAGGTTCACCCCCGATGTCTGGGACGGAAAGGTTAACGACTCCTTAAAGCCAAGGGGCGGGCCTCACTCCGCGCGGCGAAGTACGGCGATGAAGAAGCCGTCGCCGCCGTCGAGCGGCGTCCATACTTGGCGCGCGACCTCGGTCCAGCCTGTCGTCCTCGTCAGGAACGCCTGGATCCGAGCGCCATTCTCCTCGTCGAGAAGCGAGCATGTCGCGTAGGCGAGATAGCCTCCCGGTCGTACCAGAGGCGAGGCCTCGTCCAGGATGGTGTCCTGTATGCGCGTCAGATCCTCCAGCGCATGCGGGGTCAGCCGCCATTTCGCCTCGGGCTGCCGCCGCCATGCCCCGCTGCCAGAACAGGGCGCATCGCAGAGAACCGCGTCCATGCCACCCTTCGGCCGCGCGACCACGTCGATGCGGCACCCCGCCCGTTCGGCGCGCGCGGGAAGGTCGGACATGCGCCCCGAATTGACGTCGTGCGCAAGGACGCGCCCCGCACCTCCTGCCGCCAATGCCAGCGCCTTGCCGCCGCCGCCCGCGCAATAGTCGAGGACGGTTGCGCCCGTGACGTAGGGCAGCAGGGCCGCGACGGCCGCCTGCGAAGCAGCGTCCTGAAGCTCGACGAGGCCGTCGCGATAGGCAGCCGACGCCTGCACGCGGCGCGCATGTCCCGTGACCTCGAGCGCCGTGCCGCACAGAGGATGCGGCCGGCTCTCGATCCCCTCGCGCGCCAGATCGGATTGCGCCGCTTCCCGGCTCGTCCGTGCCGCGTTGACCCGCAGGAACACGGGGGCGCGGTCGCGCAGGGCGTCCAGCACGGGCGCAGTCGCGTCGCCGAGGCTCGCCTGGAGGCGCGGCAGGACCCAGTCCTGCACGTCGAGCCGCACCGGCTCGGGCGCATCGCCCAGAGGGGGCGGCAGGGCGCGTTCCTCGTCGGTAAGGGGAGCCGGAGCATGACCGATGCCGGTGAAAAGGCCGTCCGGGTCCTCTCCCCTGCTCCGCAGAAGCCCGAGCATCACGCGGCGGCCAGTCCGGCCCTGCCCCGACCATTCGGAGGAACGCAGCCTGCGGAGGGCATCGAATACGTGATCGCGGATCGCGGCGCGGTCTCCCGACCCCGCGAAACGGTGAGCACGGCCCCAATTGGTCAGGGTCTGCTCGGCCACGGCCCCGTCGAGCACGGCGTCAAGAATGTCGATGGCCGCGGCCACCCGCGCTTCGGGGGTCATCGGGCCGGTGCGGTCTCAGTCCGTGGTGCCGGTGTCGCCGTCGGAGGTTCCGCCGTCGCTGCCGCCGCCATTTCCGTTGCTGGTGTCGCTGTTGCCCGGCCCGCCGGTATCCTCGCCACCGCCCGAATCGACATCGGTTCCGCCGCCGCCGACGTCCACGTCGATGCCGCCTCCGCCGATATCGACGTCGATGCCACCGCCGCTATCGACCGGATCGCCTCCGGTGCTTCCGCCCGTGCTGCCTCCGGTGGAGGGAGCCGTCGGCACGCCGACCGATGGCGTGGCGGGCGCGGCGTACACAGGATCGGGACCGTCGTTCCGCGACCCCGTGGTGCGGCCATTGCCCGAGAAGATGCGGCTGAAAAGACCCTGCGGCTTCTTGCGGACGATGATGACCTGCGGCTGCGGCGGAAGCGTCTGGACGACCTTCGGCTGGACCACCGCGCGCGGCTTCTGCGGCTGAGCCACCACCTGCGGCGCGCCGTCACCCGACAGCCAGATCTCGGCCACGCCCGAGGCGGGCTTGGGCTCGAACCAGGTGAAGTCCTTCAGTTCGGCGTCATAGGCCTCGGCGAGCCTAGCCGCCGAATTCCGGTCGGTGTCGTGGAAGTAGCGCAGGTTGCGCGAGGCGATCGACAAGTCGACTTCCTTCACCTGCGTAACGGAGTGGCCGCGCTCCTGAAGGTCCTGCGACAGCGCCTGCGCGATCTTCGCGTCCGTCGTCTGCGGCACCAGGATCGTCACATCCAGAGAACCATCCGAGGTGACTGCGGGCGTTACGTCTTGCGGCGCCGTCTCCTCGGGAGCGGCCTCGGCCGGAATCACCTCGAGCGCCGGCGGCGCCTCCATCCCGGCCGGCGTCGGGTCGGGAACGACCGCCTCGCCCAGATCGGGCGGACGCACGGCCGGCACGTCCTCGGAGAAGAGCTGCGGCGTTCCGGCGGCTCCTTCGCCGTCGGAGGTTCCGGTCTCGGCCGGGGGCGCGGGACGCGAGCGGGGGACGGGCGAATAGATGATCGGCGCTTTCGGCGGCAGTGCGACGTCGGCGTCCGGCTCGAAGAGCTGTCCCGGACCACCCGTCGAGAAGCCCGGCGCCTGCGCAGACACTGGCACGACGATCGCCGTCTCGGACGGCGGCACATAGGCCTCGAGGCCGGCAATGTCGCGGGCAATGGCGGCAGGCGTCGCGATCGTCGCGGCAAGCGGCTTGCCCGGCGGCACAAGGGACGGCGCACGCCATTCCCCCGAGACCGTCTCGCCGGGACGCCAGAGCATCGACGTCGTCAGCCCAAGCGCCGGCACCAGCCCGAACCGCGGCGGAGGCGCGGCGGCCGGACCCTTTTCAAGCGGAGGGGCGACGGTGGTGAAGGGCAAGGCGGCGAGCGCGATCAGGAAAAGCGCCATGCCGCGCGGCCGGTTGCGCACATAGACGCGCGCCGGGTCGGCCGTTCCTGCAACGGCGCCGCTCTCGGGCTGCGGATCGGTCTCGGCCACGACGGCTGCGGCGGCGGCTTGAGCCGCGACCTGGCGTGCGGCGATGTCATGGACGTTCGGCGCACCGTCAGGAACCAGCCCGTCATCGCGGCGCGACGGCTGGACCAGGGGCGGGGTCGGATAGAGCCCGGTCGCGTCGTCTGCGTAAAGACGATCCACCATGGCAGGCGTGATAAGCGACGGCTCTTCCGACGCGGCCTTTTCGGCCTCGCGCGCCTCGCGCAGGGCATCGACACGGTCGGCGAAGTCGAAGTGGTCGTCGGTCTTTTCCTGAACGACGATCAGCGGCTGAGGCCGGAAGGCCTCGTCGTCCTCGACGTCTTCCTCCCACGGCATGGGGCGGCGTTTGGGAAGGGTCTTGCCGGCGGCCTTCTCGCGCAGCGCGACTTCGCGGCGGGCGCGGGCCTCGGCAAGGCGCGCAGCCCAACGCTCGTCGGCGTCGAGATCTACGACGGCGTCGTCCGGTTTCTCGTTAGACCTGTAGGCGCGGTCGGCCATAATTTCCACTCGCAAATAGCTGCTGCTCCCCAGAAGGGAGCCGAAACCAGCCTGCCCGCGTTCTCAACCGCCCATTCTGTAGTTTGGGCTTTCGCGTGTGATCTGTACGTCGTGGACGTGACTTTCCTTGAGCCCCGCCCCGGTGATCTTCACGAATTGACAATTTTGTCGCATGTCTTCGACCGTCGCGCAACCGGTGTATCCCATCGCCGCGCGAAGTCCGCCGACCAACTGATGTATAACTGCCGCAGCAGGGCCCTTGTAAGGCACCTGACCCTCGATTCCCTCTGGCACGAGCTTGTCCGACGCCGCGTCCTTCTGGAAATACCGGTCCGCCGATCCCCGCGCCATGGCGCCGAGCGATCCCATGCCCCGGTACGACTTGAACGTCCGGCCCTGGTAGAGGATGACCTCGCCCGGGCTTTCGTCGGTGCCCGCCATCATCGAGCCCACCATCGCGCAGGATGCACCCGCCGCGATGGCCTTGGCGAAGTCGCCCGAGAACTTGATGCCCCCGTCGGCGATGACGGGCACGTCGCCTGCCTCGCCCGCGCAGTCGAGGATGGCAGTCAACTGGGGAACGCCCACGCCCGCGACCATCCGCGTCGTGCAGATCGAGCCGGGTCCGATGCCGACCTTGACCGCATCCGCGCCCGCGTCGATCAGCGCGCGGGTCGCCGCGGCGGTTGCGACGTTGCCGGCGATGATCTGGACCTCGTTCGACAGGGTCTTGGCGCGCTCGACGGCGCGCGCGACGCCCTCGGAATGGCCGTGCGCGGTGTCGATCACGATGATGTCGACGCCCGCGTCGACCAGCGCCTGGCTGCGCTCGAAGCCCGCATCGCCCACCGTGGTCGCGGCGGCGACCCGCAGGCGGCCAAGACGGTCCTTGCAGGCAATTGGGTTCAGCACGGCCTGCTCGCTGTCCTTCAGCGTCAGAAGGCCCGTGAGCTTGCCCTTGCCGTCGTGAACCAGCAGCTTCTCGATCCGCCGCGCCTTCATCAGGCTTCGCGCCTCGTCGAGATCGGCGGGTTCGGCCAGCATGGCGAGGTTGTCGGACGTCATCATCACCCTCACGGGCGTGTCGTTCGACGTCGCGAACCGCATGTCGCGGTTCGTCACGATCCCCAGCACCCGCCCCATTTCGTCGACGACGGGAAAGCCGGTGACGTTGTAACGCTCCTGAAGCGCCTTGGCGTCTGTCAGCGTCTGGTCGGGGGTCAGCGTGATCGGGTTGTACACGATGCCCGAGACGAACCGCTTCACGCGCCGCACTTCGCGCGCCTGCTCGTCGATGTCGAGGTTGCGGTGGATGACCCCCAGGCCGCCGGCCTGCGCCATCGTGATGGCCATGTGCGATTCCGTCACCGTGTCCATCGCCGAGGACAAGAGCGGGATGTTCATCGCAATGTCGCGGGTCACGCGGGTGCGGGTATCGGCCGTCGACGGCAGGACGCGCGACGCGGCCGGAACAAGCAGGACATCATCAAAGGTAAGCGCCTCGCGAATCTCCATCGGGTCTCTCCTTGGGAGGGTTCGTTTGACGCTTCCCTATTTCACGGGCCGACCGCGACAGAAACCCCCAAATCGCGGGTCCTGTCACCGAATCCGCAAAATCTTGTGGTTTGAAACGAGAACGGGCGACCCGCATGGGGCCGCCCGTTCTTCCCCCGCGGCCGCTTGCGTCGCAGGACGCACAACGACCGTCAGCTTCCCCGTCTCGATCGCAACCCCGTGGGGCGCGAGAGATCGGAGAGCATGGCGCTGGTGGCGAGATCGAAGGCGTCGGACGCGGGCGGCGCGCGCAACGGGCGCGGGCGGAACAGGGGCGTCTCGGAACAGGTCACTCGGCAACAAGGACAACGTGGCGGGAAAGCTGGGCGAATCGACGTCCGGATCTGGTTGATTTCGCGTTGACGCGCCGCAATCTCACCGACGATGACGAACATCGGCTGAGATTGGCGCGCCGCTGCCGACAAAGCCTCAGGCGATGGCCGCGTTCGTCTTCGCGGCGAGGGCCCCCGAGGCCCAAAGCTTCATCACCCTGTAGACCACCGGCAGGACGATGACCGTCGCCGCGATCAGCAGCACCCCGCCTGCAAGCCTGACGCCCGGGCTGCCGTAGGCGCCGCCGATCAGGATCGTGGCGCCCGCGAAGCTGGCCGAGGGGAAGGTGAAGGCGCTCCAGAAGCCGCTGAACCCGGCCTCGGTCAGCCAGCGCGCGCGAAGAACGAGGACCGCGGCAATGACCGACGCGAGCGCCAGCGCAACCACGGCCAGCACGAGTTGGCCGGTCAGCACAGCCGCGCTGGCGGCGAGCGAGGGCGGTGCCAATTGGATAGCGTGCAGGGGGCGCAGCGCCGCCGGCGCCTCGCCCGAGAGAAGCGGCCGGATCGTCGCTGCGAAGATCACGAGGAACGCCAGGATGCAGTACCAGATCAGGGGAACGAGGATCGTCTCCCAGATCCCCAGCCGGACCGCAGCCGCCGGGACGAGGATGAAGCCCACGAAGACGAGGTGCATGGCGGGGGTAATCGGTCCGGCCGTGTCGGTGCCTCGAAGCCTCTTCGGAAGCACCGCAAGGGCAAGGACCAGGAGACCCGCAGTCCCAACCCCGAGCGACACGATCCCTAGCGACGGCGCATAGGGCGCCAGCACGGCGCCTTCGGCCATCAGGCACATGGCGAGCGCGGCAAGGCCCGCGCGTCCCGGCAAGGTCGAGGCATCCTCGGCGGCCACACCCGGCCGCAGCGCGACCTTCCCGGCATAGGCTGCGAGCGCAAAGGCGAAGAGAAGGCTGACGGCCCCCATATAGGATTCGATCAAACCGGCGGGCGCTCCCAGGCCCCCTGCCCCGGTCCGCCAGGCAAGACCCAGCCCGAGGGCGCCCAAAAGGGCCGAGAAGATCGCAGGCGGAACGCGGCGCAGCGGTCCCACGCGGGGCGACAGTTGTGGCGGCGGCGGAAAATGAGGCACGGGACGATCCTCCTGCCACTTCTCATGCCACGCCCCCGGACCCTCCGACAGGCGGCAGGACGGCGCAGGTCAGTGCGCCTTGGTCGCGATCCGCTTGACCGGCGCATCGCGATAGAGAAGCGACTGCGAGTCGTGAAAGATGTGAACCTTCGAGGGATCGGCCGTCAGGCGCACGGTGCGGCCACGCAGATCCTTGTGGATGCCGCCCAGCTTCGCGATCACGGGGTCCGCGCCTTCGACCGGCTCGAAGTAGAGGAGCGTCACCTCGCCAAGCGCCTCGATGATCGAGACTTTCCCCTCGAACACCGCCTCGCCCGTGGTTTCCGAGAAATCCTCGGGCCTGACGCCGATGTTCACCTGCTTGCCCATGTCGTCGGCGCGCGTCGGGATGGCGGACACGGCCATGCCTCCGCCGGCGAGCCGCACCGTGGTGCGCTCGCCCGTCCCGGTGATCTCGCCCGGGAGCAGGTTCATCGACGGCGAGCCGATGAACTGGGCCACGAACTCGTTCTCGGGCCGCTCGTATAGCTCGAGAGGCGTGCCGACCTGCGCAATGCCGCCGCCGGCAAGGACGACGATGCGGGTGGCCAACGTCATCGCCTCGACCTGGTCGTGGGTGACGTAGACCATCGTCCGCTCGGGCATTGCCTCCTTCAGTTGCGCGATCTCGATCCGGGTCGCGACGCGAAGGGCGGCGTCGAGGTTCGAGAGCGGCTCGTCGAAGAGATAGACCTTGGGGTCCCGCACGATGGACCGGCCGATGGCGACCCTCTGGCGCTGGCCGCCCGACAACTCTTTTGGTAGACGGTCGAGGAGGTTGTGAAGCTGAAGCGTCTTCGCCGCCTTCTCGACGCGCTCGTCGATCTCGGCCTGGGTCTTCTTGGCGATCCGCAGCGCGAAGCTCATGTTCTCGCGCACCGTCATGTGCGGGTAAAGCGCGTAGGACTGGAACACCATCGCGATGCCGCGCTCGGAGGGCGGCACGTCGTTGACGACCTGCCCGTCGATGGTCAGCGTGCCCCCGGTGATCCGCTCGAGGCCCGCGATCATCCGCAGAAGCGTCGACTTTCCGCAGCCCGAGGGGCCGACGAAGACGATCAACTCGCCCTGCTGGATATCGAGGTCGATGTCCCGCAGCACCTGCACGTCGCCATAGGCCTTGGCCACGTCCTTCAGAACCAGTCCAGCCATGTTGTCCTCCCTCGTATCCCTTTGCGCCTTGCGGCGCCTCAGTCTCCCACCACCGCGAAAAGAGCCTGCCAAGGCGGCAGGGTCACGGCGTCTCCATCTTCCTCCGCACGGAACGGCGCCGCGCGGTCGATCCGCCAGGCGCCGTCGGGCATGGTCACGCCGCGATCCTCGTCCGACAGATTGAAGGCGCAGAAGACGCGGGCGTTGTCGTGCTCCCGAATGAACGAGATATAACTCTGGTCCGCCTCGACCGGCAGTTGCCTGCCTTTCAGAAGCGCGCGATGCGCCCGGCGGAATTCGATCATCCGGCGATAGAAGACCAGGATCGACTTTGCGTCGGCATCCTGCGTCTCGACCGCCGAATGGATGTGCTCCATCGCGACCGGCAGCCAGGGCTTGCCGTCCGAGAAGCCGCCGTTCGACAGGTCCGAGTTCCAGGGCATCGGTGTGCGGCAGCCGTCGCGGCCCTTGAACCTGGGCCAGAACCGCTTGCCGTAGGGGTCCTGCAGGTCCTCGAAGGCGATGTAGGCCTCGGTCAGGCCCAGTTCCTCGCCCTGGTAAAGGCAGACCGTGCCGCGCAAAGACAGGAGAAGCGCCATGTAGACGCGCTGCGCGGGGTCCGACAGGTTCCATCGCGAGGCGTGGCGCACGACGTCGTGGTTCGAATAGGCCCAGCAGGGCCATGAGTCGGGGCCAAGACCGACCGACTTGGCGATCGCCGCCTGCACCCGCTCGCCCGTGGGAAACTCGTTCGACAGCAGGTCGAAGTCATAGGCCATGTGCAGCTTGTCGCCGCCCGAGGTATAGGCCGCCTGGATCTCGCCGCCACGCTGCGCGTCGCCAACCTCTCCCACCGAGGTCACCGCGTCGTACTCGTTCAAAAGCAGGCGAAATTCCTTTAGGAATTCAAGGTTTTCGGGGCGGTTCTTGTCGTAGTGGTGGTCCTGGAAATTGTAGGGGTTCACCGACGGGGCGATCTTGTCCGACCGTGACGCATCCGGCAGCGGCGGGTTGTCCCGCAACTCGGCGTCGCAGAAGTAGAAATTGACCGTGTCCATGCGGAAGCCGTCGACACCCTTGTCGAGCCAGAAGCGCGTCACGTCGAGAAGGGCCTTCCTGACGTCCGGGTTGTGGAAGTTGAGGTCGGGCTGCTGGGACAGGAAGTTGTGCAGGTAGTACTGCATCCGCTGCCCGTCCCACTCCCACGCCGGGCCGCCGAAGATCGACAGCCAGTTGTTCGGCGGCGATCCGTCGGGCTTGGCGTCGGCCCACACGTACCACCCAGCCCGAGGGTTGTCGCGCGACGAGCGGCTTTCCTTGAACCAGGGGTGCTGGTCGGACGAGTGGCTGATGACGAGATCGACGATCACCCGGATGCCCAGGTCATGCGCCCTTTCGACCAGCGCGTCGAAGTCTCCGATCGAGCCGAACATCGGGTCGACGTCGCGGTAGTTCGACACGTCGTAGCCGAAGTCGAGCATGGGCGAGGTATAGAACGGCGACAGCCAGATGGCATCGACGCCAAGCGATGCGACGTGCGGCAGGCGGTGGATGATGCCCGACAGATCGCCGATGCCGTCGGCGTTCGAATCCTGGAAGGACCGCGGATAGATCTGATAGATCACCGCGCCACGCCACCAGTCGGGGTCGGAGATGATGGCGGAGTCCGAGGCGACGGTAGGATCCAGGAAACTCATTCAGACGTGGCTCACTTTACGGACCCGGCCAGAAGGCCGCGGACGAGGTAGCGTTGCATCGCGAAGAAGACGACCAGCGGAACGGCGATCGACACGAAGGCGGCGGTGGCGAGGATCTCCCAGTTGCCGCCCCGGGTGCCCAGAAGCTCGACGATCTGGTTCGTCATCACGGTCGTCTCGCCGGTGGCGTCGATCAGGAAGACCTTGGCGACGAGCAGGTCGTTCCAGGTCCAGAGGAACTGGAAGATGGCGAAGGAGGCTAGCGCAGGAAACGACAGCGGCAGGATGATCCGGGTGAAGATCTGGAAGTCCGTGGCGCCGTCGACCTTGGCATTCTCGATGATGTCTCGCGGCAGGCCGACCATGTAGTTTCGCAACAGATAGATCGCGAGCGGCAGGCCGAAGCCCGTGTGCGCCAGCCAGACGCCTAGGTAGCCCTTCCCGATCCCGATGCCGAGGTGCAGCTTCAGAAGCGGGATCAGCGCCAGTTGCAGTGGCACCACCAGCAGGCCCACGACGCAGGCGATCAGAACTGCGCGTCCGGGGAAATCCATCCAGGCCAGCGCATAGGCGGCGAAGGCGGCGATGACGATCGGGATGATGGTCGCCGGAACCGTGACCGTCAGCGTGTTGAAGAAGGCCTTCGCCATCGAGTCGGTCGAGTTGCCCGAGAAGAGCACCTGCCGGTAGTTGGCGAGCGTGAAGTCCGGCGGCACCTCGGCGGTGACGAAGACGCGCTGGCCGCGGCCTCCGGGTTCCTCGACCGAGGTATAGCGATAGCTGCCGTCCTCGTTCACCGTCAGGGTCTCTTCCCCGAACTCGGCAGTCTCGCCCGGACCGAAGGCCGAGACGTCGCGGGAAGAGACGCCGAAACTTTCCACGCTGACGTCACCCTTGGGTGCCGCGGGATCGTCGACGAAGAGGTTGCCCTCGACGATCCAGACGCCGCCCTCCTGCCGCGCCACGTCGGCGCCGCCGGTTCGGACCTGCACGGTCTGCTCGGCGGGGAAGAGCGAGGCCCACCAGCCCGACGCCGATATCTGGTCGGCCGTCCGGAAGGACGACACCAGAAGCCCCACGGTTGGGAAGAGCCACAGCATGACGAGTAGCGCCACCGAGATGTGGACGGCCCAGGTCAGGCCCGATTTCCTGCCGACGACGTTATCCATGTCCCTGCCCTCTCCCTCAGCGCATTTCCTTGCGCGCGTTCCACACGTTCCAGACCAGGATCGGCGAGACGAGCAGCATGATGATGATGGCCGACGCCGACCCCACACCCCAGTCGTTGGCGCGGAAAAGCTTGTCGAACATGTAGTTCGCCAGCACCTGCGTCTCCCACTGGCCGTTCGTCATGGCGTAGACGATGTCGAAGACCTTCAGCACGACGAGCGTGATGGTGGTCCAGACGACGACGATGGTCGGCATGATCTGCGGCACCTTGATCTTGAAGAAGACCTGCAAGGGGCTCGCGCCGTCGACGATGGCGGCCTCGACCGTCTCCTCGGGGATGCCGCGAAGCGCCGCCGAGAGGATGACCATGGCAAAGCCGGTCTGGATCCACACGAGGACGACCATCAGGAAGAAGTTGTTGTAGAAGGGGATCGTCAGCCAGGTCTGCGGTTGTCCGTAAGGCAGGTCCGCCCCGATGATGTTCACGATGGCGCCGAGCGACAGGATGACGAGCCAGGCCGCGAAGGCCGCGCCGATCCCGCGAAGGATCCACATCGGCACCGTGGGTCGCCGCAACGGGCGAAGCATCAGCCATGCGAGCCAGCCTGCGAGTGCTGCGAAGGCGAGAAGCGCCAGCGCCGGCAGAAGCTTGAGCGCGAGGAACGAGCCCACGCCACCCTCGAACTGAAGCCAGACCGCATTCAGGATGCCGATCTGCTCCTGCCCCTCCGCGCGGGTGTCGTAGATCAGCTTGAAGATGACGGCCGCGCCGACGAAGGAGATCGCCATCGGCATGAAGATCAGGGACTTCGCGATGCTGCCCCAGCCGATCCGGTCGGTGAGCTGCGCCGAGAGAAGTCCGAAGGCGGTCGACGCGGCGGGCACCACGATGAGCCACAGCATGTTGTTGCGCATGGCTTCCCAGAACTTCGGCTCGCCGAACATCTGCTGGTAGTTGGCAAGCCCGATGAAGGCGCCGCCGGCGTCACGGTCGGTGAGCGACAGGCGCAGCGTCTCGACGACCGGGTAGCCCAAATAGAGACCCAGGGCGAAGATCGCAGGGAAGAGGAAGAGCCAGGGCCGGATCTGGTTGGCTCGGTTGATGTTGCGCCCGGCGTTCGGTCCGCTCGCGGGGAACAGCACCTTGTCGAGGAAAAGGTTCGAGAAATAGAAGTAGGCGAGGCATCCGCCCACACCGACCACGACGGTCACAAGCCCCAGAAGTGCGGCGTCCATCGGCGTCCCTCCCTGTCCGTCCTTGCGAAGTTTCGCATGCGAAACCAGTTAATTAGCTGGCGCGCTTGATTCAGAAATCGTTAAGGGCACTGGGCGGTGCGGAGCCGCGCCGGATAAGCGCGGCTCCGAAGGTCTTCGATTATTTCAGCGAGTCCCAGCTATCCTGGATCGCCCCGGCCACCTCGGCCGCGTCCTTGCCGCCGGCATAGTCGACCATGCCGGTCCAGAACGAACCCGCACCCACACCGCCCGGCATCAGGTCAGACCCGTCGAAGCGGAAGGTCGTCGCGCCCAGAAGGATGTCGTTCATCTTCCGCAGCGTCGGATCGCCGAAGGTCTCGAGGTTGACGCCCTTGTGCGGAGTCAGGAAGCCCTTGCGCGCCATCCAGATCTCATGCGCCTCGGGGGTCTGGAGATAGGCGATCAACTCGTGCGCCGCCTCGTTCTCGTTGGTGATGGCCCAGACCGTTCCCGCGCCGAGGACGGGTGTTCCGAGATCCTTGTCGGCGTAGGCCGGCAGGTAGAAGAAGTCGGCATCCTCGCCCACCACGGTGCCTTCGGGGAAGAAGGCCGGGATGAACGACGCCTGGCGGTGCAGGTAGCACTGTGGCGGGCTGTCGAAGAGGCCCTTCGGCGCGTCGCGGAAATCGGTCGAGGCGACCGCGCCGGATCCGCCGGCGACATAGTCGTCATTGCGGGCGAAATAGCCAAATTCCTCGATCGCGCCGACGACGGCCGGATCGTCGAAGGGGATCTCATTCGTCACCCACTGGTCATAGACCTCGGGCGGCTGGGTGCGCAGCATCATATCCTCGACCCAGTCGGTCGCCGGCCAGCCCGTGGCTCCGCCCGATCCCAGACCGATGCACCAGGGCGTCTCGCCGTCGGCGACGATCTGGTCGGTCAGGGCCTTCAGCTCTTCCATCGTTTCGGGGACTTCATAGCCGGCGTCCTCGAAGTTCTCGGGGACGTACCAGACCAGCGATTTCACATCGACCTTGTAGAAGAAGCCGTAGAGGTCTTCTTCGCCGTCCGGTCCGGCATAGGTGCCGAGATCGACCCAGGACTGGCCGGCGGCGTAATTTTCATTGATCCATTCGGCTGTTCCGTCGCGGAGAGGCGTCAGGAAGCCGCGCCGGGCCATGTCGGCGGCCAGACCGGGCTGCGGGAACACGGCGACGTTCGGGGCGGAGCCCGCCTCGGCGTCGACCATGATCTGCTGCTCGAAGCTGTCCGATCCGACGTAGCGCACGTCATGGCCAGACTTCTCGGCGAAATCCGCAAGAACGGCCTCGGCGTTTTCCTGGTCTGGTCCGAGCCAGGGTCCGAAGACCGTGATCTGTTCCGCGCTCGCGGCGCCCGCGCTCAGCGCGGCAAGGGCCACGCCAAGGGTGAGTTTCGTCTTCATGATATCCTCCCAAATACGGGCAGACGCCCGCGTCTTCATACTTCCTTCGCGCTTCGTTGCGTCCAAAGCGCTTTGAATGACGTGAGGCTTTCACCGAATCCCATGTGCTGTCAATCCGGGGACGCGGGACCCGCGCTTTGACAAGAGCCGACCACATCCTATTGTGTGCGCGTCCTAAAACGCGACCGCCGCCATGAACCTCAAGGAACTCTCCGCCATCCTCGGCCTCTCGCCGACGACGGTCAGCCGGGCGCTGAACGGCTATCCCGAGGTCAGCGAGGCCACGCGGAGGCGCGTGCTGGCGGAGGCCAAGCGGCAGAACTACCACCCCGACACGCGCGCGAAGAGGCTGGCGACCGGCCGGGCCATGACCATCGGGCACATCCTGCCTGTCTCGAAGGAGCACGAGATGGTCAACCCGATCTTCGCCGACTTCCTGGCCGGCGCGGGCGAGGTCTATGCCGGAGCGGGGTACGACCTGTCGCTCGCGGTGGTGCGGGACGAGGACGAGGCGGAGGCCTACCGCGACCTCGCCCGGCGCGGCACGGTGGACGGCGTGGTGCTGCACGGGCCGAAGCTGGACGACCCGCGCATCCCGCTGCTGCGCGAGTTGGGGTTGCCCTTCGTGGTCCATGGCCGGTCGACGGACGCCGAGGGCGACTACAACTGGGTCGACGTCGACAACCGGCGCGCCTTCGCGCGGGCGGCGCGGCATCTTCTCGACCTCGGGCACCGCCGGATCGCGCTGATCAACGGGTTGGCCGACATGGACTTCGCCCTGCGTCGCCTCTTCGGTTTCTCCGATGCGCTCGCCGAACGCAGCCTTCCGGTGGAGGACCGCTGGACCGCGCATGGCGAGATGACCGAGACATACGGCTATGAGACGGTGCGCGGAATGCTCGAGGCTCACGATCCGCCGACCGCGTTCCTCGTCGCCTCGATCATCCCTGCACTCGGTGCGCGGCGCGCGATCCACGACATGGGCCTTCGCATCGGGGACGAGGTGTCGGTGGTGATCCACGACGACGCGCTGTCCTATTTCCGCAACGAGGGGACGCCGCCCGTCTACACCGCCGTGCGGTCGTCGGTCCGCAAGGCGGGACGGCTCTGCGCCGACCTTCTTCTGCAAAGCATAGCCGAACCGAACCGCGCTCCGGATCATATCCTTCTTGAAGCCGAGCTTTCCCTGGGGCAATCGTCAGGCCCGGCTCCTCGCCTGTTCCGCCAGAGAAAGTCCCGCTGACATGAAGGTCTCCCGTTCCGACTTCCCCGAGGATTTCCGCTTCGGGGTCGCCACCTCGAGCTACCAGATCGAGGGGCACGCCTTCGGCGGCGCGGGCCGGACGCAGTGGGACGACTTCGCCCTGACGCCCGGCAACGTGATGCGCGGCGAGAACGGGGCGACGGCCTGCGACCACTATCACCGGATAGACGCCGACCTCGACCTGATCCGCGACCTGAACGCCGACGTGTACCGCTTCTCGACAAGCTGGGCGCGCGTTTTGCCCGAGGGCACGGGCACGCCGAACGCCGAGGGCCTGGATTTCTACGACCGGCTTGTGGACGGACTTCTGGAACGCGGTCTGAAGCCCGCCGCGACGCTCTATCACTGGGAGTTGCCGGTGGCTCTTCTCGACCGCGGCGGCTGGCGGAACGGCGATATGGCTGACTGGTTCGCCGACTATACGCAGGTCATCATGGGCCGCATCGGCGACCGCGTGTGGTCCGCCGCTCCCATCAACGAGCCCTGGTGCGTGGGCTGGCTGTCGCACTTCATGGGGCTGCACGCGCCGGGCGTCCGCGACATCCGCGCCACCGCGCGCGCCATGCACCACGTCCTTCTCGCGCACGGCCGCTCGATCCAGGCGATGCGGTCGCTCGGCATGTCGAATCTGGGCGCGGTCTGCAACTTCGAATGGGCCGAGCCGATCGACCGGACCGAGGCGGCTGCCAAGGCTGCCGCGCGCTATGACGCGATCTACAACCGTTTCTTCTGCGGCGGGCTCTTCAAGGGCGAGTATCCCGCCGAGGCGCTGGAAGGGCTGGAGCCGCACCTGCCGCAAGGCTGGCAGGACGACTTTCCGACGATCCGCGAGCCCGTCGACTGGTTCGGGGTCAATTACTACACCCGCAAGCTTCTTGCGCCGACGGACGGTCCCTGGCCGTCCTATGCCGAGCACGCCGGCGAGCTTCCCAAGACCACAATGGGGTGGGAGGTCTATCCCGAAGGTCTCTACAACATTCTGAAGCGCACCCACGAGGAATACACCAAGGGCCTGCCCATCTTCGTGACCGAGAACGGCATGTCGGCAAGCGACACCCTGGCAGCCGACGGCAGCGTGCCGGATCCGCACCGCATCGATTACATCGAGCGCCACATGACGCGGGTCCGCGACCTGATCGCCGAGGGCGTGCCGGTCGCGGGCTATTACGTCTGGTCGCTCATGGACAACTTCGAGTGGTCGCTCGGATACGAAAAGCGCTTCGGCCTCGTCCACGTCGACTTCGACACGCTGGAGAGAACGCCCAAGGCATCCTACCTTGCCCTGAAAGAGGCATTCGCACGCGCATGACACATGACTCCGACAGGCTTTCGCTGGTCGCCGACGTCGGCGGCACGAACACCCGCGTGGCGCTCGCCGAGGGCTCGCGTCTTCTGACGGACAGCCTCCGGCGGTTCCGCAACGCGGATCATCCCAGTCTCGAAGACGTGCTGTCGGTCTACGTCGCAGACGAATCCGTCGACTGCGCTGCCGCCGCCGTCGCGGTTGCAGGCCCCGTTCGCGACGGCGAGGGACAGCTGACCAACCTCGACTGGTCGATCGACACGGCCATGCTCGCCCGCGTGACGCGCGCCGAACGGCTCGCCGTCCTGAACGACCTGCAGGCCCAGGCCCATGCCCTTGGCCACATCGCGCCCGACAAGCTGCGCACGGTCATCCCCGCGCGCGAAGGACAGTCCGGGTCGACGCGCCTCGTGGTCGGCGTCGGCACCGGCTTCAACGCCGCCGTCGCGCTTGAAACGCCGGGGGGACGGATTGTGCCCCCCGCCGAATGCGGCCATGTCACCATGCCCGTCCGCACGGCCGAGGCCCTGGGCCTCGCCGAGTTCGTCGACGACCGTCACGGCTTCGCCTCGGTCGAGGACGTGCTGTCGGGACGCGGCCTCGAAAACATCTACGCCTGGAAAGCCGGGCGAAGCCGGTCGACGGCCGAGATCCTTTCCGCCGTGGACGACGACCCTGACGCGACCCGGTCGGTCGAGTGGTTCGTGCGCCTGATGGGGGCGGTCGCGGGCGACCTGGCCCTGATCTACCTGCCCTTCGGCGGCCTGTTCCTGATCGGCGGGATGAGCCGTGCGATGACGCCCTATTTCGACCGCTTCGGTTTCGCCGAGAGCTTCTGCGACAAGGGCCGCTTCTCGGACTTCCTGGGCCAGTTTCCGGTTTCGGTGGTCGAGGACGATTTCGCGGCGCTGAGCGGCCTTGCCGCGCACCTCGCCGACAGCAGGACATAAGGCCACTCGCCCCTTCCAGAGTAACCGCATCTTAAGACGCCCCGGTCTAATCAGCACGGGCCGAAGGACGATGATCCGACGGTCTCAGGTCTGGAATCGAGGTGTTTGGATGGCGAAGCGGGTGAAGCTTGACGCTCGGCTGGATTCTGCGGCGGCCGACAGGTTGCGCGCGCAGTTGAAGGAGTCCGCGGACAGCGATCTGACGCTGGACGGCACGGCGGTCGAGATGCTGGGCGGGCTCTGCCTGGAGCTCCTTCTGTCGGCCCGGTCGCTGTGGTCGGCGCGCGCCAGGGCGTTCGCCGTCGATGCGCCCTCGGCGGCCATGATCGACGATCTGACGCGCTATGGCCTGACACCCGCAGCGCTCGCGGGAGACCCGGCATGAGCATCTCGGTCCTCGCCGTCGACGACAGCCGCACCATGCGCGACATGATCACCCTCGCGCTCGTGTCGGAAGGGTTCGAAGTCCACCTCGCCGAAGACGGGCAGCACGGGCTCGAGGTGCTCGACGACATCGAGCCCGACGTTATCATCACCGACATCAACATGCCGCGCCTCGACGGCTTCGGCTTCATCGATGCGGTCCGCGCGCGCGACGACGCGCGCACGATCCCCATCCTCGTGTTGACGACGGAAAGCTCGACCGACCTCAAGACGCGCGCCCGGAATGCCGGCGCCACCGGCTGGATCGTCAAACCCTTCGCGCAGGACAAGCTGGTCCGCGCGCTTCGCATGGTCACAGGATAGGAGCGAGTACCGTGTCCGACCCGATGCAGGAAATCATGGCGTCGTTCTTCGTCGAGTGCGAGGAGTTGCACGAGGCGCTGGTCGATGCCCTCCAGACCATGGCCGACGGCGAATCCGACGTCGAGACGATCAACGTCGCGTTCCGCGCGGTGCATTCCATCAAGGGTGGCGCGGGCGCCTTCGGGCTCAACGAGCTCGTCGAATTCGCGCACCAGTTCGAAACGGTCATGGACGCCTGCCGCTCCGGCGCGCTTGTGCCCGACGACGCGCTTCACGCGCTGTTCCTGCGCTGCGCCGACATGCTGTCGGACCTGATCCGCTGCTCGCGCGATGGCGAGGAGATCGACAGCGGCACGTCGGCCGCGTTGATCGCCGAACTGTCGGGCTACGCCGGCGGGCCCGGCCATGACGAGCCCGCGCCTGTCATCGACTTCCAGCCCATGACGCTGGACCTTCTCGATCTGGGCGGCGGTCTCGACGTCCTGCCCGACCTGCCATTGCTCGACGCGATCGAGCCCGATCCGGCGGCGGTCGGCGTCACGGTCGAATTCCGCCCCGAGGGCGAGCTTTACGAAAGCGGCAACGAGCCCCTGTTTCTTCTCAAGACCCTCGCGGATCTCGGCCCCTGCGAGATCGATTGCGCCTTCGCTCCACCCGAGACCATCCAGGATCTGGACCGCCCCGGCGGCCGCTTGACCTGGACGATCCGCATCGGCGGCGACGCAACGCCCGCCGCGGTGCAGGAGGTCTTCGAGTTCGCCGAGGGCCTCTGCCATCTGAAGGTCATGTCCTCCGGCGGTCCCGCCCTGCCGGTCCTCGAGAGGACTCTCGACGACATGGAAGATGACGACGATGAAGCACTCGCCGCGCCTCCGCCCCTCGCACAGATCCCCGCCGCCCGTGAAGCGCGATCCGAGCCCAGGGCAGCGGCCCCCCAGCCCAAGACCTCGCCCACGGTCCGCGTCGATCTCGACCGCATCGAGCGTCTCGTGAATCTCGTGGGCGAACTCGTCATCAACCAGGCGATGCTGTCGCAATCCATCGCGGAACAGAACATTGCACCCAATTCGCCCGTCAGCGCGGGCCTCGACGAGTTCATGCAACTCACGCGGAACATCTAGGAAAGCGTGATGATGATCCGCGCGCAGCCCGTGAAGTCGCTGTTCCAGCGGATGTCGCGGATCGTGCGCGAGGCCTCGGCTGCCGTGAACAAGACGGTGCGCCTGACCACCGAAGGCGACGGGACCGAGATCGACAAGACCGCCATCGAACGCCTCGCCGATCCGCTGACCCACATGATCCGGAACGCCGTCGACCACGGGCTCGAATCGACCGAAAGGCGCTTGGCCACAGGCAAGCCGAAGACGGGCGAGATCCGCCTCAGCGCCGCGCACCGGTCGGGCCGCGTCATCATCGAGGTGTCGGACGACGGCGGCGGTATCAACCGCGAGAAGGTTCAGTCCATCGCAGCCGCCAAGGGCCTGATCCCCGAGGGCGCGACGCTGAGCGATTCCGAGATCGACCAGCTTCTTTTCCTGCCGGGATTCTCGACGGCGACCGAGGTGTCGGCACTTTCGGGGCGCGGCGTTGGCATGGACGTCGTGAAGACGCAGATCACCTCGCTCGGCGGCCGCGTCACCATCGATTCGGTTGCGGGCGTGGGCACCACCTTCGCGATTTCGCTGCCGCTCACGCTCGCCGTTCTCGACGGCATGGTCGTGACCGTGGCGGGCGAGACGCTGGTGATCCCGCTCAACGCCATCGTCGAGACCCTGTCGCTTTCGCCCTCGGACTTGCGCCTCGTCGGGCCGGGCCAGCAGGTGCTCTGCGTGCGTGAGCAGTTCGTCCCGGTGCTCGATCTCGGCGTCGAGCTCGGCTACCGCGTCGGATCCCAGGTCCGCGAAGGCACCATCGCGCTTCTCATCTCGCCCGAGGAAGGCGTTCTCGTCGCCCTCCTCGTCGACACGATCGAGGACCAGCGCCAGGTCGTCATCAAGGGGTTGCAGGAAAGCTATGGCCGCGTCCCCGGCGTGGCGGCCGCCACCATCCTCGGCGACGGCCAGATCGCCCTGATCCTCGACCCCAACGACCTCGTCCAGAACGTCTCGGGCGAGGACCGCTTCGTCATGCAGAAAAGGGCTTCCTGAGATGACCGCACATGTCGAAAGGGACGGTTCGTCCGCCGATCCCGCCGCCTCCAGCAGGACGGAATACCTGTCGTTCCGGATCGGCGAGAGCGAATACTCGGTCGAGATCATGTCCGTCCGCGAAATCCGCGGCTGGACGCGCACCACCTCGCTGCCGCACGCGCCCAATTTCGTGCGCGGCGTCATCAACCTGCGCGGCACGGTCCTGCCGGTGATCGACCTCGCGCTGAGACTGGGACTGCCCGCCTCCGACCCCGAGGACCGCAACGTGATCATCGTCGTCGACGTGGGATCGCGGGTGATGGGTCTCAGGGTCGACGCCGTGTCGGACATCCTGTCCTTTTCGCGCGACCAGCTTCAGCCGCCGCCCGAGATGACCCAGAAGTCACGCTTCGTGCGCGCACTGACCGTTCTCGACGACCGGATGGTGCGCCTCCTCGACCTCGAGGCCGTCCTGCCGTCGACCGAAGAGATCGCGGCATGACGACGCTTCAGGCCGCATCCCAGGGGGCGCAGCTTTCCGACGCCGAGTTCGCGCGGCTCGCCGCGATCGCCGCGAAGGAAGCCGGCCTGTCGATCCCCTCGTCGAAGAAGTCGCTGGTGCAGTCGCGCATCGCGCGGCGGATGCGCGAGCTTGGCCTCCGGGACTGCGGCGCCTACCTCGCGCGGCTCGATTCCGACGCCTCCGAGACGCGGGAGCTCATCTCGGTCCTGACCACCAATGTCTCGAACTTCTATCGCGAACGCCACCATTTCGAGTATCTGCTCGCCAAGGTCGTGCCGCACCTCGCGGAGAAGCTTCGGCGTGGCGGGCGCGTGCGGATCTGGTCGGCCGGATGCTCCAGCGGGCAGGAACCCTATACCATCGCCCTCGAGCTTCTGAAGGCGATGCCCGAGGCAAGCTACGGCGACATCCTGGTTCTCGGCTCGGACATCGATCCCAAGATCCTACGCCGGGCAGTCGACGGCGTTTACACTCATGCAGACCTCGAGCCCGTCGAACCCGCCGACCGCCGCGCCTTCTTCCAGGCGGCGGGCGACGGCCATATGCGCGTGGCGGACCGCGTCCGCGCACTGGTGCGGTTCCGCGAACTGAACCTGCACGCAACCTGGCCCATGAAGGGCACCTTCGACGCGATATTCTGCCGAAACGTGGTGATCTATTTCGACGACGAGGTACAGCGCCGTCTCTGGCCACGGTTTCGCGAAAAGCTGGAACCAGGAGGCTGCCTCTTCCTGGGACATTCCGAACGCATCCACCCCCTCGACGATACGGGGTTCAGGACCGCCGGCGTCACGATCTATCAGAAAACGTAAAACAAAAACGAGAGGCGCAGGAAATCAATGTCACTGAGAGACCAGCTTCGCGTCATGGTAGTCGACGACATGTCGACGAGCCGGGGCCTGATCACACAGGCACTCGACGCCATCGGCATCCGCAACGTGGCGACCGCGTCGGACGGGAAATCCGCCCTGGCCTCGCTTGCCAAGTCGCCGGTCCATCTGGTGATCTCGGACTACAACATGCCCGAGATGGACGGGTTGCACCTTCTTCACTACCTGCGGAACACGCCGCAGACGCAGAAGACCGGATTTCTGCTCATCACGGGCCGCGCCGACCCCGCCATCATCAACAAGGGCAAGCAACTGGGCATGAACAACTTCCTGCCGAAGCCGTTCCAGCCGGCAGATCTCAAGTCGGCCATCGAAGCGATTGTGGGCCGGCTCTAGGTGATCCAGGACGACCTCCATACGCTGTCGGTCAGACCCGAGGACGTGGCGCGCATCCTCAGCGCGATGGCGCAACTCATGGACCAGATGCACAAGCGCGATCTCGCGTTGCAGGATGCGATCTCGGACCTGACCGACCTCGCCGCGCCGATCCCCGAGAGCCTGCGGCACATCCAGCACATCGACCTTGTCACGCAGACGCACAGCGAACTTGCCCGGTTCCTGCCGCAGCTCGCCGACTGCCTGGTCGGCCATCCGGTGCATCATCGAAAGCTCGCGGGGGCGCTGACGCTTCACAGCCTTCAGAACCTTCTGCTGGGGCAACGGACCGAGGCCGAAAGCGTCGAGGCGGGGGAGCTTTCGTTGTTCTGAGGGAGGAGAAGTCGGGCGATGTGAAACGCGTTCGTCGCGGCACAGAAAGGCGAGTTCCTCAGACGGACGGTCACGCGGGGACAGGCGCGGCTCGGGTTCGCTGGCGTTTCACGCGGACATCAGCGGCTGAGGTGGTGTCCCGGAATACAGTGTTGCGGGGTGAGCGGAGGGTGTGGGCCCGGTGACGACGTGGACCACGCCGGGGCCGGACGCAAGCGAGCGAAACCTTGTGTGGTCACGGTGTCTGGCGGACGATTTCCGCGGTCCGAAGGACATCTACCTAATGAGGGGCCTGCATCTGCCGGTCTCCGCTGCGACACCTTCGGCAATCTGTTAGGCGCTTCGGTCCCGTCCTACCGTCGCCTGCGCGCGCTGATGATCCGCCATACGCCGGGTGCGCAAACAGAAGCCGATTCAAGCCTATGCTGGTCTTCGCATCCGCGCGACCGCTCAGCGGCTGCAGTTTCGGCGCGCGACATGGACGGGATAAGACCCACCCCAGGCGGCGCCCCCATCCTCCGCCGACATCGATGGCTCTGCGCCGGACCTTCCCCGCTGCCGGTCGCTCGTCCTTGTCACGCGCGAAGCCGCGGCAACCGCGCTCCGATCGCCGGCGTCGGCCTCAGGCCTCCAGCTCCGCATCCCAGTAGAGGAAGTCGAGCCAGGTCTCGTGCAGGTGGTTCGGCGGAAACTTCCGACCCTGATTGCGCAACTCCTCGGCGGCGGGCCGGCTTGGGGCGCGAAGCAGGCTCATGCCGGAGCGCGACAGCGACTTCGCGCCCTTGCGCAGGTTGCAGGACGAGCAGGCGGCGACGACGTTTTCCCAACTGGTCACGCCGCCGCGCGCACGGGGCACGACATGATCGAAGGTCAGATCGCCCTTGGCGCCACAGTACTGACAGCGGAATTCGTCGCGCAGGAAGAGGTTGAACCGGGTGAAGGCCACGCGCTTCTGGGGCTTCACGTAGTCTTTCAGAACGACGACCGACGGGATGCGAATTTCGGTCGAGGGACTGCGCACGACCTCGTCGTATTCGGCGATGATCTGCACGCGGTCGAGCCAGGCGGCCTTGACCGCTTCCTGCCAGGGCCAGAGCGACAGGGGATAATAGCTGAGCGGGCGGTAATCGGCGTTCAGGACCAGCGCGGGGTGATTCCGCAGACTGTTCGGCTCACGCACGAAACTCGTTCTGAAATCCAAGCTCATCCGCGACTCCGGCTCCGCCCTGCCTGCCTCATGGCGCCAAGACGAGACGCCCCGCCTCGATACATTGAGGAAACTATATATGGAGGCTCGATACCTGCAACCCCCATGATCGGCCTTACCGGCAGCCTGCAACGATCGTGTGACGGCCTCAAAGGGGATCGTCGATCGACAGCCTCTCGCGCAGGAAGGACAGGGCCACGGAGAGGCCGTCTGGGGCGATGCCGTGCCCGGTCCCTTGCATGACGTGGCCGAAGACCTCGAAGCCCGCCGCCTGAAGCGCCGCGCCCGCCGCCTTCATCTCGGCGAAAGGGACGACATCGTCGACGTCGCCGTGGATCAGGAGGACCGGCAGACGGGACCGCGCTTCGGCCGCGAGAAGCTCGGGCGCCAGAAGCCGGCCCGAGAAGGCGACGATGCCGGCAAGGGGTTCGGCGCGTCGGGGGGCGACGTGGAGGCTCATCATCGACCCCTGACTGAAGCCCACGAGCATCAGGCGGTCCGGCGCCAGTCCCTCGTCCGCCAGCACCTTGTCGATGAAGGCATCAAGGGTCTTGGCGGACCGGCGCAGGCCCTCGGCGGCGGCGGCCTCGGTCGAGCCGTCGATCCAGGGGATCGGAAACCACTGGAAGCCCATGGGGTTCGCCATCGACCGCTCGGGCGCATCGCAGGCAAGGAAGACCGTGTCGGGCATATGCGCCGCCAGCGGTTCGGCCAGCCCCAGAAGGTCGGCGCCGTCCGCGCCGTAGCCGTGCAGGAACAGGACCGCCGACGTGTCCTCGCCCGAGGCCGAGGCCCGCCGCCGGAAATTCAGTTCGCTCATCGGATTCCTTCCCTTTCGCGCGCGACGCGGTAGTAGGCCCAGAGCAGCCGCGCGGCCACGCCGCGCCAGGGCGCCCAGGTCTCGGAGTGGAGCCGCAGCGCGCGTTCGCTCGGCCGTTCGGGCATCTCGAAGAGGATCCGCGCCGCCTCCTGCAGGGCCAGGTCGCCGGGCGCGAAGACGTCGGCGCGACCAAGCGAGAACATGGCATAGATCTCGGCCGTCCAGCGGCCGATGCCCGGCACCTCGACCAGCGTCCGGATGACGTCGTCCGTGGGCATCTCGCGGAGGTCGGCGAAACGGATGCCCGACGCGGCGAGCGCACGGGCATAACGCGCCTTCTGCCGTGAGAGGCCGCAGGCCCGAAGCTCCTCATCGGACGCCCACATGACCTTGCGCGGCCCCGTGAGGCGCGCTGCCTGCAGCCGGCCCCAGATCGCGTCGGCGGCGGCGACCGAGACCTGCTGGCTGACGATGGCGTCGAGAAGGGCCGGAAAGCCGTCCTTGCGGCGGCGGAGCGGCAGAGGTCCGGTCAGGGTCAATGCGTGCGCGAAACGAGGCTCGGCGGCGGCAAGGAAGGCCGCGCCCTCGGCTACGCAATCGGGCGTCTCGATGATGCGTCCGACGGTCATTCGGCACTCTCCCAGGGTCGGGGAAAGCTATACGCCCGTTCCCCGGTGTCAAACCGTCTCTTCGCCGCTTGCCGCTGCCGGTCCGAAGGACTAACCGGCGGACATGACCGCATCCGTCCCCTCTGAAAAGCGCAACCTCGCGATTCTCGTCGCGGCGCAGGGGTTCCTCGGCTCGCAGATGCCGATGATCTTCACCATCGGCGGGCTGGCGGGCCAGTCGCTGGCGCCGAACCCGTGCTTCGCGACGCTGCCGATCTCGCTGATCGTGCTGGGCTCGATGCTGTCGGCGACGCCGCTTTCGGCCCTGATGCAGCGCTTTGGCCGCAGGGTGGGATTCGCGGTCGGTGCGGGCGGGGGCGCCGTCGGTGCGATGCTGGGCGCCTGGGGTCTGTCGACGCAGAGCTTCGGGCTGTTCCTTCTCGGATCGCTTTTCACCGGCGTCTACATGTCCGCGCAGGGCTTCTATCGCTTCGCCGCGACCGACACGGCGTCCGAGGCGTTCCGGCCGAAGGCGATCTCCTACGTCATGGCGGCTGGCCTCGTCAGCGCGATCCTCGGGCCGCAACTTGTCAAGGCGACGGCGGACGCGATGGTGACGCCGTTCCTCGGGACTTACCTCACGGTCATCGCGATCAACCTTTTCGGCTCGCTCCTGTTCGTGTTCCTGAACATTCCCCGCCCCGCCGCCATCGCGGACATCGACCGGGGGCGGTCGCGGATCGAGCTTCTGAAGACGCCGGGCATCCTCGTCGCCATCATCTGCGCGATGGTGTCCTACGCGCTGATGAACCTGGTGATGACCTCGACGCCGCTGGCCGTCGTGGGCTGTGGCTTCGACAAGGGCAACGCCGCCGACGTGGTTTCGGCGCATGTCCTCGCGATGTTCGTGCCGTCCTTCTTCACCGGCCATCTGATCGCGCGCTTCGGGGCGCGGACCATCGTCGCAACCGGCCTTGCTATCCTCGCCGGGGCGGGTGCCGTCGCGCTGTCGGGCACGGAGCTCGAGAATTTCTTCGGCGCGCTCGTCCTTCTCGGCATCGGCTGGAACTTCGGCTTCATTGGCGCGACGACGATGCTGGCCGCGCAACACACGCCGGGAGAGAGGGGCCGCGTGCAGGGTCTGAACGACATGATCGTCTTCGGCTGCGTGACGCTGGCCTCGCTGTCGTCGGGCGGGCTGATGAACTGCTCGGGTGGCACGCCGCAGGAGGGCTGGACGGCGGTCAACCTGGCGATGGCGCCGTTCCTGACCCTGGCCGGCGCGGCGCTGATCTGGCTGGCGTTCCAGGGGCGCGAGTCGCGCGCCTGACGGCTTCGGCACCTTGAGACGAAACGGCCAAAAAAAACGCCCGCACGAAGCGGGCGTTGAGTTATTGAGGCAGGTTTCATACAGGCAAGAAACCTATCGAGCAGTAGGGCAGTTATACGCACGAAATCGCCGCTGTCCAAGCTAAAAGTTTGATAACTCTGGCAACGGTGCCTAGGCTTCGCCAAAGCTCAGCGAAAAAAGGGATTGTCCACATCATGCACCTTGCCCGGCTCGCCGCGCTTGCCGCCAGCGCGTTTTTCCTTGCCGCTCCCTCTCTCGCCGAGCCCAAACATGGCATAGCTATGTATGGCGAGCCTGCCCTCCCACCCGATTTTGTGTCCCTGCCTTACGCCAACCCGGACGCGCCCAAGGGAGGCTCGATCGTGCAGGGCGAAGTCGGCAATTTCGATTCGCTCAATTCCTTCATCGTTAAGGGCCGGGTGCCCTGGCAGTTGCGCTATCTGACGGTCGAGAGCCTGATGGGGCGAAGCTATGACGAGCCCTTCACTCTGTACGGTCTTCTGGCCGAATCGGTCGAGGTCGCCGACGACCGGTCCTGGGTCGAATTCACGCTGCGTCCCGAAGCCGAATTCTCGGACGGAAGTCCCGTCACGGTCGAGGACGTGCTCTGGTCGTACGAGACGCTCGGCACCGTCGGCCATCCCCGCTATCTCGGCGCCTGGCAGAAGGTCGCGGCGGCCGAGGCGACGGGCGAGCGCACCGTCCGCTTCACCTTCACTGAGCGCGACGACGAGCTTCCGCTGCTCATGGGCCTGCGCCCCATCCTGAAGAAGGCCCAGTGGGAGGGCGTCGACTTCGCCGAGTCGGGAACCGAAATCGTGCCCATCACCTCGGCGCCCTACATCATCGACACATTCGAGACGGGCCGGTCCGTCACGCTGAAGCGCAACCCGGACTATTGGGGCGATGGCGTGGTGCCATTCATGACAGGTCAGGCGAACCTCGACGAGATCCGGATGGAGTTCTTCACCGACGCAACCGCCATGTTCGAGGCCTTCAAGGCGGGTATCCTGAACACCATGCGCGAGACCAACGCGCAGAAGTGGGAGACGCAGTACGACTTCCCCGCCGTGACCACGGGCAAGATCGTGAAGTCGATCATCCCCCACGAGCGCCCGTCGGGCATGTGGGGCTTCGTGATGAACACGCGGCGGCCCGAATTTCAGGACTGGCGGGTGCGCGAGGCGCTGATCACCGCCTTCCCGTTCGAATTCATCAACGAGACCATCAACGGCGAGCCCCTGCCCCGTGCTTCGTCCTATTACGCCAACTCGGTCCTGGCCATGGACCCGGGCCCGGCCCAGGGACGCGAGCTGGAGCTTCTCGAGCCCTTCGCCGACAAGCTCCCGCCCGGCGCCGTCGAGGGCTACACCCTGCCCGAGGGCGACGGGACCGAGCGGAACCGCACCTCGACCCGCAAGGCGCTGGCGCTGATGGAGGAGGCCGGCTGGACGCTGGAGGACGGCGCGCTGAAGAACGCGGCTGGCGAGACCTTCGGTTTCGACATCCTGCTGTCGGCAGGGTCAACCGAATACGGCCAGATCGCCGACATCTATGCCCGCGCGCTTGAGCGCCTGGGCGTCGCGGTCACGATCACCTCGGTCGACTCGGCGGAATACAAGGCCCGGTCGGACAAGTTCGACTTCGACATGACCTGGTTCGAGCGCGGCCTGTCGCTGTCGCCCGGCAACGAACAGTACCTCTACTGGGGCGCCGAGGCGGCCGACGTCGAGGGCAGCCGCAATCTGATGGGCGCGAAGGACCCCGCCATCGACGCGATGATCGATGCCATGCTGACCTCGGAGGACCAGGAAGACTTCCGGGCGGCGGTCAAGGCGTTGGACCGGGTGTTGATGGCAGGCCGCTATGTCGTGCCGATCTGGTTCAGCCCCGACGCAAAGATTGCCCACGCGGCTGAGCTGAAGTATCCCGAAACCCTGCCGATGTACGGCGATTTCATCGGATTCCAGCCGGATGTATGGTGGTACGAGGAGTAGGGACACATGAGGAAGATCGTTCTTTTCGCCGCCGTCGCCCTGGCGCTGGCTGGCTGCAACACGCTTGAAGGCGTCGGCGAGGACATCTCGTCGGGCGCGCGCGCGATCGACCGGGCGATCTGACGACCTGCGTTTCCGGGCGTTAAGGATCGCTTAGAGTTCGGCTGTCAGGCTTGGTCGCGACGCAACCGACCGGAGTCAGACGATGAACCGCTTCCGCCACGACCTTGCCGCCCTCGGCATCGACGCCATCTGCGCCCGCTTTCCCTTCGCGACCGTCGACGATGTGGCTGCCGCCGTGGCAGACCCCGACCTTCTGGCACGCTATCTCGCACGAACGCACGACCTGACCCTGGCGGAGGCGGGCGAGATGCTGGACTGGCTGCACGTGGCGGACACCTCGCACCGCGAGGCCGCCTGACCAGGGGAGCCATGTTGTCTCGCCCATCTCGCGGGCGTTCCGGACAGGCCTGCGCCGTCCCGCGCCCAGGCATCTTGCAACCGGGCGCGCGGGGTGTAACTCGTCCCCCATGCGCGCCGTCGACGACAAACGCCCCTCGCCCTCGATCCCCGACCGGCTGAACCTGGCGAGCCATGTCCTTTGGGCGGCAGGCGCGCCCGATGACAAGGTGGCGCTCGTGCTCTTGCGCGCCACGGGTGCGGAACGGTGGAGCTATGGACGTCTGCGCGAGGCGGTGATGCGGACGGCGGGCGGGCTTCTGGCCGCTGGTCTGGCGCCGGGCGCGCGGGTCCTCATGCGGATCGGGAACACGCCCGACTTTCCCGTGACCTACCTGGGCGCCATCGCTGCGGGCCTCGTCGCCGTGCCGACCGCGGCAGCGCTTGGGGCCGAAGAGATCACGAAGGTCGCGCGCGTCCTGTCTCCCGACGCCATCGTGTCGGACGGGACCGTGCCCATGCCGGATCACGACGCCCCCGTCCTGTCGCCTGCCGCTTTCTCAAGGGCCGAGCCCCTGGAGCGGCCTGCCGAGACGGGCGCGAACGATCCCGCCTACATCGTCTTCACGTCTGGCACCTCCGGCACGCCCTCGGGCGTCGTCCACGCGCACCGGGCGATCCTTGCGCGCGGGCTGATGACGGACGGCTGGTACGGGCTGACGCCGTCCGACCGCGTGCTGCACGCGGGCGCCTTCAGCTGGACCTTCACGCTCGGCACCGGGCTGATGGACCCCTGGGCGGCGGGTGCGACGGCGCTGGTCCTCGCCCCCGGCACGGGGCCGGAGATGATCCCGCTTCTGGCGCAGCGGCACGAGGCCACGATGATCGCGGGTGCGCCCGGCGTCTTTCGCCGCTTGCTCAAGTCCGGGATGCCCGCTCTGCCTCGTCTGCGCCACGGCCTCGTCGCGGGCGAGAAGCTGCCCGAGACGGTGCGCACCGCCTGGCGCGACGCTACCGGCACCGAGTTGCACGAGGCCTTCGGGCAGTCCGAGATCTCGACCTTCATCTCCGGTTCGCCCGCGCGCCCCGCCCCCGAGGGCACGCTTGGCTATACCCAAGGCGGGCGCTGCGTCGCGATCCTGTCGGAGGACGGGACACCCGCCGAACGGGGCGAGGACGGCGCCATCGCCATCCACGGCAGCGACCCGGGCCTGATGCTCGGCACGCTCGACGGGCCGCTGGCCGAGCGCCTGACGGGCGAGTGGTTCACCACCGGCGACCGGGGCCTGATGCGCGAGGACGGCGCCATCGAGTACCACGGCCGCACCGACGACATCCTGACCGCCGGCGGCTTCCGCGTCTCGCCGATCGAGGTCGAGGCAGCGATGCAGCGTCATCCGGGCATCGAGGAGGCCGCCGCCGTCGACTGCCATGTCACGCCAGAGACAACGGTGATCGCGGTCCACTACACCGGGCCTGCTGCACTGCCCGAGGCCGATCTGACGGCACATGCAGAAGCACATCTTGCGCGATACAAGCAGCCTCGCCTGTTCGTTCACGCACAATCCCTGCCCAGGAACGCAAACGGAAAGCTCTTGCGCCGAAGCCTTCCCCCTGCGAACGAGACCGCGCCATGATCAAGCTCGACATCCTTTCCGACCCGATCTGCCCCTGGTGCTACATCGGCAAGACGAACCTCGACCGTGCGCTCGAGGCACGGCCGAACCATCCCTTCGTCATCGAGTGGCACCCCTTCCAACTCAACCCCGACATGCCCGAAGGCGGCATGGACCGGCGCGCCTACCTCGAGGCGAAGTTCGGCGGCAAGGAGGGTGCGATCCGCGCTTACACGCCGGTCATGCAGGCGGCCGAGCGCGCGGGCCTCGCCATCGACTTCGAAAGCATGGCGATCACACCGAACACGCTCGACGCGCACCGGCTGATCCACTGGGCGGGGCTCGAGGGCCGGCAGACCGCCGTCGTGTCGCGTCTCTTCAAGGCGTATTTCGAGGACGGCCGCGACATCGGTGACCGCGCCGTACTTCTGGACATCGCGGAAGGCGTGGGCATGGACCGCGCGATGACCGAGCGCCTGCTTGAAAGCGAGGCCGACGCCGAAGAGACCAGCGCCCGCGATGCGCACACCCGGCAGCGCGGCGTCTCGGGCGTGCCGACCTTCGTCATTGGCAACCAGCATGTCGTCAGCGGCGCGCAGCCGACGGACCTCTGGCTGAACGTCATCGACGAGCTGGTGCAGCAGATGTCCGGCGACGGCGCCGACGAGTGACCGAAACCCGCTCCCCCCTCTCGCGCACCGAACTGGTGGCGCTTCTCGCCATGCTCACGGCCACCGTGGCCTTTTCCATCGACGCGATGCTTCCCGCGATCCCCGAGATCGGCGAGGCCCTGAGCCCGGACGCGCCGAACCGCGCGCAGCTTGTCATCGCGGCCTTCGTGGGCGGGCTCGGGCTCGGCACCTTCGTGGCGGGCCCCCTGTCCGACGCCTATGGGCGCAAGCGCATCGCCGTGATCGGCGCGGTGATTTATACCATCGGCGCGCTGGCCTCTGCCGTCGCCCCCTCGATGGAGATGCTGGTGGCCGCCCGCGTTCTTCAGGGACTGGGGGCTGCGGGACCGCGCGTCGCCGGCATGGCCATCGTGCGCGACCTCTTTTCGGGCCGGCAGATGGCGCAGATCATGAGCTTTGTGATTTTCGTCTTCACGCTAGCCCCGGTCTTCGCGCCCTCGCTCGGCTGGGTTCTGGCGGAGGCCTTCGGTTGGCGGTCGATCTTCCTGTCCTTCGCCGTCTTCGCCGTCATCTCTATGACCTGGCTCGTGATCCGCCAGCCCGAGACGCTCGACCCCGCAAAGCGGCGTCCCTTCCGGTTGGGGAAACTCGTCGAAGGCGCGCGCGAGGTCTTCTCCAACCGTCAGGTGATGCTGGCGATCGCCGTCCAGACCCTGATCTTCGCGGCCCTCTTCGCGGCGCTGATGTCGAGCCAGCAGGTCTTCGACCGCGTCTTCGGCAAGGGCGAGACCTTTCCCTTGTGGTTCGGCGGCATGGCCGTGCTGGCGGCGGGATCGAACCTCGTCAACGCCTCCATCGTCATGCGGCTCGGGATGCTGCCGGTCGTGAGGCGCGCGCTGATGATCCAGGGCGGATTCACGGTCCTGTTCCTGCTGGGACAGGTGACCGGCGTGCTCGGCGCCGCGTTCTTCCCGGTCGCCTTCCTGTGGTACACCTCGATCTTCTACCTCGCGGGCTTCGGTATCGGGAACATGAACGCCATCGCGATGGAGCCAATGGGCCACCTGGCGGGCCTGGCCGCATCGATCATCACCGCACTTGCGACCATCGGAGCGGCGATCCTCGCCTCGCCCATAGGGCAAGCCTTCGACGGCACGATCCGGCCACTGACGCTTGGGGTCCTCGGACTCGTCGGCCTCGCCCTTGTCCTCACGTTTCTCCTGAAGGACGGCGAACCGGCCTAGGACGCGCCCCAGTCGGCGGACTGCATCTCGCGCAGGCGGCTGGCGGTGCGTTCGAACTCGAAAACGCCCTCGCCCTCCATGTAGAGCTTCTCGGGCACGTCCGCCGCCGTCGCGATCAGCCGCACCTTCGCCTCGTAGAGCGCGTCGACCAGCGTCACGAAGCGGCGCGCCTGGTTGTAGTTGTCGGAGGACAGGCGCGGGATTTCCTCGAGGATCAGAAGGCGGACAGCCTGCGCCAGCGCCAGATAATCGGCAGGGCCGAGAGGACGTCCGCAGAGGTCGAAGAAGGTCGCCCGCGCCATGCCGTGCGCGAAGGCCGAGATCTCGACACGCCGTCCTTTGACGTGGAGCACAAGTGCGTGGGTTTCGCCATGCGTGAGGTCGGTCCAGATCGCGTCGACCGCGGCTCGCGCGGTGGCATCGGCGGGAGTGAAATAGACCTCCTCTCCGGCCAGACGGTTCTGCCGGTAATCGCGGGGCGAGGCGAGTTCGCGGACGGACAGACGCTCTTTCATCAACTCGATGAAGGGCAGGAAGAGGGCGCGGTTGAGCCCGTCCTTGTAGAGGTCGTCGGGGTGCCGGTTCGATGTCGTGACGACCGTCACGCCTGCGTCGAGCAGGTTCTGGAACAAGCGCCCCACGATCATTGCGTCGGCGATGTCCGAGATCTGCATCTCGTCGAGGCAGAGCAGACGCAGGCTGTCCGCGATGCCCTTTGCGACGGGCAGGATGGCGTCATCGACATGGGTCTTCCGCGCCTCGTGCAGACCCGCCTGGACCTCCTGCATGAAGGCGTGGAAGTGGACGCGCCGGCTGTGCGGCCCGCCCGCGACTTCGTGGAACAGGTCCATCAGCATCGACTTGCCGCGCCCTACGCCGCCCCAGAGGTAGAGCCCGGGCACAGGCTCGGGCTTGCGGTGGAACAGGGACGACAGGCCGCGCCTCTCGCCCGTCGCGGCGAGACCCTCGGCGATGCGGTCGAACTCGGGGAGGATGGCAAGCTGCGCCGGATCGGGCTCCAGCCCGCCCGCCGCGATGCGCTGTTGGTAAGCCTCGGTGACGATGCCCATGACGCCGGAGAAACCCGAATTGTCCCGGAAGGACAAGGGGTCAGTCGGTGACGTCGTGGCGGTAAAGCCAGTCGTAGCGGCCGAGAAGCCGCGCGGGGGCAAGGCGATCCAGAAGCCGAAGTGCGTTGAAGCCGATGAACCGCGCGGGCGGGAAGGCATGGTGATAGTTGCGCGCATTGGACGAGGCCGCCTGCACGACCTGCGCCGCGCGCGGCCGCCGTTCGTTCTGGTAGGCCGCGAGAGCGGTCTCGACGGCTTGGCCGCGCAGAGATCGCGCCAGCACCCAGGCATCCTCGAGCGCGAGGTTCGCCCCTTGCGCCAGGAAGGGCAGCGTCGGATGGGCGGCGTCTCCCAGGATGACCTGCCGCCCGTGCCACCAGCGGTCGGCCACGGAATGGCGGAAGAGACCCCAGAGATGGACAGTCCCCACCTTCTCGAGCCAGGACGGCACCGGGTCTGCGAACCGCGCGAAGGCGGCGCGGAGCTTCAGCGCGTCGTCCTTGTGGCTCCAGCCCTCTGCCGCCCAGCCCTCCCGCTCCTCCACGGCGACGATGTTCCGCCGCCCTCCGGGCAGGGGATAGGTTACCAGGTGGCGATGCGGTCCCATGTGAACCTCGACCACGGGCGGCACGTCGGTCTCGGGCAGGACCGCACGCCAGGCGACCTGCCGTGTGAAGAAGGGCTTCGACGCGTCGTCTACCCGCGCCCGCACCTTCGAGTGCAGCCCGTCCGCCCCCACCAGCAGGTCGTCGCCCTCTAGCGGCTTGCCGGCCGGGGGCGGCAGGATCTCGTCTCCGGTTTCCACAACGGCGCCAGCGTCTTGCGCGCCGACCTTCAGGATTTCGATGAGGGGTGCGCGATGGATGAAGTGCCAGGCCAGGTCGGGCGCATCCCGCTTGAGGTTCATCGTCACCACGGGCTTTCCCGTGAGCCCGTCGACCAGACGTACCGCTTCGGCGCGGATCGACGCCTCGGCCAGCGCATCGCCCAAACCCAGGGCGCGCATCACGGCCGCACCGTTCGGGCTGATCTGGATGCCGGCGCCCACTTCCTCGATCCGGGGTGCCTTCTCGGCCACGCGCACGCGGTGGCCGTCGCGGGCCAGCGCCGTCGCCGCGGCCAGCCCCCCGATGCCTGCGCCGGCGATGGTGATGCGAAGGCTGTCCATGTCGTCCTTCTGCCCTTAACGAAAGACGCCCGCCTTGAGTCATGTCAAGACGGGCGTCCAAATCTCTGGCAGGCCGCGATCTTTCGCGGCCGTGCAGCGCGGATCAGTCGTCGCGGTGGACGCGCTCGGCCCGCTCGTGCCGCTCCTGCGCCTCGAGCGAGAGCGTCGCGATCGGACGTGCGTCGAGCCGCTTCAGCGAGATCGGTTCGCCCGTTTCCTCGCAATAGCCGTATTCGCCTTCGTCGATCCGGCGGAGCGCCGAGTCGATCTTGGCCACGAGCTTGCGTTGCCGGTCGCGGGTCCGAAGCTCCAGAGCGCGGTCGGTCTCTTCGCTGGCGCGGTCGGCGATGTCGGGGATGTTGCGGGTGGAGTGCTGAAGACCTTCGATGGTCGACTTGGAGTCGTCCATCAGCTCGGACTTCCACATCAGCAGCTTCCGACGGAAGTACTCGAGCTGGCGGTCGTTCATGAACGGCTCGTCCTCGGCGGGCTGGTAATCGTCCGGAAGAAACACCTCAGCCTTCATGGTCTTCCCTTTTTTGTTCATTCTCGAACCATTCCGGACGGGCTTGCGACTGCTACGCTCACACTGGTCCGGCTCCTCATCATGGCGGGCACATACCCTATCGTCCGGACCTTGTCACTACACGATTCCCTTCGCTTGTGGGGCCTTCGTGAGCAGGCTAGGCTTGCCCGGCGCAACGGAAAAAAGCGAGGCAGGCATGAGATTTGAGGGCACCGACAGCTATATCGCGTCGGACGATCTGAGGATCGCGGTCAACGCCGCCATCACGCTGGAACGCCCGCTTCTGGTCAAGGGCGAACCGGGTACGGGAAAGACCGAGCTGGCGCGTCAGGTGGCCGGCGCCCTGGGCCTTCCGATCATCGAATGGCACGTCAAGTCCACGACGCGCGCGGCGCAGGGACTTTACGAATACGATGCTGTCTCGCGGCTGCGCGACAGCCAGCTTGGCGAGGGCCGCGTCCATGACGTCGCCGCCTACATCCGCCCCGGCAAGCTGTGGGACGCCTTCACGGCAGAGGGGCGCGTCGTCCTCCTGATCGACGAGATCGACAAGGCCGACATCGAGTTCCCGAACGACCTGCTGCAAGAGCTCGACCGCATGGAGTTCCACGTCTACGAGACAGGCGAGACAGTGACCGCGCGGCAGAGGCCGGTCGTCATCATCACCTCCAACAACGAGAAGGAGCTGCCCGACGCCTTCCTGCGCCGCTGCTTCTTCCACTACATCCGCTTTCCCGACACCGAGACCCTGACCGAGATCGTCCGCGTCCATTTCCCCGACATCAGGGATCGCCTGTTGTCCGTTGCGCTGACCCGGTTTTTCGAGATCAGGGAGACGCCGGGCCTGAAGAAGAAGCCGTCGACCTCGGAGGTGCTGGATTGGCTGAAGCTGATCCTGTCCGAAGACCTGTCGCCGGAGGACCTTCAGAGGGACGCGAAGGACAGCCTGCCGAAGCTGCATGGTGCGCTCCTGAAGAACGAGCAGGACGTGTCGCTGTTCGAACGGCTGGCGTTCATGTCGCGAGGGCGGGGTTAGGCGCTCTCGCGTTCCCTCTCGAAGCGCTGCCTTGCCGCCTCGAGATCCCGCGCCACTCCGCTCTCCTTGTCGGGCGGAAGCTGGGGCCAGACCGATCCGACGCCGTGGAGCTTGAGAAGCGCGTCCTCGAGCAGGCGGAAGGTCGAGCCCCAGCCGTGGCCCTCGAAGTGCTCGGCGTTCGGGAAGCCGGTCTGGACGAAGTGCAGGCCGGTTCGCTCTCCTTTGTCGGTGAAGCCGATGGACACGGTCGACCTGATGTCGAAGGCGTCGAAACGGTAGCTGAAGACCAGCCGCTCGGGCGCGCGGATCTCGTGGTAGACGCCTTGGGTCCAGTGGCTGTCGTCGCCCTTCACCATGTTGAAGCGCCAGGCGCCGCCGGGGCGGAAGTCGATCTCGCAGGTCTTCAGGCGATGGCCCTCGGGCCCCCACCAAGGCGACAGAAGCGCGGGCTTCTGCCAGAGGGCGAACACGAAGGGACGCGGCGCAGGCATGGTCCGGTCGATCCGCAGGACCTGCCCCGGGGCATCGGCTGGAAGTGCATCAGCCGCCATCACGCGCGTTCCGTATCGCCGGTGGTCTGCTCGGCCTCGAACCGCTTGCGGGCGGCTTCCAGGTCGGCGGCAAATCCGTCCATGCCGTCGCGGTCGGCGGCGAACCTCGTCGCACCGCTCCCGGCCAGAAGGGCCGTCTCCATCATCGCGAGAACGGCATTCCATCCGTAGGCATGTTCGTCTCGGGAGCCGGAATCCGGAAAGCCAGTCTGGCGAAATGCCATCCGAGTGCTGCCGTCATTGGGTGTCAGGTCGACCGAGACGGTCGAGAAGAAGTCCGTCCCGAGATAGCGGTAGCTCCACACAAGCCGGCTGTGAGGCCGCACCTCGTGGAAGACCCCCTCCTCGCGCTCTTCCACGCCGGGCTTCACGTTCCGCAGGCTCAGCACACCGCCGGGCCGGGCGTCGATCTGCACGTCCTGCGCACGGAAACCGTGCGACGCGGCGTTCCAGACGCGCACCAGTTCGGGCCGCGTGAACATGGCGAAGACCATTTCGGGCGGCGCGGAGAAACGCCGTTCAATGCGAAGGACGTTGTCGGGATGGTCGGCTGGTTCAGTCATCGGGTGTCTCCGAAAAGGACAGCGTGTTCAGGTAGTCTTCCATCCGATCGAAAGCCTGATCCCAGTGGGCCCGGTACCGGGCGACCCAGTCCGCGACCACTTTCAGGCCCTCGGGGTCGAGGCTGCAGGGACGCGTCTGCCCGACGCGGCCCCTCTGGATGAGGCGTGCCCGCTCGAGGACGTTCAGGTGCTTGGTGATCGCCGGCTGCGACAGCGGATGAAGCGACACGAGATCGCCGACAGTCCGCTCTCCTCCCGACAGGGCCGCAAGGATCGAGCGGCGCGTGGGATCCGCAAGGGCCGAAAAGGCGAGGTCGAGATCCTGTGCCATTACATATCCAATGAGTTATATATCTAACTAGCGATATATCGAACGTCCGTCAATCGCGGATTGCGCCGCACCGAGCGGCAGATACTGTCCCGCCGATGCTCACCGTCCTGACCCACGACATCCTCCCGGTCTTCGCCATGCTGGCGCTCGGGTTCGTCATGGGGAAAGCGAAGACGGCCAGTGTCGACGAGGCGCGGGCGATCAACCGCATCGCCTTCCTGACGCTGCAACCGCCGCTGCTGTTTCTTCTGCTGACAGGGATCGACCTTCCGTCGGTGCGGTTCGATGCCATTGGCCTCTATGCCCTCTGCGAGGCGGTCGCCTTCGCCGCGTCCTTCCTTCTTGCACGACGGGTGTTCGGCGTGCCGCTTGCCGAGGCGTGGCTTCTGGGAATGGCGGTCGTCTTCGTCAATTCGCTGCTCTACATCTGGCCGGTCACGGTCCTGATCTATGGCGAGGCCGAGACGCTGCCGATCACGGCCATCGTGGCGCTCGACGCGTCAGTGACCTTCGCCTTCTTCATCGTCTCGGTCGAGTTCGTGACAGGCCGCCCTGCCCGTGCGGCACTGCCACGGCTCATCCGCAACCCCGTCCTTCTCACCATCGTCCTGTCGCTGGCGCTCAATATCGCCCATGTGCCCATTCCCGAACCGCTGCTGACGGCGGCGGAGTTCGCGGGCAAGGCGGCGGCGCCCATGACGCTTTTCGCGCTCGGCGTCGTGCTGTCGTCGCAGCCGGTGACGCCGGGACCGGCCGCGACGGGAATTGCGGCGATGAAGCTTGTCGCATTCCCAGCGCTCGTGTGGATCGCGTTCGCCCTCCTGTCGCCCGCGAACCCCTGGACGGATCTCTTCGTGCTGAACGCTGCAGGACCGTCGGGGGCCATGGCCTTCTCGCTTGCGCTTCTCCACGGCGTGCCCACGCGCAACATCGCCCCGGTGATCGTCTGGACGAGCGTGCTGTCGCTCGCCTCTCTTGCGTGGCTCGCGTGAGGCTGGCGTCCGTCCGGCATGGCGGCTAGACAGGTCCCGATGACCTGCGTCGTGCGACACCTGAAACCCGAGGACGAGGCCGAATGGCGCCGCCTGTGGACGGCCTATCTCGACTTCTATGAAACGCGCGTGCCGGAAGAGGTTTACCGGACGACCTTCGCGCGGCTTCTGGGCGACGATCCGCAGGATTTCTCGGGCCTCCTGGCCGAGGTCGACGGACGTCTGGCGGGGCTGGCGCATTACCTGTTCCACCGTCACGGATGGAAGGTCGAGAACGTCTGCTATCTTCAGGATCTCTACGCCGACCCCGAGGTGCGCGGACAGGGTGTCGGACGCGCGCTGATCGAGGCGGTCTACGCCGAAGCCGACGACGCGGGCGCGCCCGCCGTCTACTGGCTGACGCAGGATTTCAACATGACGGCCCGACGGCTCTATGACCGGATCGGCACCGTGACGCCCTTCATCAAGTACGCGAGGCCTGCATGAGAGTTCTACCCGCGGCGTTTTTGATGCTTCTGGTCGCCTGCTCCCCGGTGGCGGAAACGACCCGACGCGCTGCGCCCGACCTTGCGCTGCCACCGATGAACACCTTCGCGCAGTCGACGCCCACCCTGCCCCGCGTGCCGAACGCGGTCATCGCGCGCGACTTCCTGGACCTCGTGTTCCGGCTCGAGAACGGCGACGAGGTTCCCGTCTTCAGCCGCTTCGAGGGGCCAGTGACGGTCGGCGTCAGGGGGGCCGCTCCCGCGACGCTCGAGGGCGACCTCGAGCGGCTTATCGGCCGGCTGCGACGCGAGGCGGGCATCGACATCCGCCGTGCCGCGGACGGCGGGCCCGCGTCGATCACGGTCGAGGCCATCCCGCGCGCGAGCATCCAGCGCTTCGCGCCCTCGGCGGCCTGCTTCGTGCGGCCGAACGTGTCGAGCTGGGACGAGTACCGCGCCCGCCGCAGCGACCCCGCGACCTTCTGGAACCGGTTGACGACGCGCACGCGCATGGCCGTCTTCGTGCCCGCGGACGTGAGCCCTCAGGAGGTGCGCGACTGCCTCCACGAAGAGATCGCCCAGGCGCTCGGCCCGGTCAACGATCTCTACCGGCTGACGGATTCGATCTTCAACGACGACAACTTCCACACCGTCCTGACCGGCTATGACATGCTGATCCTGAAGGCCTACCACGATCCGGCCCTGGAAAGCGGCATGACGCGCTACGAGGTCGCCTCGCGGCTGCCGTCGATCCTGGCGCGGCTGAACCCGAGGGGCGGCTTCCAGGGCATCGCGGATCCGCTGCCGTCGTCGGGGGCCTGGTCGCAGGCGGTGATCAAGGCGACCGCGACGGGCACGGCGCGCGGACGGCGCACCGCCTATGCCGAGGAAGCGGTCACGATCGCCCGGCGCGACGGCGGAACGGATACCGAGCTGGCTTTTTCCTATTACCTTCTCGGACGCCTCGCGCTCGCCAACGACCCTAACGTCGCCTTCCGGGCCTTCGAGGCTGCGGGGCGCATCTATGGGTCGCGACCCGACACGCGCATTCAGGCGGCGCATGTGGCGCTTCAAATGGCGGCCTTCCAGCTTTCGGCGGGCGAGGCCGAAGAGGCGATCCGGCTTGTCGACGCGAACGCAGGCCCGATCCGCGACAGCCAGCACGCGGCCCTTCTGTCGCTGATGCTGATGGTGAAGGCCGAGGCGATGGAAGTCATCGGAAAGGCCAACGAAGCGGGGGCCGTCCGGACCGAGGCGCTTGCCTGGGCGCGCTACGGCTTCGGCTCCGAGGCCGAGATCAGTGACAGGATGGGCGAGATCCTGGCCATTTCGCCCCGTTCGCGCCGGGAAGGCCGGCCGGCATGATCGTCGTCGTGATGGCGCTTCTCGGCATCTTCGTGGGCGTCTCGACCGCCCGGCGGCACGAGGGGGGGCGGCTGGACCAGCTTCAGTATGGCGCTGTCTTCGGCATCGCCTTCACTCTTCTCGGCCTGTTCGCGACCGTCCTCATCGAGCGCCTCGCGAGCTGATGTTCCTTCCGTTCTTCGAAGAGCTTCGACGGCATGGCGTCCCCGCCTCGCCGCGGGAGTTCCTGACCTTCCTCGGCGCCCTCGATGCGGGGCTCGTCACTTATGACGTCGACGGCTTCTATTACCTCGCCCGCGCCTCTCTGGTGAAGAACGAGGCGCACATCGACCGCTTCGACCAGGCGTTCGCCGCGTCCTTCGCGGGGGTCGAAGCGATCCCGGCCGAGGCCGTTCTCGACGCCCTGAACCTGCCCGAGGACTGGCTGCGCCGGATGGCCGAGAAGCACCTCACGGACGAGGAGAAGGCCGAGATCGCATCGCTCGGCGGTTTCGACAAGCTCATGGAGACGCTTCGCCAGCGATTGAAGGAGCAGGCCGGACGGCACCAGGGCGGATCGAAGTGGATCGGCACCGCCGGCACCTCTCCCTTCGGCGCCTATGGCTATAACCCCGAGGGCGTGCGTGTCGGACAGGACGCCTCACGCCACCAGCGCGCGGTCAAAGTCTGGGACAAGCGCGAGTTCCGCGACCTCGACGACACGCGCGAGATCGGGACGCGCACGATGAAGGTCGCGCTGAAGCGCCTGCGGCAGTGGGCGCGTGAGGGCGCGGCCGAAGAGCTGGACCTGGACGGTACGATCCGGTCCACGGCGCGGCAGGGGTTTCTGGACGTGAAGACGCGGCCCGAACGCCGGAACGCCGTGCGGGTCCTGCTGCTTCTGGACGTGGGCGGCTCGATGGACGCGCATGTGAGCATGGTCGAGGAGTTGTTTTCAGCCGCACGGACCGAGTTCAAGCACCTCGAACACTTCTATTTCCACAACTGCCTCTACGAGTTTCTCTGGCGCGAGAACGCGCGCCGTTGGAATGCGCGCACGCCGACTTGGGACGTGCTGAACCGTTATGGGCCCGGATGGAAGTGCATCTTCGTGGGCGACGCGTCGATGTCGCCCTACGAGGTCGCGGTGCCGGGAGGCGCCAACGAACACTGGAACGACGAGGCGGGCAAGGTCTGGCTGCGGCGGGCACTGGCCCAGTGGCCGGACCTGCTTTGGATCAATCCGATGGCGGAAAAATATTGGGAGTACACCCAGTCGACAGCGATGATCCGCCACATCATCGGGGCCGAACGGATGGTGCCGCTGACACTGGATGGGCTGACGCGGGGAATGAAACTTCTGGGTTAGTCGTCGCGTACCACAGCGCGCGCCGACGACTTCTCGTCGAGATGGCGAAGCATCTCGGCGAACCGCTCGGGCAGTTCCGACGGCACCTTGAAGACACGCTGTAGCGTGCGCTCCATGATCTGCCTGTCAGTGGGTGGTTCTGCGTACCTCATGCTGGAAGAATGCCGCGCGGTACAGCACGGTTCCACTTTTAATATTAACGGGAGATGATTTCCGCGTGACAATCTTGGCGCTGTTGCACTCAAGTCCCATATTTCCACCATGTTGAAGTTCCTTCCCCTTCTTCTTGCCGTCGTCTGGGGGCTGGTCATGTACCGGTTCTCGGTCTGGAACAGCAAGCGCGACCTCGACCAGCGCTCGTCCGAATTGGCCGATGCGGGCCTTTCACGTGTGACGAAACGGATGGCCGAAGCGCTGGATCTCCCGCGAATCCGGGTTTTTCTCTACGAGGTCGAGCCGGTGAATGGGCTTGCCTCTCCGGATGGCAGGATCTTCCTGACCCGCGGATTTTACCAGAAATACGTCGATGGCAAGGTGTCGGCCGAAGAAATCGGGTCTGTCATCGCGCACGAGTTGGGTCACGTCGCATTGGGCCACGCGCGGCGGCGGATGATCGACTTCTCGGGCCAGAACGCGATCCGCGTGGCCCTGATGATGGTGCTCGGCCGCATCCTGCCGGGGCTCGGCATCTATGTCGCGAACCTCCTGACATCGGTTCTCGCCGCGCGGCTGTCGCGGGGGGACGAGTACGAGGCGGACGCCTATGCCTCGGCCTTGCTGGTCAAGGCGGGCATAGGCACGGATCCGCAGAAGTCGCTGTTCCGGAAATTGCAGGACCTGACGGGCATGAAGGGGTCGGGAATGCCGGTCTGGCTGATGAGCCACCCGAAGGTCGAGGAGCGGATCGCGGCGATCGAGAAGAACGAGGCGCGCTGGAAGGTGCCTCAGTCCTGATCGAGCGCCTTGGCGAGCCTCGGCAGACGTGCCCGCTTGAGGATCGCCCTCTGGTTCGAGGTGTCGATGCCATGCGCGGCGGCGCGGGTCAGGACGTCTTCGACGATAGCGCGCAGCCCGTCCGGGTCCGCGTGAAAGGCCTCCAGCAGGAACTCGTCGGGGTGGCGTCTCAGGATGCCCTCTCCCGCCAGATGGTTCGTCGGAAAGTCCTTCACGTTCAGCGTCAGTAGTTCGTCCGCGCCTCCGTCGATTGCGGCGGCGAGGACGTGCTCGTCATCGCGGTCCTTCAGGGTCACACGCGACAGCGTGTCGGGGGACACCGTTACGACGGCGGACGGAAAGGCCGCCCGCGCCGCGGCGATCTCGGCGTCGGCCACCGCGCCGTCCGCGGGTCCGAGCCTTGCCGCCGCCCGCCGCCATTCCTCGAGGATGCGCTCGGACCAGAGCGGCGTGAAGGCGCCGGTCGCGGCGGTCCCGAGGACGATCTCGCGCAGGACGGTCGGAAAGAGGACGCAGGCGTCGATCAGGACCTTCAAGGAAGAAGCCGGAACGTCATCGCCTTGAGGTAGCCGCTTTCCGTGAGAGAGGGATGCAAGGGGTGGTCTGGTCCGGCGAACCCGGTCCGCAGGATCTGCACCTTGCGACCCGCCCGGCCGATGCCCCGGAGGCAGGCCGTGCGGAACGCGTCAAGATCGACGGCGTGAGAGCAGGAGCAGAGCGTTACCGTGCCCCCCGGAGCCACCAGCGGCGCGGCGAGGCGTGCCACCCTCTCATAGGCGCGCAGGCCTGCGTCGAGGGCGTTCTTCGACGGAGCGAAAGCCGGCGGATCGCAGACGACGGTGCCGAAGGTACGGCCCTCCTCCGCCAGGGCGGTCAGCGCGTCGAAGGCATCGGCCTGCCGCGTCTCGAAGCGGTCGGCGACGCCGGTGGCCTCGGCCCCCTGCGCGGCCAGCGCAAGCGCAGGCGCCGATCCATCGACGGCCAGCGCGCGCGTGGCACCGCCGACGAGGGCAGCGAGCGCAAAGCCTCCGACGTGGGAAAACACGTCCAGCACCTCGGTCCCGCGCGCCAGGCGCTGCACGAAGGCATGGTTCGGCCGCTGGTCGTAGAAGAGGCCGGTCTTCTGACCGCCTTCGAGGTCGGCCAAGTAGGTCGCACCGTTCATCGGCACCCGCACCGCACCCGACAAGGCGCCACGCGCCACAAGGCTCGCATCGTCGAGACCTTCGAGCCCCCTCGCCCGTCCGCCGGCGTTCTTGAAGATGGTCGTCACACCCGACACCTCGGACAGCACGTCCGCCAGATCGTCGAACCGCGCCTCGATCCAGGCCGAGTTCGGCTGGATCACGCAGGCCTCGCCGAAGCGGTCGATCACCGTTCCGGGAAAGCCGTCGGCCTCGGCATGGACGAGGCGATAGAAGGGCGCGTCATAGAGCATGTCGCGCAGGTCGAGCGCCGCCCGGAGGCGCCCGGCAAGCCAGTCGTGGCCGACTTCCGCCTCGGGGTCGAGGTCGAGGACACGTCCCATGATCTTGGAATTCGGATTGACCGCGACGGTCGCCAGCGGCTGGCGATCGGCATCCTCGAGCGTGGCGATGCTGCCGGGCTCGAGCGCCTTGGTACGGCGGTCGACGACAAGCTCGTTGTCGTAGACCCAGGGAAATCCGCGCCGGATGCGGCGGGGATCGGTTTTGGGGCGGAGGCGGATGACCGGGCGGGAAGACATGTCCCCCCTTACCCGGTCGGCCGGCGCTCCGGAAGGGCTCAGCGCCTGCGGCGGAACAGACCCGAGAGATACTGCGCCCGCAGCAGGCGGGCCTTGCGTTCGATCCGGTCGACGTCGATGCGCGTGTCGGAGGTGCTGGTCATGTCGGATGCCTTTCGGTTAGCGTTGACACTGAAGCTAAGGGGCTGATCCGGCAGGAAGCACCCCGAATGTCGACATTACCGCCATGCACTTGGGACATGACGACTGACCTATCCGATGCGCCTTCCTCCGCTAAGTTGTTAGCGGTAACGCAATCTGTTAGAAAAGCGCCGATCCCCCGAGGAGACTCACGGCCATGCTGAACGACACCGTCTCTCGCGTCACAGACCGCATCGTCGAGCGCTCGGCCCCGCTGCGCGGACGCTACCTCGACAAGATCGCGCGGGCCCAGGACCAGGGTGTCGCGCGCGCGCACCTCGCCTGCGGCAACCAGGCCCATGCCTATGCCGCCATGGGCGAGGACAAGTCCCGGCTGGCCGAGGAGCGGGCGCCGAACATCGGGATCGTGACGGCCTACAACGACATGCTTTCGGCGCACCAGCCCTACAAGGACTATCCCGACCGCATCAAGGCGGCAGCCCGGCGCGCGGGTGCCACGGCCCAGGTCGCGGGGGGCGTGCCCGCCATGTGCGACGGCGTCACCCAGGGCCAGACCGGGATGGAGCTGTCGCTCTTCTCGCGCGACGTCATCGCGCTGGCCGCGGGCGTCGCGCTGTCGCACAACACCTTCGACGCGGTGCTCCACTTGGGGATCTGCGACAAGATCGTGCCGGGCCTCGTCATCGCCGCGGCGACCTTCGGGCACCTGCCGTCGATCTTCGTCCCCGCCGGCCCGATGCCGAGCGGCCTGCCGAACGACGAAAAGTCGAAGGTCCGCCAGCAGTTCGCGACCGGAGAGGTCGGGCGCGAGGCGCTGATGGCGGCCGAGATGGCCTCCTACCACGGTCCCGGCACCTGCACCTTCTACGGCACCGCGAACACGAACCAGATGCTGATGGAGTTCATGGGTCTCCACATGCCGGGCGCGTCCTTCGTGAACCCGAACACACCGCTCCGCGACGCGCTGACAGACGAGGCGACGACGCGCGCGGTTCAGATCACGGCGCAGGGCAACGACTATCGCCCGGTGTCCGACATCCTCGACGCGCGCGCCTTCGTGAACGGAATGGTGGGGCTGATGTCGACGGGCGGCTCGACGAACCTTGTTCTGCACCTGCCCGCGATGGCGCGGGCGGCTGGCGTCGTCCTCGACATCGAGGATTTCAACGATCTCTCGTCCGTCGTGCCGCTGATGGCTAAGGTCTATCCGAACGGCCTTGCCGACGTGAACCATTTCCACGCCGCGGGAGGCCTCGGCTACATGATCGGCGAGCTTCTGGAGGGCGGATTCCTGCACCCCGACACCCGTACCGTGGCGGGCGACGGCCTGGCGCTCTATACGACCGAGCCGAAGCTGAAGGACGGCGTGCTCGTCCGCGACGAAGGTCCGAAAGAAACGCTCAACGACAAGATCCTGCGGCCCGTCGGCAATCCCTTCCAGGCCACGGGCGGGCTGCGCGAGCTGAAGGGCAACCTCGGACGGTCGATGATGAAGGTCTCGGCGGTCGCGCCCGAGCATCGCGTGATCGAGGCCAGGGCCCGCGTGTTCCACGACCAGGAGGCGGTGAAAACGGCGTTCAAGGCGGGCGAGTTCACCGAGGACACCATCGTCGTCGTGCGGTTCCAGGGTCCGACCGCCAACGGGATGCCCGAGCTTCACGGCCTGACACCCACGCTGTCGGTCCTTATCGGACGCGGGTTCAGGGTGGCGCTGGTGACGGACGGGCGCATGTCGGGCGCGTCGGGCAAGGTTCCCGCCGCGATCCACCTGTCGCCGGAAGCGGCGGCTGGCGGCCCCATCGCGAAGATACGAGACGGCGACCGCCTGCGCGTCGATGCCGAAGCCGGCACCATCGACGTGCTGGAACCTGACTTCGAAGACCGCGCCCCTGTCGAGGTGGATCTTTCCGCCAACGAGACGGGTCTCGGACGAGAGCTTTTCGCCGCCTTCCGCCACCATTGCGGCCACGCCTCGGACGGCGCGGCGCTTGTGGTCTGACCCCGCAGACATTGCCCGAGGAGACGCACGAATGACCCCGACCGAAGCCAGCGCCCGATCGCTCGAGATCTGCCGCCTCGCGCCCGTGATCCCCGTCCTGACGGTCGAGGACGCAGCAACCGCCGCCGACCTCGCCCGCGCGCTGGTCGCAGGCGGCCTTCCCGCGCTCGAGGTCACGCTGAGGACGCCCGCAGCGCTCGAGGCCATCCGCGAGATGGCAGGCGTCGAGGGTGGGGTCGTGGGGGCAGGCACGCTTCTGACGCCAAAGGACGTGCAGGCAGCCGTCGACGCAGGCGCGCGCTTCGGCGTGTCGCCGGGTGCCACCGACCGGCTTCTCGACGCGGCCGAGGAAGCGGGGCTGCCCCTCCTTCCCGGCGCCGTCACGCCCTCCGAGGTGATGCGACTTCTCGAGCGCGGCTACACCACGATGAAGTTCTTCCCCGCCGAGGCCTCTGGCGGCGCCCCTGCCCTCAAGGCCTTTGCCGGCCCCCTGCCCCGCGCGGTCTTCTGCCCCACGGGCGGCGTCAGCCTGAAGAACGTGCGCGACTACCTGTCGCTGCCGAACACCGTCTGTGTCGGCGGCTCGTGGGTGGCGCCCGCCGACAAGGTGGCGGCCACGGACTGGGCCGGGATCGAGACGCTGGCGCGGGAAGCGGCGGCTCTGTCCTAGGCCTCGCTTCGTCCCCTGCGGCCGCCCCTCCGACGCGCGCTTGGCGGATTCTCGAGGGCGTCTGTCAGGATGGCCGTCATTGGATGGCCCGGCGCGGTCCCGCCGTGGCGCTCGAGAAGCGTGCGGATCGTCGGCGCCACGGCACCGTCGGGCGCCGAGATGGCCCAGTCGAGGAAGATCGACCGGCATTCCTCGGGCGTGATGCCCTCGATGTTGTAGCTTTCGCGGATCAGCCCGCGCGGGTCCGGGTCGGTGTCCGTCATGGGGTGCCCCTGTCGTTCAGATGCGTGTCGGCAATGGTGCGGATCTCGTCGGCCCAGGCCGCGATCCGAACGGCCAGATCGTCCAGCGTGTCGGTTCCGGTGCCGCGCAGCAGGAAGGCCGTCGCACTTGCGCCGAAGTCTGCTGCGCTGTCGGCGTCGCCCAGGACCAGCCGGCGGCCGGCCTGCACGCGCCAGAACAGGGCTGCGGCCTCCTCAAGCCTGTCCCGCTCGATCTCGGTCAGGCTGAACGAGGCCGCGGCCGCCGCGAGCTGTTCGTGCATCCGACGCTCGGGCGAGGCGGCGAGAAGCGTGCCTGCCTGGACGAAAAGCTCGATGTCCTGCAGCCGCCCCGGGCCGGGCCGCGTTTCCAGACCCTCGCGCGCGGGCTTTGCCTCGGCAAGACGGACGCGCATGTCGGCCACGTCGGTCTTCACCTGGTCCGCATCGCGGGGCAAGGCCAGCACGTCGCGCCGGATCGCCTCGATCTCGTCCATGAGATCGGGCGGCCCCGCCATCGGGCGGGCACGGGTCAGGGCAAGGTGTTCCCAGGTCCAGGCTTCGGTCTTCTGATAGGTGCGGAACGACTCGAGCGATGTCGCCACCGGCCCCTGACGGCCCGACGGCCTGAGCCGCATGTCGACCTCGTAGAGCCGTCCCTCGGCGGTCGGAGCGGAAAGCGCCGTGACCAGCGCCTGCGTCAGCCGTGCGTAGTAGGTGCGCGTCGGCAGGGCGCGGCGGCCGTCCGACGTCTCGACCCCCGCGCCGTCGTAGATGACGATCAGGTCGAGGTCCGAGGCCGCGTTCAGCCTCTCGGCACCGAGCGATCCCATCCCGAGGAGCGCCGCGCCGCGCCCGGGCGGCCCGCCATGCTTCTTCGCGAATTCGGCGGTAACCACGGGCCAGAGCGCCCCCACCACGGCGCCGGCAAGGTCGGCATACTGGTGCCCGCTGGCGTCGGGATCGACGAGGCCGCGCAGGAGGTGGACGCCGATGCGGAAGTGCCATTCCCGCGACCAGATCCGCGCAAGGTCGAGCCGCTTTTCATAGTCGTCCTCAGCCGCAAGGCTGCGGGTCAGCATCCCCGCCAGGGCTGCGCGTCCCGGCCAGTCGGCGAAGAACTGGCCGCCGATCACTGCGTCGAAGACGCCGGAATTGCGCGAAAGATAGCGACCGAGTCCGGGCGCCGTGTCGACGATATCGACCACGAGGTCGAGAAGGGACGGATTGGCCTCGAACAGCGAGAAAAGCTGCACGCCCCCCGGCAGACCGCCGATGAAGCCCTCGACGTTCAGAAGCGCCTCGTCGGGGTTCTGCGCCCGGTCCAGCCGTTCGGCCATGCGCGGCCAGACACGGCGGAAGATCTGGCGCGAACGCGGGCTGCGCAGCGCCGGAAAGCCGTTCCAGCGTTCGAGCATCGTCTCGCTCGACGGAATCGAGGTCGAGACGTCTGAGGTCGCGGCCGGTCGGGCGTCGGGAACGAAGAACCCTTCGGTCAGGCACGACACGCGGGTCAGGCGCTCTTCTATCTCGCGGGCGTAGTCGTCGGTCTCGCGACCTGCGAGGGCGGCGAGGCGGGCGAAATCCTCGGCGGTCTCGGGCAGGCAATGCGTCTGCTGGTCGGCGATCATCTGGACGCGATGCTCGGCCTCGCGGTGCGCCCGGTAGTCGGCGATCAGCGTTTCGGCGTCTTCGTCGCCGACCCAGCCTTTCGCGGCGAGGACGCGCAGGCCGCCGACGGTGTCGCGCGTCCGAAGCTCGGGGTCGCGGCCCCCGGCGATGATCTGGCGGGTCTGAGTGAAGAATTCGATCTCGCGGATGCCGCCCTGCCCCAGCTTCAGGTCGTGCCCCTTGTGCGAGGGCGCGCCGTGCAGACCCTTGTGGTCGCGAATGCGAAGCCGCATGTCCTGCGCGTCCTGGATCGCCGCATAGTCGAGGTGCCGCCGCCAGACGAAGGGGGTGAGCGTGTCGAGGAACCGCTGGCCCGCGGCCACGTCGCCGGCGCAGGGCCGCGCCTTGATGTAGGCGGCACGCTCCCAGGTGCGGCCGAAGCTCTCGTAATAGCGCTCGGCCGCTCCCATCGAGATCGCGACCGGCGTCACCGACGCATCGGGCCTCAGGCGCAAATCGGTGCGGAAGACGTATCCCTCGGCGGTTCTCTCGGACAGGATCTGCGTCATGGTGCGGACGGCCCGGACAAAGCCCGTGCGCGCCTCGGCATAGTCCTCGGGGTCGAAGCGGGTCTCGTCGAAGAGGCAGATCAGGTCGATGTCGGACGAATAGTTCAGCTCGAAAGCGCCCATCTTGCCCATTGCGAGGACCGCGAGCCCCGCGCCGGTGTCGACGTCGTCTTCGGTCTGGCCGGGAATGCGCCCTTTTCCGACCTCGCGCAGAAGGGCAGCACGCAACGCCGCAGCGACGGCGCGGTCGGCGAAGCGCGTCAGCGCCCCCGTCACCTCCTCGAGCGTCCAGACGCCGCCGAGGTCAGCGAGGGCCACGAGAAGCGCTGTCCGGGACTTCAGACCGCGCAGCGTCACGCCCGCGTCCCGCACGTCCTCGAGAACCGGCGTCGCGAGGATCGCCTCCATCGTCTCTTCGGGCGGGACGACCAGCGCCTGGGACAGCCATTCGGCGTCGCGGCGGATCAGGTCGCAGAGATAGGGCGACGATCCGGCCGCCCCCCGGACAAGCTCGGCCGCCCGCGCAGGCAGGTCCGGCACGAGGGCCAGAGCCTCGTCCCCCCGGTCGGGATCGTGGGCGCGCGGCGCGCGGGCGATGCGGTCCGAAAGGGTCGTCGTCATGGCCGGACGCTAGCAGCCCGGCCCGCCCCCCGGAAGAGCTTGCAGAACGCGTCGGTGGCGGGTCAAAGTCGCGCCCATGAGCAAAAGCCTCGCCCGCGTGACCTCCGCCCTCGCCGCCCTGGGGATCGAGACCGATGTCATGGAAATGCCGGGCGAAACCCGCACGGCGCAGGACGCCGCGCGCGAGGCGGGTTGCGCCGTCGACCAGATCGCCAAGTCGATCATCTTCCGCGGCGAGGCCAGCGACGGCGTCGTCCTTTTCATCACGGCGGGCGGAAACCAGGTCGATGCCGGGAAGGCCGGTGCGGTCGCGGGTGAACCCCTCGGGCGTGCCGACGCGGCCTTCGTGCGCGACCGGACGGGCTTCGCCATCGGCGGCGTCGCCCCGGTCGGTCACCTGACGCCAAGCCGCATCTTCTTCGACCCGAGGCTTCTGGATTTCGACGTCGTCTATGCCGCCGCCGGGACGCCCCGGCACATCTTTCCCGTCGCTCCGGCGCTTTTGCTGAACGCCACGGGCGGTCACGAGGCCGATTTCACCTGATCGCAGGCGGGGCGAGACGCGTTTCGGCGCTTGTCTGCAAAAAATGTAAAAATCGTTCACATACCCTCTTGAAGGCAGGTCGCCCCCTTCCGATATTCGGGATGTGAAAGCAATTCACATAGACCCGCACCATTCGGAGAAAGGACCCGAAGATGACCACCGCGACACTCAACGCCATGCCTGCCCGCCGCGGGGGCAACCCCATCAGGCGCGCAGAAGGATGGCTCGACGCACGCGGCAAGGCCGCATGGATCGCCGCGACGGTGGTCGGCTTTGTCGTCTTCTGGCCGATCGGGCTCGCTCTTCTCGCCTACATGATCTGGGGAAAACAGATGTTCAAAGGTAACTGCTCCACCGCCCGCCAGGGCCGCTTCGGACACACCGCGTTCCGGTCCTCCGGCAACACCGCGTTCGACTCCTACAAGGCCGATACGCTGAAGCGCCTCCAGGACGAGCAGGATGCCTTCGAAGCCTTCCTCCAGAGGCTCCGCGACTCCAAGGACAAGGCCGAGTTCGACCAGTTCATGGAAGACCGCGCCCGCAAGCAGAAAACGGACGTCGAGGGCGACGCTCTCGACGCCTGACACCGGAGGGGCTTCCGCACTTTCGGCGGCGGCCCCTGCCAACCGTCCCCTCCAAGGGGCCGCCGACACTTCCTATCTAAAGGGGACAGGAGACACCGATGGACATGACACACGACATCCGGACCGGCCTTCCCGATCCAGACACACATCCCGAGTTCTACGACGACGTTCCCGTCAAGCGCCTGATGGCCTGGGTCGTCGACGTGGGCCTGATCGCCGTTGTGACGGCCGCGATCTCGGTCTTCACGCTGTTCCTCGCTCCGCTCTTCCTCCCGCTGTTCCTGGTTGTCGGCTTTCTTTACCGCTGGATGACCATCTCGGGCGGCTCTGCGACGCTCGGCATGAGGCTGATGGCGATCGAGCTGCGCGCGGCGGACGGCGAGCGGCTGGACGGGCTGACCGCGTTCCTTCATGTCGCGGGCTATACCGTTTCGGTCATCACCTTCCCGCTTCAGCTCATCTCGATCGTGCTGATCCTGACGACCGCGCGCAAGCAGGGGCTGACGGACATGGTCCTTGGGACTGCGGCCATCAACCGTCACGCCTGACTACAGCCATAATGGGGGATTGGCGCTTCGGGATCGGGGCGCTAGTCTTTGAGTCCGAAAGCCAGTCCCGCCGCCTTAGGTTACCATGCGCCACACCCTTCCACTCGCGCCGCAATTCTATGTCACGGCGCCCCAGCCCTGCCCGTATCTCGACGGCAGGATGGAGCGGAAGCTGTTCACCGCCCTTCAGGGCGACTATGCCGAGCAACTGAACAACGCGCTGTCGAAGCAGGGATTCCGCCGCTCGCAGAACGTGCTCTACCGTCCCTCCTGCGCGGAATGCTCGGCCTGCCTGTCGGCACGCATCCGGGTCGCGGATTTCGAGCCCTCGCGCAGCCAGCGCCGGAACCAGAAGCGGAACGACGGTCTGCGCCGCGACGCGACCTCTCCCTGGGCGACCGAGGATCAGTACGCGCTGTTCCGCGCCTACCTCGACGCCCGCCACGCCGACGGCGGCATGGCCGACATGGACATCTTCGAGTTCGCCGCGATGATCGAAGAGACCCCGATCCGCTCGCGCGTCGTCGAATATTCGGACCGCGTCGACCGCCAGAAACGCCTGCGCGCCGTGTGTCTCACCGACGTTCTCGATGACGGGCTGTCGATGGTCTACAGCTTCTACGATCCCGATGTCGCGGACCGGGGCCTGGGCACCTATGTGATCCTCGATCACGTGGAGATCGCGCGCGAGGCGGGGCTGCCTTACGTCTATCTCGGCTACTGGGTGCCGGGATCGGCGAAGATGGGCTACAAGGCCAACTTCTCGGCGCTCGAGGTCTATTCTCGCGGCGCCTGGCAGAACCTCGGCGACCCCGACAGCTATTCCGCCGACACGCACCCGCTGTCGACCGATCCCATCGCAGAGCAGGTCGCGCGCATCAGCCTGCCCGATACGCGACCCACGCGCTGACCCATCCCCACCGTCGAAATAAGACGTCCCGCCGTGGCGGGACGCTGCGTGGCGTCAGTTGTTTGGCATCAGGTCGGGAACGATCGTCACGACCTCCGGGAAGAACCACAGAAGGGCCAGCCCCAGGATCTGGATCAGCACGAAGGGAATGATGCCGCGATAGATATGCCGCGTCGTGACCTCGGGCGGGGCGACGCCGCGCAGGTAGAACAGCGCGAAGCCGAAGGGCGGCGTAAGGAACGACGTCTGAAGGTTCACCGCGATCATGATCGTCACCCACTTCGGGTCGAAGGTGCCGCCATAGATGACGGGACCGACGATCGGGATGACGATGTAGATGATCTCGAGAAAGTCGAGCACGAAGCCCAGGAAGAACAGCACCAGCATCACGATCAGGAAGACAGTGAACTCGTCGTCGAAGCTCTTGAGGAAGTCCTGGATGTAATGTTCGCCGCCGAAGGAGATCACCACGAGGTTGAGAAGCTGCGACCCGATGAGGATGGTGAACACCATGCTCGTGACCTTTGCCGTCTCGCGGACGATAGGCCCCAGGACACCCGACGCGAGCAGGACCCAGCAGGCGTAGAACAGCCCGAAGAGCGCGAAGAGATACGTCGCCTGGGCAACGAAGAAGGCGATCCAGTTCTCGGTCGTGGTGTTCGACCCGACGCGGAGGTCGAAGTTGAACCCGATCAGCAGCATGATGACCAGCGCGAAGCTCGACATGATGATGACCCGGCCGCTGCGGTTCTGGTCCTTCCGCTTCCTGTAAGCCGCCAGCAAGATCGCGCCGCCGGCACCCAAGGCCGCCGCAGGGGTCGGGTTGGTGATGCCGCCCAGGATGGATCCCAGGACAGCCACGATCAGCACCAGCGGCGGGAAGACGACGCGCAGAAGCTCGTTCCGGCCCAGACGCTCGACCGCGATGCGGCAGGCCCAGATGACGATGGCAAGCGGGATCAGGAGATAGACGAAGGTCATCCCCGGCGTCGTGGTCGGCATGATGAGGAAGGCATCGACCAGAAGCGCCAGCACCACCCCGCCCAGGCCGATCCACAACGGCCTCGGGTCCGAACTGGGCGACACGCCGAGGGCGGTCGTCAGGACGAGCGACAGGATCAGGAAGCCGACGGCGACGCCGGTGCCGATCGGCGCGGCGTCGAGGATCTTCTGCATCGTGCGCTGTGCGCGCTCTTCCTCGGTCAGCTGCACGGCCTGTTCAACGCCGCCCGCGGCATCGATCTCGGCCTGCTGCTCAAGCGCCCGATCCCAGGCCGCCTGGCCATGAAGCTCGATCATCGCCTCCTGGCACTGGAGCGAAACCTTGGTGCGCAGTGAGGCGGTCTGGCCCGCCTCCGAGAAGCTGTCGACACGCGTGCTCTGGTTGCCGACGACCCCGAAGGACATCGCGACGATCAGCCCGCCGATCAGGAGGATGGGCGCACCGAGATACCAGGTCAGCGCCTCGTTCCGGGTCACGATCTCGGAGGTCGATTCGCCGAATTGAACGGCCGGCGCCTTGGACGGGTTCAGAAGAGCGAAGCCGAAGGCGTAAAGGCCATAGAGCACCGCCAGAAGGATCCCCGGCAGCAGCGCTGCCTGGAACAGCGTGCCGACCGACACGACCGCAGGCTCGCCCAGGTAGGTCAGCGCATCCGAGCAGCCGACGAGCGAGGCGCGCTCCTCCTGCGCGGCGGCGTAGAGGTCGCCGGCGAGGGTGCCCAGAAGCACGATGACGATGGAGGGCGGAATGATCTGGCCCAGCGTGCCGGAGGCGGCGATGACGCCGGTCGCAAGCTCGGGCGAGTAGTTGTTGCGCAGCATCGTCGGCAGGGCGAGCAGGCCCATGGTCACGACGGTGGCGCCGACGATCCCCGTCGAGGCGGCGAGGAACGCGCCCACCACGACGATAGACACCGCAAGTCCTCCCGGAAGCGGTCCGAAGACCCGCGCCATCGTCAGAAGCAGGTCGTTGGCGATCTTCGAGCGTTCGAGCGTGATGCCCATCATCACGAACATCAGCACGGCCAGCAGCGTCTCGATCGACGCGCCGGCGAGCACGCGCTCGTTCATCCGGTTCACGATGAACGACACGTTGCGGTCCATCGCCAATTCCCAGCCCTGCGGGAAGACGGGCACGCCCAGGCGCGGCAGGTCGGGATAGGAGAACACCGATATGGCGTCGGGTCGTATCCCTTCTCGAACCAGAGCGGAGTAGTCGGCGCTCGACGTGTCGATGGCCTGGTGGATCAGCAGACCCGCGCCGTCGAGCCCGGCGATGATCGCGAACGAGATCACCGCCGCGCCGCCGATGGCGAAGGCCACGGGGAAGCCCGACAGGATGCCGCCGAAGAGACATAGGAAGACGATCAGAAGACCGATCTCTACGCCGTCGAGTCCAAGAAGCATCTGTCAGTCCTCAGTGATGTTCATCGATGGCGTGCACGAGCTCGGCATTGGGATCGCCAAGGGCATCGCGGTCGAGATACTTGCCTTCGCTCTCCGGCCCTTCCTTCCACTCGAGGAACGAGCGGTAGAAGAAGGCGATGGCCTGGATGAACACCATCGCGCAGAAGGCCAGCAGCAGGACCTTGAACAGGAAATAGCCGTTGAAGCCGTTCGGGCTGAAGCCGATGGTCTCGACGTTCCACCGCAGGGCGCGCGCCTTCATCATCGTCTGTTCCAGCGTCTGGCTGGCCGAGGGCTTGGGGACGACGAGGTGACGCCACAGGAAGTACCAGGCGTACATCCACGTCAGGACTGCCGTCGGGATCATGAAGAACAGCGAGCCCAGCATGTCGAGGACGCGCTTGGTGCGGTACGAGACGCCGGAATAGATCAGGTCGACCCGGACGTGACCACCTTGGATGAAGGTGTAGGACACGCATAGGCACACGACGAGCGCGTTCCAGAGCTTCAGTTCCTCGGACCACCACGAGACATCCTTGGTCAGCGGCGTGCCGAAACCGAGCGTGATCTGGGCGCTGGCGAAGACCCGCTGGACGAAGATGATGATGATCTGCTGAATCACCATGATGAGGCCGGCCCAGGCCGCAACGCGGCCCACGGCGTTGCCGAACCCCTCGAGGATGCGGACAGCGCCCCACATGATGCCGTTCTTCCACAGCCCCAGCCCCGTCAGGACAAGGAAGGCCACGAAGACGATGAAGAAGAACTCGACCGAACCGCCGTAATAGATCACCCGGCTCACGGCTTCGGGGTCGCCCATGTCCAGCCACAGGTTCGGATGGGTGATGGCGTAGAAGAAGTTATAGAACGCCAGGGCGATGTTCGTGAAGAACCACGAAAGACCTTCGACCACTGTCCCCTCCCGAATGGTCCGTCTGTCTTGGAAAGGGGCCCGGCTGGGCCCCTTTCGTCGTTGAGGTCAGTCTCAGCCCAGGACGCGGTCGCGCTGCGCAAGGTAGGCGCCGGTCGACTTGGCGATCCATTCGGACGAGGACCGCATCGAGGCCATCGCGCTGTCGTAGATCTTCTTGTAGAGCTCGTCGCCCATGTTCTCGTCGTGGACTTCCTGGCTTGCACGGCCGAAGGCATCCCAGACCGCATCCGGGAATTCGCGGACCGTCACGCCGGCCGACTGAAGACGCTGGAGCGCCGCGGCGTTCTCGGACAGGAACTGTGCGAGGTTCCACTGGTGGCACTCGGCCGAGGCGATCTCGATGATCTTCTGTTGCGTCGGCGTCAGGCTTTCAAAGACCTCGCGGTTGGTGGCCAGCGACAGGCCGGCACCCGGCTCGTGGAAGCCCGAGGTGTAGTAGATCTTGGTGATTTCCTGGAAACCGGCCTTCTCGTCCGCCCAGGGTCCGATCCACTCGGTCCCGTCGATGGCGCCCGAGGCAAGCGCCTGGTACACTTCGGCGCCGGGCAGGTTCTGGACGCTCGCGCCCAGCTTGCCGAGGGCCTGGCCGCCGAGGCCGGGCATCCGGAACTTGAGGCCCTGGAAATCCTCGGGGCTGTTGATCTCGGACTTGAACCAGCCGCCCGACTGCGCGCCGGTGTTGCCGGCGAGGAAGGACTTCAGGCCGAAGATCTGGCCGAGCTCGTCGTGAAGCTCCATGCCGCCGTCCATGTAGTACCAGTTGACCAGCTCCTGCGCCGTCATGCCCATGGGCACGGCGGTGAAGAAGGCATAGCCCGGATGCTGGCCGACGAAGTAGTAGTCGGCGCCGTGGTACATGTCGGCCTGGCCGGAGGTCACCGCGTCGAAGACCTCGAAGGCGCCGACGAGTTCGCCCGCGGCCTTGAGGTCGACGGTGACCTGGCCGTCCGTGAGCGCCGTGATGTTGTCGGCGACGCGCTGCGCGCTGTCGTGCACGCCGGCAAGGCCGCGGCCCCAGGTGGTGACGAGCGTCAGCGTGCGGTTGCCCTGGGCATAGGCCGGGGCCGCCAGCGAGGTGGCGGCGGCCGCCGAGCCGCCGATGGCGGTGTTCTTAAGGAATGAACGACGATCCATGTGGTTATCCTCCCAAATACGCATGGCCCGCTTTCACAAGCGGATCGTTGCAAGTGGCGCGACACTAGAGGGAGCCATGTGTCAGGGGAATACCCGTTATTGAGTAGACGCAAGGGAATGCGGGGCGTTTTTCGCCCTGTTAGCGCCGCATGCGGATGCGGCGAGCCTTGCCCGGCAGGCGGCGACCTGCAATGAAACCGGCAGGGACGAATGACGAGACGCGGCATCGAAACACTCGACCAGCGCCTGTCGCGGCGCTATCGGCGGAAGTTCCTGCTTCTGGCCGCCGTTCCCCTCGTTCTTGCCGTCGCGGCGATGGCCGCGTTCGTGGCGCTCCAGTCGCGCACGCTCGCCGAACGCGAGATCGCGGCGCTGGAGCGCGAGTTGATCGCGGCCAAGAAGGCGGAGCTGAAAAATTACATCTCGATCGCCCGAACCGCCATTGGCGCCGTCTACGGCAACGCCTCGCCTCTCGACGAAGAGGCGAAGGTCGAGGTGATGCAGTCGCTGGCGGCGATGATCTACGGGCAGGACGGATACTTCTTCGTCTTCGATTACGACGGCACCAACCTCGTCGCACCCCGCCAGACGCATCTCATCAACCGCAACTGGCTGGATCTCGAGGGCACGGACGGCACGAAGATCGTGCAGCGCTTCATCGAACTCGCCCGCTCGGGCGGCGGCTACCAGACCCACGACTGGCCCAAGCCCACGACCGGCCGGCAGGCCGAGATGATCTCCTATGTCGTCGGCTTTCAGGACTGGAGATGGGCGCTTGGCACCGGCATCTTCATCGACGACGTCCGCGAGACGGTCGCTTCGGCGCGTGCCGGCGTCGAGGCGCGGGTCCGTCGCAACTTCCTGTGGATCGGCGCCATCGCCGCCGGGGCGCTCGTCGCGGTCTTCGCTTCGGGTCTCTTCGTCAACATACGGGAGCGTTCCCTCGCCGACGCCGCGCTCAAGCGCCTCACGCAGCGCATCATCGACACCCAGGAGGAGGAACGCGGCCGCGTCGCGCGCGAGCTTCATGACGGGATCAGCCAGATGCTCGTGTCGGTGCGCTACGCGCTCGATCTGGCCGAGAGGCGGTTCCGCTCGGGCGACGGACGTGCGGCGGAAAGCCTGCGGAAGGGCCTCGACGGGCTGACGACCGCGATCCAGGAGGTGCGCCGCATCAGCCGCGACTTGCGTCCAGGCACGCTCGACGACCTGGGCCTGGGGCCGGCCCTCAAGACCCTGACCGACGAGTTCACCGAGCGGACCGGCATCGCCTCCGAACTCGAGACGGTGGTGTTCCGCAACCGGCTGGATGACGACGCCAAGATCGCACTCTTCCGCGTCGCACAGGAGGCGCTGACCAACATCGAGCGGCACGCAGTCGCCTCCGAAGTGAAGATCCGCGTCTACGGCCACCGCAAGGGCGCCACGCTGCGCATCCAGGACGACGGCCACGGCTTCCGTCCAGACCAGGTGTCGGGCGGTCTCGGCCTGCGCAACATGCAGGAGCGCGTCGAGCAGCTTGGCGGCACCTTCCGCATCCTCGCCTCGTCCACCGGCACCGTGATCGAGGCCGAGGTGCCCCTGACCCACCTTCTCAGACCAGACACCGAAACCAAGGAAAGCGCATGACCGCACCTGTCCGCGTCCTCATCGCCGACGACCATCCGATGGTGGCCGAGGGGATCGAAGCCATCCTCGACACCTACGACGACCTCGAAGTCGTCGGCACCGCGCCGGACGGGCGCGCGGCGGTCGAGGCGGCCGAAAGGATGAGACCCGACGTGGTGCTGATGGACCTCAACATGCCCGGCCTCACCGGGCTTGCCGCAACCGAACTGATCCTCGAGCGCTGTCCCGACATGCGCATCCTGATCCTGTCGATGCACGACAGCGCCGAATACATCTCGACGGCGCTCGCGCACGGCGCGAAGGGCTATGTCCTGAAGGACGTGCCCACGGACGAGATCAAGATCGCTATCGACGCCGTGATGCGGGGCGAGACCTATCTCTGCACCGGCGCCAAGTCGCAGCTCTCGCCGAAGAAGATCGCGGACGGGCGCGAACCGCTGACCTCGCGCGAGCAGACGATCCTTCTCCAGCTCGCGCAGGGCCGCTCGAACCGCGAGGTCGCCGACAGCCTCGACATCAGCGTCCACACGGTCGAGACGCATCGGAAGAACATCCGCCGCAAGCTGGGGATCAGTTCCACAGCCGGTCTGACGCGCTACGCGCTCGAGCACGGCGTCCTGCAGGGCACCGGCACCTTCTGATAAAAGTTGCGCGAGGTGCCGCCGCCACGCAAGAAATGGAAATTTGGCGGTTGACGCTCCCCACCCTCCTGCATAGTGTCCCGGGACCGATAGGAGACCTTCGTGGAACGGATCGTAGTCGTACTTGTAGGACGGTGGTGCATGGGCCGGTAACGGACGCCATAACGGTTCCCATGCGCCCTCGGATCACTCCCGGGGGCTTTTTTATGCGCAGGACAAGGACTTGGGCGCGATGAGCAAGAAGCAGATGACCGGAGCGAGAATGGTCGTGGAGGCCCTGAAGGACCAGGGCGTCGAGGTGGTGTTCGGCTATCCCGGCGGCGCGGTTCTTCCGATCTACGACGAGATTTTCCAGCAGAACCGGATTCGCCACGTCCTCGTGCGGCACGAACAGGGCGCGGTTCACGCCGCTGAAGGCTATGCCCGCTCGACCGGCAAGCCGGGCGTCGTCCTCGTGACCTCGGGGCCCGGAGCCACCAATGCCGTGACCGGCCTGACCGACGCGCTACTCGACTCGATCCCGATCGTCGTGCTGACAGGCCAGGTTCCGACCTTCATGATCGGCACCGACGGCTTCCAGGAGGCCGACACCGTCGGCATCACCCGGCCCTGCACCAAGCACAACTGGCTGGTGAAGGAGACCGACCGCCTGGCGCCCGTGCTGCACGAGGCGTTCCACGTCGCCGTGTCGGGCCGTCCCGGTCCGGTGCTGGTCGACATTCCTAAGGACGTCCAGTTCGCGACCGGCACCTATGTCTCACCCAAGGACACGAAGACCTCGCACTATGCGCCCCGCACCAAGGGCGACGCGGACATGGTCCGCGCGCTGGTCGAGGCCATCGAGGGCGCGAAGCGTCCCGTCTTCTATACCGGCGGCGGCGTCATCAACTCCGGCCCCAAGGCCTCGCGCCTTCTGCGCGAGCTGGTCGACACGACGGGCTTCCCGATCACCTCGACGCTGATGGGCCTCGGCGCCTATCCCGCCAGCGGCAAGGGCTGGCTCGGGATGCTGGGGATGCACGGGCTCTACGAGGCCAACCTCGCGATGCACGACTGCGACCTGATGATAAACGTCGGCGCCCGCTTCGACGACCGCATCACCGGCCGCATCCAGGATTTCAGCCCCAACTCGGTCAAGGCGCACATCGACATCGACCCGTCCTCGATCAACAAGGTCATCCATGTCGAGATGCCGATCATCGGTGACGTGGCCTCGGTCCTCGAGGATGTGCTGGCGGTCTGGAAGGAGCGCGGCTCGCGCGTGAATGGCAAGGCGCTGAAGGACTGGTGGAAGCAGATCGCCGAGTGGAAGGCCATCGACTGCCTGAAGTTCCGGCAAGAGGGCAAGACCATCAAGCCGCAGCACGCGGTGCAGCGCCTCGAGGCGCTGACGAAGGATCACCCCGACCGCTACATCTGCACCGAGGTCGGACAGCACCAGATGTGGGCCGCGCAGTACATGGACTTCGACGAGCCGAACCGCTGGATGACCAGCGGCGGCCTGGGAACCATGGGCTATGGCTTCCCGGCGTCCATCGGCGTGCAGATGGCGCATCCCGACGCGCTCGTCATCAACGTCGCGGGCGAGGCATCGTGGCTGATGAACATGCAGGAGATGGGCACCGCGATCCAGTACCGCCTGCCCGTGAAGCAGTTCATCCTGAACAACGAACGCCTCGGCATGGTCCGCCAGTGGCAGGAGCTGCTGCACGGCGAGCGGTATTCCCACTCGTGGTCCGAGGCCCTGCCCGATTTCGTCAAGCTCGCAGAAGCCTTCGGCGCGAAGGGCATCCGCATCGACGACCCCGCCGACCTCGACGAGGGCATCCGCGAGATGCTGGCCTACGACGGCCCCGTGATCGTCGACTGCCTGGTCGAGAAGCACGAGAACTGCTTCCCCATGATCCCCTCCGGCAAGCCGCACAACGAGATGATCCTCGGCGAGAACGCGGACACCAGGAACGCGATCAAGGAAGGCGGGGCGGTGCTGGTGTGATGCGAAAGTCCTTCGGCACCCACGCCTTGCGTCGCGTCCTTGCCCTCGCCACGCTTCTTGTCGCCCCCTTTGCGGCATGGGCAGAAGAGGTCGGCAAGGTCGGCGTCGACTGGGTCGGCAACGACATCATCGTCGAGGCGATCAACGATCCGCAGGTGCCCGGCGTCACCTGCCACGTCGCGTACTTCGAGCGCAGCCTCATCGACCGGCTGTCGCAGGGGAACTGGTTCGAGGATCCCTCGAACGCCTCGATCGCCTGCCGTCAGACCGGCCCCATCACCATCGGCGACATCGACCGCTCGAAAGAGGGCGAAGAGGTGTTCCGCCAGTCCCGCAGCCTTGTTCTCAAGTCGATCCGCATCAAGCGGATCTACGACGAGGCGAACCAGACCCTCATCTACCTCGCTCACGCCCGCGAGTTGACGGAAGGATCGGCCAAGATGTCGATCTCGACCGTTCCGCTCTGGCAGGCCGGCACTCAGGACTAGGAAGCACAGATGTCCGCCTTGAAGATCAAGAAAGGCTCCTCCAGCCATTCCGCCTACGACCTGCGCGACCCCAATGTGCAGACGGTCGAACGTCACACCCTCGCGGTGATCGTGGCGAACGAGGCGGGCGTGCTGGCGCGCGTCATCGGCCTCTTCTCCGGCCGGGGGTACAACATCGAGAGCCTGACCGTAGCCGAGGTCGATCACGAGGGGCACCGGTCGCGCATCACCGTCGTCACCACCGGCACGCCCTCGGTGATCGAGCAGATCAAGGCCCAGCTTGGCCGCATCGTCCCGGTCCACGAGGTCCACGACCTCACGACCGAAGGTCCGGCGGTCGAGCGCGAGCTGGCGCTCTTCAAGGTCTCCGGCAAGGGCGAGCGCCGGGTCGAGGCGCTGCGCCTCGCGGACATCTTCCGCGCCAACGTGGTCGACTCGACGCTGGAAAGCTTCGTCTTCGAGGTCACCGGCACCTCCGAGAAGATCGACGCCTTCGCCGACCTCATGCGTCCCCTCGGTCTGGACGAGATGGCGCGCACGGGAATCGCGGCGCTGTCGCGGGGCAAATCGGGTCTCTGACGCCCGCACCTTCCCCGATCCCCACTTGCTTTTCGACCCACCAGGGCTAACTCTGGGTTGAATGCAATTTTCTCTTTGTCTGTCGCTATTTAGCGACAATGGTGGGGGGCTGGTGGTGCGACCATGAGAGCGCCCACACCGCAGCAGTTGCGGGACCGCTTCGGCAAGAACCTCAGGGTTCTGATAGAAGGAACGACGTCAGTCTCGCAGGTCTGCCGCGACATCGGCGTGAACCGAACGCAATTCCTGCGTTACCTTTCCGGCGAAGCGCACCCCCGGCCGGACGTCCTGCATCGCATCTGCAAGCACTTCGGGGTCGATGCCCGCATCCTCCTCGAACCGATCGAAACGCTGCGGGAGGAAGACGACCCCGGCCCCGATCCGGCGCTCGGCTTCCCGGCCTTCCTGTCGCGCATGCGCGCCTTCGATCACGGAGTCATGCCGGACGGGTTCTACCGCCTTCTGCGGCCGACGTTCACGGTCCCCGACATGGTCTCGGCAAGCCTGATCCTCCTCAGCAGCCTGCCCGACGGATCGGCCCTGGCGAGGACGGCCATCGACTCCGTCCACTTCGGAGGCAAGAACCAGCGCCTCACCTGGCGGCAGCGCCGCGCACGGTCGCTTGCCTTCCAGAACACTGTCGGCACCGCGTTCCTGTTCCTCACCACGACCGTGCGCCCCGCGATGTACCTGTCGTACTTCACCCACGGCCACGACGCCGACAATCAGCTCTTCTTCGGTTACACCGCGATGATGCGCTCGAACGAGCAGCACCACGCCCTCCTCCTCCCGTCCATCCTCGAACGCGCGGGTCCGCGCCTGCGCGACGGGCTGGCCGCCCGCCGAAGGTGCGGCGTGTTCCATTGGGACCGCCTGATGGAGACGGAGAGGCTGTTCTTCGAGGACTGGAATCCCTTCGGCCCCTTCACCCCGCGCTGGATCAAGGGACTCTACTGACCGCCCGAGCCCTCCAGGTCGGCGATCAGCGCCTTCATCTCGCCGATCTCGCGGCGCTGCGCCTCGATGATGCTGTCCGCCAGGTCACGCACCCTCGGGTCGGTGATCGTGGCGCGTTCGCTGGTCAGGATGGCGATGGAGTGGTGCGGGATCATCGCCTTCATCCATGACACGTCCTCGACCGTCGACTGACTGCGCATGAGCCAGAGCGACACCGCGAAAAGCAGGGCCGCCGCGGCCAGGATGCCAATCTTCGTCCCCTGCCCCTCGTACATGCCCCACATAAAGGACAGCATGACGACCGCCATCACGGCGCCCATGTACCCCACCATGTAGATGCGGCTTTCGCTGAACGTGACGTGATCGAGGGACCAGACGTTGAGATAGGTCATCGCGTACATGGCCACCATCGACGTGCCGATCATGGCGAAGAAACGGGCGTAGCTGGACATAGTGTTCCCCCTTCAGAGTTCGCCCTGCCAACGAAGTCCGCCCCGAAAGAGTTCCGGAACGTCCGAATCGCACAGAAAAAGGGGGCCACGAGGGCCCCCTGTCAGTTTCGCTTGTCAGGCTCTGTGTTTATACCGCCCGGTTTCTGCCTGCGGCCTGACCCGCGTTCAAGGGCGAGCGCACCCGCCCCGTGACCGAAAGTTCGCGAAGCGAACCTTTCGTAGAGCAGGGCGCCAGGCGCCCCACCCGATTCCTCAGCTACACCCGCTCGTTCCGCCACAGGTGTTGCACTTCATGCAGGTGCCGTTGCGCACCAGCGTGTAGTTGCCGCAGTCGCCGCAGGGATCGCCCTCGTAACCCTGCATCCTCGCCTTCTGCCGCAGGTCCATCTTGACCGTGCCGCTGCCGACCGCCGTCTCGGAGGACGTCATCGGCGCCAGGTCCGGCGCCAGAGCCTGAAGCGCTGCCGAGGGATCTGCGGTTCCGGCGAAGGCCGTGGCGCCCATGCCGCCCTGGACCAGCACCAGTTCCTGCGGGACGCGGCGGCGGGTGAAGCCGGCCGAGGCCACCTTCCTCAGCACTTCGACCGCATCCGACCCGGCCGATCCCGGCACCTCGGAGAAGTTGCGCTTCCCCTCGTCCTCGCCCCGGCCCATCTCATCGAAGGTCTGGCCCTCGGGCTTGACGTGGGCAAGGTCGGTCCGGTCGAGGTAGGACACCGCCAGCTCGCGGAAGATGTAGTCGAGGATCGAGGTCGCGTTCTTGATCGCCTCGTTGCCCTGGACCATGCCGGCCGGCTCGAACCGGGTGAAGGTGAAGGCGTCGACGAACTCCTCCAGCGGCACCCCGTATTGCAGGCCCACCGATATCGCGATGGCGAAGTTGTTCATCATCGCCCGGAAGCCGGCGCCTTCCTTGTGCATGTCGATGAAGATCTCGCCGAGCGTGCCGTCCTTGTATTCGCCGGTCCGGAGATAGACCTTGTGGCCGCCCACGATGGCCTTCTGGGTATAGCCCCGGCGCCGCTCGGGCAGCTTGTCGCGGCCGCGGGCGATTTCCTGGACGATGACCTTCTCGATGATCTTCTCGGCCAGCACCTGCGCCTTCTCGGCGGGATTGCCGGACGCCAGCACCTCTTCGGCCTCGTCGTCCCCTTCGACCAGCGCCGAGGCCAAGGGCTGCGACAGCTTCGAGCCGTCGCGGTACAGCGCGTTCGCCTTGACGCCGAGGCGGTGCGAAAGCTCGTAGGCCGCCTTGCAGTCCTCGATGGTGGCGTCGTTCGCCATGTTGATCGTCTTCGAGATGGCGCCCGAGATGAAGCTCTGCGCCGCCGCCATCATCGTGATGTGGCTCTGGACCGACAGGAAGCGCTTGCCCTTCTTGCCGCAGGGATTGGCGCAGTCGAACACGACGTAGTGCTCCTGCTTCAGGAAGGGCGCGCCCTCCAGCGTCATCGTCCCGCAGACGTGGTCGTTCGCAGCCTCGATGTCGCGGCGCGAGAAGCCCAGGTGCCGCAGCAGGTCGAAGGACGGATCGTTCAGCTTCGCCACAGGGATGCCGAGCGTGCGGGTGCAGAAATCCTCGCCAAGCGTCCATTGATTGAAGACGAAGCGGATGTCGAAGGCCGAGGGCAGAGCCGTCTCGATCTTCTCGATCTCCTTCTGGCCGAAGCCGTGGCCGATCAGCGCGGTGTGGTTGATGCCGGGCGCGTTGCCGAGCGTGCCGTGACCCACGGCATAGCTCACGATCTCCTCGATCTGCGCCGACCCGTAGCCGAGCGTCTCGAGCGCCGCGGGCACCGAACGGTTGATGATCTTGAAGTAGCCGCCTCCGGCGAGCTTCTTGAACTTCACCAGGGCGAAGTCGGGCTCGATCCCGGTGGTGTCGCAGTCCATCACGAGACCGATGGTGCCCGTCGGCGCGATGACGGTTGCCTGCGCGTTGCGATAGCCGTGCTTCTTGCCCAGTTTCAGCGCTTCGTCCCAGGCGGCCCGGGCAAGCTTCACAAGCTTCTGGTCCGGGCAGTTCGCGTCGTCGAGCGGAACGGGATTGACGTTCATCGCCTCATAGCCCGCCGTCTCGCCATAGGCGGCGCGGCGGTGGTTGCGGATGACGCGCAGCATGTGCTCGGCGTTGCGCTCATAGCCGCCGAAGGCGCCAAGCTCGCCCGCCATCTCGGCCGAGGTGGCATAGGACACGCCGGTCATGATCGCGGTCAGCGCGCCCGCCATCGCACGCCCCTCGTCCGAGTCGTAACCGAGGCCCATGTTCATCAGCAGCCCGCCGATGTTGGCATAGCCGAGGCCGAGCGTCCTGAACTCGTAGGACAGCTGCGCGATCTCCTTCGAGGGGAACTGCGCCATCATCACGCTGATCTCCAGCGTGACCGTCCACAGGCGCGTGGCGTGCATGTAGTCCTCGGCCTGGAACACGCCGTCCTTCCAGAAGGTCAGCAGGTTCATCGAGGCCAGGTTGCAGGCCGTGTCGTCGAGGAACATGTATTCCGAACAGGGGTTCGAGCCCCGGATCGCGCCGTCTTCCGGGCAGGTGTGCCAGGCGTTGACGGTATCGTGGTACTGGATGCCCGGATCGGCGCAGGCCCAGGCCGCGTGGCCCACCTGCTCCCACAGGTCGCGGGCGTCGATTTCCTTGGACACGCTGCCGTCCTTGCGGTTGGTCAGCTTCCATTTCTCGTCGGCGTCGACCGCCTTCAGGAAGGCGTCGGTGACGCGGATCGAGTTGTTGGAGTTCTGGCCAGAGACGCTGCTGTAGGCCTCGGAATCCCAGTCCGTGTCGTAGGTCGGGAATTCGATCGAGGAATACCCCTGCCGCGCATAATCCAGGACCCGCTTGATGTAGGTTTCGGGGATCGCGCATTTCTTCGCGGACTTGACCGCGGCCTTCAGCGCGTCGTTCTTCGCCGGGTCGTAGGCGTCCTCGACGCTGCCGTCCCAGGCGCGGATCGCCGCGAAGATGCCATTGAGCTCACGCTCGTGCATCTTCGAGCCGGCGACGATCGACGCGACCTTCTGCTCCTCGAGAACCTTCCAGTTGATGAAGGCCTCGATGTCGGGGTGATCGGCGTCCACGATCACCATCTTCGCTGCCCGACGGGTTGTCCCGCCCGATTTGATCGCGCCGGCCGCGCGATCGCCGATCTTCAAGAAGCCCATCAGGCCCGAGGATTTTCCCCCGCCCGAAAGCTTCTCGCCCTCGCCCCGAAGGTGCGAGAAATTGGTGCCCGTGCCCGAGCCGTACTTGAAGAGCCGCGCCTCGCGGACCCACAGGTCCATGATCCCGCCCTCGTTCACGAGGTCGTCGGCGCAGGACTGGATGAAGCAGGCATGCGGCTGCGGATGCTCATAGGCCGAGGCCGACTTGGTCAGCTCGCCCGTGCGGTAGTCGACGTAATAATGCCCCTGGCTGGGACCGTCGATGCCGTAGGCCCAATGCAGCCCGGTGTTGAACCACTGCGGCGAATTCGGCGCGGCCTTCTGCGTCGCCAGCATGAAGCGCATCTCGTCGAAGTAGGCCTGAGCGTCCTCTTCGTCGGTGAAATAGCCGCCCTTCCAGCCCCAATAGGCCCAGGCGCCGGCCAGGCGGTCGAAGACCTCCGTGGCCTTCGTCTCGCCGCCGAAACGCTCGTCCTCGGGCAGCTCGGCCAGGGCCTTCTCGTCGGGCACGGACCGCCACAGGAAGGACGGCACGTCTTTTTCCCGCACCTTCTTCAGACGCGCGGGCACGCCGGCCTTGCGGAAATACTTCTGAGCGATGACGTCCGACGCCACCTGGGTCCAGCGCGACGGCACGACGACATCGTCCAGCCTGAAGACGATGGTTCCGTCGGGATTGCGGATCTCCGACGCGGTCGTCGTGAACTCGATGGCCGCGTAAGCGTCCTTGCCTGCCTCGGTAAAGCGTCTTTCGATCTTCATGCCCGGTCCTATCTTTTGGCCCGTTTTTCGGACCTGCCCCTTCGCACCGGCCGGGTCTCCGAGAGACAGAAAAGTCCCGACCCCCGGATCCTGCGATCCGAACGGCACGTCCCCTTGACGGAGCGTTTTCAGGAGGCTTCTACTTCCCCTACCGGAGCCCACTATATGTTGTGGCTATCCCGACCGGCCTGCACAACTTGAAGCATCGGGGCGGGATTCGTCAACGGCCTTTTGGACATCCGCATGGCATTTTCGTGACAGGGGCGTTCCGGGAAAATCACCCCGGGCCGAAAAAGCGTGAGACCGTCGCGGCTTAAGCCGTGCGGTTCAGACCCTGCATGATGTGGAAAAACCGGGGCCACCCGAGGCGGCTGGCGGATCGCGCCCAACGAGGCGGGCGCGATCCCGGTTGAGTGTCGGGTCAGGCCTTGCGGCGTTTGACCGCGACGAGGCCGAGAGCGGACAGAAGCAGCACGCCGCCAGCCGGAAGCGGAACTTCCGATACCGGGTCGACGCTGACGCTGCGAACCTTGAACTCGTCCCACCAGTTGGCCACGCCGATGGCGAAGGCCGTCGAGGCGACGGTGTCGCCCAAAGTCACGGTTGCTCGATCCGTGTTCTTGCCGAGAAGGTTCGACACGCCGAAGTCGCCGGAGGCGATCATCTCGTAAAGCCCGCCCACCAGGGCGTAGACACGGTAGCCGTCGGTACTGTCGACGAATCCCGCCATGAAGCTGGTGAGGTTGACCTTGCGACTGAATTCGAACAGCGCGAATTCATTCGTGTCGATATAGACGTCGCCCACTGACAGGCCGAAGTCCTTGTGCGCACTGACGCTTCTTGCGGCGCCATCATAGTCGCCGCCGCTGACCGTCATCGTCAGACCGTCGTCGCCCGCCATCGTGAACGAGTTCATCGAATAGCGAGCGGCATCGGTCAGATCGAATGTGGCTGCGCACGCCGCAGTCGCCGCCACGGCATAGAAGGCCGCAGCGGTAAAAAGGTGTGTGAGTTTTCTCATCACTATCCCTGCACTGATACTTATCCGCCAAGGCATGGCGTGACTCACCCTGCCCTCCGGACACAGAGACGACATAGCACCGCCACAATCGGCGGCAAATGGCCCACGACGCCTGTTGCCGGACACATCTTCCCTCAGACTGAAACAATGGGCGCGCAGATGTCCGGCACTTGGCGCAAGCGCCCCGCCCGTCTCGTTTTCCGTATCACGGCAAAGGTGAAGCGAAGCTTGAGGTCCGGACGCCCTGCCCGGCAAACGACGGCTTCGAAGTGGTCGGGGCGGAGAGATTCGAACTCACGACCCCCTGTTCCCAAAACAGGTGCGCTACCAGGCTGCGCTACGCCCCGACGACGTCTACCTAGACCCTGCCGGGCGGCGTGAAAAGCCCAAAGGGGTCACTCGCCGCAGGGCCAGGCCGCAATGTCGCCAACGCTCGGATGAAGCATCTCGTAGCCCTCGGCGATGCCGAGGCGCTCGGCGAGGCCGCCGTTGATCTCGAGCACGAACTTCACGTCTTCCCCGCCGTCGATGCCGGTCTCGTCCAGGGGCACCGCTTCGGAATGGACATGCGTCACCTCTCCCGTCTCGTCCATGAAGATCATGTCCAGGGGGATGAGGGTGTTGCGCATCCAGAAGACGGCACGCTGCGGACGCTCGTAGACGAAGAGCATGCCCGCGCCTTTCGGCATCGAGGGCCGGTTCATCAGCCCGACGGAACGCTCGCTCGGGTCGTCCGCGACCTCGACCGAGAAGGCGGCCCGGCCGCCATCGCCGCGCAATTCGACCCGGCCTTCGTCGCACGCGGCGGCAAAGGCTCCGGCAGGCAGGACAAGAAGGACGAGTGCTAGGCTCCGTCTTCCGTTTCCGGCTCCGAACGAAGGGCAGATTCCCATGAAGTCACCTGTGTCGCCATGCGGCCGCGCTTTCCCTCGACCACACGAAGCGACACCGCTTCGCCCGGCTGAAGGTCCGCCAGTCCGGACCGACGCAGAACCTCGATGTGAAGGAACACGTCCTCGCCCCGCCCGAAGACGTTGGCAAATCCGAATCCCTTCGCCTTGTCGAACCACTTCACGCGGGCCGGCACGAGGGGAAGCGACAGGTCGACAGGCTCGGCGATTTCGCCGCCCGACGAGGCCAGCTCGTCGGCGTCCATCGATGCCGGAGGCTCTATGTGAAGAACCTCTATGGCTTGTATACCGCGCGCCGTCTCCTGCACGATCACTTCGATGCCGGCTGCGTCCGCCACCGAAGACTGGCCGAAGTTCCGAAGAACGTTGGCATGCAGGAGAATGTCCGGTCCGCCCTGATCGGAAACGACGAAGCCGAAACCCTTCGACGGATCAAACCACTTAACGGTACCGGTGACGCGCGCCCCGTCTTTTTCGGCGTCGGTCATCTGTTGCATCATCCCTCGGGTCTTCCACCCATTATTATTGCACTAGTGGGCTGTAAACCTGAGTTTATGCAACTTTAATCCGGGGCGATACGACTTTTTTTCGCCGAGCGCCCGCCTAGGGATACAGACGTGTGACTCTCCAAGCACGGTCCGCCGCCGACCTGGTCCATCGGAAGCGGTCATGGAGACGGAACTCGCCGTCTGCCCAGAACTCGATCTCGACCGGGTCGATCCGGAACCCGCCCCAGAACGGCGGCCGCTTCGGGTCGAGACCGTGCACCACCGTCATCTTCGCCGCCTCGGCGACCAGTTTTTCGCGCGACGACAGAGGTGTCGACTGCTTCGACGCCCAGGCGCCGATGCGGCTCTTCAGGGCGCGGCTCCGGTAATAGGCGTCGGCCTGCGGGCCCACCTCGCGCGTGACGGTTCCCCGCACACGAACCTGCCGCCTCAAGCTCTTCCAATGCATCACGAAAGCGGCTTTGGGGGTCTGCCCTAACTCGGCACCCTTGGCGCTGTCGTAGTTGGTGTAGAAGACGAAGGCGTCGTCTTCGATGTCCTTCAGCAGTACCATGCGCACGTTCGGCAGACCCTCGGCGTCGACCGTGGCCAGCGCGATGGCGTTAGGATCGTTGGGCTCAGACGCCTCGGCCTCGGCCAGCCAGCGGCGCGCGATCGCGATCGGGTCGTCGCCCTCGAAAATGCCGCCTCGGTCCGCCATTTGCCCTACACTCCGCATACGGTCCGCATACTTGATGCAGACACCGTGATGACATAGACCCTGAGCGAGATAAACGGGTCGGGGGCTGAAAATGACCGCAGGACTGATGGCCGGGAAACGCGGCCTCATCATGGGGCTGGCCAACCACAGCTCGATCGCCTGGGGCATTGCGAAAGCCTGCGCCGAACAGGGGGCCGAACTGGCCTTCTCCTACCAGGGCGAAGCGCTTCTGAAGCGGGTCCAGCCACTGGCCGCGCAACTCGGCTCCGACATCGTCCTGCCCTGCGACGTGGGCGACGCCGACAGCGTCGACGCGCTCTTCGCCTCACTCGAGGAAAAATGGGGCAAACTCGACTTCCTCGTCCACGCCATCGGGTTCTCGGACAAGGCCGAACTGCGCGGTCGTTACATTGACACGTCGCGTAACAACTTCCTGATGTCCATGGATATTTCCGTCTACAGTTTCACCGCCGTCGCGCGCCGCGCGGCCGCGATGATGCCTGACGGCGGATCGCTTCTGACCCTGACCTATTACGGCGCCGAAAAGGTCATGCCGCACTACAACGTCATGGGTCTGTGCAAGGCCGCGCTCGAGGCCAGCGTGCGCTACATCGCCGAGGACCTGGGGCGTGACGGCATCCGCTGCAACGCGATCAGCGCGGGCACGATCAAGACGCTGGCCGCCTCGGGGATCGGCGATTTCCGCTATATCCTCAAGTGGAACGAATATAACTCGCCCCTGCGCCGGAACGTCTCGATCGAGGACGTGGGCGGCGCGGCGATGTATCTTCTGTCCGATCTCAGCCGAGGCGTCACCGGAGAGGTCCACCACGTCGACTCGGGCTACCACGTCGTCGGCATGAAAGCGCTCGATGCGCCCGACATGACCTACGACAAGAAAGAGTGACGCCATGAACGACCGCCTGCCGCACGAGAAGGGCTTCCACGTCTCCTGGGATCAGATCCACCGTGACAGCCGGGCGCTGGCCTGGCGGCTGGATGGACGTGGCCCGCTCAACGGCGGCTGGAAGGCCGTCGTCGCGATCACCCGCGGCGGGATGGCGCCGGCGATGATCGTGGCGCGCGAACTGGACATCCGCACCGTCGACACGATCAGCGTCAAGTCCTACGACCACCAGTCGCAGAACGAGGCTCAGGTGCTCAAGGCGCCCGACGCCGAAATGATGGGCGATGGCACCGGCATCCTCGTCGTCGACGACCTGGTCGACAGCGGCAAGACCCTGGAGCTTGTCCGCAGGCTCTATCCCCAGGCCCACTTCGCCACGGTCTATGCCAAGCCCAAGGGCGAGCCGATGGTCGACACCTTCATCACCGGGGTCAGCCAGGATACCTGGATCTTCTTCCCCTGGGACATGGCGCTTCAGTACGTCGAGCCCTACCGCGGCAAGGACTGAGCGGCCTTTCCCCCATCCCGATGTCCCTTGCCCTGCATCCCGGGTCGCGCTAGATCGACGCGACCCTTTTTCCTAAGGGCTTCGGGGCACGAGGAGGACGACCGCGCATGGCCGGCAAGAAGAAAACCAACCCCACCGTCGTGGTGATCCTTCTTCTTCTGGTCATGGGGCTTGCCGGCTTCGGCGTGACGAACTTCGGCGGCTCGCTTCGCACCGTCGCCACGGTCGGATCGGCCGAGATCGGCGTCAACGACTACGCCCGCGCGGTCGAGGCCGAAGTGCGACGCTTCCAGCAGACGACGGGCCAGCCGATGACGGTCCAGCAGGCACAACTGATCGGGCTCGACCGTCAGGCCCTGTCGCGCGTCGTGACCGAAGCCGCGCTCGAGGACGAGGCCCGGCGCATCGGACTGTCGGTCGGCGACGCGAACGTGGTGAGCGAGATCCGCCAGGCCGACGCCTTCCAAAGCGCCGCCGGGTTTGACCGCACGACCTACGAAATGGCGCTCCAGCAGAGCAACATCTCGGTCTCCGACTTCGAGACGCGCGTAAGGTCGGACCTCGCCGAGGGCCTTCTGCGGCAGGCCGTCGCGTCAGGTGTCGAGACGCCGCCGTTCTTCACCGACACCCTCTTCGCCTTCGCGCGCGAAACCCGCGACGTCACCTGGGCCCGGCTGACCGAGGAAGACCTGGCGGAGCCGCTGCCCGAGCCGTCCCTCGAGGATCTGGCCGCCTATCACGAGGCCAACCCCGACGCTTTCACCCGTCCTGAAACCAAGGTGATCTCTTACGCCTGGCTCACGCCCGACATGCTGGTGGGCGATGTCGAGGTGGACGATGCGCAGCTTCGGACCCTCTACGACGAGCGCCAGGAGGAGTTCATCCAGCCCGAACGCCGCCTCGTCGAACGGCTGGTCTACGGCAGCGAGGCGGCGGCCGCGGAAGCCAAGGCGCGTCTCGATGCGGACGATGCCACCTTCGACGACCTCGTCGCCGAGCGCGGCCTGCAACTGGCGGACATCGACCTGGGCGACGTATCGCTCGAGGATCTGGGTGAGGCCGGCGAGGCGATCTTCGCGCTGGAGGAACCCGGCGTCGTGGGCCCCCTGCCGTCCAGCCTTGGACCTGCGCTCTACCGCATGAACGGCGTCCTTGCAGCGCAGGAGACGAGCTTCGAGGAGGTCCGCGACGAATTGGCCGGAGAAGCCGCCGCCGACCGCGCGCGGCGCATCATCGTGGAGTCGGCTCCCCAGATCGAGGACATGCTGGCAGGCGGCGCGGACATGGCGCTTCTGGCCGAGCGGACCGATATGGAGGCGGGCACGATCGAATGGAACGACGAAGTCTTCGACGATATCGCGGCCTATGACGCCTTCCGTGCAGCGGCTTCACAGGCCACGCCGGACAGCTTTCCCGAGGTGATTGAACTCGAGGACGGCGGCATCGTCGCGCTGAAGGTGGACGAGGTGAAGGCCCCCGAACTGCGGCCGCTCGAAGAGGTCAAGGACGACGTCCGCACGGCCCTTCTGACCGAGCGTCGCCAGGAAACGCTCGCCGCCCAGGCCGAGACGATCGCTGACCAGGTCCGCAACGGCCGCGAGATGGCGGCGCTCGGCCTCGATCTCCAGACCGACAGAAGCGTGGGACGCGACGCTCTCGTCGAGGGCACGCCGCCCGATTTCGTCACGACGCTGTTCCAGTTGAAGCCCGACGAGATCGCGGTCCTTGCCGCGGACGGCGACGCCTGGGTCGTCCGGCTCGACGCCGTGAACGTGCCGGACGGCACCTCGGAGGAAGCCGCGCGTGCCAAGGCGGCCTTCTCGGAAGGGATTGCCCGCGACTTCTCGGGCGCACTGCTGACCGCATATACGTCGTCGCTTCTCGATACCCGCGAGGTCGAGGTGAACCAGTCGGCGATCTCGGCCGTCAACGCGCAACTTCAGTAGAATGACGCTTCAGCCGGCATACGACGCCTTCGCGTCGGGCTTCGAGGCGGGGCGGAACCAGCTCGTCTACACGCGCCTGGCCGCCGACCTCGACACGCCGGTATCGCTGATGCTGAAGCTGACCGGCGCCCGCCGCGACGCCTTCATGCTGGAAAGCGTGACGGGCGGCGAAGTGCGGGGGCGGTACTCGATCATCGGCATGAAGCCTGACCTCGTGTGGGAATGCCGCGGGACGCAGGCGCGCATGAACCGCCAGGCCCGCTACGACCGCGAAAGTTTCGAGGCCGAGGCGTCGGACCCCCTCGCCTCGCTGCGAGCGCTGATCGAGGAAAGCCGGATCGACATCCCGGACGACCTGCCCGCCGCCTCGGCCGGGCTTTTCGGCTATCTGGGCTACGACATGATCCGGCTGGTCGAGCACCTGCCGGACGTGAACCCCGACCCGCTTGGCCTGCCCGACGCGGTACTCCTGCGCCCCTCAGTCGTCGCAGTGCTGGACGGGGTCAAGGGCGAGGTCATCGTCGTCTCGCCGGCCTGGGTGTCCTCCGGCCTCTCGGCTCGCGCCGCCTATGCGCAGGCGGCCGAACGGGTGATGGACGCGGTCCGCGATCTGGAACGCCCCGTGCCAGAGGCGCACCGCGACTTCGGCGAGGACGTGCCCGTGGCCGAGCCGGTCTCGAACTTCTCGAAGGAGGCCTACAAGACCGCAGTCGAGAAGGCGCGCGAATACATCGCGGCAGGCGACATCTTCCAGGTCGTCCCCTCGCAGCGCTGGAAGCAGGAGTTCCGCCTGCCGCCCTTCGCGCTTTACCGGGCGCTGCGGCGGACGAACCCCTCGCCCTTCATGTTCCACTTCGATTTCGGCGGGTTTCAAGTCATCGGCGCAAGCCCCGAGATCCTCGTCCGCGTCTTCGGCGGCGAAGTGACGATCCGCCCGATCGCCGGAACCCGGCCGAGGGGCGCCACGCCCGAGGAAGACCGCGCCTTCGAAGCCGACCTCCTGAGCGACCAGAAGGAACTGGCCGAACACCTGATGCTTCTCGATCTCGGCCGCAACGACGTCGGCCGCGTCGCGAAGATCGGCACCGTGCATCCGACCGAGGAATTCATCGTCGAGCGCTACTCCCACGTCATGCATATCGTCTCGAACGTCGTGGGCGAACTGCGGGAAGACGAGGACGCGCTGTCGGCGCTTCTGGCGGGCCTGCCTGCGGGAACGGTGTCCGGCGCGCCGAAGGTCCGCGCGATGGAGATCATCGACGAGTTGGAGCCCGAGAAGCGCGGCGTCTATGGCGGCGGCGTGGGTTACTTCTCGGCGGGGGGCGACATGGACATGTGCATCGCGCTCCGGACTGCCGTCCTGAAGGACCAGCAGCTTTACATCCAGTCGGGCGGCGGTGTCGTCTGGGACAGCGACCCCGAGGCCGAATGGCAGGAGACGGTCAACAAGTCGAAGGCGCTGCGGAAGGCCGCCGAGGAAGCCGGCCGGTTCGAGAGGGGCGGCAACGCATGACGGTGAACACCTACTATTCGCTGAAAGGCGGCAAGCCGGACCCCACGACCCTCGTCACCGACCGCGCCGTCTTCAAGGAGGCCTACGCCTTCATCCCGCGCCGCTGCGCCAAGGACATCACGGCAAGCTTCTTCCCGAACTGGGAAAAGACGCGCGGCTGGGTTCTGGCGCGGCCCCTGTCGGGCTTCGCCGAAACCTTCGCGCAGGTCGCGATGGAGGTCTTCGCCATGGGCGGCACCAACCGCCCCGAGGATGACCCCGAGGCGGAATGCGTGATCTTCGTCACCGAGGGCGAGATCGAACTGACCATCGCGGGCATTCTCCACCGCCTGACACCCGGCGGCTATGCCTATATCCCTCCCGGGGTGCCCTGGGCCCTGTGGAACCGGGGCGCGATCTCGGCCTGTTTCATGTGGGTCCGGAAGAAGTATCAGAGGGTCGAGGGCCTGCCTCTCCCCGACGTGCTGATCGCCAATGAGAACGCTGTCGCGCCGGTCGCGATGGAGCTGTCGGACGGCCGCTGGAAGACGACGCGCTTCGTCGACCCCGCCGACCTCCGCCACGACATGCACGTCAACATCGTCACCTTCGAGTCGGGCGGCGTGATCCCCTTCGCCGAGACCCACGTCATGGAGCACGGGCTTTACGTGCTCGAGGGCCGGGCGGTCTATCGCCTGAACGACGACTGGCTCGAGGTCGAGGCGGGCGACTTCATGTGGCTGCGCGCCTTCTGCCCGCAGGCCTGCTACGAGGGCGGGCCGCAGAGGTTCCGCTATTTGCTCTACAAGGACGTCAACCGGCAGATGCCGCTCGTGCCGTTCTGAGGACGGGGGGCGCTGCCCCCCGGATCCCCCCGGCGTGTTTCAGGCAAGATGAAGATCAGCGCTCCGACACGATCCAAGGCGTCTCGAACCAGTGCTCCTCGAGGTTCGCCCCATTTCCGATCCGGTCGACGACGGCGAAGAGGCCCGGCGCGTGAAGCGGGGTCAGCACGCCGTGCCAGGTGCCTCGGTGGACATTCACGCCCTGCCCCGGTTCCGTCAGGAAGGCGCGGGGTGTTCCAGGCACGCCGCCGTCATCCAGCGCCGCGATCACGAGGAACGGATGCTGCGTCATCGGAAGGAAGGCCTGGCTGCCCTCCGGGTGGCGTTCGACCATTTCGAGCGTCAGGGGCAGCGTCCGCGGCTCGGCGAGAAACACGCTGATCCCGGCGCGGCCATCCGAGAAATCGAGAGCGGCGAGGTCGTGAAAGCGCCCGCAGAGCCCCTGGTTGATGATGCGGTCGGGCACGCCCGCCGCCTCCAGAACGTCGCCGAAGGGTGCGAAGGATGCCGCCGTAAGCGGCTCGCAACGAATCTCGCGGCTCACCCGAGCTTGTCCATGAGGCGCAGCTCGGCGATCCGCTCGACCTGCCTGCAGGCCTCGGCGAATTCCTCCGCCCTGTCATGCGCGATCCGCGTCTCGAAGGCGCGCAGGATGCCGGCCTTGTCATGGTCTCTTACGGCGATGATGAAGGGGAAACCGAATTTCTCGACATAGGCCGCGTTCAGCCGCTCGAAATCCTCGCGTTCCTTGTCCGTCAGCGCGTCGAGACCTGCGGAGGACTGTTCGGAGGTCGATTCCGCCGTCAGTCTCTTCGCCTGAGCCAGCTTACCGGCGAGGTCGGGGTGCGCCTTGAGGACACCCAGGCGCTCCTCTTCCGAGGCCGAGCGGAACACGCGGGTCAGCGCGGAGTGGACGCCTCGTGCGGTGTCGTGCGTCGGACCCAGCTCCAGCGCCCGGGCCCGTTCGGCAATCCAGGGCGAATGCTCGTAGACGCCGCCAAAGGCCGCAACGAAGTCCTCGCGCGTCATCTCCGAGGGACGTGGGGTCTTGGAGGGTGGATGCAGCCGAGCCCAATGCTCGGCGATGTCGAGGCGCGTGGCGAACCAGACGCCGTCGTGCGCCGCCATGTGGTCGAGCGCGCGCTTCAGCGCCAGTGCCCGTCCCGGCCGCCCGATGAGGCGGCAGTGAAGGCCGATCGACAGCATCCGCCCGCCCTCGGCATAGAGCATGTCGAAGCTGTCCTTCAGGTAGTCCTCGAACTCTCGCGGCCCGCCGAACCCCGCCGCGACCGCGAAGCGCATGTCGTTGGCGTCGAGCGTGTAGGGCACGACAAGTTGGTCGCGTTCGCCGACCCTGATCCAGTAGGGAACATCGTCGGCGTAGGCGTCGGCGACATAGGCGAAACCGCCCTCCTCCGCCGCCAGCCGGACCGTGTTCATCGACGACCGGCCGGTGTAGATGCCGTGCGGGCGCTCGCCCGTGACCTCGGCGTGCAGGCGGATGGCCTCGATCAGGTCGGCGCGCTCCTGCGCCTCCGGGACGTCCTTGTACTCGATCCACTTCAGACCGTGCGACGCGATCTCCCACCCGGCCGACTTCATCGCCGCGACCTGCTCGGGCGCGCGGGCCAGGGCGGTGGCGACGCCGTAGACCGTCACGGGCAGGTCCTTCAGCATCCGGTGCAGCCGCCAGAACCCCGCACGAGCGCCGTATTCGTAGATCGACTCCATGTTCCAGTGCCGCTGACCCGGCCACGGGGCCGCGCCCACGATCTCGGACAGGAACGCCTCCGACGCCGCGTCTCCGTGCAGGATGTTGTTCTCGCCGCCTTCCTCGTAGTTGAGCACGATCTGCACCGCGATCCGCGCGCCCTTCGGCCATTGCGGATCGGGCGGCGTCTCGCCGTGGCCGGTCATGTCACGAGGATATCGGGGGGCGTCGGTCATGGAATGGTCCGGGGCTACGTCTGCCCCAGGAGGATGCCCCTGCCCGCCAGAGCGGGCAAGGGCGGTTCGTTCAGGCCCGCGAACCCGACAGGCCGCCGGAGATCTCTTCGGTCGCCTCGTCCTCGAGCGTCTCGGGCAGGATGAGGTTCAGCACGATGGCGAGACCCGCTGCCGGCAGCAGCCCGCTGGTAAGCAGGATCTTCGCCGTGGCCGGCAGGTGTTGAAGCGCATCGGGTTCAAGCTGAAGCCCAAGGCCGAGCGATAGCGAGATCGCGAAGATCACCATGTTGCGCCGGTTCCAGTCGACCTCGGACAGCATCGATACGCCTGCCGCGACGACCATGCCGAACATGACGATGACGCCGCCGCCCAGAACCTCGATCGGGACGGTACGGATCAGGCCGCCGACCTTCGGGATCAGACCGCAGACGATCAGGAAGATCGCGCCGATGGTCACCACATGCCGGCTCATCACGCCCGTCATGGCGATCAGCCCCACATTCTGGCTGAACGAGGTGTTGGGAAGCCCGCCGAAGACGCCCGCGACCGCCGTTCCCAGACCGTCGGCGAAGGTGGCGCCGGTGATCTCCTCCTCGGTCGCCTCGCGTCCCGCGCCGCCCTTGGCGATGCCCGAGACGTCGCCCACGGTCTCGACCGCCGAGACGATGGCCATCAGGCTGAAGCCGATCACGGCTGCGAACGAGAACTCGAAACCATAGCGGAACGGGTCTGGCAGCGCGAAGGAGGCGGCGTTGGACCAGCTTGCGGCGATGGACGACACCGGCAGCATCCCTGTCAGGATCGCGACGGCGTAACCGACGAGAAGCCCCACCAGCACCGCCGAGATCGACAGCATCCCGCGCGCGAAGAACTTGAGGCCAAGGGTCACGACGATGACGATCAGCGCGACCGACCAGTTCAGCAGGCTGCCGTATTCCGGCGTGCCGATGGCCGGGACGCCGCCCGCCGCGTACTGTACGCCGACACGCACCAGCGCGAGACCGATCATCGTTACGACAAGGCCCGTCACCAGCGGCGGCAGCGCGAACCGGATGCGACCGATGAAGAAGCCGAGACAGGTGTGGAAGATGCCGCCGATCACGATGCCGCCGAAGAGAGCTGCGAGACCATCGACGCCCTTGCCCGCAACGAGCGGGATCATGATGGGAATGAAGGCGAAGCTGGTGCCCTGGACGACCGGAAGGCGCGCGCCCACGGGGCCCACGCCGATGGTCTGGAACAGCGTGGCGATCCCGGCAAAGAGCATGGACATCTGGATCAGGTAGAGAAGCTCCGGAAAGTCCGGGCTGTTCGATCCGAAGCCGAAACCCGCAGCCCCCGCGACGATGATCGCCGGTGTCACGTTCGACACGAACATGGCCATGACGTGCTGGATGCCCAGAGGCACGGCCTTCATGAGAGGTGGTGTGTAATCCGGATCGCGTAGCTGCGCCGGCGTTCCGATGGAAGTGTCCGTCATTTTTCCCGTCCCTTGATTTTTTTGTTTGTGGCGACAGGAAGCTCGCGGAACTGCCGCTCCGTCAACGAATTTCGCACCTGCGTTTTCAGGTTGCATCGACGGCCGGTTTCCGCTGCACAGGTGTTGGACACATGTGCGCGAGGTTTGGCCATGACGGGATTCCTGACGACACACGTTCTCGATACGGCGCGTGGAGCTCCAGCAGCCGGCATCACGATCGAGCTTTACCGGATCGACGGCGAGGCGCGCACCTACCTGCATTCGCGCAGGACGAACGGCGATGGCCGGACCGACACGCCGATCCTCGGGGCCGAGGAGTGGCGGCCCGGGACCTACGAGCTGGTGTTCCATGCCGGGGCTTATTTCGACGCTCACGCGGCCGATCATCCGACGCCGCGCTTCCTCGACGTGGTCCCGGTCCGCTTCGGGATGGCGAAGGAGGATCACTATCACGTCCCGCTCCTCCTCTCGCCCTACGGCTATTCGACGTACCGGGGCAGTTGAGGCCAAGGTGACGCCCCGGCTTCCCGACGCCCCCGAGGGCACGGCGACGGTGACCTGGGCGCTGGATGCGGGCTTCGCGCGCTGCACGCTGGTTTCGCTCTTTTCCCTTCTGAGGACGGCGTCCTGCCCGGTGCGGGCCGTGTTCCTCTGCGCTGGCGACCTGGGCGACTTCCCGGATCGCGTCCGGCGAATTGCCGCGGCCTTTCCCGGAACCGAAGCGGTCTTTCTCGATCCCGGACCCACTGTGACGGACGACCGCAAGCATGTCTCGGCGGCGACGCTTCTGCGTCTCCGCCTGCCCGAAGTGATCGAAGGGCGCGTGCTCTATCTCGACGGAGATACGCTGGTGCGGTCCGACGTGGCGCCCCTCGCCTTCGCCGACCTCGCAGGCCAGCCCGTGGGCGCAGCTCCCGACCCCGCGGCCGTTCGGTCCGTCGCGTCGGTCCGGTGGCACAACCTGCCTTGGTGGCGTCCCGGGCATATGCGCTTCGTGCGGCACCTCCAGAGCCTGGGCATGCGCCGCCCGGGCACCTACTTCAATGCGGGCGTGATGGTCCTCGACTGCGCGCGTATCCGCGCGCTTGGCCTCGACGGCGCCATGGACGACGCAGAGGCGGCGGGGCGCTATCGCTTGCGCGACCAGGATCACCTGAACGTCGTCTTTCAGGACCGAGCCACCCTGGTCGATCCCGCCTGGAACGCCATCTGGGGCAACCACAGGACCGCCGGACCGCCCCTGAGGCGCGCGGATGTGGACCGCTTCGCCGCCTCGCGCCGCGACCCGCGCATTTTGCACTTCACCGGGGCCGGCAAACCCTGGACCGCGCCACCCGAAACCCTGCGCGTGCCGCAGTGGGCGCGGGAATGGCTGGATGCCGAAGCCGCCCTCAAGAGATTGGAAACGCGATGAAAGCCCCGACCCTGCCGAAAGGCGCGCGCGCTTGTGATGGGACACTTCTCGACATTCGGCGACACCGAGGTGCTCAAGGTCGTCGAGGGATGGCTGAGCGAGGCGGGCCTCCCCTTCGACATCGCTCCCTATGCGGGAAAGGTCCGACTGGGCAACCCCGACTGGGTCGATCCGCGCGCCCTCGACGCTGCGCGCTATTCTCACCTTCTGGTGGTCTGCGGCCCTTTCTCGCAGAAGATGTACGAAGGAATGGCCGACATCTTCGCCGCCTTCGCACATTGCACCTGGATCGGGGTGAACCTGACGATGGTGGCGCCGCTCTCGACGTTCCAGCCCTTCGACGTCCTTCTCGAGCGCGACAGCGACCGGCTGGTGCGAACCGACCTGTCCTTCACGACGCCCGTGACACAGGTGCCTGTCGTCGGCCTCTGCCTGGCCACGCGCCAGTCGGAATACGGAGCCCGTCGCCGCCACGACGAAGCCGGCACGCTGCTCCGGGACCTGATCCGCGCACGCGGACTGTCAGCCGTCGAGATGGACACGCTCTGGCCGCCCGAAACAAACCGCACCCTGACCGAGACGGCGGACCAGTTCACCGCCCTCGCCGGACGGCTCGACGTGCTGCTGACGACACGGCTTCACGGGTTGGTTCTGGGGCTGAAGGCGGGAACCCCGGTCCTGGCGCTCGATGCCATCGCAGGCGGTGACAAGGTGACCAAACAGGCAGGAGTTATAGGCTGGCCCGAGGTCGTGGGCATCGACGACGCCACGCCCGAGGGGCTTTCGGACGCTCTGGACCGATGTCTTGGGGACGAGGCGCGAAGCAGCGCGAAGGACTGCGCGACACGGGCGGCGAAGGTGGCGGGCGCACTCAGGAAGGATGTCCTGCGAAGCCTCGCTGTCGCACCCGGCGCGCACCATGTCCTCCCGCTTCCCCCGGCCCGGCGCCTGAAGCGCCGGATCAGGAGACTGTTCGGACGCTGAACCCTCAGGCCGCGTACTTGACGCCGCCGCGCGGCTTGCGGCTGCGGTTGCGGGGACGTGCGGTCTTGGCGCGCGTCTGATCCTTGGCATGCTCCGCGGCCCAGGGACGGCCCCCGACGACGGCGATACGCGTCTTCAGAAGCTTCTCGATCGCCTGGAACTCGCCGAATTCGTCCTCGGCGCAAAGCGCGATGGCCTGGCCCGAAGCCCCGGCCCGCGCGGTGCGGCCGATGCGGTGGACATAGTTCTCGGCCACGTTCGGCAGTTCGTAGTTGTAGACATGGCGCACGTCGGGGATGTCGATGCCCCGCGCGGCGACATCGGTCGCCACCAGAATGTTCAGCTTGCCCGCCTTGAAGTCGCGGATGGCGCGGTCGCGCTGGCCCTGGCTCTTGTTGCCGTGGATCGACACGGCGTCGAAGCCCGCCGAAACGAGCGTCTTCATCAGACGCTCGGCACCGTGCTTGGTGCGCGCGAAGACAAGGGACAGGTCGCCCCGGTGCGCGCCCAGAAGCTGGATCAGCAGGTCGGTCTTGCCGGCCTTCGGCACGAAATGCACCGACTGCTCGATGCCGTTCGCGGCGATGCCCGGCCGCGTGACCTCGACCCGGACGGGGTCGGTCAGGAACTTGCCGGCCAACTCGGCCATCAGTTTCGGCATCGTAGCCGAGAACATCATCGTCTGGCGGTCAGCGGGCAGAAGCGGCGCGATCCGGCGCAGCGCGTGGATGAAGCCCATGTCGAGCATCTGGTCGGCCTCGTCGAGAACGAGGAAGTTGGTCTCGTTCAGCCGCACGGCACGGCGCTCGATCAGGTCGATCAGGCGGCCCGGCGTCGCGATCAGAAGGTCCGCGCCACGGCGCAGCGCCTCGATCTGCTTGCCCATGGAGGCGCCGCCGACGACGACGGCGACCTTGAGGTGGCTGCCCTTGGTGAAGGTGCGCATCGCCTCGGCGATCTGGTTCGCCAGTTCGCGCGTCGGTGCCAGGACAAGGCCGGCCGCCGTCTGGGGCGCGGGGGCGATCCCGCGCGTCATCAGCGCGTGGATCATCGGAAGCCCGAAGGCGGCTGTCTTGCCGGTGCCGGTCTGGGCGATGCCCAGGACGTCGCGGCCGTTCATGGCATGCGGGATCGCCTGCGTTTGAATCGGAGTGGGGTTGGTGATGCCCTGATCGATCAGAGCCTTAACGAGACGGGGCTGAAGCCCCAACATATCGAAATCCATGTAGTCCTTTCGGTGCGAAGACAGCATGCCTCCGCGATAAATCTTGCCCGCCGGGCCAAAGGCCCGCGGGTGTTGCGGTCAGAGTGCGCCCGGGCCGTATTGACCCGTCGCTGCCTCCACGCGTGATGTCGGATGCATCGAACGCGACACCTGATCGGCCGACTTGGGCCACCTGCTCACGCGGCAGGGCGTCTGCGTTCGAGGGACACATGGCGTCACTCTGCGCCCCTGTCAAGCGCCGCGTTGCAGCGAGGCCGGCCTCACGCCGCCCTTGTCATCCCCATGCCGCATGCGTCACATGACACCCGAGCATCAGCGGAGAGCCGCCCATGACCGACATCGCCATTCTCTGGGACTGGTTCGAATTCGCCGTGCGCTGGCTGCACGTCGTGACGGCCATCGCCTGGATCGGCTCGTCCTTCTACTTCATCGCCCTCGATCTTGGCCTGAACCGAGACGTGCCCGGCCCGGCGGACGGCGAGGAATGGCAGGTCCACGGCGGCGGCTTTTACCATATCCAGAAATACATGGTCGCGCCCGCCGCGATGCCCGAGCACCTGACGTGGTTTAAGTGGGAGAGCTACTGGACATGGATATCCGGCGCAGCACTCCTGATGATCGTCTACTGGGTCGGCGGCGAACTTTACCTGATCGAGCCGTCCAAGGCCGATCTGACACTCTGGCAAGGCATCCTGATCTCCGCCGCGAGCCTCAGCATCGGCTGGCTTGTCTATGATTTCCTGTGCAAATCATCTCTCGGCGAGCGTCCGACGACGCTGATGCTCCTGCTCTTCGCCATGCTTGTCGGGATGAGCTGGGGCTATCACCAGATCTTCACCGGCCGAGCGGCGCTCCTGCATCTCGGCGCCTTCACGGCGACGATCATGACGGCCAACGTCTTCTTCATCATCATGCCGAACCAGAGGATCGTCGTCGCCGACCTGAAGGCCGGACGCACGCCCGATCCGAAGTACGGCAAGATCGCCAAGCTGCGCTCGACCCACAACAACTACCTGACGCTGCCGGTCGTCTTCCTGATGCTGTCCACTCACTATCCGCTGGCCTTCGGAACCCGCTTCTCCTGGGCCATCGCGGCGCTTGTGTTCCTGATGGGCGTCACCATCCGCCACTGGTTCAACACCCGCCATGCCCGGAGAGGAAATCCCCATTGGACCTGGGCGGTTACAGTGGTGATCTTCATCCTGATCGCCTGGCTCTCGACTGCGGGCAACGGCGAGACGGTCGAGGCGGCCGAGGCGCGCGCCCTGACGCCGTCCGAGGCACGCTTCACGCAAGTCGCCGAGTGGGAGGAGGCCGAAAGCGTCGTCATGGGCCGCTGCTCGATGTGCCATGCCCGCGAGCCGGTGTGGGAGGGGATCCTGCAGCCGCCCAAGGGTGTCGTGCTCGAGACGCCGGGCGACATCGCGCGCCATGCCCGGCAGGTCTATCTCCAGGCGGGCCTCAGCCACGCCATGCCTCCCGCGAACATCACGGGGATGGAGCCTGCCGACCGCGCCGCCCTCGTCGCATGGTATCGCGCCGCGAGGTCAGGAGGTGAGACCGATGGTCCGCCGCACCACTATGGAGGGTGACTCTGTCCGCGCCCTCCCCTATACTTTGCGGCGAACGGCCAGATAAGGCCGTCGTTCGAGGTTCAATAAAAGGGCAGACCCCATGACACGCATTTCCCGCCGCGCCCTCCTGATGGGCGCCGCCGCGGCGCTGGCGCTTTCCGCCTGCGGCAACGGCATCGGCAGCCAGGGCGGCGCCAACATCGACGCCCGCGTCGACGCGACGCTCGGCTATCTCGAGAACAACTATCCCGGCACGCGAGACCTCCAGGCCAAGTCCGTCGGCATGCTCGTCATGCCGCTGGTGACCGAGGCGAGCCTCGGGTTCGGCGGCTCCTATGGTCGCGGCGCCCTACGCGTGAACGGGATCACGGTCGACTACTACTCGGCGGCGCAGGCCAGCTTCGGCTTCCAGATCGGCGCGCAGCAGTATGCGCACGTCCTCTACTTCATGACCGAGGAAGCGCTGGCCGAGTTCCGGGCCTCCTCCGGATGGGCCGCCGGCGCGGACGTGAAATACGCGATGAACGACCGGGGCGGGAACCTTTCCGCCGACACGACGACGGTCCTCGCTCCCGTGATCGCGGTCGTCTTCGGGCAGGCCGGGCTCATCGCGGGCGCCTCTGTCGAGGGCACCAAGTACTCGCGCATCATCCCCTGATCCGGGCGGCGGAGGGGGCTCTGCCCCCGCCGCGCTTCGCGCGTCTCCCCCGGGATATTTGCGGGACCGATGATAACGCCTCGTTTACCGTGACGTGTCATCGGAGAGGGGCGGTACAGGCGGGGACGCCGATGACCGCGACCGGTGAAAACCGAACGGCCCGTCCCCGATCCGGGGCGGGCCGTTGCTTTCATCGGTCCCGAAATATCCCGGGGAGCGCGAGGGACAGCGCCCCTCGCCCGCGTCACCCGAGCTTGCGCAGGCGCTTGAGCAGGCTCGACGTGTCCCACCTGCCGCCGCCCATCTTCTGGACGTCCTTGTAGAACTGGTCGACGAGGGCCGTGACCGGAAGGCTCGCACCCGTCTCGTCGGCGGTGTCGAGGCAGATGCCCAGGTCCTTCCGCATCCAGTCGACCGCGAAGCCGTGCTCGAAATGATCGTCGAGCATGGTTTCGAAACGGTTCGACATCTGCCAGGACCCGGCCGCGCCCTGGCTGATGACCTCGACCACCGCGCGGCCGTCGAGGTCGGCCTTCTCGGCGAAGTGAAGCGCTTCGGAGAGGCCCTGCACCAGCCCGGCGATGGCGATCTGGTTGCACATCTTCGTCACCTGTCCGGCACCCGATCCCCCGATCCGCCGGCAGATCTTGGCATAGGTCTGCATCACCGGTTCGGCGCGGTCGTAGGCGCCCTGATCGCCGCCGCACATGATAGAAAGCTGACCCTTCTCGGCCCCCGCCTGTCCGCCCGAGATCGGGGCGTCCACGAAGGAGAGGTTCTTCTTGTCGGCCTCGGCGTAAAGCTCCCTCGTTACCTTGGCGCTGACCGTGGTGTGGTCGACGAAGATGGCGCCCGACTTCATACCCGCGAAAGCGCCGTCGGGGCCGAGACAGACCGAGCGGAGGTCGGCGTCGTTACCGACACAGGCCATGACGAACTCGGCACCCTGTGCCGCCTCGCGGGGCGTCCTCGACGCCGTGCCGCCGTGCTTCGACGCCCAGTCTTCGGCTTTCGAGAAGGTCCGGTTGTAGACCGTCACCTCGTAGCCTCCCGCCTTTAGGTGCCCCGCCATGGGAAAGCCCATGACCCCAAGTCCCAGAAACGCGATTTTCGTCATGGCATCCTCCCGGCTTCACGCCTATCCTGCCCCCGACCTATCGAACCCTCAGGCGCAGTCAATAGCGCCGGGCCAACGCGGACAGGCGCGCATGACCATTCGTCTTGCCCGACAGGCGACGACCGCCGCCCCTCGCCCGTCAAGGGTCGCCTGATGCTGCGCCTTTTCCGCTGGCTGTTGCGCATCGTGACGGGCATCCTCGCCCTCGTCCTGCTCGCGGCCGTCGTGCTCTACTGGTTCTTCTCGCGCTCGATCCCGGAGTATTCGGGAACGCTGACCGTCGCCGGCATCTCGGCGCCGGTCGAGATCGTGCGGGACAACGCCGACGTCCCCCATATCTTCGGGGCAACGGACGAGGACGTCTACTTCGGGCTCGGACTTGCTCATGCCCAGGACCGGCTGTGGCAGATGACCATGCTGCGGCGCACCGCACAGGGCCGGCTGTCCGAGATCTTCGGCGCGCGGACCGCGAAGGTCGACGAGTTGCTGCGGCGCTTCGACCTCTACGCCCTGTCGGTGAAGTCGCTCGAGGCCCAGGACGACTATACCCGGACCGCGCTTGCCGCCTATGCCCGGGGCGTCAACGCCTGGCTCGAGGAGGTCAATACCGGCGCGCGCGGTCGCGGCGCGCCCGAGTTCTGGCTGTTCGAGCCGTCGATCGCCCCCTGGCAGCCGGCCGACAGCATCGTCATCGGCAAGCTCATGGCCCTGCAACTGTCGGGCCATCTCCAGACCGAGGTGCTTCGCGCGCGGGTCTCGCAGATGCTGCCCGACGAGCGTCTGGCCGACATCCTGCCCGACACGCCGGGGCCGGGCGTGGCCGCCCTGCCCGAATACGCCTCGCTCTTCGACGCGCCCCTGCCGACCTATGCCCAGGTGACCTGGCCGGATCGACTGTCGCCGGTCGCACCCCGTGGAATGGCGGGCGCGTCCAACGTCTGGGCCGCGGCGCCCTTCCGCTCGGCGGCCGGTGGGACCCTTCTGGCGAACGATCCCCACCTCGAACTTACGGCGCCCTCGATCTGGTATCTGGCCCGCTTGGAACTGGCCACGGGCGGGGTGATCGGCGGCACGATTCCCGGCGCTCCCGTGGTTCTGGTGGGCCGTTCGGAAAATCTGGGATGGGGCCTGACCTCGTCCTATGCCGACGATCAGGACGTGTTCATCGAGAAGCTGAACCCCGACAACCCCGAGGAGGTTCTGACGCCCTCGGGCTGGAAGAAGATGGCGGAGCGCACCTCGCTCATCACGATCAAGGACGCGGATCCGATCACCCTCACGCTGCGCTGGACCGACAACGGTCCGGTCCTGCCGGGCTCGCACTACGACCTCGCGGCGGTGACGCCGAGAGGTCATGTGGCGTCGCTTGGATGGACGGCACTTGGACCGACCGACACCTCGGTGCAGGCGCTTCTCGGCGTGATGCGCGCCGGCACGGTCGACGAGGCGCTGGAGGCCGGACAGGCCTTCGTCGCGCCGCCCCAGAACCTGACGGTCGTCGACAGCGAGCGGATCGCGATGAAGGTGATCGGCGCGCTGCCGCGCCGCGCCGCGCGTCACCAGACCCAGGGACGGATGCCCGCTCCCGGCTGGCTGGCCGAGAACCGCTGGCAGGGGCGGCTGTCGGACGCATCCAACCCCGAGTTCGTCGACCCCGAGGGCGGCATCCTCGGCAACACCAACAACAAGGTCATCGACCGTCCCTTCCCGCTCCACATGTCGTTCGACTGGGGGGACACGCAGCGCATCCAGAGGTGGGAGCGCCTGATGCAGTCGCGCGAGGTCCACACCCGCGAGAGCTTCATCGAGGCGCAACTCGATACCGTGTCGATCACGGCGCGCACGCTTCTGCCGCTTGTCGCCCGCAACCTGTGGTTCACCGGAGAAGCGGCCGCCGAGGGCACACCCGAACGCCGGCGCCGGGATGCGCTGGACCTGCTGGCGGGCTGGAACGGCGAGATGAACGAGCACCTGCCCGAGCCGCTGATCTACATGGCGTGGATGCGGCGGCTTCAGGACCGGCTGATCCGCGACGAACTCGGCACCCTGGCCGACGCCTTCCCGCATCTCGAGCCGATCTTCGTCGAGCGCGTGTTCCGCAACCGCGACGGGGCCTCGGTCTGGTGCGACGTGATCCAGTCGGCGCCGGAGGAGACCTGCACCGACATAGCGCGGCTGGCGCTCGACGACGCGCTCGTCTGGATCGACGAAACCTACGGTCAGTCGCTCGAGTCGCTCAGGTGGGGCGACGCGCACGAGGCCACACACGACCATCCTGTCCTCGGTGACGTGGGCTGGTTCTCGTGGCTGGTGAACATCCGGCAGTCGACGAGCGGGGGCGACCACACACTCTTGCGCGGGCTGACGTCGGGGCGCGATCCGAACCCGTTCCAGAACACCCACGGCGCGGGCTACCGGGGCGTCTACGACTTCGCCGACCCCGACAGTTCGGTCTTCGTGATCTCTACGGGGCAGTCGGGCCACCCGCTGTCGCGGCATTACGACGATCTGGGCGAGTTGTGGCGGCGAGGGGAATACATCCCGATGACGCTCGACCCCGACCTGGCTCGCGCCGGAGCCGAAGGGATAACGCGGCTCGAACCTGCAGAGTAAGGGGCGCTGCCCCTCGGCCCCTTGGGGTCTCACCCCGAAGTGGTTTCCGACAGTACAATCTCAGAGCTGTGCGAAGCGGGCCGCCTGGATCGCGGACCACGACACGTCCAGCCGCCATCCGTCCTCGGTCTCGTCCTCGTTCGTCACGACGCCCTGCTCATAGAGCCAGGCCCGCTTGCGGCCATCGTCGTGCGGGATGTCCAGGCGCTCTTGCCGGCGGCCTTCGTCGAGGGCGGCCTCGACAATCGGCAACAGGGTGGAAAGGCCGTCGTCGGTCAGCGCCGAGGTGACGATGGTGTCCTCGCGCCGTTCGGCCGCGGTGCGCAGGGGCTCCTGCGCCTCGGGCGGCAGGCGGTCGATCTTGTTCCATACCTCGATCATCCGGCGATCCTGACCGACCCCCAGGTCGGACAGAACCGAGAGGACATCCTCGCGCTGCTCTTCGGTCTGGGGATGCGAGATGTCGCGGACGTGGAGGATGATGTCGGCGGCCAGCACCTCTTCGAGGGTGGCGCGGAAGGCGGCAACGAGCTGCGTCGGCAGGTCCGAGATGAAGCCCACTGTGTCGGAGAGGATCGCGGGCCGGCCCGAAGGCAACTTCGCCAACCGCATCGTGGGATCGAGCGTGGCGAACAGCATGTCCTTCGCCAGAACGTCGGCTCCAGTGAGGCGGTTGAAGATCGTCGACTTGCCGGCGTTCGTATAGCCCACAAGCGCCACGATCGGGAACGGCACCTTGGCGCGCGCCGCCCGGTGCAGCGCGCGGGTCTTCACTACCTTCTCGAGCTGGCGCTTCAGACGCACGAGCTGGTCGTCGATGGCGCGGCGGTCGGCCTCGATCTGGGTTTCGCCGGGGCCTCCGACGAAGCCCAGCCCGCCACGCTGACGTTCGAGGTGGGTCCAGGCGCGGACAAGCCTGGTGCGCTGGTAGCTGAGCGCGGCCATCTCGACCTGGAGAACACCTTCGCGCGTCGCGGCGCGGTCCGAGAAGATCTCGAGGATCAGCCCGGTCCGGTCGAGAAGCTTGACCGACCATTCCTTTTCGAGGTTGCGCTGCTGCACGGGGGTAACCGGCCCATCCACCAGAACGAGCTCGACTTCGTCCGCCTTGATGCGCGCCGCAAGCTCCTCGACCTTGCCGGTGCCGAACAGCTTGCCCGGCTGCGGCTTCTTCAGCCGAATGACCTCCGCACCCACGACCTGAAGCCCAGGCAAGGCAGCGGCAAGCGCCACGGCCTCGTCCAGGGCATAGCCGGCATCGCGCCGGTCAGGATTGCCGGTGATGTCGGGATGAAGGACGAGCGCCCGAGTAATGGACCGACCGTCCGCGTTCTCCACCCCTATTCTTCACCTTCATAGAGCGAGATCGGCTGTGCCGGCATGATGGTGGAAATCGCGTGCTTGTAGACAAGCTGCGACTGACCGTCCCTGCGCAGCAAAACGCAGAAATTGTCGAACCAGGTGATGACGCCCTGGAGTTTGACGCCGTTGATGAGGAAAATCGTTACGGGAACCTTCGTCTTCCTGACGTGGTTCAGAAATGCGTCCTGCAAATTCTGTCTGTCCGAAGCCATGTTTCATAGCCTTCTTATTGCGGCCGTTGATCGACCGACCCTTCGTGGTGATGGGATATTACGGACAGATTCGCCATGTGCCACCCCCAATTGAGATCGCGGGGGCCGGTTTATGGTGGATTTGCCTCGTCTTGCGGCATCAACGCCAGAATTCCGGGTTGAGAAGCGCGATAATCGCGAGCGCTTCGAGCCGGCCGAGGATCATGGCGGCGCACATGATGCCCTTCGTCGCTTCGGAGTAGGCCGCCAGATCGATCGGCTCTCCACCCGCCACTGCGGTCAGAGGACCAGTCGTCGAGAGCGTCGCGATGGTCAGGATCATCGCCTCTTCGAAGCCCATGCGACCGACGAGGGTGAAGGCTCCCACCACCAGCGCGATCGAGATGGCGAAGAGCATGAAGAACACCCAGGCCGCATAGGCGCCCTGACGCCGGAAGCGCCGCCCGTGCCGTCCCGAGCCGCCGACCGAGCGGGGGTGGACGAGCTTTTCCATCTCGCGGAGGCCGTGCTGGTAGAGCGAGAACACGCGGAGGAGCTTGACACCGCCCGCCGTGGTGGCAACGCCCCCGCCGAAGACGGCGAGCCCGACGAGAAGAACGCCCGGCGAACTTACCCCCGACCAAAGCTGCGCCGTGTCCCAGTCGGCGGCGACGAAGCCGGTCGTCGTCAGGAAGGACAGCACGGTGAAAAGCGCGCCCCAGACGCTGCGCAGGCCCTCGAGCACCCGAAGCTCGGTCCCGTCTTCAAAGCTGACGACCCAGTGGCGCAGGAAAAGAAGGACGGCAAGCGTCCCGGTGATCGCGAGGCCCAGTCGGATCTCGGGGTCGTTCCAGAGGCTTCGAACGCCGTCCGGGCGCTCCTCCGATACAAAAGTCACGCGCGACAGGGCGAAGATCAGAAAGAGGAAGACGATGAACTCGCCGACATAGCCCGATCCGGCTGGTTCGAGACCGCCCAGCACCGAAATGCCCGAAGTCGAGAGTGTCGACATCGAATGTACCAGGCCCACGATGGCGCGGTCGCCTGAGACGACAAGCGCGATCCAGAGGGCGACCGTCAGACCCAGATAGACCGGAAACAGCCGCGCTCCCACGCGCCGGATGCGCTCGGACGGCTCGGCGGTGCGGCGGCTTTCGCGCGCGCCCTGCCCGATCTCGGCGGCCGAGGTCAGTTCGAACCCGCCCAGGTTCAGGGGCGCCATGATCGCGATGGCCGTGACCCAGACGAAGAAGCCGCCCATCCAACCGACCATCGCGCGCCAGAAGTGGACCGCGTCAGGCAGGCGCTCGGGCGCGAAAAGCGTGGCGCCCGTCGTCGTCAGGCTCGACACCATCTCGACATAGGCGTTGAGGAATGTCGTGTCTGGGACCGCCTCCGAGAAGGGCACCGCCAGCATCACGGGCAGCACGGCATAACACGCCACGATCGAGATCAGGTGGCTTCGACCCTGTCGGCGGATCCGGATGTTGGCCGTGGCCAGCGCGACCATGCCGAACAGCATCGAGAAAAGCACCGATGGATAGAAGAACGCCCGCGCCGTCTCGTTGTCGTTGACGACCGAGGCATAGACGGCAGGCACCATCATCGCGGCGGCGCCGATCCCCATGAGGATGACGATGAAAGGCAGGTCGTAAAAGCGGCTCATCAGAAGAAGTCGATCGAGACCTGGAACAGGCGCTCGACCTCGGGGACGTCGGCGGCGAGCGCGAAGACGACGATGACGTCTCCTTCGTCGATCCTCAGATCGCCCGTGGGCTTCACCACCTCGCCGTTCTTCATCACCGCGCCGACCAGCACGCCCTCGGGGAATTCGATGTCGCGGATCAGGCGCCCGGCCAAAGGCGAGGGCGAGAGGATCTGCGCCTCGATCACCTCGGCCTCGGCGTCGCCGATGGAATAGACGCTGCGCACCCGCCCGTGCCGGATGTGCCGCAGGATCGAGCTTACCGTGGTGGCCCGCGGGTTGATGTAGGCGTCGATGGCCAGAGGCTCCATCAGCGGGATCAGCGTCGGATCGTTGATGAGCGCAATGGCCATGGGGCAGCCCAGCTGCTTGGCGCGCACGCTGGCCAGAAGGTTGGTGTTGTCGTCGTCGGTCACGGCGAGGATGGCGTCGGCCCGGTCGATCCCTGCCTCGTTCAGCAGGTCCATGTTCATGCCGTCGCCATGCAGGACGATGGTCCGCTCCAGCGCGTCTGCGGCGCGTTCGGCGTTGAAGCGGTTCTTCTCGATCACGCGGGCGCGCAACCGTTCGGCCCGCCCTTCCAGCGCGCGGGCGACGGCGAGGCCGACGTTGCCGCCGCCAAGGATCACGACGCGCTCCTGACGGTGGACCGTCTTGCCGAAGATCTCGAAGGTCCGATTGATGTCCTGGAAGTGGGCCATCACGTAGACCTGGTCGTCGGGAAAGAGCTGATCGCCCGGCTCGGGCGCGAACAGCTTGCCGTTGCGACGTACGCCGACCACGATCGCCCGAAGCGTCGAGAACAGATCGGTGAGCTGCCGCAGGGGCGTGTTCACCACCGGGCAGTTCTCGTCGAGCTGGATGCCCAGAAGCTGCGCCTTGCCCTCGAGGAACATCTCGGTGTCGAAAGCCGCGGGCGCGTTCAGGCGGCGAAGGGCGGCCTCGGCCACTTCGCGTTCGGGCGAGATCACCACGTCGATCGGCATGTGGTCGCGGCGGTAGAGGTCGGAGTAGATCGCCGTCAGGTAGCTTTGCGCGCGAAGCCGCGCGATCTTGCGTGGCACCTCGAAGATCGAGTGGGCGACCTGGCAGGTGACCATGTTCACCTCATCCGAATAGGTCGCGGCGATGATCATGTCCGCGTCGCGGGCGCCGGCCCGCTCCAGCACGTCGGGATAGCTGGCGTGGCCCGCGATCCCCTGGACGTCGAGCGCATCGGTCGCGCGGCGCACCAGTTCGGCGTTGTTGTCGACGACGGTGACGTCGTTCCTTTCGCCGGAAAGGTGCCGCGCGATCTGCCAGCCGACCTGGCCCGCGCCGCAGATGATGACCTTCATGAAGGGCCCCTTGCCGCCTTCCGTCGCGCCTCTGTCGCATGAGGCGGTGCGGCGATCAAGCGTACAAAGCCGGATGGCCTCGCGAGCTTCGAAAATTTCCGCCATTTTTCAGTTAGTTGCGGTAGCGGGCGCGGCATTTGCGCTGGCACGCGAAACTCTGGCGCGCCGTGGGGCGTGGGTAGGACAGTGAATGAAAACGGAGGAACCGTACATGAAGACCCTTTCGATCGCCGCACTTGCCCTCGCCGCCTCGACCGGCATCGCGCTGGCCGCAGCCCATGCCATGAACCCCGCCGTCATGGCGGCCGATCAGGACGTGTCGAACGGCATCGTCTCGGCTGACATGATCACCGCGACCGAGAACGGATGGCTGGTCGTTCACCGCACCGACGCCGAGATGAAGCCTGGCCCCGTCGTGGGCTATGCGCCCCTGCGCGCCGGTGAGAACACCGACGTCGCCGCCATCCTTCAGGAAGAGGTGGCCCCCGGCGACATGCTTATGCTCATGGTCCACTCGGAAGCGGGCGGCATGTCGACCGGCGTCTTTGAATATACGCTCGGCGCCACGGAAGACGGCCCGATCCGCGTCGACGACCAACTCGTGATGCAGGTCATCACCGCTCAGTAACTGAAAACCATCTTCGCGGGCGGTTCCGGCACGGCTGGAACCGCCCGCAAGATTCCGGGCCGGCAGCCGCCATGACGGTTGCGCCCCCCCGAAGTCCAAGGCACCCTCTCGCAAGACGCGGCGGTACGAAGGAACGGGCCGAACATGACCCCACAGGATCGGATCGAAGCCCTGATCGCCCGCGTGGCACTGGGAGAAAGAGCGGCATTTTCAGACCTTTATGACGCGACGAGCGGGAAACTTCTCGGCGTTTGCCTGCGTGTGTTAAACGACCGTGCAGCAGCCGAGGATGCCATGCAGGACGCCTACGTCAAAATCTGGAAGAAGGCCGACCGTTACCAGGTCAACGGCCTTTCGCCGATGACGTGGCTCATCACCATCGCGCGCAACACCGCCATCGACCGGCTGCGTGCGCGGCGGCCCGAATCCGCGACCGAGGCGATGCTCGATACCCTTCCCTCGCCCCGCCGCTCGCCGGAAGGGGATGTCATCGCGGCGTCCGAGGCGCAGCGCATCGTCGACTGCATGGACGAATTGGCCGAGGACCGCCGCGCGGCGGTTACCGGCGCCTATCTGAACGGCCAGAGCTATGCCGACCTGGCGTCGCGCTTTGACGTGCCGCTCAACACCATGAGAACATGGCTGCGCCGCAGCCTGATCTCGCTGAGGGAGTGCCTGTCCCGATGATGCCCTCCGACCTTCCGGAAGATGACGCGATCCTCGCGGCGGAACTGGCGCTCGGCCTGCTCGACGGGGACGAGGCCCGCGCCGCCGAGGCACGCGCGCTGACCGAACCGGCCTTCGCCCAGGAGGTGACCTTCTGGCAGGCACGTCTTGCCGATCTGGCCTCCGACGTCGCCCCGGTTCAACCGTCTGCCGCCGCACGCCGCCAACTCCTCGCCCGTGTCTTCGGGCAGGAGCAGAAGCAGGGATGGCTGGCCCGCGCCGGGTTCTGGCAGGCTACTGCCGCCGCCTCGCTCGCCCTCGCCGCCGTCCTTGGATACGAAGTCGCCACTCAGGTGCGCGTGCCGATCCTCTATGCCACCGTGCTCACCTCGGAGGATGGCGCGCTTCGGGTCCTCGCCGTCTACGACAGCGTCACGGGGCACATCCGCGTCACGCGCACGGACGGCTCTGCCGCACCGGGCCGCGACCTGGAGCTTTGGGCGATTGCGGACGGCGAGGCGCCCGTCCCTGTAGGCCTTCTGCCCGACGACGCCGCCCGAGCCGGCTACGAGGTTCCCGAAGCCGTCCGCAGCGCGCTCGAAGGCGTGACGCTCGCAATCTCGGACGAACCCGACGGCGGTTCCCCGACGGGCCAGCCCACGGGAGAGATCCTCTCGGCGGCAGGCGTCGAGGAAATCTGACCGACGCATGAAACCCGGGCGCGCCGTCTCCCGTGACTCCTCTGGGGTCGGGACTGCGAACCCGTCCCTGCATGTGCGAGTGCCCCCTGTCCCCTGGCAGGGGCGTCCCCTGGCGGCGTCTTTGCCCGGTGTCTTTGGTTCCTCCGAAGGCGTCGGGTCGCCGGGGGACGGAATAAGCCGTCGCGCCTTCCCGCTTCAGCGTCTAGGGTTCCCGGAAACGGAGGACCGCATGAAGATCACCCGCAACGGCACAAACCCCTCACGTCCCGGCCCGGCCGAGTATTTCACCGGCACCGTCCGCTTCGACACACCGTTCGAGACCGAGGCCCCGGCCCGCGTCTCGGGACTGACCGTCACCTTCGAGCCCGGCGCGCGGACGGCGTGGCACACGCATCCCTACGGCCAGACACTGATCGTGACGGCAGGTGTGGGCTGGGCCTGCACCGAGGGCGGCACGCGCGAGGAGATCCGTCCGGGCGACGTCGTCTGGTTCTCGCCCGACACGCGTCATTGGCACGGAGCGACGGACCAGACCGCCATGACCCACATCGCCATCGCCGAGGCCCGCGACGGAAGCCGCGTGACCTGGGAGGAGCATGTCTCGGACGAGGATTACCTGAGGGGCTGAGCGCCCCTCAAGCGTCCTCTTCCAGGTCCGCCTCCTCGTCCAGCACGCTTGCGATGCGGGCGCCCGAGCGGGACGAGGTCACGACGTTCAGCGACTTGAGCTTGCGGTGCAGCGCAGACCGCTCCATGCCGACGAAGCCCGCCGTGCGGCTGATGTTGCCGCCGAAGCGGTTGATCTGCGTGAGCAGGTATTCGCGCTCGAACAACTCCCGCGCCTCGCGCAGGGGCAGCGTGGCGAGGCTTCCCGACAGCACGACACGGCCTTCCTCGGAAGACTCGGGCGGCGTCTCGGACGGGATCTCGGAGGCCTGAATGTCGCCCCTGTCGCCGCCAAGGATCAGGACGCGCTCGATGACGTTCTTGAGCTGTCTCACATTGCCGGGCCAGCCCATGGTCTGAAGCATCGTCACGGCCTCTTCCGACAGTTTCCGAAGCGGAAGACCCTGCGCCTTGTTGAAGCTGTGGATGAAATGCGTGGCGAGTTCGGGGATGTCCTCGCGCCGTTCGGCCAGCGCCGGCACGTCGATCGGCACCACGTTCAGTCGATGGAACAGCTCCTGGCGGAAGGTGCCGCTCTCGACCTCGGCCTCGAGGTTGCGCGTGGTGGACGAAATCACGCGCAGGTCGACCCGCACCTTGTCGCCGCCGCCGACGCGCTGAAACTGCTGTTCGGTCAGGACGCGCAGGATCTTGGACTGCGTTCCAAGCGGCATGTCGGCCACTTCGTCGAAGTAGATCACCCCGCCATGCGCCTGCTCCAGCAGACCCGGCTCGATCCCGCGGCCCGAGCTTTCACGGCCGAAGAGGACCTCCTCCATCCGCTCGGGCTCGATCGACGCCGAGTTGACGGTGATGAAGGGGCCGTCTGACCTCTCGGAGTGGGTGTGGATGTAGCGCGCGGCAATTTCCTTCCCCGCGCCCGACGGGCCGGTCAGCATCACGCGGCCGTTCGACTTCGTCACCTTGTCGAGCTGCGATTTGAGCGTGCGGAAGGCCGGCGACATGCCGATCATGTCCGTCGTCGTCACGTCCTTCCGTCGCAGTTCGGAGTTTTCGCGCCGAAGCCGCGACGTCTCCATCGCGCGGGTGATGACCACCATGAGCTGGTCGATGTTGAAGGGCTTCTCGATGAAGTCGTAGGCGCCCTGCTTGATCGCTGCGACCGCGATCTCGATGTTGCCGTGGCCCGAAATGATGATGATCGGCACATCCGGGTTGTCGCGCTTCACCGTCTTGAGGATGTCGATGCCGTCCATCCGGCTGTCCTTCAGCCAGATGTCGAGGATCATCAGCGCCGGCGGCTCCTTGTTCAGTTCGGCCATCGCGTCGTCCGATGTCCCGGCCAGACGAGTGGTGAACCCCTCGTCCTTGAGGATGTCCGAGATCAGTTCGCGGATGTCGCGTTCGTCGTCTACGATCAGAATGTCGCCCATCAGTGCATCTCCATCATTCGGCGACTTTCAGGTCGCCTGTCTGCTCGTCTTGTGCCGCAAGCGGCAAGGTTATCTCGGCCCGCGCGCCCACCTTGCCGGTGGCGTCGAGCGGCTCTGCATCGGTGAGGGTCAGCTTGCCGCCGTGTTCCTCGATGATCTTCTTGACGATCGGCAGCCCGAGGCCCGTGCCCTTGGCCCGCGTCGTCACGTATGGCTCGAACAGTCTCGACCGATCCTCGGGCAGCCCGATCCCGTTGTCCGAGACGGTGATATGCGCTGTTCCCTTGGAAGCGGTCAGCGAGACGTGGACGCGGGCCGTGTGACCTTCCGGCGTCTTTCCGCTTTCATGCAGGGATTCAATGGCTTCACCTGCGTTCTTGATGATGTTCGTCAGCGCCTGCCCGATCATCGTCGCGTCCAGCTCGGCAAGGACGGGATGGGTCGGAACGTCGGAGGTCATCCGCACCTCGCCCGCCGCCGCCTCCTGGAGTGTGACGGCGTCGCGTACGATCTGTGCGAGATCCTGAAGGCTCCGTTCGGGTTCGGGCATGCGGGCGAACTTGGAAAATTCGTCGACAATCCGCCGCAAATCCTCGGTCTGGCGCACGATGACATCGGTCAACTGACCCAAGGACTCGGACTGCTCGGCGCTGAGCGCATCGCGGAACTTGCGCTTGATGCGGCCCGCGGAAAGCTGGATCGGCGTCAGGGGGTTCTTGATCTCGTGCGCAATGCGGCGCGCGACGTCGCCCCAGGCCGCCAGGCGCTGCGCCGCCACCAGGTCGGTCACGTCGTCGAAGGCGATCACGTGGCCCTCGTCCTCGCCCTCGGCACCCTTTCGCGTCGCGATGCGAACGAGAAGGGTCTCGGCGATACCGTCGCGCGAGATGCGGATTTCCTCCTGCTCGACCGACCGCCCCGAGACCACGAGCCTGTCGAGAAGGCCGCCGAACTCGGGGACGGCGACGTTCAAATGGGCCGCCTGGACCTCCTCTCCGATCGCGAGAAGACGCTCGGCGGACCGGTTGACGAAGGTGATGCGACCCTGCGGATCGAGACCGATCACGCCCGCCGTGACGCTGGATAGCACGCTGTCAAAGAGCCGCCGCCGCGCCTCGATCTGCTGGTTGGTGTTCATCAGCGCGTCGCGCTGACCCTTCAACTGACGCGTCATCTGGTTGAACAGCCGCCCCAGCATGGCGATCTCGTCGTCGCCCGGCTCCTCGCGCACCTGCACGTCCAGGTCGCCCCCGCCGACACGCTGCGCCGCGCCTGCGAGCCGTCCGACGGGTCGGGCGAGCCTTTCGGCGAACCACAGCCCGACCCAGATCGCGGCGAGGATCAGGATGACCGCGAAGCCGAGGTAGAGAAGGCCGAACTCGAACACCAGCCGACCGCGTTCCCGCTCCAGCTGGTTATAGAGCTGGGCCGTCTCGGCTGCCTCGTCGAGAAGGCCGAGGATGCGACCGTCGACAGCGCGCGAGACGTAGAGGAAGCGGTCGGGAAAGGCGTCGAGGCGCACCAGCGCACGCAATTCGTCGGTGGCGAGGTCCTGGACCACCGCCGTCTCACCGGCGGCGGCCGTGGCCAGCGTCGCGGCGTCCGGCATCTCGAAGTCGAAGAGATAGGATCGTTCGCCCCGGGCCCGGATCTCGCCCGTCCCGTCGATCACGAAAGCCTCGCGCAGGCCACGCTGGATCAGGGCCTGCCCCTGTCCCAGAAGCTGCCGAAGCTCGCCGTCCGACACGAAGGCGGAACGCCGCCGCGCCGAATCCAGCACCTCGGCGAGCGCACCGACATCCTCGACCAGGTCGCGGCGCTGGTCTTCTTCATACGCCTCGGCAGCGGCGAGCGACGCTCCCACCACGCCCGACACGCGGTCCGAGAACCAGCCTTCGAGACCGACGTTGATGGTCATGCCTGCGAAGATGGCGACCAGCACCGTCGGAATAAGCGCGATCATCGCGAAGACGCCGGTCAGGCGCAGGTGGAGGCGAGATCCCGCCGAACGCGCGCGGCGCGCCGAAATCATGCCGGCGATGCGGATGCCGACGAGCGTGGCGACGACAAGTGCGTAAACGAGGTCCGCCATCAGAACGAGTCGCAGAGGCAAGGCCGTCGCCGCGCGGTCGAGCGGGCCGAGAACTGCGAAGGTCATCAGGACGAGAACCGGACCAAGCAGGACCAGCCCCAGACCCGCAGCATTAGAATAGCGCTGCAAGCGTCTGAGGTTGCTCACCTTTTCCCAGGTCAGCGCCCTGGCGCGAGACGTCACGCCGGTCTCCTGTATTCGCCTTGTCGCATAGTGCGACGACCGCCCATATTGTTCTGGACCGTGGGACCGGAGTCACGCATCGGCCACTGTTATGTTGCGGTTTTACATCAACTTGCGGCGGCGTGTCACGCGGATATCAAGGTCGGTGATCTTCTTGCGCAGCGTGTTCCGGTTGATGCCCAGAAGATCGGCACACTTCGCCTGGTTGCCCCCTGTCGCGTCGAGCGCGATGCCGATCAGCGGCGTTTCGACCTCGCGGAGGATGCGCTGGTAAAGGCCCGGCGGGGGAAGCTGGCCTCCGTGCAGGTCGAAATAGCGGCGCAGGTGCTTGGCGATCGAGGCCGAGAGCTTGTCGTCGTCGCTTCCCGTCAGCGGCTCTATCGCGGGCTGATTGCCCAGAACGAGCTCGATCTGGCTGCGCGAGACGGTGTCTTCTCCGCCGGTGAGCGCCAGACGGCGAATGGTATTTTCAAGCTGCCGGACGTTTCCCGGCCAGGAATAGGCTCGGATAAGGTCCATCGCCTCGGGACTGAACGTCCTCACCGGCAGGCCGTCACGCTCGGCCTTGGCCGCGAAGTGATCGGTCAGGGGCCGGATGTCCTCGACCCGCTCGCGCAACGACGGCACATTAAGCGCAACGCCAGAAAGACGGTAGAACAGGTCCTGCCGGAACTGTCCCTTTTCGAGCCGCGCGGCGAGGTCGGCCTGGCTTGTCGCCATGACGCGGGGGCCGCTGTCGCCGAAGCTGTCCAGCATCCGCACGATCCGCGCCTGTGCCTCTTCCGGCAGATCCGCCACCTCGTCGAACAGAAGCGTTCCGTTCCGCGTGCGGCTGATGAGGGTGGCCGGTCCCTCCATCGTCTCGAGGTCCTGGGCCGTCGCCACCACGAAGGGCAGCGTGCGCCTGTCCGACAGGTCGTGGATGGTGCGCGCGATCAGCGACTTGCCGGTGCCGCTTTCGCCCGTGATGAGGACAGGCAGGTCGGCGTTCATCACCCGCGCTATGAGCTGGTAGAGCGACTGCATCGCAGGCGTCCGACCGACGAGCGGCAGGTCGGAGGCGGTCTTTTCGGGCGACTTCGGCGCATTGGCCGACGGCGCGCGGCGCTTGACGTCCAAGGCGCGCCCTGCCCGCTTCATCAGGTCCGGCAGGTCGAATGGCTTCGGCAGATAGTCGTAGGCCTCGGCCTCGGTCGCCTGGATCGCGGTCATTATCGTGTTCTGGGCAGAAATCACGATCACGGGCAGGCCCGGACGCAGGGCGCTGATCTTCGGCAACTGGTCGAGCCCGTTGCCGTCCGGCATGATGACGTCCGAGATGACGAGGTCGCCTTTCCCTTCCTCGACCCACCGCATCAGCGTGACGAGCGACGAAGTCGCATGGACCTTGCAGCCCGCCCGCGTCAGGGCCTGGGTCAGGACCGTGCGGATCGTCCTGTCGTCGTCCGCCACCAGAATCGTGCCGTCCATGCTCTCAAACCTCCGTTATTGCTCCTCGGCCTGCTTGGGGGCGACCGGGAGAGAAATCCTGAAGACCGTGCGGCCGGGGATGCTGTCGACGCTCACCCATCCGTCGTGGTCGGAAATGATCTTCGAGACCAGCGCAAGGCCAAGGCCGGTGCCGTTCTCGCGGCCCGACACGAAGGGCTCGAAGACGTCCTGGGCGATCTCGGGCGGCAGGCCGGGGCCGTCGTCGATGATTTCGACGTTGAGCGGCAGCGTCGCGGTCTTGTCCTTGCGCCTCAGACGCAGGCTCATGTCGTAGAAAGTCCGGATCGTGATCTGGCCCGGCGACCCCTTCGACGCTTCGGCGGCGTTCTTGAGAAGGTTCAGAAAGACCTGCACCATCTGGTCGCTGTCCACGAAGGTCGACGGCAGCGACGGATCATAGAGCTCGGCGATGGTCATGTGCGCGGCGAAGCCCACGGCGGCGGACTTGCGGGCGCGGTCGAGAAGGTCGTGGATGTTGACCGCGCGCCGCGCGGGCGGGCGCAGGTTGCCGAACTGCTCGACCTGTTCGAGAAGGGCGAGGATGCGGCGCGTCTCGCTGACGATCAGGTCGGTCAGCTCGGCATCCTCGGGGGCGAGGTTCATCGACAGAAGCTGCGCCGCGCCGGTGATGCCGGCGAGCGGGTTCTTGATCTCGTGCGCCAGCATCTCGGCCATGCCGATGGCGGATTTCGCGGCCGACTTGACCGACAGCGACCGTCCCAGACGGTCGGCCAGCACGCGGGGCTCCATCAGCATCAGGACGAAGCCCGGCATGTTCGACATGGGCGCGATCTGGATGTTGCAGCTCACGGGCGCGAGGTTGCCGCCGCCGACATCGACGTTGTTCATGAAGAGGCTCGCCTGCTCGCTGCGGACGCGGCCAATGTTGTCGTCGAGGGGCGCGTCGATGGCGAGGGTGTCGAAGACCGGAGTGCCGCGCAGGGAACGGGCCGAGGAATTGAGAAAGCTCTCGGCGGCAGGGTTCGCCTCGACAAGGACGTCGCCCGGGTCGATCAGGAACGCCGGGATCGGCAGCGACAGCCAGAGGTTCTGGAGAAAGACGTTCATGCCGCGCGCGCTCTCTGGAAGCCGACCGACAGGGCGGCTGGAAGCGAGGCGCGAACCTCGCGCGGGGTGCCGGTCAGAACGTGTTTCCTGAGATCCGCCGAGGTCCCCGCCCGGTCCATGTACCATCCGAGGTGTTTGCGGATCACGCGCGCGCCGAGGTCCTCGCCGTAGAAGGCGAGCGTGGCGTCGTAGTGACCCCGCACCATGTCGGCCAGAGCGTCGCCCTCCGGGATGACCGGCGCGGGGCCCATACCCAGGCCGTGTGCGATCTCGGCCAGCCGCCAGGGCGCACCCTGGATGCCGCGTCCGACCATGACGCCGTCGGCACCGGAGCGCGTCAGGGCCTCACGAGCGTCGGCGGCGGTGACGATGTCGCCGTTCGCGATGACGGGGATCGAGACGGCGTCCGTCACGGCGTGGATCGCGGACCAGTCGGCCCGCCCCTTGTAGAACTGACAGCGAGTGCGGCCGTGGACGGTAACCATCCGCACGCCAGCCGCCTCGGCGCGAGCGGCGAGGTCAGGTGCGTTCAGGCAATCGTCGTCCCATCCGAGCCGCATCTTGAGCGTCACCGGCACCGAGACGGCGCCGACGACCGCTTCGATCAGGCGCAGCGCGTGGTCGGGCGTGCGCATCAGGGCCGACCCGGACAGGCCGCCGGTCACCTTCTTGGCGGGGCAGCCCATGTTGATGTCGATGATCTTCGCGCCGTTGGCCTCGACCATCCGCGCGGCCTCGGCCATCCAGTGCGGGTCGCGGCCCGCCAGTTGGACCGAGGTCGTGGCGTCTCCCAGTCCCAGTTCGGCCCTCTCGCGCACCCCGGGTTTGGCCTGCACCATCTCCTGGCTCGCAACCATCTCGCTGACCACCAGCCCCGCGCCGAAGGAGGCGACGAGTTGACGAAATGGGAGATCCGTAATCCCGGCCATGGGAGCCAGGAGGACAGGCGGATCGAGGGAAACGTCGGCGATACGGAGGACCATGCCTAAACCTTGTGCATCGATGTCACAGATACGGGGGCTTTCGGGACGATCCCATGTCGCGTCGGCCAAAAAGCCCCTGAAACCGGCATATGCCTAAAAATTAGGCCAAACAAGTGGTGTCGGTCGCCATTGTCAGCAACAGCGACACGGCCTAGACCGGATCCCACACCGAAGGAAAGGGCCAGACGGCATGGATATCCGCGTCGGCAACGGCTTCGACGTCCATCGCTTCGAAGAGGGCGATCACGTCGTTCTCTGCGGGGTCCCCGTGCCCCATGACAAGCGGCTCGCAGGGCATTCAGACGCCGACGTATCGATGCATGCGCTGACGGACGCGATCTATGGCGCGCTTTCGGCAGGCGACATCGGCCAGCACTTTCCGCCGTCGGATCCACAATGGAAAGGCGCCAACAGCCGCATCTTCCTGCAGCACGCCGTGGCGCTGGCGGCCGAGCGCGGCTTCCGCGTCACCCAGGCGGACGTGACCCTGATCTGCGAGCGGCCCAAGATCGGTCCCCACGCGCCCGCCATGCGCGAGGCGCTGGCCGGCATCATGGGGCTCGATCCGGCGCGCATCAGCGTCAAGGCCACGACCTCCGAAAGGCTCGGCTTCACCGGGCGCGAGGAAGGCATCGCCGCGATGGCGACCGCGACGCTGGTCGCCGAGGGCGGTCTGCCCCCTCCGCATCGCCGTAGGGTGCTGTCCTTCTTCGGCGTGGGTTTCCTGCGTCCGGCCCCCGGCACCTGGGGGTCGCTCGCCGCCCTGCCCTTCGCCTGGATCCTGAACGCGCTTGGCGGGCCCCTGTTTCTTGCTATCTGCGCCATCGTCCTGTTCTGGATCGGCTATCGCCTGACGCGCGCCGAGATCGAGGGCTCGGACGACCACGACCCGTCCTGGATCGTCCTCGACGAGGTGGTGGGCCAGTGGATCGCCGTCCTTCCCGTCGCGATCGGTGCGGCGCATGTCGGCCTAGATCCGCTGCGGCTTTGGCCGGGCATCGTCGCTGCATTCCTTCTCTTCCGGCTCTTCGATGTCTGGAAGCCCTGGCATGTCGGCCGCGCCGACGGGCGGGGGGATGCCTTCGGGCTGATGGCGGACGACGTCTGGGCCGGCGTCTTCGCTGCCGTCATCGGCATCCTGCTGGCCGGCGTGTCGCACGGAGTAATGGCGCTGTGACCGCAGCGCGGCTGATCGACGCCGCCCGGGCAAAGGGCGTTCGCATCGCCACCGCGGAAAGCTGCACCGGCGGCCTCGTCGCGGGTGCCATAACGGACATCGCCGGATCGTCGGACGTCTTCGAATGCGGCTTCGTCACATACTCCAACCTCGCCAAGGTACGGATGCTGGGTGTACGCGAGGCGACGCTTGCAGCCCACGGTGCCGTGTCCGAAGAGACGGCCCGCGAGATGGCGGAAGGCGCGCTGTCGCGGTCGGGCGCCACGCTCGCTGTGTCGATCACGGGCATCGCCGGACCGGGCGGCAGCGAGCACAAGCCCGAGGGGCGGGTCTGCTTCGGGATCGCCTCGTCCGGGGGCACAAGGACGGAGACGGTCGATTTCGGAGCCCCGGGACGTGCCGAAGTGAGGCGCCTCAGCGTCGCGCACGCCTTGTCGCTTCTCTCCACTGCCGTCGACAAACTGCCCTGAAGTCAGGCGACGCCCGCCCATTTCGCCTGTTTTGAAGGCATTCGTAAAAGTGCCTTCCAAAATGGCATCTTCGGACGCATCTGCCTCTTTTCCGCGCGCCCACCCTGCGGTTTCTCACCGCGAACGACCATAGGGAGGGGAACATGGTAGGAGCGGACACCGCCTGGATCATCGTCGCGACGGCGCTGGTTCTTTTCATGACGCTGCCTGGGCTGGCGCTGTTCTACGGCGGTCTTGTGCGGTCGCGAAACGTGCTGAGCGTCTTCATGCACTGCTACGCCATCGCTTGCCTGATGAGCATTCTCTGGCTCGCCTGCGGCTATTCCATCGCCTTCGGAGGAGAAGGCTTGCTGTGGGGCGGGCTCGGCAAGGCGTTCCTGGCCGGCGTCGATGCCGACACCGTGGCGGGCACCCTGCCCGAGGTGCTGTTCTTCGCCTTCCAGATGACCTTCGCGATCATAACGCCGGCCCTGATCGTCGGCGCTTACGTCGAGAGGGTCAGCTTCGGCTTCGTCCTGTTGTTCTCGGGCCTGTGGATGCTGCTCTGCTATGCGCCCGTCGCCCATTGGGTCTGGGGCGGCGGCATGCTGGCCGACGGCGGGATCTTCGGCGAGACGGGGGTTCGCGACTTCGCGGGCGGCATCGTGGTTCACGAGACCGCGGGCCTCGCCGCCATCGTCCTTGCCCTGATGCTGGGGAGACGGCGCGACGCGACGAAACCGCCGCACAACCCCGGCTTCGTGATGATCGGCGCGGCGATGCTGTGGGTCGGCTGGTTCGGCTTCAACGGCGGATCGCAACTCGCCGCCGACGGCGGCGCTGCCATGGCGCTGACGGTCACGCATATCTCGGCCTCGGCGGCGTCGCTGACATGGGCGTTGTGGGAGCGGATCAAGTACGGCAAGGCGTCGCTGGTGGGCATCGTCACCGGAACGATCGCAGGCCTCGCCTCGATCACGCCGGCCTCGGGCTTCGTCGGCCCGGTCGCGGCTCTGGTCATCGGCGGCATCGCAGGCATCCTCTGCCAGGAGACGGTCGTGGTGATGCGCAATCGCCTGAAGATCGACGACACGCTCGACGTCTTCGCCGTCCACGGCGTCGGCGGTATTTTCGGAACGGTGATGATCGCGGTCCTGGGCGCCGGGTCGTGGGCGGCACAGCTGGGCAGCCTTCTGATCGTGGGCGTCTTCACCGTGGTGATGACCTTCGTCCTCGCCGCCGTGGCGCGTGCTCTTGTGGGGATGCGCGTGGATGTCGAAACCGAAACGACAGGCCTTGACCTCGCGCAGCACGGCGAGCGGGCCTACGACATCACGTCCTGACGGCTCAGGAGGCGCGGGCGACCGCGCCTTCCCCTGCGAGGACGGCGCCGGGCAGCGTGACGGTGACCACGCTGCCCGATCCGTTTTCGGGGCGCGCCACCAGCAGAGTCCCGCCCCGCGCACGGATCAGGCGGCGCAGACCGACGAGACCGAAGCCCGAGTCATGCCGCATCTCGCCGCCCGAAAGAAACGCCTTCGCCGGGTCCTCGAAGCCGCGGCCATCGTCCGACACACCGATTGCGATCTGACCTCCTGAACGCTGTTCCGCCCAGATGCGCAGGGACAGCCGTGCCGCTCCGCCATGGCGGATGGCGTTGTCGACGAGGTTGCGCAGCACGATCTGAAGCACCGGCCGTTCGACATCGAGCGTCGCCTCGCCCGCGCTGAGATCATGCCGGCCTTCGGGATCGAGCATCGCGAAGATCACCCGGCAGAGTTGGCCCAACTCCACGAGTGTCGTCGGCACGTTCGCGACGGTCGATGCCTGCACCGCTGCCAGCACGTCCGCCAGAAGCTCTTGCGCGCGTGTTGCGATGCCGACGATGCGCCCCGCCGTTTCGGGGTCGTCGTGAGCGTCCTCGCAAAGGTGGATGATGTTCCGCAGGGGCGTGCGGAGATCGTGGGCCGCCATGCCGAGAAAAAGCTCCCGTTCCTGGTCCTGCGCCGCGGGGGGAAGCGTCACGACAAGGGCGTCGCGGCCTGGCACGGGCCAAAGGGACACCGCGCCGAGGGTGCCGGGCGCGGCCCCCGATCCGCCCGGAGGCGGAAGGCGAAGCGCCGCCGTTCCGAGCACGTCGTCCACGCGGCGACCGAGGACTTCGGCCCTGCCAAGCCCGGTCAGCCGTTCGGTCGTCCGGTTCCAGAACACGATCCTGGCCCGCGCGTCGGCGGGCATCAGGACGAAGACCGGCGCTTCAACGCCGTCGAGCCATTCGAAGCCTGTCATGTCCTACGGACTAGCCCCGAAGGCTTAAGCGGGGCTTAAAGCCCGGGCTTGCCTTCCGGGGGCCGGCCCGATTGAATGGCGAAAAGTGAGGGAGACACGCATGACCACGAAGGAAAGCTACATCCGGCGCCAGGCCAGCAAGCTGACGGCCGGCCAGATCAACCGCCGCCGCTTCATCATGTCGGCGCTCGCCACGGGTGTGACGCTGCCGACCGCGCTGTCGCTCGCGAGCCGCGCCCAGGCGCAGACGCCAAAGGCGGGCGGTCTCTTCCGCCTCGCCTCCAGCTACGGCTCGACCACCGACATCCTCGACCCCTCGACGGCCGAGAACGCCTTCACCCAGATGCTGATCCACTCGCGCGGCAACATGCTGACCGAAGTGTCGAACACGGGCGAGCTGATCGGCGAACTGGCCGAAAGCTATGAGCCGTCGAACGGTGCCAAGACCTGGGTCTTCAACCTGCGCAGCGGCGTCGAATTCCACGACGGCAAGACGCTGACTGCGGACGACGTGATCGCCAGCCTGAATTACCATCGCGGCGAGAACACGAAATCCGCCGCGAAAGGCCTCGTCGCCAGCGTCACCGACATCAAGAAGGACGGCGACAACCGCGTCATCGTCGAGCTCGAGTCCGGCAACGCCGACTTCCCGATGATCGTCTCGGACTATCACCTGATGATCATGCCCTCCGAGAACGGCGAGCTCGTCGATCCGAACGGCATGAACGGCACGGGCGGATATGTCCTGAACGCCTACGATCCCGGTGTGCGGGCGCAGTTCACGCGGAACCCGAATTACTGGAAGGAAGGTCGCGCGCACTTCGACGAGGTCGAGATGCTGTCGATCCTCGACACCACCGCGCGCCAGAACGCGATCATGAACGGCGAGGTCGACTATGCCGACACGATCGACCCCAAGACCGTAGCCCTTCTCGGCCGGGTGCCGACGCTCACGATCCTCGAGACGACCGGCACGCAGCACTTCACTTTCCCGATGCGTCTCGATGTCGAACCATTCGGCAACTACGACCTGCGGATGGCGCTGAAGTACGCGATCAATCGGCAGGAGCTCGTCGACAAGATCCTGCTCGGCCACGGGGTCGCGGGCAACGATGTGCCAGTCAACGGGTCGATGCCCTTCTTCAATACCGAGCTGCCCGTCCACGAGTTCGACGCCGAGAAGGCGGCCGAGCACTACAAGAAGTCCGGCCACTCCGGGCCGATCCAGCTGTCCGTCTCGGACGCGGCCTTCGCGGGCGCGGTCGATGCGGCACAGCTCATGGCGGCTTCGGCCGGCCAGGCGGGCATCCAGATCGAGGTCGTGCGCGAGCCCTCGGACGGATACTGGTCGAACGTGTGGAACAAGAAGGGCTGGTGCGCCTGCTACTGGGGCGGACGTCCGACCCAGGACTGGATGTATTCCTCGGCCTACGTCGCGGACACCGAGTGGAACGATACCGCCTGGAAGGGCACCGAGGCGGCGGACAAGTTCAACGACCTGGTCGTTTCGGCCCGCTCCGAGACCGACGACGCCAAGCGCAAGGACCAGTACTGGGAGGCGCAGCGCCTGCTTCAGGACGACGGCGGCGCGATCGTCGCGATGTGGGCGAACTATATCGCCGCACACGGCAACGGTGTCGCCCACGACGAGGCGGTCGGCGCGAACTGGGTCAACGACGGCCTGAAGGTCGCCGAACGCTGGTGGTTCGCCGGCTGAGCCGCAGACCGACCTGAACGAGACGGGACGCGGGGGAAACCTCGCGTCCCTGTCGTTTCTAGACCCCCGCCGACTGCCCGCCGTCCACCGTCACAAGGCTGCCCGTCATGAAGCGCGAGGCGTCGGAGGCGAGAAGAAGGAATGGCCCGGTCAGGTCGTCCAGTTCTCCGAACCGCGACATGGGAATGCGGCGGCGGATCTTGTCGCCCACCTCTCCCGCGAGCGCGTCCTCGTTGATCTCGGTGTCGAAATAGCCGGGCGCCAGAGCGTTTACACGTATGCCTTTCGTCGCCCACTCGAGCGCCAGTGCCCGTGTCAGGTTGGCGATCCCGGCCTTCGAGGCGGCATAGGCGGCAACCGATTTGGCCGCGCGCGAGGCGAGGATGGAGGCCACGTTCACGACGACGCCCTGCCGCCCCTCGGCGATGTTGAGCGCCATCGCGTCGCGGGCGAGACGGAACGGACCCGTGAGGTTGGTGTCGATCACGCGCTGCCATTCGTCGTCGTCGGTCTTTGCTGCAGGTCCGAGGTTGGACACGCCGGCGTTGTTGACGAGGATGTCCAGCGGTCCGGCCTTCTTTAGCGCGTCGGCGCAGGAGGCGGCGTCGGTCACGTCGAGCGCCACGGTTCTGACCCATCCTCCCGTGGCTTCGATCCTCTCTGCCAGCTCCGCGAGGCGATCTTCCCGGCGCGCGGCTGCGACCACCTCGGCCCCGGCCCCGGCGGCGACGAGCGCGAAATGTGCGCCGATGCCGCTGGAGGCTCCGGTGATGAGGATGCGCTTGCCGTCGAGCCTGAACATGTCCGCCACCCCGCTCATGTCCGGTCGAAGAGGCCCGTCAGCGCGCGCCCGATGACGGCGGTGACACGCGGGCGGCGACCTGCCCCGAAGGGCAGCGGGCGGCAGACCTCCATCGCCGCGATCCCCACCCGTGCGGTCAGCGCGCCGTTGATCATGCCTTCGCCGAACCGCCGCGAAAGCTTGGCGAGGACGTGACCGCCGCCGACCGAACCGATGAGGTCGTCGCCGACCGCCACAGCGCCCGTGGCAACCAAGTGGGTCAGGACCGCGCGCGTCAGCCGCCAGGCGCCGAGCGTGCCCGACCGGCCGCCGTAAACCTCGGCGATGCGGCGGATCATGCGCAGGTTCGAGGTCAGCGCCGCAGCGACGTCGGCGAAGGCCAGCGGCACCAGCGCCGTCACCGTCGCCACCTGCCGCGCCGCCGCCTCGACCTCGCGCAGGGCCATGGCGTCCAGGGGGGCGAGAAGCGAATCCTCGGCGAGCGTGATGAGGACATCGGGGTCGAAGCTCTGCTCGATCCCTTCCTCCAGCCGCTGACGGCCCCACTTGGTGTCGTCGCGCCCCGCGTAGAACGAGGCCAGGTGGCGGGCCAGCGTACGGGCGCCTTCGGTGCCGCCCGAGGCGATGACGCGCGCGGCCTCGTCGTGCAGACGCTCGACGCGGGAAAGTCGGGCCAGTGCCGCCGCCTCGCGCAGGATGATGGCGAGACAGACGAGGACGAAGAGCACCAGGAGCGTCAGCGCAACGGCCCCCAGCACCTCGTTCCGCGCAATGAGCGAGGCCGTCCAGTCCCAGAGCGCCACACCCGCGAAGAAGGTGACGACAGCCCCCAGAAGCCGCCAGAACCATGCCGCCAGCGCCGAACGCGGACGTCCGGCCAGCGTGGCGACCGTCTGCATCGCCTGCCCCGTGGGCGCGGCTTCGGGTTCGGCCACGGCGGGCGCGTCCGCCGGGCTTTGCATCTCGGAGCGCGGGTCGAGGTCGATCAGGACGGGGCCGTGGTCGCGGGTGTCGGTCATCTCAGGCGATCTCCGATCAGGAACTCGGCGGCGCGGTCGAGCCTGATGTGGGGCGGGCCGTCGCCGGGCTTGAGGGTCACCGGCTGCGGGGCGAAGGTCATTATGCTGTAATCCTGTTCCAGCCAGCGGTCGGCACCCTGACGCGACGGGATCAGAAGCTTGCCTGGATCCTCGGGCAGGCGGCCGGGGTACATCGCGACGCTCTTGCCACCGTCGAGAAGCCGGCCCCGCACGAGATCGAGCGTGCGCCCGCCCTGCTCCACCCGGTCTTCGGTCGTGGCGCGGAGAGCGGCGATCGACATGGCCTGCGTCTCGGCGCCCGCGAAGTCGGCACGGGTCTTTGCGTCGGCCAGAAGAGCGGCGGCGATGGCGGTAAGTTGCGCGTGCTGCGCGTGGTGCAGGTGGTCGGCCTTGGTCGCGGCGAAGAGGATCTTCTCGACCCGCTTGCCGAGCAGCAGCTTCGAAAGGAAGGCATTCCGGCCCGGACGGAAAGCGCCGAGAATGTCGGCGAGCGCAAGCCGCATGTCTTCGACCGCCTTCGGCCCCGAATGGATGGCGCCGAGGACGTCGACCAGCACCACCTGCCGGTCGATGCGGGCGAAGTGGTCGCGGAAGAAGGGCTTCACGACCTGGCGCTTGTAGGCCTCGTAGCGGCGCGCGAACTCGCGCCCGAGGCTGCCCCTCGGCCAGTCCTGCGGCGGCAATGGCGCGAAGGTCAGGGCGGGCGAGCCCTTGAGATCGCCCGGAAGCAGGAAGCGGCCGGGCGTGCAGTCCGAGTAGCCGGCGTCGCGCAGGGCCTGGAGCGAGGCGGCGAAAGCCTCGGCGAGGGACTTTGCGGCGACCTCGTCCAGCTTGGCGTCCGGATTGGCTGCGGCCAGAGCCTCCTTAAAGGCAGCGGCCTCGGGGCGTGGATCGTTGCGCGCCAGCGTGTCGCGCGACCATTCCTCGAAGGTCTTGTCGAGAAGGCCAAGGTCGAGGAGCCACTCGCCGGGATAGTCCACGATGTCGAGATGAAGGGTTCGCGGACCCTGAAAGCCGGACAGAAGACCCGAGGGCCGCACGCGAAAGGACAGCCGCAACTCACTGATCCCGTTCGTGCTTTCCGGCCAATGGGGGTCCGGACCCGTCATCGCGGCGAGATGCGCCTCGTAGTCGAAGCGCGGGACCGTGTCGTCGGGTTGCGGCTGGAGCCAGGCGGTGTGGATCCGGCCCTCGGCCGCGGCCCTGAGCGCGGGCATCCGGCCGCGCGAGATGAGGTTGGCCACGAGCGAGGTGATGAAGACCGTCTTGCCGGACCGGGCAAGGCCCGTCACGCCGAGGCGCACCACGGGCTCGAAGAAGGCGCCGCTGACGGTGCTCATCGTCGCCTCGACGCCGCGCGTCAGTCCGTCCGCAATGTCGCCGAGTATCACTGCCTGCCCCTTCGCTTCGACCTGAACATATGTCGCGCCGGGCGGCATTGCCATCGTGCAGCCGCACAACACCCCGATTCGCGAGAGAAAACCGGGCTTTCCCGGTTTCCCTTCGCCGCCTATAAGCGGCCTCGCTGCAAGGAGATCCAGGCGATGCGCAACGCGACCGTGACGCGGACGACGGCCGAAACCGACATCACCGTCGAGATCGACCTCGACGGGACCGGAACCTATGACAACGACACCGGCGTGGGGTTCTTCGACCACATGCTGGACCAGTTGGCGCGGCATTCGCTGATCGACATGACGGTCCGCGCCAAGGGCGACCTCCACATCGACGACCACCACACGGTCGAGGATACGGGCATCGCTCTTGGTCAGGCGCTGGCGAAGGCGCTTGGCGACAAACGCGGGATTCGGCGCTATGGCGCCTGCCTTCTGCCGATGGACGACGCGCTGGTGCGCGCGGCTCTGGACCTGTCGGGGCGGCCGTTCCTGGTGTGGAATCTTGTCCTGCCGACGCCTAGGATCGGCACATTCGACACCGAGCTTGTGCGGGAATTTTTCCAGGCTTTCTCGACACATGGCGGGATCACGCTGCACGTCGACGCGCTGCACGGGATCAACAGTCACCACATCGCCGAGGCGGCCTTCAAGGCGGTGGCACGGGCGCTGCGCGAAGCGGTCGAGACCGATCCGCGGAAGGGCGATACGATCCCGTCCACCAAGGGCGCGCTGTGACGGCTGTACCATGCTGACCGTCCTGATCGACTACGGCGCGGGGAACCTTCATTCCGCCGAGAAGGCGTTCCAGCGCATGGCGCGCGAGACGGGGGCGGGCCGCGTCCTCGTGTCGGACCGGACTGAGGATGTGGCGCAGGCGGACCGGTTGGTGTTGCCGGGGGACGGGGCGTTTCCGGCCTGCATGGCGGAACTTCGGGGACAGGAGGGGCTGTTCGACGCCTTGGTGGAAGGCGTTGAAATCAAAGCGAAACCTTTCCTCGGCATCTGCGTCGGGATGCAGCTCATGGCGCGGGCGGGGCATGAGTACGAGACGGTCGCGGGGCTTGGCTGGATCGACGGCGAGGTGCGGTGGATCGAACCGTCGGACCCGTCGCTGAAGGTGCCGCACATGGGGTGGAACGACCTGGTTATCGACCGGGCGCATCCGGTGACCGAAGGGTTAAGTACCGGGGATCATGCGTATTTCGTCCACTCCTACCAGATGGAGATGAATGACCCGACGCAACTGATCGCGCATTGCGATTATGGCGGGGCGGTGACGGCTATCGTCGGACGGGACACCATGGTCGGGACGCAGTTTCACCCCGAAAAGAGCCAGGCGGCGGGTCTGCGGCTGATCGCGAACTGGCTGCGCTGGATGCCCTGAACGCCACGTCGGTATCGCGTCGGTATCGCGTCGGTATTGCGTAGGTGTCTGGCGCCGCGTCCCGCCCGTGCTAGCATCATGGTCATGCGCAGCCTTGCCCTCCCTCTCCTACTCCTCTCCAGCCCTGCCCTCGCCCAGGAGGCGCCCCCGTTTGCGAGCTTCGACCTGGCGAGCGAGCCCGTCCTGAACGACCCGCACGACCTTGCGATGGGGCCTGACGGCCGGCTCTATGTCGCCGACAAGTTCGGCGCGCGGATCGCCGTCTTCGACCCCGAGACGCTGGAGCTGATCGAGATGCTGGGCGAAGGCTTCCTGCCAGGGGTCCACGACATCAGCTTCGGGCTCAACGGATCGATCGCCGTCGCGGTCACGAACGCCGGCGCGGTGGCGATCTACGAATCGCTCGACGTCCTGGGGGACGAACCCGACATCGGCGTGACGGCTCCGGGCACCGAGGGTGCGCTTCTGCATTCGAACGGCGACCTCTACGCGATGGCGAGCGCCATCGGCGTCCTCGCGCGGTTTCGCGACCTGAAGCTGGTTTCGACGGTCGAAGGGCATCCGGGCGCGCACGACGTGGCCGAGGCGGCGGATGGCGCGATCTGGGTCGCGGACAACGCGGCGCGGCGGCTGGTCAAGTATTCGCCGGACCTGGAGCGGCTACAGGTGATCGAAGGTCCGGCCTTCGGGTTTCGCGGTCCGCGCTATCTGGACGTGACAGAGACCGGGATGCTGGTGGTGGCCGACCAGGACGCGCATCGCATCCTGATGATCGACCCGGACGCGCCCGGAGGCGGAGCGCTGGTGGGGGTGTTGGGAGATGGGACGCCGGGTCTGGGACCGAACCGATTCGACGATCCCGAGGGTGTGGCGGTCGATGGCAGCCGCTACTTCTTCAGCGACTCGGACAACAACCGGATCGTTCGCTATTCCGTGGTGCTGAATTAGGTCTTACGCGTCGTCGCGGTCTTCGGACCGGATGTCGAGCCAGTCGGACACAAGCGCCATCGTCAGGACGAGGCTGCCGGTCAGCACGTAAGCCAGGAAGGACAGCGCCAGCGAGCCCGTCGCGTCCCAGGTCGAGATCGCGATCGCGAGCGCCGCGATGATGCTGATCGACAGATGAACCATGTGAAACCTCATCCCTGGGTTGTCGGGACAAGGTCACATCGAAATCTGACCAAACTGTGACTCGACCGTGGGCAAGATTTGGGCAGGCATTATTTAATACCTCGATTTTTAGGCGGATTGTCCGCCCATCTCCACGGACGGGTGAAGGGCGCCAGCGCTCTGGTGACGGCTGCATCGTCGCATCCCTCGCGTCCCGAGAGGCAGGCGACGAGGCCGAGCTTCTTGTCCTCCTCGACATGCGCAACCCCCGCGGGAAGACCCGCCGCTTCGAGCGTTGCGTCGTAGATGCGCGAGATGGCGCTGCGGCGGAGGTCGGGTTTGAAGACCTTGCCGACGGCGGTCTTGGGGATCTCGGGCAGGATCTCGACATACTTGGGGATCGCCGCGCGTTCGGAGACGCGCTCCTTCAGGAAGTCGAGCAGCTCCCCGGGGGTGGCGGTGCCGCCGGCGACGAGCTCGACGTAGACGCAGGGCACCTCGCCCGCGTGGGCGTCGGGCTGGCCGATGGCGCCGACGACGGCGACGGCCGGGTGGCCCGCCAGCGCCTCCTCGATCAGCGCGGGGTCGATGTTGTGGCCGCCGCGAATGATGAGATCCTTGGCCCGGCCGGTGATCCAGAGATACCCCTCGTCATCGATCCGGCCCAGATCGCCGGTGCGCAGGTAGCGGTCGTGGTGGTAGAGCTTCGCGTTCTTGTCGGCCTGCGTATAGGTGTTGCCGGGCCAGACGCCGGGGTTCGAGACGCATATCTCGCCGACCTCGTCCACGGCGCATTCCCTGACACCCTCGGCGGTTTCCGTGAGGATCTTCACGTCGGTATAGGGGAACGGAAAGCCGACTGAGCCGATCTTCTTGACGCCGCCGATGGGGTTGCAGGAGACGAGGCAGGTCGCCTCGGTCAGGCCGTAGCCCTCGACCACCTCGACGCCGCAGGAGGCCTCGAACCGCTTGAAGAGTTCGACCGGCAAGGGGGCGGAGCCCGAGAAGGCCATCTTCACCGACGAGAGGTCCGCGTTCACGGGCCGCTGCATGAGGGCCGCGAAGGCCGTGGGTACGCCGATGATGAAGGTGGCGCGCCAGCGTTCGACGAGCTTCCAGAAGTTGTCCATGACGCCGTCGCCGCGATACCCGGCGGGCGTCGGGAAGACGACGTGCGCGCCGGCGGACAGGGCCGACATCAGGACGGGTTCGACCGCGAAGACGTGGAACAGCGGCAGCGGGCACATGATGACGCTTTCGTGGTCGAAGAGAAGGTTCGCCCCGATCCAGCCGTTGTAGATCATGCCCTGGTAGCGGTGCTGGGCGATCTTCGGCATCCCCGTCGTGCCGCCGGTGTGGAAGAGTGCTGCGACGCGGTCCTGGCCGCCGTCCGCGAAGGTCAGCGTTTTCGGCTGCTTCGCGAGTTCGGCGTTGAAGTCGAGGACGCGCGCCTTGTGGGCCACCTTGTTCTTCGGGCGGATCAGCGGGACGATCAGCGTCTTGATCCCCTTGAGGTAGCGCAGGAGGTCGACTTCGAGAACGGTGGTCACGCCCGGCGCCTGTTCGATGGCGGCGGCGGCCTTCTGGGCGACCTCGGTCTTGGGGAAGCTCTTCAGTGTGACGACGAGCTTGGCGCCCGTCTCGCGCAAGAGTGCCGCGATCTGGTCGGTCTCGAGGAGCGGGTTGATCGGGCTGACCTTGCCCGCGATCATGCCGCCGAGAAGCGCGTAGGCCGTTTCCAGCGAGTTGGGGAGGATGCAGGCGACGACGTCGCCCTCGCCCACTCCGAGACTGCGGAAGAGGTTCGCGGCCTGGCAGCTTTTGTCGAGGACGGTCGACCAGTCGACGGTCTCGGATTTCGACGCCGGGTCGGAGAGGAGCTGGAACGACACCGCCGGACGGTCGCCGTGGACCTTGGCGGTGGCGTCGAGGCGGGCGTGGATGGTGCGGGGCTGGTCCCGATCCTGCCACGTCATCTCGGCCTCGATCGCGTCCCTGCGCTCGCGCGAAGAAAATTCCATCCGCTCCTCCCCTGTTGCGCAAAGTCTCACCGGAAATGGGCAACCGGGCAAGCGCGACCGGGCGTCAGGGACGCGGCGTCAGTAGAGAGAGCGGCGGTAGGCTTCCTCGAGATCGGCGTCGAGCTTCTTCAGCGTGCCCTCGTCGGCGGGGGCGCCGGCGGTCTGGTCGGTGAGCATCGCCATGAGCGAGGGCATCTCGGCGCGGTCGCGGTGCTGCGCCGGGTCCCAGAGGCGCGAGCGGCGGAGCGCCTTGGCGCAGTGGAGGAAGACTTCATCGACGCGCACGACGATGGCGAGGCGCGGGGCGCGGCCGTCGACGGCGAGGCTGTCGAGGAGAGCGGGATCGGTGACGAGGCGGGCGCGGCCGTTGATGCGGAGCGTTTCGTCGAAGCCGGGGACGAGGAAGAGGAGGCCCACGACGGGGTTCGCGGCGATGTTGGCCAGCGTGTCGAGGCGGTTGTTGCCGGGGCGGTCGGGGATGGCGAGGGTGCGGGCGTCGAGGAGGCGCACGAAGCCTGCAGGGTCGCCACGCGGGCTGACGTCGGCGCGGCCCTCGGCGGTCTGGGTGCCGATGCAGAGGAAGGGCGAGCGCGCGATGAAGTCGGCGGCGTGGCGGTCAATGTGGTCGAGGCACTTGAGCGCGGCCATCGTGTGCGTGGCCGGGTAGAGCGCGCGCAGCGACGCCTCGTCGGTGATCGTGTGGGCCGCGTCGAAGTCCGTGTCCGCCATGCTCTGTCCTTTCGTCGCCGACCGCGACAGGGCTAGCGCATCGCGCGCCCGGGTGAAATGCCTCAGAGCTCGGCGCCGTCGGTGAACTGGAGCCGCGCGAGGCGCGCGTAGAGACCGCCCTCGGTCACGAGGCTGTCGTGGGTACCCTGGGCGACGATGCGGCCGTGGTCGAAGACGAGGATGCGGTCGGCCTTCTTCACCGTCGCAAGGCGGTGCGCGACGACAAGCGTGGTGCGGCCCGAGGACAGCCGCTCGACGGCGTCCTGCACGAGGCGTTCGCTTTCGGCGTCAAGCGCGCTTGTCGCCTCGTCGAGAAGGAGGATCGGCGCGTCGCGCAGGATGGCGCGGGCGATGGCGATGCGCTGCTTCTGGCCGCCCGACAGCATCACGCCGCGCTCGCCGACATAGGTGTCGTAGCCATCCGGAAGGGCCGCGAGGAAGTCGTGGGCGGCGGCGGCGCGGGCGGCGTCCTCGACCTCGGCATCCGTGGCGTCGGGGCGGCCGAAGCGGATGTTCTCGCGCGCGGTGTCGGCGAAGACGACGGGCTCCTGCGGGACGAGGGCGACGTGGCGGCGGAAGTCGGACCGGGCCAGCGTCGTCAGGTCGTGGCCGTCGATGCTGACGCGGCCCTTCGCCGGATCCCAGAAGCGGAGGAGAAGCTGGATCACGGTCGACTTGCCGGCGCCCGACGGCCCGACGAGCGCCACCGTCTCACCTGGAGATACGTCGAAGCTGACGTCTTCCAGCGCGGCGGCGTCGGGCCGGGACGGATAGCGGAACGAGACGCCCTCGAACGCCACGCGACCCGCGACGGGCGGGGTCAGAGCCTCGGGCGCTTCGGGGTCGGACACGGTGTCGCTGGCGTTCAGAAGTTCGACAAGGCGCTCGGTGGCGCCGGCCGCGCGCTGAAGCTCGCCCCAGATCTCGGACAGCGCGCCAACCGCGCCCGCGACCATGACGGCGTAGATGACGAACTGCACCAGCTCGCCCACGGTCATGGTGTCGGCGCGCACGTCGCGCGCCCCGATCCAGAGAACGCCGACGACGCCCGAGAAGATCAGCGTGATGACGATGACCGTCATCAGCGCCCGCGTGCCGACCCGCTTTCTCGCCGCGACGAAGCTTTTTTCGGTCACGTCGGCGAAGCGCGCGCGGCTCTTGCCTTCGTGCGTATAGGCCTGCACCGCCTGCACCGAGAGCAGCGTCTCGGAAGCCGAACCGGAAGACGAGGCGATCCAGTCCTGGTTCTCGCGGCTGAGAACGCGCAGGCGGCGGCCGAGGACCACGATCGGGACGATGATGACGGGCACGATCAGCAGGACGAGGCCCGCGAGCTTGGGCGAGGTGACGAAGAGAAGGACCAGGCCGCCGATAAGGATCAGCACGTTCCGCAGCGCCACCGAGACCGACGACCCGATGACGGACAGGATGAGCGTCGTGTCGGTGGTGATGCGGCTCAGGACTTCGCCCGTCATGATGCGCTCGTAGAAGGCGGGGCTCATGCCGATCATGCGGTCGAAGACGGCGGTTCGGATGTCGGCCACGACCCGTTCGCCCAGACGCGTGACGAGGTAATAGCGAACGCCCGTCCCGATGGCGAGGAAGACGACGATGGCGAGTGCGGCGCTGAAATAGCCGTCGAGAAGCTCGGAGGCCGAGGTTTCGAACCCGTCGACCACGCGGCGGACGGCCACGGGCAGGATGAGGGAAATCATCGCCGTGACGACGAGGGCGACACCTGCGGCGAGGAGCATCCGGGGATATCGCCAGACGAACGGCCAGAGGGCCCTCAGCGCGCCGACGTTGCGGGACGTCGCCCGGTCTTCCGTTTGTGATGCGGCCATGAGCTCTCCCTCGTGCGGGCCGGATACCCAAGGGGCGGCGGGGCCGCAAGGTTCAGGTCGTCACAGGGCGGTGCGGAATTCGGGAGGGGGTCTGGAGCGGGCGGCGGGAATCGAACCCGCGTCATCAGCTTGGAAGGCATGCGTCAGCACTCGAACTATTCAATCTAAATCAGCAAGTTAAGCTGACCTAGGCTAGTGCTTTGCAGGTAAAATGTCGGAAAGTATTTTGTGGAGCGGGCGGCGGGAATCGAACCCGCACGTTCAGCTTGGAAGGCTGACAGGCTACCACTACATCACGCCCGCGCAGATTTATTCGGTGAGTATTTCAATGGTCGTGCGGGGTCAAGCATATGTCCTGAACGGGCGGCGCTGACGTCCTGCAGCACCGTCCTGCATCGCATGTCGCTTCTGCACACCTCCCGCCCCTGCCCTCCGGTATGACAAAGGCTGGGATGTAGCCAGCGGGCTTGCCCAACATCTACGTCTGTTCCCGGACTACGCGATCGTAATTGCAATGGTCGACACGGTCTCGGCTTTGCGGGATTTTCCGGACCTCTGCGTGCTTAATCCTCTATAAGGATCCAGTTGTATCTGATGTCGCTACGTTAGGAATCACTGGTTGCGAAAGCCGGAGCTCGACCCCTACCGCGCCAAGCGGAACTTCAAGCGGACGCCGGAGCCAGCGGGCACGCGGACCGAACTGGGGCAGCAGCGTTTCGTCATTCACAAGCATCACGCGACAGCCGACCACTACGACCTTCGCCTCGAACTCGACGGCGTTCTGAAAAGCTGGGCCGTGCCGAAGGGTCCGTTGCTCGACCCGTCGCAGAAACGCTTTGCAGTCGAGACTGAGGACCATCCTGTCGAATACCTTGATTTCGAGGGCGTGATCCCCGCCGGCGAGTACGGCGGCGGCCCAATGATCGTGTGGGACACCGGCACCTGGGCTCCAATGGGCGACGCGGTCGCGGACCTCGCCTCAGGCGGGTTCAAGTTTCGGCTGTGGGGCGAGAAGCTCAAGGGTGGCTGGATGCTGGTCCGGCTCAAGAAGAAGCGCGGCGAGGACAAGGCAGGCTGGCTCCTGTTCAAGGAACATGACCAGAGCGCGTCGACTGAAGGAGACATTCTCGTCGATCGCCCCGAGAGCGTGAAGTCTGGCCGTCGCATCGAAGATCTCGTTGCGCCACTGCCCGTCCCGAAGCGAACAGCGAAGCCGCGTCCCGATCGGTTGAAAGGGGCGGTGAAGTCGCCGCCTCCCGCCGGCTTGAAGCCGCAACTCGCGTCGCCCGCCGCGCGCCCTCCTGAAAGCGACGATTGGTTGCACGAGATCAAGTATGACGGCTACCGCACTCTGGCGCAGATCAGCGGCGGCGACGTACGCCTGGTCACTCGAGGCGGGCTCGACTGGACAAAGCGCTACGGTGCTCTCGCCGACGCCTTTGCCACGTTGTCATGCCGGGAGGCACTCATTGACGGCGAGATCGTCGTTGCGGACGCGCAGGGCATCAGCCGCTTCGCTCTGCTCCAGAAAGCCTTGTCCGAGGGACCTTCGACCCAGCTCTTGTTCTACGCCTTCGATCTGCTTTACCTCAACGGCTGGGACCTGACCGCGTGCACGCTCTCGAAGCGCAAGGCGCTCCTGGTCCGGCTTCTCGCCGAGCAACCGAAAAATCACGCAATCCAGTATTCCGACCACGTCGAGGGCGGGGGGGTGTCGTTTTTCGAGCGGGTGTCCGAGATGGGCCTGGAGGGCATCGTCTCAAAGCGAGGGAACGCGACCTACCGGCCGGGCCGCACCCTCACCTGGACCAAGACCAAGGCGCTCAATATCGGGGACTTCGCGATCGCGGGCTATTCGGTATCGGAGGCGGCAGGAGGTCTGGCTGCGCTGGCGCTTGCAGAGGTCGAGGGCGACGGTCTCAGGTATGTCGGCAAGGTCGGGACAGGGTTCGACCGGGCAACGGCACAGGACCTCTTGGCCCGGCTTGAGCTGCTGCGGGATCCAGGTCTCTCCCTGGACGGAGCGCCGCGGGACGTGGTGGCCGTTCGGCCGGTTTTGACCGCTCACGTGCATTATGCGACCCGCACCGCGACCAACGCCTTGCGCCATGCCGTCTTCAAAGGCCTGCGGACGGTGAGCTTCGGGACCGATGCGCCGTCAAGACGCACGCGGCTGATCTCAGACGCCGACCTGGCTGCGATCTGGGTAACAAACCCGACCCGGCGTCTTTTTGGCAGGAACGGCCCGACCAAGCTCGACGTCGCGGTCTACTATGCCCGAATAGGCGACTTCATGCTGCCACATCTGTTGAACCGACCCGTCTCGTTGGTGCGCTGCCCGACTGGCCGGCCCCAGGACTGCTTCTTCCAGCGCCACGCGTTCACCGGAATGCCGGCCTCGGTCGGCACCTTCCAGAGCCGCGCGTCGGATAGCGACGACAAGACCTATCTCAGCATCGAGGACGTACCCGGATATCTGGCGCTGGCCCAGTTCGGCGTCGTCGAGTTCCACACCTGGGGTTCAACCCGCACGAGCCTCGAAAAGCCTGATCGGGTCACCTTCGACCTTGATCCGGGCGAGGACCTGCCCTGGCGCGAAGTGGTCGAGGCGGCGATCCATGTGCGCGAGGAACTCCGCAGGATCGGTCTCCATCCGTTTGTGAAGACCACCGGTGGCAAGGGACTGCATGTGCTCGTCCCGATCAGGCCCAGGCTGAGTTGGGACAGGGTTCACAAGGCGACGGGGGCAATTGCTGAAACCCTCGCCGCCGGCGCCCCGAATGTATTCATAACCACTATGGCCAAGAACAAGCGCAGGGGTCGGATCTTCATCGATTTCCATAGGAACGCCCGCCATCAGACGGCCGTCGCCCCATATTCGTTGCGCGCGAACACCAATCTCCCTGTTTCGACGCCGATCGCCTGGTCCGATCTCGAGACCGTCGACGCGGCAGGGGATCTGAACTATTCTACTGTACCGGGGCTTGTCGCGGGCTCCGGAGATCCGTGGGCCGACATCGCAAGCTTGGCCCGCGACCTTCCGGAGAACGTTGAGGCGAGCTGACAACGCGGAGTTATCGACATGGCGCCCAGAGCAAGCTGGAAGGGCTATCTGAGACTGAGCCTCGTGACCTGTCCGGTCCGGCTTTACCCGGCCACCAGTACGGCGGACCGGATCAGTTTCAATCAACTGCACAAGGACACCCACAACCGGATCAACATGAAGCCGGTCGATCCCGAGCTCGGGCTGGTTGAACGCTCCGATCTGGTGAAGGGCTACGAGTACGAGGACAAGAAATACATAATCATCGAGGACGAAGACCTCGAGGCGGTGAAGATCGAGGCAAACCACACCTTGAACATCGAGGCGTTTGTGGACGCCTCCGAGATCGAGCCGATCTATCTCGACGCGCCGTATTACCTGGCACCTGACGGAGCGATGGCCGAGGAGACCTTCATCGTCTTGCGGGAGGCGCTGCGGGCGTCGGGCAAGGCAGCAATTGCGCGTCTCGTCCTGTCGAGCCGCGAGCGCGTGGTTGCCATCGGTGCGCTCGATGCGGGGATGTTCCTACAGACCCTCCGCAACCCGAACGAGGTCCGGGGTACGAGCGCCTACTTCGACGGCATCCCGACCGGGAAACCCGACGCCGACATGCTGGCGATGGCGGAGAAGCTGATCGAGCAGAAGACCGTCACGTTCGATCCCGCATCCTACGAAGACCGCTACGAGGTCGCGCTGATGGAAATGATCAAGAACAAGCTTAAGGGTCACAAGCCGATCTACGCAGCGGCTCCGGAACGCGGCAACGTGGTGAACCTGATGGATGCGCTGAAGGCGAGTCTGTCGGAGCAGAAACCTCCGGCCAGGAGTCAGAGCAAGTCGTCCAAAGGGACGGCGACGACGAAGGCCGCCCCGAAGAAGACCGCTTCTGGCGGTCGCGCCTCCAAAGCCGGAAAGTGAAACCGCTCGCTGGCAGGACCTTCGGTATCGTCGGTGCGCTGGAGGCCTTCCCGTACCGGATCGCCAGACGCGAGATCGAGCGGCTGGGCGGTCGCTTGCGGCGCAGTTCGGGTCGAGGCATCACCACCGTCGTCTACGGCCGAAAGCTGCTGCGCCGGGCCAGCCTCGACGGTGTCGTGACCTCGTTTCGTGCGCTTGTTGCAGAGCGACGGCGACCGATCAGCGAGGCGGGGTTCCTGCGTCGAAATGGGCTGTCACCCGACGCGGACCAGGGCTCGCATCCGCGCAGCGTGATGATCGAGAAATCCGGGCTGCCAGCCGAGACCTTCGACCTGCTGGCGCTCTTCGACGCCTTCGAGCGCGACGTGGAGCCGTTCACGTTCCGCGACCTGATCCTCGCCCGCAAGTATCGCGGGCTGAGCGAGGCCGGCGCTGACTGGGACGCGATTGCCCGTGCCGTCCACAAGGTGCCGCAGGTCGGCGCCCTGGCAGCTCTGACTCTGGACGTCGAGGCGCGGGAAATCATCGAGCGGCGGGATGGCTGGACCTGCGAACTCTCTGGTCAGGGTCTGCTGGACCTCGGTTACGACGGCGTTAACATAGACGATCTGTTCGAAAGCGCCGAGGCGGCAGAAACCTCCGGCGACCTGGAAGCGGCCGTGGGTCTTTACGGTCGATGCCTGGCCGTCGACCCGACCGACAGCGTCGCCTCCTTCAACCGCGCCAACTGCCTGCGCGAGCTTGGTCGATCGGTGGAGGCGGCACAGGACTACGCGCGCGCAGCCAAGCACGATCCGGGGTTCGTCGAGGCCTGGTTCAACCTCGCCGCCCTGATGCTCGACGAAGGTCATCCCGACAGCGCGCGGCGGCACCTGAGGCGTGCCCTGGCGCTCGATAGAAGTTATGCGGACGCTGCGTTCAACCTGGGCAAATTGGAGTTCGACGCCGGCGATTTGTCCGAAGCGCGACTTTGGTGGAGCCGCTACCTGGAGCTCGACCGCCACAGCGAGTGGGCGCAACGCGCGCGGAACGGCTTGCGCTTGATCGCCATGCAGGCGGAAGCGGAGACCGGCTGATGGACTTCCTTGTCGACGGTCCGCAGGACGCCTCTGTGACCGTCCTGTTCGCCCACGGCGCCGGTGCGCCGATGGACTCGCCGTCGTTGGATGCGACTGTCAAGGCGTTCGCCGGGCGCGGACTTCGTGTTGCCCGGTTCGAGTTCGGCTACATGGCAGCGCGCCGCACGGGCACGCGCAGACCCCCGCCGCGGGCAGAGGCCCTAGAACCGGAATACTTCGCCGCGATCGATGCGCTGGAGCGGCCGGGCAGGCTCGTGATCGGCGGCAAGTCGATGGGTGGCCGCGTCGCCAGCATGGTCGCCGAGGCGCTCTATGATGAAGGCAAGATCGCGGGGCTGCTTTGCCTCGGCTATCCGTTCCACCCACCCAGCAAACCTCACCAGTTGCGGACACAACACCTTCTCACACTGACCGTGCCCACCCTCATTTGCCAGGGCACGCGGGACGAGTTCGGCGCCGTCGAGGAGGTGCCGGGTTACGCACTTCCTCAGAGTATCGAGATACTCTGGCTCGAGGACGGCAACCACGATCTAACGCCGCGCAAGAAGATATCCGGCCACACCAAGTCGGAACACCTCGATCGGGTCGCAGACCGGGTCGCTGAATGGGCGCAAGGTCTCGCTGCCCGGGGATGAAGATCGCCACCTTCAACATTAACAATATCCGCAAACGGTTGCCAAATCTCCTTGCCTGGCTTGCCGAAGCCGAACCGGATGTCGTGTGCCTGCAGGAGCTGAAGACCACTGACCGCCAGTTCCCGTCGAGCGCGCTTGAGAAGGCGGGCTACTCGTCGGTCTGGCTTGGACAGTCGACATGGAACGGCGTTGCGATCTTGTCCCGGGACCGTGCGCCGGTCCTGGTCCGCTACGGTCTTCCCGGCGATCTAAACGACCGCCAGGCTCGCTACATCGAGGCCGCGGTTGACGGCGTTGTAATCTGCAGCCTCTACGCCCCCAACGGCAATCCCCAACCGGGCCCGAAGTTCGATTACAAGCTTGCCTGGAACGAGCGCCTGATCGCCCATGCAGCCGAGCTTCAGGCCACAGGCGTCCCTGTCGTCTTGGCCGGTGACTTCAACATTGTGCCGGAATCCTGCGACGTCTATCCCTCCCGGTCCTATGCCGACAATGCATTGGTTCAGGCCGAGCCGCGCCGCCAGTATCGCTCCTTGCTAGACGCCGGATGGACCGATGCGCTCCGCGCTCTTTACCCGGAAGAGACGCTCTACACCTTTTGGGATTATCGTCGGAACAGGTGGCAACGGAACGCAGGTCTAAGGTTGGATCATGTGTTGCTGTCCGGCAGCATGAGGGAACGGCTCGTGTCAGGTGGCATTGATCGCTACGTTCGTGGCCAGGACGGCGCCAGCGACCATGCCCCAGTGTGGATTGATATCAACCGAAAGAAGGTGTGAACGCAGAAGCCTCGGGATGTCGAATCCTCGATTGCCGAGGGCATGATTCTCGCGTCGCCGTGCAGCGTCTGGTCGGCGTCGGTAAGCAGGTAGCGATGCTGTATGACCCAATCCTTTGAGCGCCTCATCGGGTTGAGACGCCTCGAACCTCTGGCCCTGCCCTTTTTGGCACCACTGCGGACTTGCCTTCAGATGGGCTAATACGGCCTTTACAGAGGCGTGGCGGATCAGGCCAACGACGCAGTCCTATGCCGTGTGTTCTCTGGCGGCGGAGGCTTGGGAAGTGGTGGCAGCAGCTGAACTTCGTCCTTGATGAGCGACTGCCCAAGCATGACGGCATCTAAAATTTTGATCTTGAGTTTAGAGCGGCGACCCGCCAAAATTCCAACGAAACTGCACGGGCAGACATCATAACGATCACTCCGCTCTTCTGAAGCACTCATGAGCAAGGTAGAAAAATGTCCGCTACAATCGATGCCGTCATCAAGGACATCAACGCGTCGCTACCAGAGCGAAAGTTGATCGGGCTGATCGAGCGAACAAACCTTTCCGCAGATTTGAAAGCTCTTCTTGCCGACCTCGCGAAAATTACAGTGCAATTAGGAGGGAAGCTCGTAGCAATTGGCCGGAAGATTTTGGCCTTCGCTTTTGACTTAATTAAAGCATTTCCAACGGTAACGCTCGGGATCATCGCAGCTCTTGTCATTTCGAGTTTGATTGCAGCAATCCCGTTATTCGGTGGAGTCCTTGCCGCTGCACTTAGTTCGCTACTTCTGGTTCTTGGTATTAGCACAGGCGCTTTGAAGGATTTCACCAGCGATAAGTTGGGGGCACGTATTGAGTCACTGGTGAATTCCTTCAGTGCACTTGCGGAAATATAAATGGCGCCTAGCGAACAACAGCTCGTAGATGCCCTTAGCACGGTTGATTTGGTTGTCGCCGATACAAATAAATTTAAGATCAAACTCGGGATCGGCGAAGACGCGTATAGCACTCTGAAGCTGACCAAGACGCTGCAGACGCTTTGGGATATCAAGGGCGCCGGAGCGGCGGGAGCGGCGGCGGCGGCATCTCCGGCCGTAGCGACGACGTTCTTCGGCGGCGGTGGCATTCTATCAGTTTTAGGGTTTGGCGCCGCAGCTACCACACCAGTCGGTTGGATTATTGCTGCAGCTGTTGGTTCTGGGGCCGCATACTACGGCGCAATGCAGTTTTTCTCTAAGTACAGCTCATCACGCGTCGACACCATTCCAAAATTTATCAACACTCCGATCGACCTTCTTGGCGCCACCATTTTTGATATGATGGCAGGACTCGCCTTGAAAGTTGCTGATTTCGCAGGTGAAATCGACGAAGCAGAAAGAATTGCGGTGGTCGAGTACTTTACTGAAGAATGGGGGATTTCGCGGGACTACAGCGTCAAAGCGTTGCCGCTAGTTGAAACCCAAATTCGCCAGCGGACATTAAAGAACATGGCCAAATCCCTGGCAGAATTTCAAATGGACAACCCAGATTGTAATCCCTCCGCTATGAGGAAGGACATTAGGGGATTTCTTGAAGAGATTGCTTTTGCAGATGGAGAGTTCGACGAGCGCGAAGAACTGGCCATAGAGACTATCGAGCGTGAACTCAGCGCTCACTTCGCTACGCGCAGTCAGGTTACCAGGGCAGTGTCGCAGTATACTAGCACAGTTGCGGAAGTGGCGCAGAGCGGTTCGGCTGTAGCAGCCGAGCAAGCTCAGAGGGCTATGAGCAAGGCCAATAGGCTGTTAAATAGTTTTTTCAGGAAAAAGGGATCTTGAGTCTAGCAGTGCGCCGGTATTTGCGCGGTTAGTGCGGCGCAAGTAAGTTTTGCGCGATCTTCGGACTAATGGCGCCCTTGGATTTGACCGAGCGTTATCTCAGCCACCGGCCTTTCTGGATAAACAATCTTGTAGGTACCACTCCTAGTTTGCCATCGATTGATTGCTCCGAAAAAGTGCCGACGAGTCCATATTCAATAGCGGTCAGGGATGATCCATATATCGACCGCGCGACTGCGCGGAGCGCAGATACCGCATCCAAACAAATGAACAAGTTGTGGTTGTTGTAAGTGTAGTTATCAGGACGTGTAGAGGCATACTCTGCGCCTTCGAAGCTTCAAGCGCGCGCTCGGGCCTATCGGACGGTGAAGCTTAATCTGGTCTCAGTCGGCTGATGGCCGGGAGCAGACGTCCAGAACCGCGCAGTGCTTGACCGCTTCCGGCCCTGACCGGCCATTCGCCACCAGCTACTCTCTGTGATGCGGTTTCCGAAAGTGGGCGTTGCCGCATGGTTGCGGCAATGTAGGATTATTGAGCGTCGACGATGCGGACCAATCGAGCTTCCGGGGGCCAAGGTTGGAAGCAGCGCAATCAACCCACGGACTCTACGTTAATTCGGAGGAGAGTCGGGTCTCAGCTCAAGCGCCTGACCGCTTTTCCTCGACTATGCGATGTAGCTCCTCGAGAAGTCGGGCTTGGTTCTTCGTACTCCTTGAGTCTGCACGGAACGCTTTCTCCAGGTCGTCGTTGTCTATCAGCGTCCGCGAACGAGTTATTGGAAAACTCTCTCCTCTGGCCATGTTGAAGCGTTTACATTCGAAGTCAATGTAGACGTCGGCGAAAGCGCGCGCTTCATCCAAAGTTTTGACTTCATGAAGCTCCACTCTTGATTCCGTTTCAAAGCCAAGCCTTTGAAACAGTGGGTAGTTGTAATCACGAAGGTTTTGTGCCCCCTGACCCGTTGATCCAGCCAATATTAGGAGGGAATAGCCACTGAATTGGCCCACGGCTTCGTCGAACAGGTAGCGAATATCCTGCAAGAACCCTTGGACTTTCGAAGTGGACAAGCCGCTGCGAAATAGTGCCTCAACCTCGTCAATACAAACCATTGCTCCCATGAAAAGACGCTGTTGCCGAGCCAAAGCGAAGAGCTCTGTGAGAACTCTAATCATAAGTGACGCCGTGCTTAGTCGCGATGAAACGTGAAGATATCGGCGCTCAGTCTGCGTTAAAGTCTCCCCAACTACCCATCGGCGGGAGACTTCGAGCAAGGCGTCTGATGTGAACCTTCCAAATGAATCTTCAGGTTTGAAGCCTTGCTTCTGCGATGCCACAAGTGCTTTGAGTGCGCTCTTCAGGTCTGTCTGACGGATCGGGCCAAAATCGTTGTCTTCGATTCTAGATGATATCGCGGACAGTAGGTCCTGTTCGCCGCGCGACTTCACGTGTTCATCTGCCGCTCTGAAAATTTCTCGAACTAGCGTTGCCGCAGAGCCGCTGCCCGCAGAGAATTCCACGGAAATGACAGGCAGCTCCGCCTGCTTAACTGCATGCTGACAATGACGGAGAAAATGTGACTTTCCTTGTCCGGTGCCGCCCAACACCGCAAGTGACCGACGCGCTAAGTCTGAACCGCATATGGCTTTCACGCCGTCAGCAAAGCGGTGCAAAGCATCCTCCTGATTATAGATAACCTCCGGATAAATAGTCCGAGCTGGAGGAAATGGATTTCGGAGCAAGCCAAACTTTGTGAGGTATGTCCCGCCATCTCCTATTTGTTCGTTGGTACCTTTGAGCAGCCCACTCAGCAAAGAGCTCATTGTGCCGGTCCTCCTATTGTAAGAACGGGCCGCTCCCCTATGTGGAATCGGTCCACTATAATGGGGGTGCTAGCTAGGTTCGTCAAATTTCCGACAAGAACTTCGTCCCTAGTAACGGGTTTAGCCCCTGCGGATGACTCAAATTTGAAGCCGGACAGATGCTCTTCTACTATTAGCCTTTCGATCTGTGACTTCGCCACCCACGGGCTGATGCTGTTATTTTGACAGAAATTCATCAAGAGCTCGTAAACTTTAGCCAATCCTTCATTTTGAGTGTTCGCGAAGGATATCTCAAAAGCTTTTGCCGCGTCTCGATCCGTCAATCTATTGGAACCGTCCATAATGGAGCTTTCCATAGTCCATGCCTGCCCAAGCAAAATGTGGTATTTTGGAAGCCTGTTTGCTTCGTCCTTACCAACCTTTCCCAATCTATCGGTAAGCAATTTCAAAACTGCGCCCTTCTCGAGTCGGCCTTCCCTTTGCAGTTCTTGCTGCACTATCGCGTACGGTTCAAATCGATTAAAAAATCGGCTCACGGTATCAAGATCGCCCTTCTCCAGGGCGGTAGCGACAGTGTTCGCATCGGCCGTTGGCGCAAACTCCTCATTCTGTTGCACAAGCTCAGCTTTTTGTAGTAGCTCAAGCGCGCGTTTTACTGTGTCTGTGGTGTTTACGTCCGGTATGGCCGCGACGATTTCTTGCGGTTGTGCTTGCCCCATCTCCATCAAGACGCCTAGGATTTTCATCGCCGCAGGTAGTGACGCCCTAGGAAGGATTGGTCCGGTCTTTGGCTTGGAGCGTGGACGCGACGGCCCGACACTTCCGTCAACAACAGTAGTAGTGTTTTGCGTTTCGTCTTCGTTCGACGGCGTTACGTGCTGGTTCGGCGCATCATTGGCTGGAGCGTCACCTGACGCATTCGATTTTTCCGACACATCTGCCGGTTGGACTGTTTCCGAAGCTGGAGATGGTGTCTCAATACTGGTTGGGATATCGGCAATCGGTTCCGAGAAATTACAATCCAGGATCTCTTTCGACCAATGCGATGGCGTCTTACCCGGCCAGTAGCAATCTAGATGTGCAACGGTGTCTCCGGCTCGGCGCAAGCGAATACTGCCGAACCCATGCGCCAGCTCCCACAACAGGGCGCTAAGCGGTGCTCCAAGGAACATTCGTGCTATTGGGTCATATCTAAGGCACTCGACAGAAGAGTCGCCAATCTGGATCGTCGGAATGAAAAGTGTTTCGATTCCTTCCGCTTCCAAGACGCGTGCTACGTTCACATCAGATGTGACAACTCTTCTTGGTGTGCGAGACCGCATCGTGCGTAGAACACTCTGAATTGCCTCTATGATAAGGCGATCTTCAAGTACATCGCTCTGATCTGGGTCCGATCCCGATGACGACGCAGTCTTTTGGTATCGCAGCAATGATGGATCAAGTTCAACGACTTGGCTACGCGATCGGTTCCTCTGAAGTAATCCGAGCGCCCCATTAACAAGCCCACGAGATCGGAGAGCCTGCCCTATGTTCGTTGGTTTTTTTTGGTTGACTAAGGCCTTGATTGTCGCATCGCGCATTTGGACGGTCGTTAATGATGCAGCCAGTGGCAAAAGCCAAATTGCAGGGCGCCGCAAGACTTTTAGTAGCCAATGCACCGACCCGTTGTGAAGAGCATTTGTATCTGGAACGATTACAATGCCATCTTGTGAGGCAAGGCGAAGAATATCATCCAATAACTCATCCGAAATATTGGGTGTCAAAAGGCCCGCCCTGGCAAGCGCCAAAGACAGAGAGTCTTCTATGAAGCGGATCGATTTGGCCAACCCTCCGGACTTGGCGGGGTACTTGGAAAGCCCTGAGATGTTCTTTTCTAGTGTGTAGAATTGCTCGGTGCCTTCCTCGCCAAGCTTAAGAGTGATCGCAGAAACTTGAAGTTTCGCAAGCCCTACCCATTCATCCTGCTCGCAATGTGTTGAGTCATTATATTCAACTGTATATTCGCCCTTTGGAAGGGATCGTAAGTGACCATTGGAACGGCACTGATCCAAAGATATCTTATTAGACATTAGTCGATCCTGATCCACTTGGGAGTGCCTGCGGGATACCGCTTTGCATGCTCAACTACCGACTTGCAGATCATAAGTGCTGCTCGGTTCTGGCTAACTTCAAACTGAGCAGTCCAGTGCTCAGTCACTCCGGATTGCTCAGTAGAAACAGTACTGTAAACTTCGTTTGTGCCGGTTTCATTATTTAGAGAAGTCACGATATCTTCGAAATCGTTGAGGCCGTACCATGTCCCCGGAGAAAACCTATCCGTCATAGATGCGATGACCGCGGCCGGTAAGTCATCAGTATCTGTTTCCCACAGACGTTTTCCGGAGGATGGAGGGGCATCCTCTGGTGAGCTCTCCGCGCTCGCAACTATGATCCGCATACCTTCGCCCCTCGAAAACGACTTTGCGCCACAGTTTGATGTGTACTTGTGGCCCGAGCAAGGCAGAAAGCCGCGCTGGCTCCAACGGCCTGAGGTTGTTGCAGTGATTCACTCTCATAAGAGTGGTGTGCTATGCGGATGGGGAAGGTCGAACTCGACCTGCACAGTCGCAACTCGGTGGAGACTTGCTCAGTTGAGTTGCTATCGCCAGTTTCAAGAGTTCCGCCATATTATTGATATAGATGGTTATTTTGGGTCCTGCGGTAGGGATCAACCCTACGAACAATTATTTAGCAGGCAGGCGCTTCAAATCTGGTCGTAGATGTCCGCTCTTGCCTGGCTCTATGGTTAGCGTGCATCTACAGCGAACTTCCGGTTTCCGCCCGATTCTGTTGAAAAGCTCCTTGTTGCAGTGCGGAAAGTGCTTTGATTGACTCGGTTTAGGTAGGCCGGGAGGATCGGGCGATGATGGGCGTTCAGAAGGCCGAGGCACAGCTCGTCAAGGAATTCAATCTGGAGAGCCACGTGCCCGCCGACCACCTTCTTCGGGAGATCGACCGGTTCCTCGACATGGATTGAATGCGAGAGAGGCTTCGGCCGTTCTACAGCCACACGGGGCGGCCCTCGAGCGATCCTGAACTGATCGTCCGGATGCTGGTGATCGGCTGCGTGATGGGGATCCGGTCCGAGCGTCGTCTGTGCCAGGACGTTCATCTGAACCTGGCCTACCGGTGGTTCTGCCGCCTGGGACCCGAGATGAGATCCTCTTTCAGGCAGCGCTCGACGGTCGCCTCGAACAGCTGACGCAGCAGACCGCTCTCCCGGAACTTGCCGTGCCGATACCTCGAGAAGGTGGAATGATCGGGGACTTTGTATGACCCGGCCTTCGGCGCTGCCGCAGAGCCTGCGGCCCAGTGGACCCGGGCCGAAGAAAGCCGACCCTATTTTGCCTACGCCATAAACTACCTGGTCGACACCAAGTGCTCTGTCATCATGGACGTGGAGGGCACGAGGCGATCCGGCAGGCCGAGGTCGGCGCCTCGCAAACCATGCTCGACAGGACCGACCAGCGCTTCGGCATCCGCCCGGAATGGCTCGCCGCCGACACCGCCTACGGGTCTAGCGAGAACCTTGGCTCGCTGGTCAAGAAGCGCGGGATCATCCCTTTCATCCCGGTGATCGACAAGACCGAGAGAACCGACGGCACGTGGTCGCGGGCGGACTTCGAATGGGACGAGGAGAACGACCAGTATATCTGCCCGGAAGGCCATGCCCTGCGGCAGTTCCGACGCAACTACTCGGACCCGGGCCGCGGGAAGAACATCGCTGGCATACGCAAGTACCGCGCTCTCCGGGCCACTTGCCAGGCCTGCCCGTCGAAGGATCTCTGCTGCCCGAACGTCGACGCGAGATACGTCACCCGGACACCGGACGAAAACGCGCGCGACTTCGCCCGGGTCTGCCGGAAGACGAGGGCCTACAAGGTCTCCCGGGACAAGCTGGAAAGGTCGAGATGCTCTTCGCCCACCTCAAGCGCATCCTGAACCTCACTCGCCTGCGCCTCAGGGGTCCGAACGGTGCCAGGGACGAGTTCATCCTCGCCGCTACAGCACAGAACCTCCGAAAGCTCGCCAAGCTGCGGCCGGCGTTGCGCCAAGGTCTTAGAAGGGCGGATTGTGTTGAAGAACCCGGCCGGATTTGCGGCACAATCGGGCTTGGCGGGTGGTGCAGCCCTTGTGGTCCCGGATGCTGATCCGGTGCTGGGGTCGTCCGGGTAACCTCAAGGTTCAGATCATGTCGCGACCTTCATCTGATTGAACGCGCGGCGGACGGGTGCAGGACGATCCGAGCGCGCATAATGCGCAATATGTGCTGCCTTCGACAGATCAAAGCATAGGCTCAGGTGGTGGCCGCTGATTCAAGCGCAAGCATCTTTGATAGAACCGCCAGAGAACTTCGCCTGAAGTTCTATCCACGTCACGAATTATATCGATCAGCTCGTCCCAGGTGAGGACCCTCAACGTCCCCTCCTCTTCCATCCTCGTGACAAGGGGATCAAATGCTCTCTCTCGCCAAGCATCTAGTTGAGAGGAGTCCGCTCCGGATTCGCTTTCATAGGCTTCTATTCTCTTGCTAACCGCGGAACGCACGGCATTCGGGTGTGTAGCTACTTCCAGATTGGTGCGTCGGGCAGCACGTAGCTCGTACTGCGGCGCGACGACGTAGAACCCAACAGTTTCGATTTCATTGAGTGTTGATCCGCCCTGCTCGATGGCCTCTGCCATACACGCAACGTTGCGTGCCGCTTGATTGAAACCTAGGGCGTTTTTCACGCCCATGGACAGATTGCTAAACATCTTGGCTTCTACGACGACGAACTGCTTGCATCCTTCCGGAAGCCACAGTCCGGCCGTGGTGTCGGCCCGAAAGTGGAAATGGCCAACAACAGCGTCTGCATGAGTGAAGCCTTCACCGAGTCCATCTGCCCGGCTACGTGGTCGAAACCTAGAGCTTAAGCGAACTTCGGAGAACCAATCGGCACCTTTTTCGAAGCTCAACGGATGACCCTGGATATTGAGCCGCTTGAACGCTTCGAGGACAAGTCGTAGCATCCAGCCTTCATTGAAGATCTCAGTTTGCGGAAAGCGGGCCCCCTCGGGTTCGGAGGCCTCCAAAATCAATCGAGAAAGTATTTCAGGAATAATGTCGTTCGATGCCATACTGTCCCTTTAGGTAAAGTGGCCTCGTGCCATAGTAGCTTTCAGTATGCTTGCTTGCCAGGTACCACTCCACGTACTCCGCCTCGTGGGTTTTCAACATCACCTCGCCGCCGCGGGATCAAGTGAACGTGGCAATGAAACACCGTCTGTCCTGCAGCCTCTCCTGAGTTAACGCCCATGTTGAACCCATCGATGCCGTCGTCCTGAACAAGCAACTTCGACCGTGTTGCGCGCATGAGTGACTGGATCGCGTTCAGTTCTGGCTGGAATAGCGTGAAGTAGTCAGCCACATGACGCTTCGGAATGATCAAGGAGTGCCCTTCTGCTACGGGGAATTTGTCCCGGATCACGAGCGCCAGTTCGTTCATCGCGATGATCCGATCAGTCGGCAACTCGCAGAAAATGCAACCATTCTCTCGGTGTTCGTAGAGGTCTCTTACCCCCCGGAAGTCTGCATCGTCCCGGTCGCGCTTCATCGCGTTGCAGGAATAGCAGAGCGCCTGAAGGTTCGCCTCATCATCTGACCCGCCATGGTTCCGCGGGAGGATGTGATCCACCTCGAGAGCTTTCTCATCTGCAGAAACTCCACAAAGCTCGCAGTGGAACTTAGCGCGTTTCAGCACCTCGTATCTCAGCGTCCCTGAGATGTAGCCCGACGCGGCGCTCCGATGTGACCAGACTTGGTTACCCCGCCTTTCGAGGAATGCTTCGATTGCGGCGTCACAGGCCTCGATCAAGACGTCTAGCTCTGGCGAGCTCAAGTCATCAGCGTCTGGAAGCTCATAACCAGTGATATTGCGGCCCGCCTTCTTGACCTCTGTGATGCCGTTGTTCGTCAGGACCTTACCCACCATGTTCTTGGTTCGGAGCCCATAGTATTCGACCTGAGAGGGATCGTGCGCGAGCAGAGCTGTGGCGATCTCCTCGACGCTGGCTCTACCACCTCGGACCAGCAGCTCTCGGATCATCACGGGCTGGTAGATGTGCGACATGCGCATTTTCGTCGAGATGTACTCAGAGAGCTTGCTGAAGGTCGTCGCTGACATCTCTACTCCTGGTCCTCCGTCGCCGAAAATTCTGTTCCGGCAGCTGGCTCAATCAGCTCGATGAGCTCCGCATGAATCTCTGGCCACTCGGCGCTAAGGTCCACCGTCGCGACCGTCAAAGGCGTTCCCAACAGCCGGTAGTGCAGGCGAAGAGACTGCCCACCAGATGGGTAAACTAGTAGACCTGCTATAGCCTTCCCGGGCTCATTCTCACGAACGTGAGCAAGATAGGTGGACAGCTGGTAGAGGTGTGCGGAACGGACCTTGGGATCATAGCGACCGCCAGCCAGAACTTCCTTGTAATACTTGGCATCGGCTACAATCGTGCGATTGCCGGATCGCAGCGTGATGTCGGTCTTCATGATTGGAAGATAGGCGAGATCGGCTTCATTCTCGGCCTCAGCAAGCCATGGCATGATCTCTGAGGCCGCCGAATATCCGGGCAGCTCTGAACGATAGAAGTTCCGCAAGAAGTCCTCGAAGAGCGCCGACATTCGTGTCTCGTCGTCCAGGATGCTCTGGAACTTCGAGCCGCCGCCCTCCTCGTCCGGCAGGAGCGCGTGAAACACGAGCTCGCAGACTCGCATCAGGAAGCCATACTGCGAAGTGTTTCGCGAAAGCTGCACGCGGCGAAAGAGACTGGCGGAAAGCCGGATGGGGGATACGCCTGTCATCCGGCGCGCAGATGTCAGGAGTGCGTGTTGCAGACCTTTCTCTACATCCCCGCAGTTTGCCAATGAAAGCAGGCTGGCCTTTAGCACCTGATTGTGCAGCACATCTGGAGTGAGTTCGTCGAGGTCGCAGACGGCAAGACCCCGCAGGAGCGTCTGCTGCTTGGTCATGACGTCTAGTCGGAGCTTTCCGCGCGGAGAGCGGGTCTCTTCTGTCACTTCGACGTAACCGCGGTCGAGGCCGCGCCGCAAAAGCCGGTGCGTTCCGTCGTTCAGAACTTTGCCGAGCAGGTTTGGGAGGTCGGGGCTTTGGTCGGCGCCAACATCCCTCACCGCACCACTCTTGAAGTGCCCCCAGGCGTAGAGCAGCAGGTAATAGATGTTGCGGACGGGAATGGTCACCCGATCATCTCAACAGCTGGTCGCGCCACTGATCCGCCGTCTCCGGCGCGTCGAACCAATACTCCTCAAGGAGAGGGTAGATTTCCGTCTCGACGATGCGGCGATACCAACCGTCTGGATCACGCACCGTAGCGGTGGGCGTGAAGAAGCTATGTCCGATCCGAAACCCCGGACCAAGGTTTGTGCGATCACTCTGAATAGCTTGGTTGAGTTCGCCCATAGCGTTGACGATGCGGGTGACAACGTCCTCTGGGACGCCACGTACCTCCAAGTGCGCACGGAACTTGGGAGCGCCAAAGAGCGGCTCCATGGCCACAAAGGCAAAACGACGGCGGAGCGCATAATCCACCAGCGAGAGCGAGCGGTCCGCCGTGTTCATCATCCCGAGAATGAAGAGATTGTCCGGAACGAAGAAGTCGAGGTCAGCTTCCGTGGCGTACGCCAGTCGAGTTTTCCAGGTGGGACCACGCTTGTCCGGCTCGATCAAGAGCATCAGCTCGCCGAAGATTTTCGAGAGATTCCCTCGGTTGATCTCATCGATGATGAACACATAGGTCCCGCTTGGGTCCCGCATTGCCCGATCGCGAAACTCGTAGAAGGTACCGTTCTTCCGCTCGAAGCCGAGATTTCCATTAGGTCGGTACCCTTGCACGAAGTCCTCATAGCTGTAGGACTGGTGGAACTGGACCGTCTGAACTTTACTGTCGTCCTTGAAGCCTATGAGGGCGTAGGCGAGGCGTCGTGCGATGAAGGATTTCCCGACGCCCGGAGCACCTTGAAGGATGAGATTCTTCTTGTTGCGCCAAATGTCGAGGTAGCGCTCGACATCTTCGCGCTCGAGGAATAGCTCCTCCAGCGCATCATCTATTGAATAAGTCTCCCAAGTGGGCTGCCCGTCATCTTCCTGGATGACGCTCTGTTCACGCGCGATCAGTCGGTCGTAGGCTAGGAGTGCAGATTCCAAATGCGTATTGATGGTCTGATCGTCTGGGAGGTTTTCGGACAGAAGCTCCATGTACGCGATGGTACCCTCCTCGTAGTTTCTTGCGGCAGCTGTCTCGGAGCCTAGATCGATATCACGATCCAGCGTGAATCCCGGATCCAGTAGTTCGAGGATCAACGGGCGCGACTGCTCGGCCACCCTATGCATCTCCTCGACTGCCCCACGCTGGCCCAACCTGCTCACAAGCTCTGTCATCCCCTGGTTCAACGTGAGGTAAGTTCGCGACAGGTCTTCCGCGAGGAGGAAGACAATATATCGGCCTCTCTGAGTACTTGTTGTCTCCCTCGCATCCAGAAGGGCAATCCAGGGAGTCTTTGTCCAACTCCCCTGCCCCACACTGACCTTGACCCTAATATTCGGTCGCGCGGACACGCATGGAAGGTCCTGTAAGCAGTCGCGGAGATCTCGCATCGTGCTGCCGAGTTCTCCTTCCGTTGTGAACGGCCCTTCACGCCTCCTGCGAAAAGTATCCATGAACTTTCGAAGGAGTCTGGCAAACTCGGTCCTGCCCTCCAGCTCCATGCTTTCCTCTTCCACCAACAGTTCCTGGTTTGCCTCAACGCCCTCAACACCCCTCAGTCTTGCGTGCCACTCCCGATCAAGAAGTGGCTCAAAGAGGCGAGCCATCGTGGCAACCTCTTCGCTGAGGTCGGTATGGTCGATTTCATCGCCCCGAAGGTATCGACTGATGGTTCCTGCGGCGTTCTTCTTCCCTCGGTCGGACTGCAGATAACGAAGCCACTCCTGAAGGCTAGAAAATTCCTTCTCTTTTGGATCTAGGCGGTGCTTCGATCGGAAGAACCACGGTGGAGCATCGTCGATGTCTTGAGCGATACCTGTCGCTTCGACCGAACCCGGCGCTGGGAGCCTGACGAAGATCTTGGGAGCTGCGGTTCGCACGGCTCTTTTGGGAGCTTGCTGAGAGAAGTCCGTCGGAGAAACGGAAGCACCAAACCCATACTCAATGCCTCTCTCAGAAACGATCATGAACATCTGGGGTATCGAAGCGAGGTCTTTCGAGTTTTCCCTCGGCGACACAGAGAACCAAAGATCCTTCGGGATGAAGCTTCGAACACCGCTTTTGACGTGGAAGCCAGCCGTTGTCCGTACTTCGAATTTGTTCGGGCTTGCCAACTTCGACTTCAGCAAATCCCCGAGCCGCTCGAGCGAGCTCGAGACCTTCTCATAGGCATCGCGCTCCTCAATTGCGAGGTCAGCATAGAATTTTTTGGATCGCGAGCTTGAGATCAAGCGGACGTCTTCCGAACTGATCCTAGGCTGATCATCGGCATCCTGCACTTCGCCTACTGGAGCTGGTGCAACTTCAAACTCGAAGCCAAGCGCCTCCAAAGGCTCTTGGACCTGGCGCTCACCACCGGAGAAATCTGCTGACCGCTTGGGTCCCAGTTCGGGATACTGCATCTGGTGCGCGACCCCATAGATGGCCTTGGAGTCATAGAGGCGGTCGCCGCGTTTGACAAAGTATCGGTTTGCACTCCTGAAGCCGTACTTATGCAGGAACGTGTCCCGACCCAGGAGGTCGAATTCGTTCATTGCTGCCTCAACTGCAGCTCTGTCGGTGACCCGCTCTACCGGCATAACTCCTCCCCTAGTCCCGGGTTATAGGCTCTTGGCTGCCGTCCCACAGGCTGGCCGAGTGCTATACCCTTACATGCACCGACAGATCAGCGACCCCGCACATTGGCAATCACGTCGGCAGTCCCACGTCAGTATTTGTGGCGGCGGCGGTGCAAACGTTCAACCTCCTCGAGGAGCAACTGCCAGTACTCTATCGACTGCACGTTCCCACCCTCCTTGACCTCGGAGAGCCTTTCCCTTCTCTTAGCAATGGCGCCGTTGCCGAACAGTTCGATCGTCGCACGTGCAACCATGGCGATGTCTCGTTTGCTGGCAAAACCGTGTGGCTTGTCGTCTTTGTCCATCCGATCCGCGAGCTCTCTAGTCACTTGGCGATGAAGACGTGCGGGTTCACTCGACCACAGAGCCACTTTCGTCGCCAAGGACTCTTTCGACAAGCCACGTTGCGGGATGTCCGGGGAAACCGCCTCCAAATCTTTTGATTAACCGTGCGTACGCGTAGCCAAGGTCCGACGCTTTGCGGACATCGGAGCGATGAGACAGCGACCTCAAGACCAGTCCGCCCCCGCGCGGGACGAGCTCAAGGCCTTCCACGCGAAGTGCCGCCTGAAGCTCATCCCAAGACGACGAGGCACGGACGGACGCTCTGAGGATCCTTTGCAGCTCAAGGGTTCTGTCTTCGTCTGCCGATGGAACATCTCTTTTGCGCTCGATTGGTGACGCTACAAGCTCAGTCTGATGGGCCGGCCCAAACACCAGTTCCGGCAGCACAACGCTCCATGTCTCACGCCTGAGGTACTCATGGTATTCCTCCGCGGAATCTTCACGGAACCGCGTCGAGATCGCGTAGACGCTGCCATGCAGGAAGCTCGCCCCGGCCGGCGGCGCAAACTTCTTCGCCAGACGACACACGGCCGTGCCGGCGCGGTCCGTCATCAGCCACAGATCACCGCGCTGAACCAGTTGCAGTGCGTCCTCCGTCCCGAGGCGCTCCATGGCACCAAGCGTCGGGTTCCCGTCGTGCAGGCGTCCGGCAAAGCTGAGGTCGACCTCGGACGGATCGAGCGTTCGGTAGAGTTTCAAGCACTCCGAGACATCCACAGCCTCTCGTCTGCGAGCGCGGATCAGGAACGCGTCGTCATTGAGGCCGTCCAGGATGGCATGTGAATAGTTCATGGCCACGAGCGCCAGGCTACGCCGCGCTCTCGTCATGGCGACATAGTAGAGCCGCCGCGCGGCGTCTCGATCTTCGCCACTGGATCGCTTGTCCCATCCACCGTCGAGGACGACCACGTCGTCGAATTCGAGGCCCTTGGCGCGATGTGCCGAGAGAAGAAGAAGCCCGCTCTGGCGTTTGCGGATGTCGCGACCCCATTCGGCCAACCACTCGAGGACGTCCTTGCGGTCCGTCTCGCGGTCGCCGACCTCGCGGACGAAGTCGTCCACGCCTTCCCTCAGGATCGACCACCAGGGCCCTTCGGGCTGAGCCTCCATCCAGGCTGCCAGCTCCGACACGTGAAGTCCGGACCGTTCGCGACCCCGTAGCCAGGCGACGAGCGTCTGGGTTTCCCTCAAACGCCAGAAGTTCGGAGGATCGGCGTTCGCCGTCTGCACGGGAATACCGCGCGCCTCGCAATAGCTCCGAACCGGCTGCAGATACCTCCACTCGCGCGCGATGATGGCGGTTCTTGCCCAGCTCCAGTCCGAAACGATCTTTGAGAGCCGTTCCAGCTCCTCGACGGCAAGAACGGCTTGGGCGAACTGGTCCCCGGCATCCTTGAAGACCTGAACGCGGCCGCGACCGACGCTGTCGAGGCGCTCTAGTGCGCCGCCGGGGCGGTCTTCCCTGCGGGCGCGGTTCACGGCGATATCGTGCCCCGCCTTCATGCGCTCCGCGGCCGGTGCGATCACATGGTTCGAGGCTCGGATAATGTTGGCCGTCGATCGGTAGTTCTCGATCAGATGGCTGGGCTGCGCCTTGTAGTCCTCTTCGAAGCGACGAATGAACTCTACAGAGGCCCCGGTAAATGCGTAGATGTTCTGGTCATCATCCCCGACAGCAAAGAGGCTCAGCCGTCGGTCTTCGTCTTCGACCGAGCGCCCGGCGACGGCCGCGATCAGCTCGTACTCTTCCGGTCCGATGTCCTGATATTCGTCGACGAGGATCCATCGATAGCCTTCGATGAGGGTCTCTCTCTGCGCTTCCGCCTCGTCGCGGGACAGGCCATCGCCCTTCAGAAGCGCCACAGCCTGAGCCATGACTTCGTCGAAGTCGATGCTCTCCACCTTTTCTGCCCGCTTCGCGAAGCTGGCGCCGACCATCCGCATCGCGAGGCCATGGCAGGTGGAAATGGTGACGCCACGGGCATCATCCCCGATGAGATCGTGGAGGCGCCGCCGGATTTCAGTGGCGGCGTGGCGGTTGTAGACCAGGGCCAGAATGCCGCGCGGGTTCTCGCGCTTGACGCGTATGAGATACGCGATCCTGTGCACCAGAACCCGGGTCTTGCCCGATCCTGGGCCGGCCAGGACCAGGACGTTGGTCTGCTCCCGGTCATCCGCGACAATCCGCGCTTGGGTGGTGTTGCCCAGGTCCTCGACGATGGTTCTCCAGGAGGCAGGCGTGGTCTGCCGGCGCAACTCGGCGCTCCGTCCGGGCAGCCACTTCTGAACGAAATCGTCCCGGTCCTGCGTGAAGTAGTCCTCCGCGAGCTTGAGTGCATCGCTCATGGACGTAAGCCCCCTCTCCGCATAGGCGCCCATAATGTGGGCTTGTAGAACCTGCTCCTGGTAATGGAGCTTGAGAGGCTCGAAGTCGGCTTCCGTAAAGGCCTGCGTTCCCGGTGCCAGATGAATCGTCATGGCCGGTCGGAAGATCGTGAGGCCCTTTCCGAGCGTTACGACACCCTGTTCATGAAGCCAGAGAAGCGCCCGGTCGAGCAGCTTGGTCGGGTCTGTGACAGCGCTCGAGAGCTCAAGATCGCTCCGGAGGGATACCATCAGGGCTCCCAGGGTTGTCTCAACCTGGATATCCTTGCCTCGGATCTTGTCCGGCGCCACAGTCTGAAGCGCGGAGAGGATAACCCGTCCCGCGAGGCGACGCAGTTGGGCCGTCACCGAGAGCGCCTGCCAGGTCCGCTGCATCCGGATCGTGAGATGCTCCCTGTCGATCTTGCGGACCTGAAAGCTACCGATGCCGTCGCCGTCGTCGCGACCATCTCGCGCGATCCCGCGGACAAGCTTGTCCACGATGTCGGGCCGGACCGCCGCATGACCGGCGTCGCGGAGCCCTTGCGAGGCGAGCTTCAGGTTGAGGGTCGACGCCGCCCCCAGATCGAGGTCGGGCGCGAACTCGCGCAGCTTGTCGATCAGGTCCTTCTCGAGACTGTTCGCTTCCAGGAGGCGCTTCTCGGAGGAGTCTTCGACGCCCAGATGCACGAAGATGGTGATTGCGGTATCGTTCGACGCGATCCCCAGCGTTTCAAGATCATTCAGCGCCTTGCGCATCAGACCGGGCGGGAAGCCCGACATGCCACAGAGCTCGTCCGTCGAGAGGCCCTGATCTGGCGAGGCAGTCATCAGGCTCTGAACGAGCGCCGTGAGTTTCATGCGGTAGCCCTCCGTCGCGTCCGCCGTCGCGATGATCTTCGCGGCTTCCTCGAGCGTTCGGACGCGAAGCGACGACGGGAAGACGCGGACGCGGTTTTCTTCGCGCTTCAGGAGGACGGCCTCCTCCAGCCAGGAGACCGCCGTTTTGACTCTGGTGTCGTCCGTCGCCGAATCCCGCTCGAACTCCAGGTCCTTCTCTTCCCGGACGATTTCCCCGGGAGTTGCGACCACCTCACCCTTCTGCCTGGTCCGCCGATCCAGACGCCTGAGGGACTTCAGGATGCCTCCGATCTCGCGCTTTTCGAGACGGGAGCGGGCCGAGAGGCTGAACTGACGTTCTACGTCGTCGCGGCTGAAGAGGAGGACGCATCGGGCGTGGTCCCGGTCACGACCGGCACGGCCCGCTTCCTGGAGATAATTCTCGAGGGAGCCCGGAATGTCGTGGTGGACGACCAGGCGAATGTCCGGCTTGTCGATCCCCATGCCGAAGGCGTTGGTGGCCGCAATCACGCGCAGCTCACCCTCTGCAAACTGCTTCTGAACGTCGCGTTTCTCTTCCGGCGTGAGGCCGGCGTGATAGTGGGCGGCGGAGAACCCGCGCTCCTGCAGGAAGGCCGCCACACGTTCGGTCGTCGACCGCGTGGAACAGTAGACAATGGCGCCGGAGGAGCCCTGCGCCGGAAGCGCGTCCTCAAGCACCATGACCATATCGCCGAGCTTCTTGCCCTTGTCGGTTGGAATGATTTCGAAGGAGAGGTTGTCGCGGACCGCACCTCCGTCGAGAAGCTCGAGAGTGGCGCCAAGGCGTTCGCGGAAATGCGCTGTGATATCGCGGATGACGTCGGGCTTTGCCGTCGCCGTCAGGCAGATGATCGGCGCCGGTGCCTCCTCGCCCGAATACTCCCTGATGAAGCGGCCCACGTAGCGATAGTCCGGCCGGAAATCATGCCCCCACTTCGAGACGCAATGCGCCTCGTCCAGCACCCAGTATCCCACCTCGCGCTGGCTAAGAACGGAGCGGACGGACGTACTCCGGAGTTGCTCCGGCGAAATGAGCAGGATCGCGGCATCGCCGAGACGGACCTGGTTCAGGGCCTCCTGACGCTCCGGAAGAGAGAGCATGCCGTTGATCGTGACGCAGGAGGTGATCCCCTGCCGGCGCATGCCCTCCACCTGATCGGCCATCAGGGCCACAAGCGGGGAGATCACCACCGTCAGCGCACCCGTCTTCGTGAACTGCGACAGCGCCGGCAGCTGATAGCAGACCGACTTGCCGGTCCCCGTGGGCAAGATGCCGAGGACCGGCGTCTTCGCGATCGCGGTCGCGACGATGGTCTCCTGCAGGGGCCTGCCGTCGGGGCCTTCCGGGATCGGGCGAAACCCGTCGAACCCGAACCATCGTTTCAGAAGACTCCTGGGGTCGTTCTGGGCGCGGCACCACTCGCAGCCCGGATCAATGCAAGGGGTGTCGCGAAGGCGGCGGACAAGACGACTGGCTTCGGGAAACTGATGACGCACCCAGGGTGGCATGACGGAATCCCCGCCGGCCACGGAGATCCAGGCCAGCGCATAGGCGAGCGGCCATCCGTGTCGCTCGGCGTCCATGACGACGGCTTCGGTCTGCAGGACGCAGGCCTCGCCGCGGAGCCGTCCCCGGATGGCAGCCTGTGCCTCGGCCAGCCCTGGACGGGGGGCGCCGCGCAGATGTTGAAAGACCGCGTCGAACCCCGCATGGCCTTCGTGGGCTGTCGTCAGGAAATGGTAAACCCCCGCGGCCTCGGGATCAGCCCGCTCGAGGTCGGAGAGCGCCTGGATCTGGTTCTCGAGGACTGCAAACACGAGCTTGGCGTCAAGTTCCGGATCGTTGACGTGCCCGGCCTGCAAGCGTCCATCCTGATAGTGCTTCACCAGATGATGATAGGGGTTCCTCGGAAACGCGAGCGGGTTGAGCCAGAGCGTATCGATGATCGGCTTCCTGAGCAGGCGCAGGTCGCCTTTCGCGGCACTTAGGTGAGGCGCGTCAAAGCTGATGAAGTTGTGCCCGAGTACGAACTCGCAAGCCTCGGTGTAGCGATCGAGGGAATTGAGGGCCTCCGGGGCATTTCCACGCCTGAAGACGAAGGACTCATCATGTCCAAAGCGAACCCCGGCGAAGGTCTGGAGCCGATTGGTCTTTGGATCGATCTCGAGATCGATCGAGACGCACCTTTGCAGGAGCGCCTCCGCGCGTGCGGCCTGAGGATGAACGCCGTCCGCCAACTTCCCGTCTCACGATGCCTGTCCCTTTAGTGAGTTATCCACAGGAATTGTGAGAATTCAAAGGCAAGGACGGATGTTCACCATCCGTTCCTGATTGTTACACGCTTCGAGCTCAGTGCACGTGCACTGGGTCATCGATGACGCGCGAAGAACGCTGTTCGGACTTACCTCAGCAATACAAACAGAGACGCATATCGTTTAAGCTGCTTGGCAGTCACTGTCATCGACCGGACGAGCATTGCGAGAAAACTTCATTTTTGCTTCGGAGCTCTACATCATAGCATAAAAAGCATGCATCGCCCATCTATCGCTGGTACTTTACCTGCCGCACACGATTTCGCATTCGGCCAAGTCCCAATTTCCGGGTCATTTAAGGACTTAGGATATTTTCCCTTGAACCTCATGTGCGCCGCTGGACTTGTGTTGACCAAACTTAATCTGAAAGACTTCATCCAGCTCTATAGCAGGTTGCCAATCGCTCACCTCGACCGCCCAGACGTGGGCTTCCCAGGCCGGCCTCGGGTGGCAATGGCAGAGGTTTCCCGCTAACTCGAGCAAGTCGAGCCAGAGCGCGTAGACCTCGGACATTGGATCCGCACGATGTGTCGTCCATAGTCCATCAGACCGCCGAAGGACCATGCGATCAGGAATCCCGGAGATGCACGTTTTTGCTCAGGCTGCCGTTTTAAACTACGCGAGCTGAGACAGATTTACTTGCGCTTATTCGCGCCGAGCCGAGCTATAGCGCTCCGCACAACCACACGGCTTGACCGCTCATACTGCAAAATCCTGCAGCTTTCTCCCTGACGCCAAGCCGTCGCTGATCCACCCCGGCCGACGTCCGCGTCCCGTCCAAGTAACCTCAGGATTCTCGGGGTGCCGGTATTTCGGAGGTAGAGCGGATTTTGTTGCCGGTGCCTTCGAACGCGAACCTTTTGTCAGCTCGGAGAGGCTGAAGCCAAAGCTTTTCGCTGCTTCATCCGCGGCCTTCAAAGCATCTGCCCTGCGAGCCTTCTCCCCGTCTGCAATGGCCTGCTCAATATCTGAACTCAGCGCTTTCAGTTCCTTAAGTGTCATCCGATTCAAGTCGGGAGATTTTGCCACGATAGTTCCTTTTTTCGCCTTCAGCGTTTCAACAGATATAGGTACGAAGTTATTGCTGCAAGCCTTCGGTCCAAAGTCGCGCCATATTCAGTGTGTCCGTCGACCGGTTTGTCCCGAAGGCCGAAGTGATCGATTCTGTGGGCGCAAGTGCTTTCCGCTATCCAAGTTGTTCCGAAGCATCCGAGCCCACAACATGCCGCCGCGCTTTGAAGCTTGCGAGTCGGAGTCTGACGACAGATTCACTTGGTCTTCGCTTCGAGCGAGCTGTCAATCCGGATCAGGCCGTCGACATCCGGCAAGAGGTGCAACTCGGCTTACCCTGCGGTTATGCAGCTTCGCTCCGAGCCCGAAGAGGACGTGCTTCTCGAACTAGGGTGCTTGCCGACATCGATTACGCAGCCTCATCGGCCGGCATCGCAAATGTGAGCCTCCAGAATCTCGGCGCAGGCGGCTGGGTGCGTCGAAATCAGGAAGTGGTCCGCGCCGTCTACAACCTTCTTGGACGCACGCGGAATGTTGGCCGCGAGGTGCTCAGTAACGTCAACGATCGGAACAGGTGTATCCCTACCCCGCACCAGAGTGACAGGAAGGTCGAGGGTAGCGAAGGCCTCGAAGAGAGGTGTGAAGGTAGCGGCTGAGTGCCAATCACGGAGGTTCGTCGGCGCCGTCGCACGGCAAAAAGCTCGGACATTTTCGGGCATTCCGCGGAAAGTCCCCGGGCGGCTGTAGAAGTCGATGATTATCGAGGCTGCTTCCGGATCTCCCTCGGCCAAGGCGGTCCCGAAGCGATGAACCAAAGCCTCGATGTCTGACCGCCACGGAAAGGGTCCATTGCGCGGTCGCGCGAAGATCGGGTTGGCTTCGAAACAGACGACGCTCTGAGGCTTGATCCTTTGCGCCAGCACCGCCGCGAGGAGAAGATGCGCTCCCCACGAATGGCCGACAACATGCACCGGCTCGCCAACCGCATCCACAACCTGGCCAACGAAATCGACCAAACGATCAATGTCTGCATCGTCCACTGGTCGGACCTCCGGTGTCGTGCCGTAGCCAGGCAAGCTAGTGGACAGTAGCCTAAACGGGGTCTTCAAAGCGTTTTGGATACCCTTCCATGCCGCAGGCGTCGCATAGGAGCCCGGCAGCATCAGGACGGCGGGCCCTTGACCTGTCTCGATCAGCTCAAATGCGAATTTCTTCATGTGTCATGTTCCCGTTCTCGAAGCGGTGGCGCCCGGCGTTGTCGCCGCTCCGTTCCTGCGCATTATCACAGAAGCTCCGCCAGCATCGCCGCCGCGCGCTCGGCGCCGTCGCGAGCGACCGGGTGCGGTACGCGCGGCGCTTGCAGTTCGTCCAGCATGGCTTCGGCAATGCGTTCGGGACTGCTCTCGGCATAGGTCATGCGGCGCCCGGCGTTGTAGCGGTCGAGCCGGGCGGCGACGTGGAAGTTCTGCTCGAAATGGTTGCGCAGCGGGAAGTACAGGAAGGGTGTGCCCGCGGCGGCAAGCTCCATGCAGGTGGTGAGGCCCCCCTGAACGAGGGCGAGGTCGCAGGCCGCGAGGTGGCGATCGAGATCGGGAACGAAGGCGCGTGCCTCCACGCCCTCCGGCCAGTCGAAGGCGGCCGGGTCCAGCCGCGGCCCCGTGACGACGATCATGCGCAACTCCGGGATCCGTGCGCGGGCATGGGGATACGCCGCAAGGATGCGCCGGATCAGCTGGGCTCCCACGCCAGAGCCGCCCACCGCCACGATGCAGGTCTTGCGCCCGCCGTCGTAACCGAACTCCGCCCTCAGGTCGGCTCGTGAGCCGAAGGCGGAGGGATGTGTGCCGATGATATAGTCGGAGAACTCGTAGTGCCGCGGGATCCAGTCCCGCATCCACGGCAGACCGTCTCCGAACGACAGGTCGACGATATCCTGCGTGCCGCCAACGAAGATCGCGCGGTCCCGGACCTGCGGGTGGTTCTCGACGTGCCCGATCATCTCGGCATTGTAGTCGGTGGTCAGGAAGGCCTCGCGCGGGCCGTTCTCCGCAAACGGCACCCAACCCACGAAATCCGTGAACCAGGCTATCTGGGCGCGCTTCAGTTCAGGATGCTCGTGCCAGTAGTGATCGATGTCCCAAGCCTCATCGGCGATCACCAGATCGTAGGACTCCTGTTCGAGCACATCCTGGAACACCATGAAGTTCTTGATCAGGATCTCGTCCATGCTGCGGATAGCCTGAAAGGCGTTCAGATCGTGCTCTCCCGCCTCCTCCTCGATATGCGCACTTTCGTTCGCGAGAAGGCGGCTTGCGGGATGGAGCGTCTCGCCGTTGGCCGCGAGAAACCGGGTGACCGGGTCCTGCGCCAGCCAGTCCACCTGCAGCTCGGGGTGCAACTTGCGCAGTTCACGCGTGACCGCCAGATCGCGGCGGGCATGACCCAGACCGATGGGCGATGAGAGATAGAGCGCACGTTTCGGGCGCCTTGACCTCACGGCGTCTTTGCGCGGCTCGGACGCAGACGGATCAAGCAAGAGTTCGAGGAAGTTGCGCATCACGGCGTTGAACCGGGCCGGAAAACGCGCGTGCGGCGCATGTCCGGCCTCCTCGAAGATGACAAGCTCCCCGCCGGTGAGTTCGGCCACCTTCTCGGACGCGGCGACGGGCGCGATCGGATCCTTCCGGCCGTGCACGATCAGCATAGAGCAGGAAATCCGGCGGTAGGCCGCCTCGTCGAGCGCATACTGCCCGGCATAGGGCGCGCTCATCGAGGCGGCGAGAATCTCGCCGCTGGTCCCTTCGGCCCAGCCCCGGACGTCCTCCTGCTGCTTGGTCGAATGCGGCTCGACGAAGAGCTGCTCGGAGAAGAACTGCGCGAAGTCCGGAAAATCCGTCTGCCAGTACCCGCGGTTGTATTTCTCCCAGCCCTGCGGCCTGTGCGCACCGAGGTCCGAGTTGTAGCTCGCCTCGCTGTTGTGCGCATGCCGTGGAACCAGTGGCGTATGTGCGCCCACGGTGATCGCCGCCGTCACCCGGTCGGCATGGTAGGACGCGAGAATGGCGCAGGTCGGCCCGCTCTGGGAGTACCCGAAGACGATAGCCTCGAGAGTGTCGGTCGCGTCCATCACGGCCAGCGCATCGGCGACGTAGTGGCCCTGACCGTAGGAGGCGGAATCCGTAGGCCGGTCCGACTTCCCGTTGCCGCGCGGGTCCCAGGTCACGCAGCGGTAGCGATCGCTGAAATAGGGGATCTGCGCCTTATAGCCGCGCGAATGGATGAACATCCACGTCGGGATGAAGAGGATGGTGCGGGGGCCAGTTCCGTAAATCTCGTAGTGCAGCCCGACCCCCTCGCGGTCAATCCTGCCTCCGGTATGGGGATGTGCGGCGCGCATGGCTCAGGTCTCCTTTCTGGCTTCCGTCATGCCGATGAGGTCGCCGACATTGCGAAGGGCAGCGCGCATTGGATGCTGTGTGTCGTCGAAGCCGAGAAGGATCAGCGACTCCGCCCCGACGAAGGCGGCGCCAATGAGCGTCGCGATTTCCTCGGCGCGGAACGGCCCCAGCGAGCCTATCTGCCCTTCGACCTCCCTCACGAGTTCCAGGATGAGCGACTGCCATTGCGCAACGGCGCGGCGGATCGCATCGCCCACGGCGGGGTTGGACCAGCCGACCGCGGTCAGTTCCTGTAGCACGCGTACGTAGCCAGACTCGAGATCTTCCTCGAGATAGTCGCAGGCGCGCGACCATTTCTGCGAGACAGTCAGGTCCGGGCGATGGAAGGTCTCGGCCTGGCGCGCGATCAGCGCCTCGTTCATGTGTTCGAAGAGGGCGAGCACCATGCCCTCCTTGGATCCGAAGTGATAGCGGATCTGGCTCATCTGGGTTCCGGCCTCGGCCGCCACGGCGCGGGTGGACAAGCCGGCATATCCGTCCTCCAGGAGGACACGCTTCGCCGCCTCAAGGAGTTCAACCTTCGGATTGGATCGGAGGCTAGCCTGGGTCGTCATTGGTCTGTCGCTCCCCGGGCGGCGGATCGCGCGAAGCGAACCGGAAGTTAAGCGTAACTCTACTTCGTTCGAACGAATTAGGTCAAGTATGGCGAGGGCAGCGTGAATGCTGCACGATGTTGAGCTGTCGGAGGGCCCCGACATGCCCCCGGCACGCGCGGCGTAGAGACAGTCAATTCGTTCAGGTCCATTTGTCGGTTAGCGCGACTAACCGTTTGTCAGAGTAACCGTTGGATCAAGCCCCAGACGCTTGCCAGCAGCGACAGCGCTTCGACGGCCGGGATGATCCGGAACCGACGCAGAGCTTCGCTCCAAGTCATGCCGAGTTCATCGCTTACCCAACGCGCCGCCAACGCGCGGGGCGATTGTCCTGTCGCACGCGCGATCTCGACGATTTTAGGCTTAGCCGCTGCGATCTCTTAAATTAGTTTGATCGCTCGGGGCTGCTGAGTACCGGCATGACGCAGGGGCTCGGGGTCTCCGCGAGAGTGCAGACGCACATCTGCAAGCAACGCGAAGACGTTACAAGCATAAGGACACCCGGCGACCTCTTACTTCAGCCTTTCTTCAGCGCCGCGATCTCGGCCAAATCGGCCCCCATCAGTCCGTTCGCGGGAAACGCCGCCACGGGTGCCGCAGTCAGCTCCCGCATCCAACGCCCCAACACGCTCTCAGCCACCTCCAGATCTCGGCAGGTTGCAACAACCGCAACGCGTCCCTCGGTTACAAGGTTGACGACCTCACCTTGAACTCGCGCCCAAACGTTCTCTCTCCAATTACATCGTCACGATCTTATCTTCGCAATCACGAAACCGGCAGCAGGGAGATGTTGTGCCAACAGCCAGGTGACAGCGATGCCGCGATCCAGACCTGCCTGACGATCAAGGTGATGATCGTCATCGCGCCGCGCTAGACCACAGGCTCCGTCCAGAGACATTCCGCTTGGCCGGGCTGAACTGGCCGGCGTCGGTGTTCGGTAGGCTGTCCCGGGCCAAAAGGACTATGGTAGTGAACACCCCGACCACGTGGCTCGTGGGAGCCCATTCAGGAAAAAGGAAATCTCCGCCATCAGCGATCTGGTGAAGCTAGCTCGAGGTCCACTAAATTTGGGTGGTCATGGTGTCGCGTTTCGCGGGGACCTTACGAGCTACCGACGTGGGCCAAGCCGCTCAACGGCGAAAACGTTTGACATATATTGCCCAAATCTGACATGTTTTGATCATGAGTGAAAGACTGCCATCAGCAACGTTAGCTTTGGCCATGGGCGATCCCGCAGGGATCGGTCCCGAAATTAGCCTGAGAGCGGCCCTTACCTTCAAAGAGCGTCTGATTGCTGGTGAGTTGAAGCTGCTTCTGGTCGGGAGCAGCGCAGCAGTATCCCGTAGCGAAGAGCTAAATTACGGTGCGCTGCGTGGGGCTATCCATCTGCCGGGGGTTCGGATCATTGGTGTCGAAGAAGAGCCGCACTCACATGCCTTCGGGCAGCTTAGTGCCGCAGCTGGAGAAGTGGCTTACCGTGCCGCTGAGGCCTGTGTCGGTCTCGTTCGCTCCGGTGCTGCCGACGGCATCGTCACTGCACCCCTCAACAAAGAGGCTCTATTTCTCGCTGGACGTAGGTTCGCGGGATACACGGACATGCTTGCCTATCTGACCGGATCGCAACAGGCCGTCATGATGCTGGCCCACGGCCCGGTCCGTATCAGTCACGTCACCACCCATGTCGCACTGAGCGAAGTACCTAAGCTCGTGACGCCCGAGCGGCTCGAGCGAGTGGTGCGTCTCACCGCAGACGCACTACGCGCTTTCGGCATTAAGCATCCACGCATCGCTGTGGCAGCGTTAAACCCGCACGCCGGCGAGGGGGGCAATTTCGGCATCGAAGATGATCTAGTTATTCGCCCAACAATTGACGCATTGTGCACAGCCGGGCTTGATGTCGACGGTCCAGTGCCTGGTGACACCGTCTTCGTGAAGCATGTAGGTGGACAGTATGACGCCGTGGTTGCCATGTATCATGATCAGGGTCACATCCCCTTCAAGCTGCTTGGATTTAAGATCGACCCTGCATCGGGCAAATGGGATTTGCACGGCACAAACATTTCGCTCGGCTTGCCGCTGGTGAGGACGTCGGTCGACCACGGCACAGCCTTCGATATCGCTGGAAGCGGAACCGCCAACGCTGACAGCATGGTGGAGGCAATCGAGGTCGCGCTGAAACTGATACGCGGCCGTGAGAGAGTAGAAGATCAGTCCGAGGCGGAAAAAGCAAAACGAGAATCCAAACTCAAGGGAGAGAGACAATGAGCTATCAATCCAGAGCATTAGCGACCAGTCTGACGGCGCTGTTAACCGCAATTGCTGTACCAGCGAGTGCGCAGGAATTCACATTTGTCCATGCCAGCCTCAATCCAGCACAGCATGCAGACTTCCCCGTCAACATGAATTTTGTCGAACGAGTACAGGAACTAAGCGACGGTCGCATCTCGTTTAAGGTCTTCGATAGCGGCGCGTTGGGCGACGAGCGGCAAATGGTTGAGCAAATGCAGTCTGGAACTATTGCGACCGCCAGACTGACTCCAGCGGCGCTGAGCGGACTTTGCTCAGGCATTTCAATCCTGAACCTGCCTTTCCTGTTCACTGACGGACAAGCCTTGCTTGACGCCGTACAAACAGACGAGTTCAAGGCCATCTGTGACGATATACTGATTTCTGCAGGGATCCGGCCTCTCTCCTATTGGTGGATGGGTGTGCGTGACCTCTACACTAAAGAGCCGGTAGAAAGCCTAGAAGACGTGCAAGGAATGAAGTTGCGTGTTTGGGAAGATCCCTACGTCGTGAAAGCCTGGGAGGATCTGGGCACCATTCCGACACCGATCTCGTTCTCGGAGCTTTATACATCGCTGCAGACCGGCGCCGTAGACGGTGCCGAAGGGTGGGCAGAAAGCTACAACTCGCGCAGCTTCTACGAAGTCGCTCCGCATCTGACACGCATCGGTTACGTTCAGATTGCCAGCACGCTGGCAATCTCGGAAAGCGTCTGGCAAAGCTTGCCTACAGATCTGCAGGCAGCTGTTCAGCAGGCGGCAGACGAGAACTCCACGTTTGCATTAGAAACGTTTACTGAACTTCAAGACGGCATTTATACGACGTCCGCCAAAGTGGCTACGGTTCACGAGGTCAGCGACCTAGAAGCTTGGAGCGCGAGATCGACCGGGGTCTACGAAACCTTCGCCGCGGAGCATCCCGGTGCGGCGGCAGATCTGCTCACACAGATCGTCGAGTCCAACTGAAACTAAATTTAGACGCCGCGCGATCGCTAGCGCGGCGTCTGACTTAGTGAGGGATACGATGCATCTGATCAGAAAATTAGAGCGGTCCGTGCACAGCGCGCTTGTCTTCGTGACAGGCGCGATCACCGTGGCCATCGCATGTGTTCTGCTTCTACAGGTCGTCAGCCGAATGATATTCAAATACCCGTTCGCCTGGCCTGAAGAACTGGCCGGTTTTCTCTTCACTTGGCTCATCTTTCTCGGAGCGTCGGTGGCATATCGAAGCGGCAGCATGATCGGTATCGATTGGCTGGTTCAAATGCTACCGACTCGTGCAAGAGCAGTGATCAACACCCTCACGTCCCTACTGATGATCATGTTGCTGATGTTTTTGGTTTGGAAGGGGGTCGAGACGACGCTAAAGTCTGCGAACAGCCAGACAACAGTGCTCCGCTTCTCTTGGGCATGGGTCTATGCCGCTTTCCCAGTCGGGTTCAGCTTTTTGCTCGCTTCGATTACACTTGATTTCCTAGCAAATCCAAAGAGCGCCAACACAGGAATTCTCGAAGACGAGAGCGGCCGCTGATGGAAATGATCCTGCTTTTTGGGTTGCTTTTTCTTTTCATTTTCATGGGAATGCAGGTGCCACTGGCGCTTGCAGGGTCACTCGTCGTGACCCTGCTACTTGCTTTCCCATATCTCGATCCGATCATTGTTGTGCAAAAATCGGTTGGCGCCATGGCGCGTGCCTGGCCGCTACTAACAATCCCTCTCTTCATCATGCTCGGTGAGATATTCAAGGTCGGGCGAATGTCGACGCGCATTGTCGATGTGACAAACATCTTCGTCGGGCGACTTCCTGGCGGTCTCGCCATCGTCAACATCGTTTCCAGCTATTTCTTTGGTGGAATTTCAGGATCAGCCACCGCTGATACCTCGGCAATTGGTGGCATCATGATCCCGCTCATGAAGAAGCAGGGCTACAGTTCTTCCTTCTCGACGGTGGTGACGATCACGTCTTCGACTCTTGGGCCGATCGTGCCGCCAAGCGTGCTTGTCATACTGATATCCTGGGTGACCGAACAATCGGTGGGGATGCTATTCCTCGCCGGCTATCTTCCCGCACTCATTTCCATGCTAGGTATGATCGCCGTCGCAGTAATCATCTCAAAGAAACGCGGTTACCCGCGCCAGCCCACGCCACCGTTTCGAGAAGCTGTGCGGATATGCACCGATGCCCTGCCTGTCCTCGTTACGCCATTCATTATCGTCGGAGCTATCGTGTCGGGCCTTGTCACCATCGTAGAGTCCGCAGTCGTTGCCTTAGCTTGGGCGCTCTTCATCACGGTTGTATGGTACCGTGAATTTGCGTGGCGTGATCTAGGAACTGTTATGCACAACACGGTTGCGACCACTGCATTCGTCGGAATGTTGCTGGCTTTGGCATCAGCCTTCGCATGGTTGGTTACGTTTTCTGGCGTCCCGCAGCAAGTCTCCGACCTGTTGGTACAATACAACGTTGGCCGCTTCGGTTTTTTTGCCGCGTCTATAGCCATTTTTCTGGTTCTTGGCACGTTTCTGAACGCGGGTGAAGTGGTCTTGATGGTAATGCCAATTCTCTTCCCGGCAGCACTATCGGTTGGGATCGACCCAATTCACTTTTGCATGATTGCAGCATTGGCGATGGTGATAGGCAACGTCACGCCCCCCGTTGGGTTGTGTTTGTTCATAGGCTGCGCGATCAGCGGCGATAAAATCGAAGATCTAATACGCCCTCTCGTGCCATTCCTGGCGGTGATGGTGGCAGTAATCGTACTGCTCACTTTGGTGCCCAGCGTAGTGTTGTGGCTGCCCGAGACCTTCGGATACGTTCCCAAATAATGAGGAAAGACATGCAAGAAACTCTTAAACAGCACTATGATCTTGTGGTATTCGGCGCTGGCCCCGGCGGCCTGTCGGCAGCAATTGTTGCCGCGCGCCGCGGTCTGCGCGTGGCGCTTGTAGAGCGATCGGCGATGGTTGCCGGCACTGTCAATGTAGGACTATGTCTGCACGGATTTCAGGATGACCATGGCAACCGCGTCGTTGGGGGCGTGTCTTGGGAATTGATTCAACGCTGTATTGATGAGGGTGGATCAACCGGACCCACTCATCTGCAAAACGCACACATGTATTCCACCACACCAGTCGACATGGCGGTGCTACAGAAATGTGCGCTCGATATGCTCGAAGAAGCTGGTGTCGAATGTTGGTTTCACACGCTTGCGACGGAGCCGATCGTAGAGGGCCGGAGGCTGGCCTCGGTGAAGGCCTGGTCAAATAGCGGCGAAATAGAATTCATCGCTCGTTCTTTTGTTGACGCGACCGGGCATGCCGACATAGCGTTCCGGGCGGGAGTTCCTGTCCGCAGCGGTCGTTTCGGAGACGGGGCCATGCAGCCCATGACTCTGGGCCTTTCGATGGCGCCAGTTGACATTACTCGGATGATGGAAGCTATCGGCGAGGGCTTCGGTATGGCTGTCAAACCAGGCATGGATGCCGAGGACTACGTCTGGTTCGCTCTGAACTTCACGCCTTGGCGCGAACAGGTCGAGAAAATCGGAATCCGTCTTGGGGACAAAGGCACGTGCTGGGGCAATTCGATCTATCCCAAGATTGTTAATCTAAACGCTGTCAAGATTATCGGCATGAACGGCGCTGACGCCCGCGAGCTTTCAAGGGCCGAAGTCGCGTCGCGTCGAATCGCGGTAGAGTTTGCGAAGTTCATGCGAGAGAATATTCCTGGCTTCGAAGAGGCTTATATCACCCGGACGTCTCCATATATCGGAATCCGTGAGACTCGGCATATCGACGGGGTTTACACGCTGAGCGATGAAGACGCGATCGAGGGTCACATTCCAGACGACAGCATCGCGCTTTGTGGTTATCCAATCGACATCCACGATCCAATTGACGGTGCAGCGAGATTTCAGCGTGTTGGTGGCGGACGCTTTGGCATTTCGTTCAAGTCATTGGTGCCCACAACGCTCGACAATCTCCTTGTCAGTGGCCGCGGCATCTCGGCGTCCGATCAAGCGTTTGGTTCAGTTCGGGTAATGGGCACCTGCCTTGCGATTGGAGAGGCTTGCGGTTACGCCGCTGCAATGTCTAAGGATACAAACGCCAATATAGGTGAAATGGACGGTGTTGTTGTTCGTTCCGCACTCGAGGATGCAGGCGTAATGATGGTATGATCGGCTGGCCTGTTCAACTTGCGAATGCTGACCGAGACGCCGTCAGTGAGGGCTCCCTATGACCGGCAATATTTCAGCTGCCGTTGTCGTGATTGGCGAGGGCATCGCCGGTTTGGTCGCTGCTCTGCGTGCCCGCGACGCTGGGGCCTCGGTTCTTATTGTTGGGCTGGGAGGCGGTGCCTCCGGTTGGCTTCAAGGGGTCAATGTCGTGGTCGACGGAGCTGACAATCAAGACACAACCTCTGCTCATCGCGACGACATCTTGCGGGAAGGCTGTGGTATCAACATTCCGACTATGGTCGAAGACACTGTTTCAGCTGCGCAGCAAGCCTTTCGTGCACTACGCGAACTAGGTGTCGGCTTTGCTGAAGTCGATGGAAAGCTTGTACTGCGTCATGCTTCCGGATCGTCCCGTCCGCGATGCTGCTTTACGCCTAGTGCGATGTGGGGAGGTCAAGCAGCGACGATCTTGCGCCGTGCACTTAAAACACGCAGCGTCCAGCGCAAACGGCTGCGTGTGCTACGTCTGATCGTCAATGGCGGTCGTGTACGCGGGGTAGTCGCTCAGGATCCGCGCGGTGGGAATCCCGTCATGATCGACGCTGGCGCTGTGATCCTAGCAAGTGGCGGCGTCGGGAGCCTATTTGCCCAATCAACCTACCCTCGCGATGTGTATGGTGCCTCCGCCGCGCTGGCACTGCGCGCCGGTGCCGAACTAGCAGACATGGAATTTCTTCAGTTCGAGCCCCTTGTGGGGCATGCACCAAAAGAAATCTCTCGATATGTTATACCGACTACGTTGTTCGGGGACGGCGCGGTAATGCGCGATGTGAACGGCAGACGTTTCCTGCTCGAGCGGCGGCCTCAAGGTGAGGCCGGCATTGGCAAAGAAGATCTTGTACGCGAAATGGCACGTCAGAGCGCCGCCGGAACGACCCTGAAGGAAGGGGGACTATGGTTCGACGCAACAGGTTTGGATCCGTCCATCATTGATCGCTATCCTTGGCTCGCTACATTCATGCGGAAACATGAGATCGATATGACGCAATCCCCGGTTGCCGTCTGGCCGGCACCACACACATGCTTAGGCGGAGTCGCCGTAGATCGAGACAGGCAGAGCCGTGTAGGTGGGCTCTTCGCTGCTGGAGAAGCAGCTGCCGGTGTACATGGCGCTGGTCGCCTGGCTGGCGGCAGTGGGACGGATGTGCTAGCAGCGGGCTGGATTGCGGGCGCGGCCGCCGCAAGAGTGGCTGCCGCGACGCGGTTCGGAACAATGCCAACCTCCTTAAATTACAACATCTGTTCCCCTGCAGACGCTGACGGCAGGGCTCTAACACAGGTCAATGCTGAGGTATCGCAATGCCTGTCCAACGCCGCTGGCATTGTCCGCAATGGTGAGACCCTGGCCGACGCTGCCAATCAACTTGCTCGTCTCGCCGAAGGCCTTGGCGCTTCCAGCGAAAACCCTCTTTCGCCCGCTGCAGCGACCGCTGATCGCATCCTTGTAGGCCGCGCAATCATAGAGTCAGCACTCGCGCGGTGCGAGAGCCGCGGAGCACATCTGCGGAGTGACTACCCCGCGACCGACGCACTACAAGCTCGCTCGCTGTTCGTGTCTTTCGACGGCGACGGCGACGGCAATGTTGCGATCGTCACCGAACGCAGGACGTGACATGCTTAAGGAACAACGGCACGCCCGGATTCTTCAAGTACTCAGAGACGCGATGGCCGCCACGATCGGCGACTTAAGCGATGCTGTCGGCGTTTCTGATTCCACTGTCCGTCGCGATTTGCGCGTTTTGAGCGAGCACGGCCTTGTACGGTTGACGCACGGAGGCGCGGTATTGACGGAGAGCCACTTCTCGTCATTCGAGCTCGACAGCGAGCTCGCCGCAGCGACCGAATCGCAGGCCAAGGCTTCTCTAGGGGTGTATGCAGCTACGCAAATTTTGACCGGTCAGACAGTTCTTTTCGACAGCTCCTCAACGGTCCTCGCAGCGGCGCGGGAAATAGCTCGCCGAAAGTCAGAGATCACGGCTATAACAAATTCTCTGCAAATCGCCGAGGTACTTGCAGCCAGCAGATCTATCGCAGTCATCGTGGTGGGTGGCAGCGTGCGGCGCGGTTCTGCTACACTTTACGGAAACCCCGGCCTCGCATTTCTGAACGAATTGCACGTCGACTTAGCACTGCTTGGCACCCATTCCGTAAGTGGAGCCCTTCTGACGGAGACGTCGCAGGATGTAGTCGCTATGAAGCGCGCGATGATCCACGCTGCCCGACATATCATTCTCTTGGCCGACAGCACAAAGTTCAGGCCACCGGCGCTATTTACTATTTGCGGCGTTGAAGACATAGACGAAATCGTAACCAATTCAGACGCCAGCCACGAGGCCTTATCGATCGTAAAGGAAGCCGGGGTCGCCGTTACCACCGTGTGACTATATCGCGAGCAACTACTACCCAATGTTATTCGTCGGCAAGCGTCAATGTCTAAACCCAGGCTATTCGCCTTATTACCTCGCACACGCGAAGTCAAAAGAACACCTTCAGATAGTTCATTTTGGTCGAAGTCAATGATATCTCTATCGACGGCGTATGGTCGGGCCGTGAACCCGGCGTCGCTGGTCTCGTTGGCTGAAGTGCGGGAAGCGACCGGCGATTTGGAATGTAGCGCGGGCGGCGATCCAGAGGCGATCCGCAACAAGAATAGTTCAATTCAACGAGTCCTGGTAGCATGAAGCGTCGGTATGGAGCTGATCAGTTCGGCGAGGGTGATAAAAAGAGACATTTGATCCTGCATGCATCCCGTCGAAACCGCAAGAACATTGTCCACAGGATTCCAAGGTCTTTCGACGCCATCACGAGATTGAGAACACGTTCGGACGACCGAATGACTGGCGCAGGGTTGGCTACTCCTTCTGTCAGCCATCGCCCCCGCGGCAACGGTTTTCTTTTGGGTATGAGTCCGGACGCGTGACGTATGATATTATTTTCTTCCTATCTCTACTCGCGTACCTTCCGGCGCCTGCCCGGCACCGGACGTCGTGCGTCGTCACGATCTGGCAGGCATCGAATACTGAGCCGAAGTCAACTTTCTTCCTGGCCAAATCGTAAACGAACCCGGTACCTCCTCGCGATGACGTGATACGAACCCTTTGAAAAGCAAAATCCTTTCTGAAAGTGCCAGATTAAACCTTCACCAAGTCCTCTCTGCTCCGAGTCATACCTGATTTGGCTTTTCTGGAAGCCATTTTTTTGCGATGCTGCAAACCATCGTATACGCGGGGTTATAGACATTCCCAACTTCATAACGGACGGTCTGACCGAGTAGATGCGCGGCATCGGAATCCGACAGGCCATAATCTGACTTGAGCCAAACTACCATCTCGGTTGTCGCGTGCTGAAGCGCCTGATCAAGCGGGCGTGCATTGCCCACGGTGAAGATACGATCATCCAACTCTCCGCGAGGCCATCCAATCGAACGATGCTTTTCGAGTGTCAAGCGGAGCTCGACATCACAACAGGTTTCCACACCAGTACCGGCTATCTCGCCGTCACCTTGTGCAGCATGGCAGTCTCCCAGGAAAAAGAGCGCACCGGTCACGCCCACAGGGAAACTTACACTGCATCCGGCAGTGAAGCCGCGATAATCCATATTTCCACCGTTTCGGCTGCTGGTGGCGGTCGAGATAGCCACGCCCCCAGCGGGAGCAACGCCGAAGCACCCGATCATTGGAGCACATGGTAGGATTAACTGCTTAAGTGTGGCGGGCGGAGTCGCGAGCTGGACAGTCGATGTCTCCAGATCAATAATCCAATTACATACATCTCTGGGAGGGAGATTGCGGGCATATTCCGGCTCCAGAACATTCGCCGAGAGGGCGGCACGGGTCCAGCCCGTTGCACGCACCGGGTCAATCCTCAGGATTTCAACCCGAAGAGCGTCTCCCGGCTCTGCACCTGCCACGTAAATAGGCCCGTTCATCGGATTGGGGCGATTTGCCTTTTGCTCACCTCGAGCATTCGTCCCTGCCGCATCAAGTGTCTCGGTGATGATAGTGTCACCGCTCGCTACAACCAAAGCCGGCTTCATTGCCGCGAAGACATTGTGCCAGTTTGTCGGCCTGAATCGATGTGTTTCAGTCAAAACGTAATTCCTCGTGCTCAGCAAGTGGCTTGCGACCTATCCGCGGTTTCTAGAGGCTATATCCGTTAGGAACCGCGCCTTTTCATCGACGGCTGGCTGATCATATTGGAGCTGGGTCTTGCTTGCTTTACCCGGCTTTTTCTTGGAGGCAATATTACCGCCCTACCCCGCTCAAATGAGGTGCCTAGGGCTCGACCCGCTCCTTATCAATCATCATACCATGCTTCACCCTGTCGAAAAGGAAGCTCGACTTCTTCATTCCGCGGATTCCGGCGGCGGACCGATATAAAGAGAGGTAGGCCGGTTCTGCTCATGTTTGCTTTGGTATTGCTCCATCGCATGAGCGGTCCAGCCAGCCATGCGGGCTAGGGCAAAAATGAGGTCGCCCGAGCCGCGCAACATACCCGCGACGTAGGCAAGCGCGGCGATGGTGAAGCCAATGTTGGGGGGGGCAATGCCGCGCTGTTTCTGGATCGCAAGGAACTGTGCCAACTTCTGGCTCCGCGGGGTGGCGGAGTCTGACGAGGTCAGGATGTCGAGCACCGGACGTGTGCGGCGGTCGCCGTCTGGAAAACGTTGATGTCCGAAGCCGGACAGGACCTGCCCCTCGCGCAGCCGCTCCCCGATAAACTGATTGATGCTCTTTTCGTTATTCAGCCCGTCAAGATAGCCCTCGACCGCTAGCGAGGAGGCCGACTGCACCTTGCCGCCACTGCAGTGCATCCCGGCCGCTAGGACCGAATAGATGTCGGTATGGACGGACGCGGCCATTCGGGCAGCGATGGTCGTCGGCGTGGTCACGTCCGCGTCGGCGGTCACGATCATCGCTGCGTTCAGCGCGCGGATCAGCGCATCGCTGGGCGGTTCAGGGCACAGCCGCGACCAGACCCGGCGCGCGAAACTTTCTTCACCCGAGGGCTTATACTCTTGTCCGCCCTGTCTCTCGATCACCGGCATGGCCTCGATCATGGTCGCCATCAGGGTGCTGACCCGCTTTATCACCGAAGCGGAGTTCAGATCGTGGCGCATCGGGTCCATCGGCGCGGCCAGGTCGATCAGGATCTTCATCCGCTCGAAGGGAAGCAGGTCGGTCGGCAGGACCCGGGACTGGCGACGCAAGGTTGTGACCATTTCCATATCGGGCCGGAATGTCAGCCGGGCAGGATCGACCTCCCACAACAGCGCGGCCACTTCCTCGTAGCTCTTGATGAGCGCCAACCGAGTCGCACTTTTCCCGCGATAGTAGAACTCGCCCTCGTGAATCGTCGAGATCGCCGAGACAAACATCGGGCTTCCCTGTGACGACCTGCGGCCCTTCCGTCCGCGGTTGGCGAGATTTTCGACGTCGAGCGGGTCAAACATGCTGCCGTTGGACCCGTTAACCTCGCGCGGCACCAACAGGCCGCGCGATACATAGGCATAGATTGTCGCCCTCTTCACGCTCAACCGTTCTGCTGCCTCTTCCGAGGAGATCAGCCCCATCTTCAAATCGCATTCCCTTCAAGGTCTGGCACGACGGCTGTCAGCGGTCCGGTCGACGAGCCTTCATGTAAGGTTGATTTATGATCAACTATTGACAGGAATAGATGAGCCGTCAACTCTGAAGGTGCTTGGGGCCGATACGTCCGCGAGCGAAAGGGCGGCGCAAAGAACGACGCCCAACCAAGGGAGGAAAACATGAAGATGACGACAATAGTTGCAAGGCGGCTGAACCTTGCCGGACTGCGTGGCTCGGCGCGAGGGATACTCTCCTCCGCCGTGTTGGCGGCCATGGCTGTCTCAGCTCCGATCGCCGGTTGGAGCCAGGATGTCCAGCGCGGCGGCGAGGTCGTACAGGCCGAATGGATCGCCGTACCTTCGCTAGACCCGCACCTGTCGAGCGCCGTCAATTCGTACGTCTGGCCCAACCTCTTCGATGGACTGTTCACCTACACCCCACCGCAAGAAGAAGGTGGTACCTATACCACCGGACCGGGGCTTGCTGCCTCGATCGAACGCGAGGGCGACGGTGTTATCGTGGTTCAACTGCGCGAGGGCGTCAGCTTTCATGACGGCACGCCGGTGAATGCGGAAGCTATCAAGTGGAATCTTGAACGTGCACGCGATCACGAGTTGTCGACGCGAAAGGACGCGGTCGCCAACCTGGAAAGTGTCGAGGTGGTCGACGACCTGACCGTGAAGTTGACCTTCACAGAGGAGCAACCGCTTTTCGAAGTCCTGTTCTCATCGGCCAACCCGGCCAACATCTACTTCGTCTCGCCGACTGCCGCCGAGCAAGTCGGGGACGAGGCGTTCGGTCGTGCCCCAGTGGGAAGTGGGCCGTTCAAGCTGGTGGAGTTCCGCGCCGATGACCGAATGGAGATGGTGGCGAACGAGGCCTACTGGGCGGAGGGTCTGGACGGCGAACCACTGCCATACGTCGACGCGCTGACCATCCGCTTCGTGCCGAACCAGTCGGTGGGAGCGGTGGAATTGCGCGCCGGCAGCATTCACGTCGCCGAACTGCTGGAAACCGACGTCCTCACGCTGAAGGATGACCCCAATGTGAAGCTTTACGAGGTGCCGCTGACCGACAAAGGGTATCCGAGTTTCTACATGGCATCTAACCCGGATCTCGACACGCCCTTCGCGCAAGACGTGCGTCTACGCCGTGCGGTGCAGCATGCGATCAACCGTGAGGCGATGGCTAAGGTCGTTGGCCTCGGCGCCGCCGTGGCGGAATATCACTGGGGCTGGTATCCGGGCGTTCCAGGCTATGACGAAAGTCTGCCGCGCTACGAATACGACCCGGACAAGGCGCGCGAACTTTTGGCCGAGGCCGGTTACCCTGACGGCATCTCGCTAGAGGTCAAGGTGATCAACCGGCCACGCGACGTGAAGCCACTGGAGATCATGCAGGCGATGCTGGCCGAGGTCGGAATTGACCTTTCGATCAACTTGATGGATCGCACTCCTTGGATCGATGCCGGACGCGCAGGCAACTTCGAGGCGCTGTCGCACGGCAATACGGCCGACGTCGAGCCGCTGATGCGCCAGACGACCAAGACAGGGTCGTCTTCGAACTGGGCTAATTTCTCTAGTGCCGAGATTGACAAGCTGTGGGAGGACGCCGCGCAGGCGACTTCGATGGACGAGCGCGCCGAGATCTATCGCGAGATGCAGCGGATCATGCACGAGGAGGCTGTCCACTTAGTGGCGTACCGCATTCCCACGGTACTCGGTTACGCCGCAAACCTGCACGGTCTGGACCAAACCGCCGGTCTGGGGATGCATCACGTCTGGCTGGAACAGTGACCAGCTGACGCATCCGAGGCAACACTGATCGGGCACCCGTGCGCGGGTGTCCGAAGTGAAAAGGTCCAAAGGCAATGCGAAACTTCTACGTGCGCCGCGTACTGACCGCGTTGGTGGTGCTGTTCATCGTCAGCGTGATCTCTTTCTTTATCGCCTTCGTGCTGCCAGGCGACACCGCCACCGCCATGCTCGGCGAAGAGGGTGGTCTGGATCCCGAGCGGTACGCTTACCTGCGAGAGCAGCTAGGGCTGAACAAGCCACTTGTGGTGCGCTACTTCGAGTGGGTCGGCGGTGTGCTAACGGGCGATTTCGGCGTCTCGCTCCGCACCAACGAGCCCATCGGGCCAGCGCTGCTGCGGCGGCTCGGGCCAACCATGCAGTTGGCGATGATGGCCATGGTCTTCGCGGTCTGCGTCGCGATTCCGGTGGGTGTCGTCGCAGCGGTCAACAGCCGGACCTGGGTGGACACGGCCGGCACCCTCCTGGCGCTTACGGGCATTGCAATTCCCGCATTCTGGCTTGGCATCATGCTGATGCTGTTTTTCGCGGTCTGGCTGAAATGGCTACCGCCGTCGGGCTACGTGCCAATCTGGGAAAACCCGCTGGAATCTATTCGACTGATGATCATGCCAGCCATCGCCTTGGCCTCTGGCCTGATGGGCGTAATCATTAGGCAGGTGCGCGCCGCAATGCTGGACGTGCTGACCGAGGACTTCATCACCGCCGCCCGCAGTAAGGGCATCACCGAGCGGCAGGTCATCCTGCGCCACGGTCTGCGAAATTCTCTGCTGCCGGTGGTCACGATCATCGGCCTGCAGATGGGGCATGTGATGGCGGGCGCGGCAGCGCTCGAGGTTGTATTCTCGATCCCCGGGCTGGGCCGTCTGGCGGTGGATTCCATCTTCTTCCGCGACTTCACCATGATCCAGGCGATCATGCTGCTTTTCGCATTCATCGTGCTGCTAAGCAGCTTCGTCACCGACATGGTCTACGCGCGCCTCGACCCGAGGATCCGGTATGACTGATGTGTCCACACATACCCCCCACTACGTGCCGCGACCGCGCACGACCCGGGGCCTGCGCAGCCCTCTTGGCATCCTCGCACTGGTGCTCGTGGTTCTGATCCTGGGTGTCGCGATCTTCTGCGGGCTTATCGCGCCATACGATCCGAACAAGCAGGACTACAATGCCTTCCTGGAAGGGCCTTCGGCGGCCCACTGGCTTGGAACTGACCACCTTGGCCGAGATCTGCTGTCGCGTCTGATGTACGGTAGTCGGGTCGCGCTGATGGTCGGGTTCGGCGCCGTCGGCTTCGCGATGTTCTGCGGCGTCACGCTCGGCCTTCTTGCGGGGTATTCGCGCGGGTTCCTAGACGATGCGATCATGCGCGTGGTGGACGCGATCCTCGCCTTTCCCTCGGTCATGCTAGCGCTGGGCATCATGGCGGCGCTCGGGCCCGGTCTGAGTACGATCATTATCGCCATCGGCATCGCCGACATGCCGCTATTCGCCCGTCTTACGCGCAGCCAAGTTCTCTCGGTGCGAGAGCGCGACTTCGTCACGGCCGCGTTGGCGATGGGCGCCCGTGCCCCCCGCATCATTATACGACACATCCTGCCGCATATCCTCGGCCCGGTCATTGCTTTGGCGACCCTGCAGGTCGGACACGCTATCCTGATTGAGGCCGTGCTCTCCTTCCTCGGGCTCGGGGTGCAGCCGCCCACCGCCAGCTGGGGCGCAATCCTGAAATCCGGGTTCGACTACCTTGAACTGGCTCCCTGGATCTCCGCGTTCTCTGGCCTCGCCATCCTGATGACGGTCCTTGGAGTTACGCTCCTCGAGGACGCGCTGCGCGAGCAGATGGATCCCAAGTCCGGTGCCAAGACATGACAGTATCCGGTCCCGCCCGTTCGCCCGATCGTCCGCTCTTGCACCTGGATGATCTGCACACCTCCTTTGCCCAAGGCGCCATCGTGGCGGTCGAAGGGATTGACCTGCGCGTCGGTGCCGGAGAGTCGGTTGGTCTGGTTGGAGAGTCAGGGTGCGGCAAGTCGGCTGCGGCGAAATCGATCCTGCGGCTGCACGATCCGCGCAATACCCGCATCGGCCCTGGACGCATCCTGTTCGAGGGGCGAGACCTCCTGCAACTTTCTGACGAAGGCATGCGGAAGATCCGCGGACGCGAGATCGCGATGATCTTTCAGGATCCCATGACCGCATTGGATCCGGTGATGACTGTCGGCGACCAGATCGCCGAATGTCTCGACGCGCATGAGCGTCTGTCCGCCACGGCTCGGAAGGCGCGCATCCTAGAACTGATGAAGCTGGTGGGCATCCCCTCGCCCGCCACCCGGATGCGCTGCTACCCGCACCAATTCTCAGGTGGGATGCGGCAGCGGATTATGATTGCAATTGCGTTGTCTTGCCGACCGAAACTGATCCTTGCCGACGAGATCACTACCGCGCTGGACGTGACGCTTCAGGCTCAGGTTCTGGAACTGATCCGGTCCCTACGCGACAGCATGCAGCTGGCCACAATCATGATCACCCACGATCTGGGCGTCGTAGCCGGCATGACCGACCGCGTCTACGTGATGTATGCTGGCCAGATCGTAGAGACCGCAGCAACGGATGACCTGTTCGCTCGTCCTGCCATGCCCTACACGTGGGGACTATTGCGTTCAGCGCCCGATCTGGAGGCGCCGGTTGTCGAGCGCATGGTGCCGATAGAGGGAATGCCGCCTAGCCTGGCGGACCCTCCTTCGGGCTGTCGGTTTGCCCCGCGCTGCCCCTACGGACGAGAAATCTGTGAACGCGCCGCGCCGCCACTCGCACCCAATCCCGTCAGCGGACCAGAACATGCCGCCCGCTGCTGGGGCACGCAACAGGTCAAGGGCGGCGGTTGGCTGATCGGGCATGACTGGCGCGCGCCGAACAGTGACACGCCGACTTCGGGAAAGGCGGGGACGAATGCCTGACACATTGAAGGTTCAGGAGAAGGCCCAACCGCTGTTGAAAGTCACCGACTTGGCGGTCAGGTTCGGTGAGGTGCGTGCGGTCGACGGTGTCAGCTTCACGATCGCGCCGGGCGAGACGCTGGGGCTCGTGGGCGAGTCCGGATCGGGCAAATCAACCGTAGGCCGCGCGATCCTTCAGCTGGTCCGCAGCAGCGGCGGTACGGTCGAACTGGACGGCACCGACCTGGGCGCTCTGAACGGCGAGCGTCTGCGGACCATGCGCCGGAAAATGCAGGTCGTGTTTCAGGATCCGCGCGGCTCGCTTGACCCGCGCATGCGGATCAGTGCGATTTTGGCGGAACCATTGGTTATCCATGGCCTCCGCGACAAGACCGCCATGGCCGACAGAGTGCGCGATCTGATGCGGCTGGTGGGCCTGCACGACGACATGGCCGACCGGTTCCCGCACCAGATATCCGGCGGGCAGGCGCAGCGTGTAGCCATAGGCCGGGCGCTGGCGCTTGAGCCTGCGCTGATCGTGGCGGACGAGCCCGTCTCTTCGCTCGACGTATCGATCCAGGCGCAGGTGATGAACCTTCTGGCTGACCTGCGCGCCTCGCTGGGGCTGTCGATGCTTTTCATCGCTCATGACCTTGCCGTCGTCAGGCACATCTCGGACCGTATCGCGGTGATGTATCTGGGCCAGATCGTCGAGCTGGCCCCGCGCGACCGGATCTACGCCAAGCCACTGCATCCATACACGCGGTCGCTGTTATCGGCGGTGCCGGTTCCCGACCCGGCGCGCGAACGCGCCCGCAAACGTATTATTCTTGAGGGAGATCCGCCCTCCCCGGACAATCCGCCGCCGGGCTGCCCGCTCAGTTCCCGGTGCGCCCTACGCCGGGAACTGGGCGACCCGGCGGAATGCGAGAAGCGCCGTCCAGCCCTGACCGAGACAGCACTCGGCCATCACGTCGCCTGTCATTTCGCGCGGGAGTAGCGCTGCCGTGCGCAACTACACCCGTTTCTCAGACATCCCAAGACCATGAGGCAAACGACCATGACATCAGCCCTTACAATTCGCCACCACGACGTGGTCGTCGTTGGCGGCGGCGCCGCCGGGATCGCCGCGGCTCACGCGGCCGCCAGCAACGGCGCCGATACGCTGCTGATCGATGCCGGGCCCATGCTGGGCGGCGAGCTGTTGTCCGGCATTCCTATCGACGGCTGCCTCAACACGCGGGGAGAGTGGATCGTTGGCGGGTTTCTCGACGGTCTGCTGGAAGAGTGCAAAGCGCTGGACGGTTTCGTCGGCGCCTTCTTTGACTGGCGCACTATTTGGGTCGTTTGCTGCGACCCCGAGACCATGAAACTGGCCGTCGCGAGGCAACTGGACAAGGCGGGGACCAAGATCCTGCTAAACAGCTTTGTCGACGAGGTCGTCACTGATGGCGGTCGTGTCAAAGCGATCTCTGTCCTAAACCGGAACGGGCGCACGCTAATTTCCGCTGGCACATTTCTGGATTGCTCGGGGGACGGCGACCTCGCCGTTGGCGCGGGCGCCGAATTCCTCAGTGGCGACGGCAAGGGCGCATATCAGCCTGTTACCATGGTCTTCCGGATGGCAGGCGTCGACAGTGACCGCCTGATGCAATTTGCAGAGGAGGAAGAGGAAAACCTCGCGCTGCGGGAAAACCCCTGGATCAAGGAAACGCGCGAGGAATGCCTGCGAGCGTTGATCAAGCAGGGCTATCCCAAGCTGTTCCTCAAGGCCGACGGCCCGCTGATGGCAAAATCCATCGAGGCGGGAGAGCTTTATCCCACGGCCCTGATCGGGGTCACGCCGGTGTCGATGCGCCGCCGCGAGGTGGCCTTAAATACGACCCGTGTGGCCAACGTGGACGCGACAGACACCCGCGCGCTCAGCGCGACGATGCCCCAGCTGATCGACCAGGTCTGGAATTGCCAGAGCTTCATGCGCAAGCGCGTGCCGGGCTTCGAGAACGCTGCCTTCGCCGGGATTGCCCCCCGCATCGGTATACGCGAAACGCGGCGGATCGTGGGCGAAGAGACGTTGGACGGCGACGACGTGCTGGCGGCGGTGAAGCGCACAGACGGCATCGCCAAAGGCGGCCACCACGTCGACATCCATGGCGGGGGCACCGATCAGGTTCGCAAGCCGATCCGAGACGGCGGGTCCTATGACATCCCGCTGGGCTGCCTGCTGCCCAAGGGGATTGAGAATGTAGCCGTCGCCGGGCGCTGCCTGTCGGCCGACCGACAAGCGCATGGCTCGGCGCGAGTTATGGGCACCTGCATGGCAATGGGTCAGGCCATCGGCACCGCCGCAGCTATCGCCAGCGACGGAAATGACCCGCACCCGGTGCTGGGCGAGGTGCCGCTGTCTCGGTTGAGGGAGAGACTTCTGGACCAGGGCGCCATTCTGGACGGCACACATTAACGAACGAGGAAGAGGTCAGGACATGGGCAACGCGATCTGGGATATTGATACTGACGTTCTGGTTGTCGGAGGGGGCGCCGCGGGCGTTTCTGCGGCGGTGACTGCCGCGCGGAATGGTGCGCGTGTCACTATTGTGGACGGCGCGCCGATGCTGGGCGGCGAGTTGCTGACCGGTCGGCCAGTCGATGGTGCAATTGCGCTGGACGGGCGGCGGATCCTGGGCGGGTTCGCGGACGACCTGCTCAGGGGCTGCGAGAAATTCGACGGGCGAAGCGCGGTGGTTTGCGATTTCGACCGGCGGAACGTCATTTGCATGGACCCGGAGGCGGCCAAGTTGGCATTGACCGAGCTGGTTTTCGGGTCCGGGGTATCGGTCTTGATGTATACGGCGGTCGACCAGGTGGTAAAGGATGATGAGGGGCGCGTGCACGGCGTGATCGTGCGCAACAAGCGCGGCCGCAGCTTGATCCGCGCCAAAGTGACTATCGACGCCAGTGCTGAAGGCGACGTGTTCACGACGTTGTCGAACGCCGTGCAGGAGGATGGCGTCTATGCGGATACGCGGAAGGTCGACCTGACGATGCGCATGTCCGGCATTGACGCCGGCGCGCTGCTTGCCCGGGCTAGCGAGACGCCGAGCAACTTCTCTCTGCTGCGCCATACGCGGTTCTCGGACCGCTCCGACGCTTTGTCGAAGTTCCGCGAGCAAGGAGTACCGATCCTGAAGGTGCCGCGCGAATCGCCGCTCCTGTCGGGGGCGATGGGGCCGGGCGGCCGGCTGCCGGATTTGGAGGCAATCGAGATCGCGCCGACCTCTGCGTTGCGGCGGGAAATTTACGTCCGCGCGGCAAATGTGCAGGTTCCGGCAGATCGCACCGTCGAGGCTGCGAGCGACAACTACACCGGCTTGCACGCCCAAATAGAGACGATCATCGCCTTCCTGCGAGAGAGCCTACCGGGGTTCAGCGAAGCCGGCCTTGCCGCCGTCGCACCTCAGGTAGAGTTCTCGGGTGGCCGTTATGCGAAGGGCGATGTGGTGATGGACACCGCGACCGACGCCGGAGCGCCGGTCATTGCACTAGGATGCGGGGTCGCGGATGCTGAGATCTTCGGCATTCCGTTCGGCAGCCTGCTGGTGAACGGCACCGACTGCCTGCTGGTTGCCGGCAGCCGGATTTCCGCCGCACAAAGCCGGCGCGCCGATACACGCGCGGTCGGGACCTGCATGGCAACGGGACAGGCAGCCGGCCTGGCGGCTGCCATGACCGCCGAAAGCGGCGGCTCCTTGCGATCTCTGGACGCGCACGCGCTGCGCAAGCGGCTGATGGATCAGGGCGGCGTGCTCGAGGCGACGTCGTGACACCACTTCCGGACGTTACGCCGGCCGAAGGCTACGCGACGCTCGGCCCCGGGGAAGCGGCAATTCTGTCCGCCGCGGTTGCGGTGATGTGGCCCGCGGATGCAGCAGGACCAGATGGAGCTGCGCTAGGCGTGGTGCGCTATGTCGACCGGGCGCTGGCCGGGGCGGAGCAGGCGGCGCGGTCAACCTACACGGAGTGCCTTGCCGCGCTTGACCATGTGGCGGTTTCGGCCCACGGCTCCAGGTTCGCAGAGTTGCCGGCCGATGCGCAGGTGACCCTCCTGGAACGGCTGTCGAGGGGGGAGCTCGGCATCGATGCACAGCGCGAGACGTCGTTCTTCTCAATCCTCCGGCGCCACCTGACCGAGGGCCTGTTCGCCGATCCGGTGCATGGCGGCAACCTCGATTGCGGCGGCTGGCGATCGATCGGCTTTCCGGGCGTCGTGCTGTCTCACACCGCAGAAGACAACCTTGGCGCCTCCACCGATCCCGGCGAGGGGCCCATTCCGTCCCTGAAGGACGTGATAGGCGAACCCGCCCCTCGCGCAGCGCCGCCCAAGACGTCAGCAGAAAACATCGACGCGGCCGACGTTGTGATTGTGGGCGGTGGCGGCGTCGGAGCTCTGGTCGGCCCGTGGTTGGTGCAGGCGGGTTTGAAGGTGGTGATCCTCGAAGCCGGGGAGCACCGCAAAAGCGACCGCAAGCGCCCGGACGAACTGACCTATGCATACTACTGCCGTGCGGGGTTCGGTGAGAAATTCAACTCCGAGGTACCCACATGGTGCGACGGCGAAGGCGCCGATCCCGTGCCGATGCCGTTCTCGCTTGGGCGCATGTGCAACGGCGTCGGCGGTTCGCTAGTGCATTACGGGGCGCGTTTGCGGCGGATGCATCCGCACCAGTTCCGCATGCGCTCCACCCTGTCCGACCTTGGCCGGCTCGAGGGGCTGGACGACGATTGCACCGTGGCTGACTGGCCCTTGGACTACGACGCGCTGGAGCCGCATTATGAGGCACTGGAGCAGCTTGTCGGGATCGCCGGCGCCGACACGCATCCATTCATCCCGCGCCGCACCGGCTTGCCGATGCCGCCCGCGCGGGAGTTCGCCGTCGGTGCCTTTTTCGAGAAGTTCGCTAGAGGGCGAGGCTTGCACCCGGAACCGGTTCCGGTCGGTCAGAACACCGTGCCCTATGCCGGCCGCCCTGCCATGGAGTATTCGCCCTGGGGCGAGGGCACGGGCTGCCCGGGGGCCGCGCGCTGGATGCCCAACGATGACCTGCTGCCCGCGGCGCTAGCAACCGGGGGGCTAGGCCTTCGTACGGGCGCCCGAGTCCTGCGCATTCGCACCGACTCCAGCGGCCGTGCCAGCGGCGTAGACTTTGTCGACGCGCAGGGCCGCGAACGGATTCAGGTGGCGCGCGCGGTGATCCTGTCGGCTTATACCTTCGAGAACGTGCGTCTAATGTACTTATCGGGTGACAGCGCGCACCCCGATGGTCTTGGCAATTCTTCCGACCAACTCGGACGCCATTTCATGACCAAGCAGTTTCCCAGCGTCTATGGCAGCTACCCGGGGCAGCAGTTCAACCGCCATACCGGGCCGGGCGCACAGGGGTTGGTAATCGAGGATTTCCTGACCTCCGACTTCCTCGCCGCTTCGGGACTGGCCGGGGGCGGCACCCTATCGGTCGAGAACCAACTGCTGCCGATCCAGATCGCGCGGGAACCGCTGCCTCCCGATACTCCCAATTGGGGAACCGAATGGAAGGCACATGTGCGGGCCTGGAACGAGCGGCTTGCCATCCGCATCCAGACCGACACTCTGCCCTATCGCGACAACAGGCTGACACTGGATCCGCTGCGTCACGACACGAGCGGGCTTGGGCTTCCGGTGGTCCGGGCCACCTACCGCATCCGTGGTCACGAGAACCGCCTGTACCAGCGCATGATCTTCGAGGCTGAGGATCTGCATCGCGGCTTGGGGGCAGCGCGTGTCTGGCCCGGTCCTGTCTTTACCGGGATCGGAAGCTGCCATGATCTCGGCGGCTGCCGGATGGGCGAGGATCCCGACGTCACAGTCGTTTCACCTGATCTCGAGGTGCACGACACACCCGGCCTGTACGTTATGGGAGGCGCGGTGTTTCCCTCCTGCCACGCGGTGAACCCCACGCTGACGATCTGGGCGCTTTGCCGGATGGCCAGCCAGAACCTTGCCAGGAGGCTCACATGAAGCTGCACACGTCACTGGATCATCTCGGTTCGGTGATCGTCGGTCACCGTATCGGCGGCCAGACCGTGCCGGGAGAGGAGCGGCTGGAACTGGCCGATCCCGCGCGTGTTGCGCGGCTGACCGGATCGCCGGATGGCGGCCAAGATTGGATCGACGAGGCCGTCGCGGTGGCCCGCGCCGCACTGAACGGTCAGTGGCGCGCTACTAAGCCGGTCGAGCGGGGACGGCTGCTGACGGCGATCAGCCGGGCCATCGCGGCTAACGAGGACCGAATTGCCGCGATAGAGACCCTTTGCATGGGCAAGCCGTTGAAACAGGCGCGGGGCGACGTGCGGACCGCGGCGCGCTTCTTTGAGTACTACGCCGGCGTCGCAGACAAGATCGAGGGCGAGACGATCCCCTTGGGGCAGGGAATGCTTGCCTGGACAGAACTGGAACCCGTGGGCGTAAACGCGCAGATCGTGCCGTGGAACGCGCCCTTGGCCATGCTGGCGCGCGGGCTGGCCCCCGCACTGGCGGCAGGCTGCACCGTGGTCGCCAAGCCGGCCGAAACGACACCCCTAAGCGCGCTGATCCTGTCCGATATCTGCACAGCTGCCGGGCTGCCGGATGGGGTTCTCAACATCGTGCTGGGCGGGCGAGACACAGGCGCGGCGTTAAGCGGGAATGCGGATGTGGACCACGTGACCTTTACCGGGTCCGTTGCCGCCGGCAAGAAGGTGATGGCCTCGGCCTCCCAGCACCTGGCCTCAGTGACGCTGGAGCTCGGAGGCAAGTCGCCGTTGGTAGTCCTGCGGGATGCCGACCTAGACCGTGCCGCCGATGGCGTGGTGCGCGGCATTTTCTGGAACGCTGGACAGATCTGCGCGGCCTCGGCACGGCTAATCGTGGAAGCGCCGGTGGCCGAGCCGCTTTTGGACAAGGTCGTGGAGCGGGCGAAGAGACTGACCTTGGGTCATGGATTGGATGATCCGGACCTTGGCCCGCTGGCATCAAAGGCGCAGTTCCACCGGGTTGGCGACGCCCTGGTCCAGGCTGAAAGGGACGGCGATACGGTTCTGCTTGGAGGCAAGCCAGCCGAGGTTACCGACTTGCCCGGCTATTTCTATCCTCCGACCATCCTGCGAACCAGGCCCGACAGTCAGGCCTCAAGGCGAGAGATTTTCGGCCCAGTACTCGCCGTGTCCGAGGTGCCGGATGCTGCGGCGGCCACCGAATTGGCGAACGACTGCGACTACGGGCTAGTAGGCGGAATCTACACGCGCGACATGGATCGCGCCCTGGCTTTCGCTCGCGCGTTGAACGTCAGCCAGGTTTTCGTGAATGGCTATCTTGCCGGCGGTGTGGAAACCCCGGTGGGGGGACGCAAGGACAGCGGTTTCGGGCGCGAGAAAGGACTGCGCGGCCTACAGGCTTACCTATCTACCAAGTGCACAACTGTCACATTCTCGGAATAGGGTAACGTCCGGAGCGGCGTGATAGTTCTTTGACGAACCTGGTGACGCCGTAGCGGATGTCTGCGCGTGCCCATGCCCATTCGGCGGGCACGAAAGCAATCCGCTCCAAGATGGTGCTCGCTAACAACCCAGCCGGGACCGGAAACGACCAATATGTCGGAACCGGTCAAAGAGGCTTCGGACGTTCAAGGCCTGCCACTTCTCGCCCGGCCGCATCGCGGGCTTTTACAGCTCTAGTGCTTCCTCAATTCGCCAGTGATCGGCTCTCGCTCCTGCCGTGCAAACAGTTCCATGATGCCGGCCGTCAGTGTCGTTCGCTTTCGGCATGTCGCAGGCCCGGAAGGTAGCACCCATCTCTGCCAGTGAGCAGAAAAACAGCGTTGCGAGCAGGTCGCTTGGGTCCTTCCTAATGGGTGGGGGCCTCCGGGGGTTGCGCTGAGCCCCGGATCTCGCCAATTTTTCGGATATGTCAGCATGACAGACCTATTTCTGGGGATTTCCCCCACAGCTCCCCCACAATGACCCTCGGCTTCCTACACCCAGCATACCTCCCCCAGAAATTCCCCACAGCATCCCTGAGAAATGGGACGGGGTGGGACGGGGGTGGGACGGGGGGGCCGTCCCAGCATTTCCCCCTTTATTTTCAACTACTTATACTACTCCAAATCTATGGGACGGGGGTAAGAGGGTTAAGTGCTGGCTTCCAGCGAAAAGTGGAATAGGGGCCTGCCCCATCGCTGTGGGGGCCCTCGGGGAGCCCTGTCTTCGTCGGGACGCCAAAAGTTGCCCTGACCCCCGTCCCGGCCGTCCCACCCCGTCCCGGACCTTATAAATAAGGGCTTTCAGAGCATAGGGGGCCCGTCCCACCCCGTCCCAAAAAAAGAGGACCTGATTTCTCAGATCCCCCACAAATCCCCCACACGGACCCCCCTTCTGTGGGGGATCGCTCTCAGGGGGAAATCTCCCTCACAGGGACTTTCTTGCCGATGCTCTGGTAGATCATGTCTGCGGTCCCGGGGCCCCCGGGGAAGGCGATGACGAGCGTCGGTTTCCCCACAACAAGCATCTCGGTATTTCTCCGGGCCCCCGCAGAGCGTCCCTGCGTCTTCCACGCGGCCCGGAACTCACGATGCCCGGCGGCGTACAGCACGGCCCAGACCTTCCCGAGAAAGTCGGCGCCGCGCGCCCCGCCTTGGATGATGAAGACGTCCCGATCTCGGAAAGGGGCCATGACCTCCTGCACCCGGTCCCAGTTGTTATAGTCGCGGCCGCCGCAGATCTGGATGCGCTGCTGCGGCCCGGCAGAGCACATCTCGTCGATCAGCTGGCTCTCCCCTGCCCCGCAGACGGCACAGACGGCGTAGCCCTTCACGACTACCTCGGCGGGCGCGTTCCGGTCCTAGAGCGACCAGAGGGCATGGGTGTAGCGAAAGTCGTCTGGCATCTGGACCTTCCAGCCCCTGTGCAGGGCGCGCTTGTGGAAGTCGTCGACGGTCAGCCCCCTCGCCCACTACAAGATGGGGACGGTCCCACCGATCCGGCCATCGAGCAGGATGGCGCCCGCGACGAAGTGCGGGGCTACGACCCGGATCAGGGCGCGGCGGCCGCGCTCACCCACGGCCAACAGCGCGGTGCCGGTCCCGGGGCTCTCGCCGGGCGAGCCGTCCGGGCGCTCGATCTTAATCTTTGGCGAGACGAAGCAGATCAGGTCGGCCCGGGGCGCGAACTCCTGTCACCACAGGGCCGAGGTCCTGTCGGCACGAGGCGATCCCATTGCCGTGCTCGAAGAACTTCGTCAGCCACGCGACCTTGGTCTTCTGGTGCCCGAACGGCGGGTTCATCCAGATGAAGCCGTGCCAGCCTGTCTCTAGGCTGTCTCCAGGCTGTCTCGGTAAATCCGACAGTCGCAAGGCCCATGAAGAGGGCTGAACTGGTCAGCGGCCACATCCAGATCGAACTCTTCCCCGAGGGCGTCGAAGAGGTGGGCCGGGGTGAACCAGTCGTCGGACTTCCCGGCTGCCTCGTAGGCGCTCACAACAGGTCCTCTGGGTTCGGGGTCATATCATTCCGGGTGGGCTCCGCCTCGCCCGTAGAGGTAAAGCCGCGTTTCAGGTCTTCCTTGGTCACGGCAGGAAAAATTACCCAGCGACGTCTCTTTCCGCCGACGTAGGGTCTGGTGTCGCCGTGGATGAAACCTTGCTCGACAAGGTGCGAGACAACCTTCTCCCATGCCGAGTCCATGATGTTGTTCGTCAAAGGACTTTTACGGAGACCGAGCGCCGCTTCAAAAGCGTGTTCCTGAGCGAAGGCGACACGCTGGACCAGCGTGTCCTCCGAGAGGCCGCCCGGAAGGTCGATGAGTTCGGCGGTGTCGCGCTCCTGCTCGTGGAAGATCGTCGCGAGGGTGACAGGCTGCGTCGCCCAGTCGAGGACTGCTTCCGACCAGTTCTCCCACATCTCTTTCTGTCGGGCGCGCTCCTGAAGCCTCTTGGCCTCGCGCAGGGCCTCTCCGGTCAGGGTGAGGGGCAGATCGCCGTTGTACTGGCGTCGCATCTGGTCGTACTCGTGGACGGCCTGCGCCCAGAGCTGATCGCGCTCGGCGAGCACACCGCGCAGGTCGATGCTGTTGACCTCGCATCTGACTGGCCAGTACGAGCGGTTGCCCGTGGGGTCACGGAGGTACTTGGAGTCGTTGGTCGTGCCCCAGATGACGTTCTGCCGGGGGAAGCGCGTCAGCTCCCGGCCATAGGCTTCCCGGACGTCGTCATCCTGCCGTCGCATGAACTGCTTCGCGGCGTTGTGGTCGGCTTTGTGGAGAGAGGACAGCTCGGGCAGCTCCAAGGCCCACTTGCCGGAGGTCTGCTCGGCGACCTCGCGCCTGTTGCTCAGATCGCAGTCGATCTCGCCGAAGTAGTCCGAGCCATAGATGACCTTGATGAGCGTCGACTTCCCGATGCCCTGCTTGCCCTCGAAGATCAGGGCGTAGTCGAACTTGCACCCGGGGGTCTCGATCCGGGCGATGCTGGCGATCAGCATCATCCGGAAGGCCATGGCCGTGTATTCTGTCTGCTCGCAGCCGACGAAGCGGTGCAGGAAGGTCCCGATTCGGTCGACCCCGTCCCAGCCCGCCGAGCGCCATCGGCTGATCTTTTCCTTGATCGGGTGAAAGGCATTGTTTCGAGCGGCCAGTGCCACGCCACCGACGAGGTCGCGGTCGGATGATTTGAACCCGTAGCCCGCCTTTCCGGGGCCGTTCGGCGCTTCGATCACGGCGCGGATGCTCAGGTTATAGAAGTCCACCCAGAGCATCCCGCGCTCGGTGTCCGAGCAGACAACTGGCGGGATGGTCTTGCTCTTGGTCTTGATGCTCGCCAAAAGGACGACGTTCTGGGCGAACTCGTTGTAGGCGATCTTGCGGAAGAATCGCGGGTCATTCGTGATGATGGTCGCGATGTTGTGGAGGGTGGATTTTATCGACCCGTCTTGGCCCAGTTCCAGCTCGGTGGCGACCCAGTTCTCCGGCGGCTTTCCCGCCTGCTGACGCTGGTATCTTGGCAACTCTTCGGCCGTGTCCTCGACAGGGGAGCCCAGCAGGTCCGAGACGAAGTCCCGCTTGGCCTTGGCCTCTGCCGCCATCACCCGGGCATAGCCCTCGCCCAGCAGCTCGGCCGCGATCTCATCCGTGGTCGCCTGCTGCACCCAGCTCTGGTCGTCGTCATCCTCGAACATGGTGTTGAGGTCGTAGCGATCCTCGACGGACTGGAGGTTATAGCCCGGCTGGCTCCCGGCCCACTTGTTCATGGCCTTGACCGATTCCCGGTCCTTCATCGGAGTGTCGTCTTCGTCGTCGGCCGAGTTGAAGAGATGGCACCGGACCAGATCGTAGGCGTTCATCAGCTGGTCTTGAGCCGGATCAGAGCCATGGTGCGAGTAGACGAACTTGTCGTCGTAGACCACGGCGCCGCTGGTTGTGGTGCCCTTGATATAGGTCAGCCTTGTTGCCATACCTTCGTGGTAGTCGACGACCTCGTAGTAGTCCGCGAGGATGCCCGGCTCGCCCTTCTTGCCCTCGACAAGCTCGGTGATCGAGTAGGCCCGGCAGAAGGTGCCGATGGGGCTGTCTTTCAGGAGAGGGTCTTCCGCCTTCTCGGCTGACTCGCGCAGCTCTTGCTCGCCCTTGTAGCGTGGCAGGTTCGAGAGGTCTCCGGCGGTGCCGTTGATGGTCTCCCAGTCCGCGACCATCCCTTTCCAGTCCAACAGCTTACCCGGCTGCTGGTAGAAGACGTAGTGCTCGATCATGTTCGATGAGACGGTCGGCATGTACATCATCTGGGCGACCCGGGCGGAGACCTTGTCGATGTGCTCCATGTTTGGATCGACGATCTGCGAGAGGATGCGACAGACGGCAGGGTATTGCTCGGGCGGGATCGGTGAATCGGCGATGACCATGACCCGGAGCCGGGGCTTCTCGGGCGTGTGGCGACGGCTGCTGTGGGCGAAGAGGCAAATGCCGGGCACAAACTTTCCGGCCAGCAGGTTCTCTTGAAACTCGGGGGTCGCGTAGTCGACGTCCATGGTGACAAGATCGCGCGGCTGGATGCCGCGCTTGTTGCGGGTGCCGGTCTCGGTCTGCGCGGGCATGAACCAGCCGCCTACGCCCTTCAGGAACGCTTGCTTCCGGTCATGGAACGTCAGGTAATCGTGGAATTTTTCGGAGGTCGGAACAGGTGTCTCGAACCGCTTCATAAAATGCTGAAGGGGTTCCGACAGGTTCTTGGCTTTCCCCAGATTCGTCGCATCTCCGAGCGCGAAGCGGATCTGTCTGGCGGGAAACATGGGCTCTTCTCGCATCCAGGAGAGTCCTACTTGGAGAGACGGGCAGTTGCTCGCGCTTGCAGTGCCGACAATGCTGTGCCGCGCATGCAATCGCTGTGCTCGAAATCCGACTGAAAGCTACGTCGTCGCCTCGACGACGTTCTTCTCAATCCATGCATCGAGATCTGAGCGGCGATATATGACTGTGCCGGATAGTTTAACGAAGCGTGGACCTCGACCGCGGTTCGCGCTCATTCTAAGTTTTGCAAGCGTGGACTGCGGGATACAGGTGTACCGCGAAGCTTCACTCGGCTTCATGTTCTCGGGCAGGACATTCTCATCCACCAACTCGGGCGATGGACTTCCAGCTTTGATCGTCTGCATTCTCAGGTCCTCGTGGATGTTCAAGGTCTTTCGACAATATTCCACGAATGCAGACGCTTCCGTCCTCAAAGTTAAGCCGCTATCTTAAGAGACGTTATACTCTGACCTGCTCATCCTCTAGCAAAGACAGGTAGAACAGTTTCATCACCTCGCGATACTCGGCTCGCAGCGCCGTGTTTTCCCAGACACGCTGTATCTCAGTTGCCTCCACATTCCGCAGACGAGATTCCTTTATTCCCTTTGAAGCTATGTCAGCTAGGTGCGTCTTCTTACCGCGTATACCCCATCGGTCTCGATTTTTGCCCACAGGCAGGTCGTCATGCTGCTGCATCAATTCCTCAAGAAGAGCGAAAATGATGAAGTTGCGAGACCAATTTCTATCTCGGCCTGGACCGGGATTCCTTCTTGGACGCGTTCTTGGGTTTTCCAGATATGAAGCAACAACTTGGCCAAGCGGTTTAGGTACATGCACTCCTGCTCGAAGTCGCGTGCCAGAGGCGAACAAACATAGGTCAAAGACGTCTGGTTCTGTCTGTGCGCGTCTTGCGAAATCCCGAAGATGCCACGGCGAGAGAAGAACGTATTCAGGCTCAGTTTCGGACCAGCTTAATCGGAGCTGATACCAAGCACGGATCCATTCTGGACCATGCTTGACGAGATGGCTATCGACCATTCCGTCGACAATACGCGTTGCGAATTCGCACAACTCTCGTTGAGCAACTTTATCCATAGAGTTCAGGTTCCAGGTCTGTTGCTGCGTCGGCCAAGTTCGCTACAGGTTGTCTTCATCGCCGGCCTCAAAGCATCGAGAGAAGGTCGAACGTATCTTTGACCGGTGATCGAGAGCGGAGTGTGATTGAGGAGGCGACCCACGACTTCCTCCAGGACGCCAGCCTCCATGGCCACGGTCGCGAATGTTCTGCGGTGGCTATGAGGACTCCAATTGAGACGTTTGGGTCCCGTCAGACGGCCCTCCGGGCCTCTCGCGGCCGGAAACACCCACCGGCGGTGGAGTCCGCGGACAGGGGCGAGGATATCGTGATGAACTTGCAGGATTGGAAGATCAAAGCTTCGTCCGTTCTTGGTTATAGGCAGGTGAAGGCGGCCTTCGTGGACGTGTTTCCACTCGAGTTTCAGAGCTTCGGCTTTCCTGAGCCCAGTGAACAAAAGAAACTCGTAGAAGGTGACGTGGATAGGGTTCGGCAGCGCTTCGATCGTCCGGCGCCAAAGGACCAAATCCTCTATGATCGTACCCTCCGGTCGCTCCTCGAACCACTCAATGGCCAGAGTTGGGCATTCTGGAAGCTCCGAGGTGCGACGAGCGTGGTTCCAGACCGTACGAAAGTATTTGAGCGTGTGGTTGGCTGCAGAAGGCCTATTAGCCATCGATTGATGTTTGGCTACGACCATTCGCTTTGTGATCTCGTCGAGCGGCAGGCTAAGCCATTCCTTCAGGTGCAGCGCGAACTGCTGGCGAACACCGCTGCGATGTGCCTCAGACCGCAGTTTGGTCCGAGCCAGATAGACATCCATCGCACTTTCGAGAGTGGGCGCGCCCACTTGGATCGCCTTGCCGGCCCCCCTGCCCCATTCAAGGGCGAAGCCAAGGGCTGTCTGTCTCGCGGTCGCGGCAGAAATCATCGGATAGCGTCCAATCAGGACACGCTGCGTGCGTCCGCCGACATCCCGCTGGAAGTACCATGTCTTCGATCGCTTCCCCACAAAGAGGACAAAACCCTTGATCTCATTGTCCCAGTACTTCTGCGTACCTTTATCGGCCTGCGAGAGCTTGCTCGCGAAGGTCTCGGTGAGCTTGGGCATTTTGTCGGCTTTTTGTCGGTTTCTATAGCAAATCGTACGAACCGATGGGACACGATCGGAAAGTTCAATGTCAACAAAAATAATGAGTTAGAATGATCTGGAACGATCTGGAAAGGCCCAACATCTGGTTGGAAGGCTGAGGTCTTACCATTACACAACGCCCGCGTCGCTTCGGGGTAAGTATTGGATGGGGCATCCGGGGTCAAGCGCGGGCATGGACAGGGTTGCCCTTGGCGGAGCGCGCCACCGCCCCTAGGTCTGGGGGGAACGGAGATTCCAGATGCAGCATTATTCGCTTCTCGACCTGTCGCCGGTGCCCGAGGGACATACGGCGGCAGAGGCCCTCGCCAACACCGTCGAGCTGGCGCGCGCCGCCGAGCGTGCGGGCTATCGCCGCTACTGGCTGGCCGAGCATCACAACATGCCGGGCATCGCGAGTGCGGCCACCGCCGTGGTGATCGGTCATGTCGCGGGTGCAACGAAGACGATCCGCGTCGGGGCGGGCGGGATCATGCTGCCGAACCACGCGCCTCTCGTCGTGGCCGAGCAGTTCGGCACGCTCGAGACGCTTTATCCGGGGCGGATCGACCTGGGCCTTGGTCGCGCTCCTGGCACGGACATGGCGACGGCGCGGGCGCTCAGGCGGCACATGGTGCAGGAGGACAGCTTTCCGCAGGATGTGATCGAGCTTCTGGGATACCTGGGCGATGCCGACGCAGGCGCAAAAGTGCAGGCGTTTCCGGGAACGGGCACGCATGTCCCGATCTGGATCCTCGGCTCGAGCCTTTATGGCGCGCAGCTCGCGGCGCATCTGGGGCTGCCCTATGCCTTCGCGTCGCATTTCGCGCCGGGCTATCTCGAACAGGCGGCCGAGACCTATCGCGGCATGTTCCGCCCGTCGAAGTGGCTTGACCGGCCGTGGTTCATGATGGCGGCGGGCGTCTGCGCGGCTGTCACGGATGCCGAGGCCGAACGTCTGCGGTCGTCGCAGATCCTCTCCTTCGCGCGGCTGCGGTCGGGCCAGCCCGGCAAGCTGCCGCCGCCCGATCTGGCCGCCGTCGAGGCATTGCCGGAGGAGGTCAAGGCGCAGGTCGCGGGGGCGTTGGCCTGCTCGGCGACGGGGTCGAGAGAGACGGTGCGGCGTCAGCTCGGCGATCTGGTCGAGGCGTTCCAGCCGGACGAGCTGATGGTGACGGGCATGATCCACGATCACGCCGCGCGGATCCGCTCGTTCGAGATCGCGGCCGATGTGCTGCGCGAGATGGTCGAGGTGCGCGAACCCGCCTGAGGTCAGTGCTTCGGCATTCCCCTGCCCCGCCCCAGCCGCTTCTGAGCGGCGATGCGGAAGGGGGCGTTCGGCGCGCCGTAGCCGTCGTAGCTGCCGGTTCTCTGCACCACCTCGAAGAAGAGGCCCCCCGCGAAGGGGCGGCTGTAGAACTGGAAGAAGGCGCCGTCCGCGTCCTCGTCGTAGAGGATGTTGAGCGCCTTCAGCTCTTCGATCCGTTCGGGTGGCAGCGGGAAGCGGGCGGCGAGATCCTCGTAGTAGTTGCCGGTCATCGGCAGAGGCTCGAAGCCCGCCTCCGCCATTGCGCGGGCGGCGGCGAGGATGTCGTCGGTGGCGAAGGCGACGTGCTGGACGGCCCCGCCGAAGCTTTCGGCGAGGAAGGCGCCCGCAAGGGTCCGGTGCGTCTCGGCTCCGTTCAGCGTGATGCGGAGGCTGGCGTCGGGGGTGCGGATCGCCTGGCTGCGGACGAGGCCGTCGGGGTCGATCACGTCGACCATGGGCGCACGGTCCATGTCGAAGATCGCGGTGTAGAACAAGGCCCAGCTCAGCATCTCGTCGTAGTTCATCGTCTCGGCGACGTGGTCGACGCGCGTGAGACCCGCGCCCGAGGGGGCGGGTCCGTCACCGCCCGTGAATTCGACGGACCACACGTCCGAAAGGCCGCTTGCCTCGTCGATGAAGTGCAGGACGCTGCCGCCGACGCCGCGGATCGCGGGGATGTCGAGCTCGCCCGGGCCGACAGGCTGGCGGAAGGGCGAGGCGGCGAGGGCCACGGCGCGGGCGACGGTATCGGCAGCGCTGTCGACGGTCAGGCCCAGGTCGCAGATCGTGGTGCCGTGGTTGACGTAGGCGGCGCTGGCGAAGCCCGTCGTCTCGAAGTTCAGGACGATGCGGATGTCGCCCTGCTGCCAGAGATCGAGGTCCTTCGCGACGTGGCGGCCGACATGCGTGAAGCCCATGCTGCGGAGAAGGGCGGCCAGCGCCTTGGCCTCGTCGCCGCGGGTGGCGAATTCGATGAAGGCGACGCCGCCGACGCCGACGCGGGGAGGCAGGTCGGGCAGCTCCATCGCCACGTCCGGCTCGGTCCGGCGCACGTCGTCCATGAGCGCCACGAGCGAGCGGTAGCCGTCGCGGGCCAGCCCCTCGGGGCGGCCGCCGCGGAACTGGTCGTTGAAGATCTCGAGGCTGACGGGACCGTCGTAGCCCGTGGCCGCGACGGCGCGCATGAAGGCGGTGACGTCGAGGTCGCCCTCGCCCGGCATGTTGCGGAAGTGGCGCGACCAGTAGAGCAGGTCCATCTGGATCAGGGGCGCGTCGGCGAGCTGGACGAAGAAGATGCGGTCGCCGGGGATGCGCCGGATCGTCTCGGGGTCGATGCCGCGCCCGAGGGTGTGGAAGCTGTCGAGGATGAGGCCCACGTTCGGATGGTCGGCCCGGCGCACCACCTCCCAGGCGTCGCGGTGGTCGTTGACGTGACGCCCCCAGGCCAGCGCCTCGTATCCGATGCGCAGGCCCCTGCCCTTCGCGATCTCGCCCAGCTCGGCAAAGTCGTCGGCCATGCGGTCGACGCCGCCGAGGGCCTGCGGATGGGTGGAGGAGCAGATCAGGATCAGGTCGGTGCCAAGCTCGGTCATGGTGTCGAACTTGTGCTTCGCCCGGTCGAAGGCGCGGGCGCGCAGGTCGCCGGTCAGCCCCTCGAAGTCGCGGAAGGGCTGGAACAGGGTGATGTCGAGTCCGTGGTCGCGGATCATCGCGCCGATCTCGCGCGGGGTGCCGCTGTCGGCGACGAAGTCCTGCTCGAAGATCTCGATGCCGTCGAACCCGGCCTTCGCGATAGCCTCGAGCTTTTCTCGCAGCGTGCCCGAGATCGAGACGGTGGCGATCGAGGTCTTCATGCGATCTCCTCGGCTTGGGCGAGGTCGGTCCTCAGGCGCTCTTGGTCCAGCGGTCGGCCTGCGAAGTGCGCCCAGGCGTCGACGCCCTGAAAGAAGAACAGCTCGTAGCCCGAGATGACCGTCAGCCCCTCCGCGTCGGCGTCTTTCAGGAACTGCGTGTCCCGGGGGGTATAGACCGCATCGAAGGCCCAGGCAGCGCCGGTCATGGCGTGCGACGGGAGCGGCGTGCCGTCATAGCCGACCATGCCCACGGGCGTGCCGTTGAGAAGGCCATCCGCGCCCTGCGCGGCAGTGAGGGCGTCGGAGGCGGTGACGATCTTCGCCTCCGTCCCGGCGGCGCGCAGGTCGGCCGCCAGCGCCTCGGCCTTGGCCGCGTCGCGGTCCACGAGGCGGATCTCCGTCGCGCCCAGGGCGACCAGGCCGAAGGCCAGAGCGCGGCCCACGCCGCCGGTGCCGATCAGGCAGGCCACGCCGGGCGCGGTATCGCCCCGGACGCCCCGATAGGCGGCGATGAAGCCCGAATAGTCGGTGTTGAAACCCCGCGGCCCGCTCTTGTCGAACAGCACCGTGTTTATCGCCCCGATGGCGCGGACAAGCGGGTCGGGGATCGCCACCTTTCGGGCGGCCCGTTCCTTGTAGGGGTAGGTCACGTTGATGCCGCGATAGCCCCGGCTCGCGCAGCGGTCGAAGACCTCGTCGAAGTCCTCGTCCAGATCCTTGGGCACCAGCCGGTCGTAGCGGACGCTCAGGCCGGTCTGCTCGCCCGCGAGGCGGTGCAGGACGGGCGCGCGCGACCGGGCGATGTTGTCCCCGATCAGGCCGAGCCTCAGGTCGGGATCTCGGGTCATTGCGGGGTACTCCCTTCACGGTGTCCGAAGATCCGCGTCTTGCCGCGGGCCCAGAGCGGCGTCTGCGACAGGAAGATGAGGATCACCGAAACGAACAATACCAGCGACAGCGGACTGGTGACCACACCGTAGAAGAACCGGCCCAGGTCCTCGCGTTCTGAAATGATAGCGCGACGCCAGTTGTCGTCGAGGAGACGCGACAGGATCACGCCCAGGATCACTGGCCCCAGCGGGTAGCCGTAGTGGCGCATGAAATAGCCGAAAATCCCGAAGCCCAGCATCCAGTAGACGTCGGTGATCGAGTTGTTCACCGCGTAGGCCCCGACGATGGACAGAAGCATGATGAGCGGAATCAGGACCGAGCGCGGCATCTCGACGATTTTGGTGAAGAGCCTGATGCCGGTGAGGCCGAAGATCAGCATGAAGACGTTCGCTGCGACCAGCGAGCCCACGATGAACCAGAACATGTCGGGCTGGTCGATCATCAGCATCGGCCCCGGGTTCAGCCCGTGTATGAAAAGCGCGCCGATCATGATGGCGGTCACCGCGTCGCCGGGAATGCCGAGCGTGATCATCGGGATGAAGGCTCCGCCGACGGCGGCGTTGTTCGCCGTCTCGGGCGCCACCAGCCCCTCCATCGCGCCCTTGCCGAAGGGCACCTCGGGGTTCTTCGTCACGCGCTTGGCGTGGTCGTAGGCCATCAGGGCAGCGATGTCGCCGCCGGTGCCGGGCAGCGCGCCGATGACGACGCCGATGGTCGAGGTCTGGAGCGAGAGCGGCAGGTGCTTCCTGACGGTGGCGAGCGACGGCACGATGCGGGTGATCTTCTGGCGCACCGCGTCCCGGTCGACGTGGTGAAGCTGGAGCAGCGCTTCGGAGACGCCGAACATGCCGATCATCACGGCGATGAACGAGATGCCGCTTTCCATGATGCGCAGATCGAAGGTGAAGCGCTCGGCGAAGGTCAGGGGGTCGCGGCCGACCGCGCCAATGGCGATGCCGAAGGCGCCCGCGAAGATGCCCTTCACCAGGCTGCCCTGGCTGAGCGAGCCGACGAGGAGGATGCCGAGGACGGCGAGCAGCATGTAGTCCCTTGGCTGGAACCTCAGCGCGAAGTCCGACACGAGCGGGGCGGCGAGTGCGAGAACCGCGATGCCGATGAAGCCGCCGATGAAGGACATCACCGTGGTGACGCCGATGGCGGTTCCGGCCTCGCCCCTCTGGGCCATGGGATAGCCGTCCATCGCGGTGGCGATGGCCGAGGGCGCACCGGGGATGTTCAGGAGGATCGCGGTACGCGAGCCGCCGTAGACGCCGCCCATGTAGATGCCGATCATCAGGGCGATGGCCGGGTAGACCTCCCAGGAGAAGGTGAAGGAGATCAGGATCGAGACGGCCATCGTCACCGAAAGGCCGGGGATGGCGCCGACGTAGACGCCCGCGAAGGTGCCGACGGCGACGAGGATCAGAAGCTCGGGGTCCAGGAAGACCGTCAGGAAGGCCATGAGCGTTTCCATCACGCACTTCCTCCGACGAGGTCCCGGAAGACCTGGATGATCTCTCCCTCGGGGACGATGCCGGCGGGCATCAGGACCGAGAAGACGATGCGGAAGATCAGCCACACGACCAGAAGGCTGCCGAGCGAGACGCCGAGCGTCCAGCCCCAGCCCCGGCGCGAGAGCGCCTTGATCGCCACGATGAGGAACAGGGCCGAGGTCGGCAGGAAGCCGAGCGGCCTGAGCAGCAGACCATAGCCGACGAGGAGGGCCGCGACGAGGATGACGACGCCGGGCAGGATGTCCTTCGCCACCGTCTCGGTCGTATCGAGCGGCAGACGGCGGGTGCGGAGCACGACAAGTGCGGCCGTCACGACCATGACCGCGGTCGTCGCCATCGGGACGGTGCCGGGCGCGGACAGCGCCTTGAAGCCCGAGATGCCGTAGGCGCTCCACATAAGGACGAGGCTGGCGCCGAGAAGGAAGAGGCCGAAGACCATCTCGCCGGGGCGGCGGTGCGTCGGCTCGCCTCCGGGGGTGGCGTCGGACGTGCCATCGTGGTGGTCGGGGTCGATGAGGTCCATGCCGGTCTCCCCTTGGCGGCGGATGCGGAAGAAAGGGACGGCACCGCGCGTCACGTCGGACGGCGGCGCCGGCAGGAAGGGGCGGCCCCTTGGGACCGCCCGGTCAGGCCGTCACTCGCCGGGGCGCGCGATCCCGAATTCCTCGGGCGAGGTCTGGGTCAGGCCGGCGTCCTGGAGAAGCCAGGTCGTGCCCTGCTGCCAGGTCGAGAGGAACTCCTCGGCCTCGGCGCCGGTGAGGCCCAGCATCGTGAAGCCGCGGTCGTCCATCAACTGGACGAAGTCCGGGTTCTTCGCGCCTTCCGCATAAGCTGCCTGGAGCTTGGCGACCACGTCCTCGGGAGTGCCGTTCTTGACGAAGACGCCGAAGAAGGGGCCCCAGGGGAGGTAGGTGTCATAGGCTTCGTTGAACTCGGTCACGATGGGCGCGTCGGGCAGCTTGGCGTTCTTCTCGACGTCGAAGATCGCGAGCGGCTTCATGTTGCCGGCGCGGATGCCCTCGATGGAGGCGCCGAGAACGGCGGGCATCACATCGATGGCGCCGCCCTGGAGCGCGGTCAGCGCCGGGCCGTCACCGTCGTAGGGAACGGCGATCACGTCGAGGCCGCCCTCGACCGTCGAGATCATCGCGGTGATGACCGAGGGCAGGCCGCCGGGGCCGGTGGCGCCGAAGCGGACTTCGCCCGGGTTCGCGCGGATATAGTCCATCATGCCAGCGTAGTCGTCGAAGGGCGCATCGGGACGCGCGACGAGGACGGGCGTGCCGCGGGCCAGGATCGAGATCGCGGTGAAGTCCGAGTAGTCCTTGTCGCCAAGGCCCATGACCTTGTAGAGCAGCGGGTTCTCGGCGCCCATCAGCAGGGTGTAGCCGTCGGCCTCGCCGTCCGCGACGGAGTTGAGCGCGATGGCCCCCACGCCGCCGGTCATGTTCTGCATGACGACCGTGCCGCCGAGGGCTTCCTCGGCATGGGGCGTGACCGAGCGCATGACGGTGTCGGTCGACCCGCCTGCGCCCCACTGGATGATGCCCTGGATTTCCTTCTCGGGGTATTCGGCGAAAGCGCCCGTGGCGGAAAGGGCGATGGCTGCGGCGACAGCGCCGAGTGCGAAACGTTTCATGGATGTCCTCCCAGACATGGCGCCGCCGACCTGACAGCTGGCGCGACAATGGAGCTATGATCGGGCTTCGGGTGCCGTAACGTCAAATATCAAGTTTTGCCCATCGTTAACGTCGTGTTAATTGGCGGAGCGGAGACGTGGGCCTTCGGCGATGGCGCGCCCCAGCTCTCGCCGGAACTGCTGGATCGTCCATTCGGCGAAGCCGCTGAGGACGCGGCCCTTCTTGCGGACGACGTAGCTTCCGACGCGCACGTCCTCTTCCAGCGGCCGTCTGACGAGTCCCGGCATGTAGACCTCGGCCACCGAGAACTCGTCGATCAGGGCGACACCCAGCCCGTGGCGAACGAGGCTGACGACCGTCTGGGCGAAGCGCCCCCGCATCGAATGGCGGAGCGGGATGCCCGCCTCCGCGAAGGGCCGGGCCATGAGCGCGCCGTAGGGGTCGGCCGGGTCGACGCCGATGAGCGGTTCGTCCGCGAGGTCGCGCACCGAGATGCGCGTCTGCGCCGCCAGTCGGTGGCCTTCGGGAAGGATGACGACGAGGCGGCCCTCGGCGATCTCCTCGTTCTCGATGGCCTCGTTCTGGATCGGCGAGGACATGATGACGAACTCGCCGCGTTCCAGGAGGAGATAATCCACCGTCTCCTCGATCTTCAGGATGTTGAGGTCGATGAAAAGGTCGGCATAGCGGGCGCGCACGTTGCGCAGGACGCGCGCGGCGATGAACTGCGCGATGGAGGGGGCGGAGGCGAAGGCGAGGCGCACGTCCTCGCCCTTCTGAAGCGCGCCGACTGCGTGCTGGAGGTTCTCGACGCCCTTGTAGACCTCGCGCACCTGATCGAACACGCGGCCTGCCTCGACGGAGGGCACGAAGAGCCCCGCCTTGCGCTCGAAGAGGCGGATGCCGAGGGATTCCTCGGTGTGCTTGACGAGGCGGCTGATGCCGGGGGCCGAGACGTGGAGCATGTCGGCCGCGCCGCTGATCGTGCCCGTCATCATCACGGCGCGGATCACCTCGATCTGTCTGAGCGTCATTTCCATCGCCGGTCTCCCTCCGCAGACATTAACCTCAAGTTACTCCAAGGCAAGAATGAGCATTTGACGTTACTGGCCGCCCGCACCGATCATGCGGCCCGCAGCCAGGGGGAGGAGCAGAGTTGGCCGAAAGCGCGGAGCGGACAGTGGACTGCGACCTCCTCGTCGCCGGGTCGGGTGCCGCGGGGTTCGCCGCGGCGCTCGTGGCGGCGCACCGGGGCCTGCGCGTGATCCTGGCCGACAAGGCGCCGGTCCTCGGAGGCACGACCGCCTGGTCCGGCGGCTGGATCTGGGCGCCTGGCAACCCCGTGGCGCGCCGCGCCGGGGTGCCCGACGAGGGCGACGCTCCCCGCCGCTATCTCGAGGCCGTGCTCGGCAACGCGTTCGATCCGGCGCTGGTCGACGCCTTCCTCGCCGCCGCGCCCGAGATGGTGGATTTCCTCGAGAGGCACACCGCCCTGCGGTTCCAGCCCGGCCTCGGCATTCCCGACACCTACGGCGACCGCCCCGGCGCGGGCACCGGCGGGCGGTCGATCATCGCGGAACCCTACGACGCGCGCGATCTCGGATCCGACCTCGCGCTTCTGCGGCCGCCGCTGCGCGAGACGTCGTTCCTGGGGCTGACGATCCAGGCCGGGCCGGACCTGCGCGCCTTCCTGTCGGCCACGCGGAAGCCCGGATCGGCGCTGCATGTCGCGCGGCGGCTGGGACGGCACCTGTGGGATCTGGCGCTGCACGGGCGCGGAATGCAGCTTCGGAACGGCAACGCGCTGGCCGCGCGGCTTTTGCGGTCGGCGCGCGACATGGGCGTCGAGCTTCGGCCTGGCCACGCGGTCGTGCGACTGCTGACGGGACCGGAGGGCGTGACGGGCGCGGTGCTGCTCTCGGACGCGGGCGAGACGACGATCCGAACGACGCGCGGCGTCGTCCTCGCCACCGGAGGCTATCCGCACGACGCCGCCCGGCGCGATGCGACCTTCCCGCGTGCCGAGGGTCACCTGACGTTGGCCGTACCGACGGCCACGGGCGACGGTCTGCGACTGGGTGAAGGTGCAGGAGGCCGTCAGGCGCGTCATCTCGCGGCGGCTGGCGCATGGTGCCCCGTGTCCCAGGTCACCTGGCCCGACGGGACGACCGGGACCTTTCCCCACATCATCGACCGGGGCAAACCGGGCGTCATCGGCGTCCTCGCCTCGGGCCGGCGGTTCTGCAACGAAGGGCTCGGCTATCACGACTATGTCCGCGACATGCTGGCGGCCGTGCCCGAAGGCGAAGCGGTCGCGTCCTGGCTGGTGTGCGACCGGCGGTTCCTGCGGCGCTATGGCCTTGGCATCGCGCGTCCGGCGCCCCTGCCCGTCCGCCCGTGGATCCGGTCGGGCTATGTGAAGACGGGACAAACGCTGCGAGAGCTGGCGTCGTCCTGCGGCATCGACGCAGACGGCCTCGCCGCCACCGTCGCGCGCTTCAACGACGACGCCCGGCGCGGAGAGGACACCGAATTCCAGCGCGGCACCACGCCCTACATGCGGCTTCAGGGCGACCCCGAGGTGGGCCCGAACCCCTGCCTCGCGCCCATCGAGACGCCGCCCTATTACGCCGTCCGCGTGGTCCCGGGCAGCTTCGGCACCTTCGCCGGCCTCGTCACCGATGCTGAGGCGCGCGTCCTCGACGAGAGGGGTGCGCCCATCCCAGGCCTCTATGCGGCGGGCACTGACATGGCGAGCGTGATGGGCGGACACTATCCTGCGGGGGGAATCAACCTCGGCCCCGCGCTGACCTTTGGGTTCGTCGCGGGCCGCCACGCCGCCGGAGCCGCCCCGTGACGCGCACCCTGTCGCTCGCTCACCTGACCGCCATCGACCTCGCACCCCCGGCGCTGATCCGCGCGGCGGCCGAGGCGGGGTTCGACGCCGTGGGGCTGCGGCTGATCCGGGTGACGGACACCAGCCCCGGCTATCCGCTGATGGTCGACACCCCGATGATGCGCGAGACGCGCGCAGCGCTGGCGGACACGGGGCTGTCCGTCCACGACATCGAGTTCGTGCGGATCGAGCCCGGCACCGACGTCGACGCGCTGGAGCCGTTCCTCGACGCGGGCGCGACGCTTGGTGCGCGCGAAGTGGTGGTGGCGCCCTACGATCCCGACCTGTCGCGGCTCGCGGATCGGCTGGCTGAATTCGCGGAACGCGCCGCGACGCGGTCGCTCGGGGTGTCGATGGAGTTCTTTCCCTGGACGCCGCCGCGCGACCTCGACGCGGCGCTCGCGCTCGTCACGCAGGCGGGGCCGCGCGCTGGTCTCCTTGTCGATGCGCTTCACTTCGACCGCTCCGAGAGCAGCCTCGAGACGCTGCGGCGGGTGCCGCGCGAGAGACTGCGCTTCGCGCATCTGTCGGACGCCCCCGTCCATCCGCCCTACTCTGCCGACGAGTTGTTCCACACGGCGCGCGAAGCCCGCCTGCCGCCCAGAGAGGGGCAGATCGACCTCCACGCCTTCCTCGACGCGCTGCCGCCCGACTTGCCCCTTGGTGTCGAGGTGCCCATGGCCGCCCTCTGCGCCGCCGAGGGTCCCGCCGCCGCAATTCCCCGTGCCTTCGCCGGCACCAGACGCCTATTGGGAGAGAGACCATGACCACCCCCGCCATCATCTGCGTCGCCATCACCGGATCGCTGCCCACGAAAGCCGTGAACCCCGCGGTCCCGATCACCGTGGCCGAACAGGTCGAAAGCACTCAGGCCGCCTTCGAGGCGGGCGCCACCATCGTCCACGCGCATGTCCGCAACGACGACGAGACGCCCTCGTCGGACCCCGAGAAGTTCGCGCGGCTGAAGGAGGGGTTGGACAAGCGTTGCCCTGGCATGATCGTTCAGTTCTCGACCGGGGGGCGGTCAGGCGCGGGACAGGCGCGCGGCGGAATGCTGCCCCTCAAGCCCGACATGGCGTCGCTGTCGGTCGGGTCGAACAACTTCCCGACCCGGGTCTACGAGAACCCGCCCGACCTCGTGGACTGGCTTGCCTCCGAGATGAAGGCGCATGCTGTCATGCCCGAGATCGAGGCGTTCGATCTGTCGCACATCTTTCAGGCCGCGCGGATGCACGCGGACGGTCGCCTGCCCGCAAGACCCTATGTCCAGTTCGTCATGGGGGTGAAGAACGCCATGCCGGTCGATCGCGAGGTATTCGAGTTCTACATCCACACGGTGAAGCGGTTCTTCGGCGAGGATGCGCCCTGGTGCGCCGCCGGCATCGGGGCCGAACAAATCACGCTGAACAGGTGGGCGGCCGAGGCGGGCGGGCACCTGCGGACGGGGCTCGAGGACAACGTGCGGATGGACAAGACGACGCTCGCGCCGTCGAACGCGGCCCTTGTGGAGCGCGCGGCGCGGATCGTCGAGGAGGCGGGGCGGCGCGTCGCCACGGTGGCCGAGGCGCGGGCGTTGCTGGGTCTGCGCGGCGTCTGACGGTTCAGGCGTTCCACACCACCTGGCCCAGGTCCGCCACCCCGTAGCCCGCGAGGCGGCCGGCGCGGTCGCGGAAGGCGTCGGTCCGCGCGAAGGCCATGAGCGCCTGCATCGGCGGCTCGAACCAGGCGCGGCGGTCGACGAGAAGGTCGAACCTCTCCTCGATCAGCGGCACGAAGGCGAGGCCGTAGGGCTGTGCGACCGCCTCCATCCCGAAGGCCACGTCGGCATCGCCCTGCTGGACGGCGAGGACGACGTCCTGCTCGCTGCGGCAGGGCGCGGTGGCGGTCAGCCTGGTCTCGTCGACGCCATGCTCGGAGAGGATATGGCGAAACAGCACCTCGGCCCCCGCCTCGGGCTGGCGGCGCGCGACGCGAAGCCCTTCCAGCCGGTTGGGGCCGGTGACGCTGTCTTTCAGGTCGGGGCGAAGGACGAGGCCGCGCGTGCGCGACACCCACCTGACGAGAACGGCGTCCTGCGAGGCGACCGACGCCTTCGCCGTGGCGACGTTCCAGCCGCCGTCCGCCTCGCGGACATGGAGGCCCGCCGCCGCGCCCTCGCCCGCCGCAAAGCGCCTGAGACCGTCGAGCGAGGAATCGAACATCGTCGCGAAGCCGGAGCGCGATTCCCGAAGCGCCCAGTCCAGAAGCGGGTCGTGGCTGCCGAGGAAGATGTCGGGGCGGCGCGCGGGCGCGGTCGCGCCGCTTTTCGTCCTCTCGATCCAGGCGCGCACCTGGTCGGCGGGGAACAGGAGCTTGCCCGTCGCGCGCGAGCAGGGCACCTGCCCCGAGGAGGCGAGGTCATAGACCTTGCGCTCCTTGATCCGCAGAAGCTCGGCCAGTTCCCGGACCGTCAGGAATTCGTGGGGGTGATGGGTGTCCGCCATGCGGCCACCTTACCCGGCCCGCGCGGCGCGGCAAGCGGGGGCGGTGGCCCCCGCCCGCGGGTATCACTCGGGCGCGTTCGGGAAGAACAGTTGCTGATCGTTGATCCTGTAGCCCGCGATGGCGTCCTGCCCTTCATCTGACAGTAGCCAGTCGATGAAAGCCTGCCCCTCTTCGGCCTTCACCGAAGGACACTTCTCGGGGTTCACGAGGATGACGCCGTACTGGTTGAAGAGGTCGGTGTCGCCCTCGACCGCGATGTCGTAGTCCTGCTTGTTCTCGAAGCTGATCCAGGTCGCGCGGTCGGTCAGGACATAGGCGCCCATGCCGATGCCGGTGTTGAGCGTGGCGCCCATGCCGGAGCCCGTCTCGCGATACCAGTCGCCCGAGGCCGACTTGGGGTCGACGCCTGCCGAGTTCCAAAGCGCCAGTTCCGCCTTGTGTGTGCCGGAGTCGTCGCCACGGGAGGCGAAGGGAGCGCCCGTCTCGGCGATCTTCGCCATCGCGCCCTGCACGTCGTCGGTACCATTCACGCCGGCGGGGTCTTCCGTCGGGCCAACGATGACGAAGTCGTTGTACATCAGGTCCGTCCGCATGACGCCGCCGCCTTCCGCGACGAATTTCTCCTCGGCGCTCTTGGCGTGGACCAGAAGCACGTCGCCGTCGCAGTTGGCCGCGTTGCCGATGGCCTGTCCGGTGCCGACCGCAACCACGTTGACCTCGATGCCGGTCTCGCCCTCGAAGATCGGGAGAAGGTAGTCGTAGAGGCCGGAGTTCGCCGTCGAGGTCGTGGACTGCACGATGATCGATTCAGCGAAGGCGCCGCCGGCGGTCATTGCGATCGTCGAGGCGATGGCGAGTTTCTTTATCAATTTCATTGGTCTGTGACCCTTTCCTGCATCAAAGAACATATCGCCCCGCGAGATAGGCCGCGGCCTCTCCGCTGTGCGGTGCGTCGAAGAACCGGGTCGCGTCGCACCTCTCGACCAGGCGACCCCGCGCGAAGAAGGCGACGTCGGAGGCCAGGCGGCGCGCCTGGGCGACGTCGTGGGTGACGAGGATGACGCGGACGCCCTCGCCCGCGATCTCGGTGATCGCCGTCTCGATGGTCAGCGCGGAGGCCGGATCGAGGCTGGCGGTGGGCTCGTCGAGGAAGAGAACCTGCGGACGGGTCGCAAGTGCACGGGCGAGGGCCAGGCGCTGCTGCTGGCCGCCCGAAAGACGCCGGGCGGAGTCGCCAGCGCGTTCGAGAAGGCCGACGCGAGCAAGGCAGGCGTTGCGCCAGTCGGCGTCGTGGATGCCGCGCGCCTTCAGGGCGAAGTCGACATTGGCGGCCACGGACCGCCGCAACAGCACGGGCGCCTGAAAGACCATCGCCTGCCGCAGACGGTCGCGGTCGGTCAGCGTCGCGCCGTCCAGCGTCACGCGACCCGAGGTCGGGGCCTGAAGGCCGTGGAGACAGCGCAGGAGAAGGGTCTTGCCCGCCCCGTTCGGCCCCATGACGACCGACACGCCGCCGCCTTCGAACCGCAGGCTCACGTCGTCCAGCCGCCGGACGCCCCCGATGTCGAGGCTGAGGTTTTCGGCCCCCACGATGGCGCCCGTCTCGGTCATCCGCACCTCTCGCGCCAGGTCACGCATGGGCCACGCGTTCCCCGGGAAGCCGCAGCGCCTGGACGCCCGCGTTCACGCCGAGTGCGATCACCATCAGGACGAGGCCGAGCGCCAGCGCGAGAGGCAGGTCGCCCTTCGAGGTCTCGAGCGCTATGGCGGTCGTCATCACCCGCGTCAGGTGGTCGATGTTGCCGCCCACGATCATCACCGCGCCGACCTCGGCCACGGCGCGGCCGAAGCCCGCCATCGCGACGGTCAGGAGCGAGAAGCGGCCGTCCCACAGAAGCGCGCCCATGCTTTGCCAGCGGGTCAGGCCCAGCGAGCGGAACTGGTCGGCGTATTCGCGGTGCAGATCCTCGATCACCTGGCGCGACAGGGCCGCGACGATGGGGGTGATGAGCACCGTTTGGGCCACGATCATCGCGGTGGGCGTATAGAGGAGGCCGAGGAAGCCGAGCGGGCCGGAGCGGCTGAGGTGCAGGTAGACGAGCAGGCCCACCACGACCGGCGGCAGGCCCATCAGTGCGTTGAGGGCGACGAGCGCGGCACCCCGTCCGGGGAATCGGGCGACGGCGAGGAAGGCGCCGAGCGTCAGGCCGAGGACGCAGGCCACGGCGGTCGCGGTCAGGCTGACGCGCAGCGAGAGAAGCACGATCTCGAAGAGGTCCGCGTCGCCACGGGCGACAAGCCCCAGGGCGAGGGCGATGGCTTCGGCCATATCGTGCAAATCCTCCCCCTCTCATTGCATGATTTACGTAGGCAACCCTAGTTGCGGTAATTCCTGCGTGCAACATCGCATTCCTGATGATGCGATAAGCCCCGCAAATGCAGGCGTCCCTTGCGTTTTTGCTTCTCACCGCGGTCAGGGCGTGGAATCCTCGTGCGACCCCTTACGAGGAACCGCGAAAACCGTGCAGCCCGCCTTTCGCCTCGACCTTCGGGAAGCCAGCGGTGCGCTTGGCGACCTGGGAACGCTCCTGCCGCTGATGCTGGGCGCGATCGCGGTCGGCGGACTGTCGGCGCAGCCGGTCCTCGCGGGCTTCGCCGTCTTCTACGCCGCCACCGCGCTCGTCTACCGTCTGCCCGTCCCGGTGCAGCCGATGAAGGCCATCGCGGCCCTGCTGCTGGTCGGAGCGGCTACGCCGGTCTCGGTCGCGCTTGCGGGTGCAATCATCGGGGGTGTCCTCATCCTTCTCGCGATCACGGGATGGGCCGCGCGACTGGCGCGCCTCGTGCCGCAGTCTGTGCTGGCGGGGCTTCAGCTTGGACTGGGGATCGCTCTCGGCCTTCTCGCGATCCGGCTGATGGGAACAGCGCCCGTTGCGGGCCTGCTGAGCCTTACCTGCGTCGCTGCGCTTCTGTGGGCCGGGCTGCCGGCGGCGCTGCTGTTCCTTGCCGCCGCCCTTCCGCTCGGCCTCGCGCTCGACCTGCCGGGGATCGCGCTTGCCGCGCCGGAAGAGACGGCGCTGGCGGCGACGGTCCAGCAGCTTGTCCTCCCGCAGCTTTCGCTGACGCTGACGAACGCCATCCTGCTGACGGCGCTCGTCGCCAAGGACTGCTGGGGAGAGGCGGCGCGGGACGTCACGCCGAAGCGGCTTGCGCTGACGAGCGGGATCGCGAACCTCTGCCTCGCGCCATTGGGCGCGCTGCCCATGTGCCACGGCGCGGGCGGCGTCACGGCGCACCATCGCTTCGGCGCTCGCACCGGGGCCGCGCCCCTGATGCTGGCCGCAGCGCTTCTGGCGGTGGCGCTTGTGCCCGGAGCGCCCGACCTACTCGCCCACATCCCGGCGGCAGCGCTTGGCGCGCTCCTGATGATCGCCGCCGTCGACCTCGCGGCGCAGAAGCGCATCGTCGACTGCAAGCCGTCCTGCCGCCCGGTCATCGCGGTGACGGCGCTGGCCACGGTCGTCGTGGACCCGTTCATCGGTTTGGTGGTCGGCACGGCGGCCGAAGCGATCCGCGTCGCCGTCGTCCGCCGGCTTTACGGCAAAAGCGACCGCGCGTTCAGAAGCTGAGTTTCGCGCGGCGCCGCGTTTCCTTCGCCCGCGCTTTTCTCTCGAGCACGACGTCACGCGCGACCCAGTCGTAGTCCGTGTCGGCGACGACCGTGTCGAAGTGCAGGATCCCGCCCTTGCGCCACGGATCCAGCACCAGACCCTGGCGATAGTCGTCGCCCCGGCGGCTGATGATGGCCGTCGAATGGTCGATCCGGAACGGGTTGTCGGCGCTGGCGATGGCGCGGTGGATCTCGAGCGTCTTGAAATTTTGCGCCACCAGCGCCGTCTCCATATCCTCGGCCCAGTGCCAGCAGAGGCCGCGCGGACGCAGGCCCATGTTGACCTTGGTGTTGTGGACGAGCGGGCTGTCCGTGATCTGGTACTGGATCGCCAGTTCGCGCGTGCGCGCGAAGGAGACGCGTGCGGCGCGGTCGGCCTCTTCGAGGTCGATGCCGGGCCCAAGAGCCAGGATCGCGGCGCGCAGTTCGGCGACCTGCGCCTCGCCCACAGGGGCGCTTTTCTGCGGATCGACGCCGCCGCAACTTGCGACGAAGAGAACGGTGAGGATCAGAAGGACGCCGCGGAACGCGCGATACATGGTCATGGTCGGAGTCTTTGGTTGTTCGCCTGTCACTTGAGGTGCTAGCGCGCCGCCCTTCGGATGTCGACCCGCTCACGCGGAATTGTGCCGGGGGCTCGCAAGCCTGCGACAGGGTGCTATTGTGCGCCCAGGGGAACAGGGAGGGGCAAAGATGACCGACATTCGCAAGCTTCAGGTGCAGGGCGTGCATCACATCACGCTGACCGGCGCCGACCGGCAGACCTCGATCGATTTCTGGGAGGGCACGCTCGGGATGCCATTCATCTTCGAGCAGCCGAACCTCGACTCGCCCGGAGAGAACCACCTCTATTTCGATCCGGGCGACGGGCGGCTGATCACGATCTTCACGAACGAGGACCGCACTCCGGACCGACGCCGGACGCCGACCGATCCGGGCTGCGTCCACCACCTGGCCTTTGCGGTGTCCGAGGCGACCTTCGCCCAGGCCGAAACGCGGCTGAAGGCGCGCGGCATCGGCTATACCGGGCCGAAGGACCGGGGGTTCATGGATTCGATCTATTTCAAGGATCCGCTCGGCTTTCTGATCGAACTCGCCTGCTATCGCTTCACGCCGCCCGAGGGCTGCCGCCATGCCGACGTCATGATCCGCGCGCACCGCCTCCGGGTCGAACGCGGCGACCACCACATCGACCGTGTCCACCTTGCCGACGCCATCGAAGCGCTGGTCGAGGAGCGGCACGCCTCGCTGTCGGCGGACCGGAGTGCCCGAAACCCGTATTGAAGCCGGAGGCCCATTCCCCTAGGCAAGGTCGCGCAGAACGAGGAGAAAAAGAAGATGCCCACGCCCCCCTTCCGCGCCGACCACGTCGGCAGCCTTCTCCGTCCCGCCGCGATCACCGACGCCCGCCGCCGCCACGCCTCCGCCGAGATCACCGCCTGGGACCTCAAGGCCATCGAGGACGAAGCCATCCCCGAGCTGATCCGGATGCAGGAGGAGGTCGGCCTCAAGGCCGTCACCGACGGCGAGGCGCGGCGTTCGTTCTGGCACTATGATTTCATGGGGATGCTCGACGGCCTCGACCTCGAGGAGCGCGACCCCGAGGGCGGCGTCCAGTTCGCGGGCGTGAAGCTGCGGCCGATCTTTCCGACCATCTCGGGGAAGCTCGATTTTCCTGCCGACCATCCGATGCTGGACCACTTCCGGTTCGTGAAGGATCACACGACGGTCGTGCCCAAGATCTCGATCCCCGGCCCCTCGTGCTGCCACTTCCGAACCGCGCCCGAGGACATCAAGGTCGCCGCCTACCTCGATGATCCGCAATCTCTTTTCGATGACCTTGCGGCAACCTACCGCAAGGCGGTCCATGCGTTCTACGATGCCGGGTGCCGTTACCTTCAGATGGACGACATCTTCTTCGCCTACCTCTGCGACCCGAAGCACCGCGCGGCAAAGGCCGAGGCCGGACAGGACCCGGACTGGCTGATCGAGCGCTATTCCTGGATGATGCGCGAGGCGATCAAGGACCGGCCCGAGGACATGGTGATCGGGATGCACATGTGCCGGGGCAACTTCCGGTCGACCCACGCCGCCGAGGGAGCGTACGACGCCGCCGCCGAGGCGATCTTCTCGACCGGGGTGGATGTGTTCTTCATGGAGTACGACACCGACCGTGCGGGCGGTCTGGAGCCGCTCGGCCTTCTGCCGAAAGGCAAGCAGCGCGTCCTGCCGGGGTTCATCACCACCAAGACGGGCGAGCTCGAGGACATGGACTGGCTGAAGGCGCGATTCGAGGAGGCCTCGAAGTATTGCGACATCGACCAGTTGGGCATCGCGCCGCAATGCGGCTTCGCCTCGACCGAGGAAGGCAACGCCATCACGCCGGACGACCAGCGCCGGAAGCTCGATCTGGTGGTGCGCTGCGCCGAGGAGATCTGGGGCGGGGTGTGACGCACCGCCGCTTGGCGGAACGTCACACCCGTGATATTCGTAAGCCTGAATACATGAAACGGGAGGAGCCGTCATGATCCGCACCGCACTCGCTGTCCTCGTCGCTGCCGTGGCCCTGCCCGTTTTCGCCGAGACGGTGCCGATGGGCGATGACGGGCTCCACAAGCCCGCATGGTTTCGCGAGACGTTCAAAGACCTGCAGGAGGATGCTGCTGAGGCGGCGTCCGAGGGCAAACGGCTTCTTGTCATCGTCGAGCAGCGCGGTTGCCTTTACTGCAGGGACATGCACGAGCAAACCTTCAGCGACCCTCGCGTCAAAGCTATGCTCGAAGAGAATTACTTCCCCGTGCAGATCAACTTGCATGGCAATATCGAGGTTACGGACACCGACGGCGAAACGCTGACCGAGAAGGATGCGACGCGGAAGTGGGGTATTCTCTTCACGCCGACGATGATCGTCATGCCGGCCGAGGTGGAAGGCGACCGTCCCGCCGTGGCGCAGGCGGCGGCCGTGATGCCGGGCGCCTTCTCGGCCGGAACCACACTGGACCTACTGACGTGGGTCTGGGAGGACCGCTTCCTCGACCAGTCGGAAGAAGACTTCCAGCGCTACCACGCGCGCCGAATTCGCGAGCGCGACAACGGCGACACCCGCTGATTATTCAGCCGCGAGGACCGCTCCCGCGGATGCGCGGCCGCGCGTCAGAAGCGCGTCGGTCAGCCGGGCACCGGCCATGATCGAGCCGAGCGCGATCAGCGCCGCGACTGAAAGCGACGCCGAACCCGAGAGGCCTGCGCCCACGGTGCAGCCGCCGGCCAGAACGCCGCCAAGGCCCATGAGGCTCGCCCCGCCCGCATAGCGCAGCGTCTGCGCTGGCGTCTCGAAGCTTTCGAGCCTCAGTTCGCGCCGGGCCGCCGCCGAGAGGAAGGCGCCGACGAGGACGCCGCCGACGAGGCCCGTGCTGAAGCCCGCCGGGATCGAGGTCGAGGCGATGGTCCAGAACAGCGTGTCCGCCCAGGGCTGCGTGAAGGAAAGCGATATCAGCGGGATCGGGTCGAACTCGTCCAGTAGGAACCAGCCGGTGCCGATCCAGCCAAGCGGGATCAATGCGCCGATGACCGCCGCCATCGCAAGGTGAAGCGGCCGCGCGCCCGACCGCCAGACCACGGCAGCGAGCCCCAGCGCCAGGAGCGCCGTCCAGACGGGAGCGCCGCCGGGAAGTCCCGACAGGGACGCGGCGTCGCCGAGCCCGATGGTGGGGGTGCCGAGGGCGACGCGGACGGGCGACAGAAGCCCCTTGAGCGCCGAATGCGCCACGACGGCGAAGAGGACGATGACGGTGACGGCGCGCAGATTTCCGGTGGCCGACAGGACGGTCAGCCGCGACACGCATCCGCGCGTCAGGACCATGCCTGCACCGAAGATCAGCCCGCCGACGATCACTGCGACGAAGGGCAGGTCCGCGACGTGCAGGCGGTGGTCCGAGAAGTCGATCCAGCCCGCCGCGACTGCAAGCTGCGTGCCGAGAAGCGCCACGATCAGCGCCGTAAGCCAGGTGCCGAGCGCCTGACGGCGATCCGGTCCCGCGACCATGCCGCGCCTGAGACAGAAACGTGAAATCTGCGCCGCGATGCCGAAGACCACGCCCAGAAGGCCCCCCAGGATCACCGAGGCGAACACGGGCGTCAGATCGGTGTCGAAGGTCTCGAAGAACATGGCGCAATCCCTAATTCGCGGACCCCGCCACCTAGCTCAGGACGCGCGCGCGATCAAATGGCCGGGGCGGGCGGGATTCCCTTGCGCGCGCCCTCGCCCGGAACGGCGTCCCGCAGGCGCTGATAATCGGGTCAGGCGTCCTGCGACACAAGCTGGACCGAAACAATTTTCCCTGAATCATAGGCCTGCGGCGCATACAAAAAGACGCCCGTTCTGAAAAACGGGCGCCAAGTTACGGAACGAGGGACAGTGATAGGACACCGGGCGTTCCGAGCCCGGGCCATGCAAACGAAATAGGAACGGACGGTCGGTCATGGAAGACCGGTCGCAAAACCGTGATCAGTCGAAAATCTCGTCGATCAGGTCTTCGGCGGCGTCCCAGACCTTGTGCATCAGGCGTTGCGAGAGGCTGCGCCCCTGCTTGCGCGGCGGCGGCGCGGCATGGTGGCGAACGGGTGCGGGCCGCGGCCTGTGCTTCGGCCGGGCCGGGTCCGCGCGCAGCATCTTCAACTCGTGCAGGGGTGCCCCGCAGGTCGAGCACGCCAGCTCATGCCGCCCCTCGCCCCGAAGGACGAGAGCGGCGCGGGTGCCGCAATAGCAGCAGGTGGCGATCTTGGCGGTCTGGGGCATTCACTCAGGTCTTGCGGCTCATGGCTGCATATAGGGACACCGCCGCCGCGTTCGAGACGTTGAGCGAGCCGAAATCGCCTGAATAGGGGATCCGGGCGAGGATGTCGCAGGTCTCCCGCGTCTTCTCGCGCATCCCCGGCCCCTCGGCGCCGAGGACGAGGGCGACGCGGTGGCCGGCGTCGGCAAGCGCCTCCGCCAGAGTGGCTTCGGCCTCGCCGTCCAGACCGACGAGCCGGAACCCCGCCTCGCGCAATTCGTCCAGCGCCGCCGACAGGTTGCCGACGCGGAGATAAGGCTGACGTTCGAGCGCGCCCGACGCGCTTTTCGCCAGGGCGCCGGTCTCGGGCGCCGAATGCCGCGCGGGGGCCACGACGGCGCGGGCGCCGAAGACCTCGGCCGAGCGCAGGATGGCCCCCACGTTGTGCGGGTCCGTCACCCGGTCGAGGCACAGCACGACCGCGGCTTCGTCCTTGCCCGCGAGGTCGCGCAGCTTGCCCCAGTCGAGCGGCTTGGCCTCGAGCGCCGCGCCCTGGTGAACCGAGGCCGGATCGATGGGCACGTCGAACTTGCGGGGATCGACGATCTCGGGCTCGATACCGCCCTGCCCGACCGCGTCTCCCAGCCGGTCGAGCGCGTTCTTCGTCACCACGAGCCGCAGCTTCTCGCGCGCGGGGTTCAGAAGGGCGTCGCGAACCGCGTGCAGCCCGAAAAGCCACACGGTCGCCTGGCCTGCCTCGCGGCGCGCCTTCTCTTTCTCGATCACCCATTTCGGTTTCTTCACGGGCTTCTTCACGGGCCTCGGGCTCCCCTTGCGGTCGCCTTCCGCCTAACGGTCCGGGCTGCCTTTGCCAAGCCTCGCCCCGCCGCCCATCCGGCCCGCGTTTTCCGCCTTGACCGTCCGAAGCCCCAAGTTTATCCGTCCCTCCGTGCCGGGCGACCGGCGCCAGTGGGCGACAGGCCGCAAGGTGTGGCAGGGGACTGTAACTCCCTCGCGGAGACGCACGCCAGGTTCGATTCCTGGGTCGCCCACCATTCACTTTTCATAGAACCTCCTCTCCTCTGACGGGGCTGACAGAGGACCTGATCGTTGCCTTGTCGCGCCACAGCAACGTCGTCGTCCTTTCGCTCAAGACCGCACAGCAGCTTGGCGAGCGCGCATCTCGGCTGGAGAACCCGCTGTCCGAGGTCCGTGCAGACTATCTGATCACTGGTACGATCAGGGCGAATGTTGCGCATGTGCGGGTCACCGTTCAACTCTCGGACAGGACGACAGGCGCCACCGTCTATTCCGAGAAATTCGACCGGGAGCTGAAGGCTCTCTTCGCGCTGCAGGATGAACTGGTCCAGACATTGGCCGGATGTCTGCCCTGGCGCTTCATCGACGCCGTAGGGCGTAGGATGACCAAGCAAAAAGCTCCAAAGCTGTCGACCTACGAGGCGTTCATCAAGGCTGGTTGGGAGGCGCGTCAGCAGAACGATACCCTGTGCTATATCGGTCGATTCCGAACATGACATGCAGTCCCATGACGACGATGATCGAAATAAGCCAGGCAAAGACGATATCGCTAAAAAAGTGCGCGCCGAATGCTACCCGGAGACCCGACCCAAAAGCGGCAACAGCCAAGATGCATAGACTGGAAGCAACGCGTTTGGATTCCGGTAGACGCGGCACCGCAACCAAAATCAATATAGTTGAAACGGTTGCTAGCGCACTCGCCTCCCCAGACGCGAAACTGCAGTTGCTTTCGCATTGATCTGCAAAGGTCAAAGCAGGTGAAAACTCTTTCTCACCACCAAAAATATCGATCTGACGTGGTCGCGCGCGACCGGAGTATCGCTTCAGCAAGCCGTTAACGATCAAGCCGGGGCCAACCAAATACGACGTGAGCGCAAAAGCCAGGATACGTTTGTGTGATATTTGAATTCTGCGGAACAGCAAGTTTGCGATTAAGATGACGAGGACGGCGCCCATGGCCCAGTCCGTCAAGACGAATGTGATCCTTCTAATACTCCTAAGTATCGGCGACTCGGCCAAGGGAAATCCATTCGTATCGCCGAATAGCATGCTGATAGCGATATCGACGGTCGGAAACAACACAAGAAGGACGCCGAGGACTACCGTCGTGCCGCAAAGGAACAAGGCAAGCTCAAAGGACGTTCGCAACAAGAACATTGAGGGCTCTCTGGGTAGTGACTAACGGATCCCATTTGGTCTGGCCGTGCAGGATAATTTCGCGCGGCCAAATAGGAAAAGGCCTGGATCATGTTTGAGGGAATGTTGGGACGGACAAGCACAGTGGGAGGCACGGACGAAGCGTTCGTCAGGCATATCGGCCACCTTGCCCACCAGCCTCGCAGCAACTATCGTTGTGCCGTCGAACGCACCTGAAGCAGGGGTCAACGGATTCCGACACAGCACCGGCGACACGGGCGCCTTCCGACTGATTGGTACACCTGCAGCCATGTTTTGCTACCTCTTGAAGATCGATAGCAGGGTCTCGATGACTCGCTCGTGGCGGCGACTATACCGATTGGCAATGTTTCTAAGTTGGCGTCCATAATGATATTTTGCTATTAGCCCGAGACCTAACTGGAGCTTGGACACGGATGCGGGTGCTTGTTGTAGAAGATGATGCTGAGACGGCCGAGTATATTTGCTCCAGTTTGAACGCACTTGGTCATGTCACTACCCACGCAGCCGACGGAAAACAGGGGTTTCTCGATGCCCTCGACGCCGAATTTGACGTGATGGTCGTTGACCGAATGTTGCCCGGTCTGGACGGGCTTTCGCTGGTCAGGTCGGTACGCGGTGCGAAGGTTGCCACGCCGATCCTGTTTCTTAGCGCACTTGACGGCTTGAACGACCGGATTGATGGACTGGAGGCTGGGGCGGACGATTATCTCGTGAAGCCCTTCGCATTTTCGGAATTGTCTGCGCGCCTCAACGTATTGGCGCGCCGCCCGCCACTACAGTCGGAAGAAACATCGCTGCGGGTGGACGACCTTGTACTTGACCTTATCAAGCACAGTGCACGTCGTTCAGATCAGCTTATCCCACTGCAACCGCGTGAGTTTCGCTTGTTGGCGTATTTGATGAAGAATGCTGACAGGGTTGTTACTCGCACGATGTTACTGGAAGCAGTGTGGGGGTTTCACTTCGATCCAAAGACCAATGTCGTCGAAACCCATATAAGTCGTTTGCGAAACAAGGTCGACAAGCCCTTCAAAAAACCACTGATCCACACGATCCGAGGTGCGGGATACATCGTCCATGCCTGAGAAACCGCACACCCCATCCAGCCGGACTTCAGTACGACTGTCGCTTCAATATTCGTTCGTTTATGCAACTCTGTCCGCCATCGTTTTTGTCATGACGTACTTTTACACGCAATACGAGATTCGTGAATGGGTGCGCATTGAGATGAGGGGCGCGGCCATGACACTGGAAGCGATTTACCGCAGTGAAGGAATCGATGCGCTGATCAGCGGTGTGGACACATTGGCAAAAGCGAGCTTCGAGAACGCGCACATCTACCAGCTTCTTGATGAAGACGGCTCCATCATTTCCGGCAATATTCCCGCCAAGATGGACGGTCGACTTCCTGACAGAATTCTGGCGGAAGACATCCATCTGCTCGGCGGCGTCAATGAAGAGCTGGTAGGGTACTGGATGCGCGGCGACCAGATCGGTCCGTATCGACTGGTTCAGGGTTCCAGCGATCATGTCTTCGCAGAAATTCTTGAGGCCCTCGGCTATGCGCTGCTTGCGGGTTCTCTGGTTGTCGTGGTCTTGGGGCTGATCGTGGGGGTACGCGTTGGGCGACTGACTGAACAGCGCATCTCGGGCATTTCCAGAACACTCTCAGATTTCTCGGGCGGGAAACTGGACGTGAGAATCCCAGCCCCGCCGGGCAAACGGGATGATCTCGGCAGGGTCTCCACATCCATCAATTTGATGCTCGATAAAATCGAACGACTACTGGAGAGTCAGGAACAGATTTCCAATGACATTGCGCACGACATGCGAACCCCACTCCAGCATTTGCGTCAGCGGCTGGAAGCGATGCAGAGCAGCCCGAAAGTCTCGCATGAAGATGTCACTACCAGCTTGGAGCACACCGAAGAGATAATAGGAACATTCAACGCACTCTTGCGCATTGCGCAAATCGAGGGTGCTGACAGGCGTGCGAGGTTCGAAAGGTTCGATATCAGAAGTGTTATTGAGAACGTTGCAGAGTTTTTTGAACCCTTAGCGGATGATGAGGGGATGACGTTGGACGCGCAGTCTCCCGGTGAAGCAGCTGTGGTCCTCGGCGATCGTGGCCTTCTCACGCAACTGCTGTCAAACCTTGTGGAAAATGCGATCAAGCATTCCCCGGCTGGCATTGACATCAAGATCTCCGTACATACAACTCCGACAGAAGTCTCCGTTCGTGTCGCTGATGGGGGACCTGGTGTTGAACCGGCGGATCATGAACGGATCTTTCGAAGGTTCTTTCGCGGGGAAAAGAGCCGCAATAGTTATGGAAACGGTCTCGGTTTGTCCCTGGTAAAAGCGATTGCCGATTTGCATGGGGCGACCTTGTCCGTCTCAAATAACAACCCGGGCGCGGTCTTCGAGGTCAGATTCCCGAACGAGCGTTCATCGCAAGGCTGAAAAGGGCTGTTGCTTTTTTGGGCAGCGGAAGTTCGCTTCTCAGGCGCCGTTCCACTGTCGGTGCCTGGCGTGGACGTACCACTATTGAGGCGCGGCGTCCTCGGCTGCCAGGTTCGGCTGTGCATCCCCCATTTGCTCAAGACCTGAAGCCATGGCTGGGCGCGCCCACCGCGGGTCGCCCAAGATAACTCGACTTCTCCGCACCAGGGGAGGACACGAAGGTTCAGTGAACCAGTGCGCCCTTCGCAAACTGAGTCTCAAATCCAAAGAAATCGAAGATTTTATTGGTGGGTGATGAGGGATTTGAACCCCCGACATCTTCGATGTGAACGAAGCGCTCTACCACTGAGCTAATCACCCGCCGGACGCCTCTTAGCGCCGTCGTGCCATCCGTGCAAGCGTGGATCAGGGAGCGCCGGCGGAGGTCGTCCGAGCAGGCGTGCTCTCGACGAGTGATGGGCAGCGCTCGTCTGACACGCGGCGGAAAACCACGAACCCAGCCGAACGCAACGCGACGCCACCGTCGTCGCAGGATGCGGCGGATGTCGGCGTCGCGCCTTGATTTCACCGGTCCGCCCGGTTCACGAGCGGAGGATCGAGCGCCCCGCGTAGATTGCCGTTCCGTCCAGCGCCTCCTCGATGCGGATGAGCTGGTTGTATTTCGCCAGTCGGTCGGACCGGGCAAGCGAGCCGGTCTTGATCTGGCCGCAGTTGGTGGCGACGGCGAGGTCGGCGATGGTGGCGTCCTCGGTCTCGCCCGAGCGGTGGCTCATCACGGAGGTGAAGCGCGCGCGGTTCGCCATGTCGACGGCGGCGAGCGTCTCGGAAAGGGTGCCAATCTGGTTGACCTTGACCAGAAGCGCATTGGCGCAGCCTTCCTCGATGCCGCGCGACAGGCGCACCGGATTGGTGACGAAGAGGTCGTCGCCCACGAGCTGGACCTGATCGCCGAGGACATGCGTCAGCGTCGCCCAGCCGTCCCAGTCGTCCTCGGCGCAGCCGTCCTCGATCGAGAGGATCGGGTAGTCCGCGACCAGCGCCTGGAGGTAGGAGACGTTCTCGTCCGAAGTCAGGGACTTGCCCTCACCCTTCATCTCGTACTTGCCGTCCCGGTAGTACTCGGTCGAGGCGCAGTCGAGCGCCAGCATGATGTCGTCGCCGGGCGTATAGCCCGCCTTCTCGACCGCCCTCAGGATGAAGTCGAGCGCATCGCGCGTGGACGACAGGTTGGGCGCAAAGCCGCCCTCGTCGCCGATGCCGGTCGAGAGGCCCGCCGAGGACAGCTCCTTCTTCAGCGTGTGGAAGATCTCGGAACCCATGCGCACGGCCTCGCGAATGTTCTCCGCGCTCACCGGCATGATCATGAATTCCTGGATGTCGATCGGGTTGTCCGCGTGTTCGCCGCCGTTGATGATGTTCATCATGGGCACCGGCAGGACGCGGGCCGAGGTGCCGCCGACATAGCGGTAGAGCGGCTGCGCGCAGTAGTCGGCAGCGGCCTTGGCCGTTGCGAGCGAGACGCCCAGGATGGCGTTTGCCCCAAGCCGACCCTTGTTCGGCGTGCCGTCGAGTTCGATCATCGCGGCGTCGACGGCTTCCTGCTCGGTCGCATCGAAACCGACGAGCGCGTCGGCGATCTCGCCGTTGACCGCCATCACCGCCTCGAGAACTCCCTTGCCCATGTAGCGGGACTTGTCGCCGTCGCGCTTCTCGACCGCCTCGTGGGCGCCCGTGGAGGCGCCCGAGGGCACGGCGGCGCGGCCCATGGTGCCGTCCTCGAGCGTCACGTCGACCTCGACCGTGGGGTTGCCGCGGCTGTCGAGGATCTCGCGGGCGTGGATGTCGATGATGGTGCTCATGGTGGGGCTTCCCCTTGGGACGTGGCGACTCGTGAGCCCGCTATAACAGGGGTTTCGTGCGAGGGGAAACGCAGGCGAGGGTCAAGGAATGCCGCGGGCGGCCGGCGCATCGCGCCAAGTCCACAATGCCCACACCGTCACCAGAGAGTTTCCGCCTGGTCTGCAACAGGTCGGATTTTGGCCCCATTCCCGGCATGATCGGCCGATTAGGTGGCTCCTGTCGCTTCACCGGCGGCACGGGACGCACTCACTCGACCAACCCGGGACAACTCACTCACTCAATCACTCACATGCTTCCGCGCGGCGCTTCGGCGCTCGCGCAGGAATGCATAGAGCCCCGATCCCACGATCATCGCCGACCCGATCCAGGTTGCGGCGTCGGGCACTTCTCCGAACAGCGCATAGGCCACGAACAGCGCGAAGACGATCCGCGTGTAGCGGAACGGCGCTACTGCCGAGACCTCGCCCGTGCGCATCGCGACCGTGATGAGAGTGATGGCAACCGAGGCGCAGGCGGTCATTCCGGCGAGGTAGAGCGTCGTCGGCAGGTCCATGGGCTTCCAGCCGCCCTCGAAGGGCAGAAGCATGAGGCCCGCGATCGTCAGCGCCAGCATCGACCAGGCGACGGCGAAGGGCGTCGAGACCGAGCGCGGCAGGACCCGGCTGGCCAGGTCGCGCGCGCCGAGACCCACGATGTAGAGAAGGACCCAGAGGACGTTCGCGTCGAAGCCCGCGAATCCGGGGCGCAGGATGAGAAGAACCCCCGCCATGCCGACCGAAACGGCGAGCCAGCGCCGCCAGCCGACCCTTTCGCCCAGAAACAGCGCCGCGCCGACGGTGACGGCGAGCGGCAGCGCCTGCCCCATGACGGTGACGGTCGAGAGCGGCACGAGGCCAAGGGCGATGATGATGCCGACCGAGCCGATCACCTCGCCCGCCGAGCGGATGACCATGACGCGACCCAGGGCCGAACGGTCGAGGAACCGCTCGTCCTTCAGCTTCAGGACGGTGAAGAAGATCAGGAAGATCGCCGCCGAGGTGACGGCGGTGATCTGTCCGGGCCCGACGCTGCGCGAGGCGAGCTTGATGGTGGCGTCGACGCCGGCGAAGGCCGCCATCGACAGGGTCATCAGCAGGATTGCGCGGGTGTTGTTCACGCCCCGCGCCTGCCGTCAGCGCTCAATCGACACGTCTTGCATGACGTCGGGACCATCCGACACCGAGCCGTTCGGACCAGCGCCGCGCTTGATCGCGTCGACAATGTCCATGCCCTCGATCACGCGGCCGACGACGGTGTACTGGCCGTTCAGGAAATGACCCTCGTCGAACATGATGAAGAACTGGCTGTTGGCGCTGTTCGGATCCTGCGCCCGCGCCATACCGACGATGCCACGGTCGAAGGGGATGTCGCCGAACTCGGCCGCGATGTCGGGCAGCGACGAGCCGCCCATGCCGGCCTGGCTCATGTCGCCGCCCGACTTGCCGAATTCGACATCGCCGGTCTGAGCCATGAAGCCGTCGATCACGCGGTGGAAGACGACGCCGTCATAGGCGCCCTCTTCTGCCAATGCGGCGATCTGGGCGACGTGCTGGGGCGCCGTCTCCTCGAACAGGTCGATGACGACGCGGCCGTTGGCCTCGCCCGCGACCTCGATAACGAGGTTCGGGCCGGCGCTGTCTTCCTGCGCGAGCGCGGGGGTCGCGGCAAGGGCGGCGAAAAGAGAAAAGGAAAGGAAAATCTTATTCATCGGAGGCGACCTTCACGCTGATCATCCTGTCGGGGTTCATCGGCGGCTCGCCGCGTGCGATCTTGTCGACATGTTCCATGCCGCTGATGACGCGGCCATAGACCGTGTATTGCCCGTTCAGGAAATGGTTGTCCTTGAAGTTGATAAAGAACTGGCTGTTTGCCGAGTTCGGGCTCTGGCTGCGCGCGGCGCCGAGGGTGCCGCGGTCGTGGGGGATGCGGCTGAACTCGGCCGGAACGTCGGGCTTCGACGATCCGCCGGTGCCGGCGCGGCGGATGTTCAGCCCCTCGCCATGAATGCCGTGCTCCACGTCGCCCGTCTGAGCCATGAAGCCGTCGATCACGCGGTGGAAGACGACGTTGTCGTAGGCGCCCTCGCGGGCCAGTTCCTTCATGCGCGCGGCGTGTTGCGGCGCGATGTCGGACATAAGCTCGATGGCGACGGTGCCGTCCTTCAGCTCGATGAGGATCGTGTTTTCGGGATTTGCGTATTCGGCCAAGGGAAGCCTCCTTCTTGTGTCGGGGCGGACCCTAGAGGGAAGGCCGCGCGAGGGAAAGGGGGCCGGTCACAAGATGCGCGGTCCCTCTCCTGTTGACGCGGGCGCGGCATGGCGTAGTTGAGACGGAATGCTCATACGGGAGACGTACATGGCCTGGAAGACGCTCGACGACATCGACATGAAGGGCAAGGCGGTGCTGGTCCGGGTCGATTTGAACGTGCCGGTCGAGGACGGAAGCGTGACCGACGCGACCCGGATCGAGCGCATCGTGCCCACCATTCGCGACATCATGGCGAAGGGCGGCAAGCCGGTGCTGATGGCGCATTTCGACCGCCCGAAGGGAAAGCGCGTGCCCGAGATGTCGCTCTCGCTGATCCGCGAGGACGTCGAGCGCATCCTGGGCGTGCCGGTGGTCTTCGCCGACGATTGCATCGGCGCACCCGCCAAGACAGCCGTCGCGGCGCTGAAGGAGGGCGAGGTCCTGCTTCTGGAGAACACGCGCTTCCACGAGGGCGAAGAGAAGAACGACGCGATGTTCGCGGCCTCTCTCGCCGCTTTGGGCGAGGTCTACGTCAACGATGCCTTCTCGGCCGCTCATAGGGCGCACGCCTCGACAGAGGGTGTCGCACACCGCCTGCCGTCGGCGGCCGGCCGTCTGATGGAGGCAGAGTTGAAGGCGCTCACGGCGGCCCTGACCGAGCCCGAGCGGCCCGTCGTGGCCGTCGTCGGCGGGGCCAAGGTGTCGACGAAGCTCGATCTTCTGGGAAACCTCGTCCGCAAGGTGAACACGCTGGTGATCGGCGGCGGGATGGCGAACACCTTCCTGGCCGCTCAGGGCCACGACGTCGGCACCTCGCTGGCCGAACACGACATGGCCGACACGGTGCGCGAGATCATGGCCAAGGCCGAGGAAGCCGCCTGCGAGATCGTGCTGCCTGTGGATGTAGTCTGCGCGACCGAGTTCAAGGCCCACGCCGACCATGTGACGGTGCCCGCGGACGCCTGCCCGTCCGACCGCATGATCCTGGACGCCGGGCCCGAGACCGTGGCGCGCATCGCTCAGGTCTTCGAGGGCGCGAAGACGCTGATCTGGAACGGCCCGCTCGGCGCCTTCGAGATCGAACCCTTCGATGCCGCCACGGTCGCTGCGGCACGGAAAGCGGCAGAGTTGACGAAGGCGGGCCACCTCGTCTCGGTCGCGGGCGGCGGCGATACGGTCGCGGCGCTGAACGCGGCTGGCGTGGCCGACGATTTCACCTATGTCTCAGCTGCGGGGGGCGCCTTCCTCGAATGGATGGAAGGCAAGACCCTGCCCGGTGTGGCGGCGCTCGACCAGGACTGAGCCAATCGGCGCGCCGTTAGCGGCACCAGCGTTGACAGGCGGCAATGCCCCCCGCAAGAGGGGCCGGAACGTGCAAAGGAACGAGGATATCATGGTCACACAAGCGGAACGGATGCGCACCGGCAAGGGCTTCGTCGCGGCGCTGGACCAGTCGGGCGGTTCGACCCCAAAGGCGCTCAAGCTCTACGGGATCGACGAAGACCGCTATTCCTCCGAGGACGAGATGTTCGACCTCATCCACGAGATGCGCGCGCGGATCGTGAAGGCGCCCGCCTTCATCGGCGACAAGGTCATCGGCGCCATCCTCTTCGAGATGACGATGGACCGCGACTTCGACGAAATTCCCGCGCCGACGTACCTGTGGGAGAAGAAGGGCGTCGTCCCCTTCCTGAAGTGCGACAAGGGGCTCGAGGACGAAGCCGACGGCGTGCAGATCATGAAGGACATGGGCGACCTCGACGGTCTTCTGAAGCGCGCGAAGGACAAGGGCGTCTTCGGCACCAAGATGCGCTCGGTCATCAACGCGGCGAACGAAGGCGGCATCCGCCGCAACGTCGCGCAGCAAGCCGAGGTCGGGAAGCGTATCCTTGGCCACGGCCTCGTCCCGATCCTGGAGCCGGAGGTCAACATCAAGATCGCCGACAAGGCCGAGGCCGAGGCGATCCTGCGCGACGCGCTGATGGAGGCGATGGACGCGATGGACGAGGAGGTCATGCTGAAGCTGTCGCTGCCCTCGGAGGCCGATTTCTACAAGCCGTTGATCGACCATCCGAAGGTCATGCGTGTCGTCGCCCTTTCGGGCGGCTATTCGCGCGACGAGGCCAACGCGCTTCTCGCGCAGAACCACGGCATGATCGCCAGCTTCAGCCGCGCCCTGAGCGAGGGGCTGTCGGACCAGCAGTCGGACGAAGAGTTCAACGCCACGCTGGCCGAGACGATCGACTCGATCTACCGCGCCTCGATCACCTGAACCGAGGGCGCCCGGACCATCCGGGCGCCGCTCGCGTAGTATATTGCCGAGCCCTTGAAATAAGGGGTTTTCTTCGGCGAATCACCATGACAGAATCAGGGTCGACGCCATCCCGCAGAGGATGGACGAAGAGGCAGTAACTTGACCGCACTCAACAGACCCGGCCTTGGCGTCGTCGCCTATTTCGCACTGATGTTTTCGCTTGGCGTCTATTTCCTGTTCGCGAGCGTGCAGGGCGATTTCGGCCTGTTCCGCCGGGTCGAGATCGAAGCCGAGGCGATGACGCTGGCTGTCGAGAGGGAGCGGCTGGCGGCCGAGGTCGCAGCGCTCGAGAACAAGACGAAACGCCTGTCCGATACTTACCTCGACCTCGATCTGCTAGACGAGCAGGCGCGCGACGTCCTGGGCCTGGTCCGGTCGGACGAGATCATCCTCAACTGAGCCCCAGCGCTTTCGCGAGGGCCTCGGTCGTCTCGGCATCGTCGAGGTCATGCCCGCCCTTCCGCAAGTGTCTTACCCTCGCCCCGGCGATCCGCGCGCCGTAAAGGTCTGCATGTGCCGGATCGACAATCTGGTCATCCTGCGCCTGAAGAATGGTCACGCGACCGAGGGCGTCGAAGGCGCCCTCGGTATCGGCTGGAAGGCAGAACTCCGACATGTCCCAGTCGGGTTGTCCCCAGACCGGCATGGCGCAACCGACGAACGAGGACAACGCCTTGCCCGGTGCACGTTCGGCGATCCATTTCAGCGCCATCGCTCCGCCGTGCGAATGCCCGACGATTGCGTCGTCCGGGCCGAGGGACGTGAGCAGCCCGTCAAACGCATCCAACCAGTCTCCCTGGATGAGAGGGGCTTCGACTGGCGCAAGCGAGGCGAGCCGTCTCAGCAGCGGATAATTGGAAGGCGTCAGGTAGTCGGCGTCCACGTTGGCGCCGTGCAGGAACAGGATCATGCGCAGATCTCCTCTTCCGGCGATCTTACGTTGATAACAACCAATTACAATCCTGGCTTGGACGTTGGCGCCCCTGCCCGGCCAACCCACACGCCAAAGCAAAAGGGCGCCCGAAGGCGCCCTGTCACGAGGTTTCTTGAAGCTCAGGCTTTCTTGCGGCGACGGATGGCCGCGAGGCCGCCCATTCCACCAAGAAGCAGAAGCGCCGAAGCCGGAAGCGGGACTTCGCTGACGCCAGTATTGAAGAACGCGATGTGCGACACGTCCTTCCAGGCCAGGTCCATGGTGCTCCAGGTGCCGCTCGTGGCGCCTTCGAGATCATAGATGGCGACGCCGCCATTGTTCCGCAGCTGACCTGCCTTCACGGCCATGTAGTGAGGCGAGTAGTCGCCCTCGCCGTTCCAGCTCCACGTGCCGCTGGTCGTGCTGTCGGTATCGAAAAGCACGGAGAACGATCCAAGCGGGCTGCCGGCGTATTCATCAGTGCAGGATCCGGCGTCCATCTCGTCGCACTTGTAGAGCGCGGGAGAGTCGATACCGTAGTCCGCAAGAACCAGATCCCGAGGGAAAGGGTCCCTGTCGAGGACGGTGACCAGGGTCGCCGCCTGCGCCACACCAGCCGGCCAGAGCAGCAAGTGTTGTCTTCATGAACATGGAAAAATCCCCACCATGCAAGTTACGTACATGCAAGTTACGTGATGGTGAACATAGATTCTTTTCATTTCTCGACCAAGGGAAATCCGTCGCTATTTTGTGCAGAACAAGACTTTTTCATGGCACTTTGCGACGAGGGAGGCCTGCGCTTCGGTTCTTTCGCGTCAGTTGCGCGCTCACCACGAAAGTGTATGGTGTGGGGAATAGTTTAACGCTCAACTATCTTGCCAGATCCAGGGAGGAGACCGCCGATGGCCGCCAGGAAGGCGACGCGCACCGCCGCGAAATCCAACGCATCCAAAGACGATTTGCTCAAGTATTACCGGGAGATGCTGTTGATCCGCCGGTTCGAGGAGAAGGCAGGACAGCTTTACGGGATGGGTCTGATCGGCGGGTTCTGCCACCTCTACATCGGCCAGGAGGCGGTCGTCGTGGGACTCGAATCCGCCGCCGAGGAGGGTGACAAGCGCATCACGACCTATCGCGATCACGGCCACATGCTGGCCTGCGGGATGGACCCGAAAGGGGTCATGGCCGAGCTGACGGGGCGTGAGGGCGGGCTGTCCAAAGGCAAGGGCGGCTCGATGCACATGTTCTCGAAAGATGCACATTTCTACGGTGGACACGGGATTGTCGGCGCAAACGTTCCACTGGGCGCGGGACTCGCCTTCTCTGACAAGTACAAGGGCAACGACCGCGTCACCTTCACCTATTTCGGCGACGGCGCGGCGAACCAGGGCCAGGTCTATGAGACCTACAACATGGCCGAACTCTGGGATCTGCCGGTGATCTTCGTGATCGAGAACAACCAGTACGCCATGGGAACGAGCGTCAAGCGCGCGACCAAGTCGATCTCGCTGTGGGAGCGTGGCGCGGCCTACGGGATCGAGGGCGAGGCGGTCGACGGCATGGACGTCCTTGCCGTCCGCGCCGCGGGCCAGAAGGCGGTCGAGCATTGCCGCGCCGGGAAGGGTCCGTACATCCTCGAGATGATGACCTACCGCTATCGCGGCCACTCGATGTCGGATCCGGCCAAGTACCGCACCCGCGACGAGGTCCAGAAGATGCGCGAAGAGCGCGACGCCATCGAGCAGGTACGCCGCCGACTTCTGGAGGGCGACGCGACCGAGGACGAGCTCAAGGCGATCGACAAGGAGATCAAGGACATCGTGAACGAGGCGGCGGAGTATTCGAAAGAAAGCCCCGAGCCCGGGCTCGAGCAGCTTTGGACCGACATCATCGTCGAAGACGGCGTCCGCGCGCCGCAGAACGCCTGAGGGGAGACAGGACCATGGCGACACAGATTCTGATGCCCGCACTCTCCCCCACGATGGAGGAAGGCACGCTGGCCAAATGGCTGGTGAAGGAGGGCGACACGGTTTCGTCCGGCGATATCCTGGCCGAGATCGAGACCGACAAAGCGACGATGGAGTTCGAGGCCGTGGACGAGGGCACCGTGGGCAAGCTCCTCGTCGCCGAGGGGACCGAGGGTGTGAAGGTCAACACTCCAATTGCCGTCCTCGTCGAGGAGGGCGAAAGCGCCGACGACGTCGAGACCGAAGCGCCGTCGAAGGATGAGGCGCCCGCGGAAAAGGCCGAGGCCCCTGCCCCCGCGCCCGCCAAGGCGAAGGCCGTCGGGAGCCGCGCCAAGGAGCCCGATTATCCCGCAGGCACCGAGATGGTGTCGACGACGGTCCGCGAAGCGCTCCGCGACGCGATGGCCGAAGAGATGCGCCGCGACGACACTGTCTTCGTCATGGGCGAGGAGGTGGCCGAGTACCAGGGCGCCTACAAGATCACACAGGGTCTTCTGGACGAATTCGGCGCCCGCCGCGTGGTCGATACGCCGATCACCGAGCATGGTTTCGCCGGCATCGGCGTCGGCGCATCCTGGGGCGGCCTTCGTCCCATCGTCGAGTTCATGACCTGGAACTTCGCGATGCAGGCCATCGACCAGATCATCAACTCGGCCGCCAAGACGCTCTACATGTCGGGCGGGCAGATGGGGACGCCGATCGTCTTCCGCGGTCCGAACGGTGCTGCCGCCCGCGTCGGCGCACAGCACAGCCAGGACTACGCGGCGTGGTATTCTTCGGTCCCCGGCCTCAAGGTCGTGCAGCCCTATTCGGCCGCGGATGCGAAGGGCCTTCTGAAGCAGGCGATCCGCGATCCGAACCCGGTCGTCTTCCTTGAGAACGAGATCCTCTACGGCCGCAGCTTCGACGTGCCGAAGATCGGCGACTTCACCATTCCCTTCGGCAAGGCCCGTATCTGGCGCGAGGGCGAGGATGTGACGCTCGTCTCCTGGGGCATAGGCATGACCTACGCCCTTCAGGCCGCCGACGAACTGGCGAAAGAGGGCATCGCAGCCGAGGTCATCGACCTCCGCACGTTGCGCCCCCTCGACATGGCGACCGTGATCGAGAGCGTGAAGAAGACCAACCGCTGCGTCACCATCGAAGAGGCCTGGCCTGTCGCCTGCATGTCCGACCACATCGGGTCCGAGATCATGCGCGAGGCCTTCGACTATCTCGATGCGCCGGTGTTGAAATGCACCGGCAAGGACGTGCCCATGCCTTATGCCGCGAACCTCGAGAAGCTGGCGCTGACCAGCGTGAAAGAGGTGATCGATGCGGTGAAGGCCGTGACATATCGCTGAGGGGGGAACCGCGATGCCGATAGAAATCCTTATGCCCGCACTCTCCCCCACGATGGAGGAGGGCACACTGGCGAAATGGCTGGTCAAGGAAGGCGACACCGTCTCGTCGGGCGACCTTTTGGCCGAGATCGAGACCGACAAGGCGACGATGGAGTTCGAGGCGGTGGACGAAGGCACCGTCGGCAAGCTTCTCGTGGCCGAGGGCACCGAGGGCGTGAAGGTCAACACGCCGATCGCCGTAATTCTCGCCGACGGCGAAAGCGCGGATGACTTGGGCGACACGAAAGCCAAAGCGCCCAAGAAGGAGGCCGACCCCAAGACGGCTCCGGCCGGCGCCTCCTCCGCGACCGAACCGCAGAAGGGCTATGGCCGCGGCGACGACGGTCAGGCCTCCGCTCCGAAGGTCGAGGCGTCCGAGAACAAGGGCGAACGCGTCTTCGCCTCGCCGCTGGCGCGCCGGATCGCCAAGGACAAGGGCCTCGACCTGAACCAGGTCAAGGGATCGGGACCGAAGGGCCGGATCGTGAAGGCCGACGTCGAGACCGCCGAACCCGGCAAGGCCGCCGCACCCGCCGCCGAGGCGCCGAAGGCGACCGAGGGCCAGAAGCCCGCGATGCCCGCCGGACTGGGTGCAGATGCCGTCGCCCGGATGTATCAGGGCCGGGAGTACCAGGAGGTCAAGCTCGACGGTATGCGCAAGACGATCGCCGCCCGCCTGACCGAGGCCAAGCAGACGATCCCGCACTTCTACCTGCGCCGCGACATCCGGCTCGACGCCCTGATGGCCTTTCGGGGTCAACTCAACAAGCAGCTCGAGGCGCGCGGCGTGAAGCTGTCGGTCAACGACTTCATCATCAAGGCCTGCGCGCTGGCGCTGCAGCAGGTACCGGACGCAAACGCGGTCTGGGCGGGCGACCGTATCCTGAAGCTGAAGCCGTCCGACGTGGCGGTGGCCGTCGCCATCGAAGGCGGATTGTTCACGCCTGTCCTGCGGGACGCCGAGCAGAAATCGCTCTCGACCCTGTCGGCGCAGATGAAGGACCTCGCCGCCCGCGCACGCGACCGCAAGCTGGCGCCCGACGAATACCAGGGCGGCAGCTTCGCCGTTTCGAACCTGGGCATGTTCGGCATCGACAACTTCGACGCCGTCATCAACCCGCCTCACGGCGCGATCCTTGCGGTCGGTGCCGGAGTGAAGAAGCCCGTCGTCAACGACGCGGGTGAAATCGAGGTCGCGACGGTGATGAGCGTGACGCTGTCGGTCGACCACCGCGTCATCGACGGAGCGCTCGGCGCGCAGCTGCTCGAGGCGATCAAGGCCAACCTCGAGAACCCCATGGGGATGCTGGCCTGACCAAGGCCCGGCGAGGGGCGCTGCCCCTCGCGCTCCCCGGGATATTTCCGGGCCGATGAAACCGGGTTGATCCAGGACAAGGCTCGGGGACATCACCCGGGCCAGATCCTTTCCGAGACCGGAAAGGATGTATCATGGACTGGAAGCACCACCTCGACGAGACAAGCGCGAACCTGAACACGTTCCGCGGTCTCAGGCCCGAAACGGGCCATGGGTTCACCGCGCTACACCGCGCGGCGATGGCCGAAGGCGCGATGACGGTCCGCGAGAAGGAACTGGTGGCGCTTGGTATCGGCATCGCCACCCGCTGCGTCGATTGCATCGGCTTCCACGTCCATGCCGCCGCAAGGGCCGGCGCCAGCCGCGAGGATGTGGCCGACACGATCTCGGTCGCCGTGATGATGGGAGGCGGACCGGCTTACATGTACGGCGTCAAGGCACTCGAAGCCTTCGACCAACTGGTCGGCGTCGCTTAACGCGTTCGACACCTCTGACCTGCTAGGAGACGCGGCAACCGGTCCGCGGTACGCAGGAGGCGAGATGCTTAAGGAGACCTACATTCTCACCCGGCGGGACATCGATGCCCTGCCCGGCACACTCAGGACGCATTTCCTGAACGACGGCGCGCGCCGAGTCGAGAAAGCGCTCGGCGAACTGACGGGGATGGAGGAGATCGGCTTTGCCCTGATCGAGGTGGCGCCCGGCGACGAAAGCACCGAACACCACAAGCACTACCACGAGGAGGAGTGCCTTTATGTGATCGAGGGCACGGGTATCGCCCGTGTCGGTTCCGAAAGTTTCCAGATCGGACCGGGCGATTTCATCGGATGCCGCAAGGGCGGACTTGCCCATTCGCTGAAGAACACGGGCGAAGTGGCGCTGCGCTGCCTTGCGGTAAGCCAGCGCAAGGCCCACGACGTGTCGGACTATCCGCGGCGCGGCAAACGTCTTTACCGCAACGAGAAGCTGACGTGGAATCTCGTCGACCTCGCCGTCATCGACCGGCCCTTCGGCGCAAAGACCTGATCGTCAGAGCTGGAAGCCCGGCGTCGACAGAGACAGCGCCATTTCGTCGTCGTCCATGTCCTCGGTCACGCCCTCGAACAGCGGTGTCGACAGGTAACGCTCACCTGTGTCGGGCAGCATGCACAAGAGGACCGACCCTTCGGGCGCCGTCTCTGCCAAGCCCATGGTGACCGCAAATGTCGATCCGCCCGACACGCCGGTGAAGATTCCTTCCTTGCGCGCCAGCTCTCGCGACCAATGGATGCCGTCCGGACCCGCCACGGGAATAAGCTCGTCGTACAGCTTTTCGTCGATTGCCTCCTGAAGCACCCAAGGGATGAAGTCGGGCGTCCACCCCTGGATCGGATGGGGCTGAAAATCGGGATGGCTTGCCGTCGGCTGGTGCGCCTCGTTCCGGTCGTTGGCACGACCCGACCCCACGATCTGCGCGTTTGCCGGCTCCGAGAGGATGATCTTCGTGTCCGGTCGCTCGCGCCGCAACACTCGCCCAACACCGGTGACCGTTCCGCCGGTGCCATAGCCTGTGACGAAATAATCCAGACGCTGCCCGTCGAAATCGCCGAGGATCTCGGCCGCTGTGGTCGTCTCGTGGATATCGGCGTTGTCCGGCGTCTCGAACTGGCTTGCGAGGAACCAGCCGTTCGCCTCGGCAAGCTCCTTGGCCTTGTGGTACATGCCCAGGCCTTTCTGCGCCCGCGGCGTCAGAACGACCCGAGCTCCCAGGAATCGCATCAGCTTGCGCCGCTCGATCGAAAAGCTGTCGGCCATCGTGATGACGAGGGGGTACCCCTTGGCGGCACATACCATTGCCAGCCCGATGCCGGTGTTGCCGCTCGTCGCCTCGACGACCGCTTGTCCGGGCTTCAGACGTCCATCGCGCTCTGCCGCTTCGATGATGTTGAGGGCCAGGCGATCCTTCACGGACCCTGCGGGATTAAACGCCTCGAACTTGACGTAGACGGTGACGTGATCCGGCCCGATACGGTTGATCCGCACAACCGGTGTGTCACCCACAGTGTCCAAGATGCTGTCGAAGAGATGTCCGCGACCCTTCGCTCGACGAATGCTCATTCCGACACCCCCTGTTTGGCTTCAAGTGGAACCTAACAGGAAAGACGTCGCGACGGAAAGAAGTCCTGACTCAGTCCGTCCCGACCGAGCCCAGGATCTGGTCCATGCTCAAGGCCGGCTGATCGCAGCCCGCCTCGCCCACGATGCGGGCTGGCACACCCGCGACGGTCTTGCACGGCGGCACTTCCTGAAGAACGACAGACCCTGCGGCGACCCGACTGCAGTTTCCGACCTTGATGTTCCCCAGCACCTTCGCGCCTGCTCCGATCAAGACGCCATCGCCTACCTTGGGATGGCGGTCGTGACCTTCCTTGCCGGTTCCGCCCAGCGTGACGGAATGCAGCATCGACACGTTGTTCCCGACGACTGCCGTCTCGCCGACCACGATGGAGTGAGCGTGGTCGATCATCAGGCCCTTGCCCACGACTGCGTTCGGATGAATGTCGACGCCGAAGACCTCGCTCACGCGCGCCTGAATGAAGTAGGCCAGATCGCGGCGACCCTCTGTCCACAGCCAGTGGCCGACACGGTAGGCTTGGACCGCCTGGAAGCCCTTGAAGAACAACAGGGGTTGAAGCAGCCGATGGCAGGCCGGATCGCGCTCGAAGATAGCAACCAGGTCCGCGCGCGCGGCCTCGCCCAGGTTCGGGTCAGCGGCATAGGCCTCTTCCGAGATTTCGCGCAGAAGCTGGGCGTCCATCTCGGGCGAAGACAGCTTCAGCGCGAACCGATAGCAGAGCGCGCTTTCCAGCGTCGCATGGTGCAGCACCGCCGCGTGAACCATGCCACCGATCAGCGGCTCATCGTTGATCGCCTGATGCGCATCCTGCTTGATCCGGTCCCAGACCGGGTCGAGAGGCGTGAGCCGCGGCAGTTCCTTGCCCATGTCGCTTCCTTCCCTGACGCGAGCGTTCTAGAACAGATAGCAAGGTCGCTCCAAGAAAAAAGCCCCTGCCCTCAGGCAATGCCTTGTTCAGGCGCGGGGAAGGCTCAACTCCGCCAAGTGGATGGCCAGTCGGATGACGCCTGTCCCCGCGAATGCGCCCCCCGTGGGGGTGAGGACAAGGTCCGTATCGGCGTAGTACGCAAGGGGAGAGCCGGTCAGTCCTCGTGCCCACGAGCCCTGAGCCGTTCCGATCCCCGAGCCGTAGCGCGTCGGGGACCCCGAAACGCCGATGTCCAGTGAAGACGCGCCCCCAAGTGTCGAGACGACACGCGCCGTCACGCCATACACCGTGGTGCCGCCGGGCAAGGCGGCCGTCACCGTCGAAGTGACGCCGGCGCTTATGGCGTGGTCGATCTCGACGACGCGGTGAACGAAACCTGCGCCGTGCGCGGACAGAGCCCCCGCCCCTTCGATCCATGCCCTACCGTCGAAGACGATGCGGGTTCCGGCGTCCTCTGACCATCCCTGCCAGCCGGACGCGGGCGTGATGAAGGCCCAGCCTCCGTTCAGAAAAAGCGCGATCTGTCCGTCTCGTCCGGCCCAGGCACCAGTTGCCACCTCGCCGACACCATAGACGTCGCCCTCGGCGGGCGACACGGGCGGGACGACGATATCGACCCCGACCATCGAAAGCTGGACCAGCGCATCGAGACGCGCGAGACCCTCGTTCACGGTCACATGTTTCTGTGCTTGTGCCGGCGCCAGGACCGGCAACCCAAGTCGAATCGTCTCAGTCATTGATGTTGATCCTTGCTTCAAGTCCCGGTCCGTAAAGGTCCGACAGTTGCGCTACCCTCACGTCGTAGGGTCCCGTGACGCCGTCAGCGACGCGCTCCGCCGCGGCATAAGTGAAGACAGGCGCGCTTGTCGCATTGGCCCTGCGAAGCGTTCCCGCGCTCCAGACCTCGACCCGGTAGCGCTCGCTCGCCTCGCCGAGGGGGACCTCGGCCAGCGTCCAGCTGTCCCCGTCAATCCGTGGCTGGCGTATCCAGGAGAAATGGTGGGCCCCTGCTCCATCGACAGCCAATCTCAAATGAACCGGCGCGAAGGGACGCAACGCGACACCACGCGCCATATGCGTGAAGCCGATGTAGGACGGGTGATCTACCGGCTTCGTCGCGGGCCCCACCCGATAGTGCCGCTCGAGTCTGCGCGCCTCAGACGGCAAGACAACCTGTCGCAAGGCGGCGTCCAGAACGACGACCGTCGATCCCGCAGGCCAGATTTCGGGCATGATCCCCTCCGTACCGCGCAACCCCCGCATCCGATGCGACAGCGCCCAAGTCTCGGGCGCCGTAAGCTTCGCATCGCGGAACTGGAAGACCTCCCGGTCTAGGCTATCGGAGGACCCGATCACGCCCACGTTGCCACCTGCGAACAGCGACATGTCGTCGACCGACGCCAGGGTGCCGTAGGCCAGCCGCACGTACAGATCGGGACCCCTGTCCCACAGCCCGACCCGAGCCGCCGGAAGATCATTCAGCGTCACACCCATGACAGCGCGACGTGAGAGACTGGTCTCGAAACTCCAGCGCTCCCCGTCGATGGATGAATAGACGGCCACCTCGCCCGGCCAGGGTTCGGAGACCGCCGCGATCCATGGCGCGTCAGGCACCGCCTCCGGCCGCAGGATCGGAAGGTCCATCATTTCCGCCCAGACCGGCAGCGGCGGAACATGCGGCTGCGTCATGACGAAGGTATCCGTCCCGACGAAGGGACGATAGAGACCCCGCTCCACACGTACCGCTTCGACCCGTCGCGCGCCCGCCTCCTCGAGACGGTCCACGCGATAATCGGCACCCTCCACCGTGACCACATCGCCCGCCCTCACACCCGAAGACGGCGGCAACGAGAATGTCGCGCCCTCGCGCGCAACCCGCGCCTCGGCAAGCCAGCGGTCGACGACGGATCGGGCTTTCCCTCCTGTCAGGACGAGAGGCAACTCGCTCTGCGCTATGCCCGTCGTGACCTCGTCAGGAAAGATTCCCTCCGTCGCGCGGGCCTCGTAATTCCCATCGGCCTCGACGTAGGTCAGTCGCACACGCCCCGAGACTTCGGCATCGGCCAGACGTGTCCGCGACAGAACCGGTTCCCCCTCGTCGCGCGCGAAAAGCGCCGTTTCGAGGGTCTCGCCGACGAGTCCGTCGCGCGTCCGGAAAACGACCTGCCCCTCGCGTTCGACCGCATCCACACCATGTGCCAGAAGAAGCGGCTGCAAGGCCTCCCGCGCCGAAGCACCGCCCTCGACCGCATAGCCCCGGACAAGGCCCCGGACGTCCGAGACGTCGATGTCGTCGATGCCCTGCGACGCACAGATGCTGCGGATGACACCGTTAAGCGTCCGCGAGGCCACCCGACCATTCAGCCAGTGCCCGCGCGCATAGTTCTCGCCATCGCCCCAGACGTCGGCATCGGCAGGAAACCAGGGATAGGGTCGCGCATCCCAAGCCCAAACGAACATGCGTCCCGTGTCGATCATCTGCGCGCCATAGACGTCCGAGACGGGGTTGTTTCCGGCGTCGGACCAAAACTCCGACACCGCACGCAGGTATTGCATCTGGATCAGGTCGTCGCGTGCGCCTGTCGAATGCTTCGGCAACGACGACTCCGACGACTTCGGGTCGAGAAAACGGTTCGGCTCGTTCGTCCCCTTGTCGACGGCGGCACAGCCCAATTCGTCAAGCCAGGCCGCGTCGAACTGGGGCCCCCGCAGCCCTTCGTAATCATGCGCCGAGAACAGCTTCGCCTCGGCCCCGTTCGGCCACACCAACCGCCGCCGCCCGGATTCCCAAACCGGCGTCCGGTCCGGCGGCGTGCAGGCCAGGATCCCGCTCTCGCCGAAGACCATCACGTCGCGCGCCTGGTCGAAGGTCTCGCCCACCAGCGCCACACGCCGCGCCCGTCCCTCGTCCGTCGGCCCCGATCCCTCGACCATCGAGCGGACCCATTCGGCCCCCGCCCGCGTCTTTCCGGCACCGCGCCCGCCAAGGACCACCCAGGTCTTCCACTGGCCCGCATCTTCGGGCGGCAACTGGTGCGGAAGCGCCCAGAAGTCGAACAGATACGGCAGCGCGCGCAGCGCCTGGTCAGAAAGACCCTCCAGGAATTCCCTCTGCATCTCTCGCGGTGCGGATGCGATCGAGAGAGCGCCCGATCTCAACCCGAAGCCGGTCGAAGTCGATAGGGGCGGACGCGATAAGTCCTCTCGCTTCAAGGACATGCTTTTCATGTTTCTTCACCTCGTCTATCAGTTCGTTCCGCGCCTTCGAATAGACGAGAAGCGCACTCTTCATCTCGGCCAGCGAGGCCTTGTCGGCGGTCTTCGCCGTCTCCGTCGCAGCGTCCTGGAACACGTCGAGCATGTCGTTGACCACGGACTCGCTTAAGAGCAGCAGCCTGCGCGACTTGAAGGTTCCGGCGAGAATGGCTGGATCGTCTGTCATCCACGCTCCCATGGTATGGAAAAGAAAAACGCGGCACCGGGACTTACCCCGAACCGCGCTGCCACGTCTCCTAGCTTGCCTGAAGGTGTACCCCGGACCGCCCTGAAGGTCAAGCCTTAAGTTGTTGATAGAATTGGATAATACCGTACGATGCGATTAACGAATGGTTACCGCGGCGACTTTCCGAGCGTCTTCAACGCCCTCCAAACGAAAACTCACGCAACAGCCGGCCGGACCGGGCCAATGCCCCTGCCGTCGAGCAGATCCTACCCCGCCCAATTCCGTCCAACAGAAAGGGAATCGCTACTGGTTTTCCGGCGCCGTCTCAGCGGCAGCCTCAGCCGCCGCCGCACGTTCTGCCTCGATCTCTCGCCACCGCGCGACGTTGGCGTTGTGCTCTTCCAGCGTAACCGCGAAGGCGTGGCCTCCGGTGCCGTCCGCAACGAAGAACACATACTCCGACTCCGCCGGCGCCAGCGCCGCCTTGATCGAGTCCTCGCCCGGATTGGCGATCGGAGTCGGCGGCAGCCCCTCGATGACGTAGGTGTTGTATGGCGTCTCCGCCCGAAGCTCGCTCTGCCGGATACCCCGCCCCAGGACGCCCTGCCCCTTGGTGATGCCGTAGATCACCGTCGGGTCGGTCTGAAGCCTGATCCCGTCCCGCAGCCGGTTCGCGAAGACGCTCGCGACAAGGTAGCGCTCGTCCGGCAGCCCCGTCTCCTTCTCGATGATCGAGGCGAGGATCAGCGCCTCCTCCTTCGTCTCGACCGGGGCATCCTCGCTCCGCGCTTCCCAGGCCGCATCCAGACGCGCGGTCTGAATCGCCTCGAGGTTATCCAGGAACGCGCCCCGGTCCTGACCAGGACGGATCTCGTAGGACCCCGGCGCAAGCGCGCCCTCGGCAGGCACCTCGGTCAGGTCGCCCGCGAAGAGGTCGGACGCCTTCAGCGCCTCGGCCACCTGCCAGCTCGTGACGCCCTCGGTCACGACGACCTCAAAGCCCGTCGCCACGTCGTCCAGCGCCTCCAGGTATTCCGCAGGCGGTGTTTCGACCGCCTTCGGATCGAACTCCGCCGCCACCACGAATTGCTGCGTGTCCTTGTCCAGCTCGCGCACCCGCATCAACTGGCCGCCCACCTGCACGAGGTAACGCACCTGAGTCCCGCAGGTCGACACGCCCGTGCCCGTCAGCACACCGACGATCTCCTGCATCGACGCACCGGGCTCGACAAGGAAAGAGCCCGCTTTCAACGCGGGCGAGCGCTCCGAGTAATCGGACCCCAGCCGGAAGATCGTCGCGTTCGAGATCGCACCCTGCGCCTCAAGCCCCTCGGCCACCTTCGCAATGGACCCGCCCCGCGGCACCTGCACGCAGATCGTTTCCTCCAGCGGCCCCTCCGCGACGTACTCCCGCTGTCCCCAGGCAATCACGCCCGCAATCGCGATCAGGGCCACGATCAGGATCGTCAACATGTTCGAGGCGAAAGAGCGCCACATCAGAGGTCGACCCGTCCCATCACGAGGCTCGCGTTCGTGCCCCCGAACCCGAAGGAATTTGACAGCGCCACGTCGATCTTGCGCTCGCGCTTGGCGTTCGGCGCAAGGTCGAGCTTCGGCTCGACGGCAGGATTGTCGAGGTTGATGGTCGGCGGCGCAACCTGATCGCGCAAGGCGAGGATGCAGAAGATCGCTTCCACCGCGCCCGCCGCCCCCAGAAGGTGACCGATCGACGACTTGGTGGACGACATCGTCGCACCCGCCGCCGCATCGCCCATGACCCGCTCAACTGCGCCCAACTCGATGGTGTCCGCCATCGTCGAGGTGCCGTGCGCGTTGATGTAATCGATATCGGCCCCGGTCAGTCCCGCCGATTTCAGCGCGGCTCGCATAGCCCGCTCGCCACCCTCTCCGTCCTCGGACGGCGCGGTGATGTGATAGGCGTCACCCGACAGCCCATACCCCAGGATCTCGGCATAGATGTGCGCGCCCCGCGCCTTGGCGTGCTCGTACTCCTCCAGCACCACGACGCCCGCCCCCTCGCCCATGACGAAACCGTCGCGGTCGGCGTCATAGGGACGCGAGGCCTTCTCCGGATCGTTGCCGCGCTTGGTCGACAGCGCCTTGCAGGCATTGAACCCGGCGATCCCGATCTCGCAGATCGGACTTTCCGCCCCTCCCGCCACCATGATGTCCGCGTCACCCAGCATGATAAGACGCGACGCATCCCCGATGGCGTGAGCCCCGGTGGAACAGGCCGTGACAACGGCATGGTTCGGCCCCTTGAACCCGAAGCGGATCGACACCTGCCCCGACACGAGGTTGATGAGAGCGCCCGGAATGAAGAAGGGCGACACCCGCCTCGGCCCGCGCTCCTTCAAAAGCACGGCCGTCTCGGCGATGGACTGAAGCCCACCGATGCCCGACCCGATCATGACGCCCGTGCGCAGCTTTTCCTCGTCGGACAAATCGCCGATGCCCGCGTCCCGCACCGCCTGCTCGGCGGCGGCCATGCCGTAGAGGATGAAATCGTCGACCTTGCGCTGTTCCTTGGGCTCCATCCAGTCGTCGGGGTTGAACGTCCCGTCCGACCCGTCTCCGCGAGGCACCTCGCAGGCATAGGTGGTCGCCAGATGGCTAGCATCGAACCGCGTAATCGTCCCCGCCGCGGACTCTCCCGCCAGAAGGCGGCGCCATGTCTCTTCGACCCCGCAGGCGAGAGGAGAAACGATCCCAAGTCCCGTGACGACGACCCGACGCATGCCCATATCCTCAACGCCATTTTTCATTGTCGAAAGACATACACGCCAGCATCGCACGGCGCAATCTGACGCGGCACGCCTTTGCCGTTAACCCGCGCGCAAACCCTCATGGCCTATGATCGGCACGCCCCGCGCGCAGCAGTGCTGAACATGTTCCCTCGGATCCTCGCCCTCCTCGCCTTGCTCTTCACGGAGCCCGCCACCGCCGGGACGGGGTGCGAGGCTGCGACCTCGCTCGCTCGCATCCACGACCGTTATCACGCCATCGTCGTGGATGATCCAAACCTCGCCGCCCGCTCCGCCGCTCAGCTTCTGGCGGCGCTGCCGGGCACTTCGGCCATCGCCCTCGCAGCGCGTCTTCCCCCGGAAACCGACCTCGACGTGGAACGGCTCGACCGCATCCTCGCAGCCGCGCACAGCCTCTCGCGCGACTTCGTCACAGGGCATCCCGCGTCGATGGCCGCGCGCGCGCCCCGCCGCGACAACGTCGCCTGGCTCGCGCGCGCCGTCCGCGCGACAGGCTGCGTGCCACGCTTCGAGACCGCAGGGCCGGAGGAGGAAGAGGGCGCTCAAGGAGGTCTTGCCTCGACCGGCCACACCGGCAACGCCGCCGTATCACGAGCCACGAACCTCTGGCCGCTGCTCTCGGCCACCGGGATCGCGGCCCTCGCCGTCCTCGTGTATATCGTGCGCACGTCGCGTCCCTACCGCATCGCCGAAGTCGAGCGTCTGCCGCGTCACTTCACGACCATCGCCATCGACGTCGCTTACGAGACGCCGGCGCGCGGACCGCAATCGATCCGGCTCACAGCCCTCGACATCTCGTCGGGGGGCATGAAACTGGCTTGGGAAAATGCGCCGCCACGCGGCACGGCGTTGTCGGTCCGGCTGCCGCAGGGCGAACGCGCCGCGTCGATCGTCTGGTCCAGTGCCTGGTACGCCGGCATCATGTTCGACCAGCACATCCCGCAGGATGAACTCGCACCACTGATTTCAGCCGTCTAGCGCTGCCGGGCCAGGATCCCCAGGGTCGCGATGACGATCTGCGCCGCCGTCGCCGCCCCCATCCCGTCGATGTCGCGCGGGGCCATGAACTCGGTGAAGACCACGCCTGCGATCCGCGCCTTCGACGCCACCCCCGCCAGCAGCTCGAGCGCCTGCCAATAGCGCAGACCGCCAGCTGTCCGCGCGATGACGGCCGGCATGATGGACGGATCCAGCGCGTCGAAGTCGAAGCAGACCACCACATCGGCCCCATCGGGCACCAGGTCGACCGCACGACCGACGCCGTCGCGGGCCACCTCTCCGCCCGGAACGAAGCCTACGCCCCAGTCCGTCGCCGCCCGCACGTCCTGCGGCCGTGCCGACCCAAGACCCCGCTGGCCAACCTGCACGATGCTTGCGACATGCGACATCTCCGAGGCGCGGCGCATCACCGACGACAGCCCCATCCGCTCGCCCTGCACCTCGTCGCGCCAGTCGATATGCGCGTCGACCTGAAGGAGGGTGAAGGCGCCCCGCCCGGCATAGGCCTCGAGCACCGGGATCGTCACCGAGTCGTCACCGCCCAGGATCACGGGCAACCCGTCCTTGCCGAGGATCTGCTCCACCGCTCCGAACAGCCGCGCCCGGTTTCCCGACGCATCGTCGGGATCCTGCGGCAGGTCGCCCGCGTCCGAGACATGCCCGTCCGGCCAGCCGATGCCGCCCAGGTCGAAATGGTGGTGCGACAGGTTCGCCGCATAATCCGCGGCACCCGCCCGGATCGCCGCGGCCCCGCCCGCGCAATAGGCCCCGGCCGAGGCATAGGGCGTCGCGCAGTCCGCGCCCAGGATCGCGACCCTCGACGCCAGCCGCGACAGGTCGCGGCAGCGCGGCACGCCCATGAAGGTTTCGGTATCTCCCGCGCCGAACATCTGCCCGAGGCTCGCCATCTCGTCTCTCCCGCCAGTGCTCATTCGGAACCTAGAGCCGAAGAGCGTCCCCGAAAAGAAAAACGGCGCCCCAGGGGCGCCGTCCCGGCAAACTGCACCCGGTCGGGTGTCAGGCAGCTTCCTTGATGAACTTCACGGCATCGCCGAAGGTCTGGATGGTTTCGGCGGCGTCGTCGGGGATCTCGATCCCGAACTCTTCCTCGAAGGCCATGACCAGCTCAACGGTATCCAGGCTGTCGGCGCCCAGGTCGTCGATGAACGAGGCGTTTTCGGTGACCTTGTCTTCCTCTACGCCCAGGTGCTCGACGACGATCTTGCGCGTCCGCTCTTCGATGTCGCTCATGTCAATTCCTCACGTTACCTCGGGTCCGCCCCGTTTCTTCTATTCTCGCCACGAAGGCGCAAAAACAGCCGGGACGCCACGTCCCGGCCGGGATGAGCCGCCGCGTATACCATCCACGTTCGAAACGCAAACGGTATCGGAGGCCCCCGGTTCCACCTCAGATCATGGCCATTCCGCCATTCACATGCAACGTCGTTCCGGTGACATAGGCCGCCTCCGGGGACGCCAGATAGAGCACCGCAGCGGCGATCTCGCCCGGCTCCCCCATGCGTCCTGCGGGCACCTGCGAGAGGATCGCGGACTTCTGGTCGTCGGTCAGCTTGTCGGTCATCGCGGTGGTGATGAAACCCGGCGCCACACAGTTGACCGTGATCCCGCGGCTCGCCACCTCGTAGGCCAGCGACTTCGACATGCCGACCAGCCCCGCCTTCGACGCCGCATAGTTCGCCTGCCCCGGATTGCCGGTCGTGCCCACGATGGACGACACGTTGACGATCCGGCCCCACCGGGCCTTCATCATGCCGCGCATGACGGCGCGCGACAGCACCATGGCGCTGCGCAGGTTCACCTGGATCACGTCGTCCCACTCGGCGTCAGACATCCGCATGAAAAGGTTGTCGCGCGTGATGCCGGCGTTGTTCACGAGGATATCGACAGCGCCCATGGCCTCGGCCGCCTGCTTCGGCAACTCCGCCACCGCCGCCTGGTCCGACAGGTTGCACGGCACGACATGCGCCCGCTCGCCCAACTCGCCCGCCAGAGCGTCCAGCGGCTCGACCCGTGTGCCGGAAAGGGCCACCGCCGCCCCCGCATCGTGCAGGACGCGCGCGATTGCCGCCCCGATCCCGCCCGAAGCGCCCGTCACCAGCGCCGACTTGCCTGTCAGATCGAACATCGCCTTCCCTTCCTGTCTACGCCGACGCCAGCGACGCCGCCGCCTCGGCCGCCTCGGAGGCGGTGCCGACGGTCCGCGTCTCGGCGTCCTTCGCGATGCGCCGGATCATGCCCGTCAACGCTTTGCCCGCGCCCAGTTCCCAGAAGGTCGTGACGCCCTGTCCGACCATCCATTCGACACTGGTCCGCCACCGCACCCGGCCCGACACCTGATCGACCAGAAGCGAGCGGATGAGGTGAGGAGCGGACACGCCAGCCGCCAGCACGTTCGCCACGACCGGCACGCTCGGCTCTGCGATCTCGACGTCGTCGAGGGCCCGCGCCATCACTGATGCCGCAGGCGTCATCAGCGCACAGTGGAACGGCGCCGACACGGGCAGCATGAGAGCGCGCTTCGCACCGGCGGCCTTGGCAAGCTCCACCGCCCGCTCGACGGCGGCCTTGTTGCCCGAAATCACGCTCTGGAGCGGATCGTTCTCGTTCGCGACCTGGCAAACCTCGCCCTGGGTCGCCTCCTGCGCCACCTTGGCGACGGCCTCGAAAGGCAGCCCCAGGATCGCGGCCATGGCGCCCTCGCCCACGGGAACGGCGCTTTGCATGGCCTGCCCGCGTGTCCTTAGAAGCCGTGCCGTGTCCGCGACGCCCAGGGCGCCTGCCGCGCAAAGAGCCGAGTACTCGCCAAGCGAATGCCCCGCCACGAAGGCCGCCCGCGTCACCTCGATCCCTTCGGCTTCGAGCGCGCGCACCGCTGCCATCGAAGTAGCCATAAGCGCCGGCTGAGCGTTCTGCGTCAGCGTCAGGACCTCCTGATCGCCCTCCCAGATCAGGGTTGAGAGCTTTTCGCCCAAGGCCTCGTCGACTTCGTCGAAGACCGCGCGGGCGGCGGGATAGGCCTCGGCCAGATCGCGGCCCATGCCGATCGTCTGCGCCCCTTGTCCCGGAAATACGAATGCCAGGCTCATGGCGGCCCTCCCCTGTTTCCTTAAGGGTCTATTGGCGCCTCAGCCCTGCCGCAAGCCCGGAATGTCCCGGCCGTTCGGCGATGAAAACGGGGAAAGGGGCACTTCGGCACCGCCCTTTCGAGGCGCCGTCTCTGTCGTCTGCAGGCTATGCGTGACGATAAGGGGGACAAGGCGTCAGGCCCGAACCTCGACGACGACGCGCCCTCTGACCTGACCGTTCAGGATCTCGGCCCCGAGCCGGGGAAGGTCCTCGAGCGTGGCGGGAACGATCATCCCGTCGAGCTTGTCCATCGGCAGGTCGCGGGCGATCCGGCCCCAGGCCCGCACCCTGTCCTCGTAGGGCCGCATCACGCTGTCGATGCCCAGCAGGTTCACCCCCCGCAGCAGAAACGGCACGACCGTCGCGGGCAGCGACGCGCCGCCCGCAAGACCGACGGCGGCGACCGAGGCGCCGTACTTCATCTGACCAAGCACGCGCGCCAGCATCGCGCCGCCCACGGCGTCGACGCAGCCCGCCCAGGTCTCGGTCTCGAGAGGCCGCTTCACCGTCTCGGCCAGGTCGCCCCGCGCCACGATCCGGGACGCGCCCAGGGATTTCAGGTACTCCTCCGTCTCGGGCCGCCCCGTCACCGCCGCAACCTCGTATCCGAGGTTCGACAGGATCGCCGTCGCAACGGATCCGACGCCGCCCGCAGCCCCCGTGACCAGCACTTCGCCCTTCTCGGGAGAAAGACCGTGGTCTTCGAGAGCCATCACCGCCAGCATCGCCGTGAAGCCCGCCGTGCCCACCGCCATTGCGGTCCGCGTCGACAGCCCCTCCGGCAAGGGCACCAGCCAGTCGGCCTTCACCCGCGCCTTTTCGGCGTACCCGCCCCAGCGCGCCTCGCCCACGCGCCATCCGGTCAGGATGACCTCGTCGCCGACGGCATAGCGCGGATCCTCCGAGGCTTCGACCCGGCCCGCGAAGTCGATGCCGGGGACGTGCGGCCAGCTTCGCACAAGCCCGCCGCCCGAGCCGAGACACAGCCCGTCCTTGTAGTTGACCGTGGAGTATTCGACCGCGACCGTCACGTCGCCCTCGGGCAGCCGGTCTTCCGACATTTCCTGCACCGAAGCGCTCGTCTCGCCCGCCTCTGTCTTCTCGACCACCAGTGCCTTGAACATCGTCGCTTACTCCCTCTCGGCGTCCTCCGGGCCTACACGCCGTCCGGCATGATGAAAAGGTCGGTGTCGTCCGGGCGCGCACCAGCCGCCGTCAACATGGCGTGGACCTGTCCGCGATGGTGGGTCTGGTGATTGAAGAAATGCACCACGCAAAGCGCCATGGGCCGCTTCATCTCGGACTTCGATATTCCCGAATACCATGTCAGGTCGCCCGCCAGTCGCTCGGCGTCGAGCCCCTCCGCCCAGTCGAGGATGCGCCCGTCCGCCTCCGCACGCCGCGCCGCCAGATCGGCCCAGTCGGCAATCCAGCGCGGGCTGTCGGTGTGGGGCACGTCGGGTTTCTCCCACCCGTCGAAACGGCTCATCCACGTCGTGTCGCCCCAGAGAAGATGCGACAGCGTGCCGTGGATCGATCCGAAGAACGCACCACGATCCTCGCGCCGCGCCGCGTCCGAAAGCCCCTCGGCGGCACCGTAGAGGGAACGGTTCTGCCACCTGTTGTAGCGCGCCATCCGGGACGCAAAAGCCGGATCGATCACAAGGAAACCCTTTCCTAACGCCTCTCGTGCCCTTATATGTTCCGTGTTCCGGCAACGGAACTATGGACATAAACGCGCCCGTAATAAGCGGATCGGACCCGGGGGCGGTACCCGGCGGCTCCACCAAACATCCCGATTGGGGGATCCTGGGGCCGAAACAGGATCGACGGACGTCTAAAGGGGTATGCTTTGTCCCGGTGAGGTACCACCGTTATCGGTCCAAATCGCATAGTTGCCAATACCAACCGTGCTCCGGTCGCGCTCGCTGCTTAAGCAGTGCGCAACACCGAAACTTAAGTCCTTGCGCTTAGCGGCGTAAGGCGGGGCCTGACGGAGCCTGGCAACAGAATCCGTCGCTTTTCCTCAATTTCCCAATATCTTCCGCGGCGAACCTCACCCCGCGTCCTGTCGCGCCACATGTCGCGCGCGCCGATCCCGGGCAAAGCGCGCGAACCGGTCGGCCGGAAGCGCGGCCGACCAGAGAAACCCCTGCCCGATGCCCACGCCCAGTTCGATCAGCCGCCAGCGGTGCGCTTCGGTCTCGACGCCCTCCGCCACGATCCGGAGGCCCAGTCCCCGGCCGAGCGCCACGATGGCCGCCACGATGGCCGCGTCCGGCCGGCTGTCGCCCAACCCGGTCACGAAGCTCTTGTCGATCTTGATCTCGTTTACCGGCAGGCTCTTCAGGTGCGACAGCGACGCGTGCCCGGTCCCGAAATCGTCGAGAGAGATGTCGTAGCCCATCTTCCTCAGCCGCGCGATCAGCTTCGACGCCTGGTCGGTGCCCCGCCCGACCACGCAGCCCTCCGTGACCTCGAGAACGATATCCCGCCGTCCCAGCCCAAGATGGGCCATCGCCTCCATCCGGTCGATCAGCCGTTCGGGCGATTTCAGGTCGACGGCGTGCAGGTTGACCGATACCGGCCCCGGATCGGTCCCCTCGCGCCGCCAGAACGACACGTCCGCCGCGACGCGCTGGAAGACCCGTTCCGAAATCGCGGGCGCCAGGCCCCGTTCCGCGGCCACACCCAGGAAGAGGTCGGGGCCAAGCCTGCCGCGCGTCGGATGCTCCCACCGGATCAGCGCCTCGGACCCCGCGAGCGCGCCGTCCATCAAGCCGATCTTCGGCTGGTACTCGACGCGAAACTCGTCGCGGTCCAGCGCGTCGCGCAACTCGGCCGCCATCCGCTCCTCGTCCTCGATCCTCTGGGCCAGGTCGGGATCGTAGGCGACGAAGGTGCCGCGGCCGTCTTCCTTGGCGGCGTTGAGGCTGATGTCCGCGGTCAGAAGAAGCTCCTGCCCCGTCAGCGCCTGTTCCGGATACTCCGCGCCGCCGACCGACGTGCCAGGATACAGAAGCTGGCCCATCACCTCGGTCGGCGTGTTGATCGCCGACAGAAGCCGGCCCGCCCACTTCTCGCCCGCGCCCTGGGACGCGACGCCCGGCATGACGACGGCGAACTCGTCCCCGCCCAGCCGAGCCACCATGTCGCCCGATCGCACCGCCCCCTGCAGACGCTGTGCGACAACCTTGATGAGCCCGTCCCCGACATGATGGCCAAAGCTGTCGTTGACGTTCTTGAAGCGGTCGAGGTCCAGCATGAACAGGGTGAAGGGCCGCCCGCCATGCCCCTGCGCCGTCAATTCGTCGAGTCGCGCCAGCAGCGCCTCGCGGTTCATCAGGCCGGTCAGCCCGTCCTCTTGCGCGAGGCGCCTGATCTCGTCGTTCGCGGCCGACAGTGCGTCCAAATTCGTCCTTGCCGATCAGCGCACGGGCAAGCGGCGACCTGACCACCGACGTCGACCGCAAGCTGGCCGCGTCCGGCTTGCGCAGGCTGTTTCGCAAGCTCATCCGCGGCTCCAACCTCGGGGTTCGGAACCGTCCTAGCCTCAATTCGCGACCAAAAGGTTTCCGGGCCCCGGTCACCTTCCCTTCAGAACCGAATCCTATATGCTTGCTCCAGCATGGACGGAGGCGGGATGTCCGCGACGATCGACTACGGAAACCTGATGCACCGCGCGATGCGGGGCCTCATCCAGCAGGTGCTAAACGACGTCGCCTTGAACGGACTTCCCGGGCAGCATCACTTCTTCATCACCTTCGATACCATGCACCCGGACGTCGAAATCGCCGACAGTCTTTCGGACCGATACCCCGAGGAAATGACGATCGTCATGCAGCACTGGTACCGCGACCTCGAGGTTACGGATGAAGGCTTTTCGGTCACGCTCAACTTCGGCGACCAGCCGGAACCGCTTTACATCCCCTACGACGCCATCCGCACCTTCGTGGACCCCTCCGTCGAATTCGGGCTGAGGTTCGAAACCCAGGAGGAGGCCGGGGAATATCCGCCGCCGACCCCGGTCGAGGACGGCGATCCGCCTCCGACGCGGCGCCGAAGCAAGCCCAAACCCAAGGGCGACGGCGAGGTCGTGAGCCTCGACAGCTTCCGCAAGACCTGAGCGGTGCGACCGTGCCGATGCCATGGACATACCGCCATGCCTCGCGGGAATTCAGGGCGTTCCTCGACGATGTGAAGGACGCGACGGGCCTCGTCTCGGACAATTCGGCCTACACCGCCGTGGACGGCGTGTTCCGCACCTTCCGCCGCCGCCTGACGGTCGAGGAGGCCATCGCCGTCGCGCAGGTGCTGCCGAGCGTTCCGCGTGCGATGTTCGTGCAGGACTGGGACCCTGCGGAAGCGCCCGTCGCCTTCACCGACCGCGCCTCCCTGACCCGCGAGGCGCAGGCGCTGCGGCCACACCACAACCTCACGCCCGACAACGCCATCGAGGCTACGGCGCGCGCCGTGTGGCGCGCCGTCGATCACCTGGCATTCGACCGAGTACTCGACCGCCTGCCCCACGACGCGCGCGCCTTCTGGACGGTCGATGCACCGCCCGAGGACCTGGCGCAGCGAATCCGGTGACGCGTCAGACGAAGAAGAACCAGATCGCCATGCACGACACGATGCCGACGATGACGTTCATCGGCACCCCGATCTTCAGGAAGTCCGCGAAGCGATAGTCTCCCGCGCCGTAGACCAGCGTGTTGGTCTGATAGCCGATCGGCGTCGCGAAGCTGGCGCTTGCCCCGAACATCACCGCGACGACCAGCGCGCGCGCATCGATCCCGACCACCTCGGCCAGCCCGATGGCCAGAGGCGTGAAGACGATTGCCACGGCGTTGTTCGTCACCAGTTCGGTCATCACCGAGGCGATGAAGTAGACGGCCATCAGCGCCACGAAGGGCGGCATCGTCTGCAAGACGGGCGCCACCCAGGCCACCACCTGCTCGACCGAGCCGGCATTCTCGAGACCGCGCCCGATGATGAGCATGGCGAAGATCAGCACGAGGATCGCGCCATCGATAGCGCCCCAGGCCTCGTCTGCGTCGACGCAGCGCAGCACAAGGATCGCCGCAACGGCCAGCAATGCCAGGACGGCGATGTCCATGACGCCGAAGGCGGCAAGCCCCACGACAGCGGCAATGGCGAGAAGGGCGATGGGCGCGCGCCCACGACGGAAGGCCCGCCCCGTGGGACGGTTCACGGCGACGAGGTCGGTCTCGTGAGACAGGGTCTCGATGGCTTGGGCGGGACCGTGGAGCAACAGCTTGTCGGCCGCGCGAAGTTTCACCGCTTCCAGTTCGACGCCTGGATTGTGGCCATGCCGGTGCGCGCCCAGAACCCGCATCCCGTAGCGCCGGCCGAGAGACATCTCGCGCAGCGTCTTGCCCATCACGGCCTTCTTGGGCGTCACGATGACTTCGACCGCCACCGCTTCGCCCTCGGCCGGATCGCCCCGGCGCAGGCCGGTGCGGAATTCGGGATCGTCGTTCAGCGTCAGAAGCTCGGACGTCGTGGCCTGGAGGATCAGGCGGTCGCCGCGCAGCAGCGGCACCTCGGTCAGGTCGCCCTTGATCGCCTCGCCCCGCCGCCTCAGACCCGTGACGCGGATCCCGCCCCGGTTCAGCGCCGCGACCTCGGCGACGGTCTTGCCCTCGTGCAGGTCGGTGCGCAGAAAGACCTCGGACAGGAACGTCGTCTCGCCAAGAAGACCGTCCGTGCTGGTCGACGTGCGGTCTGGCAGAAGCCACCGCCCAAGTGCCCCGAGGACGACCACGCCCGTGATGGCCGTCACGATACCCACGCCGGAGATTTCGAAGATGCCGAAGGCGTCCATGCCCCGCTCCCGCGCGACGCCGTCGACAAGGATGTTCGTCGAGGTCCCGATCAGCGTGCAGGTCCCTCCCAGGATGGCGAGGTAGGACAGCGGGATCAGCAGGCGGGTCGAGGCGATGCCCAGCGCCTGCCCCAGCCGGATGACCACGGGGATCAGCACCAGCACGACTGGCGTGTTGTTCACGAAGGCCGAGGACAGAAGCGTCACGCCTACGATGCCGACCAGAGCCACGACCGGCTGTTGCCTGGACCGTGCGATCACGGTGTCGGCGACAGCCTCCAGCACCCCCGTTCGCACCAGGGCGCCCGACAGGACGAACATCGCCGCAATGGTGATGGGGGCGGGGTTGGCGAAGACGGTCATCAGCTCCCGCTGATCGACGAAACCCAGAAGGACGAAGATGCCGGCGACCCCGGCCGCCGCTACCTCGGGCGGATAGATTTCGAGAATGAAGACGACGAGAAGAGTGAAGATGAGCCCCAGACCGATCAGGGACTGGTAGGACTCGAGGAAAGCCGAGAGTGTATCGATTTGGGCACCTGGCTGGACTGAGGGAAGGACGGCGCCGGTACGGCCCGGCGCGACCTTCGATCTAGAGCGTCACGCCCCGACGTCCCGCGAGGTCGGTGAAATATTGCCATGCGACCCGGCCCGACCGCGCGCCGCGCGTCGCCTGCCACTCTATGGCCTCGGCGCGCATCGTCTCGTCGTCGATCTCGACCCCGTAAGCGTCGCAATATCCCCGGATCATCGCCAGGTATTCATCCTGGCTGCACGGGTGGAACCCGAGCCAGAGCCCGAAGCGGTCGGACAGCGACACCTTTTCTTCGGTCGCCTCCGAAGGCCTGATGGCGCTCGACCGTTCGTTCTCGATCATGTCGCGCGGCATCAGGTGCCGCCGGTTCGAGGTGGCGTAGAACAGCACGTTGTCCGGACGCCCCTCGATACCTCCGTCCAGCACCGCCTTCAGGCTTTTGTAGTGCTGGTCGTCGTGACTGAAGGACAGGTCGTCGCAGAACAGCAGGAACCGCTCCGGCGCGCCGCGAAGGTGGCCGAGCAGGCGCGAGACCGACGGCAGGTCCTCGCGCTGTATCTCAACGATCTTCAGGCTCAGACCCTCGGCCAGGACGGCGGCATGGGCCGACTTCACGAGGCTCGACTTCCCCATCCCGCGCGCGCCCCAGAGAAGCGCGTTGTTGGCGGGCATCCCCCGCGCGAACTGGCGCGTGTTCTCGAGCAGAGTGTCGCGGGCGCGGTCGACGCCGATCAGAAGGCCGATGTCGATGCGCGCGACCTTCTCGACCGGCTCGAGCCGATCCGGCGAGACGTGCCAGACGAAAGCGTCGGCGGCGTCGAAGTCGGGCGTGGCCAAGGGCGCGGGCGCCATCCGCTCCAGCGCGGCGGCGATACGGTCCAGCGGCTCGCTCACGCCTTCGCGTCCTCTTCGTCGTCGTCGACCTCGGAGTAGAGATCCTCGTCCTCGCCCAGGATTCCCTCTTCGCGCAGGCGCTGCACGCGCTTCTTCTCGACCATCTTCACCAGGATGATCGAGATCTCGTAGAGCCCATAGACCACGGTGAAGAGGATAAGCTGCGTCACCACGTCGGGCGGCGTCACGACAGCGGCGAGCATCAGGATGGCGACGATGGCGTACTTGCGCACCTGCGCCAGCCCGCGCGCCGAGACAAGCCCGGCCTTGCCCATCAGTGTCAGCAGCACCGGAAGCTGGAAGCACAGCCCGAAAGCCATGATGAACTTCAAGGTGATGTCGAGGCTTTCGTTCACTTTCCCGAAGAAGGTGATCCTCACCCCGTCGACGGTCTCCGGCACCACGGCCGCGTCTGGCGGCAGGTCGGGCGACGACGCGGTCAGGAGGTTGGCGAAGATCGACGAGACGTCGGCGAAGCCCAGGAAGAAGTTCATCGCAAGGGGCGTCACCACGAAATGCGCGAAGGACGCGCCCAGCAGGAACATGATCGGCGAGGCGACGATGAAGGGCAGGAAGGCCGACTTCTCGGTCCGGTACAGCCCTGGCGCCACGAAGCGCCACATCTGGTGCGCGATGACCGGGAAGGACAGCCCGAAGCCGAAGACCATCGAGATGCGGAACAGCGTGAAGAGGTATTCCTGGGGGCTCGTGTACTGAAGCGTCGGCGACGGGTCGCCAAGCGAGCGCAGCGTCGCCTCGATCGGCTTCAGAAGGAACTGGAGGATCGGCTCGGCCACGGTGAAGGCCAGCACGATGCCGACGATCAGGGCCAGGACCGACCGGATCAGGCGCGTCCTGAGTTCGGCCAGATGCTCGATCAGCGGGGCAGAACTGTCGTCGATGTCGTCATTGGCGCTCATGCCGGGTCTCCGGCGTCGGGCGACGCCTTGGGTTTAGCCGCCTTGGGCTTCGCGGGCGCCTTCGGCTTGGCGGACTTGGCGGGCGTCTTCGGTTTCGCGGGCGCCTTCGCCTTGGCGACAGGCTTTGCTGCCTCCGCGGCCGGAGGAGCGTTCTTCGCCGCTTCGGCCGCCGCCTTCTCGGCCGCGATGCGCTCGCTCGCCTTCTTCGCCGTGGCCTCGCGGATCTTGCGTGCAGCCTCCGCGCGCTCCTCAGACAGCTTCTCGGTCTCCGGGCCGACGGGCTTTGCGACCTTCGTCGGCTTCACCGGATCCCACTTCTCGAAACGGTCCGCCGCCTGGTTCAGCTTGTCGAGCCCCATGCTCTTGGCCGAGGTCATGCCCTTCAGGCTGCTCGCCGTTTCCTTGATGCCGGACTCGTCTGCGGCATCCTCCATGGCGCGCTGGAACTCGCGCGCCATCTTGCGGATCTTGCCTGTGAACCGTCCAAGCGTACGGAACATGCCGGGCAGGTCCTTCGGACCCACCACGATCAGCGCCACGACGCCGATGACCAGAAGCTCACCCCAACCGAGATCGAACATGGGTCAGCCGGGACTCAAACCTTGTCCCGCTCGGTCTCGGGTGTCACGTCGCGCGCACCATCGGCGGTCGTGTCCTCGATTTCGCGCTTTCCGTCGTCGACGCCCTTCTTGAAGGCGGTGATGCCTTTGCCGACCTCGCCCATCAGCGACGAGATCTTGCCGCGTCCGAAAAGCACCAGGACGACGATGGCGATGAGAAGAAGGCCGGGAAGGCCGATGTTGTTCAGCATGGGTCTCTCTCCCTTGAGAATTCGACCGGGTATTTAGGCAGTCGTCACTCGACTGAAAAGCGGCAAAGTGCATGCTCGCTGCGAGCTTCACCAAAACCTGAGCAAATCGGCGGTGCGCCCAAACAACTGACAGGATAATGTCAGTTGAGGATAAAGCGAATCAGGAGCCATCTTGCGCCGCGCCGACCGCCTCTACGCCCTCATCCGCATCCTGCGCGACGGGCGCCTGCATCGCGGACGCGAGCTGGCCGACCGGCTTGGCGTCTCGCTTCGCACGCTTTACCGCGACATGGACGCGCTGATTGCGGGCGGGGTCCCGGTCGAGGGCGAGCGCGGCATCGGCTACGCGATGACGGCGCCCATCACCTTGCCGCCGCTGAACCTCACGCTCGACGAACTCGAGGCGCTGCACCTCGGGCTGTCGGTCGTCGGCAAGGCCTCCGACCCGAAGATGCGCGAGGCTGCCCGGACGCTCGGCGTCAAGGTCGACGCCGCCCTGCCCGAGGACCGGGCCGCGCCTGCCGCCGGTCGGGGTTTCGCACTTTATCCCTTCGCCGAGGGCGCGCGCGGCTTCGTTCACATGGCGCCCCTGCGCGCCGCCATCCGCTCGCGCCGCAAGATCCGCGTGACGACGGCGGACAGCGACGCACCGCGCGTGCTGCGTCCGCTCCAACTCGAATACTGGGGCCGCATCTGGACGCTCACCGCCTGGGACGAAGAGGACGCGAGGTTCGAGGAGTACCGGGTCGACCGGCTGAGAACGCTCGACGTCACCTTCGAGACCTTCGAGGAAGAACCCGGGAAATCCCTCTCGGACCACCTCGCGGCGGGCTGACGGCTTCTTCTGTCCCAAAATACTCCGGGGAGCGCGAGGGGCAGCGCCCCTCGCCCACCTCACCCCGTGACCGGAAACACGAAGCAGCGCCCGCGCCGGATCATCAGCCAGAGTGCTGTGCCTGGCTGCGGCAGGAAGACCGAGGGCACCGTCGCCTTCAGCATCGAGCCATCGTGATCCATGCGGAATTCGACGAGGCTCTCGTGGCCCATGAAGCGCGCGCGCATCACCGTGCCGCGCGCGGGCACGCCGTCCTCGGGCGTGGGGTTCGGGCCGCGCCCGTCGCGGTCGAAGTCGATCCGCAGGTGCTGGGGCCGGATGACGATCTCGACGTCCGTTCCGTCTGGCACGCCCGGCGCAAGGAAGGCCCCGAAAGGCGTGTCGGTCAGCGCGCCCTGCACCCGTCCCCGGATCACGTTGACGTCCGAGAAGAAGGCCGCCGCCATCCGGTCGACGGGCGCATTGTAGACGTTGTAGGGCGCGCCCGTCTGCACGATGCCGCCGTCGCGCATCAGCGCGATCTCGTCGGCCATCCGCATCGCCTCTTCGGGCTCGTGTGTCACGAGCACGACCGAAGTTCCCTCTTCCTTGAGGATATCGAGCGTCTGGTCGCGGATGCCGTCGCGCAGCCGGTTGTCGAGGCCGGAAAAGGGTTCGTCCATCAACATGATGCGGGGACGGGGTGCGATGGCGCGGGCCAGCGCGACGCGCTGCTGTTCGCCGCCCGACAATTCGTGGGGATAGGCGGGCCCGAACCCCGCGAGACGGACGCGCTCCAGCATCTCCTCGGCCCGCGCAATGCGCTCGGCCTTCGGTCCCGACAGGCCGAAGGCCACGTTCTCGGCGACGGTCAGGTGAGGAAACAGCGCGAAGTCCTGGAACATCAGGCCGACATGGCGCCGTTCGGGCGGGACCTGGACCGTATCGTCGGACAGGACGCGCCCGTCGACCAGAACCCGGCCAGCGTCCGGTCGGTCGACGCCCGCGATCATTCTCAAGGTGGTCGACTTGCCGCAGCCGGAGGGACCGAGAAGGCAGGTTACCTGACCGGGTGCGACCTGAAGCGAGACGTCGGACACGACATCGCGGCCGCCGAAGCGGCGGGTCAGCCCTTCTACCGTCAATCCGGCGGATTGCTCCGACACCCTGCCCTCGCCTCAATCCCGAGCGAAGTGCTCGGGATCGACGCGGGATAACAATCGGAAGGCGGGTTGTCTATCAGTGGTCCACGAAGCGCGTGGGAAGCCGGGTGCCATCGGCGAAGACCATTTCGCCTTCGGCGATGAAGTATTCAGGCGAGGTCGGAATGCCGGTATTTATGCGCTCGGTGCCGACGAAGGTGCCAGAGATGTCGCTGGAACCTGTGTTGACCGCGACCTCTGGTCCGCCTTGAAGACCGAGCGCGCCGCCCATGATGAGGGGCGTACCGTCGGCGTCGTACTGGATCGCCGCCGCGTCGTAGGTGATGATCCCGGACGCGGGTACGGCCATGCCGCCCAGAGCTTCATCGTAATAATAGAACCCCGACGCCTCACCGTCGATCGTGCCGGCGTCGAAGTCGATCAGCGCGAAGGTGGTTCCGTAGTGGAGCTGTCCGGGTGTGCCAGGCCCAGGCTCGGTATCGAGAACCATGACACCCTCCCAGGTGGCCTCGCCGGTCGGCTGGACCACGACCGGGATGCGCTCGTCGAGCGCGCGCCTGTTCAGGTTGTTGAAGTCGATGATCATTTCGTTGAAGGCGCCGGGCCCCGGCAGCTTCACCGCATCGCCGCCCCCGCCACAGGCGGCAAGGGCGCCGCAGGCCAGGCAGATCAGAACAGGTCGCATGATGTACTCTCCCCACATGGAACGCTCACGTCGCGGGCGCATGCGCCCGCGGACTATATGGTGAAATTCGTGCCGCCCCCGTCAAGCAGGATGTTCTGCCCGACGATGAACCCCGCCTGCGCCGAGCAGAGGAACGCGCAGGCCGCGCCGAACTCCTCGGCGGTGCCGTAACGCCGGGCGGGCAGCGTCGCCTCACGCCGGGCGCGCGCCTCGTCCATGCTGATCCCCTCCTTCTCGGAGACACCCTTGTCGAGAGCGGTGGCCCGGTCCGTGGCGTGAATGCCGGGGAGGAGGTTGTTCATCGTCACGTTCCGGTGCGCCACCTGCCGGGAGGTGCCCGCGACATAGCCCGTCAGGCCGGTCCGCGCCGCGTTCGACAGCCCGAGATAGGGAATCGGCGCCTTGACCGACTGGGACGTGATGTTCACCACCCGCCCGAAGCCGCGCTCCATCATGCCGGGCACCAGCGCCTTGATGAGGGCGATGGGCGTCAGCATGTTCGCGTCGAGCGCCTTGATGAAATCGTCGCGGTCCCAGTCCGTCCACTTTCCCGGAGGCGGGCCGCCCGCATTGTTGACGAGGATGTCGATCTGCCCGGCAGCGTCCAGGACCTTTGCACGGCCCTCCTCGGTCGTGATGTCGGCGGCCACTGTCGTGACGGTCACGCCGTGAGCCGACCGTATTTCTTCCGCCGCCGCTTCGAGAGCTTCCGCACCCCGCGCGTTCATCACAACCTCGACACCTTCGGCGGCCAGCGCCTCGGCGCAGCCTCGGCCCAGGCCCTTCGACGATGCGCACACCAGCGCGCGTTTTCCCTTGATCCCCAGATCCATGCGTCGATCCTCCCTCGTTCGCGAACACGTCCGCCAGCATGGCGCGTTCCCGCCGGAAGGACCAGACCGGACCGGAACCCTCGCGACCAAGGCGCGTTTCAGAGAGGTCCGGGAAGACCCTGCCGGACCACCCGTCCGCCCAGGATCCCGAGCATGACCCATATCGCCATCATCGGCGGCGGACCGACCGCCATCTACACTCTGAAGGGCCTGACACGCGCACGGAAGGCGGTGTCGATCACGCTTTTCGAGCGTGAGCCCTGGGCCGGACCCGGTATGCCTTACCGCGACGGAACGAACGATCCCGCCATGCTCGCCAACATCGCCAGCCGCGAGGTTCCCCGCGTCACGCGAACGCTGGCGAAGTACCTTCACGCCTGCGACGACGGCTTCCTGCGTCGTCTCGGCCTGACGCGCGACGTCATCGACGAGGACAGCTTCTATCCGCGTGTCGTTCTCGGCAGCTTCTTCACCGCCGAACTGGCCGAGGTGGTCGCCCGTCTGCGCGGTCTCGGACACACCGTCACCATCCGGACGAAGGCGAGGGTGACCGATATCGTGCCCGCGCGCGACGGCGTTCGCATCGAATGGCAAAGCACGCAGCGGCCCGAGAAGGCTCGCTTCCACCATGTCGTGATCGCCACGGGGCACGACTGGGCGGACTACGATGAGGAAGGCGAGGACGAAAGCGCCTTGCTGTCGCCCTGGCCGGCCGAGCGGCTGAAAGCGCTCTCGGGCGAGGTCGGCATCCTGGGTTCGTCGCTGACGGCCATCGACGTCGCCGTCACCGTCGCCTCGGCCCACGGCGCCTTCGAGGGCGAGGACGGAGACACGACCACCTACGCCGTCCGGGGCAGCGACGATCCGTTCAGGCTGACGATGATGTCGCGCAAGGGGCTATTGCCCGAGGCGGACTGGTACTACCCGCTTCCGCTCCCGGATCTCGCGCATTTCACGCCCGCCGCCGTCGAGGACCTTGTCGCGACGGACCGTTCCGGCCTTCTCGACCGCGCCTTCGCGCTTCTGGTCGAAGACCTGCGCGACCTGGACCCCGACTATGCTGCCTCTGTCGACCTGTCGTCGCCAGAGGCGCTGTCGAAAAGCCACTTCGCGCCCCGCATGTCCTCGGACCTCTGGGAGTACGCCCGCGCCAACCTCGTCGAAGCGGAAGAGGGCCGCCGGACCCGCCGTGCCGTCCCGTGGCGCGTCGCCCTTCTGACGGCGCATGAGGTGTTCGAGGATCTCATACCGCACTTCGACGAGGCGGACCTCGAGCGTTTCCACAACAGCCTGAAGCCCATCTTCACCGACGGCTACGCTTCGGTTCCGCACCCCTCGATCCGGCGGCTTCTGGCCCTGCATGACGCCGGACGGCTGGAGCTGGTTCGGATCGGCTCGGCGCTCGACGTCAGCGAGACAGGCGGAAAGACGGTGATCGGCTCGGAGGGCGAGATGCTCCGCTTCGACGCCGTTGTCGACGCGCGCGGGCAGCGCCCGATGAGGTTGACCGACCTCGGCTTCCGCAGCCTCTCGCGCAGTGTGCGTCCCGGCTGGGAAAAGGGCGGATACAGCCTGACCATCGAAGGCCTCGAGAAGGGCACGGTACAATGCCTCGCCATGCCCGTCCTTTTACGCCGCAGACCGTTCATCCAGGGCCTCGTCAACGCCGCCGAGATGGGGGAGACGGCGGCCGAGGCGATCCTCGCCGAATTGCCCGCGCCGCCCATGCCGAGGCCGGGCTTGACCTCGATGAAGCCGGGTCTCAGGCTGGCCAGATGAGCGATGACCTGAGCAAGGCCCTGCGGCACGTTCGCGCCTCCGGGTTCCAGATGGGCGAGGCATGGACCGCCGCCCACGAGATCGCGCAGGCGCACGAAGGCGAGCGTCTGTTCGACGCGCTCCACGCGCTTCTGCACCGGATCGAGGGCGATGATTTCAACGCAGGCTACTGGGACCGCCGCGCCGGAACGGATCTCAAGGGCGACGGTCCGGACGCCGAACTGGAGGCGCTGGAGCGCCTCGCGGAACGCGAGCCGGGCGACAGCGCCGCCCGGCGGGATGGCTAGTCGCTCGATGCGCTCAGGACCATCTCGGGGCTCGAGACCGAACCGTCGAGAGTGCCGGCGCCAATGATGAGTTGCCCTGTGTCGCCCAGGAAGCCGGACGGAAGCGAGCCCGTGACCGTCTGACCGACGCCCCCGAGCGTGATGTTGCCGTCGACGTCCATCAGGAAAGCGGTATCGAGGCCCGTGGCGGCTAGTGTCAACGCACCCGGTACGGCGACGCCGGTACCTGTCGCTTCTGGCAACTCTCCGTCGAGCGGCGTGCTGTAGAAACTGTCGACGTTGCCCGAAAGCGTTGCCGTGTCGAAATTCACGGACATTGCCACGTCGCCGATGATACCTTCATCCGAGGTGAGGAAGTTATCTGCGATAACCGCGACGCCGTTGTACGAAGCGGTCCCTTCGAAATCATCCAGCGTATCCGTTGGGTCGAGCAGGTCGACTTGATCCGTCAGCGCGATGGCTTCGTTCACGAGTTCGTCGAAGTCGGTGTCCGCGCCGCCGAAGTTGGCGGAGTTGGCCCCACAGGCGGCGAGAGCCAGGATCGCGGGGGCCGCGAGGGCGAGGTATTTCATGGGTGATCCTTTCGAGGTGCAGTCGAGTTGAAGCCCTGGCCGGCAGTATCGCGCGACGCAGCTCCTCTGTCGACGCTCGCGTAAGGGTCTGCACCGGCGAGGCGGCGACACCCCGCCGGCCCGAGGATCAGACGCAACATGGGTTCGCGTCGGCGGCGTCGCGCGCCCGGACGCCCGACGGCGGTCACCCGGCTCTGGCGGAGTCGCGCGCCAGACCGTATATGCCCGCCCATGCTCGACCGTTCGCACAACGCCGCCCCGCTCCCGCCCGAGATCGCCCGGAGGCGCACCTTCGCCATCATCTCGCACCCCGACGCGGGCAAGACGACGCTGACCGAGAAATTCCTCCTCTACGGGGGCGCGATCCAGATGGCCGGTCAGGTCCGCGCAAAGGGCGAGGCGCGGCGCACGCGGTCGGACTTCATGCAGATGGAAAAGGACCGGGGCATCTCGGTCTCGGCCTCGGCCATGTCCTTCGACTATGGTGGATGGCGCTTCAACCTGGTCGATACGCCGGGCCACAGCGATTTCTCCGAGGACACCTACCGCACGCTCACGGCGGTCGACGCCGCCATCATGGTCATCGACGGCGCCAAGGGCGTCGAGAGCCAGACGCGCAAGCTCTTCGAGGTCTGCCGCCTGCGCGACCTGCCGATCCTGACCTTCTGCAACAAGATGGACCGCGAAAGCCGCGAGACCTTCGAGATCATCGACGAGATCCAGGAGAACCTGGCGATCGACGTCACCCCTGCTTCCTGGCCGATCGGTGTGGGCCGCGACTTCATCGGCTCCTACGACATGCTGAACGACCGGCTCGAGCTCATGGCGCGCGCCGACCGCAACAAGCGGGCCGAAAGCGTCAAGATCGCGGGCCTCGACGACCCGAAGCTGGCCGAGCACGTTCCGCCCCAGCTTCTCGAGAAACTGCGCGAAGAGGTCGAGATGGCGCGCGCCCTTCTGCCCGCCTTCGACCGGCAGGCGTTTCTCGACGGGACGATGACGCCCATCTGGTTCGGCTCGGCCATCAACTCCTTCGGCGTGAAGGACCTGATGGACGGTATCGGAGGCTTCGGCCCCCTGCCCCAGCCCCAGTCGGCCGAACCGCGCCAGATCGGTCCCGAGGAAAAGACCGTCGCAGGCTTCGTCTTCAAGGTGCAGGCCAACATGGACCCCAAGCACCGTGACCGCGTGGCCTTCGTCCGCCTCGCCTCGGGCCACTTCGAACGCGGCATGAAGCTTCACCACGTCCGCTCGAAGAAGCCCATGGCGATCACCAACCCCGTCCTCTTCCTCGCCGCCGACCGCGAGCTGGCCGAAGAGGCCTGGGCGGGCGACATCATCGGCATACCGAACCACGGGCAACTGCGCATCGGCGACACGCTGACCGAGGGGGAGGCGATCCGCGTCACCGGCATCCCCTCCTTCGCGCCGGAGCTTCTTCAGAACATCCGTGCCGGCGACCCGATGAAGGCAAAGCACCTCGACAAGGCGCTGATGCAGTTCGCCGAGGAGGGGGCCGCCAAGGTCTTCAAGCCGATGATCGGGTCGGGCTTCGTCGTGGGTGTCGTGGGCCAGCTTCAGTTCGAGGTCCTGGCGAGCCGGATCGAGCTGGAATACGGCCTGCCCGTCCGCTTCGAGCCGTCCCAGTTCACTTCTGCCCGGTGGGTCCATGGGCCGAAGGACGCGATCGAGAAGTTCGTCAACTCGAACAAGGGCCACATCGCGCACGACAACGACGGCGACGTGGTCTACCTGACGCGCCTGCAGTGGGACATCGACCGGATCGAGCGCGATTTCCCGGACCTGCGGCTTTCCGCGACGAAGGAAATGCAGGGGGAGTGATCTTTCCCGGCGTGACGGTCTCGGCTTAACGGCTTTTCAATGCGTTGCGCCTTAGGTGGCGGAATGAAGCACGTTCTCCTCTTGTTTTGCCTCGCTCTCGCCGCTTGCGCCGCGGGGCCGACCAAGCGTCTGACACCTGGTCCCTCCTCGACCAGACCGCTTTCCGCCCTTCATATCGCGGGCGAGACGACGACCTCGCGCACCGTCGTCCAGATCGTCTCGGACGCAGCCGGTTACGGGCTGTCGGTTCACGTCGGGCGAAGCGACGGCCATTGGCCGTCCGTCGAACGGGCCATGATCGACGGCAAAAGGACCGGCTGGCGACACGTCGGCCGGATCCCGGCGGGGACGATGCTCGCCGAAAGCGGCGTCATCGCCCTCTCGACGGATGCGGTGACCCAAGCCTCCGGCGCAGGCATGACGCTGACGCTTTGCGGCGCGTCCGGCTGTGAGACCTCGCAGGGGCCCGCAGGCCTCTTCAAACAGGCGCTTGTCGAATGATTGTGGGCGCCTGAGCGTCCATCCCGCCCCAAAATCGCCACAGTGAAAGGGAAAAGTCGCGCTCGGACGCACGCGGGGCACACCGTGGCGCCCAGTCTGAGCAGCGAGAGCGGACATGGATTTCTACGCAACCCTCGGCGGGACACTGGTGGCCTGGATGGCGCCTCTGCTGCCGTCCGAGACGATGTTCTACCTCTACCTGCTGACGGCTTTCGTCCTCGCTTTCGGCTCCTACGTCTGGTTCTCGTGGAAGGCCGAGGGCGCGCGCCCGGACGCCGTCTCGCATGGGTTTCTCGGCTACGTCTTCGACCGGCGCGTGTGGTTCCATGCCTCGGCCCGGCAGGACTACATGTACTTCGTCCTGAACGGGCTGATCTACTACGGCATCGTCGCGCAGATGCTTCTGGTCGCCCATGTCATGTTCGGCGCCTTCGGGCAGGGCCTCGAGTCGCTGTTCGGTACGCGCGACACCGCCGTATTCGAACCATCGACGTGGAGCGCCCTCGCCTACACGGTCGTCGTTCTCCTGGCCATCGACCTGGCCGTCTGGTCGACGCACTACCTGCAACACCGCATCCCGGTGCTCTGGCAGTTCCACCAGGTCCACCACTCGGCCGAGGTGCTGACCCCCGCCACGGTCTACCGGATGCACCCCGTCGACCTGTTCTTCACCGGCTTCGCAAGCTCGGGCCTGATCGCGCTGGCGCTCGCAGGCTTCACATACCTGACCCTATCGACGCCGAGCGAAATCACCGTGATGAACGTGAACGCCGGCATCTTCGCCTTCTACCTCGTCGGCTATAACCTGCGGCACTCGCCGGTCTGGCTGTCGTACCCGCCGTGGCTGTCCTATATCCTGATCTCGCCCGCGCAGCATCAGATTCACCACTCGGTCGAGCGCCGCCACTGGGACCGCAACATGGGCCTCATCTTCGCGTTCTGGGACTGGCTCTTCGGCACCCTCTACGTCCCGAAAGGCTATGAGAAACTGGAGTTCGGCATCTCGAAGGAAGAGCCGAACCCCTTCGGATCGGTGACCGAGTTCTACTGGAAGCCGTTCCGCATGGCCTGGGGCCTGGTGCGACCGGCGAAGAGACCCAGCGTACCCGGACGCACCGCCGCCCTCGGGCTGGCGGGACTGGCGGCGGCGACGGCCCTTCTGCTCCAGACCCCGGTCTTCTCGGCGACACGCGGCCTCCCGAGCCTCCACATGGAAGAGCTGACGTGGACCGAGGTCGCCGACGCCCTCGCCCAAGGCTACGACACCGTCATCGTGCCCACGGGCGGGGTCGAACAGAACGGCCCCCACGCGGTCCTCGGCAAGCACAATCTGATCGTCCGCCACACCTCGGGCGAGATCGCGGCCCGCCTTGGCGGCACGCTGGTCGCGCCCGTCGTGGCCTATGTCCCGGAGGGTGCCACCGGCGGCACACCGACGGATCACATGCGCTGGCCCGGCACCCTGTCCGTCCCGGACGATGTTTTCGCCGCCGTTCTCGAACACACCGCGCGCAGCCTAATCACCCATGGCTTTACCCGCATCCTTTTCGTCGGGGACAGCCTGTGGAACCAGGCACCCCAGGCCGAGGTCGCAGAGCGTCTCTCGCAGGAATGGCAGAAGGACGGCGTGACCGTGCTGCACGTCGCCGACTACTACGCCGCCAACGGCCAGCTCGACTGGCTGTTGTCCGACGGATTTGACCAGGCCGACATAGGCCAGCATGCAGGCCTGCGCGACACCTCCGAACTGATGGCCGTCTCCCCCGCTTCAGTGCGCGCCGCGCCCGTCGCCGCGCCGCCCGGTGCCGATGCGGGGTTCGACGGTCGGCCGCACATTGCGACGCCGGACCTCGGACGCAAGCTCCTCGCGCTCAAGATCGAGGCGGCGCTGCGCCAGATTCGTGCGGCGGAAGACGCAAGCGGCTGATGTGCATAAGATTTGCGCCGCGCCCTGGATCGCGCACCCGAGGCGCCCGTCGCAACGCCCCGGCGATCCTGGATCGCGTCAGCCACGCAAGGGATGCGAATCACCTCATGCGACGCAGAAAAGTCCCGTGCGCGGCAAGCGATTTACGAACAAACGTTAAGGAAAGTTAACGTCGCCCGCATTTTGCTATGTTGAAACAAAGCTCTGCCCCAGCACATGATTGTTGCGAACACGCGAGCGTCAATTGACGCGACGCCTGCTTTCCTCTACGAACCCTGCAGTTGCGGCGGCTTGTGGATAAGCTTGTGGTCATCCGGACCCGCGCTGCTTCGCCGACGGGCCCAGTGTTGGTCCGTAACACATGGACCGACATGACGAAATTCTCCGATCTGGCGTTGTCGCCGAAAGTGCTCAAGGCCGTTGAGGCGGCTGGTTATCATACCCCCACCCCGATCCAGGCCGGTGCCATACCGCCCGCGCTCGAGGGCCGCGACGTGCTTGGGATCGCGCAGACCGGGACCGGCAAGACCGCCAGTTTCACCCTGCCGATGATCCACTTGCTGGCGCGCGGCCGCGCCCGCGCCCGGATGCCGCGCTCGCTGGTCCTGTGCCCCACGCGCGAACTCGCCGCCCAGGTGGCCGAAAACTTCGACACCTACGCGGCCAACGTGAAGCTGACGAAGGCGCTTCTGATCGGGGGCGTCTCGTTCAAGGAGCAGGACGCGCTGATCGACCGCGGCGTCGACGTGCTGATCGCGACGCCCGGCCGCCTTCTCGACCATTTCGAGCGCGGCAAGCTTCTTCTGACCGGCGTGCAGATCATGGTCGTGGACGAGGCCGACCGGATGCTCGACATGGGGTTCATCCCCGACATCGAACGCATCTTCAGCCTGACGCCCTTCACCCGCCAGACGATGTTCTACTCGGCCACCATGGCGCCCGAGATCGAACGGATCACCAACATGTTCCTGTCGAACCCGGCGCGGATCGAGGTGGCGCGGCAGGCGACCGCCTCCGAGACCATCGCGCAGGAAGTCGTGCTCTTGAAGCCGTCGCGCCGTGACCGCTCGGCAGGCGAGAAGCGCGCCGCGCTGCGCGCCCTGATCGACCGTGAAGGCGCCGCCTGCACCAACGCGATCGTCTTCTGCAACCGGAAGACCGACGTCGACATCGTCGCCAAGTCGCTGAAGACCCACGGCTATGACGCAGCGCCGATCCACGGCGATCTGGAACAGTCGCAGCGGACGCGCACGCTGGATTTCTTCCGTGACGGAAGCCTCCGCTTCCTCGTCGCCTCCGACGTCGCAGCCCGCGGGCTCGACATTCCCGCGGTCAGCCATGTCTTCAACTTCGACGTGCCGACCCATTCCGAGGATTACGTCCACCGCATCGGCCGCACAGGCCGGGCGGGACGCGACGGCAAGGCCGTGATGCTGTCGACGCCAGCGGATGAGAAGAACCTTGCCGCGATCGAACGGCTGATCGGCACGACGATCCCCCGCTCGGACAGCCCGCTGTCCACGACACCCGCCGAGGAACCGACCGAGGAAGAACGCCCGAAGCGCACCCGCGTCCGCCGCGGAGGACGCTCCGGCGGCCGCGAGAAGGAAGCCGATGCGCCCGTCGTCAAGGCAGCCGAGCCTGCGCCTGTCGCCGTCGAGGATGTCGCCGAAGCCGAAGCGATTCAACAGGACGAGCCGCGTGTGGAGCGCCGCGACGAACCCCGCGAACCCCGCCGCGACGAAGAGCGTGACGACAACCGGGGACGCAATCGGAACCGGGAACGCGACAATGGCCCCAAGGTCGTCGGCATGGGCGACCACCTGCCCAGCTTCATTGCGATGAGCTTCGACGAGCGGAAGGCGGGCTGACCCGCCCTCCGCCCCGTCGCGTTAAGTTACATTAGGTCAGGCCAGTTTGGCATCCATCGAGATGTCAGCCTTGAACAGCTTCGACACCGGGCAGCCTTCCTTCGCCTTCTTGGCCGCGTCCTGGAACGCCGCCTCGTCCGCGTTCGCAATCTTGGCGCGTACGTCCAGATGAACCTTCGTGATCGTCAGCGACGAGGCGTCGAGCGTGACGGTGGCCGTCGTCTCGATGCTGTCGGGGGTCATGTCGGCCTGGGCGAGGATGTTGGCCAGCGCCATCGAAAAGCACGCCGAATGGGCCGCGCCCAGGATTTCTTCGGGGTTCGTGCCGGCTTCGCCCTCAAACCGCTGGCGGAAACCATAGGGGGCGTCCAGCGCGCCCGTCTCGGTCATCACCCGGCCCTTGCCTTCCTTCAGACTGCCCTGCCACTTCGCGGACCCTTTTTTCTCGATCATTTCGCTCTCCTTGGATCGGGCCGGCGCGGGGTGCGCCGGGTCATCGCACGACCTAGGGCGCTGGCGGCGTACACCCATAGCCCCGGGAAAGAAAGTCGGTTCAGGACAGCCGGCTGATGACGATCGTGACCTCGGGCTTCTTGCCGATCTCGTCCTCGGCCGTGCGACGGACCGCGCGTCGCAGCTCTTCCTCGAGCCGCTCGTCGTCCGACAGGAGGTTCCGCTTCGCTCGACCGACGAGTTGGGCGAGGTCCTCCTCCATCACCTCGGCAAGGGGCGCCTTCGACGTGCCCGTCTCGGGCAGGCCGCGAAGCTCCACCCAAGGCTCGCCCAGGGGCTCGTCGTCCTCCATGATCAGCGTGACGAGGACGTGGCCGTTCAGCGCCATGCGGATGCGATCGCGCACCACCCCGTCCATCGCTCCGATCTGCACCTTGCCGTCAAGATAGGTGCGTCCCGCCTCGATGTATTCGACGATGCGCGGCTCGTCCCCCGTCAGATCGACCATGCTGCCGTTGATCGCGATCAGCGATCCCATGCCGGCCGCGCGCGCCAGCCGCGCGTGCTCGCGCAGGTGACGGTGCTCGCCATGCATCGGGATCACCATGCGCGGACGCAGGATCTCGTTCAGCCGCATCAGGTCCGGCCGGTTCGCGTGGCCCGAGACGTGATAGGCGTCGGAACGGTCGTCGACGACGTCGACGCCCTTCTCGGACAACTGGTTGATGATGCGGATGACGGACTTCTCGTTGCCGGGGATGGTCTTCGACGAAAACAGGAACGTGTCGCCCTCTTTCAGCTCGACCCCCAGATACTTGCCGCGCGACAGCGCGGCACTCGCCGCGCGACGCTCACCCTGGCTTCCGGTGACAATCAGCATCAGGTTCTGCCGCGGGATCGAGTCGGCCTCTTCGACCGGCACCGTGCTCGGGAAATCGGTCAGGACGCCGGCTTCGACAGAGGCCTCGATCATCCGACGCATCGCCCGCCCCATGAGGCAGATGGTGCGCCCCGCCGCAACGCCCGCCTCGGCCAGCGTGCGTACCCGCGCGACGTTCGACGCGAAGGTGGTCGCCACGAAGAGCGAGGGCGCGCTCTGCACCAGTTCGGTGATCGCGGGCCCGAGGGTCGCCTCCGACCGTCCGGGATGCGGGCTGAAAACGTTGGTGGAATCGCAGACCAATGCACGAATGCCAGGACGAGCGATCTCGGCGTATAGGGCGGGATCGAAGGCCTCGCCGACGAGCGGCGTAGGGTCGAGCTTGAAGTCCCCCGAATGCACGACGCGCCCGCCGGGCGTATCGATGACGAGGGCGGCGCTTTCCGGGATCGAATGGCTGATCGGCGCGAAGCCCACGGTGAAGGGACCGGCCTTGATCGTCTGGGGCCATGTGGGCGCGATCTGCACGGCGTCCGGGTTCTGGCCCTGCTCCTCCATCTTGCGCTTGGCATGAAGCGCGGTGAAGGGCCGGGCGTGGACCGGGGCGCGCAGCCGCGACCACGTCAGTCCCACGGCGCCGACATGGTCTTCGTGCGCGTGGGTGATGAAGATCGCCTCGATCCGCTTGGCGTTCGCCTCGAGCCAGGCCAGGTCCGCGAAGATCAGGTCGACGCCGGGGGACCCGTCCATGTCGGGAAAGGTCACGCCAAGGTCGACGACGATCAGCCGCTCTTTTCCCGGCGCGCCCCAGCCGTAGACATAGGCGTTCATCCCGATTTCGCCCGCGCCCCCCAGGGGCAGATAGATCAGGCGGTCATTGCTCATTTGGTTTCCTTGTTGAAGGCGTGGATGACGGTCAGACCATGCATGGTCAGGTCGTCCTCGACCACGTCGAAGAGGTCCTCGCCCTGGGCGAAGAGAGGTGCGAGGCCGCCGGTTCCAATGACCTTCATGGGCTTGCCGTATTCGGCCTTCACCCGCGCAGTGATGCCCTGGATCAGGCCGGTATAGCCCCAGAAGACGCCGGACTGGATGCACTCGACGGTGTTGGTGCCGATGACCTTGTCGGGCTGGCTGATGTCGACGTGGGGCAGCGCGGCGGCTCCCATGTGCAGCGCCTCGAGCGAGAGGTTGACCCCCGGAGAGATCACGCCGCCGACATAGGCGCCGTCGGTCGCCACGACGTCGAAGTTGGTCGCGGTGCCGAAGTCGACCACGATCACGTCGCCGCCGTGGCGGTCGAAGGCGCCGGCGGCATTCGCCAGCCGGTCGGGTCCGGGGCGGACGCCCTCCTCGACGCGGGGCGGCACCGGCAGGCGGCATTCGGGCTTGCCGACCACCAGAGGCCGGCAGTTGAAATAGCGGTCGCAGAGGACGCGCAGGTTGAAGACGACGCGCGGCACGGTCGACGAGATCACGACCTCGTCGATCACCGCGTCGGACAGACCTCGGGTGGCCATCAGCGTGGACAGCCAGACGAAGTACTGGTCGGCGGTCCGCTGATGCTCGGTCGAGGCGCGCCATGTGCCGACGAACGTGCGGCCGTCCCAAAGCGCGAAGACCGTGTTGGTGTTGCCCGTGTCGATGCACAGAAGCATCGCCCTCTCCTCTCAGAAATAGACGTCGGCCGCAGGTATCGATACCTGACCGTCCGGCGTGCGAAGCACAAGCTGACCGAAGGGGTCGACGGTCTCGAAAACGCCCGTCACCTCGTCGCGCGCGGTTCGTGCGGTGATGACCTCACCCAGCCGCGCGGCGTGGCGCAGCCACTTCTCGCGGATCGGAGCGAAACCCAGTTCGGCGAAGATGCCTTCCTCGGTCGCCATGTTCTGCGCCAGCCGCGACAGCAGTTCGTCGAGGTCGAGAGGACCCGCCCCTGCCCCTTCGAGGCTCACCGGGGGGAAGGACGCGTCGCGCACGCCCTCCGGCACCGAGGCGAGGTTGACGCCGAAGCCGATCGCCAGCCAGTCGATCTGGTCCTGCGTGCCGACGCTTTCCAGAAGAATGCCCGCGACCTTGCCGCCGTCGAGAAGGACGTCGTTTGGCCACTTCAGGGACAGCCGGTCGCGCTCGACCGACAGGGCCAGCGCCTCGAAAAGCGCCACCGCGGCAGAAAAGGATCGAAGCGCCGCTTCCGCCGCCGTGCCCGCCGGACGGAAGACGAAGCTGGCCGCGAAGTTGCCCTTCGGCATCTCCCACGACCGCCCGCGGCGTCCGCGCGCAGCGCTCTGGTGCAGCGCCATGATCCAGGTCGGCTGCTTCAGTTCGGGCGCGAGCCGCGCCGCCTCGGACATCGTGCTGTCGACCTCTTCGAGCACGATGCGTCCGGTGCGCTCGGGCCAGGGCAGGAGTCCGGTCATGCGCGGACCGCCCGTCTGGGCGCGTCAGTTGACAAGCGTCGCCGCCGCCGCTTTCGCCACGCCTTCCACACCGAAGAGGTTCCACAGGCCCAGGACCATGATCGCCGCACTCGCCATCGCGATCACGCGCAGCATGGTCGAACCGCCGGTGTCGAGCTCGTTCTCGTCTGCGCCGAAATACATCAGGTAGACGATCCTGAGGTAGTAGAACGCACCGATGACGCTGGCGATCACGCCCAGAATGGCAAGCCAGGTCAGCCCCGCCTCGACCGCCGCCAGAAGGACCGCGTACTTCGCGAAGAACCCCAGAAGCGGCGGCACGCCCGCGAGGCTGAAGAGCAGGACCAGCATCGCCAGGGCCCGCATCGGGTCGCGCCTCGACAGCATCGACAGGGTCTCGATGTCGGTGACCGGCGAGCCGTCCTTTTCCATCGACAGGATGAACGCGAAGGTGCCGATGTTCATCACGACGTAGATCGCCATGTAGATCAGCATCGCCTCGACCCCTGCGGCCGTGCCGGCCGCGAGGCCCATGAGCGCATAGCCCATGTGCGCGATCGAGGAATAAGCCATCAGGCGCTTGATGTTGCGCTGGCCGATGGCGGCCACGGCGCCGAGGAACATGGACGCGACCGAGAGGACCGCGAGGATCTGCTGCCAGTCATCCGTCACACCGCCGAAGGCGTCGTGGACGACGCGCGCGAAGAGAAGCATCGCCGCGACCTTGGGCGCCGTGGCGAAGAAGGCCGTGACCGGGGTCGGCGACCCCTCGTAGACGTCGGGCGTCCACATGTGGAAGGGCGCGGCCGAGATCTTGAAGGCAAGGCCCGCGATGACGAACGACAGTCCGAACAGAAGGCCGAGCGACGTGTCGATACCCACGACCGCAAGGATGCCCAGGAATTGCGTCGTGCCGGCGAAGCCATAGACCAGCGACGCACCATACAGCAGAAGGCCCGAGGACAGCGCGCCGAGGACAAAGTACTTGAGCCCCGCCTCGGTCGACTTGACGCTGTCGCGCCGCAGCGAGGCGATCACGTAGAGCGCCAGCGACTGAAGCTCGAGCCCCATGTAGAGCGACATCAGGTTGCCGGCCGAGACCATCACCATCATGCCGACGACCGCAAGCGCCACCAGAAGCGGGTATTCGAACCGCAGAAGATTGCGTCGCGCCATGTAGGATTCGGACATCAGGAGGACGACGGCCGCCGACAGAAGGACCGTGACCTTGCCGAAGCGCGCGAAGGCGTCGTCGACGAACATGCCCAGGAAGGCATGTGCCGTCCCGGCCCCCTGGAACCCGATCCAGGCCGCCAGGACGATGAAGAGGACGGCCGTGGCCCACAGCATCGCCGGGCCCGTCTTGTCCTTGCCGCCATAGGCACCCACGAGGAGGCCCACCATGGCGAAGACCGCGAGGATGATCTCGGGCATGATGATGGAGAGATCGCCGGGCAGCATCAGTGGCCTCCGTTCTCGGCGACGACGCCCGTCGCCTGATGGTCGGCCACAGCCGTCGTGTAGTCGCCCAGAAGCGCTTCGACGGAGGGTCCGGTGATGTCGATGACGAGGCTCGGATAGACGCCGAGCAGGATGGTCATGACCACGAGCGGCGCGAAGATCCACTTCTCGCGCGCCGTAAGGTCAGTGATCGACTTGAGGCTTTCCTTGATGAGGTCGCCCATCACCACGCGGCGATACAGCCAGAGCGCATAGGCCGCCGAAAGGATCACGCCCGTCGCAGCCACCGCCGTCACCCATGTGTTGGCCTGGAACATGCCCACGAGGGTCAGGAACTCGCCGACGAACCCGCTGGTGCCCGGCAGGCCCACGTTCGCCATCGTGAACAGCATGAAGACGGCCGCATAGGCCGGCATCCGGTTCACAAGGCCGCCGTAGGCATCGATCTCGCGCGTGTGCATCCGGTCGTAGATCACGCCGACGCAGAGAAAGAGCGCGCCGGAAATGAAGCCGTGAGAGATCATCTGGAAGATCGCCCCGTCGAGACCCTGCTGGTTCGCGGCGAAGATACCCGCGGTCACGAAGCCCATGTGTGCGACGGACGAATAGGCGATGAGCTTCTTCATGTCCTCCTGCATAAGCGCCACGAGCGAGGTGTAGACGATGGCGATGGCCGAGAGCCACAGGACGAAGTCGACCAGCAGGTCCGAGGCGACCGGGAACATCGGCAGCGAGAAGCGCAGGAAGCCGTAGCCGCCCATCTTCAGCAGGATCGCCGCCAGCACGACCGAGCCCGCCGTGGGCGCCTGGACGTGGGCATCGGGCAGCCAGGTGTGAACCGGCCACATCGGCATCTTCACCGCGAATGACGCGAAGAAGGCGAGCCAGAGCAGCGTCTGGAGCCCGCCCACGACTTGCCAGCCGAAGACCGACATGGTTCCCGACGAGAACTCGTGCACGAGAAGCTCGGTGATGTCGGTGGTGCCCGCGTCGACGTACATCGCGATCATCGCCACAAGCATCAGGACCGAGCCGATGAAGGTGTAGAGAAAGAACTTGAACGCCGCGTAGATCCTCTCCTTGCCGCCCCAGATTCCGATGATGAGGAACATCGGGATCAGGCCGGCCTCGAAGAACAGGTAGAACAGCACCAGGTCCAGCGCGCAGAACACGCCCAGCATCAGCGACTCGAGGACCAGGAAGGCGATCATGTATTCCTTGACCCGGTGCGTCACATCCCAGCACGACAGGATGACGAGCGGCATCAGGAACGTCGTCAGCATCACGAAGAGGATCGAGATGCCGTCGACGCCCATCTTGTAGCTCAGCCCCAGGATCCAGGTCGTCTCCTCGACGAACTGGAAGTTGGGATCCGCCGAGTCGAAGCCGGCGAAGAGGAAGAGCGAGGCAAGGAAGGCCGCCGTCGTCGCCGCCAGCGCCAGCCACTTGGCGTTCTGCTGCGCCGCCTCGTCATCGCCCCGGAGGAACAGGCCGAGGATTGCCGCCGCAACGGCGGGAATGAAGATGACGATCGAGATCAGGTTGTCGAGGAACATGGTCTCAGTTCCCTCCGCTCAGCGTCATCCAGGTGACGAGCACCAGGATGCCCAGCACCATGGCGAAGGCGTAGGTGAAGATGTAACCGGACTGCGCCCGCCCTGCGAGGCGGGTGAAGAAGGGCACGACGCCCAGGGCGACACCATTGAGGAAGCCGTCGATGGTCGTCCCGTCGCCCTGCTTCCACAGGAAGCGCCCAAGCGCCTTGGCGGGCCGGACGAAGAGGAAATCGTAGATCTCGTCGATGTACCACTTGTTGAGCAGGAAGCGGTAGAGCGGCGCCTGGTTCGCGGCGAGCTTTCCCGGAAGGTCGGGGCGCAGGATGTAGAAGAGGTACGCCAGACCCAGCCCGATCAGCATGGCAAGGAACGGGCTGACCTTGACCCAGACCGGCGCGGCGTGGGCATCGTCGAGGACGTGGTTGTCCGCTCCGATGTAGATCGCTCCCTCGCCCGGCGCGCCGCCGAAGGCGAAGTGACGCCCTTCGGCGTCGGGGTCGTCGTGCGACGTCTCGGTGACGGCTTCGGCTGCACCTTCCGCGTCACCCTCTCCGGCCTCCTCGACGGCCGCCGCGACACCCTCGCCATCGGCGTGGTCGCCGTCGGCTTCGGCCGCCTCGCCTTCGCCATGCGCCTCGGCGCCGGCTGCGGGAATGTGGAAGAAGCGCGCGATCTTTTCGCTTTCGCCGAAATAGGGGCCGTACCACACCATGCCCGCGAAGACCGCGCCCACGGCCAGGACGCCCAGCGGGACCAGCATGACCGTCGGGCTTTCATGCGCGTGTTCGTGGGTGTGCTTGTCGCCCCGCGGCTCTCCGAAGAAGGTCAGGAAGATCAGCCGCCAGGAATAGAAGCTGGTCATCAGAGCCGCCACGACCAGCGCCACGAAGGCAAAGCTCGCCGCCGAGGTGCCGCCCGCCCAGGCGCTTTCGATGACGGCGTCCTTGGACAGATAACCCGCGAAGCCGATGTGCGTCAGGGGTATGCCGACGCCGGTGATGGCCAGCGTCCCGATCATCATCGCCCAGAAGGTGTAGGGCATCTTGTGGCGAAGGCCGCCATAGTTCCGCATGTCCTGCTCGTGGTGCATCCCGTGGATGACCGAGCCCGCGCCGAGGAACAGCATCGCCTTGAAGAAGGCGTGGGTGAAGAGGTGGAACATCGCGACCGAATAGACGCCCACCCCTGCCGCCACGAACATGTAGCCAAGCTGCGAGCAGGTCGAATAGGCGATCACGCGCTTGATGTCGGTCTGCACGAGTCCGACCGTCGCCGCGAAGAAGGCGGTGATCGCGCCGATGTAGACGATGAAGGTCTTGGTGTAGGGCGCGAACTCGATCAGGGGCGACATGCGGCAGACGAGGAAGACCCCCGCCGTCACCATGGTCGCCGCGTGGATCAGGGCCGACACGGGCGTCGGGCCCTCCATCGCGTCGGGCAGCCAGGTGTGCAGCAGGAACTGCGCCGACTTGCCCATGGCGCCGATGAACAACAGAAGCGAGACCAGCTCGGCGGCGTTGAAGTGCTCCCACAGGAACAGCACGTTCCGTTCGGCCAGCGCGGGCGCCGCGGCGAAGATGTCGTCGAAGTTGACCGAGTCGACCATGAAGTAGATGGCGAAGATGCCGAGCGCGAAGCCGAAGTCGCCGACGCGGTTGACAACGAAGGCCTTGATCGCGGCGGCGTTCGCGGAAGGCTTGCGGAAGTAGAAGCCGATCAGAAGATACGAGGCGACGCCCACGCCCTCCCAGCCGAAGAACATCTGGACCAGGTTGTCCGAGGTCACGAGCATCAGCATCGCGAAGGTGAAGAACGACAGGTAGGCGAAGAAGCGGGGCCTGTAGCTCTCGCCCTCCCGGAAATTGTCGTCATGCGCCATGTAGCCGAGCGAATAGAGGTGGACGAGAGCCGAGACCGTCGTCACCACGATCAGCATGATCGCCGTCAGCCGGTCCAGCCGGATCGCCCAGTCGGCCGCCAGCGTCCCGCTTTCGATCCAGCGCAGGATCTGGACGTGCTGCGTGCCGCCGTCGAAGGTCAGGAAGACGATCCACGACAGCGCGCAGGCGATGAACAGAAGGAAGGTCGCGGTCCACTGGGCAGCGTATTCGCCCATGATCCGCCAGCCGAACCCGCAGAGAAGGGCCCCGATGAGGGGAGAGAAGAGGATGATCGATTCCATGTTCTCAGCCCTTCATCACGTTGACGTCTTCGACGTCGATTGTGCCGCGGTTGCGGAAGAAGCAGACGAGGATCGCAAGCCCGATGGCGGCTTCGGCGGCGGCCACCGTCAGGACGAAGAGCGTGAAGACCTGCCCCGTGATGTCGTGGAGGTAGGCCGAGAAGGCGACGAGGTTGATGTTCACCGCCAGCAGCATCAGTTCGATCGACATCAGAAGAATGATGACGTTCTTCCGGTTCAGGAAGATGCCGAAGATCCCGATGACGAAGAGCGCCGCCGCGACGGTGAGGTAGTGTTCCAGTCCGATCATTGTCCCGTCTCTTCAAGGTCGAGCCCGCAGGCGAAGGACGCCAGCGCCGCGTCGGTGCTGCCATCCTCGGCAGGTGTCGTGTCGACGCCGTCCGGCGCACCCGGCAGAGCTTCGACCGCCACCGCCTCGCCGATCACGGCGGTCGACAGCGGATCGCAGATGACGCGGCGGCGCACGAAGGTCGTCTCGCCGTCCACGGTCTGTGTGGTCGTCAGGTCGATGCCGTTCTCGACCGGCCGCGCCTCGACGAAGGCATAGACTGCGGGATCCGTCACGACGTCGATCACGGTCATCGGCTCGGGGACCGGGATCTTCACCATGTCCTCTTCCTCGAGAACGGGAGCGGGGAGTATCTCGGCGGCGGCGCCAGAGGACGTTCCGCTGCCCTGGGCTTCGGTCAGCGAGCGGTTCGCGGTATCGACGGCGCCCTCGACGGCGCTGCGCATTGCCTCTGCGGCCGGCGCTTCCAGCGACGGCGGTGGCGTGTCGTCGGGAGATTCAGCCGTGGCGGCGGCTCCTGCATCGGCGGGCGTCTCGGCCAGGCCGGTGCCCTCCGGTATGGCGGCTCCGCCCGTCTCGGCCTCGGCCGGGACCGGGGTCGCACTTTCCTCGGCGGCAACGCTTTCCGGCGTCTGCTCGGCCCGCGCAGGCAGCGTGTCGGCGGAGGTCTCGGTCGCGGCCGTCTCGGTCTCGACCACCTCGTCCTTCGACCAGTTCAGCCACAGCGCAAGGACGACAACGGCCGCGAGGGCCCAGATCGCCAGCTTGAACAGCCCGCCCAAAGTTCCGAATACGCCGCGCTTCGCCATGTCAGAGCCCCTGTCCCGACTTCACGTCCTTGAGGACCATCGCCTTGGCCGGATCACGATACATCTGTTGCAGCACGTCCTGCCGCTTGACCCAGTCGCGGTGCCGCAGGGTCAAGACGATCGCGCCGACCATAGCCACGAGAAGGATCAGGCCGGCGAGCTGGAACAGCAGGAAATACTGGTCGTAGAGAACGCGCCCGAGGACATCGGTGTTGTGCCGACCCACCCCGATGATCGCATCGGGCGCCACGGCCATCGTGACCCCCTCGGCTGTGGTCCACACGCCGAAAGCCAGCGCCAGCTGCATCAGGATCACGACGCCGATCAGAAGTGCGAGCGGCATGTACTTGGCCATCTCGGCCTTCAGCTCGGCAAAATCCACGTCCAGCATCATCACCACGAAAAGGAACAGCACCGCGACGGCGCCGACGTAGACGATGACCAGCAGCATCGCCACGAACTCGGCCCCGAGCAGGACGAAAAGCCCCGCGGCCGAGAGAAAGGCCAGGATCAGCCACAGCACCGAATGGACCGGGTTTCGCGCGATCACGGTGAACAGCCCGCCGCCCACACAGGCGATCGCGAAGAGATAGAAGGCGAAGACCTGTGGCGTCATGCGTCGTCCTCCGGCCCGGTCTCCATGACCGAGCTTGCGAGCTCCATCGCCTTCGACATCGCGGGGACGCCCCCGAAGACGCCGACAAGGGCGATGGTCTCGGCGATTTCCTGTTTCGTGGCCCCCGCCTCCAGCGCGTGCCGGACCGTCAGCCGGATCTGCGCCTCGGCCTGGGCGCCGAGGATCGTCAGCGCGCCCAGGGTCAGCAGAAGCTTCGTCTTGGCGTCCAGGCCTTCGGGATTGAAGGTCTTGCCCATGACGGTTTCCATCATGTCCTTGGGCATCGTCGGCCAAAGCGCCTCGAACCCCTTGGGCGTAAAGGATTCAAGCGCCGGATTGACCGCCTTGGCCCACTCCTGGCTCATGCGCATCATCGCTTCGAAGGGGTTCTGCTGATCGGTCATCTGTACGGCGCGTCGATTTCGAGGTTGCGGGCGATCTCGGCTTCCCACCTGTCGCCGTTGGCGAGCAGCTTGGCCTTGTCGTAGAACAGCTCCTCCCGCGTCTCGGTCGAGAATTCGAAGTTCGGACCCTCGACGATGGCATCGACCGGACAGGCCTCCTGGCAGAAGCCGCAGTAGATGCACTTCGTCATGTCGATGTCATAGCGCGTCGTGCGTCGCGATCCGTCCTCGCGGGGTTCCGCGTCGATGGTGATGGCCTGCGCCGGGCAGATCGCCTCGCAGAGCTTGCAGGCGATGCAGCGTTCCTCGCCGTTCGGATAGCGGCGGAGCGCATGCTCACCCCGGAAACGCGGGGATAGCGGCCCCTTTTCGTGCGGGTAGTTCAGCGTCGCCTTCGGGCCGAAGAAATACTTCAGCCCCAGACCGAAGCCCTTGAGCACGTCGGTCAGAAGGAAGTAGCGCGTCGCCCTGTTCCAGTCGATGTTCGCCATTGTCAGACTCCCACGGTCCAGCGGGCCCAGGCGCCGCCAAGCACCTCGTAGCGGGCCAGGAACGCCACAAGCACGACCCAAGCCAGCGACAGCGGGAGGAACACCTTCCAGCCGATCCGCATGAGCTGGTCGTAGCGGTAGCGGGGCACGATCGCCTTCACCATGGCGAAGACGAAGAAGAAGAACGCCATCTTCAGCACCATCCACAGCGCGCCGTCGGGCAGGCCGGGGATGGGCGACAGCCAGCCGCCGAAGAACAGCAGCGTGGTCAGCGCGCACATCAGGAAGATCGCGATGTACTCGCCCGCCATGAACAGAAGGAACGGCGTTGACGAGTATTCCACCTGATACCCCGCGACGAGCTCGGACTCAGCTTCCGGCAGGTCGAAGGGCGGCCGGTTCGTCTCGGCCAGCGCCGAGATGAAGAACAGGAACACCATCGGGAAGTGCGGCAGCCAGTACCACGAGAAGAGGCCCCAGCCGCCGTCCTGCGCGCGCACGATGTCGCCGAAGTTCATCGAGCCGGTCGAGATGATGATGCCGACGATGATGAGGCCGATCGAGACCTCGTAGGAGATCATCTGCGCGGCGGAACGAAGGGATCCCAGGAACGGATACTTCGAGTTCGACGCCCAACCGCCCATGATCACGCCATAAACCTCGAGCGAGGACACGGCGAAGACATAGAGGATCGCGACGTTGAGGTTGGCAAGGACCCAGGTGTCCGAGAACGGGATCACGGCCCAGGCGATCATCGCCAGAACGAAGGACAGAAGCGGCGCCAGAAGGAACACGAAGCGGTCCGCTCCCGACGGGATCACGACCTCCTTCACGACGTACTTCAGCGCGTCCGCGACCGATTGCAGGATGCCCCAGGGACCGACGACGTTCGGGCCGCGCCGCATCTGCACCGCCGCCCAGATCTTGCGGTCACCGTAGACCAGGAACAGCAGGCTGATCATCACGAACGCGACGACCAGCAGCACCTGTGCCACGATGATGACGAGGATGCCGAGAGGCGTCGTCAGGAAATCGGCCATGAGTCCTCTTGTCCCATAGTACAGGGGCCGGTTTTTTGCCCGCCCCTTCTAAACATTATCTTCGCCGCGAGCGCCAGCCCCGACCGCTGCGCGTTAACCAATTAGGCCCCTATTCGGCAGCCAGCTTGCCCGCCGTCCGGGTCCGCATCATGCCCTGCAACTCGCCCATGAGGGGCGCCGCGCGCAGGACCGGGTTCGTCAGGTAATGCGCCTCGACGGACAGGCCGAAATCGCCGTGACCCGCGCCCTCGGCCTCGACCGGCTTCCACTCGTTCGCGGGCACGCTGTCGACGAAGCGCAGGTGCGGCACGTCCTTCAGGAGTGCCTGGCGAAGCTGCGCCAGGTTGTCGAAGGGCAGCGTGGCGCCCATCTCCGCCGAAAGGGCGCGCAGGATCGCCCAGTTCTCCTTCGCCTCGCCCGGCGGGAAGTTCGCGCGAAGGGCCAGTTGCGGGCGGCCTTCCGTGTTGACGAAAAGGCCGTTCTCCTCGGTCCAGGCGGCTGCCGGCAGGATGATGTCGGCGCGGTGCGCGCCCCTGTCGCCGTGGCTGCCCTGATAGATCACCGTCGGGCCCGCCGGGATCTCGACCTCGTCGGCGCCGAGCGAGTAGACCGCCGTCGCCCCATCGAGCGCGCCCTGCACGCCGCCCGCGGAAACCGCGCCCACGTCCAGCGCGCCCACGCGCGACGCGGCGGAATGCAGGACCAGGAATTTCGCGCCAGCCTTGTCGGCGACGCGCATCGCGTCCGCAAGAACGCCCTTGCCGCCGTCGAGCGTCAGTGCGCCCTGCCCCACGATCACGATGCTGGCGATGTCCTGATGGTCGTTGTGGTCCTCGTCGGCGAGCTTGGCCAGCGCTTCGCGCCCGGTGCCGACGTGGCTGTAAGGATAGCTCAGGTCCACAGGCTTGCCGACGAGCGTCACTTTCGCCCCGGCCAGCCAGGCCTTGCGGATGCGCGCGTTCAGAACCGGCGCTTCGTCGCGCGGGTTGGTTCCGATCAGCAGGATCGACTTGGCGCGGTCGATATCCTCGATCGCGGCCGTGCCGACGTAGGCCGAGCGGTTGCCGGCGGGCAGCTTGGCGCCGTCGGTGCGGCACTCGACCGACCCGCCCTGCCCTTCGACGAGTTGCTTCAGCGCATAGACCGCCTCGACCGGGGCCAGATCACCGACGAGGCCCGCGACCTTGCCGCCCTTCATGGCGGCGGCGGCAGCGGAAAGTGCCTCGGGCCAGGTCGCCGGACGCAGCTTGCCGTTCTCGCGGATGTACGGCCGGTCAAGCCGCTGGCGGCGCAGCCCGTCCCAGGCGAAGCGCGAGCGGTCGGACAGCCATTCCTCGTTCACGCCGTCGTTGTTGCGGGGCAGGATGCGCATGACCTCGCGCCCCTTCACGTCGATGCGGATGTTCGAGCCGAGGGCGTCCATCACGTCGATGGACTCGGTCTTGCGAAGTTCCCAGGGGCGCGCGGTATAGGCATAGGGCTTCGACGTCAGCGCGCCGACAGGGCAAAGGTCAATGATGTTGCCCTGCAACTCGGAATCGAGCGTCTGGTCCAGATAGGACGTGATCTCGGCGTCCTCGCCGCGCCCCGTCTGCCCCAACTCGGGCATCCCTGCGACCTCGGTGATGAAGCGCACGCAGCGCGTGCAGGAGATGCAGCGCGTCATCTGCGTGGCCACCAGCGGCCCTAGGTTCATGTTGTCGACGGCACGCTTCGGCTCGCGGTAGCGCGAGAAGTCGACGCCATAGGCCATCGCCTGGTCCTGAAGGTCGCATTCCCCGCCCTGGTCGCAGATCGGGCAATCGAGGGGGTGGTTGATGAGCAGAAACTCCATCACCCCTTCGCGGGCCTTCTTCACCATGGGAGAATTCGTCTTCACGACAGGCGGCTGGCCTTCAGGACCGGGACGCAAGTCCTTGACCTGCATGGCACAGGACGCAGTGGGCTTCGGCGGTCCGCCCACGACCTCGACAAGGCACATCCGGCAGTTGCCCGCGATCGACAGACGCTCGTGATAGCAGAAGCGGGGGATCTCGATACCCGCCTGCTCGGCCGCCTGGATCAGGGTCAGCGCGGGGTCGACCTCGATCTCGATTCCGTCGATGATGAGCTTCTTCAGGTCGGACATGGCCTCGGGTCCCTCGGGATGCCGCCGCCACTGTCCGGGCGGCCCTTACCTCGCCCGCAGGAGCTTCCCCGCGGCGCTGCCCTTGGCTATTTCTTCGAGGCCGACAGTGCAATAGCCTTCGGGGGATTTCGGGCTCGCGCCCCGTGCCGCAAGGTCCGCACGAATCCGTGTGCGCAGCTTTTCCTTCTCGGCCTTGTTGTCCTTCAGTTCATCGATCTGGGCGTCGGAATAGCCCTGATCCTTGGCGTACTGCTGCAGGGCGCGAAGGTAGCTGTAGGCGCGGATCAGCCGCGGCTGAATCGAGTCGCAGTTCTTCCTCACCTCGTCCGCCAGGCCGATGGCGTAGAAGCCGTTGAGGACGGTCGGATCCTTGTGCAAAGGCGCCAGCGCCTCGGCCGAGGTGCTGGTCGCGATGAACGCACAGGCAATCAGGGTACGATACATGGGTCTTCAACTCTCCTTCCGCCGGGGGTCCCGCAACCCGTTCGGCTGAGCGAGATATAATCCGGCATCCGCCTCTTGGGGAGGCCGGGTCACGCAAAACGGCGGATCCTCGCGGAGACGTGTGGATAAAGGAAGACTTGTCCCGTGATTTCAGAGACTTCCGGATCGCAAGAGATATGACAATTGTTTCGTCAGTTCACGCCGCCGGATGTCACCTCAGCGCGCCGTGCAGCGGGCGGCGAACACCAGGGCGTCGCCGTCCCGGGTGGCGGACCAGTCCCCGGTGGCGGGGTCGGTGACCCAGGCCGCGTCCGATCCGCCGAAGGTTTCCAGGCAATAGCGCGTCGCCTCGAAGCGGACGGACTCCCGCACCATGTCGACGGTGGCACCGGGCGCGTTGACCGAGATGCGCAGGTCGCGCGCGTCGTCGCCCTTTGCCAACCGCGCGCGGTACGGCAAGGCATCCGCAGCGACACCGCTTCCATTGAACCATCCGCGCACCACGCCGCAGCCCGGCAGCATCAGCACCGCGCAACAGAGGATCGCCACCTTCGACAAACGCATTCGTCGTGCCCTTCACCCGTCCAGAAGTCGCAGCAATGTGCCGACGTTCGTCCCGCTTCGCAACGCCTTGCGGGAATCTGCGCAGCTTTCCCGGTCGTTGTGTTCCTCTTGCGGCGGCTGGAGAAGCCAGTTCGACACGCCTCCGGCGCCCTTCCGGTCGCAGGCCATGGCGCAATTCCAGTCGAGGATGCTACGCCAGTGCGCCGCATTGATCCCGCGCTCCGAGAGTCTGGCCCAAGATGCGATGCAGGCGGCGTCGCAGGCCGCGAAGGGCTCGATGGACGCGGCCAAGTCCCGTCCCGACGATGCAAAGGCACAGGCAATTCCGCCGAAGAACGTGAACGTCTGAGAGGGTCCGGCCGGGCGTCCTGCCCAGCCCGCTATTCCGCAGCGACGCAGCCTTGCGTGCGCATGAGACCCTGTTCCCTCAGCCAGGACCACCCGAAGGCCTCGTCGCTGTCGCCCTGGACCTTCCGCCGCTCCAGCCGCTCGAGCGCTTCCTCCAGCGTGGGACGGTGACCCTCCGGCACCCACCACATGACGAAGTGCTGCTCGCCCAGGATCTCGAACCATTCCTGACGCCGGTCGTAGAACTGCTTGTGGATGGTCTTGAAGACAAAGGCTTCCAGCGTCTCGACGCTTTCCCAGACCGTCAGGTTCGACACGTACTGCGGATCGCCGTCGATCTTGGTCTCGGTGTTTCCGGTGCCCGGCTCGCCCGAACCCTCCATCATCCACACGAACCCCGGCATCCGCTTGCCGAGCCCGTTCACCCGGTCGAGATTCGCCATGAAGTCCGCCACGCGGGGATCGCCCGTGGGAGCGACGAGGCGTCCGACGTTCAATTCAGCGAGATGTCTGTCCGTCATTCCGCGTCACCCTTGTTTCCGGCCGAGACTACGGGCTCGCGCCGCGCCGCGCCAGCCTTCCGACGCCGGGTCGCGCGACGGGGTACGGCGGCTCTCGGCCACGGTTTCAGGGCGAGGATCAGCGCCATCAGAAGCGTCAGCACCAACGCCGTCGGCCCAAGCCTCTCTCCCCAGCCGTAGGCCCAGTGCCCCGGCTCGATCTTCGCCGCCTCGTCCCAAGCAAAATGCCCCGCCGCCACCGCGTTGAGCGCGACGTTCGCGGCAAGCGCGAAGTCCCACCACGCCCCATGACCGGCCAGCCGGTAGTAGCGCCAGAGCAGAAGCGGCGGCGCGAGCGCGTAGAGCGTGACGAGTAGAACTGCATTCATTCGACAGATGTAGGACGTAAGCCAGCGCTATCCCATGACAGGCGTTTGGGCGTCGCTTCGCATCGGACGCCTCACTCGAAAATTAGCGAACCGCCGCTCTCAGTGGCGCGACTGCGGCGCCTCGCAAATCCCCGTGAGCGCCTCTACATAGGTCTCCCGCTCGATTGGGCCGCTTGTTGGAGAATCTCCTAGAATCGCCCACTCCTCGGGCAGTTCATCTTCTGTCACGCGACCGTTGGCGTCCGCATCGTATAGTGCGAGGCCAACGATATTTGCCATGGGGCCCACGCTGCCTGTTTCGGGTCCGGCTCCTGACCTCGTGTCCAACAGGTCCGCAAACCACTCCGAGCGATCGAGGCTGCCGGACCCATTCAGATCGAGCGTGTCAAAGCGGTCCGAGATAAGGCTCCGGCAGTCCGCGAGAGCGGGAGCGGCAGAAACGAAAAGCCCGAGGCTCAAGATCGCCGCCGCCGCGCACGTCGTCTGAGACAACGTCACGTTACTCCGCCGCGACCGCCGCGCTGATCCGCCCGGCCTGCGTCGCCTTGATGCGGTCCTCGATCTCGCCCCGGAAGTGACGGACGAGCCCCTGGATCGGCCAGGCGGCCGCATCGCCGAGCGCGCAGATCGTGTGGCCCTCGACCTGCTTCGTGACGTCGAGAAGCATGTCGATCTCCTCGACCTCCGCCTCGCCGCGCACCAGCCGGTCCATGACGCGCATCATCCAGCCGGTGCCTTCGCGGCAGGGCGTGCACTGGCCGCAGCTTTCGTGCTTGTAGAATTTCGACAGCCGCCAGATCGCCTTGATGATGTCGGTGGAGTTGTCCATCACGATGACGGCGGCGGTTCCGAGACCCGACTTCTGCTCGCGCAGCCAGTCGAAGTCCATGATCGCCTCGTCCTTCATGATCTTGCCCGGCAGGCAGGGCACCGACGATCCGCCAGGGATCACGGCCTTGAGGTTCTTCCAGCCGCCCCGGATGCCGCCACAGTGCTTCTCGATCAGCTCCTGAAAGCTGATCGACATGGCCTCCTCGACGACACAGGGGTTCTCGACGTGGCCCGAGATCGCGAAAAGCTTGGTGCCGGCGTTGTTCGGCCGCCCGAAGCCCGCGAACCACTCGGCCCCGCGCCGCAGGATCGTCGGCGCAACTGCGATCGACTCGACGTTGTTGACCGTCGTCGGGCAGCCGTAAAGTCCCGCTCCGGCGGGGAACGGCGGCTTCATGCGCGGCATTCCCTTCCGGCCCTCGAGGCTTTCCAGAAGCGCCGTTTCCTCGCCGCAGATATAGGCGCCCGCGCCGTGGTGCAGGTAGAGATCGAAATCCCAGCCCGAGCCTGCGGCATTCGCGCCCAGAAGTCCGTCGTCGTAGCACTCGTCGATGGCGCGCTGAAGCGTCTCGCGCTCGCGGATGTATTCGCCGCGGATGTAGATGTAGCAGGCGTGCGCCCCCATCGCGAAGGACGCAATCAGGCAACCTTCGATCAGCGTGTGCGGATCATGGCGCATGATCTCGCGGTCCTTGCAGGTGCCCGGCTCGGACTCGTCGGCGTTGACGACCAGATAGCTGGGCCGACCGTCGCTTTCCTTGGGCATGAAGGACCATTTCAGACCCGTCGGAAAGCCCGCGCCGCCGCGACCGCGCAGGCCGCTGGCCTTCATCTGGTCGACGATCCAGTCGCGCCCCTTCGCAAGGATGCCGGCCGTGCCGTCCCAGTGCCCGCGCGCCTTCGCGCCGGCGAGGGAGCGGTCGTGCATCCCGTAGATATTCGTGAAGATACGGTCCTTGTCGTCCAGCATCAGTCTATCCCGTCTGCGCGAGCCAGAGGCCCGCGTTCACTCGTTCGTCCGGCCGCGTCGCCAGATTTGCCATGTCACGATCAGCGCCCAGAGAAAACCCGCAAGCGCGAAAAGGTCGACGAGGAAGACATAGCGTTCCGGAAGGCCAAGCTTGCCGCCAAGCCATTGGGCCGCCATCCACAGGATCATGGTCCCCGCGATGACAAGCGAGACAACCCGCGCCTGACGCGCAAGAGTCCTGTCTGTGCCCGGGTCCTCGGCCATCCCTGGTTCCATGTCGACGCGTCCCGAGTGCTATACTGCCGCGCCATGCACCGGCGCAACACGGGTTTTCCGGTCCAACGGGACGGCCCTCGCCCTCGCCTAGTAGACCCCGCCCTTGTCGACGCGCTTCGAAAAGTCGGTTTCGCCGCCATCGGCCAGCATCCGCGCCTGGCTGACCCACTTGTCCCGCGTCACCCGGCCCTTGAAGCCCTCGAGATTGTGATCGACCCAGGCGATTTCCGACGCCGACCAGTTGCCGATCTGCTCGAAGTGCCAGAAGCCGAGGCTGTTCAGCAGCTTCTCGAGCTTCGGGCCCACACCCTTGATGCGCTTGAGGTCGTCGGCCTCCCCACCCCGCGGCGCGTCGAGTCCCGAGGGCCGCTCGCCGGGTCCTGCGGTGTCTGCCATGGCTTCGCTCGTCTCGTGCGCGGCGGGTTCGGGCTCTATGGCCGCCGGCGCCGGGTCCGGGACGGGTGCAGGGTCGGGATCGGGCATCGGCGCGGGGTCGGGATCGGGGATGGGCGCAGGGTCGGGTGGTGGCACCGGGGCGGGCTTCGGATCGGGGCTGGCAGCCGCGCCCGATGGCGAAGACGCCGTTTCGACCGATGCCGGCTCGTCCGCCGGCTCGGTATGCGCGACGACGCCCTCGGGTCCCGGAGAGGGTTTCGGCGCCGAGGCCGGCTCCGGCGCGACGGTGCCTTCGGGCGCGGCGGTGTTGCCCAGGGCGGGCATGCCATGGAACCAGAGCCAGATCACGACGGTCGACAGGAGTGCGATCAACAGGGCGATGAAGAAGGCCGCGATGAAGCCGTAATCCCCCGGCCAGAACAGCACGATGAAGCTGACCAGGAACAGGCCGATCCCTGCGCCCCAGACTACTGAATTCGAAGCCTTCTCATGTCCCGACATGACGTCCCCCCTGTTGGTGGCCGTTCCAGACTGCACAACGAGGGACACGGATCAAGGGAAAGACGGGTCGACGGATCGATTCCGCCTTGTCAGACCTCGCCCCTGTCCGCCCGCTTCGAGAACTCCGTCTCGCCGCCGTCCGCGAGGATCCGCGCCTGGCTGACCCAGTCGTCGCGCGTGACCCGGCCCTTGAACCCTTCGAGGTTCCGGTCGACCCAGGTGATCTCTTCCCCGGTCCAGGCGGCGATCTGGTCGAAGTGCCAGAAGCCCAACCGGTTCAGCAGCGCCTCGAGCTTCGGCCCCACGCCCCGGATGCGCTTGAGGTCGTCCGCTCCGCCCTCCCGCGCCTCGGTCAGGCCCCCGGGCCTGACGCCCGGTCCGGTGTCTTCGGCGCCCTCGCCGTCCGGCGTGGCGTCGTAGCCGACGGAACGCCCGGTCAGAGCTTCCTCGGGCGGCACAGCGCCGGTCTGGTCCACCGTATCGTCGGGCTCGGCCGGCGTGTCACCTCTCGGCGCGATGTCGCCCTGCACGCCTCGGGGCGTCACGTCCGACGGTGTCGGCTCGACCTCGGCATCGGCCGAGGAACCCGCGGTGTGCTCGGGCTTGCCGATGGACTGGTCGCCGCCCCCCTGGCCTTCGACCTCTGACACACCGTCCGAGGCGTCGCCGCGCAGCCGCGCCTCGCTGTCGCTCGGACGCTCGGGATCGTCCTGCTCGGCCGGGTCGCTCAGCCACGGCGTCACGAGCGGCACTTCGGTGCCGTCGATGCGCTTGAGCGTGTCGCCGATGTCGACCGCAAGCTGGACGCTGGCGTTGTACTGCCTGCGCCCGCTCTCGAACTCCTTGAGGCTTGTGAGGCCGGCTTTCGGTTCGGCAGCGAAGCGTCCGTTCTGGGGACCCGGAACCGGGACGCGGCCTTCGGACATCTCGTCGAGAATCTCTGCAAAGCGCTCGGCGGTCAGGTCCTCGTAGTAATCCTTGCCGATCTGCGCCATCGGTGCGTTGGCGCAGGCGCCAAGGCATTCGACCTCTTCCCAGGTGAACTTGCCGTCGCCGGACAGGACATGGGCCTTGGGCGCGATTTTCTCGCGGCAGACCGCCATCAGGTCCTCGGCCCCGCAGATCATGCAGGACGTCGTGCCGCAGACCTGGACGTGCGCGATGCTGCCGGTCGGAGTGAGTTGGAACATGAAGTAGAAGGTCGCGACCTCGAGGACGCGGATATAGGCCATGTCGAGCATCGCCGCGACGCGTTCCATCGCCGGACGCGACAGCCAGCCCTCCTGCTCCTGCGCCCGCCACAGAAGCGGGATCACGGCGCTCGCCTGGCGGCCCTCGGGATATTTTGTGATCTGCGCCTCGGCCCAGGCCAGGTTGGCGGGCGTAAAGGCGAAGCTGTCGGGCTGCTCGGGATGCAGGCGGCGGAGCATGGGCGTTCCCCGTTGTTCGGTTCCGCCTGTCTCTCGCCCAGACGGGCGCGGGATTCAAGTGCCCAAGGGACGCGCCCTATCAGCGCGAGGCGGTCTCGCCGCCGCAAAGGGGCGGCGCCAGCGTGCCGCTCAGCGAACCGATCTCGAGAGCGCCCTGCGCCTGCATCGGCGCGAGGATCGCCTGAAGCTGCGGCTCGCCCAAGTCGGGAAGCGCGGTGAGGATGTCCTCTTCCGACAAGGTGCAGCCCGCGTCCGAGAAGGCCTGCAGCACTTGGTCGCGATAGCTGGCCTCGGGCTGCGGCGGCGGGCACAGAGAGGCAGGAATGCTCATGCGTCCGTCCGACGACTGCGTGCCCAGCCCCGAGACCTCGAGATCGGTGAACACGCGCCGCGCGGCCTCGAACGAGATGCCGAGGGGCGCGAGCGTCGGCGCCACGTCCGCGGGCGCGATGACGCAGCCCCGTGCGGCCAGTGCGGTGAAGATCATCCTTGCCTCGGGGTCCGCGAGGATCTCCTCGGCCGTCTTCGCCTCGCCACCGAGCGGGACGGTCGGCGTCGTGGCCCCGAGCGTCGGATAGTCGCCGATCGGCCTGCGGTCGCCCATAAGGCCGGGCCCCCGGTCGGACGGCAGCGGCGTCGGATCGGCCTCCTGCGCCAAGGCCGCGCCCGCAGCGCAGAGGCAGAAGATGATGGCCGGTATCCGCATGATGTCCCCTCTGCTCACGGGCGTAGAGTTACCCCGTTCAACGAGGATGTCACGCGCCTTCGACGGGCCTCAGCGGTCCACTTCGCCGAACACGATGTCCATCGTGCCGATGATCGCGGCCACGTCCGCCAGCATGTGCCCATGCGCGAGGTGGTCAATGGCCTGAAGGTGTGGATAGCCCGGCGCGCGCAGCTTGGCGCGGTAAGGCTTGTTGCTGCCGTCCGCGACCAGGTAGACGCCGAACTCGCCCTTTGGCGCCTCGACCGCGCAATAGACCTCGCCCGCAGGGACGTGGAAGCCCTCGGTATAGAGCTTGAAGTGGTGGATCAGCGCTTCCATCGAGGTCTTCATGTCGGCGCGCTTCGGCGGGGTGATCTTGCCGTACGCGAGGATCGGCCCCGGCTCGGCCTTCAGCTTGGCGCAGGCCTGGCGGATGATGTTCACGCTCTCGCGCATCTCGGCCATCCGGCAGAGATAGCGGTCGTAGCAGTCGCCGTTGGTCCCGACCGGAATCTGGAACTCGAACTCGTCGTAGCATTCGTAGGGCTGCGACCGGCGCAGGTCCCAGGCCATGCCCGAGCCGCGCACCATGACGCCCGAGAACGCCCACTCCAGCGCTTCCTCCTCGGACACCACGCAGATGTCGACGTTGCGTTGCTTGAAGATGCGGTTGTCGGTCAAGAGGTTGTCGATGTCGTCGAGGTGCTTCGGAAACTCGACCGCCCACTGGTCGATATCGTCGACGAGTTGAGGCGGCAGGTCCTGGTGAACGCCGCCCGGCCGGAAGTAGGCCGAATGAAGCCGTGCCCCGCTGGCGCGCTCATAGAAGACCATCAGCTTCTCGCGCTCTTCGAAGCCCCAGAGCGGAGGGGTCAGCGCGCCCACGTCCATCGCCTGCGTCGTTACGTTCAGAAGGTGGTTCAGTACCCGCCCGATCTCGGAATAGAGAACGCGGATCAGGCTTGCGCGGCGCGGCACTTCGACCTTTGTCAGCTTCTCGATGGCGAGGCACCAGGCGTGTTCCTGGTTCATCGGCGCGACGTAGTCGAGACGGTCGAAATAGGGCAGGTTCTGAAGGTAGGTCCGGCTTTCCATCAGCTTCTCGGTGCCCCGGTGCAGAAGCCCGATGTGCGGGTCGCACCGCTCGACGATCTCGCCGTCAAGCTCGAGGACCAGCCGCAGCACGCCGTGCGCCGCCGGGTGCTGGGGCCCGAAGTTGATGTTGAAGTTCCGGATCTTCTGCTCGCCCGTCTGGGCGTCCTCGAACGTGCCGTCCATGATCCTATCCTTCTGGCCGCCACGCCCCGGGCATCCGGCCCAGCACGCGTTCCGCGGTCTCGTATTGGGGGGCGAGCCAGCGTGCCGCCGCGCGCCGCTGCTGCCGCGTGATCTCCAAAGGCTGTCCCCGGTGAACGGGGACGGGGTCCGCCGCCATAGGCGCGATCCCGAGGAAGGCGCAGATGCGCAAAAGCCCCTCGCCCGCCACCATCTCCTCGAACACCTCCGACAGCCAGCGCCCGCCCGGCACCGCCGCCGCCAGCCGCTTCAGGGTGCCCGCGTAGTCCGAACGCCGCGCGATCTGGTCTTCCTCGCCCGCGATGGTGCGGTCGAGGATGCGGGCGCAGCGCTGGCGCGTCACCGTGCCGTCGGGATCGCGCCGCGCCGCAATCATGCGGACGTGGCTCCACAGTCGGTCGACCGGATCGCGCATCAGGAACAGGACGCGGACGTCCCGAGCCACCGTCGCCATCTCGCGCAGCCGCCGCTCAGGCAAAAGCGCATAGGCCGGCGTCATGTCGCCCACCACCTGTCCGTCCCTCGCGCCGTGGCCGAGATACTCGAGATAGCCCGTCGGATCTGCGCCGCCACGCTCCAGCACGTCCATCCAGGCCGCGCGGTCAGCGAGACGCCGCGCCTGGTCCGCGTCGGGAGCCTGCCCCGCCGACGCGAGCCGCGTCAGAAGCGCCTCGTGTTCGGCACGGTGCTTCTTCAGCTCTCGCGAAAGGCGCCCGCCCTCGACGGCGTCGAACCAGTGAAGCTCCTTGATCGAGCGCATGTGGCAGTCGGGGTGCGCGGAAAGCTGGCGGTGCAGCCAGTCCGTTCCCGCCTTCGCCGCGCCGATGCAGAGGAACACCACGTTCATCGGCCTCAGCCCTTCGCCCCGGCCGCCTTGTCGTCGCCCGGCAGGATGTATTCGGCCCCCTCCCAGGGCGACATGAAGTCGAACTGCCGGTACTCCTGCACCAGCTTGACGGGCTCGTAGACCACGCGTTTCTGCACGTCGTCGTAGCGGACCTCGGTATAGCCCGTGGTCGGGAAATCCTTGCGCAGCGGATAACCCCGGAAGCCGTAATCGGTGAGAATGCGCCTGAGGTCGGGGTGCCCCGAGAACAGGATCCCGAACATGTCGAAAATCTCGCGTTCGTACCAGTTGGCCGAGGGATGAACCCCCACGATCGAGGCCAGAGTTTCGTCCTCGCGGACCGATACCTTCACGCGGATCCGGTGGTTCTGGTACATCGAGAGGAAATGATAGACCACGTCGAAGCGCACCTCGCGCTCGGGCCAGTCGACGGCGGTGATGTCGATCAGAGTCGAGAACCGGCCGTTCGGATCGGTCTTCAGGAAGTCCACGAAATCCGCCAGAGAGGCATTCGCCACCGTCAGCGTCAATTCGCCATGCGCGATCTCGGAGGACAGCACGCAGTCCGAGCGCTTGGCTTCGATGTGGGCGGCGAGTTCCTGAAGGGCTTCGGACATGGCTGTCTCCTCAGCGCGTGATGGTGCCGGTGCGGCGGATCTTCCGCTGAAGCTGGAGGATGCCGTAAAGCAGCGCCTCGGCGGTCGGCGGGCATCCGGGGACATAGATGTCCACCGGCACGATGCGGTCGCAGCCGCGCACGACGCTGTAGCTGTAGTGATAATAGCCGCCGCCGTTGGCGCAGGATCCCATCGAGATCACGTAGCGCGGCTCGGGCATCTGGTCGTAGACCTTGCGCAGCGCAGGCGCCATCTTGTTGGTCAGCGTGCCGGCCACGATCATCAGGTCCGACTGCCGGGGGGAAGCGCGCGGCGCGGTCCCGAAACGCTCGAGGTCATAACGCGGCATCGAGGTGTGCATCATCTCGACGGCGCAGCAGGCCAGCCCGAAGGTCATCCAGTGCAGGCTGCCGGTGCGCGCCCAGTTGATGATGTCGTCGGTCGACGTGACGAGGAAGCCCTTGTCCTGCAACTCGCGGTTCAGCGTGGTCGTCGCGACCTCGCGGTCAGGGCCCGCATCGTTGGTGTTGAGCGCAACGGACATGGAAAACTCCGGTCTTTCGGGCTGTCGGGTTCATCTAACCCCTCACCCCCAGAGCGTCAACGCGACACCTGCCCGGGAGGGATGAAACTTCCGCGAGGAGGACGCGTGACTCTCCGGACAGACGCGCTAGGAACCCTCTGATGTTCAAGACGACTCTTGCCGTGGCGCTCGTCGCGGTCCTTCCCCTGTCTTCTGCCGCGCACGAGTTCTGGATCGACCCTCAGGATCCCGGCCCGAACGCCGGCGACACATTGGTCGCTGACTTCCGCGTGGGCGACCTTCTCGCCGGATCGTCCCTGCCCTGGCTCGATACGATGGTGGCCGAGGCTCTCCACCACCCGCCGGAGGGGCCGCCTGTTCCCCTCTCCTCTCTCCTCGGCGACAGGCCTGCGCTGAGCGTCGATCTGACCACCGAGGGGCTGCATCGCATCACGACCGTCACCCACCCGGCCTACGTCACCTTCGATTCCCTCGCGGCTTTCGAAGAGTATCTGGACTACGAGGGGCTGGACCTGAAGCCGGACGATCATGTCGCGCGAGGGCCCGCTCCCATGGCAATCTCGGAGGAGTACATCCGCAACGCCCGTACTCTCGTCTCCGCAGGCACGCTGGAAAGAGGCAGCGCAGACACACCGACCGGCCTCGAGCACGAGTTGGTCGTGACCGGGCATCCCTTCGAGCCGGGTGCGGAGTGGGTCGAAGTGACGCTGCTGTGGCAGGGCCGCCCGGTTCCGGATGCGTCGGTGGCCCTGATCCGGGCTCTCCCCGGACAAGAGGGCACACGGCGCATCTTGCGGACCGATGCGAGAGGCGCAGTCACCGTCCCGCTCGGCGGGCCAGGGGGGTATCTGCTCAACGCAGTGCGAATCGTGCCGGTCGATGGTCCCGGCGCCGTGCGACGGCGAAGCCACTGGGCCTCGCTCTTCTTCGAACTCTCGCGATAGATACGGCCCGGCGCAGGGCCGGGCCGCTTGATCGTCTACTCTTTTGCGCCGGCTGAGCAGGAGTTGCCCGGGCAGTCCGGCGCCTTTTCCACGGGACGCTGGCCTTTGGCCGAACCGAGGGTCTGCGCGGGTCCGACGGTCTCCGTCCCGACGGTCTCGCCCGGGACTTCCGTATTGCCCTGGTTGTGGGCCTTTGCGAAGGCCGATCCGGACGCGAGAAGCAACGCGGCGGCGGCGATCGAGGTCAGTTTCGTCATGCTGGTCATATGGAGCCTCCTTGTGTCAGCACGGAAGCCACGTCGCAGTCGCCAGATAGTTTCGCCGGCTCAACAAATGAAAACGGCGGCACAAGGCCGCCGCGTCTCAAGCCGGGCCGGGATCACTCCCAGTCCATCGCGCCTTTCTTCCACTCGTAAGCGAAGCCGGCGGTCAGGACGGCGAGGAACGCCATCATCGACCAGAAGGCCACGTCGCTGAGGCTGCCGAAGGCCACCGCCCAGGGAAACAGGAAGGCGATCTCGAGGTCGAAGATGATGAACAGGATCGACACGAGGTAGAAGCGCACGTCGAATTTCATCCGCGCGTCGTCGAAGGCGTTGAAGCCGCATTCGTAGGCCGAGAGCTTCTCGGGGTTCGCGTCGTTCGGCGCGACGAGGACCGCGGCCAGGATCAGGACAAGACCGAGGCCCACGGCGATGCCGAGGAAGACGAGGATCGGCAGGTATTCCAGCAGGATCAGCTCCACGTCGGTCTCCATAGCCATCGGTCGCACCCTGACGGGTCGCACCGGTCGGCCCCTGCATACGTCGCTCACCCGGGACGGTCAACGCTCGAGGATGAGCGGCCGCGATCCGGGCGGCCGCGATCTCGGGCAGAGCGCGCGGTCATGGATCAGGGCGGGTCAACGCTCGCAGGTAAGCGGCCGCCTTTTGAGCGACCGCCGCGATCCCAGGCAGAGCGCGCGGTCATGGATCAAGGGCGGGTCAGGGTTCAGGGACGGCCGGCGGCGTCTGAGCGTCGCCCGCCTCTTCCGGCGAGATGGCGTCGCTGTCGGGTGTCCCCACTTCCCCTGTCCCGTCCGGGGCGGGAGGCGGCGTGACGAGACCTGCGAAGACCGACTGGGGGTCCGCGCCTCGCGCGATGGCACGGGCCGCCACGCCTTGTGCGTTGCGTGGAACGTCGACGCCCTCGCTACGGGCGGTCTGAACCGCGTCGCGGGCCGCCTGGCCCACTGCGCGTGGGGTCGTCACGGGCTCCCGCGGTACCGGGGCGCGAGTGGCGGCGGAAGCAGAGGCAGTCATCGGCATGGTCATTCGGTCTCTCCTTTAAATCAGGTCGCGGCGTCTCACTCGCGCCTCTGCAGTTCGATCATTCCCTGGATGTCGCGGCTCAGGGTCGCAACCTCGTCGAGAAGACCGCCGATCTTGTCCTGGAACCGTCCGAGCTGACCGATGATCTCGGCCAGCCCCAGACCCGCTGCACCCATCCGCGCCATCTCGATCTTGCAGAGCACCCGCGTGGTGCCGAGGCCGAGGATGTGGCGGTGCATGGCGGAACAGGCCATCTGGATGCGCATCGCTTCGCCCTGGATGACCTCAAGCCCCTTTTCCGCGCGGCGGGCGTATTCTCCGACGATGGCGTTGAGGTTCGAACGCTCGGCGTCGACGTCGATCATGCCCAGCTCGCTGCGTTCGGCCACGAGCTGGCGGTCGCATTGTCGCAGGATGCCCACCACGCCCTCGAGGAACATCGACATGTCGACGCTGGCGTTGATGGTCGAAAAGTTGCTGTCTTCGCCCACGACATGCGTCTCGAACCACTTCGAGATGTCGGACGACATCGAGCCGTAGTTGCCCGACAGCGTGCTGAACGGACCCCCGGTCGGTTCCAGCCGCGAGGCCATGACGCGCATGTTGTGAGGAATGATCTGGACCGCCGCGAAGGACTGGACCAGTTCGTCGGTCGCCGCCTTCAGGCGTTCGGCCGCGTCGAGCATGGCCTTGAAGCGCAGAAGCCGCGTGTCGCGCGGCAGCCGCAGGCCCTCGTTGCGCGATTGAAGCTCTTCGGTCAGAGCGTGCGAGGCGAAGCGGGCATAGCTGTCGAAGCCGTGGTCGCGCAGCCGGGCGACGAACCGTTTCGCGCTGTCTTCGGGCGACAGACCCTCGTCCGTTTCGGCTTTTCGAAGCGCGTCGTATTCCGCGCGAACCTCGTCGAAGAGAAGGCTCGACGGCTTGATCCGGGCCGAGAGATACCCGCCTTCACACGGCAGGACGCAGGCGAAGACCCAATAATGCAGGCCGTCGCGCGCGCGGTTCTTGACATAGGCCCCGATCGCCTCGCCGCGCTTGATCGTGTCCCACATGAGCCAGAACAGACCTTTCGGCGTGTCGCGGTGACGGATCACCTTGTGCGGCGCGCCCAGAAGCTCTGGCCAGTCGTAATCCGCGGTGCGGCGGAAGACGTGGTTGCCGCTGCGGATGACGCCGCGGTCGTCGGTGCGCGAGAAGAACACCTCGTCGAGGCCGAAGGGCGCCTCTCCCGTCGCGGGGCGGATATCGCGCAAAGCGGCGGCCCCATCCTCGAAGAGGGGACCCGATGCGGGCTGGGACGGGGACGGGGTGACTTTGGGTGTGTCGAACATGGCCTGCGGATAGCAGGGATTCGCTGCCGAAGGATTAAGCCGGCCTCAGTCCTGCGTCAGCCGACCTTCGATGATGTGCTCGTTCACCTCGAGCCAGCGCGCGCGGTAGGCGAAGCGCGCCGCCGCCGCCACGTCGTTCTGGAAGGCCGCGTTGACCCCCGCACCGATGGCCGCGCCGACGAAGGGCACGGCCTGCGCCATCTTCCTCGTCGCCAGGTTGACACCAAGCGTCTGCGCCACCCTCCGCGTGGCCGCGACGGTGCCCGCCGACTGCCCCGTCAGGTTGACGATCTTGCCCCACTCCTCGGGCGACATCTCGGACCGCTCGCGCGCCAGCCGCTCGATGGCCGCCAGACGCTCGTCGCGCCCGTTCGCGCCGGCCAGCTGCAGAACATCGAGGATATAGAGCCGCTCCGCCTCGGTGGCGGCCCCGAACCCATAGCAGAGCCCCGTCAGACGCACTGTCCGAAGCGCCAGCGTGATCGTCGTCGGAATGTCGATGGCAAGACCCAGCGCACCCAGGGCCCCGGCCGCGCCGCCGCCCGTCACCGCATAGCCCAGCGCCCAGCGGCGCACCTCGGCCGCCGCCTCGTCGCAAGCGGCTAGATCGGAAAAGTCGTGCTGGATCGCGGCCTTGCGGATCGAACTCGATGCCGCCCACTCGGCCCCGCGAATGGCCGCTTCGATGACCTCGGGCGGCATGAAACGGCGTGTGACTGCGCCCAGTGGCGCCGCGACGGCCCGCACCGCGCGCGGCAGGCTCGACGGAGGGGCCGCTCGGTACGCGTCCTGTTCGGCCAGCACGGTCTCGACGTACTGGACGACGACATCGGTCCCCTCGCTCATCGCTCCTCCCGCATGGCGCGTAGCTCGATCGTGCGCGTGGCCGTCATGTCCGCATGGCATCCCGCTCCCGCGATCGAGCGCATCGAGCCCGCACCCCATTGCGCACGGGCCAGGGCACATTCGGCATCCCGGAACGCGATCCACGCGCGCTGCGCAGCCTTGAGCGCCGCGGCGCGCGGGGGAATGCCGGGAAAGGAGGCGGCTTCCTCGGCATCCTGTTCGTCGAAGACGGCCATCGTCGCCTTGTATTCCTCGTTCAGATGGCGATCCCAGGCCGCAGCCTCGGCCATCAGGCACGAGGACATGCCAAGCGTCGTCTGCCCGCCGTCTTCGCGGTCCATGCAGGAGCCGGAGACGGCATCCCGGCAGCCGTTCAGCGCCTCGGATGTCTCGGCAGAGGAATAACAGGCGTCAAGCGCCGGTCCGTAGGCGTCGAGTTCGTGCTCGGTCGCGCCGGCGGGGGCGCCGAAGGCGAGAACGACAGCAATCAGGGTGGGGGCAAAGCGCATCACACATCAAGAGATAGGCGTTCGCTGCGTCTCCGTCACCTCCCTCCTCGCACGCGCCGTCAGGAACGGTACTCGGGGTTCTCGAAGCCGAAGCGAGACCCGGCCTTCCAGGCCTCGCGGTCGTTGCCTTGCCTCGGGTAGCCGCCGGCCTCTTTCAGCATCCGCGCGAGGTGCATCAGGTTCCAGGTCATGATCGTCGTGTTGCGCTGCGTGAACTCGTTGTCGAATCCCACCCGGCCGCCCTGCCCGTCGTCGTCGCCATAGGACGGCCCCGGCCCGGCCTCGCCGATCCAGCCGCAATCGGCCTGGGGCGGGATGGTGTAACCGAGGTGGTTCAACGCGAAGCCAAGCGACATCGCGACGTGCTTGATGCCGTCCTCGTTGCCGGTGATGACCGAGCCTGCAACCTTGCCGTAGAACACTGACTGGCCCTTGTCGTTCAGCTTGGCCGACATGGCGTAAAGCCGCTCTATCAGAAGACGGCAGACGCTCGACTCCTCTCCGAGCCAGAGGGGTGTTCCGACCACGAGGATGTCGGCGGCCTTCACCCTTTCCCACAGCTCCGGCCAGTCGTCGCGGTCCCAGCCTTCGTCGGTCATGTCGGGCTGGACGCCGGGCGGCACAGTCCAGTCGTTCAGGTAGATCTCGTCGACCGAGACGCCCTCCTTGCGCATGATCGCGGAACTGGCGTTCAGGAGAAGCTGCGTATGGCTCTCGGTCCGCACCTTCTTTAGCGAGGTGTTGACGTAGAGCGCAGCGAGATCGTCGAAGCCGGACATGGGACCCCCTTCAGTTGGCAAGGGGGACCAAATAGCCCTCGACCGGCGGCCGGCCACTCATTCGGACGAGGCGCGCGCCTTCAGCTCCCTGCGGATCACCTTGCCCGTCACCGTCATCGGCAGCGCGTCGAGAAACGCCACCTCTCGCGGATAGAGATGCGCTGAAAGCCGATCCCGCACCCAGGCCTGCAACTCGGGGGCCGCGACCTCCGCCCCCGGCTTGAGGACGACGTAGGCCTTGACGACCTCGGTCCGCAGAGGGTCGGGCTTGCCGACGACGCCAACCGTCGCCACGGCGGGATGGGTCATCAGGCAGTCCTCGATCTCGGCCGGCCCGATGCGGTAGCCGGCGCTGGTGATGACGTCGTCTTCCCGCCCCACAAAGCGGATGAACCCGTCCTCGATCACGCCCCGGTCACCCGTCACCAGCCAGTCGCCGCGAAACTTGTCGGCAGTGGCCTGCGGGTTGTTCCAGTACCCCAGCATCATCGAGCCCGCGCCCTTGCGCACCGCGATGTCGCCCTCGCCCACCGTCTCGCGCCCCTCGCCGTCGATCACCGCGACTTCGAAGCCCGGCACTGCCTTGCCGATGGCTCCGGGCCTTGGCGCGAACATCGCCGAGGACGAACTCGCCACCATGTTGCACTCGGTCTGGCCGTAGAACTCGTTGATCGTGAGGCCAAAGGCGCGACGACCCCAGTCCAGCATCTCGGCCCCCAGGGGCTCGCCCCCCGAGGCGACCGAGCGCAGGCCGGGGATTGCCGCATCCGACGCTTTGAGCATCCTGAGCGCGGTGGGCGGGAAGAAGACGTTGCGCACGCCACCCTCGGTCACGATGCGCGCGCAGGCTTCGGGCGTGTACTTCTCCATCCGCGCGGCCACGACCGGGACGCCGAGCGCCAGACCCGGCATCAGCACGTCGAAGAGCCCCCCGATCCAGGCCCAGTCCGCCGGCGTCCATATGACGTCGCCCGGCTGTCCGAGATAGTCGTGGCTCATCTCGACCCCCGGCAAGTGGCCGGTCAGGACGCGGTGGCCGTGCAGCGCGCCCTTCGGCTTGCCCGTGGTGCCCGAGGTATAGATGAGGACCGCCGGATCCTCCGGGCCAGTGTCGGCGAAGGACAAGGGCGCGGATGCGAGCGCCTCCGAGGCCGGCACGATGACCTCGAGATCGAACGGAACGAGCATCGCCGCGCCCTCGGGGTCCGTCACGACGACGCGCGCGCCCGAATCTCCCAGCCGCGACGCCAGAGCATCCTCCCGGAAGAGCTTGAAAAGCGGGACGGATATCGCGCCCAGGCTCCAGGCGGCCAAGTGAGCCGCAGCACACCAGGGGTCCTGGCTCAGAAGGACGCCCACCCGGTCGCCCCGCACGACACTGCGTGCCGAAAGCGACTTCGCCAGCGCCCCCGTCATGCCGCGCAGGTCGCCGAAGGTCACCTCGCGGCCAGCCCCAAGATCCCGGATCGCCAGCGCTTCGTCCGGCTTCTCCAGCACCTGCCGGGCCATGTTCAGCCGCTCGGGAAACTCCCACCGGAATCCGGCCTTGAGCGCGTCATATCCCAGAGGTTCGAGCACACCCTCCCCCTTCATCGGTCCCCAAATATCCCGGGGAGCGCGAGGGGCCGCGCCCCTCGCTCCCGCCCTATTCGACCGTCACCGACTTCGCGAGGTTCCTCGGCTGATCCACGTCCGTCCCCTTGGCGACAGCGGTGTGATAGGCCAGCAACTGCGCCGGGATGGCGTAGAGCACCGGCGCGATCAACTCCGGCACCGTCGGCATCTCGATCACCTGCCAGCACCCCTCGCTCGCTTCGACCGCGCCAAGGCGGTCGGTGACGAGAACGACCTTGCCACCCCGCGCCATGACCTCTTGCATGTTCGAGACGGTCTTGTCGAAAAGCGCGGTCCGCGGCGCGAAGACGATGACGGGGACGCTTCGGTCGATCAGCGCGATGGGTCCGTGCTTCAACTCGCCGGACGCATAGCCTTCGGCATGGATGTAGCTGATTTCCTTCAGCTTCAGCGCGCCTTCGAGCGCCAGCGGGAACATCGAGCCCCGACCGAGGAAGAGGATGTCCTGCGCCTCGGCGAGCTTGACCGAGGTTTCCTCGATCCGCTCCGACGCGGCCAGCGCCTGCGCCATCAGGCCCGGCAGCGAGGAGAGCGACGCCATGTGACCTGCCATCGCCTCGTCCGTCACGCGTCCCCGGTCGCGCCCCGCCTTGAGCGCGAGAAGGAGAAGGACAAGCAGCTGGCAGGTGAAAGCCTTGGTCGAGGCGACCCCGATCTCGGCCCCCGCGAAGATCGGCAGCGCGAGGTCGCTTTCGCGCGCGATGGAGCTTTCGGGCACGTTCACCACCGAGACGATCCGCGCCCGCGTCGCGACATGGCGCAGCGCCGCCAGCGTATCAGCCGTCTCGCCCGACTGGGACACGAAGATCGCCAGCGTCTTCGGGCCGACCGGCGCATCGCGGTAGCGGTACTCCGACGCCACGTCGACCTCGACGGGGATGCCGGCAAGCTGCTCGAACCAGTATTTCGCCGTGGCGCAGGCATAGTAGGCTGTGCCGCAGGCGACCATGACGATGCGGTCGACCTCGGCGAAGTCGGGCGTCGTCTCCGGCAGCGTGATCGCGCCGTCGTTCAGATAATGCGCCAGCGCGTCGGCGAGGACCGTCGGCTGCTCAGCGATCTCCTTCGCCATGAAGTGCTTGTGACCGCCCTTCTCGATCCGCGCCGTGTCGATCTGGATCGTGCGCACCTCGCGGTTGGCCTTGCTGCCCGAGCCGTCCCAGAACTCGACGCCCTGGCGGGTCAGGACGGCGCGGTCGCCCTCCTCGAGATAGCTGATGCGGTCGGTCAGGGGCGCCAGAGCGATGGCGTCGGAGCCGAGGAACATCTCGCCCTCGCCATACCCAACCGCCAGAGGAGAGCCGCGGCGCGCTGCGACGATCAGATCCTCCTCTCCGTCGAAGAGGAAGGCCAGCGCATAGGCGCCCTCGAGCCGCGCGATGGTCTGCTCGGCCGCATCGCGCGGCGAGAGGCCCTGATCGATGAACGACTGGCAGAGAAGCGAGACGGTCTCGGTGTCCGTGTCGGACTCGCAGGCGTATCCCTTCTGCGTCAGCTCCGCGCGCAACGGGCGGAAGTTCTCGATGATCCCGTTGTGGACGACCGCCACGCCGCCCGAGCGGTGCGGGTGCGCGTTCCGAACCGAAGGCTCGCCATGCGTGGCCCAGCGGGTGTGCCCGATCCCGGCCTTCCCGGCAAGAGGTTCGCGGACCAGGAGGTCCGAGAGGTTCGCGAGCTTGCCGACCGCCCGTCGCCGGTCGAGCTGTCCGCAATTCACCGTCGCGATGCCCGCGCTGTCGTAGCCGCGATACTCCAGCCGTTTCAGCGCCTCGACCAGCGTCGGCGCCGCTTCGTGGTCACCGAGGATTCCGACAATACCGCACATGGTTCAGCCTTTCTGCTGCTGCGCCGCCTTCGCGGCACGAAGCTTGTCGAAGAAGCGGCGCGCGAAGCCCGCCTTGTTGACCTGACGCGACCGCGCCACAGCCAGATCGCCCGCAGGCACGTTCATCGTGACGACCGAGCCGGTGGCCGTCATGGCGTGGTCGCCGACCGTGACGGGCGCGACCAGCATGGTGTTCGACCCGATGAAGACGCCCTCGCCCACCTCGGTCCGGTGCTTGAAGACGCCGTCATAGTTGCATGTGATCGTTCCCGCGCCGATATTCGTGCGCGCGCCGATGCCCGCATCCCCGATGTAGCTCAGGTGGTTCACCTTCGCGCCCTCGCCGACCTCGGAGTTCTTGATCTCGACGAAGTTGCCGATGTGGGCGTTGTTCGCGATCTCCGCCCCCGGTCGAAGTCGCGCATAGGGACCGACGATGGCCCCGCCCGAGACGTGGCAGCCTTCGAGATGCGAGAAGGCGCGGATCGTGGCGCCCGTCTCGACCGTGACGCCGGGCCCGAAGACGACGAAGGGCTCGACCAGAGCGTCGCGGCCGATGTGGGTGTCATGGGCGAAATGCACCGTGTCTGGCGCGACGAGGGTCACGCCCATCTCGAGCATCTCGGCGCGCTTCGCCGCCTGGAACACCGCCTCGGCGGCCGCGAGGTCGGCGCGGGTGTTGATGCCCAGCGTCTCGTCCTCGTCGCAGGTCACGGCCTCGACGCGCAGCCCCTCGGCGCGCGCGAGTTCGGCGATGTCGGTGAGATAGTACTCGCCCGCCGCATTGTCGTTTCCGACCGAACCGGCAAGGCGCAGAAGCGTGTCGGTCGAGGCGAGGACGACGCCCGAGTTGCAGAGCGTGATCGCCCTCTCGGCCTCGCTCGCGTCCTTGAATTCGACGATCTTCAGAAGGATGTCGCCCTGCATCACCATGCGGCCATAGCGCGCCGGATCGGCCGCCTCGAACCCCAGGAAGACGACATCCGCGCCGCGTCCCCGCGCCGCCTGCATCGCCTCGATGGTGCCCGGCCTGATGAAGGGTGTGTCGCCATAGAGAAGAAGCGTGTCGCCGCCTGCGTCCGCCAGCGCGCCGGCCGCGACCGTGACGGCGTGCGCCGTCCCAAGCCTTTCGGTCTGTTCGACGACGACGATGTCCTCCTCCATCGCCTCAGCCGCCTTGCGCACCGCGTCGCCGCCGTGGCCCACGACGATGACGCGAAACCCTTCCAGCCCCGAGGCGGACGCCAGCGCATGGGCGAAGAGCGGTGCGCCCCCGATCTCATGCAGCACCTTCGGGCGGTCGGACAGCATCCGGCTGCCTTCGCCCGCGGCCAGGAGGATGAGATGGGTCGACATGCGCACTTTCCTTTTCGTCCGCGACCTTCTACCCGCGAAACGAAGGGGCGCAAAGCATGCCCTGCATCAAATACTGTTGCCGGACATTACAGGTGTCCCGGCATCGACCGGGAGGACGGCGGTGAAGGACACGGTGATCTTCGACCTCGACGGCACGCTCGCCGACACGGGAGCGGACCTCATCGCCGCGGCGAACGAATGTTTCCGCGTCCTCGGGCACGAGAGCGTCCTCGATCCGGTCGCGGACAAGCTGACGGCGTTTCATGGCGGGCGCGCGATGCTGCGGCTCGGTTTCTCGCGCATCGGCGCGGGCCACGGAGAGGCCGATGTCGACCGGGCGTATCCGGACCTGCTGGCCTACTACGGCGAGAATATCGACCGCGAGACGACCCTGTATCCGGGCGCGATGCAGGCGGTCGCGGCACTCTCGGAGACAAACCATGCCGTCGGCATCTGCACGAACAAGCCCGAAGGACTGGCGGAGACGCTTTTGCAGAAGCTGGGGGTAAGGGGGGCGTTCGGGTCGCTTGTGGGGGCGGACACGCTTGCGGTGCGCAAGCCTGATCCGGAAACCTTCTTCGAAGCAGTACGCCGGGCCGGGGGAAATCCGGCCCGCGCCGTTCTTGTCGGAGACACCGAGACCGATCTGAGAACCGCGCGAGCCGCGGGGTGTCCGGTGATACTTGTCACTTTCGGCCCCGAAGGCAGAGGTGTGGCCCGCCTTTCGCCCGATGCGCTGATGGCGGACTATACCGAACTTGAGGATCTGGTCCGGCGCCTTCTCGGTCAGGCGCCGGCCTGACGGTCGCGCGTTCGGCGCGGCCACACCGGGGTGTCACGTCAGGCGGCGAACCGCAGGGTGCCGTGCGCGCCCATGTCGGGCTTTGCCTCGCTGACCTGAGACTTTGCCAACTCGTAGAGGAAGCCGAGCCTGCCGGTCGTGGCCCAGACTTCGGCCTCGGTCAGGTCGACGCGCACAAGCTGGACGTCTGGATCCCGCTCTCCGCCCTCGAACCAGGAGTCGGCAACGACGTTCCACAATTCGTCTAGCTTCGCCTTGTCATTCGACAGCGACGCCTTGCCGTCGACGGTGGCATAGAGGTTCGCGGCGCCCTCGGCGACGAGATAGCGTGCCTCCTTCGGTCCCGACGCGAGGCTTTCCACGATATCGGTGCCCTTGGCGGTGATGAACCACAGGACGTTCAGGTCACGGTCGGCGTACTGCGACATCGGGACGGGACGCGCTCCATCGACGGAAAGCATGCCGGACTGCACGTCGTCGAGGCGTTTCCAGAAATCGTCGGCGGTCAGCGTATGGGTCATGTGAAATTCCTTTCGGGTGGTGTTGGCGGACCAACCGTCGAACCCGTCCGGAGTTCCCCTGCCTCCCTTGACGTCGCGCGGTACGAGAGGTCTGGTGGACATCGCAATCGCCGCGAGGGAAAGAAGGATGTTCACGGCCTCGATGCGCTTCGATCTGGGCGAGGACGTCGGCGCGCTGCGCGAGACGGTTCACAGGTGGGCGCAGGACCGCATCCGCCCGATGGCGACCGAGATCGACCGCACAAACGCCTTTCCCTCCGAACTCTGGCCCGAGATGGGCGACCTCGGCCTTCTGGGCATCACAGTCGAGGAAGACTACGGCGGCGCGGGCATGGGCTATCTCGCCCACGCCGTCGCAGTCGAGGAGATCGCACGGGCCTCGGCGTCGGTGTCGCTGTCCTATGGCGCGCACTCGAACCTCTGCGTGAACCAGATCCGGCTGAACGGCACCGACGCGCAGAAGGCAAAGTACCTGCCCGGCCTCGTCTCGGGCCGTCATGTCGGCGCGCTGGCCATGTCCGAGGCGGGGGCGGGATCTGACGTCGTCTCGATGCGTCTTCGCGCCGAGAAGCGGAACGACCACTTCCGGCTGAACGGCACCAAGTACTGGATCACCAACGGGCCCGACGCCGACACGCTTGTCGTCTACGCGAAGACCGACCCTGAGGCCGGATCGAAAGGCATCACCGCCTTCCTGGTCGAGAAATCCATGAAGGGCTTCAGCACCTCGCCCCACTTCGACAAGCTGGGAATGCGCGGCTCGAACACCGCCGAACTGGTTTTCGAGGACGTCGAGGTGCCCTTCGACAACGTCCTCGGGCAGGAGGGCCGCGGCGTCGCCGTCCTGATGTCCGGGCTCGACTACGAGCGCGTCGTCCTCGCCGCCATCGGACCCGGCATCATCGCCGCCTGCCTCGACGAGATCATGCCCTACATGGCCGAAAGGAAGCAGTTCGGGAAACCTATCGGGTCGTTCCAGTTAATGCAGGGCAAGATCGCGGACATGTACACCGCGCTCAACACCGCGCGGGCCTATGTCTACGAGGTCGCAAAGGCCTGCGACCGGGGCGACGTGACGCGCCAGGACGCCGCCGCCTGCTGCCTCTACGCCTCCGAGGTCGCGATGACGCAGGCGCACCAGGCGGTGCAGGCCATGGGGGGCGCTGGGTTCATGGCGGATGCACCCGTGGCGCGGCTGTTCCGCGATGCCAAGCTGATGGAGATAGGGGCAGGCACGAGCGAAATACGTCGGATGCTGATCGGGCGTGAGATGGTGGGGTCGATGTGAAGACGCTTGTCGCCGCCCTGACCCTTGCCGCGCCGGCGATGGCCCAGGACGGGATCGCGCGAGACGTCGCCCGCGAATGTGCCGCCGCGGCGCGGGCGCAGGGTGTCGCGGTCCTGTCGGACTGCGCCGGAAAGCCGGCCGCCGCGGCCTGCGAGATCGACGACACCTTGCCGAAGGCCATTTGCCTGACGGCCGAGGGCATCGCCTGGGACTTCGTTTCGCTGGAACTGGGCGACGAATACCTCAGGCTACGCGACGAGCGCGAACCGGGATGGGACAGGGCCGAGCTTCTCGAGGCCGAGGCGGCCGCGCTGGCCGAGGTTCACGACACCTGCCTCTCGGTCCCGGCGGATGAGGAGTTCGGCACAGCCGACTGCATCGCCCGCCGAAAGCTCGGCCTCGCCGAGGCCTGGCTCAGGCGGCTCAAGTTCGCGGACTGAGGGCGGTCAGAGAACGAAGACCTCGACTTCCGCCAGATCGGTGAGGGGCGCACCGAGAACGCGGAGCGCGCCCAGCGACACCCGGCTCGACGGTCCGGGCCGCAGGTCCACCTCGACGCTCTTGCCCTGGTAGACGACGCGGCCCCGGCCGGCTTCCGTCACGAGAGGCGTCTCGATCCAGAACCCCGGCGCCGCCGGATCCCCCAGCGAGGCGACCGTGGTTCCAAGCGACGTGCCCCCGGAAACGCTGGCGGCCCTGGCCTTCTGCTCGGCGGTCGTGGTGTCGAACTGCTCGACCGTGCGCGCCGTCCGGGGCGGCGGCGGCGCAGGTGCGACGACGGACACCGGAGCGGCCTCTCGGGGTGAGGTCATGCCCTGCAAGGTCGCGCAGGACGGCAGGACGGCGAGGATCGCGACGGCATAGGGTAACTTCATACCGACGAAGGTAGCTCGCCCCCTGCCCCGCTTCAACGGTGCGGGCCCTTGCGGCGCCCCCCGCGGCCTCTTACCCTAAGGACATGGCCACGCCTCAGCTCATAGACCCGTTCCAGCGCGCGATCAGCTATCTGCGCGTCTCGGTGACGGACCGCTGCGATTTCCGCTGCGTCTATTGCATGGCCGAGAACATGACGTTCCTTCCGAAGAAAGAGCTTCTGACGCTCGAGGAACTGGACCGCATGTGTTCGACCTTCGTGCACCTGGGCGTCGAGAAGCTGCGGATCACGGGCGGCGAGCCTCTGGTGCGGCGCGACATCATGACCTTCTTCCGCTCGATGACGCGGCACCTCGAGTCTGGCGCGCTGAAGGAGCTGACGCTGACGACGAATGGCAGCCAGCTCTCTCGCTTCGCCACCGACCTCTTCGACGCTGGCGTCCGCCGCATCAACGTCTCTCTCGACACGCTGGACGAGGACAAGTTCGCCCGCGTCACCCGCTGGGGCCGCCTGCCGCAGGTGCTGAAGGGCATCGATGCCGCGCAAGCCGCCGGCCTTCGGGTCAAGATCAACGCCGTCGCACTCAAGGGCTTCAACGAGGACGAGCTGTTCACGCTGGCCGAATGGTGCGCCTCGCGCGACATGGACCTGACCTGGATCGAGGTGATGCCCATGGGCGACCTTGGCGGCGAGGACCGCGTGGGGCAGTACTGGTCGCTGAAGGACGTGCGAAGTGCCCTGGCCGAACGCTATACGCTCACCGACCTCGCGCACCGCACGGGTGGCCCGGCCCGCTATGTCCGCCTCGAGGAGACGGGACAGCAGGTCGGCTTCATCACGCCCCTGACCCATAACTTCTGCGAGTCCTGCAACCGGGTTCGGCTGACCTGCACCGGCGAGCTTTACATGTGCCTCGGGCAGGAGGACATGGCCGACCTGCGCACGCCGCTGCGCGCCTCCGAGTCCGATGCGCCCCTCGAAGACGCGATCCGCGCCGCCATCGGGCGCAAGCCCAAGGGCCACGACTTCGACTATTCGCGCCAGAAGCCCGACGGCCAGGTCTCGCGCCACATGAGCCACACAGGCGGCTGAACCCGCCCAAGTTTCGCCTCAGACCTTCCCCCCTCGCGGCGCAATCGCCTGATCTTGTCCGCATCGTTCATGGCAACCCAGAGGGTGCGACGATGCGGAAATTCCTTGCGATACTGGCGCTGACAAGCCTAGCCGCCTGCGCGACGGCGACCGAGAAGGTCAATTCTGACGTCAGCGCTGCTGGCCTCAAGCGGTCGACGGCGACTTACTTCTCGACCGCGCCACGAAACGTGCAGGTCGGATCGCTGCGGCAGAGCATGTTGGGGACATCTTACAAGGCCAAGGTCTCGGGCCGGATGTACGACTGCAAATACTTCAGAACCTCGGTCACCTGCCAGCACGCGCGCTGACAGGTAGGCCCCGCGCCAGGATCTCTGCACTCACACTCGACGACCCTGCCTCAGAATCGCCACAATCCGGGCGCTTGATGGCGGAAGTAAGTTGTTGTTAACCGAGTATGAGTGTGTGACATGACCAAGCGTCAACGGCCTCTCGCCGCCCGGACGACCCCGTCCAAAATCCTCCGCGATCCCCAGGACCTTCAGCGCAGCATCGACGTCATGCGCGATTACCGCCGTCAGCGGTACACGACGCGCGTCATCGTCTCGCGTTCGCTTTCGGCCGTGGAGGCAGTGTGATGATCGAGTTTGTCAGCCTGTGCATCGCCCTGGGCTTCGGCGCTTTCACCGTCGGGGTCTGGGCCCTTCTCGACGTGTCCGAGACACTGGACGATGTCCTGTCGGTGGACGGAGAGAGCGCCGACCGCTCGCGCCGCTGAGGCCTCAAGCCCGGGGACGCGAATAGGTCAGCGTCGCCCGCGCGACGAGACCTGACACGCCCTCTGACGTTATCGCCACGTCCCCCACGGCGAGGCCGCGGCCAAGCTTCAGAAGGGTGACATCTGCCACCAGCGCCTTGCCCGCCGCGGGCTTGCGCATGAAATCGATGGACGCACCCGTCGTCACCGCCAACGCCTCGGGCCCGACATGGGCGATGATGGCGAGGTAGACGGCGCAATCGGCCAGCGAGAACATCGTCGGCCCCGAGATCGTGCCGCCCGGCCGCAGGTGGCGATGGTCCGGTTCCATCCGGATCGTCGCCGTCCCGGGCCCGATCGCGGCGACGGTGTAGTCGTCCGACACTTGCGGGAACTCGGCGCGCAGAAACGCCTCGACGCCGGCCACGTCCATCACGGGCGACAGCGCTGCCATCAGAGACCGTAGAGCCCGGAGAACTTCGCCTCGAGATAGTCGAGAAGCGGGCCTTCGTCCGGCTCTCCCCCCACCGCGCGCGCGATGACCTCGCGCGGACGGTAAAGCCCGCCGTGCCGGTGGATGCGCTCGCGCAGCCAATCCGTCGCGGGCGAGGTGTCGCCCTCGGCCAATGCCGCGTCGAGGTCAGGCACGTCACGGCGCAGCGCCGCGTTGAGGCACCCGGCATAGACGTTGCCGAGCGTATATGTCGGGAAATATCCGAACAGCCCCGCCGACCAGTGGACGTCCTGGAGGACGCCATTCGACGGCCGGTCGACGGCCACGCCGAAGTCCTTCTTGAACCGGGCGTTCCAGGCCTCCTGCAGATCCGCCACGGCGAGCCGCCCGTCGATCAGGTCGCGCTCGAGGTCGAAGCGCAGAAGGACGTGGAGGTTGTAGTGAACCTCGTCCGCCTCGGTGCGGATATACCCCGAAGAAACCCGGTTGACGGCAGCATAGAAGGCGTCGGCGTCCGTCACGCCGAAGTCCCCGAAGACCTCACGCATCCGCCCGTAAAGCCAGCCCGTGAAAGGCCGTCCCCGGCCAAGCTGGTTCTCGTAGATCCGGCTCTGGCTCTCGTGGACGCCCATGGACACCCCTTGGCCGATCGGCGTCAGAAGGTAGGCCCGGTCGATGCCCTGCTCGTAGCAGGCGTGCCCGGTCTCGTGGACGGTCGAGTAGAAGCAGTTGAACGGTTCGTGCGGGACCGTCCGGGTAGTGATCCGCACATCGAGACCCGAGCCCGACGAGAACGGATGCACCGCCTTGTCGATACGGCCGTGGTGGGTGTCGTAGCCGAAGGCGCGCGCAAGCTCGGCCGACAGGGCGAGTTGTCCCGCTTCGGAGAAGTCGCCCGACAGCGCGGGCGGCTGGCGTTCGGCGCCGAGGACGCGCTCGCGCAGGGCGACGAGGCGCGGGCGCAGCGCGCCGAACATCGATTCCAGCTCCACCGACGTCGCCCCGGGCTCGTAGTCGTCGAGAAGCGCGTCGTAGAGCGGGCCATTCCCGGCCAGCGCCTCGGCCCTCTCGCGGGTCAGCCGCAGCACCTCGTCGAGCATCGGCGCGAAGCCGGCGAAATCGTCCGCCGCGCGCGCCTTGGCCCAGGCCCGGTGCGCCCGCGACGTGGTCCCCGCCAGGGCCGCCGTCAGCGCCTCGGGCACGCGCGAAGTCTTCTCGAACCCGTGCCGGATCAGCTCGACCTGCCGCGCCTCGACCATGTCGGAGGGACTGGCCGCTGCCAGCCACTCTCCGATGCGCGGGTCGGTCTTGCGCCGGTGGAGAACGCCCGCCAGCGCGGCCATCTCCTCGGCCCGCTGCTCGCCCGCGCCTTCGGGCATCACCGTTTCCTGGTCCCAGCCGAGCCGGCCCATGACCTGGCCAAGCGCCTCGGTCTCGCGCTGGAAGGCGAAAAGCTCTGCGCAGGCGGTGTCGGTCATCGGCTGTCCCTTATCGAACGCACCATGGGATATTGCGCGAGGAACCGCGCGCGAAGAATCAGGACGAAGGCCAGCACCGCGCCAAGCTGGTGCAGGATCGCCAGCCACAGCGGCGCGATCCAGATCACCGTCATGATCCCGAGGATCATCTGGAGAACCAGCATCGCAAGAACGGCGGCAAAGGCGCCTCTCGTGTCGGAATGAGGCGACCGCCGCCCCTTGAGAAAGGCGACGATCCCGAAGGCGACCAGAAGATAGCCCGCCATCCGGTGGATGAACTGCACGAGACCCGGGTTCTCGAAGAAGTTGCGCCACGCGGGCTCGATATCGAAGGCGGCAGGCGGAAAGAACTGCCCTGCCATGTCCGGCCAGTCGTTGAAGGTCCGGCCGGCGTCGATCCCCGCCACAAGCGCTCCGATCAGGATCTGGAGGAAAGCGAAGTGCATCAGCCCGGTGCCGAGCGAAAACAGCTTCGGCTCGCGCGACCGCCGCGTCTGGATCAGCCCGCCCTCGGTTCGGCCGAGGAGAAGGATGAACCACGCCAGCACGCCGAGGATGACGAAGGCGAGGCCAAGGTGCGTGGCGAGGCGATAGGACGCCACGTCCAGCCGCTCGCCGCCAAGGCCGGAGGACACCATCCACCATCCGATGGCGCCCTGAAGGCCACCCAATGCACCGGGGATGACCAGGCGGCCCGTCCAGCCCGGCGGGATGCGCTTCGTCGCCCAGAAGAAGACAAAGCCAAGCGCCCAGACCAGTCCGACGGCGCGACCAAGCTGCCGGTGACCCCATTCCCACCAGTAGATCGTCTTGAACTCCTGCAACGTCATGCCGGTGTTCTGGACCTGGTATTCCGGAATTTCCTTGTACTTATCGAACTCCGAGGCCCAGTCGGCCTCATTCATCGGGGGAAGCGCCCCCGTGACGGGCCTCCACTCGGTGATCGACAACCCGCTGTCCGTCAGGCGGGTCAGCCCGCCCACCGCGATCATCGCGACGACCATCAGGAACAGCACCGCAAGCCAGGCCCGCACCGCGCCGCGCGCGCCCTTCCGCGAGGCGTCGATGACGCCGCCCGCGGGCGCCGCACGAGGGGCCGCGCCCTCGCCCACGTCCTCGAAGATGCTGCGCTTGGTGGTCATTCCGGGTCTCCCGCTTGCAGGCGGCAACTTAGGAGCGAGGCCGACCGCCGTCCAGACGCTCGCCGCGTTCCTTCCAGCGGACCATCTGACGCAGGACGCCGTGGAGCACCTGCACGTCCGCCCGCGTGAGCGGCATCCGGCTCCAGAGGTTGCGCAACGTCACCTTCATGCTGTCGGCCTTGGCCTCGGGGAAGAAGAACCCCGCCTCGACGAGACGGTCCTCGTAGTGCTCGGCCAGTTTCTCGACCTCGATCTGCGTCGCGGGCTCCGTCCCGGCATAATCGGTCACGGCCGCCTCGGCGTTCCCTGTCGCCCGCCGCCACTCGTACCCCAGAAGAAGGACGCACTGGGCGAGGTTCAGCGAGGGGAACTCCGGGTTCACCGGCACGCTGACGATGGCGTTCGCGCGGGCGACGTCCTCGTTTTCCAGACCCGTCCGCTCGGGCCCGAACAGCACCGCCACCCTCTGCCCCGCCGCGATCCGGTCCGCCGCATCGCGCATCGCCGCCTCGGGCGTCAGCACCAGCTTCGTCAGGTCGCGCGACCGCGCCGTGGTGGCATAGACGTAGGCTGCGTCGCCTACGGCCTCGGCTGTCGTGTCGAACAGCCGCGCCTTGTCCAGAAGCCGCCCCGCCCCGCTGGCCATCGCGTCGGCCTTCGGGTTCGGCCAACCGTCCCTCGGCGCCACGATGCGCATCCGGTCGAGACCGAAGTTCCACATCGCGCGCGCCGCCGCGCCGATGTTCTCTCCCATCTGGGGCCGCACGAGAACGACGTCGGGCTGGGTCATGCTAGGCTTCCTCTGCACCGGGCGGGTCATACGATTCGAGATGCCGAAGGACAAGGGAGGCGCGTCATGGCCTGGGACGAAGGGCTGGCGGATACGTTCCGCGAGGATCTGGCCGAGGTCGCCGACCGCCTCGAGGAACGCCGCATGTTCGGCGGCCTCTGCTTCATGCTGGACGGCCACATGCTGTGCGGCGTCCACAAGGGCGGCGCGATGGTCCGCGTCGGCAAGGACCGCCACGCGCAGGCGCTGGCGATGGACGGCGTGAGCGAGCTTGCCTTCACCGGGCGTCCCATGGGCGGCCTCGTCGACGTCTCGGCCTCCACGATGGCCGACGACGAGGCGCGCGCGGCTCTCCTGGCGCTGGCGATGGAGAACGTCCGCAGCCTTCCCCCGCGCTGAACCCCGCGCTATAGCCGGAACCAGACCACGAGGACGCGCATGGCCGACACCGACCGACCGCAGCTTTACCTGCTGACCCCGCCCGAGTTCGAGCTCTCGGCCTTTCCCGCGCGTCTTGCCGCCGTCCTCGACGCGCACGAGGCGGCCTGCGTGCGCCTGACGATGGCCACACGCGACGAGGACCGTCTGTCGCGCGCCGCCGATGCGGTGCGCGAGGTGGCTCACGCCCGCGACGTGGCCTGCGTGATCGAGGCCCACGTCGGCCTCGTCGAACGCCTCGGCCTCGACGGTGTCCACCTCACAGACGCCGCGCGTTCGGTCCGCAAGATCCGCGAGACGCTCGGGAAGGACGCCATCGTAGGGGCCTTTTGCGGCGCCTCGCGGCATGACGGCATCACGGCCGGAGAAGCAGGCGCGGACTATGTCGCTTTCGGACCGGTCGGCCAGTCGTCGCTAGGCGACGGAACGCTTGCGGATCGCGATCTCTTCGAGTGGTGGTCGCAGATGATCGAAGTGCCCGTGGTAGCCGAGGGCAACCTTGACGTGGGTCTCGTGACCGCCCTCGCTCCCGTCACCGATTTCTTGGCCGTGGGCGAGGAAATCTGGCGCGCCGAGGACCCGGCACGGGCGCTTGCGGACCTGCTGGCGCCCCTGGGCTAGCGGTTTCGCGCGTATGCTGCGTCTCTAGCTCAGAGCAGCGCCGTGCGCCTCCCTCACCCGCGCCTCGGTCGCCGCCGCCAGCGCCTTGCGTCCGGGATAGTCCGCCACCCGCACCGCGTCGTGCCAGTCGATCTCGACCCGGCCCTGGCGGCGCGCCGCCAGGATCTTCACAAGGTGCGGCCCGAAATCCATATCGCCCCACCAGCCGTAGAAGTCGGCGCTCTCGCCGTACGGCGGACGATAGACGACCGTGACCGGCTGCACCCACAGGTCATCCGGCGTATTGCCCGAATATAGCGCCGCGAAGAGCGTCGGCTTGAACGGCAGCACCTGCGTGCCGTCCGTCGAAGTGCCCTCGGGAAAGAACAGCAGACGGTGCCCCGCGCCCAGCCGCCGCTCGAACATGGTCTTCTGCACATGCGCCTCGCGCGGATCGCGGCGGACGAAGACGGTGCCCGTCGCGCGCGCCAGCCAGCCGATCCCCGGCCAGTCGGCGACCTCGGCCTTGGATACGAAATAGATCGGCCCGCCCGCGTTCAGCGTGAAGATGTCGAGCCAGGAGGTATGGTTCGCCACGATAGCGCCCGGATGCGGCATGGGCCGTCCCCGCGACACGCGGCCGAGGCCCAGTATGCGCAGCGCGCTGCGACAGACCCCCACGGTGATCCAGGGCGTCCAGGGTCGCGCCTCGCCGTGAAGCGGCCGCTCGACCAGCCGGACCACCAGCAAGGCGGCGAGCCCTCCGAAAACGACGAGCCCCAGCGGCAACCCCCGCAGCACCGCGCGCATCACACCTCCTGCTCCGATCCGCTGCGAGGCGGCGCGCGTGCCCTGGCGCCACGTCGTCACGCAGGCCCTCCGCCATAACGGGTCCGCGCCGCCTCGCTCAACCGCGCGGTATCCATCACGAGACAGACGTCGGTGGTGTTGAAGGGGCGGTCGATGAAAGCGCCGTCGCCGACGAAGCCGCCGAGCTTCAGGTAGGATTTGATGAGAGGCGGCACGGCCTTCATCGCGCGGACGCGGTCGATCCGGTCCGGCGGGATCAGGTCCATCGGCTGGCGGTGCGCCTCGACGGCCCGCACGCGCAGGTCGGGCGGCGCGAGGTGCGCGTGGTAGAGGTGCGACAGGGGTTCGGCCAGCGCGTCGATGTCGGTGCCATGAAGGCTGGCCACGCCGAAGAGGATCTCGAACCCGCCCGCTCGGACATAGTCGGCAAGACCGGCCAAGAGGAGCGGCAGAGCCATGCCGCCACGATACTCGCGCCTGATGCAGGACCGTCCCAGTTCAAGAAGCCTCCGCCCCGTGCGCCGAAGCGGCTCCAGATCGTATTCGTCCTCGGAGTAGAACCGCGGGCTCCGCCCGTCCGGCAGAAGGCGATAGACCCCCACGACGTGATCCAGCCCTTCCGCGTCCCGAGTTTCGTCCACGAGGACGAGGTGGTCGAAGACGGGATCGAAGAGATCCCTCTCGAATCTGCCCTCGTGATCGACGAGCGGTCCGTCGCCGCCCAGCTCCTCGATGAAGACGTCATAGCGCAGCCGCTCGGCGGCGCGCCGATCGACCTCGGTCACGGCCAGGCGCAGGGTCAGGTGATGGGTGTCCGCATTCATGCCTTTTGGTCCAGACCCGGAGTTCTAGGGACGCAGTCCTGGCTTGGCAACAAAACCGCTAACGAAACCATGTGACATTTGATACCCGTTATGGTTGTGTCAGGGACGAAGGCCGCTCACTCCCGGTCGAACACCGGAACCAGTTCAACGAGGTTACCATCGATGACCAGCTTCCCCTCGTCCGGAAAATTCACCGTGATCCGTCCTCCGATGTTGGACTGCACCTGCCCCACGCCCCATTCGGGCTTTGCGGGGTGGCGCACGAACATGCCGGGGGTCAGATGCGAGGTTGCGTGAGTCATGGCGTTCGCAGCTCATCGGAAGTCAGGGGGGAGACCGGTATGTACGGCGAAATGGACCTGGATGGACTGATAGGGTCGCGCATCTGCCACGACCTGATCTCGCCGCTCGGCGCAATCGGAAACGGCGTCGAGCTTCTCTCGATGGCAGGGCTGCCCGACATCCCCGAACTGACGCTGATCTCGGAATCCGTCGACAACGCCAACGCTCGCATCCGCTTCTTCCGGATCGCCTTCGGCGCGGCGCAGGAAGGATCGCGGATCGGCCATTCCGAACTCCGTTCGGTCCTTGCGGACCTGTACCGCGGCAATCGGCTGATCGTCGAATGGCGCGTCCAGCAGGATGTCGACAGGGCCGAAGCCAAGCTTGCCTTCCTGGCGCTCCAGTGCCTCGAAAGCGCGCTGCCCTGGGGAGGGCGCGTGAAGGTGACGCTGACCGACGACCGCTGGAACCTGTTCAGCACCGCCGACCGCCTGAAGGTCGATGTGCCCCTATGGGAGATGCTGACGAACCCGCGTTCGGTGGCGCCGGTGCAGCCCTCGAACGTCCATTTCGCGCTCATCCATCCCGCGGCCTCGAAGCTGGGGCGGCGGGTTGCGACAAGCATCGGGGACACCTCGGTCTCGATCAGCTTCTGACGGCGCCGGAGCCGGTCACCAGATACTTGAAGCTGGTGAGCTGCTCGGCGCCGACGGGGCCGCGCGCGTGCAGCTTGCCGGTGGCGATGCCGATCTCGGCGCCCATGCCGAACTCGCCGCCATCGGCGAACTGGGTCGAGGCGTTGCGCATCAGGATCGCGCTGTCGAGCTCGCGGAAGAACTTGTCGGCCGCCACATCGTCCTCGGTGATGATGGCGTCGGTGTGGTTGGACCCGTAGCGGCGGATATGCGCGATCGCCTCGTCCAGCCCGTCGACCAGCTTCGCCGCGCAGATCATGTCGAGGAATTCCTTACCGAAATCCTCCTCGACCGCCGGCACGACGCCTTTCAGCTTCGCCAGTTCCCCTGCACCGCGCACCTCGACCCCGGCAGCGACCAGTGCGTCGGTCAGGATCGGCCCGTGCTGCGTGTAGAAGCGCCAGTCGATCAGCAGGCATTCGAGCGCGCCGCAGATGCCGGTGCGCCGGGTCTTGGCGTTCAGAACCACCTCGACCGCCATCGCCGGATCGGCCGTGGCGCCAACATAGGTGTGGCAGATGCCCTCGAGATGCGCGAAGACCGGCACCCGCGCCTCGCGCTGGACAAGACCCACCAGCCCCTTGCCGCCGCGCGGCACGATCACGTCGATATGCTCGACCATTCCCAGCATCTCAGAAACGGCGGCCCGGTCGCGGGTCGGCACTCGCTGGATCGCCGCCTCGGGCAGGTGAGCCTGCCGCAATCCCTCGACGAGACACTCGTGCAGCGCGCCCGAGGTGTGGAAACTTTCCGATCCGCCGCGCAGGATCACGGCGTTCCCCGCCTTGAGGCACAGAGCGCCCGCATCCACGGTCACGTTCGGGCGGCTCTCGTAGATCACGCCGATGACGCCAAGGGGCGTGCGGACCCTCTGGATGTGAATGCCCGACGGCATGTCCCACTCGGCGATGACCTTGCCGACCGGGTCGGCCTGTTCGGCCACGGCTCGCAGCCCGTCCACGATGCCGCGCAATCGCCGGCCATCCAGCTCCAGGCGGTCGAGCATCGCGGGCGTCAGGCCCTTCTCCTCGGCCTCGACCATGTCGAGCGCGTTGCACGACAGGATCTCGTCCTCGCGCCGCTCGATCTCGGTCGCCGCGCCGACGAGGGCGGCATACTTGCGTTCCTGGCTCGCGAAGGCCAGCTCCGCCGCAGCCTTGCGCGCGGCTTGGCCCAAGCCGCGCATCATCTCGGATATGGTCTCGAGGTCCTTCATCGGGTGGCCCTTCGTGTGGTCCGTCCGTTCTACAGGAAGGCGGCGCGCGCCTCCATCTTCTTCTGTCCCGAAATACTCCGGGGGGCCGAGCGCCAGCGAGGCGGGGGCAGAGCCCCCTCTGGCCTCAGAACGCCATGTCGTCCCGGTGAACCAGCGCCGCGCGGCCGGGATAGCCCAGCAACGCCTCGATCCGGTCTGACCTTTGACCCCGGATCGCCGTCGCCTCGGCGGCCGTATAGCGCGACAACCCGACCGCCAGCCGTCGGCCGTCGGGACCGAGGATGGACACCGGGTCGCCGCGCCCGAAGCGGCCCTGCACCAGCGAGACGCCCGCCGGCAAGAGCGACTTTCCCGCCTGAAGTGCGCGCGCCGCACCTTCGTCGATATGGATTTCGCCCTTGGGCTTCATCGCTCCGATCCATCGCTTGCGGGCGATCTGCGGGTCCGTCTCGGCCTCGAACCAGGTGCAGGCGGCACCATTTTCAAGCGCCGTCAACGGGTTCAGGGTCGATCCCAAGGTGATCGCCATGGTCGCCCCGCCCGCCGTCGCTGTCTTGGCCGCCATCAGCTTTGTCTTCATGCCACCCTTCGACAGACCCGTGCCGGCATCGCCTGCCATCGCCTCGATCTCGGGAGTGATGCGCTCGATCTTTTCGAAGCGGCGGGCCGAGTCGTCGTCGCGCGGATTGGCGGTGTAGAAGCCGTCGACGTCCGAAAGAAGGACCAGCACGTCAGCGCCCACGGTGACGGCGATCTGCGCCGCAAGCCGGTCGTTGTCGCCATAGCGGATCTCGTCCGTCGCCACGGTGTCGTTTTCGTTAACGATCGGCACGACGCCGAGCGACAGAAGCTGCTCGAGCGTCGCGCGGCTGTTCAGGTATCTCCGCCGGTCGGTAGAATCTTCAAGCGTCACAAGAACTTGCGCGGTGACGATGCCGTGCGGCTCCAGCGCTTCCTCATAGGCGCGCGCAAGCCGGATCTGGCCCACGGCGGCCGCTGCCTGGCTCTGCTCCAGCGCCAGCGCGCCGAGGCCCAGCCCAAGCGCGCCACGGCCCAGTGCAATCGACCCCGACGAGACGAGGATGACGTCCTGCCCGCGCCCCCGGAACCGCGCCACGTCGGCGGCAAGCGAGGTGAGCCATGCCGACCGCAGCCGGCCTTCCTCGACCAGAAGCGACGAGCCGATCTTGACCACGACGCGGCGGGCAGAGGTCAGGGTGTCCAAGGTCCCGGCTCCTCGACCGCGTCGCGCTCGCCGCGACGATGCGCCTCGATCGCGCGCCGCATCGCGCGGAGAACGTCCAGAAGCCCCTCGCGCGACACGCCGGACATCATCATCACCGGGCCCGCGACCTCTTCCAAAGCCGCTTGGCGCTCGGCGCGTTCCTCCTCGTCGAGGGCGTCGATCTTGTTCAGGACGGTGATGCGAGGCTTCTCGGCCAATTCGCCGCCATAGGCCTCCAACTCGCCGATGATGGTCTCCCAGTCGGCCGCCACATCCTCGGAGGTGCCGTCGACGAGGTGCAGAAGCACCGCGCAGCGCTCGACGTGACCGAGGAAGCGGTCGCCGATTCCGCGCCCCTCGTGCGCGCCCTCGATCAGACCGGGGATGTCGGCCACCACGAATTCGGCCTCATCCACCCCGACGACTCCGAGGTTGGGATGCAGGGTGGTGAAGGGATAATCGGCGATCTTGGGCCGCGCATTCGACGTGGCGGCGAGAAACGTCGACTTGCCGGCGTTCGGCAGGCCCAGAAGGCCCGCATCCGCGATCAGCTTGAGCCGCAGCCAGATCTCGCGCTCGATGCCCGGCTGGCCCGGGTTGCCGCGGCGCGGCGCCTGGTTGGTGGAGGTCTTGAAGTGCAGGTTGCCGAAGCCGCCGTTGCCGCCGCGCGCCAGCAGGACACGCTCGCCCACCTGCGTCAGGTCGGCGATCACCGTCTCTTCGTCCTCGTCGAGGATCTCGGTGCCGACCGGCACGCGCAGGGTGATGTCGTCGCCGTCCTTGCCGGTGCGCTGGCGACCCATGCCGGGCTGGCCGTTCTTGGCGAAGAAGTGCTGCTGATACCGAAAGTCGATCAGCGTGTTCAAGCCATCGACAGCCTCGACCCAGACGTCTCCGCCATCGCCGCCGTCACCGCCGTCGGGGCCGCCGTATTCGACGAACTTGTCGCGGCGAAAGCTGACGCAGCCCCCGCCGCCCGATCCGGACCGGATGACGACGCGCGCAAGATCCAGGAATTTCATGCCGGCACCCTCAACCTGTTCCGGTTCAGGGCGTATGTGATCGCGGGCGCAGGCTCAAGCCTTCCAAGCGATGACTGCATCCGCCGGCCTGATGCCTGGAACCCGAACTTCGCGAGGATGGCCGAGGATCCGGGGTTGTCCTCGAACACCGCCGCCTCGATCTGAGACAGCGGAAACCGTGCGAAGACCTCGGGCAGGAAGGCCGAAAGCGCTTCGGTCGCAAGCCCCTGCCCCCAGAGGCCGGGCGTCAGCGCATAGACCACCGCGGGTGGATCGCCGACGCAGCCGATATAGCCGATCACCTCGCCCCCGCGCTCGATGGCGAGGCGAAAGTGGGGCCAGCCGGCCCAAGCGCTGCGGCGAATGAAGTCCGTCGCCTCCTCGACCGACCAGTCGGGCCGCACCTTGAAGAGGTTCCGCGCCACCTCGGGCCGGGCGAGCCGGACCATCGCCGCGGCGTCGCCCTCGGCGAGCGGTCGCAGCGTCAGGCGAGGGGTGTAGACGGTGAAGCCTCTGCGCCCCGCCCAATCCTCGCGGGTCAGGATCATCTGGTTCGACACCACGTCCTGCCGGAAGGCGCGCGCATGCCGCCGTTCCTGCCCGGTCAGCCGGAACCCGAGTGACGCGAGCACGCGGCCCGACCGCTCGTTGCCCTCGAAGTAGCCCGAGACCAGCGCGTCGTGCCCCTGCCCGAACCACCAGTCGGTCGCCGCGCGCGCGGCTTCGAACCCAAGTCCCTTGCCCCAGGCCGGACGGGCGAGCCAATAGCCGAGCTCGTCGGCAATCGACACGACGCCCACCACCGCGCCGCCCTGGACGAGAGCCCAGAACGGGTTGGCCTGCGCATGGACGCTCTCGATAAACTCGACCGCATGGCGATGTTCATAGGGATAGGGCACGACCGCCAGCCAGCGGCTGACGTCGTAGTTGCCGGCGCCCGCGACGAGCGCGCCGGCATCGTCCATGGCGAGAGGCCTCAGCGTCAGCCGCGGCGTCCCGAGGACCGGAAGCGCCGCGTACGACATGGGCTCAGGCGAGACGCTTCAGGTAGGTCCAGGTCGGGACCGTGCGGCCACGCGCGACGGCATAGGTCTCGGCGTCGCCGAGGTACTGGAAGCCTGCGTTGGTCAGCACCCGCGCCGAGGCCGGGTTGTCCTGGAAGACGCTGCCGAACATGGTCTTGTCGGCGTGCGGGTTCGCCTCGACCAGCGCACGCACCGCTTCGGACGCAAGACCCGTGTTCCAGAACGCGGGTCCGATCCAGTAGCCGATCTCGGACTGCTCGCGGTCCATCTGTTTGAGCGTGATGAGACCCAGAAGCTCGGACAGTCCAGAGACGGTTCCATCGAGAACCCAGACATCCTCGTCCCGGTCGTCGGACAGCGAGCGGTTTACATAGGCTTCGATGGCGCCTGGCGGCAGAGGATGCGGGATCGACTGCGTCATCGACGCAACGCGCGCATCCGAGCCGTAGAGTTCAAGCAGCCCGACGTCGGACCGCCGGAGCGGTCGCAGGATCAGTCGTTCGGTCTCGATGACCGGCTGATTCACTATGGCATCTAGCTTCACGGGGCACCTCCTTGCCTCGCGAGGACCGCGTCCCCCCTCCCGGTTCGCGTTCCACTACAAAATGTGTATGGCGGTCCTGTGGCGCAAGCAGGTCCAATAAATGTGAAGGGGCCGGTTTGTGCCGACCCCCTCGAACGATTGCTCTGTCAGGATCGTCTTACTCGGCGGCGTCCGCCATCGGCAGCACCGAAATGAAGGTGCGGCCCTTGAGACCCTTGTGGAACGTCACATGGCCGTCGGTCATTGCAAAGAGCGTATGGTCCTTGCCCATGCCGACACCCTCGCCCGGCCACCACTTGGTGCCGCGCTGGCGCACGATGATGTTGCCGGGGATGACGCTTTCGCCCCCGAACTTCTTCACGCCAAGGCGACGGCCGGCGCTGTCGCGACCGTTGCGGCTGGAGCCGCCTGCTTTCTTGTGTGCCATGTCTCGTTACTCCTTTTCGGCGGCGAAGGTCTTGGCCTGTTCGACCCAGCCCTCGCGCTCGATGCGGCCCTTGAAGGACAGCTTCTCGTCGAATTCGGCGATGTCGGCCTCGGACCAGGACGCGATCTGCTCGAAGCTGGTCACGCCGGCCTCGTGCAGATTCTTCTCGAGCGCGGGACCCACGCCGGACAGCTGCTTGAGGTCGTCGGACCCGGCATTCGCAGCGGTCTTCTTCGGTGCGGCCTTCTTCGGCTCTGCGTCGGCGGCCTTGTCAACCTTAGGCTCGGCTTTCTTCGCTTCGGTCTTCGCGTCCGACGCGTTCTTCGCCACGACGGCGCCCGCGACTGCGGCACCGGCCACAAGTGCTGCGGCGCCCACGGCGGCTTTCACGCCTGACTTGTCGGCACCCTTCTCGAGGAGGTCGGTCACGCGCAGAAGCGTGAGTTGCTGGCGGTGGCCCTTGGTGCGCTTCGACGAATGCTTCCGCCGGCGGCGCACGAAGTGAATGACCTTCTCGCCCTTTATCTGGTCGATGACCTCGGCCTGCACGGCCGCGCCTTCGATGAGCGGCGTACCGATGGTCTCGCCGATCATCAGAATCTCGTTGAACTGGATCTTGTCGCCAGCGTCAGCCGCGAGCTTCTCGACGCGGAGCACATCTCCCGCCTGAACCCGGTACTGCTTGCCGCCGGTCTTGAGGACCGCAAACATATGTTCTTCCTTCTCTTTCCGCGTTCGTCGGTCCCTGCGGATGCAGGCGTTTGCGGCTTGTGCCACCTGGAACAGCGCGCCCTCTCGGAGCGTCATTCAAACATCAAAGGCGGGCATTGCCCGCCAGAGGACCGGATTATCGTCCGATGGTCCCTTCAAGTCAAGCCCGGATCGTCAGAGGTCCTCGCCCACCATGAAGGTCGAGGCCGCCCGTCCGAGCCTGTAGCCCACGTCCTGAAAGATGCCGTGGAAGCCGGCGAAGAGTGCCGCGTTCAGGTCGCGCCCCTCTCGCGTGCCGGCCATGTCGACATAGGCGGCAAGTTCGTCATCCTCGAGCGCGTCGTAGGCCAGCGTCAGATAGGCATAGACCCAGGATTCTGTGTCGGCGCGGTACTCGGGTTCGCGCGACCAGACCTCGGACAGCATGTCCGACTCTCCCATCTCGAAGCCGCCCCCGTCGCCCAGCCCGCGATAGAAGGCGAGGCTCGAGTTCAGCGCCCCGGCCACGTTGCGCTCGATCAGGTCGTTGACCCCGACGAAGGCATCAAGCTGATCGGCCCGTGCGGTATCCTCCTCGAGCAGCTTGGCATAAGCGGTCTTGGCGGCCTCCTCGACCTCGTCCGAGATGATGGCGCGGCGCGCATCGGCCTCGAGACGGACGATCTTGCGCCCCGTCTCGTCGGCGTAGAAGTCGAGAAGCGGCGTCACGTCGGTCTCGGCGAGGGCGGCGTCGAATTCCTTGCGGAAGGCGGTCTCGAGCGGACCCGTCTCGTAGATGGCCGTCACCAGGGACGACCACCCGGCACCGCCCCGGTCGGGGAACATCTGCTCGCGCAGCTCTTCTCCCTGCCCCTCGCCCTCCTCGGCGACGATCTCGATCAGCTCCTCGATCCCGAGCGCGTCATAGAGCGTGTCGAGCTCCTCATCCGTCGCGGCGGCGGCAGTGAGCGGGCTGAGAGCGATGAGCACGGCGGAGACGAGTCGGCGGATCGGCATGGGCAAAACTCCTTGCGCCGAATACCTAGGCGCAGGCGCGCGCGAACGGAAGAGAGGCCGGCTGAAATCCGCGTGGAAAGGGCTTGCGCGGCCCATCCCGATCCACTATCCCGCCCCACGACCGCGGAGAGGTGCCGGAGCGGTCGAACGGGGCGGTCTCGAAAACCGTTGTGGGTGCAAGCCCACCCAGGGTTCGAATCCCTGTCTCTCCGCCAGTCAATATTCTGAATTTCGTCTCTTCCAAAGATGCGCCGAATAGCGCCCTCTTTCCGGGGGTTAGCGCGGTACCTTCATTCGAGAGACCGTCTTTTGGGCCGGACGGCGCCTGCAAATCGCCATCCGTCTCTGAGAGCGCCTTCCAAGGTAGACTGACGGGTGCCCGCGATGCTCAGAGTCGTACCCATCCTTGGTTACCTCGACCCGATAGGTCCGCCCGTTCCACTCCCGAATGAGATGGGCCCCCGGTCCGCCGGTCCGGGATGCTACCCCGCCCGGCGACCTGCCCGAGGCGATGGACCTGAGGCTCCGCTTGTCCCGAGCGGTAAGGCCGCCCAGTACCCGGCACTTCACCTCCTGAGCCAAGTGTCTCTGGAGCGTCTCGGCGCGGAGACGCTTCGGAGGCGCCGCATCGAAGATCTCCAGCCAGGCTGCGAGGGCGGTCAACATCCGTTCGCTGCGCGACGCACGAAGGTCTTGAAAGGGCGCTTAGCCGACCTTCGAATGTCTAAGGCGCTTCGTGAACGCCGAAGCTCAAGTGGGTCACAGCAGAGCGAAGGCGATACCTTGGCGTACTTCGCTCCGACACGAACGATCATTCATCTGAGCCGATCATGATCGGTTAAAGGACCATCGGAAGCCAGATCTTAGTGTACTTACGCGGCCGATTTTCCGAGGGTTGCTCAGTTCTCTCCCCTCTCGACCAGTCGCGTCAAGCGAAGCGTCCGCAAGGTGCTGCCATCGTCGAAGAAAGCGGAAATACCTCTCCGGCGAGCCGGCCGCCCCTTGTAACCAATTGCGGTTGCCGTCATCAATTCCAACTAACAGGATTCTGGGAGGAATTATGCGATGAAGAACCGTACTATAATCTGCGCCGCGACGCTGCCATTCATTCTTGCGACAGCAGGGGCCGCGTCGGCCGAAACCGTCCTGAAGTGGGCGCATGTCTACGAGGTCAGCGAACCCTATCACACCTGCGCGGTCGCCGCGTCGGACCTGCTGAAGACCGCCACGGACGGCCGTTATTCGATCGAGGTCTTCCCGGCATCTTCGCTCGGCAAGGAGGAAGACATCAACGAGGGCCTTGGGCTTGGCACCGTGGATGTGATCTATACCGGCCAGCTTTTTGCAGGCGGCAGCTATGGTCCGATCGCCATCGGTGGCGCGCCGTTCATGTTCCGTGATTTCGAGCACTGGGATGCATATCGCAACTCGGACCTCTTCAAGGAACTAAGCGACGGCTACGCCGACGCAAGCGGCAACCACGTCGTCGCGATGACCTACTACGGCAACCGCCACGTCACTTCGAACAAGCCGATCCTGACCCCCGACGACATGGCCGGTCTCAAGATCCGGGTGCCGAACGCGCCGCTCTACCAGATGATGCCGCTCGCCACCGGCGCCAACCCGACGCCGATCGCTTTTGCCGAGGTCTACCTGGCGCTGCAACAGGGCACGGTCGACGCGCAGGAGAACCCTCTGCCGACGATCCAGGCGAAGAAGTTCTATGAGGTGCAGTCGGACATCAACCTGACCGCGCACATCACCGACGCGCTGCTGACCATCGTCGGAGGCCCGGTCTGGGATTCGATGAGCCCCGAAGACCAGGCCGCGATCTCCGATGTGGCCCAGCAGACCGCGACCTGCGCCTCGGACCAGATCATCCAGAAGGAGCAGGAGCTGGTGCAGTGGTTCAAGGACCAGGGTGTCACTGTGAACGAGGTCGATCGTGGACCGTTCATCGAGGCGACCAAGAAACTCCACAACGGTGACATGGCGACCTGGGACCAGGCCACCTACGACCGCCTGCAAGGTCTCTGAGCTTCGACGGACCGCGGGGGCCTCTACGGGTTCCGCGGTCCGCCCGAGGCGAAACTCTCGCCAAAGATACATTACCGGAACCCGATATGGCTGTCGATGAACGCGAGCCGGCGAAGGGTCTCGACCTGCCGGTCTTCGAGGACGAAGAGATCGATCTGTCCGATCTCCGCTGGGAGGACAGTATCGTCTTCGCGGCTTTCTGGATACTCGCCGTCGTCGTGTTCCTGCAGTTCTTCACCAGGTACGTGCTCAACGACTCGCTGGGATGGACCGAGGAGATCGCCCGCTACCTGCTGATCGGCGTCACGTTCGCCGGCGCTGCGCTCGCCGTGCGCAAGCAGTCCCACATTGCCGTAGAATTCCTGTATCGTTGGGTTCCGCGGCGTGGCCGGGTAGTTGCGCAGGCGGTGATCGATGTGATCGCCATCATTTTCTACATCGCGCTGGCATGGTTCAGCGCCGGCATCGCGATGCGCACCAAGTCCGGGATGGTCTCGATCGATGTGCCGAAGTCGGTCATTTACTGGGGCGTCGCGGCCTGTTTCGTGGCAATGGCCGCCTACGCGGTGGTCGTCGCCTGGCGGCACTGGAAAACCCAAACGTCGCCGCTGATCGACCCCGAGGCGCATGCCGCCCATATCCTGGACTAGGAGCCCGCCTTGGATATCGTCCTTCTCTTTGTGATGCTGTTCGGGATGATTGCCTTCGGGGTGCCTGTGGCGATTGCCTTGACCGGCTCCTCCGCGATTTTCATCTTGGCAAATGGCACGCCGCCGCCGGTGGTTGTGGCGCACCGGATGATCAACGGCGTCGACTCGTTCCCGCTGTTGGCGGTGCCATTTTTCATTCTCGCGGGTAACTTGATGAACACCAGCGGCATTACCGCACGGATCTTCAGTTTTGCACTGGCACTGGTGGGCTGGATGCGCGGCGGGCTGGGGCACGTCAACATCGGCGCCTCGGTCATTTTTGCCGGCATGTCGGGGGCAGCTGTGGCCGATGCCGGCGGGCTCGGTGCCATCGAGATAAAAGCGATGCGCGATGCCAATTATCCGCCCGGCTTCGCCGTCGGCGTGACCGCGGCCTCTTCGACCATCGGACCAATCATACCACCATCGCTGCCGATGGTGATCTACGGCGTCGTCGCCGGAGCCTCGATCGGTCAGCTTTTCGCGGCAGGATTCGTGCCCGGACTGATGATGGCCGCAGCCCTGATGCTGATGGTCGCCTGGTATGCCCGGCGCGAAGGTTACCCCGCCGACCAGCCGTTCCACTTGCCCACGCTCTGGACAGCGTTTCGTCGAGCCTTCCTGTCGCTTCTGACCCCTGCGATCATCGTCGGTGGGATCCTGTCCGGGGCCTTCACTCCCACCGAAGCCGCCGTTGCAGCCTGCGCCTGGGCTCTTGTTCTTGGGCTCCTCGTCTACCGCACGCTCACGTGGAAACGGTTCGTCAGGGTGTCCTTCGACACCATCGAAACCACTGCAGTGGTTCTTTTCGTGGTCGGCGCCGCATCGATCTTTGCATGGCTCTTGACCTCGAACCGCGTGCCCGAGCATTTCGCCGCGACCCTTCTGTCGATCTCGGATCGACCCTGGGTGATCCTTCTGCTGATGAACCTGATCCTGCTGATCGTCGGCTGCTTCATGGAGACCATCGCAGCAATAACAATTCTGGTCCCTGTCCTGCTGCCGGTTGCAGTCACGCTTGGGATCGATCCTGTCCATTTCGGGGTCATCATGGTGCTGAACCTGATGATCGGCCTGCTGACGCCGCCGGTGGGCATGGTGCTCTATGTCCTCGCCCGGGTCGCGAAAATGCCTTTCGAAGAGTGCGTCGTCGCGACCGCGCCGTTCCTCATCCCGCTGGGCGTGGTGCTGCTGCTGATCACCTTCATTCCCGGCCTCACACTCTGGCTTCCCACACTGATCTATCGCTGAACCGGATCTTGCCGTTCAGCCGCCGACGAACGTCCGCGATGGGCCCAGACTGAAAGATACTGGCCCGCAGCGAAGGTCGGGAATGGGCGGAAAGCAGTCATTCGCTGTAGTAAGTACTGAGGTCCGTTCTGCGGACAAATCTGACTTTCATATTGCGGACGGACCCATACAGTAAGAGACTGAATTGCGCCGGATAGATTGCTCAACGTGGAAGCATCGAACTCATAGTGGATGAATATGAAGTCATCAGGGTCTCAAGGACCATCACAAGAATAGTGGGATGGTCACTGGTCTTCATAGGCGTCATCAGTGCTTTTCTTTTCTTTTTAGACAGTTCACCCCAGCTCATAGTTGGGGCACTCGTTCTAACACCCCTCGGCGTCCAGCAAATCCTTTCCGCCAGAAATGTCAAAGAGAGATCGCTGTGGGCAGAAATTCAATTAAATTTCTCCCCGTTGGCGCCGAGTTGCGTTTCTCGGAGATCGACCGGATGGTGGTTCCAAGTTGGGCGGACCGTTTCGATACGCCTCCCAGTGCATTGGCCACTTTAACTTTTGAAACAAACATCGACAAGACACGTTACGTGCCGGGAGCAATTCTGCAATGGAATCGCGGCTGTCGAATAAACTTCCATGGATGCGATGGAAACAAGATGCTCAAAGCCCTCCGAAGGCACGTTTCAGAGTGAGTATCCACGTTCGGTTTGGGCTCTTTCGAGCCGTTCGCCACGTCCGAGACGGACGTCCGCTCTGGCCGCTCTACGCTGGCCCTTGCTCCGCGACTCATCCCTGGACCGTCTCCAAGACGATCTTGGCTGCCTCCTTGGGGCGATCCCACTGCGGAAAGTGGCCGCACCGGTCGAACCAGTGCAGGTGTGCAGTCGGGAAAGCCTCCAGCGCGCGCTCCGCTTGCCGGGGCAGCAGGAGCCGATCCTGTCGGCCCCAACCGATCGTCACGCGGCCTGGCGGAGTCGCCGACCCCTCCTGCAACGGACCGCGCGCCAATTCGCGCAGCATCGCGTCGAAAACCTCTGTCTCGGCGATTGACGTCAACTCGTTTCGGACCAGCAGTGGGTCGAGGCGGCCAGGATGTGCTGACAACTGCGCCAGTAGCAACGTCCGCGCGGCCCGGTTCCGCGACAGCGCCGGGATGTGCCGCCGCAGGCGCCGCACAAGCCGGACCGAGGCGGCAAGGGTGGAGCGGAAGAAGACTGTCTCCCAGCCGCGCCAGAAACCGCCTGGATCATAGGCGACCGTGTGGCCGCCGACCCCGCGCCGTGCCAGTTCCAGCACCAGCCGAGCGCCGACGGAACTGCCGACGGTATCGACGCCCGCCAGATCGTTCTGGTCGATAAAATGTTCCAGCGCATCCGCATAGGCGGCAATCGTCTGACGCCCCGCAAGCGGCGGGGATTGCCCGTGTCCAGGCAGATCGATCACCACCATCTCGCGCGCGCGGCTGACCATCGGCACGATGCTGTCCCAGGACCGGACACTTCCGCCCAGTCCGTGAACCATAAGCAGGGGCCGTCCTGCACCTTGACGCTCGAAGTTCAATTCCATTTCCGTCAACGATCTGCAACGGATTTGGTTGCAGGTCCCGACGATGCCGCATCAAGTCCCGGCTGTGAGGGCGGGAAGCGGTCGTCCACTGCGGACGGTGCGAAGGTCTGGGATGGGCGGAAACCGGACGTTCGCAGCGCCGTGGGCGAACGGCAGCCAAACGCAGAATGCGGCATTCCCAACGAGGTTGGCCCGCTACTGTGCCGCATTGACTCGGGTCGTCTAAATCTGCTTCTGACGAACTTCGACATTGTCGAGCCAGATCTCAAGTGCGCCAATTTCCATCGCGATCCGGTCAGGATTCGGCGCGGCAGGTTCTCGTAATACATGCCACCTTTCTCAAAAGATCCTTGAGCAACTCAGCGAATAGGTGGTTACGCCGTCGTGTCATTTCCTTCTTCGAGTAACCCTTCGGGATCGAGCCTGCTACCCTAATTTGGTCGGCAATGCTCGATAGAGAGTGCGCTAGACGTGGACGCCGCTGCTCGTCCCCCACGCTCGGATGCATTGCCGCCACTTCGTGAGGTTCGCAATCCTCACACTAACTCGTGCTCTGTCAGGTCGGCTCTTAGCCTGCAATTTTCTGTCTTCATTGCGACAGGCTGAATTATGAACTGTCTCCAGACAAGCCTCCGCCAGCCGCGATAGCTTACCAGACACACACTAACTCTCACTTTGCAATCTCGCGGTTTGCTGTGGTGAAAGCGGGCCTCCGCGGTCCGATAATGAAGCGTGCCATAGTCATTGATAGCTGGGCCATTGGCGTCCCGGGTCATCGGGCACCTTGGCCGCCAGGAACCCTCGGTATCGAACGAGCGGCCGCTTCGTCACGGGCGCCAAGATTCCGACGTCGAAATGGAACTTTCCATCAGCAACAAACTCACGCGCAATGGACGCTGGGAGCATCCAGTGCGGAAGGGGGATCGGCCCGAGATGCCCGGACGTAACCGGATAATGAAGCTCGCCTTGCCGAACCTCCAAGCCGATCGAGAACGTAAGTGGGCCAAACCTTTCCCGCATGCCCTTGGGGCCGGCGGAGAGATGGGAGCGAAACGTGTTCCGGCCGAAGCGCCGGAGCCAGGTTTCCCCACGTGGCGTGACTGTCTTCGTCACCTCGACCTCGATTTGCGGCGACGCGGGAGGAAAGCGAAAGATCGCGCAGAGCAAACGGGGCCAGACGCCTGTGCCCCGCTGGACCTCGCATCGCCCGGCCCACCGTGAGGTGCCGAGCGTCCAGTGGGTCTCCTTGATTTCATCGGGAAGCGCGTGGAAATCCTGCCCCAGCACGCGCGGGAAGATGGGTGAAGTTGGCGCGACGCTGCGCTCCGTGACCACACGGAGATCCGCCATCGCGGCCTCTGCCTCGGCCAGCGTGATCGCCTCGATCGCTGGGCCGGCCCCTGCGGGCAGAGTGGTGCGGCGCAGTAGAGCGCGTGCCGCCACTGCCGGGATGAAGGGTCCGTCGCCATCCTCGGCCAGGAGGCGCCAGCTTCGGTGTTCATGGCGCGTGGTGACCGAGACAGACATGCCTCCGCGGTCGCTGCCGAGAGGGGCAAGGAGATCGGCGAGCGCCTTAAACACGCGGACAACCGGCCAGGTCACCGGCATCGGCACAAACCGACGCATGCCGGCGAACAGGGCAAGCCCGTAACGCATGACGGCCAGCTCCAGCCCCGCCCGAAAGCGAACAGTTTCCGCGCCGAAATGTGCGGGAAACAGGAGTTGGTCCGGTACCTCGATCTGCCAGGCCTGTCTGACCAAGCCACCCGGCAGGGTGTATTGCGCGGGCTTCGACCAGCCGACGGCCCATTCCCACCGGTTGCCGTTCCAGATCGGCATGGGACGCCCAGCCTGGGACAGGATCGAATGCATGACCGAGAGGCCGCGAGGCGCGCGGTTCCCCGGGAGGATTGCGGTGTCGATCACCGCCGGCACGTCATCGCCTGCAAGGGCGCGCACGGCGGCAGAGGACAGGGCCGGAACGGAAGTGAGACCGGACAGCACGCAAATCCCCGCGCCCCGCGCCTCGGCATCCAATGCCGATATGCCCGCGCAGAAGTCCGCGTTGTCCGAGAGGTCGAGGTAATGGACGCCGGCTGCGACTGCCGCGCGCGCAAGGCGGTAAGGGTCATCGCCATAGGCGTGGAACGGTCCTGCCGCGTCCACAACGACCTCGTGTCCAGCCAGCGCGTCGAGGCTGCCCGCGCGGTCAATCATGATCGCCCGGCACCCCAAGTCCTTCGCGCAGGACCGGGCCTCTTCCAGGTTCCGACCAGCGATGCAGACATCGTGTCCGTCGGCAATCAGAAGTCTCGCGAGTCGTGCGCCGAAAACGCCGTACCCTCCCAGCACCAAGATTTTCAACGGAGCAGACGCCTTTGAAAAGCGGGGTTCGGGAGTGCGCACATGTCAGCCCGTCCAAATATGGCGTATCGGTTCCGTGCAAGGCGCTGGTAAAGCCAGTCCCGCACCGGTCGCGGCAGGATCAGCAGGACAGTGGCCAGTCGTCCCCATCCGCCGAACGATCGCGCGGCGTAAACGACTGCCTCGAAATCCTGATGTGCAATACCTTCGTCGATGAACAGCCAGCTGGAGGGATCGGTCGGCTGGAGTCCGTAATGTCGCATCAAGGCGGCTCCGAGCGGCGTCTGGATCGGGCAGATGCGCACCGCCCCGCTCCGGTCCAGGCGATGGATCATGCGCGCACCCCAGCTGCATATCGCACATTCTGCATCCATCACGGCCAGAGGTGCCGTGGCGTCGAAATGCGGAACCTGCGGATCTTGTCGAAAGGAGAACGGTTTGAGCATGTTACATCGACTATCTTGAAGCAACCAACCTTGCAGCCACCCCAACACGCTTTGCAGAGAGATCCAATTTGATTTGGGCCGAGCTGTGCCTTGAAGGCACGCGGTATCAAGGCGTTGAACAGCAAGCTTTACTGCATCGCTTCTGAATGCCCGATGGTCCCTAGAACTGGCCGGCAACTGCGAAAAAGCCTCCGCGTTTACAGCAATCTTCAAGTCCACGGCGTTCAGCATTCATTCTGCCAGAATGCACGGGCAGTACAGTATCTTAGGCCAGCGTGGCGACTTCCCAACGTCAGAATGGCCGGCGCCTAAGGTACGGCGAGTTTTTCCGAGAGCTTAGGTGCTTGGCAACCTTTTCGTTGTGGGGCGATGAGTTCCGGTCGGCGCTCAGCTTCGCAACTCGGACCAACTCAGACCAAAGCGTGCCAGGTACTTCCTCAATCGGTCAGCATCGTTGCGTGTCGACCGGCTCTCGCGTGAGACTGCGAACAAACGCCGCCCGGCATCACTGATGGTTGCGGAAGATCGACACACTCGGATGACGTTGGCGAGTTGAGGGACGTCGAACGGGTCGATCAAATCTTGCGTCACCTCGGCAATCAACCGTGCATCAAGGTCCCGTTCCGAGGTGCGCCAGCGCCGTTTCAGCGTTTCGGTCTCGTTATCAACCTGAGCGCGCGTGATCCTTCCGCGCGGCGCCAATGTACAAAGCCGCAAGATCGCACCGCTGAAATCGCGGAAGTTTCCCGGCCAGGGCGTGTCGGCTGCGCGAGCGAAGCGCAGCCACGCTTCGGCTGCATCCGCGTTGAAGCCCACGCGAGTGCCGAGTGTCCTTTCGGCTCGCGCAAGTTCGTACTTCAGGTTGGCCTCCATATCCTCGGGCCGCTCTCGCAAGGCCGGCAAGGTAAACGTCCAGAGGTTCAGTCGCGACAGGAGGTCGGGGCGAAACGCTCCCTCGCCGGCCAGCATGGCCAGATCGCCCGTCGCACCTGCAATGACCTGAAACCGGCTCGTCACTTCCGAATCCGAGCCCAGCGGATAGTAACGGCCTGTCTCGAGTGCGTGGAGAAGCATGGCCTGTTCGTCGAGGCCAAGACGGTCGACTTCGTCCAGGAACAGGACGCCGCCATCCGCCTCCCTCAGAAGACCGGCCCTCTCCGTGCCGGGCTGCCCGGTGTGGCTGCGGCGCTGACCGAAGAGTGTGGGAATCGCCGACGTCCCCTTGAGCGTCGCGCAATTGACTGAAACCAATCGCCCTTTCACTCGGCGCTTTTGCAGCTTCAGTTCGTATATGCGCTCGGCGAGCTCGGATTTGCCTGTCCCGGATTCGCCTTGCAGAAGGATCGGGGCGTCAGAAATCCCGGCGACCTGCTCGATCCGCTCTATGAGGTCGTTGTAAGTCCGGTTCCGCGTCTCGATACCGCCTTTCAGGAGATTGCCGTATTCGCGGGTTTGCTGATCGAACCTCTGCTGGAGCGCGTCGTACCGGCTGAGATCCAGATCGATCAGGTCGAACGTTCCGGTGCTGTCTTCGCCGCGGGGGGGCCCAGTCTGGATGAGTGCCGCCGGAATGTGCCGCGACTCGGACAGCAGAAACCAGCAGATCTGACCCACATGCGTCCCGGTCGTCAGATGGATGTGATACCGCTCGCGATCTTCGTCGAAGCCATAGGTTCGAGCGAAATCATAGAGCTTGGTATAGACCTCCTCGAAATCCCAGGGATCTTCCATGTTCATTTCGCGCAGCAGCACTTCGGTGTCGGGTGAAATTCCTGCGATGTCCCGCCTGACGGTGTGAGCGAGGCGGGAGAATTTCACGTCGTACAGGAGCTCCAGCCGGTCGACGGGAAAACCATCGACCTGACAGAGGGCGACCGTGGGTCGCCAGCCGTGCCGTCTTCCCATGTCGAGCTGCGATCCCAGGAATCCAATGACGACATTTCTCAAGGGTGCGCTCCATTTGGATAACCTGCTATATTTCCATATCGTATTCTCGTGACCAGATAAACTAGAATCTGAAAATTTCCCCCTGACATCAAAGCATTATCCGTACGAACAGTTTTCCTCGGCGGGTCCGCCGATCCCTGACACACAGAAGACACCAGAGAAGAGAGAAGAGACGACGGATGAATCCGCATCCGAAGACCGCGGCGGACCGGGCCCATTCCCGGTTCGCCGCACCGTATCGTCACCCCGCGAGGGGGCATTGACTGAAGGACACGATGATGGACGACATGACGATTTCGCCTGTGACCGGCACGGACCTCAAGAACTGGGGGCACGCTCCCGGTCCGAGGTTTCCAGATCTCCTCGACAAGGCCAACGAGATGCTGGCTTCAGGTGAAAGCCGCGACGCCATCCGCCATGCGCTCGCGATGCAGCTTCCCCCGCCGCCCAAACAGTATGCACTGCACGCCGCGGGAGCGGTGACGTTTCACGAAAACCTCACGCCCGCGGATGCGGATGAAGCGACTAACCTTGAGAAGGTGCGCGAGACGATGCGCGTCGTTATGCGGACACCGACTGTCATCGGAGGCGCGATCATGCCGGACGCCTGTCCTGCCGGCCCGGTCGGAACCATTCCGGTCGGCGGCGTCGTGGCGGCCAGGAATGCGATACACCCCGGCATGCACTCTGCCGACATCTGCTGTTCGCTGATGATGAGTGACCTAGGCGGCGCCGATCCGGCGGCCGTTCTCGAAGCAGCGGCTTCCGTGACCCATTTCGGCCCGGGCGGGCGTCCGCAGGGAAACCGCTTCACCGTCTCGCTCGACCTCCTGGACGCCTTCCGCGCGAATCCGTTCCTGAAGAGTGCAAAGACGATCCAGTCGGCACAGGAGCATATGGGCACACAGGGAGACGGGAACCATTTCCTGTTTGTCGGACGCTCGCGCGCTACTGGACGCACCGCTCTCATCACTCATCACGGATCGCGGGGTCCGGGGGCCAAGCTCTACAAAGCGGGCATCGAAGTCGTCGAAGGCTACCGCAAGCGTCACTCGCCTGAGACACTCAAACAGAACGCCTGGATCCCGGCGGACTGCGAGGACGGCCAGGCCTACTGGGAGGCTTTGCAACTCATCAGGAAATGGACGAAGACGAACCACAACTCGATCCACCAGGCGACCCTGGAAAAGGCGCGCGCAAGTGCATCCGATCGGTTCTGGAACGAGCACAACTTCGTCTTCCGGCGGGGCGACATCTACCTTCACGGCAAGGGCGCGACGCCAGCTTGGGGAGACTTCGCAGCCGACGCCGATGCTGCCGGACGAACGATCATCCCGCTCAACATGGCGTCGCCGGTCCTGATCGTGCGCGGTACGGACGCAACCCACGCCTGGGGCTTCAGCCCGCACGGGGCAGGACGAAACTGGTCGCGAACGGAACACATGCGGCGGCTGGGAACGAAGACCCCGGAACAGGCGCTGGTCGAGGAAACCCAGGGCATCGACGTACGTTTCCACGCCGGCAAGGTCGATGCGTCAGAGCTGCCTTCGAGCTACAAGCCCGCGACGGCGGTTACGGCACAGATCGAGACCTTCGGACTGGCCGACATCGTCGATCAGATCGAACCCTACGGCTGCATCATGGCCGGGGAATTGCCGCGGTTTCAAAAGATCCGCCAAAGCCGGCGCTGACCTGAAGCCGATCCCGCTTTATGCGGGGTCGGCCAAGCGATCTTCCCACGAGATTTGGGAAGAGGGCGAGTTGCCGATGAAGCGGCGACAGACCTTTTCGAAGGCATGGGCAAGGCGTCTGCCGAAGACCGGACAATGCTCCAGACGATCCACCACCGCTCGATGACCGCAATGGACGGCAATGCGGAAGCGCCGGCGGATGGGGCATTGCAGTGCCTGCGCCTGCGAACAAAGCACCCCTGGTGAAAAATTGAACTGCGGAGGATACGAAAGCCGCTTCGGCGCCGCGCCCATTGGGCCTCGCGCCTAATTGGTATGCCCAAGCCCCGCATCGGGGACGGGCATCGAAACTCTGTCGAGGCCGAGATTCAGTTGCCCTGCGAGCTTGCGCCGAAGGTAAGATCCAGCAGCGTCAGCCAGTTCTCGTGGCACAGTTTGCGGACCAGCGCGTCGCCGTAGCCATGCGCGCGCATCGCTTCGACCAGCCCCTGCAGCCCGGCGACGTCGCCCATGACCTCCGGAATCTCCGCACCGTCGAAGTCCGAGCCCAGCCCGACGTGATCCTCGCCCAGCCGGTCGATCAGGTGATCGAGGTGGCGCAGGCAGGCCGTCCAGCCGCGGGTCGCATCCTTCCGTCCATCCTCGTTGAGAAAGCCCACGGCATAGTTCAGTCCGACCATGCCGCCGCTGTCGCGGATCGCGTCGAGCTGCCGGTCGGTCAGGTTGCGCGACGATTGACACAGGGCGTGGGCGTTGGAGTGTGTGGCCACCAACGGGGCATCGGACAGCCGGGCCACGTCGTTAAAACCAGCCTCGTTCAGGTGGCTGAGGTCGATCATGATCTTCAGCCGGTTGCATTCACGCACGAGCCGCTTGCCCGCCTCGGTCAGGCCTGGCCCGGTGTCCGGCGAGACGGGAAAGGCGAAGGGAACGCCGTGGCCGAAGATGGTGGGCCGGCTCCAGACCGGACCCAGGGACCGCAGGCCCATGGCGTGGAAGGCATGGAGGTTATCGAGGTCCTCGTCGATCGCCTCGGCGCCTTCCATGTGCATGATCCCGGCGATCACGCCCTCGGCCATCGCGGCGCGGATCTGGGCGGCGTCGCGGCAGATGCGGAAGGCGCCCTCCGACGACCGCTCCATCCACAGCATCAGCCGCGCGGCCGCGAAGGCGGGGGCGAGCGCCTCCTCCGCCGTCATCAGCTTCGGCAGCGGCAGGGCATAGGGCGGGTTCTCCATAGCCGCCTGGTATCCCGGATCGTCATGGGCCACCGGTGACGGAAGGTAGATGGCGAAGAATCCGCCGGCGAAACCGCCCGCGCGCATCCGCGGCAGGTCGAGGTGGCCCGTACCCTCGCCGGTCAGCCAGATCGCCTCGCGGTTCTCGGGCGCCTGTAGGAGGCGCAGAAGCAGGTCGTTGTGGCCGTCGAAAACGGGGATCATCCTTGCAGTCCCTGCTCCATGAAGCGGTCGGCTGACGCCTCGAAAAGGCTGCGCGCATACTCCGTCTTCATCCGTGCGGCGGCAAGATCCTCGCGCGACAGCTCTTCGACAGCGGCACCGTTCTGCATGACGAGGATCCGGTCGCACATGTGGTCGATGACGGCGAGGTCGTGGCTGACCATGAGGAAGGTCAGCCCATGTTCGTCGCGCAGGCTCGTCAGCAGGTTCAGCACTTCGGCCTGCACGCTCGCGTCCAGCGCGCTCGTCGGCTCGTCCAGCAGCATGATCTTCGGCTTCAGCATCAGCGCGCGGGCGATGGCGACGCGCTGGCGCTGCCCGCCCGACAACTGGTGCGGATAGCGGAAGCGGAAATTCGCGGGCAGGCCCACGTCCTTCAGCGCGCGGATGACCCGGTCGTCCGAGCCCCGGAGGCCGTGGATCGCGAGCGGCTCGGACAATGTCCGGTCAATGGTGTGCCGGGGATGCAGGCTGGCGTAGGGATCCTGGAAGACCATCTGGACCTGGGCCGAGAACGCCCTGCCGCGCGGCGTCGGGACGGGCACGCCGCCGATCCGGATCGCACCACCCGACATGGGAGCAAGGCCGCAGATCGCGCGCAGGATCGTGGACTTGCCCGAGCCGCTTTCGCCGACGAGGCCATAGCTTTCCCGCTCCCGCACCTTCAGGCTGACGTTCCGCACGGCCTGAACCTCGCGGCCCTGCCCGGTGAAGGTCACAGACAGGTCGTCGATCTCGAGAAACTCAGGCACGGGCCCACTCCCCGCTGCGGTCGAGGCCGGGGAGAAGTCCGCGCGGACCGCCGATGCGCGGAAGGCAGTTCAGAAGGCCTTTCGTGTAGGGATGCTTCGCCGCCAACAGGTCCTTCGCGGCCAGTTCCTCGACGATCCGGCCGCGGTACATGACCAGCACCCTGTCGCAGAAACGGGCGACGAGGCGCAGGTCGTGGCTGATGAAGATCAGGCCCATGCCGCGCTGGCGCACGAGGTCGTCGAGGATCGACAGCACCTCGGCCTGGACGGTCACGTCGAGCGCGCTGGTCGGTTCGTCCGCGATCAGAAGGTCGGGGCCGGGGATCAGCATCATCGCGATCATCACCCGTTGGCCCATGCCGCCCGACAACTCGTGCGGATAGGCCTCCATCACGCGGTCGGGGTCGCGGATCTGCACCGCCTCGAGTGCGGCCACCGCCTTGGTGCGCGCCTCGGCCCGACCGAGACGGTCGCGGCGCCGCAAACCTTCGGTCATCTGGGCGCCGACTTTCATCACGGGGTTCAGCGAGTACTTCGGATCCTGCATCACCATCGCGATGCGCGGACCGCGAAGCGCACGCATCTTTCGTTCGCTGGCGCGGATCAGGTCGATGCCGTCGAACTCCATCCGGTCCGCCTCGATCCGCCCCGGCGGACGGATCAGCCGCAGCACGGCGCGCCCGGTCATGGTCTTGCCAGAGCCGCTTTCGCCAACGATCCCAAGGCGCTCGCGCCCGAGGCTGAAGCTCGCGCCGCGCACGGCTTCGACCGGGCCGGTCTCGGTCATGAAGGTGACGCGGAGGTTTTCGACCGCAAGCAGGCTCATCGCGACTCGCTCCGCGGGTCGAGCACGTCGCGCAGGCCGTCGCCCAGAAGGTTGAACCCCAGCGAGACCGTGAAGATGGCGAGGCCCGGCATGGTTGCCACCCACCATTGCTCGAACAGGAATTTCCGTCCGGACGCGATCATCAGCCCCCACTCCGGCAGGGGCGGCTGGACTCCGAGGCCCAGGAACCCAAGCCCCGCCGCGATCAGGATGACGCCGGCCATGTCGAGCGTGACGCGGATGATGACGGACGGAAGGCACATCGGCACGACATGGCCCCAGATGATGCGCCCTGCCCCGGCCCCCTGCAGACGGACGGCGGCGATGTAGTCCGACGTGCGCACCGTCAGCGTCTCGGCCCGCGCGACGCGGGCATAGGGCGGCCAGGCCGTCAGCGCGATGGCGAGGACGGCATTGATGATCCCCGGCCCCAGCACGGCGACGAGGGCAAGGGCCAGGATCAGACGGGGAAAGGCGAGGAAGATGTCGGTGAGGCGCATCAGCACCAGGTCCACCCAGCCGCCGAAGTAGCCCGCGATGGTCCCGATCAGCAGGCCGAGGACGGGGGCCGTCACGACGACCAGCGTCACGATGTAAAGCGTGATGCGCGCGCCATAGACGATGCGGCTCCAGATGTCGCGCCCGAAGTCGTCGGTGCCGAGCCAGTGGCCCGGAGTGCCGGGCGGCAGAAGCCGCTGCGACAGGTTCTGAACGAAGGGGTCGTGTGTGGCGAAGAGCGGCGCGAAGGCCGCCAAAGCCAGAAGAACCAGCACGATCAGCGCCCCCGACACCGCCGGCGGGTTGCGGCGCAGGCGAAGCCAGGCGAGCCAGGCCTGCCCCAGCCGCGCCTGCCGACGGGATTTCGGGTTGGGATCGGTCAGCCAGGCGGTCAGCGTCGTCATCGGCGCGCCCGCGGGTCGACGACGCGGTAAAGGATGTCCGACAGCATGTTGAGCGTCACGAAGACCGCGCCGACCACGACGGTGCCGCCGAGGACGGCGGGCATGTCGGCGGTGAAGAGCGCGTCGGTGATATAGCTGCCGAGGCCGGGCCAGGCGAAGATCGTCTCGGTCAGCACCGCGCCTTCCAGGAGATAGGCATAGGAGAGCGCGATGACCGTGATCAGCGGCACAAGGACGTTGCGCATGGCATGAACCCAGATCACGCGCCGCTCGGGCATCCCCTTGATGCGGGCTGTGGTGATGTACTCCTGACCCAGCTCGTTCATCATGAAGCTGCGGGTCATCCGGCTGATGTAGGCCATCGAGATGTAGCCGAGGATCCCCGCAGGAAGAATGATGTGCGATACCGCGTTGGCGAAGGCGTCCCAGGCCCCGTTCAGCGCCGTGTCGATGAGGACCGCGCCGGTGTACTGCGTCAGCGTGAACTGCATCATCATGTCGTAGACCGGGTCGAGCCGTCCCGGCCCGCCCACCCATCCGAGATGGCCGTAGAACACCAGAAGGCCGATCAGCCCCAGCCAGAACACCGGCATCGAGTATCCCATGAGTCCGACGAGGCGCACCACCTGGTCCGCGATGCTGCCGGGCCGCGTCGCGGCAAGGACGCCGGCGGGCACACCAACCAGCACGCCGATCAGGGTTCCGAGGGTCGCAAGCTCCAGCGTCGCGGGAAAATAGCGCGCGATTTCCTCGGCGATCGGGGCGCGGGTGCGGATCGACACGCCGAGGTCGCCCTGGATCGCATCGCCGACATAGATCAGGAATTGCCGCCACAAAGGCTCGTCGAGGCCCAGCGCCAGCCGCGCGGCCTCGTACTGCGCGGCGGTGGCCCGCTCGCCGACGATGGAAAGCACCGGGTCGATCGGCACCACGCGGCCGATGAAGAAGGTCACGACGAGAAGACCCAGAAGGGTGATCGCAAGCGTGACAAGTCCGCCCGCGATCTGGCGCAGAACGGAGAGAAGGCGCGAGGGGGGCGACGTCTCGGTAAGGGAGGCCATTCCGGATACGGAATGCCGCCGCGCCCCAGGGTCGGGCGCGGCGGCAGGCCCTTACTTCGTCACCAACCAGTACACGACCGAGTCGGTCGCGCCGCCGGTGTAGAAGTTCTCGACGTTCGAGCGGAGGCCCGTCTGGCTCTGCTGCTGGAACATCAGCACGAAGGCCGAGTCGTCGCGGTGCTGGCGCTGGATGTCCTCGTACATGGCCTTGCGCTTTTCACCGTCCTTCTCGGCCACGGCCGCTTCGGTCATCGGGCCAAGCTCGGCCGGATCCCAGGCGGTCCGCCAGGCGAGGTAGCCGGTGGCGTTGGCCTCGTCCGAGTTGTCCGGGTTCATCGCGAAGGTCGATGCGTTCGTGTGCGGGTCGGGATAGTCCGGCCCCCAGGTCTGGATCGTCATCTCGTGCTGCCGGGCGCGGTATTTCCCGAGAACGGTAGCGCCGTCACCGACGTCCAGCGTGACGTTGATCCCAGCCTGGCCCAAGGTGTTCTGGATCGACTGGGCGATGTCCATCCGCTCCTGGTCGTTGCGCACGGTCAGCGAAAGCTCGAGCGGCAGCGTGACGCCCGACGAGGCGAGAAGCTCCTTGGCCTTCTCGACGTCGAGGCTGTAGGGCGTTTCGTCCAGTGCGCCGAGGAAGCCTTCAGGCAGGAACGCCTGGTGGACGCCCCACTGCCCCTTCAGGATCGTGTCCGTCATGCCCTGATAGTCGATCGCCCAGCGAATCGCGTCCAGCACATCGGGATTGGCCAGCTCCTCTTTCTTCTGGTTCATGGCGAGGTAATAAATCTGCCCGCCCACGTCTTCCTGGATCTTGACGTCCGGGTTGCCTTCCAGACCTGCGACGTCGGTCGGGGTCAGGGTGCGCGCGACGTCGATGTCGCCGTTCTCCAGAAGCAGGCGCTGCGTGGCGGGTTCGGGGATGTGGCGCATGAAGACGTTCTTCAAGTTGGCATCGCCGCGCCAATGTCCCTCCCGGGCCTCGAGGACATAGCCTTCATTGGGCTTGTAGGACCGCAGGACGTAGGCGCCGGTTCCGGCCGAGTTGGACTTGAGCCATTCGTTGCCCTAGTCGCCGTTGGCCTCATGCTCCATGACCGTATTCACGTCGACGATGTTGGCCACGCCCGCCGTCAGGCAGTTGTAGACGAAGGTGGGCGCATAGACCTTGTCCGTCTTCATGACCACGGTGTCGCCTTCGGCGGTGATCATGCTGTCCACGTTCTCGGGCGTGAAGCCGAACTGGGTCAGGATGAACGCCGGCGTCTTGTTCAGCTTGACGACCCGGCGCAGCGAGTCTGCCGCGGCCTCGGCCGTGACAGGGTTGCCGGAGGAGAAGGTGATGCCGGGCTTGATCTTGAGGCGATAGGTCACGCCGTCGTCGTCGACCGACCAGCTCTCGGCCAGTCCCGGGATGAGCTCGCCCTCCTTGGTCGGATCGAGCTCGATCAGCGTGTCGTAGAGGTTGTTGTTCAGGTCGACGCCCGAAAACTCGAAGGCTTCGTGAGGGTCGATGGAAACGATGTCGTCGATGGCGTCGGCAACCACCAGCGTGTCGGCAGGCGTCTCGGCAAACAACGCCACGGGGGCGCTGCATGCCATCAGGGCCGCCAGGGCCAGACGCCGGGTCGAGAATGTCGCAATCATGTCGTGAACTCCCATTATTGGACTCGCAAGGTCTCCCCGCACGGTATTCCAAATGGAGAGATTGAGAAGGCGCAATCGTCCGGATGTCCTCACGTCAGGTCCGAACGGAGCGAGACCGAGAGTATGGCAGGTCTGTATTGACGTATCCGGACCAGACGATTCACGTCTCGCCTGACCCGTCGGCTGGGTCCGGAAAAGTGCCGCGCGCTAACTCAGACCGCGGACCGCGATGTCGCGGGCCAGAGCCGAGATGACGCGCGTCCGTGCTGCCGCGATGGCTATGAACCCACCGGCGGGGTCGAAAGGCTCGGTGATGCGAAAGGACAGGGCCTTCTCCGTGCGCGCCTCGTCGTTGTGCGCGACGTAGTAGCGCCCCTGCGCCACGAACTGGCCTCCGGCTTCGGCCACGAATTCCTCGACCCGCACCTCGACCATCGTCTCGGGCTCGTCCCGGAACGGCCAGGGCTCGGAGGCGACCAGCCGTCCGGTCAGGTCCGCCAGCGCGTTCGTCAGGCGCAGCGTCACCGCGCGGGTGGGATCGTCGGCCCAGATGCTGTTCGGCCCCGTGGTGATCGCGCCCGCCCCGTTCGACACGGCGATCCCCTCCTCCGAGGCGTAGGCCGGCAGCGAGACCTCGCGCAGCGACACCGACGCCATCGGGATCGACACCCGGGAGGTCTGGACCGGCTCGGACGCCGAATAGCGCACCGGTCCCCCGTCGTCGCCGCAACCGGCGAGGGCGAGAGCGGCGGTCACGGCAAGGCATTTCAGGGTCATCGTCATGTCACTCACCGTCCAAGAATGATCGAGTTGGGATTTCGTTCCAAGGTGCGCGCCAACCGCTCGACGGCGCGCGCCGCGTCCTGAAGGTCGCCAAGCGCGGTCCGTGCGCTGCGGTTCAGCTCCGAGTCCTCGTCGAAACCCGCGAGGGTCGCCGAAGCCTGCGCGGCAAGCTGGTTGATCCGTTCGACGATGCCGGGCAGTTCCGCCGCCGCCTCCTCGACCGCCTTGCTGGCCGAGCTTGCGGACTCCAGCGTCTCGTTGAGATTGCTGACCGCGCCGCCGGTCCGAAGCTCCTCCAGCGCCGCCTCGAGCTCGGCCAGAGACGCGCCGAGGCGCTCGGGCAGCGCCCTGGTGCTGTCGTCGTCGAGGATGGCGCGCGCCGATGCGACGGTGCCCGAGACCTCGTCGACCAGCTGCTGCAGTTCAAGCTGTTCGGCCTTTTCGGCCACGGCGGTCAGGCGCGCGACGAGTTCCGGCACACCTTCGACGCTGTCGCCCACGTCGGCCGCCGCCTCGGCCGCCGCATCGACGGCTGCGGTGACGCGCTCGACCGTCCCGGCGTCCTCGATGCTCTCGGCGATCGACCGCAGGTTCTCGGCCACGGCCTGGAGGTCGGCAAGGAGCGCGGACGCCTGAGCGGGCAGAGCCTGGATCTCGTCGCCGGAGGTGACGGACCGCACGTCCGCCACGAGGCCCCGAACGTCGCCCGGGATGGCCTTCAGGTCTTCGCTCTCGGCGATCTCGGTCGCCGAGGTCAGGAACGCCGTCGCGGCCTCGAGCAATTCCTCGATCGGCAGGTTGTTGATCCGCTCCATCACGCCCTCGGCGGTGGCCGAGACGTCCGAGATGTCGCTCTCGGCGACCGGGATGACCGGGAAGGGTTCGGCCTCGACGTTCAGCGTCGCCGGCGGCACATCCGGCACGTCGACGAGATCGACCCTCAGACCGCCGGTCAGAATGCTGGCCGACACGAGTCGCGCCCGCAGCCCCTCTGCCACGCGCTCTCTCAGGAACGCCAGCGCCGCCTCGGACGTTGCCTCGGCCAGACCCATCTTCGAAGTGCGCAGTTCCATCGAGGTCGAAAGACGGACGTTGGTGTCGCCGAAGCGGTCCTCGTCGACGATCCCGTTCAGGTTGACGACCTCGCCGATGTTCACGCCGTCGAGCAGGACCGGCGCGCCGACGGTCAGACCGCTGAAGTTCTCGTCGAAGATCGCGGTCAGGGTCAGGACCGGGCCGCTGTCGTTCTGGAACAGGCTCGCCCGCGCGGCCGCCTCGTCGGCGAAAAGGGTGAAGTCTGCGCCGTCGCTGACCGGCGTGCCGCCCGACACCACGGTGTCGAAGGCCACCCCGCCCGAAATCAGCGTGGCCAGCGACGAGAAGTCCAGCTCGGCCCCGGTCGCGCCCAGCGAGAAGCTGAAGCCCGAGATGTCCCAGAAGCGCGTGTTCGACGACACGAGCCGGTCATAGGGCGAGAGGATCACCGCCTCGGCCCGCGCGACGGTGCCGTCGGCGGCAAGCTCGGGTTCGCCGATCCGGCCGACCTCGACGCCCTTGTGCAGGATCGGCGTGCCCTCGACGAGCTGCACGTCCGCGCCCGCCGAGATCTCGATCGTCAGCCCCTCCTGCCCTGCGCGAAACAGGGGCGGCCTCGAAAGCCCCTGGTGCTCGAAGACCAGGCCGTCGGCCTCGGTGTCCCAGGACGCCTCGATGTAGACGCCGGACAGGACCGTGCTCAGCCCGCTCACGCCCTGAGCCGTCACCTCGGGCTGGATGATCCAGAAGATGGCGTCGCCGTCGACGAAGGGGGCGATCGACTGGTCCAGACGCACGCTGACCCGAACCCTCTCGAGCGTGCCCGAAAAGCCCACGTCTTCGACCCGTCCGACGGTCACGTCGCGGTACCGCAGCTCGGTCTCGCCCTCGGTAATGCCGGTGGCCTGTTCGAAGAGGATGTGGATGACCGGCCCGCGCGTGGCATAGGATTGCCAGGCGACCCACAGGCTGACCGCAACCGCCGCCAACGGCACCAGCCAGACGATCGAGATCCGCTCCAGGATCGGGCGTCGCCGTCCGGACGCGGGCAGGTCGGGGGCTCCGTCGGTCATCGCGCGGGCACCGATCCGTCGATGCTGTCCCAGAGCCGTCGGGAATCGAAGCTCTGCGCCGAGAGCATCGTGCAGATCACCGAAAGGGCGAAGGCGAGGCTCGCCGGTCCGGCCGTCACCGTTGCAACGGCGCTGAACTGCACCAGCGAGGACATGATCGCCACGACGAAGACGTCGATCATCGACCAGCGCCCGATGTATTCGACCACGTCATAGATCCGGTGACGCGTGCCCGGCGAAGTGGCCGAGCGGTGCCGGACCGAGAGCGCGAGAAACGCGATGCAGAAGAACTTGGCCACGGGAATTCCGACGCTGGCGATCAGGATGATGAGGGCGATACCGGGGTTTCCGTACTCGAACAACTCGATCGCACCGCCCACGATGGTGGACGACTCGTTCTGGAACAGCGTCTTGGTGATCAGCATCGGCTCGGTGTTGGCCGGGATGTAGCAGATGATCCCGGCAAGCCACCACGCCCAGACCTTCTGAAGACTTGTCTCGTCGCGCGACGACAGGCGCGAGCCGCAGCGGCCGCAGATCTCGGTTCCCATGGGCCAGGCCTCGGCGCAGTGCTGACAGCCGACCATGCCCGAGGCGCGGGCGGTCACGAGGTGTGCGTTCGGGTCAGATCGTTCCATACCGACCAACTACACAGGAATCTGTCCTGGGTGACAACAAGCGCCACCAGCGCGGTGAACATCCAGAACGCCTGGCCCAGCGAGACCTGCGCGAGGTCGGTGATCTTCACCAGCGAGACGGCGCAACCGATGGCAAAGACCTCGGCCATGGACCAGGGCTTCAGATCCTGCGCCAGCCGGAACGCCGGGATGGCCAGCGGGCGCGGCGCGCGGTCGAACACGAGGGGTGCGAGGACATAGGTCAGAAGTGCTGCACGCGCCGCCGGGATCGCCAGGACGAAGGCCAGCATCAGAAGGATGAGCACGCGCAGGCTGCCGTCCGAGAAGCTGAAGGCGATGTCGAGAAGCGAGGCGCTGCTGCGAAAGCCCTGGATCTCGAGCGTCAGGAACGGAAAGAACACCGCCGCCACGATCAGGACCAGCGTCGCCACCGCGAGCGAGATGATGAGCATTCCCGCCTTGCGGCGCGGCGCGGCAAGAACGGTGTGGCAGCGGACACAGACCGACAGCTCGCCCTTCTCGACATCGCGCGCCCGATAGAGCGCGTCGCACTTCGTGCAGACGACATGCCGCGCAGACGCCGCTGCGGCAGGAGGATGGGATACGTCGGCGTCTGGCAAGGTCAGTATCCCGTCGAGATGGCCGGGCGTCCCGCGGCGAAGGATGAACGTTCCCTTTAAACTACATCCGATCGAGAGGTTGCCAAGGGCGGCACGGGTCGCATCCGGTCTCGCACCGTCGCCCTTGGCCGCAGTCACACAATTACGCGACGGAACAACAATCGAATTGCCATCGGATGAAGCCGTCCTAGAATGGCGGTACCCCGGGACGCGCCCCCAACGTGCGCAGACCCCGCCATCATCCGGGAGGTAAACCCCTTGAGCATTTCCCTTACCCTGAACGGTGAGTCCGTCGCCATCGACGCGTCTCCCGACATGCCCCTGCTGTGGGCGATCCGAGACGTTCGCAAGCTGACCGGCACCAAGTTCGGCTGTGGCGTCGCCTCCTGCGGCGCCTGCACCGTTCATGTCGACGGAGTGGCCGTCCGCTCGTGCCAGACCTTTCTCGGCGATGTCGAGGGGGCCGAGGTGACCACCATCGAGGGCCTGTCAGGTCCGGTCGCCACTGCGGTGCAGGGCGCCTGGAAGGACCTCGACGTCGTCCAGTGCGGCTACTGCCAGTCGGGCCAGATCATGCAGGCGATCGACCTCTTGACCACGACGCCCAAACCCACGGACGACGACATCGACACGGCGATGGACGGAAACGTCTGCCGCTGCGCGACCTATGTCCGCATCCGCGCCGCGATCCACGAAGCATCCCGCCGGTTGGAGGCCTGAGCCATGAACGTCACTCTCTCGCGCAGAAGCTTCCTCGCCACCGGCAGCGCCGGCGTCCTCGTGGGCCTCACCGCCCGCGGGTCATGGGCCGCGGCCCACATGGGCGGCACCGTGGTGAACCCCTTCGTCCGCATCGACCCCGACGGGACGGTCGTGGTCATCCTCAAGCACTTCGAAATGGGCCAAGGCACCTCGACCGGGTTGTCCACGCTCGTGGCCGAGGAGCTTGATGCCGACTGGGACAAGGTCGCCATCGAGTTCGCTCCGGCCAACACCGAGATCTACATCAACACGCTTTTCGGCGTGCAGGGCACCGGCGGGTCGACCGCCATCGCGAACAGTTACGAGCAGTACCGCAAGGCCGGCGCCGCCGCCCGCGCGATGATGGTGGCCGCCGCCGCGCGCCTGTGGGGCGTCGAAGCCTCCACGGTCAGCGTCGCGAACGGCACGGTGACCAGCGGCAGCAACACGGCGACCTTCGACGACCTGATCGGCGGGGCCGACGCCGCCGACATCCCTGCGGAGCCGACCCTCAAGGACCCTTCCGCCTTCACCCTGATCGGGCGGGATAAACTTGCCCGCAAGGACAGCGCCGACAAGACCACCGGCAAGGCGATCTTCGCGATGGACGTGATGCCCGAGGGCGTCGTCTATGCGGTGCTGCTGCGCTCGCCCAAGTTCGGCGGCAAGCTCGCGTCCTTCGATGCGACAACGGCCTCCGCGATGCCGGGCGTGGTCGCGGTCAAGGAAACGCCTGCGGGCGTCGCGGTCTTTGCCGACAACACCTGGAACGCGATGCAGGCCCGTGACGCCGTCGAGGCGGAATGGGATTTCACCGAGGCCGAAACGCGGTCGACCGACGCGATGGAGGCGGACTATGCCGCCGCTCTCGAGGAAGAGGGCATGATCGCCCAGAACGACGGCGGCACGGATGAAGCGCTTGCGGCGGCGGCGAAGACAATCGAGGCTGAGTTCCGTTTCCCCTTCCTCGCGCATGCTCCGATGGAGCCGTTGAACTGCGTCGTGCAGATCAAAGACGGCAAGGTGAAGATCTGGGACGGCACGCAATTCCATACCGTCACCCAGGGGGCCGTGGGCGCCGTCTCGGGCGTCGGACCCGAGAACGTCTCGATCGAGACCGTCTATGCGGGCGGATCCTTCGGCCGTCGCGCCAACTTCAACTCGGACTACGAGGTTGAGGCGACCTTCGCCGCGATGGCGCTCGGGACCGGACAGCCGGTGAAGCTCGTGTGGACACGCGAGGATGACATCCGAGGCGGGTACTACCGCCCGATGTGCTGGCACCGTGTCCGCGCCGGAGTCGACGCCAACGGCAAGGCCACGGCCTGGCATTCTTCGCTGGCGAACAAGTCGATCTTCTCGGGCACGCCTATGGCCGCGATGGCGGTTCACGACGGCGTCGACGACTTCTCGGTCGAGGGCGTCAAGGACACCGCCTATGCCCTGCCGGGCCTGCGCGTCGACCTCCGCAACATGGAGTCGGCCATTCCCGTCCTCTGGTGGCGGTCCGTCGGACACAGCCATTCCGCCTATGCGATGGAGGTGGCGATGGACATGCTCGCCGAGGCGGCGGGCGCCGATCCGGTCGAGTTCCGGCGGGGCCTTCTCGCCGAAAAGCCCCGGCACCTGGGCGTCCTGAACCTCGCCGCCGAAAAGGCCGGCTGGGGCGGCGACCTGCCCGAGGGCTGGGGGCGCGGCATCGCCGTCCACCAGTCGTTCAACAGCTACGTCGCCGAAGTCGCCGAGGTGTCGAGCCAGGACGGCAGGATCAAGCTCGAGCGCATCGTGGCGGCCGTCGACGTCGGCACGGCGGTCAATCCCGACGTCATCCGAGCGCAGGTGGAAGGCGCCATCGGCTATGGCCTCAGCCACGCGATGCGGCAGAAGATCACCTTCACCGACGGCGAGGTCGACCAGTCGAACTTCCCCGACTACCCGCCGCTCAGGATCGGCGACATGCCGAAAATCGAGGTCCACATCGTCTCGTCGACCGAGCCGCCCACGGGTATCGGCGAGCCCGGCCTGCCTCCCGCTGGCCCAGCCGTCGCCAACGCGATCTACCAGGCCATCGGCCGCCGCGTGATGCGCCTGCCGATGGAAGACGACGGCATCGAGTTCGCCTGACCGCAGATCACCCCGCCGCCGGGACCGACCGGCGGCGGACTCTAGGACCGGTCGAACGCAATCTGCGCCTTCATCGTCCGGCCGCGGTCGGTGGCGAGGCGGAAGCCCTCCTCGGCGTCGGGCAGCGACACCGTGTGGGTGATGAGCGGCTTCACGTCGATCAGGCCCTTCCGCATCAATTCGACGCCTATGGCGAACTCCTCGTGGAAGCGGAACGACCCTCTGAGTTGAAGCTCTTTCTGCGTCAGCGCCTGGACCGGGAGTTGCATGTCGCCGCCGAGACCGAGCTGGACGATGACCGCGCCGGGTCGCAGGGCGGCGATGCCCGCCGCGACGGCGGCGGGAGATCCGGCGCACTCCATCTGGACGTCGAAATATCCTTTCTCCGCCGAATAGGCAGCCAGGCCCTCCGGCTCGCTCGCCATGTTGACCACCCGGTCGGCGCCATTGGCCTTCGCCATGCCAAGCGTGAAGTCGGTCAGGTCCGTCGCCACGATCTCGGCCGCTCCGGCGCGGCGGGCGGCGAGGATGCACAGAAGCCCGATCGGGCCGCAGCCGGTGACGAGAACGCGCTTGCCCAAGAGATCGCCCGCCCGCCGCGTCGCATGAAGGCAGACCGCCAGAGGCTCGGCCATCGCCGCTTCGCCGCTCGCCAGCCCGGTCGCGTCGGCGCATTGCGACACCTCGGCGATCAGCCATTCGCTGAAAGCCCCCTGGATATGGGGAAACGGCATTGCCGAGCCATAGAACCGCATGTTGAGGCAATGGTTCGGCTTTCCCTCGAAGCAGAACTTGCACGCCCGGCAGGGACGCGACGGCGAAACGGCGACAAGCTGGCCGGTCGCCAGGTCGGTGACACCCTCGCCCAGCGCCTCGACATGCCCCGACACCTCGTGCCCGAGGATCATCGGCTCCTTCAGCCGCACCGCGCCGAAGCCGCCGTGATGATAATAGTGCAGGTCGGTGCCGCAGATGCCGCCCGTGGCGACACGGACCAGCACCTGCCCCTGTCCGGGTGACGGGACCTCATGGTCCTCGATCCTCAGATCCTTGGGCGCATGGATGACGATGGATTTCATGGGATCACCGGGTGGGACAGGTTGCGCGTCATGGTGGCCGAGGCCCGTCGCAGCCGCAACGGGAAGTTCTGCATTTGCATCCTCTCCCGCGCCCCGCTACCCCGGCGACAACGGAGGAGACGTCATGCCCGAAAGACCCATCGCCCTTCTGCCCGGTGACGGCATCGGGCCCGAGATCGCGGAAGCGACGCGTCTCGTCCTCGAGACCGCCTCGACGACCTTCGGCCTCGGCCTGTCGTTCCGCACCATCGAGGTCGGCTTTCCCGCGCTGAAGGCCGCCGGCAGCACCTTCCCCGACAGCGCCTTCGAGGCGATATGCGCCTGCGACGGCATCGTCCTCGGCCCGGTGTCGCACAACGCCTATCCGCCGCGCGCCGAAGGCGGGCTGAACCCGTCCGGCGAACTGCGCAAGCGGCTCGACCTCTTCGCCAACATCCGCCCGGCGCGCAGCCGCGCCGGCATCCCGCCGCGCGCAGGCGTGCCGCTCGACCTCGTCATCGTGCGCGAGAACACCGAGGGCTTCTACGCCGACCGCAACCTTCACACCGGACCGCGCGAGATCATGGTGACCGCCGACGTCTCGCTCGCCTTCCGCCGCATCACGCGCCACGCCTCGATGCGGATCGCGCGCGAGGCCTTCGCGCTGGCAGAGACGCGCGGAAAGCACGTCACCGCCGTCCACAAGGCCAACGTCATGCGGATCAGCGACGGGCTGTTCCTCGAATGCTGCCGCACGATCGCCGCCGAGCATCCCGAGGTGCGCTACGACGAGGAACTTGTCGACGCGATGTGCGCCCACCTCGTCCGCGCGCCCGACCGCTTCGACGTGATCGTCACGACCAACATGTTCGGCGACATCCTGTCCGACCTGGCGTCGGAACTGGCGGGCAGCCTCGGCCTCGCCGCGTCACTGAACGCGGGCGAGACGGCCGCGATGGCCCAGGCGCAGCACGGCTCGGCGCCGGATATCGCGGGCAAGGATGTGGCGAACCCCGCCTCCCTCATTGCCTCGGCGGCGATGCTGCTAGCCTGGATGGGTCAGCGCGAGGGCGACGCCGCCCTCCTTGATGCCGCCCGCGCCATCGACGCGAGCCTCGAGGCCGCGCTTTCGACTCCGGCCCTGCGCACCCGCGACATTGGCGGCACCTCCGGCACGCGGGCCTTTGCCGAGGCGGTCGCGTCGGGCGTCACGGCCTGAAGGCGCACCCGCGAAAACCCGTCGCGCGCCGACCCGCCGGGCGCTACACATCACGAAGACCGCGGAGGGGGCGCCATGCACTTCGGATTGACCGGCGAGCAGGAGATGATCGTCTCCACCGTCCGCAGCTTCGTCGAGACCGAGATCCAGCCCCATGAGGCCGAGGTCGAGCGTCTGGGGCACGTCCCGCAGGAGCTTGGCGACGAGATCAGGCGGAAGTGCATCGCGCTCGGATTCTACGCCTGCAACTTCCCCGAGGAGGTCGGCGGGGCGGGACTGTCGCATCTCGACTTCACGCTGGTCGAGCGCGAACTGGGCCGAGGCTCGATGGCGCTCGTTCACTTCTTCGGTCGTCCGCAGAACATACTCATGGCCTGCGAGGGCGCGCAGCGCGAGAAGTACCTCCTGCCCGCTGTCAGGGGCGAGAAGCTGGACGCCCTCGCCATGACCGAACCCGATGCGGGCTCGGATGTGCGCGGCATGAAATGCACCGCTGTCCGGCAGGGTGGCGACTGGGTCCTGAACGGCACGAAGCACTTCATCTCCGGTGCGGAACACGCTGATTTCGTGACCGTCTTTGCCGCGACAGGCGTGGACGAGACAGCCAAAGGCCCGAAGAAGCGTCTGACCGCTTTCCTCGTCGACCGAGGCACGCCCGGTTTTGCCATCCGGCCGGGCTATGCCTCCGTCAGTCACCGCGGCTACCCGAATTCGATCCTGACCTTCGACGACTGCCGCCTGCCTGACGCGCAGGTTCTGGGCGTGGTCGACGGCGGCTTCGACGTGATGAACGACTGGCTGCACGGCACGCGCCTGACCGTCGCCGCCTTCTGCGTCGGACGTGCGCGGCGCTGCTTCGACCTGGCGCTGAAGTATGCCGCCGAACGCCATCAGTTCGGCCAGCCCATCGGCCGCTTCCAGGGCGTGGGCTTCCCGCTCGCCGACATGGTCACCGAGATCGACGCCGCCGACTGGCTGACCCTTTCGGCTGCCTGGCGCGTGGACGAGGGACTGCCCTCGAACCGCGAGATCTCCAGCGCCAAGCTCTACGCCTCCGAGATGCTGGCGCGGGTGACGGATGCGAGCCTGCAGATCTTCGGCGGCATGGGGCTGATGGACGACCTGCCGATGGAACGCTTCTGGCGCGACGCCCGCGTTGAGCGGATCTGGGACGGCACCTCCGAGATCCAGCGCCACATCATCTCGCGCGACCTGCTCCGGCCGCTCGGCGCGTGATGGCCGGTCTCGACCGCCTTCTGCGCCCACGCTCCATCGCCGTGATCGGCGGCGGGGCATGGTGTGCGAACGTGATCGACCAGTGCCGCCGGATCGGGTTCTCGGGGGAGATCTGGCCCGTCCATCCGACGAAACCCGAGGTCTGCGGGCTGCCAACCGTCCCCGCCATCGACCTTCTGCCGGGCATCCCCGACGCCGCCTTTGTCGGCATCAACCGCCAGGACACGGTCGTAGCCGTGCGCGCGCTTGCGGCCTTGGGCGCGGGCGGCGCTGTCTGCTTCGCCTCGGGCTTCCGCGAGGCGGAGGCCGAGACCGGAGACGGAGCCACGCTGCAGGACGAACTCCTCGCGGCGGCCGGCGACATGACGATCCTCGGGCCGAACTGCTACGGCTTCCTCAACTACCTCGACGGCGCGGCGCTCTGGCCGGACCAGCACGGCGGCGTGCGCGTCGAGAGCGGCGTGGCGCTGGTCACCCAGTCGTCGAACATCGCCATCAACCTGACGATGCAGGACCGGGGCCTGCCGCTGGCCTACGTCGTGACCGCCGGAAACCAGGCCCAGACCGGCGTTTCCTCCATCGCCCGCGCCCTGATCCGCGACGAACGGGTTACGGCGCTCGGCCTGCATGTCGAAGGCTTCGACGACCTGCGCGGCGTCGAGGCGCTGGCCGGCGAGGCGCGCGACCTCGGCAAGCCGGTCGTCGTCCTCAAGGTCGGGCGCTCTGACCAGGCGCGGGCCGCGACCGTCTCGCACACCGCCTCGCTCGCCGGCAGCGACGCGGGCGCCGAGGCGCTTCTCGCCCGGCTCGGGTTCGGACGGGCGCGGTCCCTGCCCGTCCTGCTCGAAACGCTGAAGCTTCTCCATGTCGCGGGGCCCCTGCCCTCGAACCGCATCGCGTCGATGTCGTGCTCGGGCGGCGAGGCGAGCCTCGTTGCGGACACGGCCCAAGGCACAGGCCTCGCGTTTCCGCCCCTCGACGCCACGCAGGCGGCCGGCCTGAGAACGGCCCTCGGACCGAAGGTCGCGCTGGCGAACCCGCTCGACTATCACACCTACATCTGGGGCGACGAGGCGGCGCTGAGCGCCTGCTTTACCGCGATGATGCAGGGCGATCTGGGGATGGGCATGGTCGTCCTCGACTTCCCCCGCCTCGAGCGCTGCGACGCCTCGGCCTGGGAGCCGGTAATCGCCGCCGTGGCGCGCGCCAAGACCACGACAGGCAAGCCCATGGCCATCGTCGCATCGCTGAAGGAGACGATGCCCGAGGCTTATGCGATCCGGCTCATGGCGTCGGGCATCGTTCCCTTCTGCGGTCTCGACGAGGCCATCGCCGCCATGTCCATCGCCGCAACGCTCGGCCAGACGCGCGGCGATGCGGTTCCTCTCCTCATGCCGCCGCCTGCCGCGCCGGGCGTCGTGCTGGACGAGGTCGAGGCGAAGGCGCGCCTTGCGAAACACGGTCTGCATGTGCCCGCCTCCGACCTGGCCGACACAGCGGAGGCCGCCGCCGAAGCCGCCACACGTCTCGGCTTTCCGGTCGTGCTGAAGGGACGCGGCATCGCCCACAAGACCGAAGCGGGCGCGGTGGCCGTTGCCCTGACGGATGCAAAGGCCGTCCTCGATGCCGCGACCGCCATGCCCGCCTCGGGCTTCCTCGTCGAGCGGATGGTGACGGACGGCGTGGCCGAGCTTCTCGTCGGCGTCGTCTCGGACCCGGCGCATGGCTACGTCCTGACGCTCGCCGCAGGCGGTACCCTGGCCGAGTTGATCGACGACCGCACGTCGCTCCTTGTCCCCGCAAGCCGCGCGTCGGTGTGCGCGGCGCTCGACCGCTTGCGCATGGCCCCCCTCCTGCACGGTTTCCGAGGCCGTCCCGCTGCCGACATCGACGCCGTCCTCGACGCGGTCATGGCGGTGCAGTCCTACGTCGAGGCCGCGCGCCCGCAGGAAGTCGAAATCAACCCGCTGATCTGCGGCCCCTCGTGCGCCGTCGCGGCGGACGCCCTGATCCGTACGGAGGACTGAGATGACCGACACGCCCGTCAAGACCGAACGCCGGGGCACTATCCTCGAGGTCACGCTCGACCGGCCGCCCGCGAACGCCATCGACCTCGCCACGAGCCGGATCATGGGCGATACCTTCACCGGCTTCCGCGACGACCCCGACCTGCGCGTGGCGATCCTGACCGGGTCGGGCGCGAAGTTCTTCTGCCCCGGCTGGGACCTGAAGGCGGCGGCTTCGGGCGATGCGGTCGATGGCGACTACGGCAAGGGCGGTTTCGGCGGGCTGCAGGAGTTGCGCGGCCTCAACAAGCCCGTCATCGCCGCCGTGAACGGCATCTGCTGCGGCGGCGGTCTGGAGCTGGCGTTGTCGGCCGACCTGATCCTCGCCGCCGAACACGCGACCTTCGCCCTCCCGGAAATCCGTTCGGGCACCGTCGCGGACGCAGCCTCGGTCAAGCTGCCGAAGCGCATCCCCTATCACATCGCGATGGAGATGCTGCTGACCGGCCGCTGGCTCGACGCCGAGGAGGCGGCGCGGTGGGGGCTTGTCAACCGCATCCTTCCCGCCGCCGACCTGATGGCCGAGGCCCGCGCGCTGGCCGACCAGCTTGCAGCCGGCCCGCCCCTCGTCCAGGCCGCGATCAAGGAGATCGTGCGCGAGGCCGAGGCGATGACGTTCCAGGACGCCATGAACCGGATTACCAAGAGCCAGTTCGCCACGGTCGAGAGGCTGTACCGTTCGGACGACCAGAAGGAAGGCGCCCGCGCCTTTGCCGAGAAACGCGACCCCGTCTGGAAAGGACGATGACATGCCGCTGACCATGAACCGCAAGGTCTTCATCACCTGCGCCGTGACCGGCTCGGGGGGCACGCAGGACCGTAGCCCGCACGTCCCCCGCAGCCCCGAACAGATCGCCGCCTCGGCCATCGACGCGGCGCGTGCAGGGGCCGCCATCGTCCACTGCCATGTCCGGGACCCCGACACGGGCAGGCCCTCCCGCAGGGTCGAGTTGTACCGCGAGGTGACGGACCGCATCCGCGACGCCGAGGTCGACGTGATCCTGAACCTGACGGCGGGCATGGGCGGCGACATGGTGTTCGGCCCGCCCGAGGCTCCCTTTCCGCTGAACGAGGCCGCGACGGACATGGGCGGGGCCGCCGACCGCATGGCGCATGTCGCAGACTGCCTGCCCGAGATCTGCACCCTCGACTGCGGCACGATGAACTTCGCCGAGGCCGACTACGTGATGACCAACACGCCCGGGATGCTGCGCGCCATGGGACGGATGATGACCGACCTCGGCGTCAAGCCCGAGATCGAGGCGTTCGACACCGGCCACCTCTGGTTCGCCAAGGAACTGGTACGCGAGGGCACCCTTGCTTCGCCCGCGCTCGTCCAGCTTTGCATGGGTGTGCCCTGGGGCGCGCCAAGCGACCTCAACACCTTCCTCGCAATGGTGAACGCGATCCCCGAGGACTGGGCCTGGTCGGCCTTCAGCCTGGGCCGGGACCAGATGCCCTACGTCGCGGCGGCAGTGCTGGCGGGCGGCAACGTGCGCGTGGGGCTGGAGGACAACCTCTTCCTCGACAAGGGCGTCCTGGCGACCAACGCGCAACTGGTCGAGCGCGCGGTGACGATCGTCGAGAACATGGGCGCCCGCGTCATCGGACCCACCGAGGTCCGCCAGACGCTCGGCCTCACCAAGCGCTCGCCCGTGTCGCGGTAACCGGGGGAAAACCGCCGTCTTGCCGGGAAGGTTATCCTCGGTCATTGTTGACCCGGTAAACGACCGCCACGAGTCGCTCATTCAGGGAGGACACCCATGTCCACGCGCACCATCGCGGCGATTGCCGCAACCCTTTGCATTACCGGCACGGCCCAGGCCCAGGAGGTGACGCTTCGCCTCTCGCACTGGCTTCCGCCGACGCACCCCGTCCACACCCTTGGCATCGAGCCCTGGATCCAGTCCCTTAGCGAGGCCTCGGATGGCCGGATCGCCGTGCAGGTCTTCCCCGCGCAGCAACTCGGCGCGGCGCCCGACCATTACGACATGGCGCGCGACGGCATCGCCGACATCACCTACACCAACCCCGGCTACCAGGCCGGGCGCTTCCCGATCTACAGCCTCGTCGAGATCCCGTTCCACGCCAACAACGCCGTCGGCGGCGCTCAGGCGATGCACGAATGGTATGCGCCGATCGCCGAGACCGAGATGTCGGACGTCAAGTTCTGCATCGCGAACCCGCATGATCCGGGCACCTTCCATTCCAAGAACCCGATCAAGGTCCCTGCGGACGTCAGCGGCCTGAACGTGCGCCCTGCCCACGCCACCATGGCCCGCTTCATCAGCGGACTTGGCGGCGGACCGGTCCAGGTGCCCGCCCCCGAAGCCCGCGAGGCCATCGCCAACGGCACGGCGGACGCCATCACCTTCCCGTGGAACTCGATCTACATCTTCGGGATCGACAGCGAGACGAAGTATCATCTCGACATGCCGTTCTACATCTCTGCGCAGCTCCTTCTCATCAACAAGGACACCTACAACGGGATGCCCGAGGATCTGCGCGCGATCCTCGACGACCATTGCACGCCGGAATGGTCGCGCAAGTTCTCGGAAGGCTGGGCCGAGAACGAAGCTTCGGGCCGCCAGAAGATGATCGACTCGGGCGAACACACGCTCTACGAGCCGACCGAGGAAGAGGTGCAGATGTGGCGCGACGCCGCGCAGCCGCTGATCGACCAGTGGAAGACCGATGTGGGTGCCGACGCCGAAACGCTCTACCAGGGCTACGTCGAGGCGCTCGAGCGTCACGACAGCCGCTTCTGACCAGGACGGGCGGCGGACGCCGCCGCCCTCCCCGACACCCATGCAGCGTCTTGCCAGCCTCCTCGAACGGATCGCACACGCCATCGAGGCGGTGGCGGGTATCATCATGGGCCTCGTCACGCTTCTCGTCGTGGCCTCGGCCATCGGGCGTTACCTCTTCGCCTATCCCCTGCCCGACGCCTTCGACCTTTCGCGCCTGCTGCTCGGGGCCGCGATCATGTGGGGCTTCGCCTCGGTCGGGTATCGCGGGTCGCACATCAAGGTCGATCTCCTGGCCGAATGGGTCCGGCCCGGCACGCGCCGCTGGATCGACACCTTCGCCTGGACGGTCCTGCTGATCTTCGCGGCACTTCTGACCTGGAAGATGTTCGGGCGGGTGTCCTCGGCGGCGGGCAGCGGCGAGTCGACGATGGACCTGAGGATGCCCGCCTGGCCTATGATGGCGCTGATCTGGCTCGGCGTCGCCGTAAGCCTGCCCGCCATCCTCGCGCGTCTCATCCTGATCGTCACGGGGCGCGGCACGCTGGACCATTTCGAGAGCATCGAGACCGGAGAGCCCGACGCATGAGCGGCGACATGATCGCCGTCGCGGGCTTCGTGGCGCTGTTCGCCATGATGATTCTGCGCGTTCCGATCGGCGTCGCCATGGGCCTCGTCGGCGTCGGCGGCTTCGCGGCGGTGACCGGGCCGAAACCCGCGCTGAACCTGCTGGCGCAGTCGCCGATCCGCACCGTCACGGACTTCAACCTGACGCTCATCCCGTTCTTCGTGCTGATGGGCGTCCTCGCAACCAACTCGGGCATGTCCCGCGAGCTGTTCCGCGCCGGGCGGCACTGGTTCGGCTTCATGCGGGGCGGGATGGCGATGTCGACCATCGGCGCCTGCGCCGGCTTCGCCGCGATCTGCGGCTCGTCGGTCGCCACCGCCGCCACGATGACCAAGATCGCGCTGCCCGAGATGAAGCGCGCGGGCTACCCTGACGACGTCTCGACCGGCGTCATCGCCGCGGGCGGGACGCTCGGCATCCTGATCCCGCCCTCCGTGGTGCTGGCAGTCTATGGCTACATCACGGAACAAGACGTGGGCCGCCTGTTCGTGGCGGGGATCGTGCCGGGCTTCATCGCGATCCTGATGTACATGGCCGCCGTCCGCATCGCCCACGGCCGCAGACTGCCCGCGGGCGAAGCCTTCGATCTCGGCGAGGCCGTCCGGTCACTGGCGGGCGTCTGGGCCGTACTCGTCCTCTTCATCGCGATCATCGGCAGCATCTACTTCGGTTTCTCCACCGCAACCGAGGCGGCGGCGGTGGGATCGGTGCTGACGGCGCTCATCGGCATCCTGCGCGGGCGGCTGACAGCGCGGCTGCTGCTCGACAGCCTGATCGAGGCGCTGCGCACCTCGGTCGCGATCTACACCATCCTGATCGGCGCCATCCTCTTCGGCTACTTCCTCGCCGTGACGCAGAGCCCGCAGAAGATCACCGCCTGGCTCGTGTCGCTGGAGCTTGGCGCCTACGGGACGCTTGCCCTGATCCTGGTCTTCTTCGTCATCATGGGCTGCATCCTCGACGCGATGGCGATGATCATCCTTCTGGTTCCCATCGTCTTTCCCGTCGTGACCCAGATGGGGTTCGACCCGATCTGGTTCGGCGTCATCATCGTGATGACGGTCGAGCTTGGCCTCATCACGCCGCCGGTCGGGATGAACGTCTTCGTCATCAACTCCATAGCGCGGGACATCTCGCTGCCGACGATCTTCAAGGGCGTCCTGCCCTTCGTCGCGGCGGACATTCTGCGGCTCGCACTCCTCGTCGCCGTACCCTCGCTGGTGCTCTGGCTGCCCCGCACCATGGGCTGAGACGTCACTCCAGCGCGAAGAGCGACACGACCACCTTCCCCGCCAGACGCGCACCGTTGCCGACGAAGAGCGTGCCGTTGACCCAAGCGTAGCGCGTGTCCCCTGTCTCGAGCCGCGCATGGGTGCGCATGTAGTAGGTCGAGGGATCGACCTCCTCGCCCCGCGCGATCGCGGCGATGACTTCGGGCGGGCCGTGGCGAAGTCCGTAGTTGCGGATCTCGATCAGGGCGCCGTCGTCGGTCTCGATGGCATAGCGCGTGTCGAGTTCGGCCATGCCATCTGCGAAGACCGTCTGCCAGTCCGCGCCGAGGTTCAGGATGCGTCCGTTCAAGCGAGGGCCTTCGACCCGTCCGCCGATGATCGGCACGATGCGCCGATGCCCCGCGCGGCCGGTTCCCATCTCCAAGATCGGGTCGAGGTCCACTTCGAGATCGCAGACATGAGACAGGATCGGGGGCGGCAGTCGGGACATGGGCGGTCTCCTTCAGGCGGACGGGTTCAAGGCTGGCACATCGCCATAGGCGCGGTCCTCGCCATACCAGAGCGGCCCCGGGGCGGGATAGCTGACGGGGCCGTTCGGCGTGCCCACCGTGATGCGGCGCAGGTGCGGATGCGCCGACAGTCCCGCCATGTCGTTGACCGCCGCGAGTGCGACATCCGCCTCCAGAAGCGCAGCCGTCGCCTCGTCCTCCGTCATGCGGGCAAACCCCTCGGCCACCGCGCCGTCCGTCTCGTCTCTGTGCGCGACGCGGGCGACATTGGTGGCGAAGCGGGGGTCGAGGCCCAGTTCGGGCTTGCCGAGGAACGTGGCGCAAAGGGCGCGCCATTCGCGGTCGCTCTGGACCGAGATCAGGATCTGCGCGCCGTCCTTCGCCGTGAAGATCCCGTAGGGCGCGATGGAGGGATGCGCCATCCCGACGCGCTGCGGCGTCCGTCCGCCCTCGTGGTTCAGAAGCGGCACGGTCAGCCAGTCGGCCATCACGTCGAACATCGAGACCGAGATCGCCGCCCCCTCGCCCGTCACGCCGCGCCGGATCAGCGCCTCGAGGATCGCCGCGTGCGCGGTCGCCCCGGTCGCGATGTCGACGAGAGAGACGCCGACACGGGCCGGCTCGCCCGGGCCGCCGGTGATCGAGCAGAGGCCGGATTCCGCCTGGATCAGCAGGTCGTAGGCCTTGCGGTCGGCGAAGGGACCCTCCTCCCCGTAGCCCGTGATCGAGCAGGTGATAAGGCGCGGGTTCGCCGTCCGCAGCGCGAAGGGATCGAAGCCCAGCCGGGCCAGCGCGCCGCGCTTCAGGTTCTGGACGAGGACGTCCGCGCCTGCGATCAGATCGGAGAGCCGCGCCTTCCCCGCCTCCGACCCCAGGTCCAGCGTCACGCTGGTCTTGCCCCGGTTCAGCCAGACGAAATAGCTCGACTGCCCCGCCGCGACCGCATCGTAGCCGCGCGCGAAATCGCCCTCGGGCCGTTCGATCTTGATGACTTCGGCGCCTGCATCCGCCAGGCGCGCGGTGCAGAAGGGCGCGGCGACGGCCTGTTCGACGGCGACGACCGTGAGGCCCTGCAGAGGCAGCATCAGAACGACCTCGGCAGGCCGAGGACATGCTCGGCCACGTAGGAGAGGATCAGGTTCGTCGAGATCGGCGCCACCTGGTAGAGCCGCGTCTCGCGGAACTTGCGCTCGACGTCGTATTCGCAGGCGAAGCCGAAGCCGCCGTGGAACTGGAGACAGGCGTTGGCCGCCTCCCAGGACGCCTTGGCGGCCAGGTACTTCGCCATGTTCGCCTCGGCTCCGCAGGGCTTGCCTTCATCGTAGAGCCGGCAGGCCTTCCAGCGCATCAGGTTCGCCGCCTCGACCTCGATGAAGGCTTCAGCGATCGGGAACTGCACGCCCTGGTTCTGGCCGATCGGACGGCCGAAGACGTGGCGCTCCGAGACGTATTTCGTCACCCGGTCGGTGAACCAGTAGCCGTCGCCGATGCACTCGGCCGCGATCAGCGTGCGTTCCGCGTTAAGGCCGGTCAGGATGTATTTGAATCCCTTGCCTTCCTCTCCGATCAGGTTGTCTGCCGGGATTTCCAGGTCGTCGAAGAACAGCTCGTTGGTCTCGTGGTTGACCATGTTGGCGATCGGCTTGACCTCCATCCCCTTCGCCATCGCCTCCTTCACGTCGACGAGGAAGATCGAGAGACCGTCCGACTTCTTCGAGACCTCGGACAGGGGTGTGGTGCGCGCAAGAAGGATCATCAGGTCCGAATGCTGCACCCGGCTGATCCAGACCTTCTGCCCGTTGACGACATAGCGGTCGCCCTTCCGGACGGCGGTCGTCTTGAGCTGCGTCGTGTCGGTGCCGGTCGTGGGCTCGGTCACGCCCATGCTCTGGAGCCGCAGTTCTCCACTGGCGAGTTTCGGCAGGATGCGGCGCTTCTGCTCCTCGGACCCGTGCCGGACGAGGGTGTTCATGTTGTACATCTGGCCATGACAGGCGCCCGAGTTGCCGCCCTGCCGGTTGATCTCCTCCATGATGACGCTGGCCTCGGTGAGGCCAAGGCCCGAGCCGCCGTACTCCTCGGGGATCAGCGCGGCCATCCAGCCTTCGCGGGTCAACGCCTCGACGAAGGCCTCCGGATAGCCGCGCTCGGCATCGATCTTTCGGTGGTACTCATCGGGAAACTGGGCGCAGAGCGCGCGGATGCCGTCGCGGATGTCCTGGAAGTCGTCGTGCATGGATCGCCTCTGCGCTCGCGTCCCGGGCAGATTGCACCCGCTTCGCCCGAGGCACAAACAGATCGCCGGGACCGCGTCAGCCTGACTGAAGCCGGTCGACGTCGATGGTTCTGTCGAGGTTGGAAAGCGCCGTGATGACGGCGCCCCGGCTCATCAGGCCGATGTTCTCGGGATAGCCGTAGAACAGCGCCCCCTCGTAGGGCAGGCCCGTGCTGGGACCGCAGAGCGCCTCGCGCACCACCGGCTCCCACAGATCGAAGGCCAGCGCGCCCGAGCCGACGAAGGCGACGGTCACGGGGTCGAACACGGTGTAGAGCGTCAGGACGGCATGTCCGAGGGCCCGGCCCGCCGTCCGGTAGGCCTCGATGGCGCAGGCGTCACCCGCTGCCGCACGCGCCGCGATGCCCGCCATCGCCGCGCGGTCGGGCGGCTCGGCCGGCACGACGCGGGGGTCCGCGCCCGTCGCGGCGCGCCAGATGCCGTATTCGCTGGCATAGGCCTCGACGCAGCCGAAGCGGCCGCAGCGGCACAGCGCGCCGCCCGCCTCGAAGGGCACATGCCCGATCTCTGCCGCCGAGGTGCGCGCACCGTGAAAAAGCGTGCCGCCAAGGAACATGCCCATGCCGACGCCGTAGGACAGAAGGATCGCGGCGAAATCCCCGCCGAAACGCTCGGGCTCGTCGTGGTGCAGCGCCGCCGCGATCATGTCGGCGTCGTTGGCGAGCCGCACCTCGGCTCCGAGCGTCCGCGACAGTTCGGCGGCCAGCCCCACGTTCCGGTGCGGAGACATGGGCGACCAGTGCAGCACCTCGCCCTCTGCGTCGACGACCCCCTGCACGGCTACGGCGACCGACGACAGGGGCCCTGTGCCTTTCGGCGCTGCGGCGAGCGCCGTCTCGACGAGGGAGGAAATTCTCGAGGCGAAATCGGCCTGCGCGAGGCTTCCCGTGCGCGAGGGCTCCGAGCGCGTGCAGATCGTGTCGCCGGCGAAGTCCACGAGGTCGACCTGGATGGCGTTCACCGTGATGGTCAGCGCCGCGACCGAGGCGGCGCCCGGCCGGCGCGACAGCGCGACGCGCGGACGACCCCTGCCCCCGGCCGACCGTGCCGTATCGTCATCGGGCGCGGGCGTAAGGTCGGCTTCGACGAGATGTCCGGTCGCGATCAACTCGGACGTGGCGGCGCTGACCGTCGAGGCGCTGAGCCCTGTCGCCGCAGCCAGTTCGGTCCGGGCGAGCGCACGCTGGACCCGCAAGGCCGCAAGGATGCGACGCTTGTTCTGGCGACGCAGGTCGTCGGAACGCTGAATCGCGGCGGCTGGCGTCGGTCCCACCACTGGCTTCGCGGATCTCCCTGAAGCCCGCGAAATCGCGGGCCCTCCCCTGCTTTATTCTTGACAGAACGGAGCCGTTCCGCCAGTTATTTTTTCGAGGATCGAATTAAATAAGTCCTCTATAATGGTACTCTGGGAGGATACACCATGAAATTTGCAGTCAAGACTCTGCTGGCCAGCGTTGCGCTCGCCAGCGTGATGCCCGCCGCGTCTTTCGCCGAGGGCAAGACCATCGCCGTGTCCTGGAAGACGTTCCAGGAAGAGCGCTGGAAGACCGACGAAGCCGCGATCAAGGAAGTCGTCGAGGCCGCCGGCAACACCTACATCTCGACCGACGCTCAGCTCTCGGCCTCCAAGCAGGCCGCCGACATCGAGGGTCTCGTGAACCAGGGCGTCGACGTCATCATGGTCGTCGCCTATGACTCCGACGCCATCCTGCCGTCGTTCCAGCTTGCCGCCGACTCGGGCGTGAAGATGATCTCCTACGACGTGCTCGTGGAAGATCCGAACGCGCTCTATGTCACCTTCGACAACGTCGGCGTCGGCCGCCTGATGGCCCAGACGATGCTCGAGAAGGGCAAGACCGAGGGCAACTTCGCCTTCATCAAGGGCGACAAGGGCGACCCGAACGCGACCTTCCTGTTCCAGGGCATCATGGAAGTGCTCCAGCCAAACATCGACTCGGGCGCGATCAAGAACGTCTGCGAGACCTTCACGGACGGCTGGAAGCCCGACCAGGCGCAGCGCAACATGGAACAGTGCCTCGCGGCCAACAACAACGCCATCGACGCGGTCGTCTCCGAGAACGACGGCATGGCGGGCGGCGTCGTCTCGGCGCTTGAAGCGCAGGGCATGGCCGGCTCGGTTCCGGTCACCGGCCAGGACGGCGACCACGCCGCGCTGAACCGCGTGGCGCTCGGCACCCAACTCGTGTCGGTCTGGAAGGACGCCCGCGTCCTCGGCAAGACCGCCGCGGAGTATGCCAACCAGATCGCCGAAGGCACCGACGTCACCACACTCGACGGCGTCAGCACCTTCAATGGCGGCCCGAAGGGCGTCGAAGTTCCGGCCTTCCTGATCGCGCCGAACGCGATCACCCAGGACAAGCTGGCCGAGGTGATCGACGCCGGCTGGGTCGCGAAGGAAAAGGTCTGCGCCGGCGTCACCGCCGGTTCGGTCCCCGCCTGCGACTGATCCTGACCCGACCATGACATCGACCTGCGCCGCGCACTCCGCGGCGCAGGATTGACGGCGAAGCCGGCATGAACCGGCGCCGTGGGGGAGGCCACCATGACAGACACTGCAACCGGCGGCACCGGCGCGGCATCGCGCAACCGCGACTCCGCCCTGACCCGCTTTCTGCGCGCGACCGAGATCGACTCGCGCATCCTCGGCATGATCGGCGCGCTTGTGGCGATCTGGGTCGGCTTCGACATCTACAGCGGAATGCTGCGGCCAAGCGACGGGCTCTTCGGCGGCACCTTCCTGACGGCACGAAACATCTGGACCCTGCTGGTGCAGACGTCCTCCATCGCCGTCATGGCGACGGGCATGGTCCTCGTCATCGTCATGCGCCACATCGACCTGTCGGTCGGCTCGATCCTCGCCTTCGTGGCGGTGGTGATCGGAAGCCTCCAGGTCTTCTGGTTGCCGCAATTGGGCCTGCCGATCGGCCACCCGCTGATCTGGGTCATCGCACTGGTCTGCGCGCTGGCGCTGGGCGGCAGCATCGGCGCAATCCACGGGGCGCTGATCGCCTATGCCGGCATCCCGGCCTTCATAGTGACGCTCGGCGGCCTGATCTTCTGGCGCGGCGCGTCCTGGGCGGTGATCCGGGGAGAAACCGTCGCCCCCATGGACAAGACGTTCAAGCTGATCGGCGGCGGCATCTCGGGCACCACGCCCGGCTCCATCGGAGCCACCGCAAGTTGGGGCATCGCCTTCCTGATCTGCGCGGGCATCGTCGCGGGCCTGCTCTATGGCCGCAAGCAGCGGCGCAAGTTCGAGTTCCCGCTCCGCCCGGTCTGGGCCGAGACCTTCCTCGCCGTCACCGGCTGCGTGCTGGTGCTGGGCGCGACCTACGTCATCAACCGCTACTACTGGCCGACCGGCGTCGTGAACAGATGGGCCGAGCAGAACAACGTGACCGTTCCCGAAGAGGGCCTGGACATTTCGTTCGGCTACGCGCTGCCGGTCCTGATCGCACTCGGCGTTGGCATCGTGATGACATTCCTCGCCACCAAGACGCGCTTCGGTCGCTACATCTATGCCACCGGCGGCAACCCCGAGGCGGCCGAACTCGCCGGCATCAACACCAAGCGCCTGACGGTCTGGGTCTTCGCCCTGATGGGAACCCTCGCGGGCATCTCGGCCTGCATCTCGGCCGCGCGCCTCGACGCGGCCTCGAATGCGCTGGGGCTTTTCGACGAACTCTACACCATCGCCGCCGCGGTCATCGGGGGCACCTCGCTCGCCGGCGGTCTCGGCACGATCTACGGCGCGATCCTTGGTGCGCTCGTGATGCAGTCGCTGCAATCGGGCATGACGCTTCTGAACTTCGAAAGCGCCTACAAGGACATGGTGGTGGGCGGGGTTCTCGTGTTCGCGGTCTGGCTCGACCAGATGTACCGCCGCAGGCTGAAGTGAGGAGACAGGCGATGACGACACCCCTTGTCGAAATGCGTGACATCTCGATCGCCTTCGGCGGCATCAAGGCCGTCGATCATGCCAGCATCGACCTCTACCCCGGCGAAGTCGTGGGCCTTCTCGGCCACAACGGCGCAGGCAAGTCGACGCTGATCAAGATCCTGTCCGGCGCCTACAGACGCGACCAAGGCGAAATCTACGTCGATGGAAAGCAGGTCGAGATCTACAATCCCCGCGACGCCAAGGCGCTTGGGATCGAGACGATCTACCAGACGCTGGCACTGGCCGACAACGTCGACGCCGCCGCGAACCTCTACCTCGGGCGAGAGTTGATGACTGCCTACGGTACGCTCGACGACGTGGCGATGGAGGCCGAGTGCCGCAAGGTGATGGGCCGCCTCAACCCGAACTTCCGGCGTTTCAAGGAGCCGGTGAAGGCCCTCTCCGGCGGCCAGCGGCAATCCGTGGCCATCGCGCGCGCGATCCATTTCAACGCCCGCATCCTCATCATGGACGAGCCCACGGCGGCGCTTGGACCGGCCGAAACGGCGCAGGTGGGCGAACTCATCAAGCAGCTCAAGGCCGAAGGGATCGGCATCTTCCTCATCAGCCACGACCTCCACGACGTCACCGACCTCGCGGACCGCGTGACGGTGATGAAGAACGGCGAGATCGTCGGCAGCGCCAAGGTGAACGAAGTCACACAGGACGAGATCCTGGGCATGATCATCGCCGGCAAGTGCCCGCCCAATGCCACACCCGGACCGGGCGCGGTCAACCTGTGATGGCGGGGACGCTCGACGGCAAGACCGCCCTGGTCACAGGCGCCTCCAGCGGGATCGGGCGCGCCGTGGCGCGGACGCTCGCCGCAGAGGGCGTTCGCGTCGCGATGACGGGCCGGTCGCAGGAGCGGCTGGAGGCACTTGCCTCGGAGTTGGGCGGCGACCACGTTGTCATCGTGGCCGACCTCGACGATCCGGCCGAGGTCGACCGCCTGGTGCGCGAGGCAGAGACGGCTCTCGGCCATCTCGACATCCTCCACGCCAACGCCGGCCTCTACCTGCCCGGCGACCTGATCGACAGCGACCCCGACGACATGGACCGCCTGATCCAGGTGAACGTCTCGGCCGTCTTTCGCGCCATTCGCCGCGCCCTGCCCGGCATGATCGAGCGGAAGGGCGGCGACATCATCGTGACGAGTTCGGTCTCGGGTCATCAGGCGATCCAGTGGGAGCCGGTCTATTCGGCATCGAAACACGCCGTGCAGTCCTTCGTTCACGGCTTGCGCCGGCAGGTCTCGAAGCACGACATCCGTGTCGGCGCCATCGCGCCCGGCATCGTGCTGAACGAGCTCTGGGGCTCGGTCGATCCGGTCAAGATCGAGGAGGCCGTCGCGGCGCGCGCGGGCCTGAGGTGCGAGGACGTGGCCGACGCGGTCGTCTTCATGCTGACGCGGCCGCGCAACGCTACCGTGCGCGACCTCGTTCTTCTGCCGGCCGATCAGGACATCTGAGCGTGGCGGGGGCGGTCCGCGGCGCCATTGTCCTTGGCCTCTCGGCCTCGGTGGCGGTCGCCGATCCCGCCTTCGAGCCGGTTCAGGTGCCCGAGCACGTCTACGCCGGCGGATGGGAACATTTCGTCGGCGGCGGGCTGGCCGCCTTCGACTGCAACGGCGATGCCTTGCCCGAACTCTATGCCGCAGGCGGCACAAACCCGGCCGCGCTGTTTCTCAACCGCTCCCAGTCGGGCGGCGCCGTCCATCTCGAGGTCGCGACGCCGGAGGAGCTTGCGTTGTCCGAAACGACGGGCGCCTATCCGCTCGACATCGACAGCGACGGCATCCTCGACCTCGTCGTTCTCGGCGTCGGCGGCTCGCACGTGCTGAAGGGCCAGGGCGACTGTCGCTTCGCGCCCTTCGACGGCCTCGGCATCGACCTCGGCCAAGGCTGGGCCACGGCCTTTTCCGCGACCTGGGAGGCGGGCCGAACCCTTCCCACCCTCGCCGTCGGCAACTACGTCGACCGCGCGGACCCCAAGGGTCCGTTCGAGGCCTGTGACGACAACCTCCTTCTGCGGCCGGAGGGCGACACCTACGCCGCGCCCATGACACTGGCGCCGGGTCACTGCACCCTGTCGATGCTGTTCTCGGACTGGGGCCGCCACGGCCGGTCGGACCTGCGCGTGTCGAACGACCGCCACTATTACGTCCGCACCGGCGAGGAACAGATGTGGGCGATGGAGAAGACCCCTCGGCTTTACGGCAAGGACGACGGCTGGCAGGCCTACAGCATCTGGGGTATGGGCATCGCCGAGCGCGACCTGAACGGAGACGGCCTGCCCGAGGTCTATCTGACCAGCATGGGCGACCAGAAGCTTCAGTCGCTGAAGCCGGGCGCCACGGGTCCGACCTACGAGGACGCGCACTGGGACATCGGCATCGCGGCGCAGCGGCCCTATGTGGGCGACGATGGCCGCGCCTCGACGGGGTGGCACGTCGCCTTCGGGGACGTCCAGAACGACGGGCGCGACGACATCTTCGTCGCCAAGGGCAACGTCGAGCAGATGCCCTCGACCGCCATGAGGGATCCGAACAACCTGCTGGTGCAGGCCGAGGACGGCACTTTCGACGAATGGGGCGACAAGGCGGGCGTGGCCAGCATGGCGCGAAGCCGGGGCGCGGCGATGGTCGACCTGAACGCCGACGGACTGCTCGACCTCGCCGTCGTCAACCGCCGCGCGCCGTTGGAGGTCTATCGGAACGTCACGCCGTCCGAGGGCGGCTGGATCGCAGTCGAATTGCGCCAGGACGGGATCAACCCCTTCGCCGTGGGCGCATGGATCGACGTGCGGACGGGCGAACGCATCCAGTCGCGGCAAATGACCGTCGGCGGAGGCCACGCGGGCGGGTCCCTCGTGCCCGAGCATTTCGGGCTTGGACCGACCGAAGAGGCGGACCTGCGCGTGACCTGGCCCGACGGCACGGTCAGCGACTGGGTCGCGGTCGACACCAGCCAGACCCTGCGCGCAGTGCGCAACGGCGCCACACTGACCATCGAGACGGGCTACTGATCGACGGGCTTCCCGCTCGGCACGGTCTTCGGGACCCCCAGACGCCCTTCCAGCCCTTTCGGATCCGTCAGAGCCTCGAGAAACGCGAGGATTTGCGCCACTTCGGAGTCGTCCAGCGACACAGGCGCCAGCTCGTTGGCCGCGGCGATGGCGTCGGTCTCGGCGGTGTCGTGCAGCGCGACCAGATCGTCGTGACCCCCAAGGTCCGGCAGCACGGCCTGCGTCGCGTCGTAGGCTCTCAACGAGGCTTCGGGGTCAAGGTGATGGCGCACCGCCCCTTCCAGCGTCGCATAGGCCCCGGCGTGTCCGTAGGGCGCGGTCTTGGTCACGTTCCGCAGCGACGGCGTGCGGAAACGGTAGGCGTCCTCGGCCAGCCCCGTCACGCGCATCCGGCCCACATCCTTGAAGCTCGACTCGAAGCGTTCCTTCTTGCCCGGCCCGATCTGCGGCATGGCGATGGCGTGGAAGTCGTGGTCGGTCTGGAACTGGCCCGAGTGGCAGGAGCCGCATCCCGCCTTGCCGTAGAACAGCTCCATTCCCGCCGTGGCGTCGGGGGACATCGGTGTCCCGTCGCGCAGGTAGCGGTCGAACGGGCTGTCGTCCGCGCGCCATTCGAAGGCGATGAAGGCGGCGATGGCGTTCGCGATATCGGCGAAGGTCACGGGTGCTTCGCGGCCGATGACGGCGTCGAAGCGGGCTCGATACTCTGGGATCGCCTCGATCCGCGCGGCCAGCCTGTCCCAGGCCCCACCGTCGCTTGTCAGCAGGCCCTGCCGCACCGCGGTCGAGACGTCGTTCTCCTGATAGTGCCCCGCCATCTCGTCCGGCGACAGCACGGGAAACATCGCCTGCGCGGCCAGAGCTGAATCGAAGCCCATCACCATGTCGTCCTCGAGAGGCGTCCTCAGTCCCGAGGGGCGGGAGGGATCTGCCTCCAGCCGACCGTCGTGAAACATGCGGGTGAATTCGGCCGCTCCGAGGTTGAAGAGCGCGGTTGCGTTCCGCGGCACGCGCTCTTCGGGCATGTTCCCGGGGTCGGTCACACGGTCGGGGCCAAGTCCCTTCGCGCCGTCGCCGAGTCCGAGGGACAGCCCGTCCGAAGTGCCGAAGCGTGGATGGTGGCAGGTGGCGCAGGCAACGGCGCCGCTGCCCGACAGGATGGGGTCGTAGAACAGAAGCTGGCCAAGCTCGATCTCGGCGTCGCGAAAGGTCTCGAAGACCGCGTCGGGTTCGGGCAGGCTGGCGGCCAGCGCGGCGGAAGCGGCCCCGGCCAGGGCCAGCGACAGGAGAACTCGTCGGGAAGATCGTGCGGTCATGGAGCGAGATTACGCGCCACCGCACCCTTGCCGCAATGGTCGTCGTGTATCGTCAGCCCCTGACCGGCGCGAGAAGCGCCTCGGCCATCCCCTCCATGCGGCACAGCACCGCCTCGGCACCCTTCGCGCGCAGGAGATCGGCGTGTGCGTCGCGCCGACCGTCGAGGTGCGCGCCTCCGGTAAAGCCGATGGCGCGCATCCCGGCCCGGCGCGCGCCTTCGATACCGTGGGGCGAATCCTCCAGCACGACGCAGGCGTCTTGCGGAATGCCCAGCCGTCGCGCGGCCAGTTCGAAGAGATCCGGCGCGGGCTTGCCCTGCGCCACCTCGTCGGCGCTGAACGCACGGCCTGCGAAGCGGGAGGCGAGACCGGAGATCCTCAGCGTCTCGTTCATGCGCCGCACCGATCCGCCCGTCGCGATGGCGCAGGCGATCCCGTCGCTGGCGAGCCGGTCCAGAAGGTCCGGCACCCCGTCGATGACGGTCAACCCGTGGCGGTAGGACGCGAGAAGACGCGCTTCGAAGCGGTCGGCGATATCGCCCGGAAGCGGGTGCCCTGCCCTTTCCGCCGCCCAGTCCAGGATCACCGCAAGCGAGACGCCCAGAAATCTCTCGCCCAGTTCGGCCGTCGAGACATCGGCAAGCCCGGCGGCGCGCAACTCTGCCGTCAGCGCATCGAGGGACTGCGGCTCGCTGTCCACGAGGCAGCCGTCGAGGTCGAAGATCACCGCGCGCGTCGGCAAGGGGTCCGGCGCCCTCAGATGCGGATACCGGACGCCCGGTCGAAGAGATGAACGGACGCGGGGTCGAAGCCGAAGGAGATCTTCTCTCCGGGACGCGCGGCGATCCTGTCCTTCACGACGGCGTCGATCAGTTCCTTGCCAGACTTGGCGAATATCTGCGTCTCCGAGCCCGTGGGCTCGACCACCACCACGTCGAGTTGGACGCCCCCCTGCCCGATCTGGATGTGCTCGGGCCGGATGCCGTAGGTCACCTTCTGACCCTCGCTCGCCGGGGTCTCGGGCAGAGGAAGGACGAGGCCGCCTTCCGAGACGAAGGCCTTTTCGCCTTCCCGCGCCGTCACCGCGCCCTGCAGGAAGTTCATCGAGGGCGATCCGATGAAGCCCGCGACGAAGACGTTGGCCGGATTGTCGTAAAGCTCCAGCGGCGCGCCGATCTGCTCGACCCGGCCGTCGCGCATGACGACGATCTTGTCGGCCATCGTCATCGCCTCGATCTGGTCGTGGGTGACATAGACGATGGTGGTGCCAAGGCGCTGGTGCAGCTCCTTGATCTCGACCCGCATGGTGACGCGAAGCTTGGCGTCGAGGTTCGACAAGGGCTCGTCGAACAGGAACACCTGCGGATCGCGCACGATGGCGCGGCCCATGGCGACGCGCTGGCGCTGGCCGCCCGAAAGCTGCTTCGGATAGCGGTCGAGAAGATGCGCGAGGTCCAGCACCTCGGCGGCGCTTCGGACCTTGGCCTCGATCTCGGACGACGGGCGCTTGGCCATCTTCAGCGGAAAGCCGATGTTGTCGAAGACCGTCTTGTGCGGGTAGAGCGCATAGCTCTGGAACACCATGGCGATGTCCCGCTCCTTGGGCGGCACGTCGTTGACCACCTTCTCGCCGATCCTGATGGTGCCGGTGCTGGTCTCTTCCAGCCCGGCCAGCATCCGCAGAAGCGTGGACTTGCCGCAGCCTGACGGACCGACCAGCACGACGAATTCGCCGTCCGCGATGTCGACGCTCACGCCGTGCATGACCTGAACCGCGCCATAGCGCTTGGTCACGTTCTCGATCTGGACGCCTGCCATTGTCCCTGTCCCTTTTCTTATTGAGGCAGCACGATCTGCATCTTCACGTCGGCGGGCGGGGCCGAGGCGGCGACTTCGAAGGCGTGCACGCTGTCGTCGAATTCGAATGTCCGGGTGATGAGCGGCTTCACGTCGATGGCGCCGGACGCCAGCATCGCAACGCAGCGAGGAAAGACGTGGGCGTAGCGGAAGATGTTCTCGACCCGCGCCTCGCGCACCATGGCGGCACCCGCGTCATAGCTGATCGGATCGGGCTGGCCGCCGATCATCACGACGCAGCCGCCGGGCGCCAGGGGCTCGAAGATCTGGGCGGCCGCGCGCGGCGACCCGGTCGCCTCGAACACCAGGTCCGCACCCCAGCCGTCGGTGTCGCGCTTCACGACCTCGACGAGGTTTTCGCTCGTGACGTTCACGGGCGTGATGGCGCGGCTCAGGCTTCCCGCGATCTCGAGCTTCTTCTCGGCAATGTCGGTGACATAGACCCGCGCGCATCCCGCCGCGAGCGCCGACAGAGCGGTGACAAGGCCGATCGGCCCCGCCCCCAGAACCACGGCGATATCGCCCGGCCTGACCCGCGCCTTGGTCGCGGCATGGACGCCGACCGCCAGGGGTTCGACCATCGCTGCTTCGGCGAAGCTGACGGTGTCGGGCAGCTTGAAGGTGAAGGCTTCGGGGTGGACGCAGGTAGGACGCAGGATGCCGTGGACGGGCGGCGTCGCCCAGAAGCGCACGGCGGGGTCGATGTTGTACATCCCCATCCGCGTGGCTTTCGAGTTCGGGTCGGGGATGCCCGGCTCCATGCAGACGCGGTCGCCCGGCTTCAGCGTCGTCACGTCCGCGCCGGTCTCGATCACGGTCCCCGACGCCTCGTGCCCCAGGATCATCGGTGCCTTCACTTCGAAGGGCCCGATCTTGCCGTGAGTATAGTAGTGGACGTCCGAGCCGCAGATCCCGACGGTGTGCAGCTTGATCCGCACGTCATGCGGACCGAGGTCCTGCTCGGCGCGGTCGATCTCGGGGACGTCGCGCAGCGACAGGTCGTCCTTGCGTTCGAGAACAAGCGATTTCATCGCCCTACCCTTTCCGGATGAGGATCACCGCGAGGGCGACCCCGATTGCGTTGGCGATCCAGATAGACAGTCCGAGCGGTTCGATGAAGCGGAACCAGAACAGGCAGAGCGCGACCCAGAGAACCACCGAGATGAACAGGCGGTCGAACCAGTTCGTCTCGATCGGAAGGAAGCCGGAGCGACCTTCCGGGACGACGGACGTTTCAGCTTCCTCGAGGCTGGCTGCGGCGAGCGGTGTCGGCGTGCGCGTTTCCATTCCCGTCATCCCTTGACCGCGCCGAAGGTCAGACCCGCGACGATGTGTTTCTGGACCATGCCGAAGACGATCAGCGCGGGGATCAGCGTGAAGATCGAGATGGCGGCCATGATGCCCCATTCCGTGCCCGTCGTCGTGACGTACTCGGAGAGGCCGGTCGTCAGCGTGCGCGCGTTGAAGTTCGTCAGCGTCGCGGCCAGCAGGTACTCGTTCCAGGCAAAGACCCAGGTCAGGATCAGCGTCACGGCGAGGCCGGGGCGACAGAGCGGGAAGACCACCTCGGTGATGACCTTCCAGGGGCTCGCGCCATCGACATAGGCGGCCTCGTCCAGCTCGCGCGGGATGCCGTCGACCGTGGGTCTCAGCGTCCAGATCGCGAAGGGCAGGTTGAAGGTGCAATAGACCAGGATCATCCCGATCCGGGTGTCGAGCAGCGTGAAGTCCCCGAACCTGTAGACCTGCGTCATCAACAGGAACAGCGGCAGGAGGAACACCGCAGGCGGCGCCATCCGGTTGGTGATCGTCCAGAAGAAGATCGACTCCTTCCCGCTCATGTTGAAGCGCGACAGCGCGTAGCAGGCGAAGAAGCCTAGCGTGGTGCAGAGAACCGCATTTCCGGACGAGATGATGAGCGAGTTGACCATGTAGCTGCGCAGCAGGCGGTCGTTCAGGACCTCGGTGTAGTTGTCCCAGTAGAAGCTGGTCAGCAGGATGTCGGGCGTGGTGAAGAGGTCCACCGCCGGCTTCACCGAGATGACGAACAGCCAGTAGATCGGGAACAGCGTCAGGAAGCTGATGACGATCCAGAAGGGGACATAGATCCAGGGGCTCTTCTTGCGCATCTCAGCCCTCCTTGCCTTTGCGCGGCGCGAGGAGGCCCGTGTAGAGCATCCAGCACACGACGATGGTGAGGTAGAGGACGATCACCGAGATGGCCGAACCATAGCCGTAGTTCGTCCTCGGGAAGACCTCCTTGAAGATGTGGACCCCGACATAGCGCGTGGCCGAGCCCGGTCCGCCGCCCGTCAGCATCAGCACCTCGTCGACCGTGCGCAGCGCGTCCATCAGGCGGATGAAGACGGTGGCGACGAGAGCGGGGGCGATCATCGGCAGCGTGATGTGCCAGAAGATCTGGCGCGGTCCGGCGCCGTCGATCTGAGCCTGCTCGAAGGGGTCGGCGGGCAATGACACGAGGGCCGCGATCAGCGTCAGCGTCACCAGCGGCGTCCAGTGCCAGACGTCCATCACCACCGTCACCGTGAAGGCCGCGAGCGCGCTTGTCCCGATGTTGAGGTTCAGGCCGAACCAGTTGTCGAGAAGATGCGGAATGATCCCGATGGAGGGCGTCGTCATCAGCTTCCACACCGAGCCCACGATGATCGGCGCCACGATCAGCGGCAGCGTGTGGATGGTGCGGAAGAACGCCTTGCCGGGGAAATCGCCCATGAAGGCCTGGGCGAGGAAGTAGCCGATGATGACCTCGGTCACGACGGCGAAGAAGACGAAGGCCACAGTGGCCCCGAGGGAGGCCAGGAACTGCGCATCGAAGACGACGGCGCGATAGTTGTCGGCCCAGTTGAAGATCATGTTGGGGTTGGCGGCGAAGGGGTTCCACTGATGGAACGACACCCAGAGCACGTAGATGAAGGGCAGCACGCCGAACAGGAACAGCACCAGGATCGTGGGCGCAAGGAACAGCCAGCCGAGCTTGTTGGATTGCATCGTCCCCTCCCCTTGGGCGCTGCGCCGGAAGTCGCGGGGCCACCTTCGGTGGCGGCCCCGCGTCGAGGCAAGACTTACTTGCGGTAGCCGAGCGTCGTCAGCTCTTCCTCGGCCTTGGCGGCCATCTGGTCGAGTCCCTCGTCCGGTCCGACTGCGCCGGTCAGGATCTGGTAGAAGATCGGCGCCGTCGCCTCGCGCACCTGCGCGTGGAACGGATACTCGGGCGCACCCTTGAAGAGTTTGCCCTGGTCGCGGAGCATCGAGTAGTAGCCGCCGAGTTCGGCGTCGAGCTCGGCCACCTTCGGCGAGTCGTAGGTCGAGGTCAGCGTGATCCGCGGTGCGGCCACGGCCCATTCTTCCTGCACTTCCGGCAGCGCCATGAACTGCAGGAACAGAAGCGACGCGTCCTGCTGCTTGGACGTCACCGGCAGGCCGAAGGCGCCGCCGTCGTAGTAGCCGATATAGCCTTCACCGGCTTCCGCCGCTGCCATCACGCCTTCCGCGACCGGCGGAAGGGCGACGCCCACGTTGCCGACGACCTTGGACTTCGTGTCGTCGGCGGCAATCCAGGCTGCGTTCTCGCCGTAGACCAGACCCTGCGCCGCGCGTCCTGCGGCAAAGGTTGTGCCCACTTCGGTCCAGGTCGACTGCACCGACTCCGGCGGAGCGATGTCGCGCAGGTGCAGCCACCATGCGAGCGCCTCTTTCGCCTCGGCCGAGTTCATCGTGCCGCCGTTCTCGACCGAGGCCGAGTAGTTGTTGGCCGCGTCGATGCCCCAGTTGTAGACGCCGAAGGTTGGCGCCACGGACTCGAAGAATTCGTACCAGGACGCCGGGTGACCCGTATGCGCCTGAGCGGTCGTGCCCCAGATGTCTTCGCCCTTGCCCTGCATGTACTCGGTGAAGAAGTCCGCGATCTGCGTGTACTCCTCGTGGGTCGTGGCGGGCTTCAGGTCGGCTCCGGTCTTCTCCTTGTAGGCAGCCTGGATCTCGGGGTCGTTGAAGAGATCGGTCCGGTAGAGGTAGACCTTGATGAAGGCCTCCATCGGAATGCCGTAGAGGTTTCCGTTCTCGCCCCGGAAGTTGTCGGCGAAGGTGGTGAGGTTCGCCTCGTCGTAGTTCGGCGCCTTAAGCTCGGGCTTTTCGGCCAGCGCCGCCGTCACGTCGACGAGGAAGTCGCGCGACAGGTAGGCATAGATGATGTCCTGTTCGATGTAGACCATGTCATAGATGCCGGTGCCGGCCTCCATGTCCTTGATGGCCTTGTCGTACATCTGATCCCAGGACGTCGTCTCGACGTCGACGCGGATGCCCGTCAGCTCTTCGAACTTGGGCGCGAGAACGTCCGAGATGAAGTTGGACGGCGGGGTCGATTCCGTTACGCCGCGCAGCGTGACGCCGCTGAACTGCGCCCCGGCTTCCTTCCACCAGTCTTCGTTCTCGATGGTCAGATCCTGCGCGAATGCGGCTGAAGCCGCGACGGAAAGTGCCAGCGCAGAGGCGCTGATCGTGCGTGTAAAGGTCATGTGCTTCCTCCCAAAATTGTGTCTGTCGAAGCAGTCGGCACCGGCTTTCGCCGCCGGACCGAGTCGCGACACGTCTCCGAACATGCGGCCCGCCCTAAACTTACGCAAGGGAAAATTTTCATATGTTCGGATTGCAATGCAAATGTAAAAGATGCATCTTCTCGGCAAGATCCGCTATGACGAAGGCGGGCCGAGGGAGGATCGCCATACATGCCCCGCGAGCTGGTCGAGGACAGCGAGGTCTTTCTGACGGAAGTGTGCTGGCACTACTTCGTCAACGAGATGACGCAGGCCGACATCGCCTCGAAGATGGGCGTCACGCGTCTTCGCGTTAATCAGTCGATCCAGCGCGCGAAGGCCATGGGACTGGTCAAGATCCACATCGAATCTCCCTTTCTCGCCAACATCGAGCTTCAAGACAGTCTGCGCGATGCGCTAGGGATCGGCCGGGTCGTGATCGGCGCCGCCGACCCCCGGAGCTATGATTATCACCGCCCCGTGGGCGCCGCCCTCGCGGCGTTTCTGTCCGAGCGGTTGCGCGTCGCCGACTGGCGCTCCCTCGGCGTGTCCTGGGGCCTGACGCTGGAAACCGCGATCCGGCGTCTTCAGCGCCATTCGCTGCCCGGTCTCGAGGTGGTTTCTCTTCTGGGCGGCACGGCGAAAGGCTCGACATTCAATTCCTTCGGCATCGTCTCGGGCTTCGCCGACGTCCTCGGCGCGCACTACTCGATCCTGACCGCCCCCATCTACCTGAGCGAAGGCATCGACCGCGACCTGTTGTTGTCGCAGGCCGACCTGAACGAGCACTTCCGCAAGTTCGACACCCTCGACGCCGTCATCCTGACGTGCTCGGACGTGTCGCCCCGGTCCTTCCTTGTCGCCAACGGCCTGCCGAAAGAGCTGTCGCCCCAGGCGCTGATCGGCGCCGGCGCCATCGGCGACGTCCTGGGCCAGTTCCTCGACCGCGACGGTCATTCGGTCTCGAAGACGATCGACGAGCGTACGGTCGGCATTCCGCTGGATCAGGTCGCGAAGGTCGAGGAGAAGATCCTCGCAGCCGCCGGGCCGCACAAGGTCCACATCATTCGCGCCGCCTGCCTGCGCGGCCTCGTCGACACCCTCGTCACCGACGACGTCACCGCGCGGCTTCTGCTCGACACCGCCACACAGATCACCGAAGCGGCTGCCGAATAGCCGCCTCCCCCCGCTTGCCTCACGGAGAAGACACTTATGCGTCGCCTAGGAATACACTCTTTCGTCTGGACCGCCGGTCAGTCGCAGGACGGGCTGGAGTATGCGCTCGACAAGGCGGCCGAGCATGGCTACCGGATGATCGAGTTCGCCTACCTGAAACCTGAGAAATTCGATCTCGACCGGCTGGCAAAGAAGGCGCAGGAGAACGACATCGAGATCGTCGTGACCATGGGCCTGCCGGCCACGGCCGACGTCTCGTCGACCGACAGGGCCATCGTCGCGAAGGGCACGGCACTTCTGGCGGACGCCGTGAAGGCGGTGCGCGATATCGGCGGCATCCGCCTCGGCGGCATCCTCTATTCGATGCACGGCAAGTACGACGCGATGCCTACGGAGGACGGCTGGATGAACAGCGCCGGCGCCATCGCGGCCACCGCGGACGTGGCGAAGGACTCGGGCGTCGAGATCGTCCTCGAGGTCGTGAACCGCTTCGAGTCGAACCTCCTCAACACCACCGCGCAGGGGCTGAAGTTCATCGAGGACACCGGCCGCGACGACGTCTACCTCCACCTCGACACCTTCCACATGAACATCGAGGAAGCGAGCCCGGCTGCCGCCATCCGCATGGCCGGCGACAAGTGCCGCTACTTCCATTTCAACGAGAACTATCGCGGCTACCTCGGCACCGGCACCATCGACTTTCCGTCGATCTTCGCCGCCCTCGTCGACATCGGCTACGACGACCGCGACGTGGTCTTCGAAAGCTTCTCGAGCGCCATCGTGGACGAGGCGCTCAGCCGCGTCTGCGGCATCTGGCGCGACACCTGGGACGACAACAACCCGCTGGCCGCCCACGCCCGCCAGTTCATCGAGCAGAGATGGGCCGAGGCGAAGATGCAGCGCACCATCAACGCCAAGGCATGAGGCGCTGAGGTGACGCGACCTGCCCTGGCCCCCGACGATCTGGGCCCCACGATCTGCGTGGGCGAGATCCTCGTCGAGATCGTCGCCACCACGGTCGGCGACGGCTTCACCGAGGCACAACCGCTCGTCGGCCCCTACCCCTCGGGCGCTCCCGCCATCTTCATCGACCAGTGCGGCCGGATCGGCGGGGCGGCGGCGATGATAGGTGCGGTCGGCGACGACGACTTCGGCCGGGCGAACCTCGACCGGCTGAGGCGCGACGGCGTCGACGTCTCGGGCGTCGCCGTCGACCCGGACTGGCCCACGGGCAGCGCCTTCGTTCGCTACCGCGCCGACGCCTCGCGCGACTTCGTCTACAACATCGCGACCTCCGCCGCCGCCCGCTTTGGCTGGACCGAAGCCGTCGCGGCGGTGGCAGGACGCGCAGGCCACCTGCACGTCATGGGCTCGGCCCTTTCGATGCCCGGCGCCTGGCCGGTGATCGAGAAGGCCTTGGTGTCCGTGCGCCTGCGCGGCGGAACGCTGTCACTCGACCCGAACCTGCGCAAGGAACTGAAGTACGACACCGAGACCGAGACGCGCTTCGACCGGCTCGTCGGTCAGGCCGACCTGCTTCTTCCCTCCGGCGAGGAGCTGGAGCGCGCCGCCGGTGTCGAGGGCGAAGCCGCCGCCGTGGCGCGTCTTTTCGAGCGCGGCGCGAAGGAGATCGTGCTCAAGCGCGGCGCTGAGGGCGCGACCTGCTTCCAGCCCGATGGCACCCGAACCGACGCGCCCGCCTTCGCTGTAAAGGAACTGGACCCCACGGGCGCAGGCGACTGCTTCGGCGGAGCCTACGTCGCCTGCCGCCGTCTGGGGATGACGGTGGAGGAGGCACTGACCTATGGCTGCGCCGCGGGCGCGCGCAACGTGACCGTCCGCGGCCCGATGGAGGGCGCGGGAACCCGCGCCGAGCTTGACGCCTTCATCCGCAACACGGCGAGGCGCGGATGACCCGACTTGCGCTGGACGATCTGGCCAAGCTCCGCCGCGGCGGCACGCCGCGCGGGCTCACCTCGGTCTGCTCGGCGCATCCTGTCGTCCTGCGAGCCGCGCTCAGACACGGCGCGGCGACCGGCAGCACCGTCCTGATCGAGGCGACCTGCAACCAGGTGAACCACCGGGGCGGCTACACCGGCATGACGCCCGCCGACTTCGCCGCCCTCGTCCATAGTATCGCGGATGAGGAAGGCTGCACGCCTGACGCGATCATCCTTGGCGGCGACCACCTCGGCCCCAATCCCTGGCGCGACAGACCCGCCGAGGAGGCGATGGAAGAAGCCGAAGCAATGGTCGCGGCCTTCGTCGCGGCGGGCTTCCGCAAGATCCACCTCGACGCCTCCATGGGCTGCGCGGGCGAGCCTCCGGCGCTCGACGACGCGATCACGGCGCGCCGCGCCGTGCGGTTGGCAGGGGTCGCCGAACGGGTCGGTCAGGGGACGGGCATCCACCCCCGCTACATCATCGGCACCGAGGTTCCCCCGCCGGGCGGCGCCGACCACGCTCTGGACTCCATCCCGCCGACCGATCCTGTCGCGGCCCGCGAGACGGTCGCCGTCCACCGCCGGGCCTTCGCCGAGGCGGGACTGTCGGACGCCTTCGGCCGCGTCATCGGCCTCGTCGTGCAGCCGGGGGTCGAGTTCGGCAACCACAACGTCATCCCCTACGCCCCTGAAAAGGCGCGCGATCTGGTTCGCGTCCTTGACGACGAACCCGCACTGGTCTTCGAGGCGCATTCGACCGACTACCAGGGCGAGACCCCTCTCTCGGCGCTCGTCCACGATGGCTTCGCGATCCTCAAGGTCGGTCCCGAACTGACCTTCGTCCTGCGCGAGGCGCTCTACGCGCTCGACCTCATCGCCTCGGACCTGGTGCCGGACTACGGCGATCGGCCCCTGATGCGCGAGATGGAGCGGCTGATGCGGGCCTCGCCCGGCTACTGGAGCAGCCACGCCTCGGGCGACGCCGCGACCGACTTCGTGATGCGCCACTACTCGCTCTCGGACCGCATCCGCTACTACTGGACGCACGACGCAGCCAAACACGCCGTCGACCGTCTGGTCGCTGCCCTGAAGGGCCGGGACGTCCCCCTCCCACTCCTCTGGCAACACATGCCCGCCGCCGCCGACCTCGCCGGACGCCCCCTCGATCCCGAGGAGGTGCTGGTGCGGCGCGTTACAGAAACCCTCGCGGCCTATCACGCCGCCTGCACACCCTGAACGGAAGGACGCCCATGTCACTCGACCAGTTTCGCCTCGACGGAAAGGTGGCCCTCGTCACCGGCGGCAACCGGGGCATCGGCCTCGCCATCTCGCGCCTCTTCGGCAAGGCGGGGGCGCAGGTGATGGTCAATGGCCGCACCCGCAACGCCTTCGTGGACGAGCTTTGCGCCTCGGACGCCTATGGCTGGAGCCAGGGCGACGTGACCGACCCGGCGACCCCGGACCGGATCGTGGAGGAGACACTCGACCGCTTCGGCCGCATCGACATCCTCGTGAACAACGCGGGCATTGCGGACAACGGCGACTTCCACGACTTCGGCGACGACCGCCTGGCCGCGATCACCGACACCAACTTCATCGCCCCGTTCCGCATCGCCCGCGCCGCGGTGAAGCAGATGCTGACGCAGGGTGGCGGCGCGATCCTGAACATCGGCTCGATCTCGGCCGAGGTCGCGAACCAGCCCCAGCTTCAGGTCGCCTACAACGCTTCCAAGGCCGCCGTTCACCAGATGACGAAGGTCATGGCCTTCGAATACGCCGCGCGCGGCATCCGCGTGAACGCGCTTGCCCCCGGTTATGTCGTCAGCGACATGACGGCGGGCGGCATCGCGAACGAGGCCTGGAACAAGGTCTGGACCGAGAACACGCCCATGCGCCGCTTCGGCCAGCCCGAGGAGATGGCGAACTGCGCCCTCTTCCTCTGTTCGCCCGCGTCGAGCTACGTCACCGGTTCGGTCCTCGTGGCCGACGGCGGCTACCTGACCCACTGATTTCCGAGGGAGACTACGGATATGGCTGAGAAACTGACAGGCAAGGTCGCCGCGATCACCGGCGGTGCCTCGGGCATCGGGCTCGCGACCGCCGAGGCGCTTCTGGCCGAGGGAGCGACCGTGGTGCTGGTCGACCGCGACGAGGCGGCGATGGAGAGGATCTGCGACCGCCTTGGGCCGAACGCGAAGGCGCTTCGGATCGACCTCCTCGATCCCGAAAGCTGCAACACCCTTCTGTCGGGCGTCCTCGACACCGCCGGCCGCCTCGACATCCTGCACGCCAACGCCGGCACCTACATCGGCGGCGACCTGACCGAGGTCGAGGATCCCGCCGCCATCGACCGGATGCTGAACCTCAACGTCAACGCGGTGATGAAGAACGTCCACAACGTCATCCCCCACATGATAGAGCGAGGCTCGGGTGACATCGTCATCACCTCGTCCGTCGCCGGCCATTTCCCCGTGCCGTGGGAGCCGGTCTATTCCGCTTCGAAGTGGGCCATGACCTGCTTCGTCCAGACCATGCGGCGGCAGTTGAACAAGAAGGGCATCCGCGTCGGTTCCGTCTCGCCCGGTCCCGTCATCAGCGCACTTCTCGCCGACTGGCCCGAGGAGAACCTGCGGAAAGCGAAGGAAAGCGGCAGCCTGATCGAACCGTCGGAGGTTGCCGAGGCGGTTGTCTTCATGCTGACGCGGAACCGTAACGTCACGATCCGCGACGTGGTCGTCCTCCCCACCAACTTCGACATCTGAGGGACGCGCGATGGCCGACTTCACCGGACGCTCCGTCCTTCTCACCGGCGCCGCGGGCGGCATCGGCCACGCGATGGCCAAGGCCTTCGCCGAAGCCGGCGCGCGCCTCGCGCTCGTCGACAAGGAAGACGCCTCGGACCTCGCCGCCAGCCTGCCCGGCGAGCATCGAGCCTGGACGCTGGACCTGACCAAGCCCGAGGCCATCGACGCCGTTGTGGCCGAGATCGGCGAGGCCATGGGCATCGATTGCCTCATCAACAACGCAGGCCTCGGGATCGTCGCCCCCGCCGAGGAACAGTCGATCCGCGACTGGGACCTGACCCACCTCATCAACCTGCGCGCGCCCTGGCTCGTTTCCGTCGCCGGATTGCCGTACCTCAAGGCGTCGGGACGGGGCCGGATCGTCAACATCGCTTCGCAAGCGGGCATGGTCGCCATCGCCGAGCACGCCGCCTATGGCTCCAGCAAGGCGGGACTGATCGGGCTGACGAAGGTACTGGCGCTGGAATGGGCACGCCACGGCATCACCGTGAACGCCATCTCGCCCACGGTGGTCGAGACGCCGATGGCGCTGGTCGGATGGGCTGGCGAGAAGGGCGAGCGCGCCAAGGCCGAGATCCCCGTTGGCCGCTTCGCCAAACCGCGCGAGATCGCGGCGGCGGCGATGTATCTCTGCTCAGAGGACGCGGGCATCGTGACCGGCGAGAACCTGGTCACCGACGGCGGCTACACCATCCGCTAGAGTGTGAAGGCCGCGCGGAACGCCTCGAGCGCGGCCTCGTCGTCACCTTTAGCGAAGGCCTCCATCCCCACTGGCCCGCGATAGCCCATGTCGGCCAGAGCCCGCGCGACGGCGGCGTAGTTGATCTCGCCCGTCCCCGGCTCGCAACGGCCCGGATTGTCGGCCACCTGAACCTCGCCGATCCACGGCAGGCACTTCTCGCACCAGCGGATAAGGTCGCCCTCGCCGATCTGCGTATGGTAGAGATCGAGGTTGATCCGCAGCGAGGGGCGGTCGACGGCCGAGACGAGCGCCAGAACAGCGGCGGTCGATCCGAATGGGCAGCCCGGATGGTCGAGAAGGTTCAGGTTCTCGAGCGTGAAGGTGACGCCCATCTCGTCGCCAAGATCGGCGATCCGGTTCAGCGTGTCCCGCGCCTTCAGCCACATCGGCCCCGTCTCGACCTCGTGCTGGCGGATCGGGATGCCGCCGTCGCCCAGGCCCGTGCCGTGCAGGTTCAGGCGGTGAACGCCGAGCCGCCGGCCGACCTTCGCCGTCTCGCGCGCCGAGGCAAGGAGGAGGTCCGCGCCCTCGTCGTCGGCGAGCCGCCCTTCAAGATAGCCGTTCATGATGGTGAAGGTGGCGCCGGTCCTCTCCAGTGCGGCAAGGTCGTGGTCCGGCCAGTTCCAGAGACCGACGCCGAAACCCATCTCGGTCAGGCGCGACGCCCGCCAGTCGATCGGGCGGTCACGCCACAGCATCTCGGCGCAGGCGGCAAGCTGGAAGGGCTGGGTCATCGGAGCTCCCGGGTCAGGCGTAGAAAGCGGGGCGGTCGATCATTCGGACCGGTTCGGTGTTGCCGGTGGCAAGGGCCTTCACGCCCGTCTCGGCCACGAGGGCCGCAGCATAGCCATCCCAGGCAGACGCGGCGATGTCGGGGAACCGCCCCGTCTCGACGAAGCGCAGGAAGGCACGGTTCTGACGGCGATAGGCCTCGGCATAGCGTCCGCGCCAGTCGGCGTCATAGCGGCTGCTGTTGGACAGGGCGCTGTCCAGCCGCGAGTGCAGGACCGGCGCCATCGAGACGCTGCCAGCCTCGCCCACCAGCTCTCCCCGCACGTCGTAGCCGTAGGCGGCATTGTTGTTGATCTCGATATTCACGAGTTGCCCGCCGGTCGTCCGCAAAACCATGACCACGGGCGCCACCCTGTCGTCCGAGCGCGTGGGCTGCGCGGCCCAGATCGAGGCGTATTCGGCCCCGAGCACATGGCGCGCCACGTCGAACTCATGCGGCGCGGAATTGGTGATCGCCATGGCGCCGGTGAAATCCGCATTCGGCGTCGCCACGTTGCGGTGAAAGTTGTGCATCATCAAGGCACGGCCGAGGATGCCTTCGTCCAGCGCCGCCTTCATCTCGACGTAGCTCTGGTCGAAGCGCCGCATGAAGCCGACCTGCACAAGCCGCGTGCCAGAGGCCTGCTCGGCCTCCATCACCCGCAGGCAGTCATCCGACGAGGCCGAAAGCGGCTTTTCGCACATCACCGGCTTGCCCGCCCGAATGCAGGAGATCGAGAGATCGGCATGGGTCGCGTCGGGACTCGCCACGATCACGGCGTCCACGTCGTCGCGAGCGATCACCGCCCCGGGATCGGTCGCCGTGTCCACCGCGCCCAAGGTCTCGGCCACACCCCGCGCCCGCGCCCCGTCCATGTCGCAAACCACCTGAAGGCAGGCGCCCGGCAGATCCTCGGCCACGATGCGCGCATGATCCGCGCCCATGATCCCGGCCCCGATGACGGCGATGCGAACGGTCATTGCGTCCTCCCTTGTCTGCGCTTCCTCTAGGAGGGACGGCGGCCGTCAGGCAATGGGCCGTGAGACGGGCGGCACATTTCGTCTCATTTCCTGTCGCGGAGGATCAGAGGCGGGCCAGAAGGAGGTCCGACCGAGCCGACAGCTCGTCCTCGCCCGGATCGGCGCGCAACTCACCGATGCGCTGCTCCCACTCCGCCGTGGCCGCCGCCATAGCGCCGCCGAGGCCCAGTTCCTCAACCGTGCGCGCCACCTCGCGCAGTTCCGCTGCGCGACGGATGCCGTGGACCATCATGCGCTCGAGGTTGTAGGCTCCCCGCTCTCGCCAGGCGATGTCGGGGTCGGACGCCTCGAGCGAGGCGATGACCTCCGCATCCACCCCCGCGCGACGTGCCGAGAGGAAGCACTCGGCGACCAGCGCTTCCATCCCCTTGATCATCACCGAGCGCAGCATCTTGATCGACGAGGCCCGCCCCACGTCGTCGCCCGCGATCCTGGGCTTCATGTCGAGCGCCAGAAGCACCGCTTCCCCGGCCTCGGCATGGGGACCGGCAATGAGGAGCGGGACGTGGTGCCGCTTGGGATAGACCGGCGCCATCACCGCGACATCGACATAGCGCCCGCCCGCCGCCTGGATCACTTCCGCCGCCCGGCGCTTGGTGCCCGGCGCGCAGGAATTGCAATCGAACCAGAGCGTTCCGGGCTGAAGCGAAGGCGCCGCCGCCTCGGCCGCCGCCAGCGCCTGATCGGCCGTCACGACGCAGAACACCACGCTCGCCCCGTCGAGCGCCGCGCCGGGTGAGACGACCCCGGCGACCGAATGCTCGGCATAGCGGTCGGCCATCGCTTCGCGGGTGGTGTCGTTGTCCGTCTTGACGTCGTAGGCACGGACATCCTGCGGCCGCTCTCCTCCCCAGCCCGACAGGAAGGCGGTCGCGGCTTCGCCGAAGCCGATGAAGGTCACGCCCGTGGGCCGGTTGGCGGGTGCGGTCATCGAAGGGTCTCCTTGGTCCTGGGAACACTGGCCCTTGCGGACCGGGCGGGGGTCGTTAGCCTTCGCGGGCGGACAGCGGAGCGGGACGGATGCGTGTCGACTATCTCGGGCTCGAGGCCTTCGTGGCCATCGCCGACTTCGGCTCGTTCCAGCGCGCCGCCGAGGCCCTGTCGCTGTCGCAGGCCGCACTCAGCCACCGCCTGAAGAAGATCGAGGAAGACCTTGGCGGGCCTCTCCTTATCCGTTCCAGCCGCGAAGTTTCTCTGACTGCCCTTGGGCAAAGCCTCTTGCCGGACGCGCGGCGGCTCCTGAAGGAGCTTCTGGACGCCTACGCCTCGGTCCGCGCCGGTGCGCGCCGGAGTGCGAGGTGGATGTCCTTCGCCTGCCTGCCATCCATCGCCAACTCGCTTCTGCCCGCCGTGCTGGCGGACCTCGTGCGCGAACGGCCCGAGATCGCCTTCGAGGTGCTCGACATTCCCGTCTCGCGGATCGCCGCCGCGGTCCGCGAGGGGAAGGTCGAGTTCGGCGTCACCATCGTGTCGGCCGAACAGTCCGACCTCCGCGTCCGCGCGCTGGCCGAGGAGGACTATGTCCTGTTCCTGCCGCTCGATCATCCGCTGGCGGAACAGGGCTATGTCACCCTGCCGGACCTGCGTGCCCTGCCGATCGTGGGGCTGTCGTCGCATTCGCGGAACCGGCAGCTTCTCGACATGGCGTTCGGACAGCTCCGCGACCACATGAGCTGGCGGATCGAGGTCCAGACCGCGCCGGTCGCGCTGCGCATCGCGGCCGAAGGGGCGGCCGCGACGATCCAGCCACGCTCGGCCCTCAGAATGGCGCCCGACAGCCTTGTGGCGTTGCCCTTCAAGGACGTGAAGTTGTCGCGCACGCTCGGCGTCGTCTCGCGCCGGGGCGTGCCCCTGTCGGACGTGGCCGTTGAGACGCTCAGGCGGATCGAAGAGGAGTTCGAGCGGAATTTCGGCACCCCTCCCGAGATCAGGATCGGCCGGACGCCAGGACATCCGGATTGATCGCATGGGTCGCCTCGCCTTTTGCGAAGGCGTTCACGATGGCGAAGATGTCGGAGAATTGGCGGTCGAGTTCCTCGGCCGTGACGAAGCCCACGTGAGGCGTGGGCACGACGCGGGGATGCGACAGAAGCGGATCGTCTGGGTCGGTCACCGGCTCGGCGTCGAAGACGTCGAGCATCGCCCGGCCCGGTCGGCCCGCATCGAGTGCCGCGAGAAGCGCGCCCGGTGCGATCAGACCCGCGCGTGAGGTGTTCACGAGAACGGCGTCGGGCTTCATCGCCATCAGGTCGGCCTGCGCGATCTCGCCCTTCGTCGCGGGCAGGAGGCGCTTGTGGATCGTCACCGCGTCGACATCGGCGAAGAACGCCTCGCGGGTGGCCGCGACCGGCGCACCGTCCAGCGCGGCCGTCGCCCGTCCGGCGTCGGAGGCCCAGAACACGACCTCCATCCCGAAGGCCCGTGCATAGTCCGCGACGGCCTTGCCGATCGCGCCGTAGCCGTAGACGCCAAGGCGCTTGCCCTTCACCGTCCGGCCAAGCGGCGCATCCGCCTGCCACGCACCCGCGCGCGCCGAGGCGATCTGCTCGGGCAGGTAGCGCAGGCCCGAGAGGATCAGCGCGAAAGTCAGTTCGGCGGTCGAGACCGACGGCCCGTCCTTCGCCATGTTCGAGGCGAAGAGGATACCGGCCTTCGACAATGCCTCGACGTCGACGTGGCTGTGCTGGCCGCGCATGGCGATCAGGCGCGGACCGCTCAGCTTTGCGGCGAGGGTCGGAGTGATGGCCGTCCGATCCCGGAACAGGACGACGGCCTCGGCATCGGACAGGCGCTCGGCCAGCGCGTCCTCGTCCGGCGCGCGGTCGGTCCAGACCTTGACATCGTGTCCGTCGAGCAGGCGGAAGGCCGGCAGCGTGCGGATGTGGTCGTACCAGTCGTCGAGGATATGGACCTTCACAGCAGACCCTCCAGGCTGACGGGCCGGGCGATGCCCTTGTGGCCCTTGGGATGCGCCCGCTGGATCACGGGCGATACGACCTTGTCGGACACCGGGAAGTCCCAGACCGCCGCTCCGCCCGTCCTCGCGAACTTCTCGACGAGGCGCGGCAGCTCGGACAGGTCCGTGACCCGCTCGCCGCCCACCCCGAAGCCGCGCGCGATGGCGGCAAGGTCGGTGCGCCCGAAGACCGCGCCGTCGTCCGGCAGCCCTTCGTCGCGCAGTTTGTGGATCTCGGATCCGTAGGCGCCATCGTTCAGGGCGCAGATGAGGACGTTCATGCCGTGCCGCCGGATCGTCTCGAGCTCCTGCACATGCATCAGGAGGGAGCCGTCGCCGTCGAACAGCACGACGGTATCGCCGGGCCGCGCGGCTGCGACGCCCATGGCATAGGAGATGCCGTTGCCGATGGCGCCGAACTCGCGGATCGTCAGGAAGGTCTCGTGCGGCCGGTCCATGTGGGCGAAGAAGAAGGAACAATGCCCAGAGGAATTGACCATCTGCCAGTCGGCCGGAAGCGCCGCGTCGAGGGCCGCGACCACGTCGCGCGGGTCGTGCAGGCCGGGGTCGGTCGCGAACTCCATCGTGTCGGAGGGGGCCTCGGCGATGGCCTGCGCCAGGCGGTCGGAGCGCCAGCCTTTCGAGGCAGGAACCGTCTGCGCCAGCGCCTCGGCGGCGAGGCGCGCGTCGGCGCGAAGGTGATGGTCGGCGGCCACCCGGCCCTGCGACATGCTGCGCGGTTCGATGTCGACCTGAAGGATGCGCGCCCTGGGGAAAAGCTTGCCCTTGTCGAGGTTGTGCTGCGTCAGACGGCAGCCGAGCGCGACGACCAGGTCGGCTTCGGCGAAAAGTGCGCGGGCGAGCGTGGTCGAGAACCCGCCGGCGATCCCGACCGAGAAAGCGTCGCCGTGGAAGAGCCCGCGCGCGGGCAGCGTCGTGGCCAGCAGGGCTCCGGTCTTTCCGGCCAGGGCTTTGGCGGCGTCTCCCGCGTTCGAGGCAATGGCGCCGAGACCGCCCATGACGACGATTTTTCTCGCTTTTCCAATCAGCTCGGCGGCGTTCCGGAGATCCTCCGGGTTAGGGGGAATGGCTGAGGGCCTCGGCAGGACGTCCTTCGACGGCTGCGGAAGGTCGGGCGCCGTATCGAGCATCCTGGCCTGAAGGTCGAACGGCACGCCAAGGACCACGGGTCGGCGCATCTCCTTCGCCTCGACGAAGGCATCGCGGACCGCCTCGGCCATGCGGGGAACGTGGTGCAGCGCGTGATAGGACGCACCTGTCGCGCGGACGAAGGGGGCCTGGTCGATGTCCTGGTTGTACCACGCCGCCCTGAGAGGAGCCTCGCCCGCGAAGATGACGAGGGGGATGCCCGCGCGAACAGCCGCCGGAAGCGCCGTCATCACCTGCGTCAGCCCCGGTCCGCAGGTCACGGTGGCGACGCCCACTTTCCCGGACTTCCGGGCATAGGCGGTGGCGGCAGCAACGGCACAATGCTCGTGCCGGACATAGACCATGCCCACGCCGCGCGCGGCCAGCGCCGTCGCCCAGTTCATGTTCGCGTCGCCCAGAAGCGCAAAGCATGTCGCCACCTCCTCGGCGACGAAGGCTTGGGCGAGGTGCTCGTAGACGTGCGTGGTCATCTGATGTCCTGAGGCCTCAGCCGGGATTGCGCGAGGTCGGGACGAATTCCGGCTGCGCCAGTTCGCGGCGCGCGCGTTCCAGCCGTCGGCGACAGTCGAGAAGGTGATTGAACTGCGCGTCGCACCCCGAGATGGGGGTGGGATAGGACGAGATGGTCGAGGCGATCTCGCGCTGGGCCTCGGTCAGGGCTTCGGCGGCGCGGTCGAGAGGGGACAGTCCGGTCATAGGGAATCCTCCGTTTGTATACCTCGGTATACATCAACCGTTTCGTCGGCGGAAGCCACCCCAGACGGATGCAGGAACAAGGACCTCGCCACGCGCCAGAAGCCGCGCCGTCCGCACGACACCGGCCGAACGCACGTCGATCCCGCCCTCGTTCCGCGCGAAGTCCACGACGACCTCGAAGACACCCGCCGGATGCTCGACGCCGACCGTCAGCGGAGATCCCGCCCCTTCGACACCTTCGGTCAGGCCGTCGGCCACAGTTCCGGGCAGGATGGCGCAGGCGGCAAGGCACTGGGCTCCCGTCACGGCCATCGAGGGGTGGCAGGTCCAGGGCATGAAGTAACGCGCCGAGACGGTGCCGCCGTTGCGCGGACGGGACAGGACGGCGATCTTGGGCGTCACGGATTTTGCGACGTCCCCAAGCCCCATCAACTCACCCGCCTTGAGGCGCATCGCCTCGGCACGCGCGAAAAAGGCCTTGTTCTCGTCGAGGTCCTTCTGTGTCTCGTATCCTGTCAGCCCCATGTCCTCGGACCGCGCGATCATGATCGGCATGGCCACGTCCATGCAGGTGACCTCGACCCCGTCGATGGTGTCGCGCAGGTTGCCCGTGGGCAGAAGCGATCCGGTGACCGAGCCGACCGTCTCCATGAATTGAAGTCGCACCGGAGCCGCGGAGCCCGGAACGCCGGCGATCTCGACGTCGCCGTCATAGGACACGCGGCCACCCGGGGTCTGCACGATGGCCTCGACCACCGCGCCGGTGTTGACCGCATGGATGCGCACGGTGGTTTCGCCCTCCCTTGCGGCAACGAGACCCATCTCGATGGCAGCTGGACCGACGCCCACAAGGATGTTGCCGCAGGTCGGCTTGTAGTCGACCTCGCGCTTCTCGACGGCGACCTGGGCGAAGAAATAGTCGACGTCGCAATCGTCGCGTTCGGACAGCGACAGCATCGCGACTTTCGTCGTCACCGCGTTGCCGCCGCCGATGCCGTCGATGTTCAGCGGATGCCCCGCGCCCACGACGGCCATCAGCACCTCGGACAGCGTGTCGCGGTCCTCGGGCAGATCCTCGCGCCGGATGTAGGGCCCGCGCGAGGTGCCGCCCCGCAGGAAGTGATAGGGTATGGCGGTCTGGGTCATGGACGTCTCAGTGAAGGGGCCAGGGAAGATCGACATAGGCCTGCAAAAGACCCGGCGGGAAGTCGCGCCCGAGGATCGAGGCGAGACCCATGATGAAGGCGATGCCGATGGCCGTGGCGACGGCGGCCCGCGTCAGGCCGAACCTCCCCCGAGTGAGGAAAAAGCCCATCATGAAGCCGATCTGCGCAATGATGAGGCCGAAGAGGAAGGTCAGTCCCAGAAGCAGGCCGAACCAGGCGAGCGTCGACCAGAGCCCATGCGGCGCCTCGCCCTCGGCGCCTTCCTCGAGGTCGATGAAGACGTCGTCGGTCTCGGGCGTCCGCCACATGCGGATCAGCAGAAGTACCGCACCCGCCAGCGTGACGAGGCCCACGGTCAGCGGGAACACCTTGTCCTGAAGTCTCGACACGCCGAAGGCGTCGATGACGGAAATCAGAAGGTAGACCGTCACGACGCCGAGGAAGATCGCAGGAGCCATCTTGCTGCCCGTGGGCGCATCGATGTTCTCGCGGATGTTCTTCGAGGCCTTGATGCCGACGACGATGGACACGACCGTCAGGATCAGAAGAACGATGGTGATCGGCGACAGGATATAGTCGAGCCCGTTCTCGAACGACCGCCGGAAGCGCGCGCCCGCGATCTGGAACGCCTGGTTGACGAAGATCTCGGACTGCTGGCTGAGAACGAAGCCGATCAGGAAGGCCGGCCGCGAAAAGTCGAAGCGGCGCAGAAGGATGCCGATGATGCCGATCAGGATGAGCGCCGCGAGATCCAGCGGCGACTGCCGCGACTGGAACGCCGCGAAGGCGATCATCATGAAAAGGTAGGGGGCGAGGATCGTGAAGCGGATCGTCGTCAGCTTCGCGATGTATTTCGAAAGCAAGATGCAGAGGCCGGCGCCGAAGACGTTGGCCAGCGCCAGCGACCAGACGATGGTATAGGTGATGTCGAGGTTGTTCCGCACCATCTGCGGGCCCGGCGACAGGTTCAGAAGGGCGAGGCCTCCGAGGAAGATCGCCATCGAGCCCGAGCCCGGAATGCCGAAGATCAGCGTCGGCACGAGGCCACCGCCCTCCTTCGCGTTGTTCGAGCTTTCCGGCGCGATCACGCCCCGGATGTCGCCCTGCCCGAACATCGAACGGTCCTTGGCCGTCTGCACCGCCGAGCCGTAGGCGATCCAGTCGACGACCGATCCGCCGAGGCCCGGGATGACCCCGACGAGGACCCCGATGACGGCGCAGCGCACCGACAGCCACTTGTTGTCCCACCAATCCTTCACGCCCTGCACCCAGCCGTCGCCCAGGGTTCCGCCCTCGGCGATCGGGCGGTCTTGGCGGAGAAGCGACACGATCTCGGGGACAGCGTAGATTCCGAGGCCCACGATGACGAGTTGAAGACCGTCGACGATGTAGGGGAAGTCATAGGTCGACATCCTCAGGCTTCCGCCCGCGGGCGCCGCGCCGATGGTGCCGGCCATGATGCCGGTGCCCGCAGCGACCACGCCCTTGAGCGGAACCCGCCCGGCAAGGATCGCGACCATCGACATGCCGAGGATGGTGATCATCAGCATCTCGGGCAGGCCGAAGGCCAGGATCAGGGGGCGCGCGATAAGGATGAAGAAGCTGAGGATCACCGCGCCGAAAAGCCCACCGAAGAGCGACGAGGCAAAGGCGGCGGACAGGGCGCGCGCGGCGTGGCCCTGTTTCGCCAGCGGAAAGCCGTCGAGCACGGTCGCCTGGCTGGCCGAGGATCCGGGGATGCCGAGAAGCACGGACGAGAAGGTGTCAGACGTCGGTATGACGGCGATCAGGCCGACCATCAGAGCAAGGCCGGCTACCGGGTCCATGCCGTACATGAAGGGCAGAACCAGCGCGAGGCCGGCGATGCCGCCAAGGCCCGGCAGAACGCCGATCGAGAGGCCGAGAAGAACGCCTCCGAAGAGGTAGGCGAGTTGTACGGGCTGGAAAATGAGGACGAAGGCCTCGACCAATTCGCCCATGGCGACACTGAAATCCACGGCGGCCTCCGACGTTCAGACGGATGTGGTCCCGCCCGGATTGCGGTCCGGGCGGAACGGATCACTTGCGGCTACGGGGTCACTCCATGGTGACGCCGTAGTCCTCCTTCAGCCAGTCGAGAACGTACTGCTTCGCCTCGTCCGAGATGTTGGTCGCCTGCTCGGTCGCTTCCACGGCGGCGGGTCCGACGAGCTGCGGATAGGCACCCAGCACTTCCTCGGCCTTGGCCTGGAAGCCCTCGGCGGACACCACGTCGTTCAGTGCGGCGATATAGGTGTCGACGACCTCTTGCGGGGCCGACTGTGGCAGGAAGATCGTCTTCTGGTTCGCGAAGCCCGCGACGAAGAAGGCCTTCCACGCATCCCAGGCGGTGCCGCTCGTCTCGCAGCCTTCGGTCGCCTCGCAGACCTCCTTGAAGGTCGGCATGTCGGGGAAGGTCGGATCGCGGACGATGGTGCCGGTTTCATCCAGCGCACCCCATGTGAAGATCGGGACCGCAAGGCCGCCGTCGACCAGCGGCTGGACGTTCGCAATGTAGGCGGACGAGGTCTGGTAGTCGATGTTGGCTTCGCCGCGCTCGAACATCAGGCGTCCGTCGCCGCGTCCCTCGACACCGAAGACCGGATCGACCTGGAGGCCGAGCATCTTGAAGGCGAGCAGCGGCACGAGGTCGAGCGTCGTGGCGCCCTGGCTGCCATAGAGATAGATCTCGTCCTTCAGGTCATCCATGTCGCCATCGAAGCGCTCGCCGAGATCGGGCGGAAGATAGACGACGCCGCCGGTCGCCGAGGCGAGGATGGGCGTCCAGTCCTGGTACTGATAGCGCACGCGCGGGTCGCCGAGGAGGTAGGGGAACTTCGTCGAGCCGGAATCGCCGAAGATCAGCAGACCGTCGTTGCTGTCCTGCTCACCCTGGAACCAGTTCGCGCCCTCGGTCGAGCCTGCACCGGGACGATAGCGGACGACCACCGTCGGCGCGCCCGGCAGGGCCTGGCCGATCAGCGGTGCGAAGAAGTTGGCCCACTGGGCCGAGCCGCCGGATTCCGAGAACGGAATGACGTAGTCGATCGTCGCGCCTTCATAGGACTGGGCGCTGGCCGCGAGCCCGCCCGAGACGGTAGCGACGGCGGTAAATGCCGCAACTGCGGTGATTTTCATGCGTTGATCCTCCCTGATCGCACTTGTTCTTTGGACACCGCACGACGAACTTTGCCGCGCACGGAGCCTGTAGGGTCAGCCTGCCCTTGCGACCCCCTGCAATCAAGTGAATTTACGGCGCATTTAGATGAAAAAAACGAATGCGACGTTTCGTATTCCGATCTCAGCTTCGCACTTGTGCGTCCCGTACCAGCGCGGCGAAGCGATAGGCCCCGTGGGCCATCTTCGAATAGGGCGTGAGCAGAAACAGGGTCAGGACGGCGCCGAGGTGAAGCGCCAGAAGCCAGCCCACGGCAGTGGTGCCGGTGGCGGCGTATAGCATGAGACCGCTGAGGCCGGTGAACCCAAGAAGGAGGACGAAGGCCATCTCGCCGCCCCACCGGGCCGTGGCGCCAAGCGCGGGGTCGGCCTTGAGCTTCAGGGCGACGAGGCCGAAGGAGCCGAGCGTCAGGAGGATCCCGCCTGGCACGCCCAGGAGCTTCGGCAGACTGAAAAGGCCGTAGGGCGCGGGCATGTCGAAGACATAGTGCAGGACCGTGGCCGAAGAGGTCGATGCGAAGCACAGAAGGAACCCCCACATCGTCGCCTGATGCGCGTGCCGCCGCGCCTGGCTGTAGCGGTCGCCCTTCTCGAAGTTGCAGCCCTGCCCCTGCCCGCCCGAAAGGTTCGTCATGTTCGCCGTCCGCCGCCCCGCCTCGGCGAAGTGCGACCAGCGGACTGGGCTACCGCCGACCTCGGCCCAATAGCCGCGGATGCCGAAGGTCAGGACAAGGAATGGAAAGAGGAAGGCGGGAGCGAAGATCGCGACCATCGCGGCGTGCGAGAGAAAGGCGTAGAACCCTTCTCCCGCTCCCCCTCCCGCAGCCCGCATGAAGAGGAAGATCGCCGCGATGCCGACGACAAGCGCGCCCGCGATGGCGACGCCCTGGCGCTGGAACAACTCGGCGAAGCCGCCCGGCCAGGCGTGCCTCTCCCAGCTTTCGGCGCGCACGTCGGCGAGGACGGCCGGAATGTTCAGCGCGAAGTCGTGCGGGGGCGTGTACTGGCAGGAGTAGAAGCAGCCCCGGCAGTTATGGCAGAGATTGGCGAGTTGCGTGATGTCGCCGTCCGAGAAGGCCCGCTCGCGGAACATGGCCGGAAAGACGTCGCAGAAGCCCTCGCAATAGCGGCAGGCGTTGCAGATCTCGGCTTGGCGGCGAGCTTCGGCGATGGCGCCCTGCGGCTCAGTCGGGGTCATATCAAGCGACATGGGCTGCGGCCTCCTGGCCCGCGATGCGTCCGAAGACGGTGCCGATCGTCATGCCGAAGCCGGCGAGATAGCCTTCGCCGAGGATCGAGCCCGCCATGATCTCGCCCGCCGCCCAGACGTTCTCCAGCCGCGCGCCGCCCGCCGAGACGCGTGCGGTGCGGTCGACCTTGAGGCCGAGGTAGGTAAACGTCACGCCTGGACGCAGCGAATAGCCATAGAACGGCGGATCGGTGATGGGTCGCGCCCAGTTGGTCTTGGGCGGGGTCAGCCCCTCGGTCGACAGGCCGTCCAGGTCGCCGCCCTTGAACACGCCGGGTCGGCAGGCGGCGTTGAAGGCGTCGACCGTCTCGCGCAGCGCATTCGCGGGGATCCCCATCTTGTCGGCCAATCCCTCCAACGTGTCGGCGGTCTCGGGCGGAAAGACCGAAGGCATGAAGTCCCTCACCGCCTTCGAGTCGATGATCGCGAAGCCCACCTGCTCGGGCTGTGCGGCGACGAGACGGCCCCAGATGGCGTAGCGCTTCGGCCAGACATCCTCGCCCTCGTCGTAGAAGCGCTCGCCGTTCTTGTTGACGACGATCGAGAAGGGCACGCAGTCGAGCCGCGTGACGATCCCGTCGTCGAACTTCGCCGCCCTGCCGTCGATGGCGACGGCGTGGCATTGGGTCGGGTCGCCCACGCTGTCGGCGCCCTGGTCCAGCATGTCGCGCAGGACACGACCCCGGTTGTAGGGCGTGCCCCGGATCAGGAAGTTGCGCGCCGCCGGTCCCCAGGCGTCGGCCAGCCATTCGATGTTGGCCTGAAACCCGCCCGACGCCAGCACCAGCGCCTTCGCCTCGAGCCGCTGCTGGACGCCACCGCGCATGATCTCGAGCCCGGTGAAGCGGCCCTCCTCGACGTCGACGTGGATGACTTCCGTCTCGTAAGCCACCGCGACACCAAGATCTTCCGCCGTGTTGTAGTAGGCGTTCACCAGGGCCTTCCCGCCGCCGAGGAAGAAGGCGTTCGTGCGCGACAGCGACAGCGTGCCCGACAGCGACGGCTGGAATCGGACCCCGTGCGCTTCCATCCAGGGCAGGCACCCCTCGGACATCACGATGGTCATGCGCGCCAGATCCTCGTCGGTCTTGCCCTTGGTGACGAGGATGAGGTCCTTGTAGTATTCCTCTTCGCCGTAGGTGTCGGTCAGGACCGACAGGGGCCCCTTGTGCATGCAGCGGAAGTTGCGGGTATGGCGCGAGTTGCCGCCGCGATAGAATTCGGGCGCGACATCCAGGATCAGGACCTTGCAGCCAGCCTCCGCCGCCTCGATCGCGGCGCAGAGCCCCGCGTTGCCGCCGCCCGCGACGATCACGTCCCAGGTCGTGTCGAGGTCGCTCATGCCGCCGTCTCCAGCCTCAACTGCCGCAGCCGGGCGCGATGCGCCGCCTCGATATGCGCGCGCATCCTAGCCTCCGCCTTCTCGCCGTCGCGTTCAAGTAGCGCCTCGACGACGCCGTCGTGCTCGGCCATTGCTTCGGAGGCGCGGCCGCCCTCTTCCATCGTGGAAGGTCCGAGGATGAGAAGGGTCTTGTTCACGGCCTCGACCGAGCGGACGAGGAAGCGGTTGCGCGCCGCGTTCAGCAGGACCGCATGAAACTGCTTGTTCGACAGGTAGAGCGCCCCGGTGTTCTTCGCCGCGCGCATCTCAACGTTGATCGCGCGCAACTCGTCCAGCTCGACGTCCGATGCCGCGCGGGCCGCGAACCGCGCCGCCGTCCCTTCCAGAACGGCGCGCATTTCGTAAAGCTCGGTGATCTCGCCATAGTCCAGCGTCCGGACCGATGCGCCAAGGCGCGGCTCATGGCTGACGAGGCCTTCGGATTCGAGTTGGCGGATGGCTTCGCGGACCGGAGTGCGGGACGCGCCGAGACGCGCGGCGAGTTCGGTCTCGACCAGCCGGTCGCCGGGGCGGAGCCGCCCCCCGACGATCTCGTCGACAAGCCTGCGATAGAGGTCATGCCCCTGCCGCACGTCGCCCTGGCGGTCTTTTTCGCGCAACTCCGCTCTCCCGTCTTTCCATGCTGGATACAATTGGATACGATAGAATGCAATCAGTGGTTCACGGCCGTCCCCATGCTTCGCAGCCGCCTTGCGCGACGATCCCTCACACTCGCCTCGGCGGTCATCGGAACGCTGGTCTTCTGGCTCCTGTCGCTTCCGCTTCCGTTCCTCTTCGGGCCGATGACGGCGTGCCTTCTCGTGGCCCTCTCGGGCGCCCCGATGGCGGGCTTCGGTCAGTTGTCCGTCGGAATGCGCACCATCCTAGGCGTCGCCATCGGATCGTCCTTCACGCCCGAGATGGTCCACCGCATCCCGCCCATGGCGGCCTCGGTGGCGCTGGTTCCGCTCTATATCGCGATGATCGGGTTGGTGGGGGTGCCGTTTTTCCGCAAGGTCTACAAGTTCGACTGGGCGACCTCATGGTACGCCGCCATGCCGGGCGGGCTTCAGGACATGGTCGTTTTCGGGCAGGAAGCGGGTGGAGACGTGCGCGCCCTGTCCCTGATCCACGCGACCCGCGTTCTCGTCGTCATCACGCTTGCGCCGCTGATCCTTCAGCAGGGCTTCGGTGCGACGATGGACAACCCGATCGGCGCCCCTGCCACCGAGCTGCCGCCGCATGAGCTTGTGCTGATGGTGCTGGCAGCGCTGATCGGCTGGAAGGGCGGCGAACGGATCGGGCTCTTCGGCGCGTCGATCCTGGGACCGATGATCATGACCGCAGCGCTGTCCTTCGCGGGTCTCATCCATTCTCGCCCGCCCGCCGAGGCGATCCTTGCCGCGCAGTTCTTCATCGGCATGGGGATCGGCGTCGGCTATACCGGCGTCACCTGGTACGAGTTGCGCCGCCACGTCGTCGCGGGCCTCGTCTTCGTCGTTCTCGTCGCGATGCTGGCCGCGGCGTTTACCGAGGTCGTCGTCTACCTGGACCTCGCGCCGCCGGTCGACGCCTTCCTCGCCTTCGCGCCGGGCGGACAGGCCGAGATGACGGTGCTGGCGATCATCGCGGGCGCGGACCTGGGATATGTCGTGATGCACCACATCCTGCGCGTCCTTCTCGTCATCACGGGTGCCCCGGTCGCCGCGCGGCTTCTGCGCGTGAAGGATCGGCGCGCGCAGGAAGCCGACGCCGGTCCGGGCGGCTAGATGTTTTCGCGCGTGTAGATTTCGAAGTCGAGGATGACCCGCTGCGCCGGGGCGCCGACGCCGGCTTCCTTCGAGCGGATCAAGCCCTGGATCGTGTCGTGCGCCATGCGCCGGAACGGGTGCGAGATCAGGAAGGTGATCGTCTGGTCCAGAAGTGCGGCCTTCGTCGCCTCGAAGAGATCGTAGCCCACCACGACGATCTTGCCCGACATGTCCGCAGCGCGGAGCGCCGCGACGGCGCCGGTGATCCCCCCGCCCGAGACGTAGAGCCCGACGAGGTCGGGATGTTCGGCCAGCAGCTCCTCGGTCAGTTCGCGGGCGATGCGGCTCGACTCGAAGGTCGAGAGCGGGTCGAGCAAGGTGAACGCCCGGCCGTACTCCCGGAAGTACGAGCGGAAGCCGCTTTCGTTCAGGTCGTGGTTCCGGAAACGGTGGCTGCCGACGAGGATGCCGATCTTGCCAGGATCGCGGCAGATGTGGTCGAACGCCCAGCCCGCGGTGCGCCCGACCTTCCAGGCATCGAGACCGACGAAGCCCACGTTGCAGCGGGCGTTGAGCGGGGTCACGAGACCCGTTACAGGAACGCCTTCCGCCGCCAGCCGGTCGATGGCATCCGCGATCAGGGGGTGGTCGGCGGCGACGACGGCAACAGCGTCGGCGCCCATGCCTTGCGCGATAAGCGTCTCGGCCACCTTGTCGGGCGAGAGGTCTTCCATGAAGCGGACGGAAAGCGACACGTCGCGGCCCTCGACCTCCTGCGCGGCGCGCTTCAGTTCGCTGCCGATCGTCTCATAGAAGGCGCGGCCCGACTGCTGGAGGAAGACGATGAAACGGTCCCGCGGGCGGGTGGCCGAAATCCGGCTCTGGATCGAGCCCACGCCATAGAAGCCGATCTCTTCAGCCGCTTCCAGCACGCGTTGCATGGTTGCCTTGCGAACCTTGCCCGATCCCCCGAGAACCCGGTTGACGGTCGAGACCGAGACGCCCGAAGCAAGGGCGAGGTCGGGAATGGTCGGTCGTGCCAATGGCGCACTCGTGTCATTTCATGTCATCGCGACCCTGTCACCATGACCCGGATGGCATGTTCTGGGCAAGCCATTCCCTCTGCCGTTGATCGGAGCGCCGGCCCTTGGCAAAACTCCGAACCAGCCGCGCTCTGGCGCGCAGGAGGATCAGCGATGGACGACACCCTTTCGGGAACTCGCAACAAGCGCGGCGAATGGAAGCCGAACGAACCCCTCTCCGGCGTGGCGCCGATCTATGCCATGCCGCCGCAGCCGCTGCGGGTCCTCCGCTGGCTGCCGGAGTACCTTCTTCCCTGGAACCTGGCTTTCGCGGTATCCGGCCTTGCCTGGTGGCTGTTCCTGACGCCCCCGCTCGAGACGTTGGAGACCCTCGACTGGCGCTGGATCCTGCCGATGTACGCCGTCAACGCGGCTGCGGTCTTCCTGTTTTACGGCGCCTTCGAATTGCGCCTCTACATCACGCGCGCTCAAGGCAACCGCTTCAAATACAACCCGAAGTTCCCTGCCGACGAGAAAAGCGACGTCTTCTGGTTCGGCAACCAGGTGACCGAAAGCATTCTGCGCACCTTCCTGTCCGGCGTCACCGTCTGGACGCTGGTGCAAGCTCTCTGCCTGTGGGTCTTCGCGAACGGCTGGGTGCCGTGGCTGCCGTGGACCGACAACTGGGTCTGGCTTGCGGTCCTGACCGTCCTGGTGCCCGTGATACACGAGGGACACTTCTACCTCGTCCACCGGCTGATCCATGTGCCCGTGCTCTACAGGTGGATCCACTCGGTCCACCACAACTCGGTCAACCCGACGCCGTGGTCGTCGCTGTCGATGCACACGGTCGAGCACATCCTGTATTTCGCCGTGGGGTTTTATTACCTCCTGATCCCTTCGCACCCCTTCATCCTGCTCTTCGCGCTGCACCGCGCGGGGTTCGGCGCAATTCCGGGTCATGTCGGCTTCGACAAGGTGGAGCTTGGGGCGGGCGGCATGGATACCCACGCCTACGGCCATTACCTGCACCACAAGTACTTCGAGGTGAATTATGGCGACGGCATCGTGCCCCTCGACGCGGTTTTCGGCACCTGGCACGACGGGACCGAGGAAGGCGAACGGCGCATGAAGGAGCGCTTCCGAAAGAAGAAGGAGCGGATGAAGGCCGCGACCCCGGCCTCGTGACCGGGGCCGACCTCAGGCCGTGAGGTTGTTCGAGGGCGTTCCCTTTTGGAAGTTCTCGAGGTGGTCGACGAGCTGATCCCAGAGCGTCTGCATCGCCTCGTCGCTGGCCCAGGCCGTGTGCGGCGTCACGATGACGTTCGGACGGTCGAGCGCCTTCAGAAGCGGATTGTCGGGCCTTGGCGGCTCACTGGTCAGGCAGTCGAAGCCGATGCCGGACACCTGGCCCCTGTCCAGTGCCTCGACGAGCGCCGCCTCGTCCACCAGCCCGCCGCGCGCGCAGTTGATGAGCAAGGGAGCGCGCTTCATCTTCGCGAACTCGGGCGCACCGATCATGTTCTTCGTCGACGGCATCAGCGGGCAATGCAACGTGATGACGTCCGCCTCCTCCAGCACCTGATCGAACGGCGTGTAGAGCGGCCCCAACCCTTCAACTCCCTTGTGCGCACCGAAGAGGATGCGCATCCCGAAGGCCCGGGCGAGGTCGGCGACCCCCTGCCCCAGCACGCCCTCGCCAAAGATGCCGATGGTCGAACCGGAGAGGTCGCGGATCGGGTGGGTGAAGAAGCAGAACTGCGCCGCTTCCTGCCACTTGCCGTCGATCACGTCCTGCCGGAAGCCGACAAGGCTGCGCCGCAACGCGAGGATCAGGGCGAAGGTATGCTCGGGCACCGTGTTGACGGCATAGCCGCGCACGTTCGACACGACGATGCCGCGCTCGCGGCAGGCGTCGATGGCGAAAGCGTCATAGCCCGTGGCCGGGATGGCGATCATCTTGAGCTCCGGCAGCGCCTCGATGGCGTCGCGGCCGATCGGCACCTTGTTCGACACGGCGATGTCCGCGCCCTTCAGGCGCTCGATCACCTCGTCGGGGCGGGTGCGGTCGTGTTCCACCCACTCGTGGTCGAACCCGGGCCGCCGCACGTCGACGGACGGCCCGAGCGTGGATCGGTCGAGAAAGACGATCCGGGTCATTCGGCCGCCATGCGAACGCCCGCGCGCGTGTCGGTGAAGTGTTCGACGGCGGCACCGACCCCGGCACCGGCCTGGAACGGAATGCCCACGTCGCGCATCGCCATCTCGACCCCGCCGAGCGCCTGGAGCACCATGATCTCGTTCAGCCAGCCCAGGTGTCCGATCCGGAAGACCTTGCCCGCGACCTTGTTCAGCCCCGCGCCGAGCGAGAGGTTGTAGCGGTCGTAGGCGGTCTTGATGACGGCGTTGGCGTCGAAGCCCTCGGGCGCGACGATGGCCGTGACCGTGTCCGAATACCACTCCGGCCCTTTGGCGCAGTTCTTCAGACCCCAGGCCTCGACCGCCGCGCGAACGCCGGAGGCGAGCCGGTGATGGCGGGCAAAGACGTTCTCGAGACCTTCCTCCAGCAGCATGTCGACAGAGGCGCGGAGGCCGTGCAGCAGCGTCGCCGCCGGAGTGTAGGGGAAGTAGCCCTGGTCGTTCGTCTTCACCATGTCCCGGAAATCGAAGAAGCAGCGCCGCAGACCGGCGCCATCGGCCATGCCGAGCGCCTTCTGGCTGACGCCGAGGATCGCGAGGCCCGTGGGCATCATGAAGCCCTTCTGCGAGCCCGACACAACGACGTCGACGCCCCACTCGTCCATGCGGAAGTCGATCGAGGCGATGGAACTGACGCCGTCCACGAACAACAGCGCCGGGTGCCCGAGGTCGTCGAGGATGCGCCGCACGCCCGCCACGTCCGAGGTCACACCGGTCGCGGTTTCGTTGTGGGTGACGAGGACGGCCTTGATCCTGTGATCCTTGTCCGTCGAGAGCTTCGCGCGATAGTCGTCGAGCGGCACTCCCTTGCCCCACTCCACGTCAATGGCGTCGACCTTGAGGCCGAAGCGCTGGCAGAGATCGACCCAGAGGAGCGAGAACTGACCGAAGACCGAGGCGAGAACGGTATCGCCCTCGGACAGCGTGTTGGTGATCGCCGCCTCCCATCCGCCGGTGCCGGAACAGGGATAGACGAAGACGCGACCGGTCTCGGTCTTGAAGATCTTCTTCAGGTCCTCGAAGAGCGGCTTCGTGAATGCCGGGAAGTCCGGCGCACGGTGATCTTCCAGCGCCACATCCATCGCCTTGCGGACTTGGAACGGCATGTTGGTGGGGCCGGGAACGGCCAGTCCGGTGTATCCGGTTTTCATCTCTCTGTCCTCCTCACAGGGTCGGGTAGATCGGGAAACGGTCGCAGAGCGCCTGCGCCTCGGCGCGGACCTCGTCCTCGACCGGCTGGTTGCGGTCGGGTCCGTTGGCGGCGAGACCGTCGAGCACGCGGGTGATCATCTCGCCCACCTGTTTGAACTCTGCCGCGCCGAAGCCCCGCGTGGTGCAGGCCGGTGTCCCGAGACGGACGCCGCTGGTAACGGTCGGCTTCTCGGGATCGTTCGGGACGCCGTTCTTGTTGCAGGTGATGTGCGCCCGCCCGAGCGCCTGCTCGGCGAGGTTGCCGGTGACGCCCTTGGGCCGCAGGTCGACCAGCATCAGGTGCGTGTCGGTCCCGCCCGAGACGATGTCGAAGCCGCCGGCCTTGAGCGTGCGGGCCAGCGTGTCGGCGTTCTCGACGATGCGCGAGACATACTCCCGGTACTCGGGCCGCAACGCCTCGCCGAAGGCCGCGGCCTTGGCGGCGATGACGTGCATCAGGGGTCCCCCCTGAAGGCCCGGGAAGACGGCGGAGTTGATCTTCTTCGCGATGTCCTCGTCGTCCGTCACGACCATCCCGCCGCGCGGTCCGCGCAGGGTCTTGTGCGTCGTGGTGGTGGCGACATGGGCGTGCGGGAAGGGGCTGGGATGAACGCCGCCCGCGACGAGGCCCGCGAAGTGCGCCATGTCGACCAAAAGGATCGCGCCCACCTCGTCCGCGATGGCGCGGAAGGCGGCGAAGTCGATGATGCGCGGATAGGCCGACCCGCCCGCGATGAGGATGCGGGGGCGATGCTCGTGCGCGAGACGGGAGACCTGCTCCATGTCGATGCGCTCGTCGGGTCCGAGGCCGTAGGAGACCGCGTTGAACCACTTGCCTGACAGGTTGGGCTTGGCCCCGTGCGTCAGGTGTCCGCCCGCGTCGAGGGACAGGCCGAGGATGGTGTCGCCGGGCTTGGCAAGGGCCAGGAACACCGCCTGGTTCGCCTGGCTGCCGGACGAGGGCTGGACGTTGGCGAAGCCCACGCCGAACAGCTTCTTCGCCCGCTCGATGGCCAGCGTCTCGGCCTCGTCGACGTACTGGCAGCCGCCATAGTAGCGGCGGCCCGGGTAGCCTTCGGCATATTTGTTGGTCAGCACCGAACCGGCCGCCTCGAGCACCGCGCGGCTGACGATGTTCTCGGACGCGATCAGCTCGATCTCGTCGCGCTGGCGCCCCAGCTCGCGCCGGATCGTGTCAGCGAGTGCTGGATCGCTTTCGGCGAGCGTCGCCTGGAAAAAGCTTCCGTCGGCAGGGTGTATCAGGCCGTCCATGTCGTCTCCTCCGTCATACGTCTTGACCCGGCATGGGCAAATCTGTGGTATACCAGTATCACCCGAGGCGGGTCTGCGCACACGAAATGGGGTTGATGTGTTGTAGGTGTGGAGAACTGACGTGGTTCGATGTAAAGATGTTAACTGCGGGAGGAGCCCATGCAGAAGACCTTCGTCGGCCCACAGCTGCGCCAGCTTAGGCGCGCGCACAAACAGACCCAGGCGCAGATGGCCAAGGTGCTTGGCGTCAGCCCGGCCTATGTGAACCTTCTCGAGAACAACCAGCGCAGCCTGTCGGTACAGATGCTGATGGCGCTGTCGGACGCCTATCAGGTCGACTGGCGCGAACTGGTGAAGGACCCCTCGTCGAACACGCTGGCCGAGTTGCGCAGCGTTCTGCAGGATCCGATCTTCGAGAACGCTCCCGACCTTCAGGAGCTTCGCGCTGCCATCGACCACGCGCCGGGACTAGTCGAGAAATTTCTCCAGGTCTACCGCACGCACCGGATGACGCTGGATAAAATGCTGCGGCAAGGCCGCGAGAGGATGCCCGAGGACCTGCTCGCCTCGTCGCCGGAGGCGATCATCCACGACTTCTTCCGTGAGAACAAAAACCACTTCCCCGCGCTCGAGACCGCTGCCGAGAAGCTGCGCGCCGACCAACCCTGCAGCCCCGACGACGTCTACCCGATGCTCAAGGCGCGCCTGCTGGACCGCCACGGCGTCACGGTCGAGATCAAGTCTGCGGGCGCGATGAGCGAGGCGCTGAGGATCTATGACCGCGAAACGTCTCGCGTGCATCTGTCCGAGGCGCTGGACCACCAGAACCGCACGTTCCAGTTGGCCCATGTCATCTGCCTGCTGGAGCAGGCAAAGACGCTGTCGGACCTCGTGGCGGGCTCGGGCATCTCGTCGCCCACGGGACTGGCCCGCTGCCAGGTCGAGTTGGCCAACTATTTCGCTGCGGCCCTTTTGATGCCCTACGCCGAATTTCTGGAGGCGGCGCAGAAGACGCGCTACGACGTCGACCGGATCGCCGCCGCCTTCGGCGTGTCCTTCGAGCAGGTCTGCCACCGGCTCACGACGCTTCAGCGCAAGAACGCGAGCGGCGTGCCCTTCTTCTTCCTGCGCGTCGACAAGGCGGGCAACGTCACCAAGCGGTTCAACTCGACGACCTTCAACCTGGCCGAATTCGGCGGCGCCTGCCCTGTCTGGAACATTCACACCTCGTTCCGCACGCCGGGCGTGATCCTGCCGCAGTTCGTAGAATTGCCCGAGGGCGAGCGGTTCTTCACCCTGAGCCGCACCTCGGATCGTCCTGTTTTCTCATGGGAAAGCCAGGACCGGCGGCTGGCCGTCGCGCTCGGCTGCGAGTTCCGCTTCGTAGAACAGATCGGCTATGCCGACGCCTTCAACCTGGAGAGCGGCGGGCTCTTCAGCCCCATCGGCATCAACTGCCACCTTTGCCCGCGCCAGAACTGCGCGCAGCGGGCGCACCAGCCGCTGTTCGTCGAGCTTCCCATCAGCACCGACCGGCGCGGCAACACCCGCTACGAAAGCTGACCCCTCAGGCGGCGGCGGCCGCCTGACGGTTCGCGGACAGTCGCGATGTCACCGTCGACACGACCGTGTCGATGTCGGTCGACGCGAGCCCCAGCTGGTCGGCGATGAGCTGGACGAGGAGATCCACCCGCTCGATCCGGTCGGCGCCCGCGTCGATGGCGCGCGCGGCCGAGGACGGCTTCTGAAGTCCTTCGGCGGCGGCGGCGTACTTGACGAAGGGGACAAGCTCCCCGTCCGTCGCCCCGAGGCGCATCACGATGCGGTCGACAGTGGTGTAGATCGCCTCGGACCGCGCGGCGTCGCCGAGAACGGCGTCGCGGATCGGTCGGACGCCCTGCGGCATGACGCAGCGATAGTTGCCGGTCATCAGCATCGCCCACTTGGCGAAAGGCACGAAGAGCGAATCGTGGACCCGCAGCTTGACGGGTACATCCTTGCCGTCGACCCGGACGGCATCGATGGCAGCTTCGAGCTCCTTGAGAACCGCCGTATCGCGGGGGTCCTCGAATGGCGCTGCCTTGAAGTTGGTCGGCAACCCGACATGCAGCACGTTCGCGCCGGTGTCCGGCAGGCGGAACGCCTGCGGGTCGGGCGAGCAGAGCGTGACGAGGCCGGGACGGAAGCCCGACCAGACCTCGGGCGCGGTGAAGGCGGCGCCAAGCCGGTCGGCGTTCAGGCCGGGGATGCGCTTGAGGTAGGGCAGCGGCGGCATGTTCATGATCGACAGGCAGGGCACGCCGGACTTGGCGATCTCGGCCATCAGCCGGCGGATTTCGGGGCTGGAATACTGCGGCTCGGCCATCGCGAGCGCCACCATGTCATAGTCGGACGGCACCGCATCGGCAGGCGTGCAGGCCGAAAGACGTCCAGGCAGGTCGCCCGAGCGGAAGGTTCGGTGCGTCTCTTCGTCCTTGAGACGGATGCGGACCTCGGTCCCCTGCTCCTCGATCAGCCCCGCCGTGTCGGTTCGGCAGACGAGCGTCACGTCCTGTCCCGCCATAAGAAGCTTGGTGCCGAGCAGCGAGCCGTAGGACGCGCCAAGGATGAGAATCTTCCGGGCCATGTGAACCTCCTCGCGGGCGGACATCGCCCTCTCACCACGAAAGATAATTGCGCGACCGCGTCCTGGCCACGGAATTCGGGTATTCGTGTAGGCCGTTTACATCACAGGCAGGATATGTGTTGCGTTGTTAATGTACGCAAAAAGAAACAGGCGCCCGGAGGCGCCTGCTCTCGCATCGCGGCGATGCGACTGGCTTCACTCCGCCGGGCGGGCTTTCGCCGGGCGCAGGTACTTCAGCGCCGGAAGGAGGATCAGGATGATGGCGACGAACGTGATCGGTCCCGCAATCGGACGCGTGAAGAAGATCGTGGGATCGCCCGACGACAGAAGAAGCGACTGCCGCAAGGTCGGCTCGGCGATCGGGCCGAGGACGATCGCCAGCACCGCGGGGGCCACCGGATAGTCGAACTTCCGCAGGAAGAACGCGCCGATTCCGAAGAGCACGATAAGCCACACGTCGAACATGTCCGCCATCGCGGCGTAACCGCCGACGATCGACAGCACGAAGATCAGCGGCGCGAGAACCGTGAAGGGCATCCGCAGCATCCAGATGAAGAGCGGGATGAAGGCCAGGTTCACGACCAGAGCGAAGAAGTTCGAGACGTAGAACGACCCGATCAGGCCCCAGACGAAGTCCGACTGCTCGATGAAGAGGCGCGGACCGGGCGTCAGACCCCAGATCACCATGCCGCCGAGGAGGATGGCCGTCGTGGGCGACCCCGGGATGCCGAGCGTCAGCATCGGCAGCATCGCGCCGGTGGAGGCCGAGTTGTTGGCCGCCTCGGGCGCGGTCACGCCGCTGACGTGGCCCTGTCCGAACTCCTTGGGGTTCTTCGAGAGCATCTTCGTGACGCCATACGACATCAGCGAGCCCGGAGTGGCACCCGCCGCAGGCAGGATACCGACGAAAAAGCCCAGCACCGAACCGATCGACATGCCCTTCCAGCCGAGCCGGAAGGTCTCGCCGGTGTCGGTGATGATGCCCTTGGCCGAAATGTCGGCCTTGCTGGACGTGACCTCACCGCGCGTCGTGTCGAGCGTCCAGAGCATCTCGCCGATGCCGTAGACCCCGATGGCGAGGACGAGGAAGTTGATGCCGCCGAGGAAGCCGTTCATGCCGAAAAGGACCAGACGCGGCGCGCCGGAAATCTGGTCGAAGCCGATCGCCGCGACCACGAGGCCGAAGCAGATCGAGAGGACCGTTTTCGGGATGTCGTCCCCGCCGAGGCCGACGAAGGTGGCAAAGGCCAGGAGCATGAGCGCGAAGATCTCGGGCGGACCGAAATTGAGAGCGACGGTGGCGAGGAGCGGCGCAAACAGCGTGAAGAAGATGTTCGCGACGGACCCGCCGATGAACGAGGCGACCGCCGCGGCGACCAGCGCCAGCCGGGCTTTGCCCTTCAGCGCGAGCGGGCGACCGTCGAAAGTCGTCGCCACCGCGGTCGAGGCTCCGGGGATGCCGAGCGTGATCGACGAGATCGCGCCCCCGTACATCGCGCCATAGTAGATCGCCGCGAGGAAGATGATGGCCGATCCCGGCGGGACCAGGAAGGTGATCGGAAGAAGGATCGCCACCCCGTTGACCGATCCCAGTCCCGGCATCGCGCCGATGAACAGACCGACCGTCACGCCCACGAGGATCAGAAGAATATTGAGGGGCTGAATGGCAATAAGCATGCCGTCGCCCAGAAGCGAGAGAATTTCCATAGCTGGTGCGCCTCCTGTGAAGCTTGTCGGTCCGGAGCTAGTAGATGATGTCGTAGAGGACGTCGTAGACGGGAGCCGTGAAGCTCATCCCCTTGGGCATGTTGATCCGCATCAGTCCCTCGAAGAAGAAGAACATCGCGACGGGAAGAACGAGTGCCATCGAGAGCGTGAGGACCCAGCCGTGGCGGCCCAGGAACCGCAGGTAGTACAACAGGAAGACGGCAATCGCGCCGTACATCGAGATGATGTCGATCAGCCCGACGAAGACGATGATCCCGCCGCCGACGAGCAACAGCATCTTGCGGCCGTAGGCGTCAAGGACGGGCTCGTCGGATTGAGAGGGAGGGCTGGTCCGGCGATACCAGTTCAGGGCGATGAACCCCGTCGAGATCAGCATGCCGACTGACAGCCAGAACGGCCAGAAGCCGCCCGCCGGTCCTTTTCCGGCGACATAGCCGACGCCGAGCTTGGTACTGTCGACCATCAGGTAGATCGAGAGGAGGGCCAGCACGCCCGCCGTGATGATTTCGCCGCGCCTCATGGCCAGCCCTCCCTGTTTTCAGTTACGCGTGGTCGTCAGTTGCCGATTTCGGCCAGCAACTGCTTGTGCACGTCCATCTGGAGCTCCCAGTAGGCCTTCTGCTCTTCCGGGTTCATCCAGAGCGGCGAAAGCGACTCGGACTCGAGATAGCCCTGCCATTCCGGCGACTCGTAGACCTTCTTGAACAGGTCCTGATAGTAAGCCGCTGCCTCGTCCGACATGCCCGGCGCACCGACGACGGCCCGCTGATTGTAGTAGCTGAAGTCGTGACCTTTCGACTTCATCGTCGGGATGCCCGGATAGGCCGGCATCTCTTCGTCCGAGAACACCAGGAGGGGACGCACGTCGCCCGACTGGAAGAAGCCACGCGCTTCCGCGGGGTTGTTCACGGTCGCCTGGATCTGCTGGCCGGCAAGAGCCGCCGCAACAGCGCCGCCACCATCGAACGGGATGTACTTCGAGTTCATGTCGAAGGCGTTGTTGGTGTAGGCGAAGACGATGCTGTCTTCCTGACCGGTGCCGGTTCCGCCCGTGACATAATCGCCATTGGCGCCCTTCACGGTCTCGACCCACTGCTCGAAGCTTTCGATGCCGCTGTCCTTGTGGACCCACAGCGCGAAGGGATCGACGCCCATCATCGCGATCGGCGTGAAAGTCATGATGTCGATCCCGAGGTCGGGCTGACGGATCGGCGTGGAGAAGAACGAGTTCAGCGTCACGAGGATCGTGTGATCCGGGTCGCTGGCGTTGTTGAGCCAGATCAGCGCCTCGGCACCGGAACCGCCGCCCTTGTTGTTCGGAACGAGCGGACGCGGAGCCATGTCGTTCTTCTCGACGACAGACTGGATGAAGCGGGCGATCTGGTCTGCACCGCCGCCGGGACCCGCCATGATGACGAAGTCGATCGGACGGGTCGGCTCCCAGCCCTGCGCCACGGCGGGCGCCGCGGACAAGGCAATCGCCGAAGCCCCGGCAAGGCCGAGGAATGTGCGCTTGGTCACTTTCATAGTATCCTCCACTGTTGGTTCTGCATGATTGCAGGTCTCACTTTATCGATAGCCGGCTTCTTGACGTGCCGTTCTTCTTCTGCGGCGGGTGCGTGCGCCGCGGGTCGTTCCTTCAGTGCACCATCACGACAGGCAGGGTCGCTTCGTCGACTACCGTCTGGGTGTTTCCGCCGAACAGCGTCTCTCGTTCGTGGCTGTCGCCGTAGGCACCCATGACGAGCAGTGTAGCCCCAACTGCACGTGTCTCATCAAGCAATCCCTTGCCGGGATTGCGGGAATTGAATGTTGCCACTTCGGCTTTCACATTTCGAAGCGCGAGATATTCGACCAGATCCGAGGTCATCGCCCCGTTCGGTTCGCCCTGCCCGCTGGACAGGATGGTGACCTTTTCGGCCGCGCCGATCAGAGGAAGCGTCAGGGCGACGGCACGCGCCGCCTCCATCGAGCCGTTCCACCCGATCGTCAGATGCGCGCCGATATCGGCCGGGATGGTGTCCTGGTGCGGGCACATCAGGACGGGACGGCCAGTGCGGAAAAGCGCCGTCTTCAGCGAGTTCACGCCGATGTTGCGGTCGCGGTCGGGCTTCGGCACGGCGATCAGGTCCGCAAGGCGTCCATGCGTCTTGATGACGTCGACCATGCGGCCCGTCTGCTCGACGAACGAGATGGTCGCGGATCCGCCGTGGGGAGGATCGGTTTCGCTCAGGCCGAGGCTCATCGCGAGGGCGTGCAGCTCGGCCCGGAGCCCCTGCTCGACCTCGTCGGCGAGATCGTAGGACTGCTTGAGGAGCTGGTCGCGCACGAAGGACGGCAGCGGCACGCCGAACGGCATGAGGTCTTCCGGGCGTGCCCGGCAGTGGGCCACGACGATGTGCGAACCGAAGCGTTTCGCCAATGCCGCCGCGTGAGCGAGGACGTTGTCGCCCTTGCCGTCGCCCCTGACCGGTACGAGGATCTTGTCTAGCACGGTGTCCTCCCTTGTGGTGACGCGCCGCCTGCGGCGGCGGCGCGTGCGTCGTGTTTCAGAACAGACCTTCGATCTGGCCGTCGTCGTTCAGATAGATGCTTTCCGCCGACGGCACGCGCGGCAGGCCCGGCATGGTCATGATGTCGCCGCAGACGACGACGATGAAGCCCGCGCCGGCCGACAGCCGCACTTCGCGCACCGGCAGCGAATGGCCCGTGGGCGCGCCGCGGCGGTTCGGGTCGGTGGTGAAGCTGTACTGCGTCTTGGCCATGCAGACCGGAAGATGGCCGTAGCCCTGCTCTTCCCATTCCTTGAGCTGGCCCCGGACCTTTGTGTCCGCGATCACCTCGTCGGCCCGGTAGATGCGCTTGGCGATGGTCTCGATCTTCTCGAAGAGCGGCATCTCGTCGGGATAGAGCGGCGCGAAGTTGGACTTGCCGCGCTCGACCACCTCGACCACCTTCCGCGCAAGGTCGGCCGAGCCCTTCGAGCCGTCGGCCCAATGCTTGGCGAGGATCGCCTCGGAGCCCTGGGTCGCCACAAAGTCGATGACGGCCTGGATCTCGGCGTCGGTGTCCTTGACGAAGTGGTTGATCGCCACGACCACGGACACGCCGAACTGCTTGAGGTTCTCGATGTGCCGGCCAAGGTTGGCGCAGCCCTTCTTGACCGCGTCGACGCTTTCCTTGCCGAGATCGTCCTTCTTGACGCCTCCGTTCATCTTCAGCGCGCGGACGGTCGCCACCAGCACGACGGCGTCGGGGGCCAGGCCCGCCTTGCGGCACTTGATGTCCATGAACTTCTCGGCGCCCAGATCCGCGCCGAAGCCGGCCTCGGTCACGACGTAATCGGCCAGCTTGAGAGCGGTCTTGGTCGCGATGACCGAGTTGCAGCCATGCGCGATGTTGGCGAAGGGGCCGCCGTGGACGAAGGCCGGGTTGTTCTCGAGCGTCTGCACGAGGTTCGGCTGCATCGCGTCCTTGAGGAGCACGGTCATGGCGCCGTCGGCCTTGATGTCGCGGCAGTAGACCGGCGTCTTGTCACGGCGATAGGCCACAATCATGTCGCCGAGCCGCTTCTGAAGATCTTTCAGATCGTTCGACAGGCAGAGGATCGCCATGACCTCGGAAGCCACGGTGATGTCGAACCCATCCTCGCGCGGATAGCCGTTGGCGACGCCGCCGAGGCTGGACGTGATCTGGCGCAGCGAACGGTCGTTCATGTCGACGACCCGGCGCCAGGCGACGCGGCGCACGTCGATCTGCTGCTCATTGCCCCAGTAGATGTGGTTGTCGAGCATCGCCGACAGCAGCGAGTGGGCGCTGGTGATGGCGTGGAAGTCGCCGGTGAAGTGGAGGTTCATGTCCTCCATCGGGACGATCTGCGCATAGCCGCCGCCGGCAGCGCCACCCTTCATCCCGAAGTTCGGCCCGAGCGAAGCTTCGCGGATGCAGATCATCGCCTTCTTGCCGATGGCGTTCAGACCGTCGCCGAGACCCACGGTCGTGGTCGTCTTGCCCTCGCCGGCCGGCGTCGGGTTGACGGCGGTCACGAGGATCAGCTTGCCGTTCGGGCGGTCCTGCACCGAGTTGATGAACTCCTGGCTGACCTTCGCCTTGTCGTGGCCATAGGGCAGCAGGTGCTCGGTCGGGATGCCGACCTTCGTGCCGATCTCCTGGATCGACTTCTTCTTGGCGGCGCGGGCGATTTCGATATCGGACATGTGTGTGTTCTTTCCGGAGTCTTGATTTCAGTTTCCAAGTTCGTCGCCGACCTTCAGGCCGACTTCGGATGCCCACTCGGCGGCGGACACCTTGCCGCCACCTTCGGGCCGGACGCGCTTGACGAGTATTCGGCCGCCGACGCATTGCACCTCGATCCCGTCATCGCCGATCGCGCGGACGCGCGACGAGATGCCGTCGCCCGGGACGCGGACGCTGTCGAAGATGCCGACGGTCTTGCCGTTGTGCGTCGTCCACGCACCTGGCGCGGGATTGGTGCCGCGGATCAGGTCGTAGACCTGGCCGACAAGCCGGTTCCAGTTGATCTCGGAGTGCTTCGTCGTGCAGCGCCGCTCATAGGTCGCTTCGCTTTCGTCGGGGACGATGCGCGGCGGGGTGCCGTTGCGATAGAGGTCGACGACATCGAGCACGCTGTCGACGGCGACGGGGTAAATCTTCTTGAAGTAGAGGTCGATCACCGTGTCGTCGGGGCCGATCTCGCAGTCCCACTGCATCAGGCTGTCGCCCTCGTCGAGACCGTCCGAGGGATAGAACCACGAGAAGCCTGACTTCTTCGAGCCCATGATGATCGGCCAGTTGACGGCCGAGGGACCGCGGTGGAGCGGCAGAAGCGAGGGGTGGAAGCAGATCGAGCCGTGGGTCGGCGTGTCGCGCGCGGCTTCGGGGACGAAGACGTTGACGAAGGCCATCACCATGAGATCGGCGCCGTAGCCCCTGAGGGTGTCGAGCGTCTCCTGCGCGTCGAAGTTCGCCGGCTGCTCGACCGGCAATCCCTTCTCCAGCGCGTATTCCTTGATCGGGTCGACCGGCTTTCCGTCCCGGTCGGGCTCGCAATAGACGGCCACGACTTCGTCGGTTCCGGTGTCGAGGAGCTTGGCGAGGACGTCCTTGCCGAACGCCTGCTGGCCCATCACGATCAATTTCATTCAGACTCTCCCTGTGTGCGGCGGGCGCGCTCTGTGTCGCGTCCCGCCGGTTCTTCGTCTATTCGGCGGCCACTTTCCGTGCCTCGCCAACCGCACCGGAGGAGATCACCTTCTCCAGTTCGTCGCCTTCGTAGCCCAGCACCTGCTGCAGGATCTCGACGGTATGCTCACCCAGAAGCGGCGAACGGACCACCTCGACGGGGCTGTCCGACAGCTTGATCGGGCAACCGACCGAGACGTAGCGGCCGCGCTCGGGGTGATCGACGTCGACGATCGTGCCGGTGGCGCGCAGTCCCTCGTCTTCCATGATCTCCTTCGTGGACAGGATCGGGCCCACGGGGATGTCCAGAGGATTGCAGGTGTCCATGACCTCGAACTTGGTCTTGGTCATCGTCCACTCTTCGATGCGCGAGAAGATCTGGTTCAGCTTGTCCAGCCGGTCGGCGGGTTTGGCGAAGCCGGGGGCAGTCTTCCATTCTGGCTCGTCGATGACGTCGCAGACCTTCTCCCAGACCGCTGCCTGGATGATGAAGTAGGTGTAGGCGTTCGGGTCGGTCTCCCAGCCCTTGCACTTGAGGATCCGGCCCGGCTGTCCGCCGCCCGAGTCGTTGCCCGCGCGCGGTGTCGCGTCGCCGAAGGGGATGCCCTCGCCAAACTGCGAGTATTCCTTGAGCGGTCCTGTCGCAAGGCGCTGCTGGTCGCGCAGCTTTACGCGGCAGAGGTTGATGACCCCGTCCTGCATCGGGGCCAGGACCTTCTGGCCGCGACCCGACTTCTCGCGCTGGAACAGCGCGGTGACGATGCCGAGCGCAAGGTGAAGGCCCGTACCCGAGTCGCCGATCTGCGCGCCGGTGACAAGCGGTGGCCCGTCGAGGAAGCCGGTCGTCGAGGCGGCGCCGCCAGCGCATTGGGCCACGTTCTCGTAAACCTTGCAGTCCTCGTACTTGCCGGGGCCGAAGCCCTTGACCGAGGCCATGATGATGCGCGGGTTGATCTCCTGGATCCGGTCCCACGAGAAGCCCATGCGGTCGAGCGCGCCCGGCGCGAAGTTCTCGACGAGGACGTCGCACTCCTCGATCAGGCGCGTCAGGACGGCCTTGCCGGTCTCGTTCTTCGCGTTCAGCTCGATCGAGCGTTTGTTGTGGTTCAGCATCGTGAAGTAGAGGCTGTCGGCCCCCGGCACATCCACGAGCTGCTTGCGGGTCGCATCGCCCACGCCGGGCTGTTCGACCTTGATGACGTCCGCACCGAACCACGCCAGAAGCTGCGTGCAGGTCGGGCCTGACTGGACGTGCGTGAAGTCGAGGATCTTGACGCCTTCGAGCGCTTTCATCTGTCCTGGTCCTCCGATCAGATCTTCTTGGCCTGCGGGTAGCGCGCCTGCGCCACGACCGAGGACGGGTTGAGGTTGCCGATGTTGCCGCTCTCGCGGCCCGCGTCTTCGGCGATGACCGCGTTGATGAGGGTCGGCTTCCGGCTGGCGAAGGCTGCCTTCACGGCCTCGCGCAGCGCGTCGGGGTTGTCGACGTGAACGCCGACGCCGCCGAAGGCCTCCATCATCTTGTCGTAGCGCGAGCCCTTGACGAACACGGTCGTCGCCGGATCCTCGCCGCCCGACCAGTTGGTGCCGTCGCCGCGATAGATGCCGTTGTTGTTCATGATGACGATGCAGACCGGCAGGTCGTAGCGGCAGATCGTCTCGATCTCCATGCCGCAGAACCCGAAGGCGCTGTCACCCTCGACCGCCAGGACCTGGTTGCCGGTCTCGACGGCTGCGGCCACGGCCGAGCCCATGCCGATCCCCATGATACCCCAAGTGCCCACGTCGAGGCGCTTGCGCGGCTTGAAGATGTCGATGATCGAACGCGCCTGGTCGAGAGCGTTGGCGCCCTCGTTCACCAGCACGACATCCGGGTTCTCGGCGATCAGGTCCTTCAGCACGCCGAGCGAGCCTTGGTAGTCCATCGGCGAGTTGTTGTTCTTCAGGCGCGGCGCCATCTTGGCGACGTTGCCCTCGACCTTTTCGCGGACCTTGCCGGTCCAGCTTTCGTCGGGCTTCTTCCAGTCGGACCCCATGGCCTTCAAGAGCGCCTTCGAGCAGCTCTCGATGTCGCCGATAAGGGGCGCCGCGATCTTCTGGTTGGAGTCCATCTCGGTCGGCTCGATGTCGATCTGGACGAATTTCTTGGTACCCTTCTCGCCCCACGACTTGCCCTGCCCGTGCTGGAGCAGCCAGTTGAGACGTGCGCCGATCAGGAAGACGCAGTCGCTTTCGGCCAGCACCAGAGACCGGGCGGCCGAGGCGCACTGAGGATGCGTGTCGGGCAGAAGGCCCTTCGCCATCGACATCGGCAGGTAGGGGAAGCCGAGCGTCTCGACCAGTTCCTTCACCGTGTCGTCGCACTGGGCGTATGCCGCGCCCTTGCCGATGATGATGAGCGGTTTCTTCGCCGACTTCAGCACGTCAACCGCGCGGTCGATGGCTTCGGGGGCGGGCACGCTTTTCGGATTGGGATCAACCACTTCGATGAGGGACTTCTGCCCCTCGGCCGCGTCCATGACCTGCCCCAGAAGCGCGCCCGGCACATCGAGGTAGACGCCGCCCGGACGTCCCGTCAGCGCCGCGCGGATGGCGCGGGCGACACCGAGACCGATGTCTTCGGCATGAAGGATGCGATAGGCGGCCTTGGCGTGCGGCCGGGCGATGGCCAACTGGTCCATCTCCTCGTAGTCGCCGCGCTGGAGGTCCACGATCTCGCGCTCCGACGATCCCGAGATCAGGATCATCGGCCAGCAGTTCGTCGTCGCATGGGCGAGCGCCGTCAGGCCGTTCAGAAAGCCCGGCGCCGACACGGTCATGCAGATGCCGGGCTTCTTGGTCAGAAAGCCCGCAGCGGCGGCCGCGTAGCCGGCGTGCTGCTCGTGGCGGAAGGACAGGACCCGCAGACCCTGGGCCTGTGCATAACGGCCGAGGTCGGTGATGGGGATGCCGGGGACGTTATAGATCGTCTCGACCCCGTTCAGCTTCAGCGCGTCGATCAGCAGGTGAAAGCCGTCGGTCAGCGTTTCGGGCGCGGATTCGGACCGCGCCATCAGATCGTCGCTCGATTCAGCGATTCCCATCATTTTCCTCCCTGGCGCCGCCGCTTGCGGCGCGTTCTTCATTCTTTCACGACGCAGCTTCGGCTGCGGCGATCCGGTTCAATTCGAGTTTCGTCCATGTCCGCCGCACATGCTCGTGCAGCCGCATGGTATGTTCACGCACCCGGCGCTCTGCCTCGTCGGGATCGCGGCTTTCGATCGCCTCGATGATCTCGGCATGGTCGACGACCGAGCGCCGGACGCGGTCGCCTTCGCTCATCGCGCGCAGCCGGACGGCGTGCATGTGGAGAAACAGGCCGTCGGCCAGTTCCTTCAGAAGTGCACACTTCGAGATTTCGAGGATCCGCTGATGGAAGCGGATGTTGTCGTCGGAATACTCCGAGATCCGCGTATCCAGCGTCCCGTCGTTGTACTTCGCCGCGATCTTGCGGAGACTCGCGATCTCGCCGTCGCTGGCCCGCTCCGTCGCAAGCCGCGCAGCCATGCTTTCCAGCGCCGCCCAGGCCACGATCATCTCGAGGATCTCGGTCAGGCTCTTCTGCTGCACGTAGACGCCCTTGCGGGGCACCACGAGGACGAGGCCATCGCGCTCCAGCCGGGCGATGGCTTCACGCAGAGGAGTGCGCGAGATGCCAAGCTGTTCGGCCAGCGAGCGCTCATCCAGACGGAGGTCGGCGCCCTGGCGATAGATGTCCATCTCGGTGATGGCGCCCTTGAGCATATCGTAGACATGATCCTTGAGGGTAAAGTTGGACGGAATCGGACTAAGCCGCACCACTGTTACCTCCCCCAATGTTGTGTCCCGAATGCCCTGCGGCATGTGGTATACCATACACAACGAAATCGGCCCGGCAATCCATTTTTGACGCTCCATCGGCCAGACCCGCCGCGAGGTTCAGATCAATATGTTTATTTCTTTGAATGTTTTGCCGCTTGAAGCGCACTCTTTCATGCCTGAAACGATGTCCTGGAAGGCTTATGTGTTGATTGCTTCGCGTGAGATTGGTATCTGGTATCCCACAGACCTAGAAAAGGTCGGGAGGGACGCCACATGCTGATTCGCGCCGACGATTCCGCGCTTGTCGTGATCGACATGCAGGAACGTCTCGTGCCCGCCATGCTGGCCCCTGCCCGCACGATCCGCAACACCCGCACCCTGATGACCGGGGCCGTCGAGATGGGCGTGCCGATCGTGATGACGGAACAGTATCCTCAGGGCCTGGGCCACACGGTGCCCGAGCTGCGCACGAACGACGCCACCATCGTCCCCAAGATGCACTTCTCCTGCATGGAGGAGCCCGCCTTCGCAGACGCATTCCGCGCGCTCGGCCGGCGCCAGGCGGTCCTCGCGGGCATGGAGGCGCACATCTGCGTAGTCCAGACCGCGGCCAGCATGATCGAGGAAGGCTTCGAGGTCTTTGTCGTCTCGGACGCCACGGCCTCGCGCACGATGGAAAGCGAAGCCGCCTGCATCGCGCGGCTGAACGCCTATGGCGCGGGGATCGTCACCACCGAGATGGTCATCTTCGAATGGCTCGGGCGGGCCGGCACGCCCCAGTTCAAGAAGATGCTTCAGTTCATCAAGTAAACGATAGAACCGGCAGAACGACCGGGATCAAAGGGAGGACGGACGGACCCATGAACATCCACGAATACCAGGCGAAGGGGTTGCTTCGGGCGTATGGGGCGCCTGTGGCGGAGGGGCGTGTGGTCCTGCGGGGCGAGGAAGCGAAGACGCAGGCGGGGGCCTTGGACGGTCCGGTCTGGGTGGTGAAGGCGCAGATCCACGCCGGCGGGCGTGGCAAGGGCACGTTCAGGGAGGCCGACGCGGGGTCGAAGGGCGGCGTCAGGATCGCGAAGTCGGTCGAGGAGGCCGCCGAGGAAGCCAAGCGCATGCTCGGCCGGACGCTGGTCACCAAGCAGACCGGCGAGGCGGGCAAGCAGGTCGGGCGCATCTACATCGAGGAAGGCGCCGACATCGCGCGCGAACTCTACCTCGCGCTGCTCGTCGACCGCGCCTCGAGCCGTGTGGCCTTCGTGGCCTCGACCGAAGGCGGCATGGACATCGAGGAGGTGGCCGAGAGCACGCCCGGGAAGATCCTGTCGTTCAGCGTCGATCCCGCGACCGGCTACCAGACGTTCCACGGCCGCCGCATCGCCTATGCCCTGGGGCTCACGGGCGCGCAGGTCAAGCAGTGCGTCCAGCTGATGGGCACGCTCTACCGGCTCTTCATGGACAAGGACATGGAGATGCTCGAGATCAACCCGCTGATCGTGACGACGGGCGGCGACCTGCGCTGCCTCGACGCCAAGATGGGCTTCGACGGCAACGCGCTCTACCGCCACCCTGACATCACGGAATTGCGCGACACCACCGAGGAGGACCCGAAGGAACTCGAGGCCTCGAAGTACGACCTGAACTACATCGCCCTCGACGGCGAGATCGGCTGCATGGTGAACGGCGCCGGCCTCGCGATGGCGACCATGGACATCATCAAGCTCGAGGGTGCTGCACCCGCGAACTTCCTCGACGTCGGCGGCAGTGCCACGAAGGAGCGGGTGACCGAGGCCTTCAAGATCATCACCTCCGATCCGAACGTGAAGGGCATCCTCGTCAACATCTTCGGCGGCATCATGCGCTGCGACGTCATCGCGGAAGGCGTGGTGGCGGCGGTCAAGGAGGTGGGGCTGAAGGTCCCGCTCGTCGTGCGGCTCGAGGGCACCAACGTGGAAGAAGGCAAGCGGATCATCAACGAATCCGACGTGGACGTCATCGCCGCCGACGACCTCAAGGACGGCGCGCGGAAGATCGTTAGGGCCGTCAAGGGAGAGAAGGCATGAGCGTCCTCATCGACAAGACCACCCGCGTGATCTGCCAGGGCTTCACCGGCTCCCAGGGCACCTTCCACTCGGAACAGGCCATCGCCTACGGCACGGCGATGGTGGGCGGCGTCACACCCGGCAAGGGCGGCCAGACCCACCTCGACCTGCCCGTCTTCGACACCGTCCACGAGGCGGTGGAGACGACCGGCGCCAACGCCACCGTGATCTACGTCCCGCCCCCCTTCGCGGCCGATTCGATCCTCGAGGCGCTCGACGCGAGGATCCCGCTCATCGTCGCCATCACCGAGGGCATCCCGGTCCTCGACATGATGCGCGTGAAGCGCGCGCTCGAGGGCTCGGCCTCGATCCTGATCGGGCCGAACTGCCCGGGCGTCATCACGCCGGGCGAATGCAAGATCGGCATCATGCCGGGGCACATCCACCGCAAGGGCTCGGTCGGCGTCGTGTCGCGCTCGGGCACGCTCACCTACGAGGCGGTCAAGCAGACCTCTGACGTGGGCCTCGGCCAGTCGACCTGCGTCGGCATCGGCGGCGACCCGATCAAGGGGACCGAGCACCTCGACGTGCTGGAGTGGTTCCTGGCCGACGACGAGACCCAGTCGATCATCATGATCGGCGAGATCGGCGGCAGTGCCGAGGAGGAGGCCGCGCAGTTCCTGAAGGACGAGGCGAAGCGCGGCCGCAAGAAGCCCGTCGCGGGCTTCATCGCCGGCCGCACCGCGCCCCCGGGCCGCCGCATGGGCCACGCCGGCGCCATCGTCGCCGGCGGCAAGGGCGGCGCCGAGGACAAGATCGAAGCCATGCGCTCCGCCGGCATCACCGTCGCCGAAAGCCCCGCCGGACTGGGCGAGGCCATGCTGGAAGCCATCGGGTGAGGCTTACCTTTCTCAAAAGTTACCGCTAACAACGAAGGGCCCCCGACGGGGCCCTTTTCCTTTGGAGGACGACACATGGCCGACACCGGAAAGACCGCGACCGACGACGGCATCCGCTTCCTGGGCCGCGTCCTCGGCGACGTCCTGCGCGTGCAGGAGGGCGGACAGGCCTTCGACATGGTCGAGGACATCCGCAAGGGATCGATCCGGTTCCACGACAGCGCCTCCGCCGACGACCTCGGACGCGTGCGCGAGATCATCTCCGCCCTGCCCGTCGAGCGCATGATCCAGGCGCTCCGGGCCTTCACCTATTACCTGCACCTTCTGAACATCACCGAGGACGAGGCGCTGCTCCACGCCGAGGAAAAGACCGAGGCGCCGTCACTGGACGCGATCCTGTCCCGCGCCATCGAGGCGTCGGGATCGGAGGCCGCCCTCGCCGACTTCTTCCGGACCGCCCTCGTCAGCCCCGTGATGACCGCTCACCCGACCGAGATCCGGCGGCAGGCCACCATGCGCGCCGAATTCGCCATCGCCCGCGCGCTGCACGAACTGTCACGCAGCCCCGCAATCGCGGCCCTGTCCGACGCATCGCCCGACACCTCGCCGCATCGGCAGGACGAACCCTATCGCAGGGTGCTGATCGCGCTCTACGCCCGCCTCGCCGCGACCCTGCGCGAGCTGGTGCCGAACGCGGGCGTCCCCCGCAAGACCGCAGCCGCCCTCCCCTATGCCGCGCCGTCGGACTTCCTGGCCGACCTCGACCTGATCGACGCCTCGCTCCGAGCGAACCAGGCCGAGGCGACGGCGAAGGGCCGGCTTCTGCGACTGCGCCGCAAGGTGCGCTCCTTCGGCTTCCACCTCGCCACCGTCGATCTGCGCCAGAATTCGGCCGTCCACCTCCGGACCGTGGCCGAGCTTCTGGAAGCGGCAGGCCGACCGGGCTACGCCGACCTCGACGAGATGTCGCGCGTGGCCATCCTGCGCGAGGAACTGGGGTCCCGCCGCCACCTGATGCGGCCGTTCCACGCCTATACGGACGAGACCCGCAGCGAGCTTGCGGTCCTCACCGAGGCGCGCCGCACCCGCGACACCTTCGGGCCGCGCGCCATCACCTGCGCCATCATCTCGAACTGCACCTCCGCCTCGGATCTGCTGGAGCTGATGGTGCTGCTGAAGGAAACCGGCCTCGCCGCCTCGGACGCCGACAAGGGCCTGCGTGTGGTGCCGCTTTTCGAGACCATCGAGGATCTCCGCAACGGCGCTTCGGTGATGAAGTCGCTGCTCGAGATGCCCGAGTACCTGCGCACGCTCAAATGGCAGGAGAACGTGCAGGAGGTGATGCTAGGCTATTCCGACTCGAACAAGGACGGCGGCTTCGTCACCTCGAACTGGGAACTCTACAAGGCCGAGCGGGAGCTGGTGGCGCTGTTCCGGAAGCACGGCGTGCGGCTGAGGCTGTTCCACGGTCGCGGCGGATCGGTCGGCCGCGGCGGCGGGTCGGTGCGCGAGGCGATCCTGGCCCAGCCTGCGGGCGCCGTGGATGGTCAGGTGCGCCTGACGGAACAGGGCGAGGTCATCTCCTCCCACTATACGCAGCGCGACATCGGTCACGCACACCTCGAAACCGTCGTTGCGGCTGCGGTGGAGGCGTCCTTCTTCGCCCGCACCTCGGAACGATCCTCGGCGGGCGAACGGATCATGGAAACCCTCAGCCAGACCGCCTTCGAGACATACCGGGACCTCGTCTACGGCACGGAAGGGTTCGAGGATTTCTTCTGGTCCTGCACCATCATCAACGAGATCGCATCGCTGAACATCGGTTCGCGCCCAGCCTCGCGGGCCAAGACGCGCGAGATCACCGCGCTGCGCGCGATCCCCTGGGTCTTCTCCTGGGCCCAATGCCGGATCATGCTGCCGGGCTGGTACGGCTTCGGCACCGCCGTGTCGGAGTGGCTGACGGACGCGGGTCCCAAAGGCACCGAAACGCTGCGCGGTCTCTACGCCGACTGGCCCTTCTTCCGAATGCTGATCTCGAAGATCGAGTTCATCTCGGAACGCGCCGACCTCTCCATCGCCGCCTCTTACGTCGATCTCGTCGAGGACCGCGCTCTGGCCGAGAGCATCTTCGGACGCATCCGCGCGGAATGGGCCCTGGCCATCGAGGCTCTGGAGACCATCACCGGCCACCCCGTGGGCGAAGCCGGATCGACCGAGCGGGCGGCCGCCTTGAGGAGACGCAGCCCCTACCTCGACCCCCTCAATCACATGCAGGTCGAGATGCTGCGCCGGGTTCGGGCAGGTCAGGACGACGAGAAGTCGATGCGCGGTCTGCTCTTGTCGATCAATGGCGTCGCATCGGGGCTGAGGAATACCGGCTAGGTCTTCGCCTTCGCCCGGTTCTCCTGAAGCCGGGCATCCACGACTTTCACCGTCTGGTCCACCGTGTCGGACTGCATCCCCTGCGCGCGGCCAAGCGTCTGCACCAGCCGGTCCACCCTCTCGATGGCGGGCGCGCCCGCATCGATGGCGCGCGCCGCCGAAGACGGCTTCAGAAGCGACCTCGCCGCGTTGGCATACTTCTCGAAGGGCACCGCGTCCTCATTCCCCGCCCCCAACTTGCGAACCAGCGCGTCGACCCACTCATAGACCTCGCGCGAGGCGTCGATGTCCGAATGCACAGCCTCCCGGATCGGCCGGATGCCATCGGCCTCTATGCAGCGGTAGTTGCCTGTCAGCAGCATCGACCACTTGGCGAAGGGCACGAAGGGGCTGTCGTGGACGCGCAGCTTCACCGGCACGTCCTTGCCGTCGAGCGTCACCGCCGCGATGTCGGCTTCAAGCGTCTTGAGGATGGCGGTATGCGCCGGATCGTCGAAGGCGGCGGCCTTGAAGTTGGTCGGCAGCCCGACGTGGAGGAAGTTCAGCCCCTCTTCCGGCGGGCGGAAGGCCTGCGGATCGGGCGAGCAGAGCGTCATCAGCGACGGCTCGATTGCATCCCAGACCGAGGCGTCGGCGAAGCAGTCCGTCAGGCTGTCGCCATCGATGACAGGGATCCGGCGGAGGTAGGAGAGCGGCGGCATGTTCATGATCGACATGCAGGGAACGCGGGCCTCGCCGATCCGCTTCAAGAGATCGCGGATTTCGGGCGCGCTGTACTGCGGTTCCTGCATCGCCATCGCGACGAGGTCATAGGCGGCGGGATCCGCATCCCCCGGCGTCACCGCGTCCAGAGTGCCGGGAAAGTCGCCCGACCTGAGAAGTCGCGGTTCGTCCTCGCCCCGCAACGTCATGCGCACCGTCGTGCCGGTGGCGTTGATGAGTTCCGCCTCGGCGGGCATGCAGACGAGCGTCACATCGTGCCCGGCCATCAGAAGCTTCGTCGACAGGAGCGAACCGTAGGACGCCCCGAGGATCAGTATACGCATGTATGCCTCCCTGTTTCGGCCTGTCCTAGCGCGGTCCATGCACAGGCGATAGCCCCAACTGCCCGCCGCGCTGCAGCGCATGCCTCGAGCCGTTCATTCAGGCCCGGAAAAGGCAATTGTCACTAAGTCAGCAACGATAGGGCAAATTCCTGCCTTATTGTTCGCCGATGAAGAGGCGTACAACGTTTCTTCCCCCGTGCGAGCGAAAAGGGCCGGCCATGAGAGCCGGCCCTTTTCACATCTGTCGCCCGAGGTTACTCGGCCGCGACGGCGTCTTTCGCCTTCTCGACCCGAACCGCCGAGAACTTGAACTCGGGGATCTTGCCGAAGGGATCGAGAGCGGGGTTCGTCAGAATGTTCGCAGCCGCCTCGACATAGGCGAAGGGCAGGAAGACCTGACCCTCGCCGATTGCGCGGTCCGACCTCGCCATGACCGAAACCGTCCCGCGCCGCGTGGTGAGTTGAACGTAGTCGCCCGCCTCGACGCCAAGCGCACGCAAGGTCCGCGGATGCATCGAACAATTGGCCTCCGGCTCCATCGCATCCAGCACCTTCGAGCGCCGCGTCATCGAGCCCGTGTGCCAGTGCTCGAGCTGGCGGCCGGTGATGAGGACCATCGGGTATTCGGCGTCCGGCAGCTCGTCCGGCTGGATGACGCTGGCCGGGGTGAATTTCGCCCGACCGTCGGCACGAGGGAAGCCGTCGCCGAAGACGATCGCCTGACCCGGGTCCTCGGGCGAAAGCGACGGATAGGTCACCGCCGATCTTTCGAGACGCTCCCAGGTGATGTTGTCGAGCGACTTCATGTTGATCTTCATCTCGGCAAAGACCTGGCGCGGATGCGTATAGTCCCAGTCGAGGCCCAGCCGCTTGGCCAGTTCGACCTCGATCCACCAGTCTTCCTTCGCCTCGCCCGGCGGCGGCATCACCGGACGGCCCATCTGGACCTGCCGGTTTGTGTTGGTGACGGTCCCGGTCTTCTCGTACCAGGCCGAGGACGGCAGGATCACGTCTGCATAATTCGCCGTCTCGGTCAGGAAGATGTCCTGGACGACGAGGTGCTCGAGCTTCGCCAGAGCATCGCGGGCGTGGCTTGCGTCGGGGTCGGACATCGCCGGGTTCTCGCCCAGGATATACATGCCCCGAATGTCGCCGGCATGGATCGCGTCCATGATCTCGACCACGGTCAGACCCTTCTCGGACGAGAAGTCGCTGGACTTCCAGACATCGGTGAAGGCCGAGCGCACGCCGTCGTCCGTCACCGGCTGATAGTCCGGCAGGAACATCGGAATGAGGCCCGCATCCGACGCGCCCTGGACGTTGTTCTGGCCACGGAGCGGATGGAGGCCCGTGCCCGGACGCCCGACCTGCCCCGTCATCAGCGCGAGGCTGATGAGGCAGCGCGAGTTGTCGGTGCCGTGGATGTGCTGCGAGATGCCCATGCCCCAGAAGATCATCCCCGCCTTGGCGCCCGCGAAGGTGCGGGCCACGTCGCGAAGGACTTCGGCGTCGATGCCGCAGATCGCGGACATCTTCTCGGGCGAGAAGCCCTTCAGATGCTCCTTCATCGCCTCCCAGTTCTCGGTGTAGCCCTGGATGTACTGCTCGTCGTAGAGCCCTTCCTCGACGATGACGTGCATTATCGCGTTCAGCATCGAGACATCGGCGCCCGGCTTGAACTGGAGCATGTGCGAGGCATAGCGCTTCAGCCCGTTGGCGCGCGGATCCATCACGATCAGCTTGCCGCCGCGCTTGGCGAACTGCTTGAAGTAGGTCGCCGCGACCGGGTGGTTCTCGGTCGGGTTGCAGCCGATGGCGATGGCCACGTCCGCATTCTCGATCTCGTTGAAGGTCGCCGTCACCGCTGCGCTGCCGACGTTCTCCATCAATGCCGCCACAGACGAGGCGTGGCAGAGACGGGTGCAGTGGTCGACGTTGTTGTGGCCGAACCCCTGCCGGATCAGCTTCTGGAAGAGATAGGCCTCTTCGTTCGAACACTTTGCCGAACCGAAGCCCGCCACCCGGCGTCCGGTATCCTCACGCAGCTTCGCAAGGCCGTTCGCCGCGGCGTCCAGCGCCTCGTCCCAGGTCGCCTCGCGGAAGTGGGTCAGGATGTTCGCCGGATCGACGTTCAGCCCCTTCTCGGGCGCGTCCTCGCGCCGGATCAGGGGTTTCTTCAGGCGATGCGGGTGCTGGATATAGTCGAAGCCGAAGCGGCCCTTGACGCACAGCCGGTTCTCGTTCGCCGGGCCATCGATACCCTCGACGTACTTGATCTTGCCGTCCTTGACCTTGAAAGAGATCTGGCAGCCGACGCCACAATAGGGGCAGACGGAATCCACCTCGCTGTCGAAGTCGGCACTGTCGCCAACCTGGGCATCGTCCACCACGGTCGCGGGCATCAGTGCGCCCGTCGGACAGGCCTGGACGCATTCACCGCAGGCGACGCAGGTCGAGGCGCCCATGGGGTCGTCCTGGTCGAAGACGATCTTCGAATCGTGCCCGCGATAGGCCATGCCGATCACGTCGTTGACCTGCACGTCGCGACAGGCGCGGACGCAGAGATTGCACTGGATGCAGGCGTCGAGGTTGACGCGCATGGCGACGTGGCTGGCGTCGAGAAGCGGGACGCGGACCTCTTCCATCGGGGGGAAGCGGCTTTCGGTGACACCGTTCAGGTCCGCCATGTCCCAGAAGTGCGAGGACTTGTCATGCGCGACGTCGCGCTTGGGCTGGTCGGCGACCAGAAGCTCGGTGACGAGTTTGCGCGCCTTCTCAGCGCGTTCCGTGGCGGACTTCACCACCATGCCGTCGGCGGCGGGCCGGATGCACGAGGCGACGAGGACACGCTCGCCCTCGACCTCGACCATGCAGGCGCGGCAGTTGCCGTCGGGGCGATAGCCCGGTGCCGGCTTGTGGCAGAGGTGGGGGATCCGAAGACCCTGCCCGAAGGCGGCCTCCCATATGGTAGTGCCCTCGGGAACGGTGACCTCGCGCCCGTCGAGCGTGAAGGTGACCTGTTGGATTTGTGTTCCATCCGGCATGGCGTCAGTTCCTGTTCTCGAGAGAGCCCGTCGTGTCGTAGCCGTCTTCGGGCGGCACGTACTCGGACTCGTCCATGAAGTGCTTGATGGTCAGGCGGATCGGGTTAGGCGCGGCCTGTCCCAGACCGCAGATCGAGGCATCGGCCAAAACGGTGCAGAGGTCCTCGAGAAGGTCGACGTCCCAGACCTCCTTCTCCATCAGCTTGACCGCCTTCTCGCAGCCGACGCGGCAGGGGGTGCACTGGCCGCAGCTTTCATCCTCGAAGAAGCGAAGCATGTTGAGCGCGGCGGCCTTGGCGCTGTCGCGGTCCGACAGGACGACGACGGCGGCGGACCCGATGAACGATCCGTGGGGCTGAAGCGTGTCGAAGTCGAGCGGGATGTCGTTCATGTGGGCCGGCAGCAGACCCGAGGACGGACCGCCCGGCTGGTAGGCCTTGAAGCTGTGGCCGTCGAGCATTCCGCCCGAAGCCTCGATGATGTCGGTGATGGTCGAGCCCGCAGGAAGCAGATGCACGCCAGGGTTCTTCACGCGGCCCGAGACCGAATAACTCCGCAGCCCCTTGCGGCCGTTTTTTTCCGTGGCGCTCAGGCACTCGGGACCCTCGCGGCAAATCTTGGCGACCCAGTGAAGCGTCTCGACGTTGTGGACGAGCGTCGGACGGCCGAAGATGCCGACCTGCGCCACGAAGGGCGGGCGGTGGCGCGGCAGGCCGCGCTTGCCCTCGATCGACTCGATCATCGCCGATTCCTCGCCGCAGATATAGGCGCCCGCGCCCCTGCGGAGGTCGATGAAGCCTTTCCTGGCGATGCCTGCATCCTCCAGCGCCGCGATTTCGCGGCGAAGGATTTCCAGCACGGCAGGATATTCGTCGCGCATGTAGATGAAGGCGCGCTCGGCCTCCACGGCCCATGCGGCGATCAGCATCCCTTCCAGGAACAGGTGCGGCGTCCGCTCGAGGAAGTAGCGGTCCTTGAAGGTCCCCGGCTCGCCCTCGTCGCCGTTCACGGCGAGGTAGCGCGGTCCCGGATTGGCGCGAACGAAGCCCCACTTCTTGCCCGAGGGAAAGCCCGCCCCGCCAAGACCGCGAAGGCCGGAGGCGAGGATGGTCTCCTGGACCTTCTCCCAGTGGCCGACCTCGCGCAGGTCGAGGAGTGTCTTGTAACCCCCTGCCCCGCGGTAGGTTTCCAGCGTCTCATAATCCGGCATGTCGGCGTGGGTATGGCCGTGCGCGATGGCCTCGCGCACCTTCTCGGGCGTCGCGTGGTCGATGTGATGATGGCCAAGTTCGAGGACCGGCGCGGTGTCGCAGCGTCCCATGCAGGGCGCGCGCAGGACACGCACCTCGGCCGGGTCGAGCCCGTCTTCCAGCGCCTTCTTCAGCGCCTGCGCGCCGGCCAGTTCGCAGGACAGCGAATCGCACACGCGGATTGTCAGCGCCGGCGGCGAAGCCTCGCCTTCGCGGACCACGTCGAAGTGGGCGTAGAAGGTCGCGACCTCATAGATTTCAGCCTGCGGGAGGCGCATCTCTTCGGCCAGGGCCACGACATGGCGGGCCGACAACTGGCCGTATTCGTCCTGGATCAGGTGGAGGAATTCGATGAGCAGATCGCGCCGCCGCGGGCGGTCGCCCAGAAGTGCCCGAACCTCGTTCAGCGCGGCGTCATCGGCCTGCCGTCCCTTGGGGGTACGGCGGCTGCGCCCCGTGCCTTTCTGCTTCCAAACACCTTTCTGATCGTCGAGCGGCGCCATGCGGTTCTCCTTTTGAACGGTCAAAGTGCCTTCAGGAATTCATATGGTCAAATGCGATTACGCTAAGGCCCGATAAGTGGGCGTTATCGTCCCGGCAGAACGGTGCGCCTCAGCGCCTCGACCACCGGGATGCCCTGACCCCGCCTGGGGGTCACGAGGCAAACGGCGCGCTCGACTGCCGGATCGGTCAGGGACACGAGCGCGGCGCGGTCGAACGTGCCAAGCGCCTCGACCAGCACCTGGGGTAGAACTGTAGCGCCCATTCCCTGCATGGCCATGACGACGGCAGCCATGAAACCGTTCGTCTCGGCCACCACGTCCGGTTCGACGCCGGCTTCCTCGAAGATCCGGTCGAGGATGCGGCGGTTCTGCATCTCGGGTTCGAGAAGGATCAGCGGCAACTCGGCCGCTTTGGCCCAAGTCATGCTGGCGGATTTGCCGGGATTGAGGCTGTCGGGGACGAGAAGGACGTACTTCTCGCGGTACAACTCGTCGATCCTCAGAAAATCGGCCGACGCGGCATCGGCGTAGGTCAGGCCTGCGTCGAAGCGGCCGTCCTCGATCCCTTGCTGGATGGCGAGAGACGTCGTCGACTCGATGCGCGTGCGGATGCCGGGATTCCCTTCGCGCAGACGATGCGCGACATGGGCGGCAAAGGCGGTCGCCGTGGGAATGGCGGCAAGGACCAGCCGCCCCACGACCTCGCCTTTCGCGGCGCGAACCTCTTCTTCCAGCGTGCGCACCTGGTCGAGAATGCCGAGCGCATGGTTCACGATGGTCTGGCCCTCGGCCGTCAGCCCCTGGAAGCGGTTGCCGCGCTTGACGATCTGGGTGTCGAGACGCTCCTCGAGGTTGCGGATCCGCATCGAAAACGCGGGCTGCGACATACCGCAGGTCTCGGCCGCCTTGGCGAAGTGCCTCTGACGCGTCAGCGCCACCAGACATTCGAGGTCTCTGAGATCCAACATCGCGGCTCCTTTGCTCCCCATCTCGCACAGCGGAACGGGCGCACACAAGTTGACAGGTCTGATCCCGCTGGTATACCACACACCACGTACGCGTGAACACGGAGGGGAGGCCGCGACATGCTGCTTTCTGAATACAAGTCCAAGGAATTGCTGCACCAATACGGCTTGAAGGTGCCGTCGGGCCGGATCGCGCGTACCGCTGACGAGGCCGAGGCCGCCTGTGCCGGCATCCTGTCAGGCTCGTACCCCGGAATTGCCTCCAAGAAATACGCGGTAAAGGCCCAGATCGCCGCCGGCGGCCGCGGGCTTGCAGGCGGCGTGCGCTTCGCCGCGACCCCATCGTCCGTCCGTGACGAAGCGGCGCGGATGCTGGGACGCAACCTCGTCACCCAGCAGACCGGGCCTGAGGGCGAGACGGTCGCCAGCGTGTACGTCGAGGCCGCTCTCGACCTGAAAGCGCAGTATTTCGTGGCCTTCGCTCTCGACCTCGACAGCGGCGCACCGATGCTTCTCGCCTCCTCGGACGGCGGCGTCGAGTTCGAGCAGAAAGCGCGAATGGATTCGGACACCGTACATACCCTCGTCATTCCCGATGAGGATCGCGTCGCCCTTACCGCCTTCCTCTCGGACCTTGGTGTCGACGAGGCTGCGGCGGACCCCATCCTGGCCGCACGGCGCGCCTTTCTCGACAACGACATGACTCTTCTCGAGATCAACCCCTTCGCGAAAACCGCCGAGGGCGACTGGGTCGCTATCGACGCCAAGATCACGCTCGACGCCTCCGCCGCTTTCCGTCACCCCGAGTTCGAGACGATGCTGGCCGAACAGGCCATCCCGGGGGTCGAGGCCGAGGCCGCGAAGAGCAACATCAACTTCGTGAAGTTGGACGGCGACATGGGCGTCGTGGTGAACGGCGCGGGGCTTGGCCTCGCCACCAACGACATGATCGCCGACGCGGGGGGAAAAGCGGCCAACTTCATGGACATACGCACCACCGCGACCAGCTTCGACATCGCCAAGGGAGTCGAGCTTCTGCTGAAGGACCCGAAGGTGAAAGTGATCCTCCTGAACGTCCATGGCGGCGGCATGACAGTCTGCGACACGGTGGCCGAGGGCGTGGCCTTCGCCTACAGCCGGGCCGAGCGCAAGCTGCCCTGCGTGGCGCGGCTGGCAGGAACCAACGCCGACTGGGGCCTGCGCATCCTCAAGGACCGCAAGGTCCCCGCCGAAGTCGTGAGCGACATGACGGGAGCGGTAAAACGCGCGGTCGCTCTGGCGCAAGGAGCGCGCTGATGGCCATTCTCGTGAACGCCGACACCAAGGTCCTGATCCAGGGGATGACCGGCCGGGCCGGCACCTTCTACGCCGATCAGACCATGCGCTACGGCACGAACGTCGTTGCCGGCGTCCGACCGGGCCGGGGTGCCACCCGGCACCTGGGCCTGCCGATCTACGACACGGTGAAGGACGCCGTGCGCGAGACGGGAGCCAATGCCTCGCTCGTGATCGTACCCGCGCCCAAGGCGGCCGATGCCATCATCGAGGCGATCGAGGCAGGGATCGGCACGATCGTCTGCGTCACCGAACGCGTGCCCCAGCATGACATGGGCCGGGTGAAGCGCGCCCTTCAGGGTTCGAAGACCGTGCTGATCGGCCCGAACAGCCAGGGCATCCTGACCCCCGGCCAGTGCAAGATCGGCGTGATGCCCACCAAGGATGCGACCGCCGGCGGGGTCGGCATCGTCTCGCGCTCTGCCTCGCTGACCTCCGAGATCCTGGCGCGGTGTTCCGCGGCGAGGTTGGGCCAGTCGACGACGGTGGGCGTGGGCGGCGATGCCCTGCACGGCGTCGGCTTCGTGGAGTGCCTGAAGCTCTTCCGCGATGATCCCGAGACCGAAGCCGTCGTTCTGATCGGCGAGATCGGCGGGCGCGAAGAGGAGAAGGCGGCGGAGTACCTTTGCGGCACCGACTACGGCAAGCCCGTGATCGCGCTGGTCGTCGGTCGTCATGCGCCCGAAGGCCGCCGCATGGGACACGCGGGCACGCTTTCCGTGCTCGGGGCCCTGTCGGCGGAACACAAGATCTCGCGACTGAAATCGGCGGGCGTTCTGGTTGCGAAGAACGCCGATCATGTAGTCGATACGGTCCTGACCGCTCTCGACCGCAAGTAGGACCGCCGATGCCCCAAGCCCTGCCCTCGACCATGCGCGCCATCGTCATGCGCGAACCCGGCGCGCCCGACGTCCTGGAGATCGCCGAGATCGAGACACCCGACACCCGACCGCACGAGGTGCTGATCCGGGTGACGGCCGCAGGGGTGAACGGCCCCGACCTCGTGCAGCGTCGCGGGCACTATCCGCCGCCGAAAGGCGCCTCCCCGCACCTGGGCCTCGAGGTCTCGGGCGAGGTCGTGGCCCTCGGGTCGGAGGTGACGCGCTGGAGCGTCGGCGACCGGGTCGTGGCGCTGACGAATGGCGGCGGCTACGCCGAATTCGTGGCCGTCGACGCGTCGCATTGCCTGACGGTGCCAGGGAACGTCGCCGAGATCGACGCGGCGGGTCTGCCGGAAACCTATTTCACTGTCTGGTCCAACGTCTTCCACGGTCACGATATTCCGACGGGAGGTTCCTTCCTCGTCCACGGCGGCGCGGGCGGGATCGGGTCGACGGCGGTGCAGCTTGGCCATGCCTTCGGGCTGAAGGTGCTGACGACGGTGCCGGACGCCGCGGCGGCCGACTTCGTCACTGGCCTCGGCGCCGACCGGGCGATCAACTTCAACGATGAGGACTTTGTCGAGGTCGTTCGCGAGGCGGGCGGCGCGGACATCGTTCTCGACATCATCGGGGGCGACTACGTCGCGCGGAACATCAAGGCCTGCCGCCCCGACGCCCGGATCATCCAGCTTGCCTTCAACGCCGGCTCCAAGGTCGAGATCGACCTGATGCCTGTCATGCTGAAGCGCCTCAGCTATACCGGGTCCACGCTTCGCTCGCGACCAGACGCCTTCAAGGCTGCCGTCGCCGCCGAGTTGCAGGACAAGGTCTGGCCACTCTTTGCAAAAGGCAAGCTGCGCCCCGTCACCCACGAGGTGCTTCCCCTCGAAAAAGCGGCCGACGCACATCGCCTGATGGAGTCCGCAAGACACGCGGGCAAGATCCTTCTGACGCCATAAAAACACAACGATAACAAGAGACAGGGAGAGAGACGTGAGAAAGGTGTGGAACTTCGTCGAGGAATACTCGGCGCTTCTCATTCTCGGCGCGATCGCCGCGCTGGTCTGGGCCAACCTGGCGCCGGACAGCTATCACCACGTCGTCGAGTATCCCCTGATGGAAGGCGGCCCGATCGGCGCCATGCACGATGACGGACAGGGCCATGTCGGGCGTGTCCTGACGCTCCACTTCCTCGTCAACGACATCCTGATGGCCTTCTTCTTCGCTCTGGCGGGCAAGGAAGTCTGGGAAGCCGTCGCGCTGCGGGAGGGATCGCTGCGCGGCAAGAAGGCGGTGACCCCGCTCATCGCCACGGCGGGCGGCATGATCGGCCCGGCGGCGGTCTATCTGATCGGCGCGCTGATGCTGGGCAAGTTCGCGACACTGGCGAACGGCTGGGCCATCCCGACGGCGACCGACATCGCGTTTTCGTACCTCGTCGGCCGAATCGTCTTCGGCGCGGGCCACCCGGCGGTCGGGTTCCTCCTCCTCCTCGCCATCGCGGACGACGCGGCGGGTCTCATCATTCTCGCGATCTTCTATCCCTCGGGCGACCTCGCGCCCGCATGGCTTCTCGTCTCGCTCGCTGCGGCCGTGGGAGCTTATATCCTCTTCAACTGGATGCCGAGGCGGCTCGACCGGGGCAACCAGGAGCGTCCGAACTCGACCTTCTTCCGCAAGACCCTGTCGTTCTGGCCCTACCTGATCGCCGGTGCGATTTCCTGGTATGCCTTCCACCAGGCCGGCATCCACCCGGCCCTGGGTCTTCTGCCCATCGTGCCCGCCTTCCCGCACGGCGACATCGACTACGGCATCTTCGCCGAAGAGGAGGTTCACCAGACCGACCTTCTCAACCACACCGAGCATGTGCTGAAACGTCCCGTCGAAGTTGTGCTCTTCTTCTTCGGCCTGATGAACGCGGGCGTCGAGTTCTCGTCCGTGGGGGCGGCGACGACGCTGGTGCTGGCGGGCCTTCTGATCGGGAAGCCTCTCGGCATCTTCGCCATGGGTTATCTTGGGGCCCACGTCCTCAAGTTCGGTCTGCCCGACGGCATGAAGACCTCGGACCTCTTCGTCCTCGGCTGCGTCGCGGCCATCGGCTTCACCGTCTCGCTCTTCGTGGCCTCGGTCGCCTTCCCGCCGGGCGAGGTGCAGGACGCGGCCAAGATGGGCGCGCTCCTGTCGTTCTTCGCGGCCGCCGTGTCCTGGGTCGTCGGCAAGATGTTCAACGCCAAGGGCGGCACACCGAAGCCGGCTCCGGCCGAGTGATCCGAGCGGGGCGGCCTTCGGGCCGCCCTTTCTTCATCCGGAGGTCGAGATGCCCACAATCGCTCCTCTTTCCGATGCCGACTGGCCCGAGAGCATCGCCGACATGAAGGATGGCTTCGCCGGCGCCTTGAACGTCTATCGCACGATGGCGCACCATCCCGAGCTTCTCAGGGCCTGGGCACCCCTGCGCCAGCATTTGGTGAAGGACAGCGCGCTCGGCCCCGATAAAAGCGAGATCGTCATCCTGCGCACCGCCCTTCGTCTCGGATCGGAGTATGAATGGGTTCACCACGTTGCCCGCGCGCGCGCCATCGGACTGCCGGACCACCGGATCGCGGCGGTGCGGGAAATGCCCGACGGCGAGGACGGAACGATCGTCCGCGCGGTGGACGCCGTGATCGATCACCACCGGCTGCCGCCCGACCTCGAAGCCGACCTCGAGCAAGCGCTCGGACGCCGTGCGGTTTTCGACCTGATCGCGATGGTGGGCTTCTACGGCATCCTCGGCACCATCCTGTTGACCTACGACGTGCCGACCGACCCCGCGATACAGGCGGCATTCGACGCGGATCCGCTGTGATGGACGCGACGCACGCGCCGTCATAGAACGGCGGCATGACCGACTTCGCGAGCTATCCCTCCCTTCGCGGCCGCGCCGTTCTCGTCACGGGCGGCGCCTCCGGCATCGGCGCCGATATCGTGCGCGCCTTCGACGCACAGGACGCGCGGGTCGCCTTTCTGGACATCCAGGACGATGCCGGGCGGGCGCTGGCCGAGGAGCTTGGCGGGCGCGCGCTCTATCTCCACGCCGACGTGACCGACATTCCGGCCCTGCGGGCAGCGATAGAAGAAGCCGCCCACAGGCTCGGCCCCATCCGCGTTCTTGTGAACAACGCGGCCAACGACCGGCGCGAGGACGTGGACGGCGTGACCGTCGAGGGCTGGGACCACGCTCAGGCCGTCAACCTGCGCCCGCACTTCTTCGCCGCTCAAGCTGTGCGGCAGGGCATGAGGGACGCGGGCGGCGGCTCCATCGTCAACTTCTCGTCCATCGCCTGGCGGCTCGGGATGCGCGAATTGGCGTCCTACTCCGCGGCGAAGGCGGCCATCGTCGGCCTGACCCATTCCCTTGCCGACGCCTTCGGCGACGACGCCATCCGCGTCAACGCCATAGAACCCGGCGCGGTCATCACGGCGCGGCAGCGCGAACTGTGGTACCAGACCGACGAGGCGGTTCAGGCGCTGGTCCAGCGCCAACGCATCAAGCAGGTCCTGACCGGCGACGACGTGGCGCGACTGGTCCTGTTCCTCGCCTCGGACGACTCGCGGATGATCACGAAGCAATCCTACGTGATCGACGCCGGGATGCTCTGAGACGTCATGGATCCGTTGCGCGAATCCGGTAAGGGATCGCGTAACGAACAAAAGAGCAGCCCGATGACAGAACTCGATCCCACACGCTTCGTCCTGTCCGTTCTCTTCGGACGCAAGGTGCGCGTCACCCTGCCCGACTGGCTTCGGCCCTAGCCCTTCAGCAGGTCCGCGATCATCACGGCCCGCCCCGTCTCGGCGCTTTGCGTCGCGGCAACGCCCGTCAGCACGGACATCGCTCCGGCGCGGGCTCCGGCCCGCTGGCCCGCAGGATCGTCGACTTCGGGCGTGAAAAGCGCCTTGTGCAGCAGCGGGTCGCCTCCGAAGTGACCGCCGGGGCCATGCTCCACCCGGATGCGTTCGACCGAGCGGTCCGTGCCGAGAACGAGGATCTCGTCGACGCCCTTCGGCGCGTCGAAGGCCTGCTTCTCGTACATGCGGCATTCGATCCGCCCGTGGGTGCCGTTGAAGGCCAGGTGAGACCCCTCGATCGGCATGTAGGCGTTGAGCGAATAGCTGACCTGCACGCCGTTGTCGTAGAGGATCGCCGCCGTCATCGTGTCGTAGATGTCGATGTCCTCGCGATAGACGCAGGCGTCGCGGAAGTAGCCGTCCTCGGCTGACGGACCTTCGTAGAGGTCTTCCAGCCAGTCGGACGTCGACATGTCGAGATAGAATTCGCATTCGTCCGCATGCGGGCACCCCTTGCAGCGTCTGCTGCGGAAGGGTCCGTTCCTTCCGTATTTCTCGAGGCTTCCCTGCCCGAAGACGCGTACCGGATCGGCGTCGATCCACCAGTTCAGGAGGTCGAAGTGGTGCGTCGCCTTGTGAACGAAGAGGCTGCCGGAGAACCGTTTGTAGGCGTGCCAGCGGCGGAAGTAGTCGGCGCCGTGGGTGGTGTCGAGATACCAGTGGAAGTCGCACGACGTGATCCGCCCGATGCGCCCCGACGCGAGAAGCTCGCGGATTTTCCGGCTGGTCGGCGCGAAGCGATAGTTGAAGGCGACGTCCACGCGCCGACCTGTCCGCGCTTCGGCGTCGAGGATCCGGCGCACCTGCTCGGCCGTGACGGCCATCGGCTTTTCGGTGACGACGTCCATGCCGTCTTCCAGCGCCTTCACGATGATATCGGCATGGGTATCGTCGCGGGTGCAGACGACCAGCGTGTGGGGCTTCGCCTCCGCCACCATCTCACTCAGATCGGTCGATGCGACGAGGCCCGGCCCCAGCCTGCGCTGCGCGACGGCCAACCGTGCTACGTTGACGTCCGACAACCCTACAAGCTCGACCTCGTCCGCGCAGGTGGCTGGTGCGTCCCCGGCCCAGGTCCCCGTGCCCCTGTGACCGGTGCCCACAACCGCGATGCGCCGCTTGTTCGTTGCCATCTGGAATTCCATTGCCGCAGAAGTAACAGTTTGGTTACTATGAGCCAGCTTCTACGGGTGTCAAGCCATGGACCAAGCTCTTCCAGACGACGCCAGACCTCCGCGCCCCCGTGAGCGCAATCCCGAGCGCACGACACGGGATATCCTTCTCGCCGCGCGCGAGGAATTCGTCGAACACGGCCTTGAGGGCGCTCGCGTCGACAGGATCGCCACGCGCGCCGGGGCGAACAAGCGCCTGCTTTACCACTACGTCGGCAACAAGGAAGCGCTCTACGCCCGCGTCCTTCTGGACGCCTACCGCGACATCCGTGCAGGCGAGCATGAGTTGAACCTGGCCCGCCTCGCCCCGCGCGAAGCGATGGCAAAACTCGTGGGCTTCACCTTCGATCACTTCGCCGAACATCCCTGGTTCATCCGCCTGCTTCAGACCGAGAACATCCAGCGCGCGGCCTTCGTGAAGGAGATGCCTGACCTGCGCGAGTTGCACTCTCCCATCATCCGACAGATTCGCGAGGTTCTGTCGGCGGGAGAGGCCGAAGGCGTCTTCCGGACCGGCGTCGACCCAATTCAGCTTTACATAACCATCGCCGGTCTCAGCTATTTCTACTTCTCGAACATCCACACGTTGTCCGTTGTTTTTCAAGATGATCTCGCCAGCGAGGCGGGTCAGGCAACACGCCGCGCCCATGCCATTGACGTCGTGCTCAGCTACCTCGCGCCAAAAGTCTTGCCACACAAATAACTATCGAGTTACTTTTGCTCCATGCACGGCGAAAGTCGGCAGTGGCGATCTTTGTCGCCTCACAAGGGAGGAAATGATGACTACGACATATTCCCGCCGCCAGTTCGGCGGCATCCTGGGCGCAGCACTGTCGGCGACCGCCCTTTCCGGCACCGCGGCCTTTGCGCAGGCCGGCGCCGTCCGGCTGATCTGGTGGGGCAACCCCGAGCGCGACAAGCGCACCAACGCCGTCGTCGACCTCTACCAGACCAAGACCGGGTCCACTGTATCGCCCGAGACATATGCCTGGGGCGACTACTGGCAGAAGCTGGCGACGCAGGCCGCGGGCAAGAGCCTGCCCGACGTGATCCAGATGGATTACCGCTATATCTTCGAATACGCGCGCCGGAACCAGTTGGCCGCCCTCGACGAGTTCATCGGGAGCGAGCTGGAGCTTGCCGACTACGACGCGAACCAGCTCGCCTCGGGTGTCGTCGACGGAAAGACCTACGGCATCTCCATGGGCGCCAACTCGATGAGCCACGTCTACAACAAGACGGTGCTGGATGGCCTGGGCGTGACCCTTCCCGACAGCACGTCCTGGACGACGGACGACTGGGTGGCGATCGGCAAGGACATCAAGGACAAGCTGCCCGACGGCATGTATTTCTCGGAAAACATGGGCATCCTCGAGCCGCGCCTTCAGACCTGGGTGCGCTCGGCCGGCAAGGACCTCTACACGCCCGAGGGCAAGATCGGCTATGATCTTGAAGACCTCGTCGCCTACTTCGAGTTCTGGAAGATGATGCAGGACGAGGGCCTGACCCCGCCCGCCGACGTACAGGCGCAGGACTCGGGCAAGATGGAAGAGTCGATGATGGCGACCAAGCAGGGCGTCTTCAACTTCCTGCACTCGAACCAGCTTGTCGCCATGCAGAACCTCGTCGAGGACGAGATCGACATGGTGATGATCCCGAACTCGGGTCCGAACGCCGGGCAGTACATGAAGCCCTCGATGTTCCTCTCGATGTCCGAGACGGCGGCCGACAAGGCGGCGGCGGCGCAGCTGATGAACTTCTTCATCACCGATCCCGACGCAAACGACATCCTCCTGATCGAGCGCGGCGTGACTGGCGACGCTTCGATCCGCGAGAGGATCACGCCGGGCCTGACCGAGACCGAGCAGAAGATCATCAACTATCTCGACATCGTAGGAACCCACGTCAGCCCGTTGCCGCCCCCGCCGCCCGCCAACGCTGGCGAGATCGACCGCGCGCTGCGTCCTGCGTGGGAGTCCGTCGCCTTCGGCCAGGTCGATCTGGAAGCCGCCGCGAAGGATTTCTACGAGAACTCGATCCGCTCGCTGGAACGGGCCTGAAGCCTTGACGGCGATCGCCGACACCACGGGAGGGCGCGCCGCGCCCTCCCGCCAGGGCTGGATTGCCCGGGCCTGGGCCAGGAACGGAGCGGGATACATGTTCCTGCTGCCATGGCTCATCGGCTTTTTCGGGCTGACGCTCGGTCCGACGCTCGCGTCGCTTTACCTGTCCTTTACCGATTACGACCTCCTGACCTCGCCGCGCTGGTCGGGGCTCGAGAACTATGAATACGCCTTCTTCCACGACCGCCGTCTCGGCAACGCCCTGAGCGTGACCTTCACCTACGTGCTGTGGTCCGTGCCGCTGAAGCTGACCGTGGCGCTCCTCCTCGCGATGGTGCTGGACCGTTCCGTGCGAGGTGTCGCCTTCTACCGCGCGACCTTCTACCTGCCCTCGCTTCTCGGCGCGTCCGTCGCCATCGCCGTCCTGTGGCGGCAGATCTTCGGGGCGCAGGGGCTGGTCAACCAGATGCTGTTCCTGCTGACGGGCATGAAGGGCCCGGCCTGGGTCGCGCATCCGGACTATGCGCTGACGACGCTGATCGTGCTGGCGATCTGGCAGTTCGGCTCGCCCATGATCATCTTCCTCGCCGGCCTGCGACAGGTGCCCCAGGACCTCTACGAGGCCGCGTCGATGGACGGGGCGTCGGGCTGGCGTCAGTTCCGCAAGATCACGCTGCCGCTGCTTGCGCCGGTGATCTTCTTCAACCTGGTGTTCCAGACCATCGAGGCCTTCAAGGCCTTTACCCAGGCCTACATCGTCTCTGGCGGACAGGGCGGGCCGGTCGATTCCACGCTCTTCTATTCGCTCTACCTCTACGAGGAGGCCTTCGCCAACTTCCGTATGGGCTATGCGAGCGCGCTGGCCTGGCTTCTGCTCGTCATCATCGCCATCTTCACTGCCATTGCCTTCGCCACGTCGAAGTACTGGGTCTATTACGAGGACGAGGGCCGATGAGCAGGCACAAACCCACCGGAATGCGCACCCAGGTCGCGCGCCACTCGATCCTCTTCATCGCCGCCATGTGCATGATCTACCCGCTTCTGTGGATGATCATGTCGTCCTTCAAGGACGACGCGGTGATCTTCTCGGACCCGACCGCCCTGCCGCGCACCTTCGATCTGTCGAACTACCGCGAGGGATGGACCGCGCTTCGCGTCAGTTTCACGACCTTCTACGCCAACTCGTTCCTGATCTCGATCTTCGCGGTCATCGGGAACCTGATGGCCTGTTCGCTGACCGCCTTCGCCTTCGCGCGGCTCGAGTTCAGGGGCCGCAAGATCTTCTTTGCGCTGATGATGGCGACGCTCATGCTGCCCTACCACGTCACGCTCGTGCCGCAGTACGTGCTATTCCAGAAGTTCGGCTGGGTGAACACCTTCTATCCGCTGATCGTGCCGAAGTACCTCGCGGTGGACGCCTTCTTCATCTTCCTGATGGTCCAGTTCTTCCGTGGCATCCCGCGCGAGATCGACGAAGCGGCGATCATGGACGGCTGCGGACCCTGGCGAATCTACTGGAAGATCATGCTGCCGCTGTCGACGCCGGTGTTGGCCACCGCCGCCATCTTCTCGTTCATCTGGACCTACGACGACTTCCTCGGGCCGCTGATCTACCTGAACGACATCAACCTCTACACCGTGCCTCTGGCGCTGAGGGCCTTCGTCGACGGCGGCGGCGGGCAGTCGCTTTACGGTCCGCTTTTCGCGATGTCGACGCTGTCGCTGGTGCCCGTCTTCATCGTCTTCCTCGCGTTCCAGAAACTCATCATCCGGGGCGTCGCCCTCGGTGCGCTGAAGAGGTGAGGTAATGACAGAGGGTTTCGACTTCGCCGTCATCGGCATCAACCACGGTCATATCCACGGCCAGGTCGACGCCATGCTCGGCGCGGGCTGCCGGCTGACGGCGTTTCATGCGCCCGAGGACGACCTCGCCCGCGATTTCGCCGCCCGCTATCCGCAGGCCCGGCGGGTGACGGAGGACGAGGCGATCCTGTCCGATCCGTCGGTGCGGCTGGTGGTGGGTGCGGGCATCCCCTCGACCCGCGCGGACATGGCGATCCGTGCGATGCGCGCGGGCAAGGACGTGATGGTCGACAAGCCCGGCTGCACCACGCGCGCGCAACTCGACGAGTTGAAGCGCGTACAGGCCGAGACCGGGCGCATCTGGTCCGTGCTCTATTCCGAGCATCACCGGCAGAAGTCCACGGTCCGCGCCGTCGAGATGGTCGCCAGCGGCGCGGTAGGGCGCGTGATCCATGTCGCGGGCTTTGGACCGCACCGGATTCTTGATCCGGCGGAGCGTCCGGACTGGTTCTGGGAGCCTGAGCGGAACGGCGCGATCCTGACCGACATCGCGTCGCACCAGTTCGAGCAGTTCCTGGCGCTGACCCGCGCCACCGAGGCGCGCGTCCTCCATTCGGTCGAGGCGAGCGTCGACCACCCGGACCGTCCCGCTTTCCTGGACTATGGCCACGCCGTGGTCACAGGCGGTGGCGCGACGGGTTTCCACCGCGTCGACTGGTTTACACCGGAGGGCTCGCCTGTCTGGGGCGATGGACGGCTCTTCATCATCGGCACCGAAGGCACCATCGAACTGAGGAAGTACATGGACACCGAGGGCCGACCCGGCGGAGACCACCTTTTCCTGACCGACGGCAAAGGCACGCGGCACATCGACTGCACGGACACGCCCCTGCCCTTTGGTCCGCGCCTGCGCGACGACGTGTTGAACCGGACCGAGACGGCGATGCCGCAGGCGCGGTGTTTCCTCGCGATGGACCTGGCCCTTCAAGCGCACGAGATGGCCACGGGGCTAGACGGCGGCGAACGGCCGGAGGTCAGGACATGAGACGACTGAAGGTCGGCATCGTGGGTTCCGGCATCGGCGCCAGTCACGCGATGGCCTACAACGCCCTGCCCGATCTCTACGAGATCGCGGCGCTCTGCGACATCGACCCCGCGCGACGCGCCGAACTGGCAGAGAACGAGCGCATCCCGCGACAGGTCGACAGCCTCGACGCTCTCTTCGACCTCGATCTCGACATCGTCGACATATGTACGCCCTCGGGCCTCCACTTCGCCCAGACCAAGGCGGCGCTCGAGGCAGGCTTCGACGTGGTCGCCGAAAAGCCCGTCGCGCAGTCGCTGGCCGAACTGGACCTGCTGTCCGAGGCCGAGCGGGCGAGCGGCAAGCGCATCTGCCCGATCTTCCAATACCGCTTTGGCCACGGGCTCGCCAAGCTCAAGCACCTGATCGCCAAGGGTCGCGCCGGCCAGCCCCTGATGGCCACCGCCGAGACGCACTGGTTCCGCGACGAGGTGTATTACAATCGGGCGGCATGGCGCGGAACCTGGGACGGCGAACTCGGCGGCTGCTTCACGACCCACGCCATCCACATCCACGACATCCTCTGCGAGGTCCTGGGCGAGCCCGTTTCGGTCCACGCCCGCACCACTCGGCAGGTCAACGGCAACGAGACCGAGGATCAAGGCATCCTGTCGCTCGTCTTCTCGTCGGGCGCCATGGCCTCGTCCAACGTCACGCTGGCCTCGCGCCAGCAGACCTCGCGCCTGCGGTTCGTGTTCCGCGACCTCGTGGCCGAGAGTGGCCTCGACCCCTACAACCCCGGCCACGAACCCTGGACCTTTCCCGACGACGACGCCGAGCGCGCGCGGGCCACGCAGGAGGCGCTGGCGGACTTCGAGCCCTTGCCGGAGCGTTTCCCGGGCCAGTTCGTCCGGATGCACGAGGCCTTCTCGACCGGCACCGACCTTCCCGTCACGCTCGCGGACTCGCGCCGCTCGATCGAGCTTCTCACGGCCGCCTACTGGTCGGCGCGGACCGGAGAGACGGTCGCCCTGCCCCTGTCCGACGACCACCCCTTCTACGGCGGCTGGGTCGAAACGATGAAGAAGGACGCGCCCCATGGCTGATCTCGAACTCCGCCAGGTGGTCAAGGATTTCGGCAACCTGCGCGTCATCCACGGCATCGACCTCAAGATAGACCACGGCGAGTTCATCGTCTTCGTCGGCCCGTCGGGCTGCGGCAAGTCCACGCTTCTGCGCATGATCGCCGGGCTGGAAGAGATCTCGGGCGGCGATGTGATGATCGACGGGCAGGTCGTGAACGACATGCCGGCCGCCAGGCGCGAGCTGGCGATGGTCTTCCAGTCCTACGCGCTCTACCCCCACATGAGCGTGCGGAAGAACCTGGCGTTCGGGCTCGAGACCATGAAGGTGCCGAAGCCGGAGATCGAAAGGCAGGTCAAGCAGGCCGCCGACATCCTCCAGATCAACGAGCTTCTGGACCGAAAGCCCGGCCAGTTGTCCGGCGGGCAGCGCCAGCGCGTCGCCATCGGACGCGCCATTGTCCGCGAGCCGCGCATCTTTCTCTTCGACGAGCCGCTGTCAAACCTCGATGCCGAGTTGCGTATGCAGATGCGGGTCGAGATCAACCGGCTGCACCGCCGCCTCGGCTCGACCATGGTCTTCGTCACCCATGACCAGGTCGAAGCGATGACGCTGGCCGACCGCATCGTCGTCCTGCGCGCCGGACGGGTCGAGCAGGTCGGCTCCCCTCTCGAACTCTACAATAAGCCCGACAACATCTTCGTCGCGGGCTTCCTTGGCAGCCCCCGGATGAATTTCCTGCCCGGCACGGTCGACCGTGTCGAGGGCCACCGGGGCGAGATCCTGCTGGCCGGCGGCCAACGTCTGACGACCGAGTTCTCGGCTCCGCCGAAGGCGGGCGAGGCCGTGACCATCGGCGTGCGGCCCGAGGACCTTGTGCCGGTGCCCGAGACCGACGCCGTGCTCATTGGCGAGGTCACCATCGCCGAGCAGCTCGGCGGCGAGACCTATGTCTACGTCACCTTGCCCGACGGGCAGAGCGCGACGGTCGAGATCAAGGGGCAAGCCCGCGTCAGGCCGGGCGACCGCCTGCACCTCGCCTTCGAGGACGGCAAGTTCCACATCTTCGGTAGCGACGAGAAGGTCATCCGGCGCACCTGAGGCGTCGGCAAGAACAGGAATGGATCATGGCTGAGAAGCGTATCGGCATCATCATGCACGGCGTCACGGGACGGATGGGCTATAACCAGCACCTCGTCCGGTCGGTCAAGGCGATCATGGCGGATGGCGGCGTGAAGCTGTCCAACGGCGACAGGCTGATGCCGGACCCGATCATCGTGGGACGCGCTGCCCGGAAGATCGAGGCGATGGCCAAGGCCGAGGGGCTGTCCCGCTGGTCCGGCGACCTCGACGCCTGCCTCGCCGATCCGAACGACGAGTTGTTCTTCGACGCGGGCACGACGCAGATGCGGTGCGCGCTGCTGGCGAAGGCGATCAACGCGGGCAAGGCGGTCTATTGCGAAAAGCCGACCGCCGACAATCTCGACGACGCCCTCGCCATTGCGCGGCTCGCCCGCGAGAAGGGCATCAAGAACGGCGTCGTGCAGGACAAGCTCTTCCTTCCGGGCCTCGTCAAGCTGAAGGCGCTGATCGACAGCGGGTTCTTCGGCCGCATCCTCTCGGTCCGGGGCGAGTTCGGCTATTGGGTCTTCGAAGGCGACTGGCGTGCGGCGCAGCGGCCCTCGTGGAATTACCGCAAGGGCGACGGCGGCGGCATCATCCTCGATATGCTCTGCCACTGGCGCTATGTCCTCGACAACATCTTCGGCGAGGTGAAGGCCGTCTCCTGCCTCGGCGCGACGCACATTCCCGAGAGGTGGGACGAGGCTGGCCAGCGCTATGACGCGGACGCCGACGACGCGGCCTATGCGACCTTCGAACTGGACGGCGGGATCATTGCGCAGATCAACTCGTCCTGGTGTACCCGCGTGCAGCGCGACGACCTCGTCACCTTCCACGTCGACGGCACGCACGGTTCGGCGGTGGCGGGGCTGACGGGATGCAAGACCCAGCACCGGGTGAACACGCCGAAGCCCGTGTGGAACCCGGACGAGCCGAACCCGCACGACTTCCACGCCCAGTGGGAGGAGGTGCCGGACGTCCAGGACTATCCGAACGGGTTCCGCGTCCAGTGGGAGATGTTCCTGCGCCATCTCGTCGAGGACACGCCCTGGACCTACGACCTGATGGCCGGGGCGCGAGGGGTCCAACTGGCCGAACTGGGCCTGAAAAGCTGGGCCGAACGGCGTTGGCTCGACGTGCCCCCGCTGGAGGGTTGAGCCATGGCCCGCGTCACTCTTCCAAAGGGATCGGGAACGGACGTCTACGAAACCGGCGCCCCCGGCGACTTCGACGCGGCACCCGACGTGCCGCTCACACGCATCGCCTTCGCCGCCGCGCATGTGGTGGCCGACCCCTTCGCCGACAACGACCCCTGGCTGTCTCCCGCTATCGACTGGGAGGCGACGCTTGCCTTCCGCCACCATCTCTGGAGTCATGGCATGGCCGTCGCCGAGGCGATGGACACCGCGCAGCGCGGCATGGGCCTTGGCTGGGCGGAAGCGCTGGAGTTGATCGAGCGCTCGGTCGCCGAAGCAAAAACCGTTCCTGGTGCCGTCGTCTTTTCCGGCGTCGGCACCGATCATGTCGCCCCGTCCCCCGACCTGACGCTCGACCAGATACGCGACGCGTATCTGGAACAGCTCGAGGCAGTCGAGGGTGCGGGCGGTCGCGTGATCCTCATGGCGTCGCGCGCTCTTGCCGCAGGCGCCGGGGCCGCGGACGACTATGCCCGTGTCTACGGCGAGGTTCTCTCCCAGGCCTCGGAGCCGGTAATCATTCACTGGCTCGGCGACATGTTCGATCCCGCCCTCGCGGGTTACTGGGGCTCGGACGACGTGCCGACAGCGATGGATACGTGCCTCAGCATCCTTACGCAGAACGCGGACAAGATTGATGGAATCAAGATCAGCCTTTTGTCCAAACAAGCCGAAATCGACATGCGCCGCCGCCTGCCGCAGGGCATCCGCATGTATACCGGCGACGACTTCAACTACGCCGAGCTGATCGAGGGCGACGAGCACGGCCATTCGGACGCGCTTCTGGGCATTTTCGACGCCATCGCCCCTGCCGCGTCGGCTGCGATGAAGCACCTTGCGGCCGGGGACACGGCCCGGTTCGATGCTATCCTCGCGCCGACCGTCCCTCTGTCGCGGCACATCTTCAAGGCGCCCACGCGGTTCTACAAGACGGGCGTCGTGTTCCTGGCCTGGCTCAATGGCCACCAGTCGCATTTCACGATGATCGGGGGGCAGGAATCCACGCGCTCGACCCTGCACCTGGCCGAGTTGTTCCGGCTCGCTGACCGTGCCGGACTTCTCTCCGACCCTGACCGGGCGGCCGCCCGGATGGCCACTCTTATGGCGGTGCGGGGCGTCGACTGATGCCGGACATATCGCAGTTGTCGATCAACACGGCCACCGTCAGGGGCCGCTACAGGCTGGACGAGATCCTGGCCGCAGTCGCGCGGCACGGCATCCCCGCCGTCTCGCCCTGGCGCGACCAGATCGCTGAGCTGGGGCTGGCCGAGACGGCGCGGCGTATCCGCGACCTTGGGCTGAAGGTGTCGGGCCTGTGCCGGGGTGGAATGTTTCCCGCCAATGACAGGGGCGGTTTCGAGAGCAACCTCGACGACAACCGCCGCGCCGCCGACGAGGCGGCGGAGCTGAACGCCGATTGTCTGGTGCTGGTGGTGGGTGGCCTGCCTGAGGGATCGAAGGACCTCGCCGGGGCGCGCTCGCAGGTCCGGGACGGGATCGCTGCCTTGCAGGACTACGCCACGCCCCTTGGGGTGAAGCTCGCCATCGAGCCGCTGCACCCGATGTACTGCGCCGATCGGGCGGTGGTGAACACCATGGCGCAGGCTCTCGACATCTGCGACGAGATCGGTGGCGAGGTCGGCGTGGCCTGCGACGTCTACCACGTCTGGTGGGATCCGGACCTGGAACGCCAGATCGCGCGGGCGGGCAAGGCGCGGCTGCACGCCTTCCACATCTGCGACTGGCTGCGCGTGACGAAGGACCTCCTTCTCGACCGGGGGATGATGGGGGACGGCGTCATCGACATCGCGCAGGTGCGCGGCTGGGTCGAGGCACAGGGCTACGACGGTTTCCACGAATGCGAGATCTTCTCGGCGCAGGACTGGTGGACGCGCGACATCGACGAGGTGCTGAAGACCGTCATCGAACGGCACCGTGCCTGCTGAAATCTCAGGTCTGGGTGAAGAAGGCCGGGTGCTGCGCCTTCAATTCGGCCACCCGCCCCACCGAGCCCGACAGATGCGCGCGCATGGCACCCGCCGCCCCGTCCGGGTCGCGCGCCTCGATCCGGTCGAGGATTTCGCCGTGGAAGCGCACGATCGTCTCCATCTTGCCCTTCGCCGGAAGGTCGAGCCTCTGGCACCGCGCAAGCGCGCCCTGGCGACGTTCGACCATCGCGTGGACAAGACCCATGCCGACACCCTCGAAAAGGCTGCGGTGGAACGATCGGTCGAGATCCTGGAACATGTCCATCTGGCCCGTATCGCCGACCAGCGTGTTCTGCATTGCAAGGATGCGCCGCGCACGCGCTGGCGCCTCGCCGCCCTCGATCCGCGCCAGCCGCCGGACGACTTCGCATTCGACCGACACGCGCAGGAAATGCGTCTCGTGGAGGGCGACTTCATCGATGCGCGTCACGACCGTACGGGATTGCGGGAAGATCATCACGAGGCCGTCCATCTCGAGCGCCTGGAGCGCTTCGCGCACCGGCGTCTGGCTGACGCCGAAGCGGGCGGCAAGCTCGGCGCGCGACAGGGTCGCGTCGGGCGGCAGGGCAAGGTCTAGGATCTCGGAGCGGAGGGCGTCGTAGACGCGTTCGCCCGCGGCGCTGCTGCGCGCGGTCCCCGCACCCCCGAAATCCAGCGTTCCGCCCATCCCGCAACTCTCCGCCAGAGTGAAACCGATCGGTTGTGCCGGTCCCGTGGCTGATATATTAGTTCGATCAGTCGCGTTTGACCATCCTGCGTGCTTGCCGCACAGGCCGTCCGCGCGACACACCGGCCAGAGAGCCGGGCTCATCAGGAGGACCGCATGACCCACAAACGCCCCGAGGATCTTCGATCTGCCCGCTGGTTCGCACCCGACGACCTGCGCTCGATGGGCCATCGAAGCCGCGCGATGCAGATGGGGCTCTCGGAAGAGGACTGGGAGGGCAAGCCGGTCATCGCGGTCATCAATACATGGTCCGATCTATCGCCCTGTCACCACCACCTGCGCGACCGTGCCGAGCAGGTGAAGCGCGGCATCCTCCAGGCAGGCGGGATGCCGGCCGAGCTTCCGGTTCATTCCTTCAGCGAACAGTTCCTGAAGCCCACCTCGATGCTCTACCGCAACATGGGCGCGATGGAGGTCGAGGAGACGCTGCGCTCGCACCCCGTCGACGGCGCGGTCCTCCTGGGCGGCTGCGACAAGTCCACGCCCGCGCTCATCATGGGCGCTATCTCCATGGGCATCCCGTTCATCTTCATGCCGGCGGGCGCCATGCTTCGCGGCAACTATGCGGGCCAGAAGCTGGGCTCCGGCACAGATGTCTGGAAGTACTGGGACGAGCGCCGCGCGGGCACCATCGGCAAGGAAGAGTGGATGGGCGTGCAGGGCGGGATCGCGCGATCCTACGGCACCTGCATGACCATGGGGACGGCTTCGACCATGATGTCGATCGCCGAAGGCTGGGGCCTGACGCTGCCCGGCGCGTCGTCCATCCCCGCCCCCGATGCGGGCCACAAGCGGATGGCGGCCGCCTGCGGGCGGCGCATCGTCGACATGGTGTGGGAGGACCTGACGCCCGACCGCATCATCACCGCCGCCTCGACGCGCAACGCCACCGCGGTCGCGATGGCCACGGGCTGCTCGACCAACGCCATCATCCACCTGATCGCCATGGCGCGCCGCGCCGGGGTCGAGTGGGGCCTCGACGACCTCGACCGGATCGGGCGCGAAGTGCCGGTGCTGGCGAACCTGCGTCCGTCGGGCAAGGAATACCTGATGGAGGACTTCTTCTACGCCGGCGGCCTGCCCGCGCTGATGAAGGAGATGTCGGGCAAGCTGGACCTTTCGGTCACCACCGTCACGGGCCGCACCCTGGGCGAGTGCATCGAGGGCGCCGTCAACTACAACGACGACGTGATCCGGCCGATGTCGAACCCGCTCTATCATGAGGGGTCTCTTGCCGTCCTGCGCGGCAACCTCGCCCCCGATGGCGCGGTCATCAAGCCCGCCGCGATGGACTCGCGCTTCCAGGTCCACTCCGGCCCGGCCATCGTCGCCGACAACTATGCCGACCTGAAGAAGATCATCAACGACGAGAACTATCCGATGACGCCGGACCATGTCCTGGTGCTGCGCAATGCCGGTCCCCAGGGCGGGCCGGGGATGCCGGAATGGGGCATGATCCCGATGCCGAAGGCGCTGCTGAAGCAGGGCCACCGCGACATGATGCGGCTGTCGGACGCGCGCATGTCGGGAACCTCCTACGGGGCCTGCATCCTGCACGTCGCGCCCGAGGCCTTCATCGGCGGGCCGCTGGCGCTGATAAAGACCGGCGACATCATCGAGATGAACATCCCGAACCGGACGCTGAACGTGAAGCTGTCTGCCGAGGAACTCGAGGAGCGCCGCGCGGCCTGGACGCCGCCCGAGGCCCGTTACGAACGCGGCTATGGCTACATGTTCACCAAGCACGTCGAGCAGGCCGACAAGGGCTGCGACTTCGACTTCCTCAAGACCGAATTCGGCGGCCCCGTCCCGGAACCGGAGATCAACTGATGCCCGAGGTGCTGACGCCGGAGCAGATCGCCTTCTATCGCGAGGAAGGCTATCTGGTGCTGGAGCGGCGGATCCCCGCCCCGGTGATGGACAGCATCCGGGCCGAGATCGCGCGCTTCACCGAGATGGCGCGGGGGATGACGGCCTCGGACGACCGGCTGGACCTCGAGGACAGCCACACCCCCGATGCGCCGCGGGTGCGCCGGGTGAAGCTGCCGCACACCCAGTCGCGGCCGATCGACGAGTTGATGCGGTCGGATTTGATCCTCGCCCCGGTCCGCGACCTGATCGGGTCGAACCTGCGACTTCAGACCACCAAGCTGAACATGAAATCGGCGGGCTTCGGGGCAGCTGTCGAGTGGCACCAGGACTGGGGCTTCTATCCCTATACCAACGACGATGTGCTGGCGGTGGGCGTGATGATCGACGACTTCACGCCTGCGAACGGCCCCCTGATGGTCTTCCCCGGCACGCATCGTGGACGGGCCTATGACCATCACCATGATGGCCGGTTCGTGGGTGCCATGGACCTTGCCGCCTCGGGACTCGACATGAAAGACGCCGTGCCGCTGATGGGGCCGGCGGGGTCGATCTCGATCCACCACGCGCGCATCGTCCACGGCTCGGCCTTGAACCGTTCGACGCAGGACCGGCGCGTGATCTTCTACGAGATGATGGCCGCCGACGCCTTCCCGGTCCACGGCGGACGCGGCAAGTGGGAGGGGCTGGAGGAGTTCGACGCCCGGATGCTCTGCGGCACGTCCACGCTCGAGCCGCGCGTCGTGCCCTGCCCGATGCGCATCGCCTATCCCGACCCGCCGTCCCAGGGCTCGATCTACGAGGTCCAGAAGGGACTGGGCAAACGATCCTTCGAGGTGTTGCAATGACCGACCTGACCCAGAAACTGACCGGCATCTCGGGCATCCTCGTGACGCCGTTCGACGCCGATGACCGCATTGCACCCAAGGGCCTGAAGCCGGTGGTGGATCGCGCGATCAAGGCCGGCGTTCATATCCTGACCGCGAACGGCAACACGGGCGAATACTATGGCCTGACCGCCGACGAGGCCGAGCGCATGGTTCATGCCGCCTGCGAGACGGTCGCGGGCCGCGTGCCGGTGATCGGCGGCGTGGGGCGGTCGGTCCATGAGGCCTGCGCGCTGGCGAAGGCGTCGAAGACGGCGGGCGTCGCGGGGCTGATGGTCCACCAGACGCCCGATCCCTTCGTGGCGCCGCGCGGTTTCCGCGACTATGTCGCGCGCGTGGCCGAGGCAGGCGACGGGCTGCCGCTAGTCCTCTACCTCCGCAATGACGCCATCGGCACGGACAACATCGTCAAGCTCTGCCAGGTCGAGGGCGTGGCGGGCGTCAAGTGGGCGACGCCGAACCCTCTGAAGCTGGCCGATGCCATCGACAATTCGCCGGAGGATGTCATCTGGGTCGGCGGTCTGGCCGAGGTCTGGGCGCCGCCGCTATATGCCGTTGGCGCGCGGGGCTTCACGAGCGGCCTCATCAACGTCTGGCCCGAACGGTCGGTCGCGATCCACGCGGCCCTCGACGGCGGCGACTATGACGAGGCGAACCGACTGATCCGGGGGATGCGCGTCTTCGAGGACATTCGCGCCGAGGAAATGAACGGCACCAACGTCACCGGCGTGAAATCCGCTCTGGCGATGATGGGCCACGACTGCGGCCCGACGCGCCCGCCCTCGGCCTGGCCCCTGACGGACGACCAGTCGAGACGGCTGAGGGGCTTTCTTGCGGACAACGGACTTCTGACGGACAAGGTGGCATGACCGACGTATCTCCCGAGACCATCGAAAAACTGCGCCACGTCTCGGTGGCGACCCTCGCGACGGCGCTCTTCAAGCGCGGCCTTCGGAACCAGACCATCCAGGACGTGCGGCCCCTGTCGCACAAGGGCCGGAACATGGTCGGCCCGGCCTTCACGCTGCGCTACATCCCCGCGCGCGAGGACCGCAACCAGTTGAGCGAGTTCCGCAATCCGCAGCACCCGCAGCGCCACGCCATCGAGACCTGTCCCAAGGGACATGTCATGGTCATCGACAGCCGCAAGGATGCGCGCGCCGCGAGTGCGGGCGATATCCTGGTGACGCGCCTGATGATGCGCGGCGGCGAGGGCATCGTGACCGACGGAGGCTTCCGCGACTCGATGCGGATCGCCGACCTGGACATGCGGTCCTATCACGCGCGCCCGGCCAGCCCGACGAACCTGACGATCAACGAGGCCATCGAGATCAACGGACCTATCGGCTGTGGCGACGCGCCCGTATTTCCCGGCGACATCATCGTCGGCGACGACGACAGCGTCATCGTGATCCCCGCGCATATCGCGGCCGAGGTGGCGGACGAGGCGACCGAGATGACGGCCTTCGAGGATTTCGTGGTCGAACAGGTGCGCGCGGGCGAGACGATCATCGGCCTTTACCCGGCGACGAAGGACGAGACGCTGGAGAAATTCGCGGCATGGCGCAAGGAGAAGGGCCGGTGAGACTTTCGGACGAGGAACTGAAGGGGCTCTGGCTGGGCCGGGTCTGGCGTCCGGGCATCGGACCTTCCGTGGTGACGCTGCGCGACGGCGTGGCGGTCGACATCACGTCGAAGACCGCACCGACCGTCCGCGACGTGCTGGAGCTGGAGGATCCGGCTGCCCATGTGCGCGACGCCTCGGGTGAAAGCCTGGGGACCGCATCCGACATCTCCGGTCTGACGGACGCCAAGGACAGCCTGCACTGGCTGGCGCCCTGCGACCTTCAGGCGGTCAAGGCCTGCGGAGTGACCTTCGCACAGTCGATGGTCGAGCGGGTGATCGAGGAAAAGGCGGCTGGCGATCCGTCGAAGGCCGACGCGATCCGCAAGCGCGTGACCGAGATCATCGGCGACAGCCTCCAGAGCCTCGTCGCCGGGTCCGAGAAGGCGGCCGAGGTCAAGGCCGAGCTGATCCGTGTCGGCATCTGGTCGCAGTACCTGGAAGTCGGCATCGGGCCGGACGCCGAGGTCTTCTCGAAGGCGCAACCCCTGTCGTCGGTCGGAACCGGGGCGGAGATCGGCCTGCACCCCGTCTCGACCTGGAACAACCCGGAGCCGGAGATCGTTCTGGCGGTGAACTCTCGGGGCGAGGTTCCCGGCGTAACCCTCGGGAACGACGTCAATTTGCGCGACATCGAAGGACGCTCGGCGCTGCTTCTGCCGATGGCGAAGGACAACAACGCCTCATGCGCCATCGGGCCGATGATCCGCCTGTTCGACGAAACCTACAGCCTCGACGACGCCCGCGCCGCGGTGCTGGACCTGACGGTCGAGGGCGAGGATGGCTATGTGCTGGCCGGGCGCTCCCTGATGTCCGAGATCAGCCGCGATCCGCTCGATCTGGTAAAACACGTCGTGGGCCTGCATCACCAGTACCCGGACGGCTTCATGCTGTTCCTTGGCACGCTCTTTGCGCCGATCGAAGACCGCGACCACCCAGGCCAGGGCTTCACCCACAAGATCGGCGACCGCGTGACGATTGCGTCGGACGGGCTAGGTCGGCTGGAGAACACCGTGCGGCTGTCGACCGACTGCCCGCAATGGACCTTCGGCCTGGCCGACCTGATGCGCAATCTCGCGGGCCGCAACCTTCTATGACAAGGATTTGACAATGCTGGATAAAAGCACATTCACCCCTCACGGTAAGCACCTGATCGCGGGCGAGTGGGTCGCAGGCGAGACGACCTTCTCGTCCGAGCCCGCGCATGGTCCGGCGCATGACTTTTCCGTCGGCACCCCTGCGCTTGTCGATCGCGCCTGCGAGGCGGCGGAAGACGCCTTCTGGACCTACGCCTATTCCTCGAGGGATGACCGCGCGAAGTTCCTGAACGCCATCGCCGACGAAATCGAGGCACGGGCCGAAGCGATCACCGAGATCGGCACGCAAGAGACCGGCTTGCCCGAGGCACGACTTCAGGGCGAACGCGGTCGGACGACGGGGCAGCTTCGCCTTTTCGCCGAGCACATCCTGAAGGGCGACTACCTCGACCGGCGGCATGACAAGGCTCTGCCCGACCGCAAGCCCCTGCCCCGTCCCGACCTGAAGATGGTGCAGCGCCCCATTGGGCCTGTGGCGGTCTTCGGCGCGTCGAACTTCCCGCTGGCGTTCTCGACGGCGGGCGGCGACACGGCGGCGGCGCTGGCTGCGGGATGTCCCGTGGTCGTCAAGGGCCACTCGGCCCACCCCGGCACGGGCGAGATCGTGGCCGAGGCGATCCACGCGGCGATCCAGTCCTGCGGGATGCCCGCCGGCGTCTTCTCCCTGATCCAGGGCGGCAAGCGTGATGTGGGCACTGCCCTCGTCCAGCACCCGCGCATCAAGGCCGTGGGCTTCACCGGCTCGCTCGGCGGGGGTCGCGCGCTGTTCGACCTTTGCGCGCAGCGGGACGAGCCGATTCCGTTCTTCGGTGAGCTGGGCTCGGTCAACCCGATGTTCCTGCTGCCCGAGGCAGCCAAGGCGCGCGGCAAGGCCATCGGCGAAGGCTGGGCCGGGTCGCTGACCATGGGCGCGGGCCAGTTCTGCACCAATCCCGGCATCGCGGTGGTCGAGACCGGCCCGGACGGCGACGCCTTCGTCAAGGCGGCGGCCGAGGCGCTGAAAGGCGTTCAGACCCAGTGCATGCTGACCGACGGGATTGCGAACGCCTACAAGGACGGCAAGTCGCGCTTCGACGGGCGCAACGCGGTGAAGCCGGTGCTGACGACCGACAGCGAAGGCCGCAACGCCAGCCCCAACCTCTATGAGACCGATGCCGCGAACTACCTCCAGGACCACGCGCTTGGCGAGGAGGTCTTCGGGCCGCTCGGCCTTGTCGTCCGCGTCTTGGGCTCCGACGAGATGCTAGAGCTTGCGAAGGGCTTCGAGGGTCAGCTTACGGCCACCCTCCACATGGACGAGGGCGACACCGACCGCGCCCGCACGCTGGTGCCCGTTCTCGAGCGGAAGGCGGGCCGCATTCTTGTGAACGGCTTCCCGACCGGGGTCGAGGTGGCCGATGCGATGGTCCACGGCGGACCCTACCCCGCCTCGACCAACTTCGGCGCGACGAGCGTGGGCACCCTGTCGATCCGGCGCTTCCTGCGGCCGGTGTGCTTCCAGAACATGCCGGACGCGATCCTGCCCGACGACCTGCGTTCCTGAAACCCCGAGGGCGGCCTTGCGCCGCCCTCCCTTGCCGGACAAGCCCCCATGATCGCACCGACCGACCTTCGCGGAATTATCCGCTCCGGCCTCCTGTCGTTTCCCGTCACACCTTTCGACGCGGACGACCGCTTCAACCCCACCGCCTTCCGCGCTCACCTCGAATGGCTGTCACCGCACAAGGTCGCGGGGCTGATCGTGGCGGGCGGCACCGGTGAGATGTTCTCGCTTATGCCCGACGAGATCGTCGAAGTGGTTAAAGCGGCGCGCGCAGCACAGCCCGGGGAGCCCGTGATTGCGGGCTGCGGCTATGGCACGCGCATGGCCTGCGACCTCGCGCGGGGCATCGAGGCGGCGGGAGGGGACGGCATCCTGCTTCTGCCTCACTATCTGATCCGCGCGCCGCAGGACGGGATCGAGGCGCATATTCGCGCGGTGTGTCGGGCCACGACCATGAGCGTCATCGTCTACAACCGCGGCCAGTCCGTCTGCTCGGCCGAGACCCTGCAACGGCTGGCGGACGACTGTCCGAACCTGATCGGTTTCAAGGACGGCACCGGCGACATCGACACGGTCCGGCGCATCACCATCGGGCTAGGCGACCGGCTGGCCTATATCGGCGGAATGCCCACCCACGAGCTTTTCGCGCAGGCCTATCGCGGCGCTGGCGTCGACACCTACTCCTCGGCCGTATTCAACTTCGTGCCCGAAACCGCGCTGGCCTTCTTCGATGCCTTCACAGCCGGAGACGACGCGGGCTGCGAGGCACTTCTGCGCGAGTTTTACTATCCCTTCGCGACGGTGCGCGACCGAAAGACGGGCTATGCCGTCTCGGCGATCAAGGCAGGCGTCGCGCTCAGGGGCTTCGAGACCGGGCCCGTGCGCCCGCCCCTGACCGACCTGACGGAGGACGAGCGCGGGATGCTGGCCGAGGTCATCGGCGACCGGCGCTGATCAGTCGGCAAAGCCCAGGCGGCGCAGCGCGGCCTTCGCGGTCTTCGAATTCGGATTGGTCTTCGACAGCGCGGCCTCGTTCAGGTCGGACACGACCTGGTGCAGCGTGCGCTGGCGCAGTTGCTGGCTGAGATAGACCTCGAGATCTTGCTGGAAGAGCTCGGCGATCCGTGTCGCTTCTTGTTGTTTCATCGGTCAGACTCCCCACGTCCCGGGCCCAGCTAGACCCCTTGAGAGAGACGGACGCAAGGCGCAGCGGCGCGTCACGCTGCCGCTTCGACCGGATCTTGCCGACGCGGTTGGCACTTGGGCAAGATTCGTCTTGAAAACAGGCGCGTCACCGTTCAAATTCAAATGTGCGAATACTTGGAGATGCGCCATGACCCTCAGCAGACGCAGTGTTCTTCGCCGGGGGGCGGCCCTTGGGGCCTCGCTTCTGGTTCCTCGATTCGCGGTCGCGGAGACGAGCGCCGCCGGAGGCTCACTGATTACCGTGTCCGATGGCTACCTGTCGCTGCCGCGTTCCTATGTCCTTGGATCGCTGACCGAAGCCGAGGCCGGACCGATCCTCGATGAGGCGGGGATCACCGGGGAAATGGTCGCCTCGCCCTGCAACGTGACGCTTTTCCGCGACAAGACGCGGACGGTCCTGTTCGACTGCGGCTCGGGGTCGGAGTTCATGCCGACAGCAGGCGACCTGCTCGAGGGACTGGAGGCGGCGGGCGTGGCGCCAGAGGACGTGACGCACATCCTCTTCACCCATGCTCACCCGGACCACCTGTGGGGGTATCTCGACGACTTCGGTGACCCGGCGTTCCCCGAGGCGGCGCTGATGATCGGGCAAGCGGAATGGGACTACTGGATGGACCCCGCGACCATCGAAACCATCGACGAGGCGCGGCAGGCCTTCGTGGTCGGTGCGCAGCGGAGGCTGGAGATCGCTGAGGAAAAGATGACCTTTTTCAACGACGGCGACGAGGTTCTGGCGGGCATCGCGGCGCTGGCGACCTACGGCCACACGCCGGGGCACATGTCGTTCCAGGTGGGAACGGATGACCCTGTCTTCGTGATCGGCGACGCGATCAGCAACGGGCACGTCTCGTTCCGCGACCCGTCCTGGGAGCTTGGCAGCGACCAGGACCCGGCCACCGCCGCCGCGACGCGGTCGGCGCTGATGGAGCGGCTGGTCGGGAGCGAGACGCGGATGGTCGGCTATCACCTGCCGGACGGGGGTCTGGGCCGGGTGGCCCGCGCCGAGACCGGCTATCGGTTCATTGTGGAGTGACCGGGATGAAACGCATTGCAATCGCCCTGACCCTTGCCGCCTTTCCGGCTCAAGCAAGTGAGGATATCGCGGACCAGTATCCGCAGTCGGACCTTTACGAGAAGCCCGTCGAGGTCATCCCGCACGTCTGGTCGGCGATCGGGGCGACCGCGCCTCCGACCTACGAAAACACCGGACATAACAACAACCTGAGCTTCATCGTCACCGGCGAGGGCGTGGTCGTCGTGAACGGCGGCGCGGCCTACGTTCTGGCGAAGGCGCTGCATGACGAGATCAAGGCGGTGACTGACGAACCCGTCGTGCTTGTCCTGAACGAGAACGGCCAGGGTCATGCGATCCTGGGCAATTCCTACTGGCGCGAGCAGGGCGTGAAGATCGTCATGCACGAGGATGCGGCGGCCGAGATCGCGGCGCATGGCGACCAGATCCTGGTGGGGATGCGCGCCTACAACAAGGACAAGGCCGAGGGCACGACCGTGGTCGAGCCGGACGAGACCTTCGCCGACGAGTATATCGTCGAGTTGGGGGATTTTCGTATTGAAGCCAAGCACTTGGGTCCGGCGCATTCACCGGGCGACATCGTGGTCTGGCTGCCCGAGCAGAGCCTTGTGATCTCGGGCGACATGGCCTTCCACGAGCGGATGCTGCCGATCTTCGAGGACACGATCACGGCGGATTGGGTCGAGACCTGGGAGACGGCGTTCGAGCCCTTGGGCGCGACCTATGTCATTCCGGGGCACGGGCATCCGACCAACATGGCACAGGTCAGGCGCTATACCCATGATTACCTTGTGTATTTGCGCGAGAAGATCGGCGAGCACATCGACAACGGCGGCACGCTGGTCGATGCCTATTACGTCGATCAATCGCCCTATGCGCACCTCGACACCTTCGAGGAACTGGCCACGAAGAACGCGGGGCGCGTCTTCGAGCAGATGGAGTGGGAGTGAGGCGCGCACGCCGAATCGTAGGTTAAGGCTTGGAAACCAGGCGATTTTCAGGGTTCGGTATCGCGTCGGTATCACGTCGGTATCGCGTCGGTGCGCGATACCGCAAAAGCCGGTGGTAAACCGGGCGCGCGCCTAGCCGCCTGCCGCTTCCGCCACGATGGCGCCGAGCATGTCCTCGACCTTCTGCATCGGGCCCTCGGGATAGTCGCGGTAGCCGATCTGAACCTTGCCCTCGCGCTCAGTCACGAAGATGCCGTAGGGGCAATACTGGATGTTCATAGGGTCGGCCTCCATCACCTCGCGCGACACCACGGCCGAGCAGAAGTTGTAGATGTCGGCGTTCTCGAACAGCGTCACGTCGCTGCCCACGTCCTGCCCCGTGCGGTTGAGCATGTCACCGACGTGGCTCGTGGAATCGATCACGAGGCCCTGGTTCACGATGGCGGACTCGACTGCGAAGGTCGCGTCCTCGAAAGGTCCGTCGAAGTCGGTGACGATGGCCTCCTGCGCGAGAGCGGGCGCGGCGGCGAAAGCCAGTGCGATGGCGAGTGCTGTGTGTCTCATGTCGTCCTCCTGTCGCATCGACCCTAGCGCGATGGCGTGACCCGGCCATGATCGGGATCAAGGCCGGGCGAGGTTCAGCCGCCGAAGATGTCGGCGGTGATTCCGGCGTACCAGCCTTCCGATTCCTCGTAGGTCGCCTTTCGCAGCGCCGCATCCTCGCCGGTCTGGCTGATGAAGCTGTCGGTCGAGGCGATCTTTTCGGGCGTCGGTTCATAGCTGGCGCCGACCTTGACGCCGTCGTTCTCGGCGATGAGCGACCAGCAGGTGTTGGAGTACTTCGCCGGGAAGACACGGCTTTCGGTCAGCGCGCCCCGGATGGCATTCGCCGCGACCTTGGCCTGGCTATTGGCCGAGAAGCCCGACTTGGGCATATCGCCCTGCGCCGCGGCATCGCCGAGGACGTGGATGTCGGGGTCGGCCTTTGACGACATGTCGGCCGCGTTGACCGGCGCCCAGTTGCCGTCTGTCACGCCTGCGACCTCGGCGATGTGGCCCGCCTTCTGAGCGGGAATGACGTTGACGACGTCCGCCGTCTCGACCTGCCCGTCGATGTCGACGGTCATCTCGGCCGGGTTCACGCTGACGTTCGCGGCGCCGAAGTCGGGGCCGAGACGGTCGATCATGCCTCCGTAGTGGGCCTGCCAGCCTTCCTCGAAGAGGGCCTGCTTGGAATAGCTTTCCTTGGGATCGACGATCAGGATCTTGGCGGTCGGATTGGTCTGCTTGAGATGCCAGGCCACCATCGACACGCGCTCGTAGGGTCCGGGCGGGCAGCGATAGGGGTTGGGCGGGGCGACCATGACGAACAGCCCGCCCTGCGGCATGGCCTCGATCTGCGCCTTCAGAAGCTGGGTCTGCGACCCGCCCTTGTAGGCATGGGGCATCCTGTTCTGCGCCGAGATGTCCCAACCGGGGACCGAGCCTTCGATGAAGTCGATGCCGGGCGACAGGATCAGCTTGTCGTAGGACAGCACCGCGCCGCTGCCGAGCGTGACGGTCTTCGCGTCGCGGTCGACGCCGACGGCCCAGTCGTGGACGACGTTGACGCCGGAGGCGGCAAGCGACCCGTAGGTGTGGCCCAGATCGTCGAACTCCTTGAAGCCGCCCAGGTAGAGGTTCGAGAAGAAGCAGGTGTAGTAGGTGCGCGTGGGCTCGACGAGCGTGACGTCGATCTGTCCCTCGCTGTCCTTCGCGATATAGCGGGCCGCCGTGGCGCCGCCCGCGCCGCCGCCGATCACCACGACCTTCGGCCTCCCGTGGGCTGCCCCCCGAACCATGGGTGCAGATAGCACGGTAGCTGCCGCCGAGCCGATGAAGGTGCGTCTGTCGAGTGTCATGCCGGTCCTCCCCCCTTTTGGTGTCCGCGCCGCTAGTCTGCCAGCGTCGCGAAGTATGCGGCAAGAGCCTCGATCTCGTCGTCGTTCAGCCGTCCGGCCACCATGTTCATCACCGGGTGCAGCCGCGTCTTCGACCTGTAGGCCTGCAGGGCGGCGACGAAGGCCTCCTCGTGCCAGCCCACGATGGGCGGAATGCCTTCGTCCGCACCGTCGGCCCGGTGGCAGGTCGTGCATTCGCCGGACAGGTAGGCGCCATATTCGGAGTCGCCGGTCTCCGCAGCCCCGGCCGCCGCCGCAAGGGCGGAGACGGCGAGGGCGAGGAGCGGCGCGCGCATGGTCAGTCGGCGGCGAAGGTCGACAGGTAGGCCACGACCGCGTCGATGTCGGCCTGGTCCTTGAGACCCGCGAAGGACATCTTGGTGCCCTTCAGGTAGTCGCGGGGCTTGGTCAGGAAGCCCGACAGTTCGGCATGGTCCCAGACGAGGCCATTCGCGCCGGCCTCGGCCATCGGTTTCGAATACTTGAAGCCCTCGACCGTGCCTGCGGTGCGTCCGACGATGCCGTTGAGCTGCGGTCCGGCGCGGTTCTTCGCGTCCTCGCCGACCTGGTGGCAGGCCTGGCACTTCTTGAAGACTTTCTCGCCGGCGGCGACGAGCTGCGGGTCGGGTGCGGCCGTCTCGGCGGGGGCGGCGTCTGCGGTGGGCGCGGCGGGAGCGGTCTCGGTCGCGGCGACCTGCTCGGTTGGAGCCGCGGTGCCCGCTGGCCCGCCCTCGAGCGAGACGGGCGGCGCGCTGTCGACCGTGACCGCGTCGGCGGCGGTGCCGGACTTGGCCTTGTCGACGGCCTCTTTCAACTGACGCGCGCGGGTTTCCTCGGGCGTGACGTCGAGGATGGCGGCGCGGCCGGTGATCTCGACCGCGTCCTTACAGTTTTCCATGCAGACGTCGGCCTTCACGAAGACGGGAAACTCGGTCTCCATCCGGTCGTCGGGCATGAAGCCCTCGGCGTTCGGCATCTCGACCTCGAGGAAGTTGTCGCGCGACAGCACGAACTCCTCGTCGTCGACGATGTCGTTCAGGTAGAGGAGATAGGCCGTGATCGCGTAGGTCTCGTCGGCCGTCAGCGACTGCGCGTCGCCGAAGGGCATGGCGCGGTGGACATAGTCGTAGACGGTCGAGAGGTAGGGCCAGAAGCTGCCGATGGTCTTGTTCGGGCGGTCGTCGGACAGCGTGCCCTGCCCGCCCGCGAGGACGGGCCAGCGGCCCACGGCCTCGCCGAAGTCGCCGTGGCAGACGGCGCAGCGGTCGGTGAAGATCTCCTCGCCCGTGGTCACGTCGCCCGAGCCTTCGGGCAGGCCGACCCCGTCGGGGCGCACGTCGATGTCCCAGGCCGCGATCTCGTCCGCCGTGGCGGGGCGGCCCAGTCCGAAGGTCGCGGCGGAGGCCGGACCGGCGATCAGGGCGAGGGCGAGGGCGGCGGCACCTGCTTCAAGAAATCTCGACATTTTCCGCGATCCCCTTCTCGTTGACATACCAGGTCTGGATTCCGTTGTTGTGATAGATCGAGTTGACGCCCCGGAATTGGCGCAGCTCTTCCTTGGTGGGCTGGACGTAGCCCGTGGAGTCGTGCGCCCGGCTTTGCAGCAGCAAGGGCGTGCCGTCCCAGTCGAAGTCGTAATAGAAGCGGTGCATCGACTTGTCGAAGGACGGGCCGGACATCCGCGCTTCGTGCCAGTTCTTGCCGCCGTCGATGGTGACGTCGACGCGCGGGATGGTGCCGCGGCCGGACCAGGCGACGCCGGTCAGGACGGTCGGCCCCTTCGAGTGGAGGATGGGCGCCTGCGGGCTGGGGTTGGTGATGACGGACTTCGCGTCCATCTCCCAGGTGAAGCGGCGCGCGGTGCCGTTCTCGAGAAGGTCGGTGTACTTCGACGTCTCTTCGCGATGATGCCAGGGCTGGTCGCCGACCTCGATGCGGCGCAGCCACTTGATCCACATGTTGCCTTCCCAGCCCGGCACGACGAGGCGGAGAGGATAGCCCTGCTCGGGGCGAAGCGCCTCGCCGTTCATCTTGAAAGCGACGAGGCAGTCGTCCATCGCCTTTTCGATCGGGATCGACCGCGTCATGGCGGCGGCGTCGGCGCCTTCCGGCATGATCCATTTGCCGTTGGTCTTGACACCGGCTTCCTCGAGGATCAGCCGCAGCGGCACGCCGGTGTACATGACGTTGTGGATCATGCCGTGGGTGAATTGGCAGCCGTTGAGCTGCGCGCCGCGCCACTCCATGCCGGAGTTCGCGGCGCATTCCAGGAAGTAGACCCGGTTCTCGCGCGGGAAGCGCATCAGGTCCTGCATCGTGAACACGAGCGGCGTGTCGACGAGGCCGTTTATCATCAGCCGGTGCTTGGCGGGCTCGATGTCGGCCACGCCGCCGTGGTGACGCTCGAAGCAGAGACCGTTCGGCGTGATGATCCCGTCAAGTTCGTGCAGCGGCGTGAAGTTGACCGAGGATACGGGGTCGGCGGTCAGCCATTCTACCGACCGGCGCTTGACGTGGGCCTCGTGGCGCGACGGCATCCCGTAGGGATTGGCGTCGACGCCGTCGCCCAGGACGTGATTCCAATCCTGAAGCTCTGTGATGAGAGGATCGCCCTCGGCGCGGGCGGCGGTGCCGGCGGCTAGACCGGCGGTCGCGGCCAGTCCGCCCCTGAGGATATCGCGGCGCGTTGTCATGCCAGGTCTCCTGGATTGGGGAACGTCATTCGATCACCTCGACCGAGGTGTTCTGGCCGACCGTCACGGTGCCGTTGCGCTTCAGCCAGGCCTCGACCACGTCCCAGATCGGCGGGCCTTCGGTGCCCTCGTTGACGCTGGCCCAGCCCGCGACGACGTAGTTCCTTGCCGGGTCGATGGCCTCGCCCGTCTTGAGAAGCGTCATGTCGGAAATGCGCTGGCCCTGCGGCTTCGACAGCTCGATCCGGTAGCCCATGCCGCCGACGCGGACCATGTCGCCGCCCTGCTGGTAATAGGGGTTCGGATTGAAGATGTTGTCGGCCACGTCCTCCATGACGATCTTCAGGAACTCGCCCGACATCTCGGTGCGGTAGGCGTTCGGGTAGGTCATCGAGGTGACGTTCCAGACGTCCTCGCGCGTGATCGGCTGGCCCGGAAGGATCGAGGGACCCCAGCGGACGCCGGGCGACAGCGCGATCTCCGCGTCGCGCTCTTCCAGAAGCGCGTCGCAGATCAGGTCGTCCCAGGTGCCGTTGAAGTTGCCGCGCCGGTAGAGAAGGCCGTCAGCGGTCCCCAGCACCTCTTCCAGCTCGGCCTTGTAGGGCTCGCGGTCGGCGGCGACCTGCGCCGCCATCTCGGCGTCGGGCTCGATCACGTCCGAGAAGATCGGGATCAGCTTGTGGCGGAAGCCCATCATCTTGCCGTCGCGGACGTCGAGGTCGACGCGGGAGACGAACTTGCCGTTGGACCCGGTGGCGATGATGATCGTGTCGCCCACCACGTAAGGCTCGGGCAGCGCGTCATGGGTGTGGCCCGAAAGGATGACGTCGATGCCGGTGACGCGGCCCGCCATCTGCTTGTCGACGTCGAAGCCGTTGTGGCTGAGGAGGACGACGAGGTCGGCACCCTCGCCCCGGACGGTGTCGACGGTCTCCTGCATCGTCTCCTCGCGGATGCCGAAGGAGTATTCGGGGAACATCCAGCCGGGGTTTGCGATCGGCATGTAGGGAAAGGCCTGGCCGATGACGGCGATCTTCTGGCCGCCGGCCTCGAACCACTCGTAGGGTTTGAAGGCCTCGGCGGGCTCGTCCCACTCGGCGTCGAAGATGTTCTGCCCGAGCGAGGCGAAGGGCACCTGCCCCACAAGCTCGAGCAGGCGCTCGGTGCCGAGAGTGAATTCCCAGTGGAAGGTCATGGCGTCGGGCTTCAGGAGGCTCATGGCGTTGACCACGTCCTGCCCCGCCGTGTGGTAGCAGCCGTAGGAGCCGTGCCAGGTGTCGCCGCCGTCGAGGAGAAGGGCGTCGGGGCGTGCGGCGCGGATCGCCTTGACCACGGTGGCGATGCGGTCGAGCCCGCCCATGCGGCCGTAGGTTTTGCCGAGCGCCGCGAAGTCGTCGTAGGTGAGCGCATAGTGCGAGGGCGAGCCGTCCTCGATGCCGTAGAGGCGGCGGAAGTCGGCGCCGGTGATGTGCGGCACCTCGCCCTTGTTCGCGCCGACGCCGATGTTGATTTCGGGCTCGCGGAAATAGATGGGCACAAGCTGCGCGTGGATGTCGGTCAGGTGGATCAGGGAGACGTTCCCGAAGGTCTCGAACTCCAGAAGCTGATCCTGGGTCAGCACCTGCTGCGCGGCGAGCCGGCCCCAGTTGCCGAAGCCCGAGGCTCCGTAGATGGCCGAGGTCGCCATGGCGGCCTGGAGGAAATCGCGGCGCGAGATCATGGGAGCGGTCGTCCTTTCCGATACATATGCAGATACCTGAATGAATTCAGGTAGAAAAAGGCCCGCGCGAGGTCACCCCCGCGCGGGCCGATGGATTACTGACGAACCGCCGGGGATTCGACCGAGAGACCGTTGCCGCGCGAGGCGACGTAGAGCTCGAGCGCCCGGAACTCGTCCGAGCCTTCGGCGAAGGTCTCGGCCATGGTGTCGCGAATGCAGCCGCGGAAGCGGTTGTGCACCGAGACGAGTCCCGTCGTGTTGAAGCGATACGTCGGGAAGCCGTTGATCTGGCCCTGGCTCAGGTGGTCGGCCCGGATCATGTTGCCCCAGTTGTCCTCGTGACAATTGGCGCAGGACAGCTCGAGCTGGCCGAAGCGGGTGTAGTACATCTCTTTCCCCTGATCCCAGAAGCTCTGGGCGGGGCCGTCGATGGCCACGTCTACCGGCATGCCGCGCGACTGGAGACGGATGAGCGCGACCATGCCCTGCATGGTCTGGCTGCTCCACTTCCACTCTTCGGCCTGCATCCGTTCGGTCCGGCACTCGTTGATGATGTCTTCCATCACCACGAGCTTGCCGTCGGATTCGCGCACCTTCGGCATCACCGCGCCAAGGCCCGCGAAGCTTTCCGGCCCGCCCTCGTGACAGGAGGCGCAGCTCTTGCCCGCAGCCCCGTCGACGGTCTCGAACGTCGCGGCCGCCGCGTCGACCGCCAGCATCGCCGGGTTGTCGAAGTCGTCCATCTCGAGCGCCTGGGTGTCGTCCGACCGGAAGCGCCAGCCGGAGTAGATGGTGTCCAGCACCCCCTCAAGATGCGCCGGAGCCGGAGCCTCGGTCACGATCTCGGTCTCGCCGTTGATGACGAGGCTGTCCTCGTCGGGTCCGGCGAAGGCCGGCACGGCGAGAAGGGCAAGGATCGCCCCTCCCGTCGCGAGAGCTTTGGTCTTGTTCATCGTTATCCTCCCCTTTGGCACGCGATCAGCTGACTTCGATCGACTGGGTGTCGGTGTAGGTCGAACCGTCGTCGTCGTACCAGGTGAAGGTGAATTCGCCCGACTCGGGCACCGTCGCATCGAACTCGAAGTACGGGTTTGTCGAGATCGCGGGAGCGAGAACGACGTCGATGACGTTCTGTCCGTTGAAGTCGCAGGTGAAGCGATTGATGATCGAGCGCGGGATGACGTTGCCGTCCGAGTCCTTGCGCTGACCGGATTCCATCTGGTGGCTGATGAGCGTCTTGATGGTGACCGCTTCGCCTGCCGATGCGGATTTCGGTACCTTGACGCGGGGTTTAACACCTTCTGCCATAGTCGTGGTCCTTTCCTGAATGCCTCAGCCGCCGCAGCCGCCGATGGTGACCTTCACTTCCTTGCGGTCGGCGATGAAGCTGCCGTCCTGAAGCTTTGCGACCGCCAGCACTTCCTGCGTGGTCGCGAGACGGATGCGGGTCGAAGCCGCCTGCGACGCCGCGAGCGGGCCGAAGGTGAAGGCTGCGACGCCGGGCACGGGGTTGCCGAGCGCATAGACGCGGATCTCGGCCGCGCCGGGGGCCGAGACCTCGATCGGAACGGTGTTGCCGTTCTCGGCGATCTCGGGCGCCGTGAGGGTGATGTCGCCGGTGCCGGGCTCGGCGCCGCCGGTGAACTCGGCCAGCTCGCCGACCATCGGCGCGTCCTGCGCGAAGGCGCGGATCGGCAGAACCATCGCGGCCGCGGCCCCGATGCCGGCGATCAGCGTCTGGCGTCTTGTCAGTTCCATTGGATGTCCTCCAGTTCTCGGGCCGTCATTCCTTGAGCGTAAGGAGATAGGCCACGACATTTTCGATCTGCTCGGGCGTCAGAAGCGGGTGGATCTCGGTCGCCGCCTTGCCGGTGTAGCCGTCACCCGGCCGGATGAAGCCGTCGACCTTGTAGAAGGACGGCATCATCGTGTCGGGAAACATCATCTTCGCGTTGGCGACGATGCCGCGCAACTGCGCCTCGTCCCAGCGGTCCGCGACGCCGTCGAGCGTCGGCCCGACCTCGCCCTGGAAAGGATACTCGGTCAGGTCGGTGACCTGGTGACAGGCGACGCAGTTGCCCGCGCCGCGGTTCATCACTTTCCGGCCCTCGGCCGGATCGCCCGGCGCGCCGGTCAGCGACGCCGAGACCGCCCCGTCCTCGTAGGCGACCTCGCCCGGAGCGATCGCCTGTGCGAATGCAGAGCCAGCGCCAAGGGCGGTGACCGCGAGAATCACGCAAGTTCTTTTCATGAGTCCTCCCAAACTTTCGTGTACCGTAGCGCACGGCCGGCAAGGCTCGCAACAACAAATTCAAGTAACTGAATTAATCTGGCTCACCCGATCCGGGGCCAGAACATCACCAGCCAGTTCGCCAACTCGTTGATCCGTTCCGTCGCGATCAGGATGCCGAAGACGATCAGCAGGACGCCCATCGCCTTTTCGATCCGCCCGAGGTGCTTTCGGAAGCCGCGCATCCAGCGCAGGAACGGCTTTATGAAGACCGCCGCAAGGATGAACGGCGCGGTCATGCCGACGGCGTAGACCAGCAGAAGGCCCATCCCGTGCGAGATATCGCTCTGCCCGCCCGCCATGAAGAGGATGGCGGCCAGCACGGGTCCGACGCAGGGCGTCCAGCCGAAGGCGAAGGCGAGACCGATGACGTAGGCGCCCAAAAGGCTCGTCCGCGAGGTGTCGCCCACGCCGGTCCCGAACTGGCGATAGAGAAGGCCGATGCGGATCACGCCGAGGAAATGCAGGCCCATCGTGATGATGATGGCCGCCGCGACCCATCGCAGGATGTCGAAGTATTCGCTGACGAGACCGCCGAGCGTCGTCGCCGCAGCGCCGAGGGCCACGAAGATCGTCGCCACGCCGAGCGCGAAGAGGATCGAGGCGATGATCGCGCGGCGCTGCACGTCGGGCGGCAACGGCTCGTCGCCCTGGATCGCGGCCATGCCGGCACCTGCGAGGTAGGACAGGTAGAACGGCACGATGGGAAGGATGCAGGGCGACAGGAACGACAGGAGGCCGGCGACGAGAGCGCCCAGGTATGACACGTCGAACACGAAGCGGCCTTTCCTTGATCGGTTCAATCAAACATATTACGTTTGTCGAATATGGACCTCTTGCGCAAGACACTTCCCCTGATCCGCGCCGGCCTCGCAGCCGTGGCGATGGCGCTTGCCGCCCTTCCCGCCTCCGCCACCGAGGCGGTCGAACTTGTCATGGTCGAGGAAGACGGTTGCATGTGGTGCGCCCAGTGGAACCGCGACGTCTCGCCCGAATATGCCCTGACCGGCGAGGGCCGCGCCGCGCCGCTGCGGCGGATCGACCTTCATGCACCGGTCCCCGAGGATCTGACCTTCGAGCGGCCGGTGCGCTTTACGCCTACCTTCGTCCTCGTGCAGAACGGGCAGGAGCTGTCCCGGATCGAGGGCTATCCGGGCGAGGATTTCTTCTGGGGTCTCTTGCAGATGATGCTGACGAAGGCAGGACTGGATTACGGAGCCGAGGGCTGAGATGGACGCAGCGCACGACACCCAGACACGATCGAACGGCGGGCTTCCCGTCTTTGGCAGCGACACCTGTGCGGCCGAACTCGACGAGATGATGAAGAACGCGCAGGAGGCGTCGAACTTCCTCAAGGCGATCAGCCACGAGGGACGGCTGATGATCCTGTGCCACCTCGCCTCGGGCGAGAAATCGGTGACCGAGCTGGAGGAGCTTCTCTCCGCCCGGCAGGCCGCCGTCTCGCAGCAGTTGTCCCGCCTGCGTCTCGAAGGGCTCGTGCAGCCCCGCCGGGACGGCAAGGCGATCTATTACAGCCTGACCGACGACCGTTCGACCAAGATCATCGAGGTGGTCTACAACCTGTTCTGCGGCAAGAACCGCCAGACCTGAGCGCGGTCGGCGCAGGCGGCGTGGGGAGGCGCTGTCGATGCTGGACACCATCGGAGAACCGATCGCACTTGCCCTGATCGGCCTCGTCGGAGGCGTGCTTCTGGGCCTCGCGGCGCGGATGGGCCGGTTCTGCTCGCTCGGCGCCATCGAGGACGGGCTCTACGGCGGCGACTGGACGCGGATGCGGATGTGGAGCTTCGCCATCGGGCTGTCCATCCTTGGCACCTTCGGCGCGCAGTCCCTTGGACTCGCTGAGATCGGGCGCACCGTCTATCTCGCGCAGGACTGGAACCCCTGGGCGTCGATCCTGGGCGGGCTCGCCTTCGGCTATGGCATGGCCCTGGCGGGCAACTGCGGCTTCGGCGCGCTGGCCCGCGTGGGCGGCGGCGACTTCCGGTCCTTCGTCATCGTCATCACCGTGGGGCTCGCGGCCTATGCGACGCTCTCGGGACCGTTTGCAGAGTGGCGCGTGGCGCTTTTCCCCGACAGCCGAGCGACGTCGCCCCAGGGCCTTGCCCATGCCGTCGCGTCTGTGACAGGCCTGTCGCCTGCCCTGCCCGCCTTTGCCGCCGGTGTCGCACTGATGGCGCTGGCGCTTGCAGACCGCGGCTTTCGCGGATCGCCCCGCACCGTCTTCTGGTCCGCCGCCGTGGCGGTCGCCATCGTCTCGGGCTGGCTGGGGTCGGCCTGGGTCGCGCGCCACGGTTTCGCGGCGACGCCCATCGTGTCCCACACCTATGCGGCACCCTTGGGCGAGACGATGCTTTACCTGATGACCGCCTCGGGACGGTCCGTGTCCTTCGGGGTGGGATCGGTCGCGGGTGTCTTGCTGGGCGCCTTCGCGGGCAGCCTCGCGCGCGGGCACTTCCGGTGGGAGGCCTGCGAGGACCCGCGCGAGCTGCGCCGCCAGATCGGAGGCGCGGTGCTGATGGGCGCGGGCGCGGTGGTGGCCGTCGGCTGCACCGTGGGACAGGGGCTGTCCGCGTTCTCGCTCCTCGCCTATTCGGCGCCCGTGACGGCGGCGGCGATCTTCGCGGGCGCGGCGGTCGGGCTGAGGCAGCTCATAACCGGCTTCCTGCCCGCCGAGTGATCAGGCCTGCCGCGCGAGCCAGTCGCGGGACCGGGCGAGCGCCGCGTCGGCAGAAGGCGCAAGTCGTCCGCGATTGATGAAGCCGTGGCTGACGCCCGGCTCTGTCCAAGCCTCGACCTCGACACCTGCGTCGTGCAGGCGAAGGGTCAGCGCCTCGCCCTCGGACCGCAGGACATCGTGTTCGGCCATGAGGTTCAGAACTGGCGGCAAACCCTTGAGATCGCCGAGCAGTGGCGCGAAACGCGGATCGTCGCGGAAGCGCGCGCCTGGGTCGTAGAGGTCGTAGATCTCGTCCACTCGCGCGCCGGTCAGGACCGGGGCGTCGGCGTAGGCGCGGTGGCTTTCGGTGTCGGTCGCATTTCCGAAGACACCGTAGAACAGGACGAGCGCGCGGAAGGTTTCGCGCGGAAGGCTGAGGGCCGCGGCGAGCGCGAGGTTCGCCCCGGCGGAGGCGCCGCCGATGGCGAGGCGCGTCGTGTCGAGGCCGGTCAGGCCTGCGCTCTGCAGCCAGCCGACCGAGGCGATCACGTCGTCCAGCCCGGCTGGGAAAGGGTTCGCGGGCGCGAGGCGATAGGAGACCGAGGCGACGTGCCAGCCCGCACCGGCGAGCCTGCGGCAGGCGCGGTCGTTCAGGTCGATGGTCCCGCCGACCCAGCCGCCGCCGTGGATGTAGACGAGCACCGGCGCGTCGTCCGCACCCGCGCGGTAGAGCCTCAGACGCTGCCGCTGCCCGGCGGCGCCGGTGTAGGTCATGTCCTCGACGGAATGGACCCCGTCTGCGCCCTCGACCCAGTACGCCGCCGCCTCGGCGTCGTCCGCGAAGGTCTCGGAGATCTCGTGGACCCGCTCCATTCCCTCCGCCCAGCCCCAGGGCCCGCGCGTCATCGCCATCTCTGCTTTCTCCCCTGCGCCAGACGAGTTTTCCGGCGGCGGAGCGTGACTCGGGCCCCGGACCTTGTCAAACAGGGGCAAAACCACGAGGGAGGAAAACATGGAGATCGAATGCGTCGTGCCGAGCCGGAGCCGCATCGGCGAGGGTGCGGTCTGGGACGACCGGGCGGGCGTCCTGTGGTGGGTCGACATTCCCGCCGGGCTGATCCACCGCTATGACCCCTCGTCCGGCGTGAACGACAGCTTCGACTGGGGCGAGCCCGTGGGCTGCCTTACCGTGCGCGAAAAGGGCGGTCTGGTCCTGGCGACCAAGTCGGGCTTTCACCTCTTCGACCCCGACACCGGCGTCCGCGAGGCAATCCAAAACCCCGAGGCCGGGATGCCCGACAATCGGTTCAACGACGGGGCGACCGATGCTCAGGGCCGGTTCTGGGCCGGCACCATGAAGGATGGAGGCGAGCCGGAGGCTCTGGGGCGGTTCTATCGCCTGGATCCGGATCTGTCGGTAACCCCCTGGAAGGGCGGTATCTACACCACGAACGGCATGGCCTTCTCGCCCGATGGCCGCACGATGTACTTTTCGGACAGCAACAAGCTTGTCCGCACCATCTGGAAGGCCGCCTACGACACCGAGACCGGCACGCCGGGCGAGCCGGAGGTCTTCTTCGACACGCGCGAGGTCGCGGGACGTCCCGACGGCGGGACGGTCGACGCCGACGGCTGCTACTGGCAGGCGGGCATCGACGGCTGGCAGCTTTACCGCATCACGCCAGAGGGCCGCATCGACATGACGATCGATGTGCCCGTCGAGCGGCCGTCCAAGCCGATGTTCGGCGGTGTGGGTCTGGACGTGCTGTTCTTCACCTCGCTCGGCATCGGGCTGACGGGCGACCGGCCCCAGCCCGAAGCGGGATCGCTCCACGCGATCACCGGCCTCGGCATCACCGGCCTGCCCCAGCCGCGGTTCGCGGGATGAGCGAGGGCCTGCGGGCGGAGCTGTGCCGGCTGACGGGCTATGTGCCCGGCCGGACCACCCGCGCGCGGGCCGCCGCCCCGCCCCGCGTCGAGGAGGGCATGGTGGTCGAGGAGCTTGTGCTGGAGGGCCCCACGCCGTTCCCCGCAACCCTGACCCGGCCCGAGATGGGCGGGCGTCATCCCGCTGTACTCTACTGTCACGCCCACGGCGGGGACTACGTGCTGGGGCGGCGCGAGCTGCTGGACGGCAGCGTCTACTTCGAAGGTCCGGGCTATGGCGCGGCGCTGGCCGCGATGGGGTTTGCAGCGCTCTGCATCGACATGCCGGGCTTTGGCGACCGGCGGCGCGAGGGCAGTGAAGCCGCGTTGTCGAAAGCCTTGTCCTGGAAAGGGAAAAGCCTGTTCGGACTGATGCTGGCCGACCTCGGGCTGGCGCTCGGTTATCTGACCGGGCGCGAGGATGTGCGGCCTGACCGCATCTACAGCTACGGGCTGTCGATGGGCGCCGCCCAAGCGCTTTGGCTCGCCGCGCTCGACGACCGCATCGCCGGGTGCGCCCATGCCTGCATCCTGGCGGACGTGGCGCGGCTGATCGAGACCGGCGACCACGACCGCCACGGAGTCTGCCTGACCGTGCCGGGCCTTCTGGACGTGGCCGACATGGGAGAGGTCGCGGGGCTCATCGCCCCTCGCCCGCAGATCGTTTGCCACGGAGAGGCCGACCCGCTGACACCGCCCCACGCCCGGGACGCGGCCCTCGCCGCCCTTCGCGCCGCCTATGACCGGCGCCGCGACGCGACCGGACGCAACACGCTGCACACGATGACGGACCCCGCCGCCGGTCACGTCGAGTCGGCCGCCATGCGCGTCGCCGTCCTGGATTTCCTGTCCCGCGCCGCGTCGCGGGGCGCCTTTTTCGCCGCCTGACAAGAACGAGGACCTGACACATGATGAACCGACTGCTGATGACCGGCGCCGCCGGCGGACTGGGCACCCAGATGCGCACCCGCCTCAAGCACCTCGCCCCCACTATCCGTCTCTCCGACATCGTCGAGGTGACGGACCCCCAGGCGCACGAAGAGGTCGTGACCTGCGACCTGGGCGACAAGGACGCCGTCGAGGAGCTTGTGAAAGGCTGCGACGGCATCGTCCACTTCGGCGGCGTCGCGACCGAGCATCCCTGGGATCCGATCTGCAACGCCAACATCAGCGGGCTCGTCTATCTCTATGAAGCGGCTCGCAAACACGGCCACCCCCGGATCATGTTCGCCTCGTCGAACCATGCCGTGGGCTTCCATCCGCAGAACAAGGTGATCGACAACACCGTCTATCCGCAGCCGGACGGGCTTTACGGCGTGTCCAAGGTCTTTGGCGAGGCGCTGGCCAACGCCTATCACTCCAAGTTCGGCATCGAGACGGCCATCGTGCGCATCGGCTCGTGCTTCCCGAAGCCGACGGACCACAGGATGCTGTCGACCTGGCTGTCCTACGACGACCTTGCCGGACTGATCGGGCGTATCTTCGACGTGCCCCGCCTGGGCTGTCCGATCATCTACGGCGTGTCCAACAACACCGCGTCCTTCTGGGACAACCGGCAGGTCAAGTGGATGGGCTGGCAGCCGAAGGACAACGCCGAAGACTATCGCGCCGAGGTCGACGCGGCCAAGTCCAAGCCGGCCAAGGACGCGCCCGAGGTCCTGTGGATCGGGGGCGCCTACACCGCCGACAAGATCCATGAATGAGCGGATTTGATACGTTTTGACCCTTCACGGAGCCGCGTGTTGACGCGGCTTCCCTTTTTCCCCCACTATCGGACGGCACGGCAAAAATACTATCAATCGCCGGCATGATAAAACGGCGTCAAGCCGTTGACGCGACAGGGAAAGGGAAGGGAGGACCCTGATGGGGAGGACAGGTTTGTCCGTGCGACCGGAGACGGCCGCATGAGTCTGCTGGCACTCGACAGGATCACGAAGAGCTTCGGCGCCATTCATGCCCTTCAAGGCGTGGATCTGGAGATTCAGCCGGGCGAAGCCGTGGGCCTCATGGGCGACAACGGCGCGGGCAAGTCCACGCTCGTCAAGATCATCGCCGGGAACTTCCCGCCGACCTCGGGGCATATCGCCGTCGAGGGGCGCGAGGTGGTCTTCGACCGACCCATCGATGCTCGCGCTGCCGGGATCGAGGTGGTCTATCAGGACCTCGCGCTGGCCAACAACCTGACGGCGGCCGAGAACGTCTTTCTGGGACGGGAGCTGAAAAAGGGCTGGGGGCCGTTCCGCACGCTCGACAAGGAAGCGATGATCGAACGATCCTCCGAGCTGTTCGCGGAGTTGAAGTCCGAGACCCGTCCCCGCGACCTGGTCCAGAAGATGTCGGGCGGCCAGCGCCAGGCCGTCGCCATCGCACGGACGCGGCTTTCGGATCCGAAGCTCGTGCTGATGGACGAGCCGACCGCCGCCATTTCGGTCCGCCAGGTGGCCGAGGTCCTGAACCTCATCAAGCGGCTCAAAGCCACAGGCCACGCCGTCATCCTGATCTCGCACCGGATGCCCGACGTCTTCGAGGTCTGCGACCGCATCGCGGTCCTGCGCCGGGGCACGAAGGTCGCCGACAAGGCGACCCGCGACACCTCGCCCGAGGAAATCACCGGGCTGATCACGGGAGCGATCCATGCAGCCTGACGTCCCCCGCACCACGGATCATGCCGCCATCGGCGACGTGGCCGGGATCGAGGAGCGGACGCTTCTCCAGAAGATGCTCACGAGCCAGCCGTTCTGGGTCACCGTCGCGCTGATCGTGGTCTGCCTCGGCATCGGCTTCTATCAGCCGGCCTTCTTCACGGCGCAGAACATCGCCAACATCACGCGCAACTTCGCGATCTTCGGGATCATGGCGCTGGGCATGACCTGCGTCATCATCACGGCCGGCATCGACCTCTCGGTAGGCTCCATCATGGGCCTCGTCGCCATCGTGGCGGGCATCTACCTGACGGCGGAGTACTCGTGGTACGTCTCGTTCGCCCTGGGAATGCTCGCGGGCCTGGCCTGCGGCGCCGTCAACGGATTTCTCATCGCTTACGTGGGGTTGTCGCCGTTCGTCGTCACGCTTGGAATGATGTCCATCGCGCGGTCGCTGGCCGTGGTGATCTCGGGCAACCAGATGCTGTACCAGTTCGGCCCCGACGCGCCGATCGTGAAGGCCATCGGTCAGGCCAAGTTCCCGCCCAACGTCGAGGGCGACATGTGGCCCGACTGGATCCCCGCCTTCTCGTCGCACTTCTGGGTCATGGTCTTCATGGCGCTGATCGTGGGCTATGTCTTCAAGTACAAGGCCTGGGGCAAGCACCTGTTCGCCATCGGCGGCAACGAGCAGGCGGCGCGGCTGACCGGCGTGAACGTCAAGCTCATCAAGTTCCAGGCCTATGTCTTCTCGGCCTTCTGCGCGGCGGTCTCGTCGCTTCTGATCCTTGGCTACACCGGATCGGCGATCAACGCGCTGGGCCAGAGCTATGAGCTGCGGGTCATCGCGGCCACGGTGATCGGCGGCGCGAACCTGCTGGGAGGCTATGGCACGGCCTATGGCGCGATCATCGGCGCGGCCCTTCTCGAGGTGATCCGCAACGCGCTTCTCATGGCGGGGATCGACTCGAACTGGCAAGGCGCCTTCGTCGGCATCTTCATCATTCTCGCGGTGTTCATCGGCCTCCAGACGGAAGGCGGCCGAAGCTATATCGCGCAACTCAGGGATACGATCCTGCCGCCCCGGCGGAAGGATCGTTAGTATCGCCGGCCCGCGTGGCGGGACGGCACATTCAGGGAGGAAAGCATGAAAAAACTCTTGATCACTTCGGCGCTCGCCATGTCGGCCATGACGGTCGGCACGGGCGCCTTCGCCCAGGACATCTTCGCGCTGGTGCCGAAGAACATGAACAACCCGTTCTTCGACCAGGCCCGTGACGGCTGCAAGAAGGCCGAAGCGGAATCGAACGGCGCCTTCGTCTGCGAATACATCGGACCGGGCGAGCACGGCGGCGGCGACGAGCAGGTCCAGATCGTCATGGACCTGATCGCGCGCGGCGACGTGAAGGGCCTGGGCGTGTCGCCCTCGAACGCGGCCGCCATGGCGGTTGCGGCTCAGGCGGCCAAGGATGCCGGAATTCCCTTCATCACCTGGGACTCCGACCTTCTCGACCCGACCCTGCGGACCGCCTACATCGGCACCCACAACTACGAGATCGGCGTGAACCTCGCCAAGCTGGCGATGGAGATCAAGCCGGACGGCGGCACGGTCTGCATCCAGTCGGGCGGCGCCGCGGCGGCCAACCACAACGAGCGGATGCAGGGCATCCGAGACACGCTTGGCGCCATGTCCGGCACCACCTCGCCGGGCGAGCGACTGACGGGCCAGAACGGCTGGACCGAGGCCGACGGCTGCCCGCTTTACACCGACGACGACTTCCCGAAGTCGGTGCAGCAGTTCGAGGACTTCATGGCCGCGAACCCTGACGTCGACGCCTTCCTGCCGACGGGCGGCTTCCCGCAGTTCGTGCCCGACGCGAACCGCGCGGCGGTCGAACCCTACAAGGACCAGATCGCTTCAGGCGAGCTTGCCCTCGTCGTGGCAGACACCCTGCCGGTCCAGATCGACCAGATGAAGGAAGGCTTCTCGGCCGGACAGGTCGGCCAGCGTCCGTTCCAGATGGGCTACGAGGTGATGAACGCCTTCGCCAAGATGGCGGCCGGCGGCGAGCCCCCGGCGGACCCGACTTACACGGGTCTCGACGTCTGCACGCCCGAGACCGCCGACACCTGCATCGCGCAGTGATCGGCTGACAGAACGGTCGGCGGCGTCTTCGGGCGCCGCCGATTCTTTGCGGGCCGGGCGGGGGCGCAGCCCCGCACCCCCGGAGTATTTTCCGACAGAAGAAGGGCTGAGCGATGGATACGAGACCGATAGGCGGCACAGGGGTCGGCGTCACGCCGATCATCTTCGGCACCTCTGCCCTGGGCGGGATGCCCGACACCTATGGCTATGACGTGGACGAGGCGCGGGCGCGCGCGACGCTGGAGGCGATCTTCGAGAGCCCGGTGAACTGCCTCGATGCGTCGAACAACTATGGCTTCGGCCGCAGCGAGGCCCGCGTCGGCGACGCCCTCCGCGCCGCGGGAGGCCTGCCGCCCGGTTTCGTCATCTCGACCAAGCTCGACCGCGACATGGAGACGGGACGCCTAGACGCCGACCGCGCGCGGCGGTCGCTGGAGGAGAGCCTCGAGCGGCTCGGCCTAGACCGCGTGCAGATCCTGCACCTGCACGACCCCGAGCATTGCCGCGACCTGTCCGAGATCACGGCGACCGGCGGGGCGCTGGACGAGCTGTTCCGGATGAAGGAGGAGGGCCTGTGCGATGCCGTGGGCCTCGCCATGGGCCGGCTCGACGTCATGGAGCCGATCCTGCGCGACTTCCCCTTCGACACGCTCATCAATCACAACCGCTGGACGCTTCTGAACCGCAGCGCCGATGCGATGTTCGACGAGGCGCACGCGCGCGGCATCGCCATCCTGAACGCGGCGCCCTATGCCTCGGGCGTACTGGCCAAGGGGGCAGACGCCTCGCCCATGATCTCCTATACCCCCGCGGACGAGGCGGACCTGGCGCCTGTGCGGCGGATCGAGGCGATCTGCGCCCGTCACGGCGTACCCATGGGAGCTGTTGCGCTGCAGTTCTCGATGCGCGACCCGCGCGTGACCTCGACCGTCATCGGCGTCTCGAAGCCCGAGCGCGTTGCCGAGACGCTGGACTGGGCGCAGGCGCAATTGCCGGACGCCCTTTGGGACGACATTGCCGCGCTGCCCTTCGAGACGACGGATCCGGAAGCCAAGCGCGACTACCGTCCGGGCTAGATCATTCGGCGGCCATCCTTGCGCCGACGGTATCGAGCGCCCTTTCGACGACCTCGGTGCCGGCCCCGTCGCGGTGCGCTTCTTCGGACAAAAGGCGCCGCCACGCCCGCGCGCCGGGACGGCCCGCGAAGAGACCCATCATGTGGCGGGTGACCGCGTTCAGCCGTCCGCCGCTGGCCAGATGTTCCTCGATGTGCGGCAGCATCGCGACGACGACCTGGGACGCATCGGAGAAGGGCGGCGCCTCGCCCCAGATCTCGCCATCGGCGGTGCCGAGGATGTCCCAGGGCGCATGATAGGCGGCACGGCCGATCATCACGCCGTCGATCCCCCGGTCGAGGAAACCCTTCGCCTGCTCGAGGCTTTCGATCCCCCCGTTGATCGACAGGTGGAGGTCGGGAAAGCGCTCTTTCATCCTGAAGACGAGATCGTGGTCGAGCGGCGGGATGTCCCGGTTCTCCTTCGGCGACAGACCCTGGAGCCAGGCCTTCCGCGCATGGATCGCGATCCGGCGGACACCGGCGTCGCGCATCCGGGACAGGAAGTCGGGCAGGACCGTGGCCGGGTCCTGATCGTCGACGCCGATCCGGCATTTGACGGTCACGGGAACCTCGACCGCCGCCGCCATCGCGCGCGCACAGTCCGCGACGAGGCCCGGCGTCTTCATCAGGACCGCCCCGAAGGTGCCGGACTGCACGCGGTCCGAGGGGCACCCGACGTTCAGGTTGATCTCGTCGTATCCCTCGTCAGCCCCCATGCGAGCCGCCTCGGCCAGTTCGGCGGGGTCGGAGCCGCCGAGTTGAAGCGCTACGGGGTGTTCCGAGCGATCGAAACGCAGGAGGTGCCGCGCTCCGCCCCGGACGAGGGCGGGCGAGGTGACCATCTCGGTATAAAGAAGCGTGCGCCGCGACATCAGCCGGTGGAGATACCGGCAGTGGCGGTCGGTCCAGTCCATCATGGGGGCGACGGACAGTCTGGCGCTTTGGTTCAACGTCATTTCTTTCTTGTTTCGTACCGACGGGGGCAAAGCTGAGGCTCGCTGTTGATCCGAGCCTTGGTTAGGGTCGATCGCCAGTTTAGACCATGCCCGAATGAACGGCCAAGGGTGCATAGAAAAGCCTATGTGCTAAGTGACCGTCGGTTCCGCAAGACTTGGCGGAACCGAGGGCACGCCATGCGGGGTCCACGCGAGCCGTCAGCCGATCCGCCTCAGCGTTTGAGAAGCGGGGCTTCGTCAACCAGTTGAAGACTTTCCACGAAGGGCCGCTCGGCGAGGCGCGCGATATCCTCCGCCGGGGCCGAAACGACCCAGCCGTCCTCCTCGTTCGCATCGACGATGTCGAGCGACATCTCGCGAAGTGCGGCCTCGAAGCTTGCCTCGTCCTGGCCGACGGCAGGCGTTATCATGACGGTGATCGTCGCCGGACCCGACTTGGCCCCCTCGGGCAGAAGCTGGGTCTTGAAGTCGACCGACACCGGTTCGATCGCCTGCACGCCCGACGCTTCCATCAGGGCAGAGGCATCGGCGTCGAGCGGGATCGACCCAAGGTAGGTTCCGTCGCCGGCGTACTGGCCGATGAGGATCTCCGATTCCGACAGGCGCGCGACGGCGCCTTTGTCGAGCGGTGCATCGACGGTGACGAGAACGGACGCCCGGTCCTGCCCAACGGCGGGGAAGGCGACCACGATCAGGAGTGCTGCAAGTCTCGACATGATCGCCATCCTACTCGGGATCCGGGCATGGTCGCTTCACGATGTCGCCAGCGACGCTGAAGGTCTGCGGCCCGTCGCCGAGGGTCGAGGCCGTCACTCGGGCGCGCCACAGCCCGGGCGTTGGTGCCTCCACCTCGGCAAGCTCGACATTGTTGAGGACGTCCCGGCCACGCTCGGCCATGTGAATGTCCTCGACGTCGAATTCGTTCCGCGCCAGTTCCGCAAGCTGGTCTGACCCCGTCAGCGGAGGAGGCGTCAGCTTCCACGGCAGGTGCGTTGCGCCGTCCGGTGCGATGAGAGTTAGGTCGAGGTCGTTCACCAGAAGCGCCAGCACCAGGTCCGCCGGCGCGTTGGCGGGCGCATCGTCCCACGCCAGCGCGACCTTCAAGCGCTCCGCGCCCTCGGATACGTCGAAGCACATGTCCGACGTGGCGCCTTCGACATCGAAGGCCCCCTCCTCGATGCCCGCAAGGTCCGTCATCACCCGGACCGCGGTGGAGACGTCGATCAGTCCGAAGCCCGAGGCGAAATCGGGACCGGGCCCGTAGAAGGTCGGTTCGCGGATGTCGATGTTCTTCAGATCATCGAGATCCTCCGGGTCGAGCATGGCTGCGAGATCGGGCCGCCCTCTCTCTGCCACCAGGTCCTGAGCCGTCGCCACGAGAGCCGCCTTGTAGGTCGAAGGAAGCGGCTCGACGTCGCCCGCGGCCTCCCGCATCAGCGCGATTGCCCCGGTGACGACGGGTGCGGCCATCGACGAGCCGCAGTCGCGCACATAGCCCTCGGCATTCGGCGACGGCCCGAGGATGCCGCCCTGGGACGTCGAGACTTCGAAGTCGTGGCAGCCTGGAGCCACGATGTCGGGCTTGATCCGGCCGTCGAAGGTCGGGCCGAGGCTTGAATGCGGCCAGACGGTCTGGTGCGCGGTATCGTAGGCGCCGACGCTGATCGAGTTCTTCGCCTGCGTGAAGACCGAGACATAGGCGGCGCGGCGCCCGTCCTTCGGGCGAAGCCCGTTGTTTCCGGCAGCCCAGACCTGCGGACGCGGCGGGATGACCTCACCTTCCGTCTCGCCGTCCGACACGCGCGCCCGCCCGGCGATCATCTCGTCGATCAGCCTCGACGCTCCTTCGTAGCCGTACAGGGTCTCGATATAGGAGTGGTTGCTGACGGCGACCCCGCAGTCGACCAGCGCGCTCGTCAGCAGCGCGAGGCGCCGGCTGCCTTCGCCCTCGTCCGTGTATTCGAAGACGCCGATGTCCGCCTCGGGTGCGATGCCCCGCATCCCGAAGGGCGTGCCGTCGACCCCCTCGAGCGTCGAGTTCACGACCGAATTCCGGCCGCTGCCGAGGAGGATGCCCGACACGAGCGTCCCGTGGCGCTGCGCAAGGACGCCATCCGGCTCGCCGCCGCAACTGGTTGCAAGGCCTACCCGGCGGAAGAACCGCTCCTGATCGCCTTCAAGCGCCATGAAGTCCCCGTTCTCCGCATTGATAGGCGTATCGAAGATCCCGACGCGGACAGAGCGGCCCGCGACACCCTCCAGAACCGCCAGGTCGCTTTCAAGGGTGAAGCCCTGCGCCCCGTCGACGTTCGCCACCTGCCGCGCGACGCTCGTCAGCGGCAGGAAGGGCGGCGGCCCCGCGTCGATGCTGAGAACGTCCGCCAGACCCGCCACGTCAATGAGGCGGTTGTCCGGCACCTCGAAGATGAACGTCCCCCGCGTCGGCTCTTCGATGGCCGTAGCGCCAAGAGCCTCGAGGCTTCGCTGCACCGCGTCGCGGCCTCCGGTCGCGGCACTGAGGAGGACACGCCGTCTCCCCACGGCGTCAGGCGCGAGCGCGGGGGCGAGAACGAGCGAGCGCCCGATCTTGTCTTCGATCCGAAGCGTCGCCCCAGCGCGGATCTGCCCCGACGCCAGGACCGGCAGCGTCGCGTCACCAGCGAACCGCACGACGTAGGTGCTGCCGCCGACGAAGCCCTCGAGCGTCACCCCCGCCTCGGCGAGGCGCGCCTTTTCGTCCGCATCGAACCGCCGCCCGAACTCGATCACCGAGACGACGCCTTCGTCCGACTGTCGTGTAGGTGCGCGTCGGAACGCCTCGATCTGGCGAAGCGCATCCGGTGCCGCAAGAAGCGCGGCGCGGTCGCGCAGGAGAAGGTTCTCGGCATCGAGGCGGCGGATCCTGTCGAGACCGATGCTGGGAACTCCGGGACGCAGGACGTCGCGGATCGCCGGCGTGACGGGTTCGATCCCCTCGAACAGGCGGTCGCGGTTGAACTGCGGCAGGTCGCGCGTCGGCAAGTCCTGAGCGTAGCAGGTGACGGCGGTAGCCAACCACGCGAGGGCGATGCGGAGGCTCAATTGACCGTCCTCCCGCCCATCTCCCGGAACGCCGCGATCGCACGGCTCCGCGTCAGGTTGCGGCCCGTCGCGCGCAGGGCGGCGATGAGCGCCTGCCCGGTCGCATGGCCCGCTGCTTCGGGCGACAGCCGCGCCTCGTCTGAAAGCGACAGGATCGGAAGCCCGGGCTGCTCGCCGCCATCTAGGCCTGCGCCAAGGAATGCGTCGTCCCCCGCACCCGTGTCGACCACGATGCTGCGCCCCCAGGCGCGTTCCCCGTCGACCGAGGCACTCAGTCCGCGAAGGAAGGTCTCCGCGTGGTCACCCACGACGGCAATCCGCACCGTCGAGCCCGAGACCCCTGCCCGCTCACGGTGCGGCAAGGCGTCGAGAAAACGAACAAGTTCGGCGATCCCGCCGTCGGCGAAGGCATAGCGCGGCATCGCCGGGTCCAATGCCTCTCCGTCCGGCCCCATCCCATGCTCGGCCGCGCGCACAAGGTCGTCGACCGAAAGCCCGCGTCCGGCGATCGGGGGCACGACCAGCGCGCCTTCGACGCTGCCTTGGCCGTCCGCACCGTGACAGTTGGCGCAGGGAAACAGGCGTGCCGACAGTTCAGCCTCTCCGCCCGCCAGCCGGACCGTCGCCCCCACATCGCCCGTGCCGTAGAACAGCGCTGCGGCATGATCGTCAGCGGCGACCGCCGGGGATGCGCACAGCAGGGCTGTCAGAAGCACGAGCCGCATCTCAGCGGCCCTCAACGCGCGCAAGCGTGCCGAGAAGGGTCTCAGGCGCCGGCAGGCCTGCGATGCGGACGAAGCGGCCGTTTCCGGATCCCACAAGAAACATGGGATCGTGGTCCTCGACCGAGCCGAGGGATAGACCGAACGACCGCAGAACGTCGGCGATCTCGGGCACGCTTCCCGTGACGAAGGTCCAGCGATCCTTCGCCTCGAAGGCATCGGCCGTCCGGTGCAGGGCCGCAGGCGAGTCCCGGACCGGGTCGATGCTGACCGAGACGAGCCGGGTGCGGTCGTCTCCCGCCGCGTCGAGGTCTTCCTGCACGATCTGGAATATGCCGTTCGCCACCGGGCAGATTGTCGTGCAGCTCGTGTAGATGAAGGTGACCACCACCGGGCCGTCCCCGACGACCTCGCCGAAGCGCCGCTCGGCGCCGTTCTGGTCGATGACGCGCGCATCGGCGATGTGGATGGTCTCGAGGCCGGGCGCCGTCTCGGATTTTCCGGCAACCGGCATCTTGTGACCGGCGTTCGGATCGTGTGCCTGCGCCGGGACGCTGGCTGCGAAAAGCGCCAGGGCGATCAGAAGATGCTGTCTCATTGCTTCGCCTCTATCGTTGTCGCCCTGATCTCGACGCCCTTGAGCGTCGCGTCCGCGAGCGTCACCGCGTAGTGACCCGGAACCGGCGGGGCGACGATGAACCTTGCGCCGCCTGCGTCGAGGCCGTCCGCCGAAAGCGTCGCCCGCCATCCGAATTGAATGTGCGTCATCTCGAGGACAGGGTCCGTGAGCGCCACGGAGGCTCCGTTCTCGTCCAGAAGGCGGACGTTCAGGACCTGCCCGGCCCGTGCGGACAGCGACGGCACACCAAGATCGACGGTCAGGACAGGAATGGAAAATGCTGATTTTGCAGAGCCTTGCGCGTCGAAGCGAAAGCATCGTGACATCCCGCCGATGCCTGTCGTCAGGACCAGTTCGTGCGGTCCACCCTCGTTCACGACGGCGCGGGTATTGAACCGGCCCGGTGCGGTTTCGCGAAAGCTCCGGTCGAGGACGGCGACGGCGGAGGGGCGACCGCCCCGCAGGCGGACGGCGGTCATCGGCGGCGCGTCTCCCATGCTGCTCGTCTCGTCGATGACGAAGCCGGTGTAGCTTGCCGCGTGAACCGCCAGCACCTGCGGCGACGGGGCAAGCGGCACGAGAAGCGCTCCGGGTCGGGTCGTCACCTCGGCGTCGCGCGGGGCAAGCCGGACTTCACGCAGCGTCGGCGCCTGCCCCACGGCCACGGTCCCGAGGTCGATGACGGTCACGCCCGACTGGTCCGCCGTTGCAAGGAACGCGGCCTCGCCTGCGAAAACGGCGTCGCCGATGCCCTGGTTCAGGGCGACGGCACCCGCAAGCGCCGTTGTGGCGGGATCGATGAAGGACACCGCGCCGTCCGCGTTCCAGACCAGGATCATTCCCGTTTCGGGCGAAATGCCGATCCGGTCAGCGGGCGCGGCAAGCTCTACCGAGACACCGTCCGTCGGAGTGTCCGCGAAGACGATGTGCGCCGATGCTCCGCCCGGCGCCAGCGAGGCGACAAGGCGCACGACACCGCCACGACCGTCCGGCAAGGCAATCCCGGCGGCATTCGATGCGGACGCATGGATCCCTGAAGCGGTCACTCGCCCGGAGGACGCATCGAGAAATGCGAACCCATTCTCGGCCCAGGCGAAGACTTCGCCTTCGCCCGCGTCTGCCATTCCACCGACCCTTGTCCCAAAGCGGACCGGAGTTCCTTCGTCTCCGCCGGGAGCGTGGAACATCACCCCTCGCCCTTCCGGGCCTGTGCCTCCCAGCCAGATCACCCCGTCGTCCGAGACGTGCAGCGCCGCGAGAGTGCCGCCGACCGCCGGCAAGGCGATTTCGGAGACATCTCCGGTCAGGCCGACCGAGACGAGCCCGTCTTGTCCGGGGAGATGGGCGATCAGCCTCTGGGTGGCGCGGTCGGCGACGACAAGGTCCGGCGTCGCGCTGAGCGTCCCCGCCGCCAGCATGTTGGCAGTGGCGAGGTCGAGACGGGGGTCGGCAAGACCGAAACTCCCGTCTTCGTTGAACCCGGCCAGCACGATCCCGTTCAGATCGATCCCGCCCGTCGGGATGCGGCGCGTGGCACGGAAGGCGCGAGCCGCCTCGACGCAGGGCGCATCGGTCTCGGACACCGGACGGATCCAGCCTTCCAGCACGAAGCCCTTCAAGGCGCCACCCGTGGCCGCATCCGTCAGCGTCACGTCGATCCCAAAGGGCTGGCCGGGCAAGACCGTGTCGGTCGTCCCGCCGGCGACATCCGTGAGCACGACCTCCGCGGTCAGGGGCGCGGCAAGGTCGGCCGCGAACGCAGGTCCCGCGATGACGGCGATGACAGGGAAGATCGTCCCGGCAAGGCGCATGTCATTCGAGCCTGCACGACGTCACGCCCGCATCGGCCAGACTGCCTTGCGGAACCACGTCGAGCAGCCCCCAGATGCCGCCCGCCCGCAGGTGCGTCGGGCCGTCGTGCCAGAGATAGCACCCCTCCTGCACCGGCCGCGTCAGCGGCGCGGCGATGGCCTTGCCGGGCGCGATCAGCGCCGAATGCGGGAAACCGAAGCCGGGGAACAGGTCGTCGTAGTCCTGCGAGATCGTGACGAAGGCGTGCTGCCGCGCGCGCCCCGACGGCTCGAGGACGTTCATCGTGACTTCCTCCCCCGCCTCGGCCCGCAGGACGGGCATCGAGGTCGCCACCTTGGAGGGACCCCAGCCGCCCGCGCCAGCCGCCTCCTCGTCCGGCTGAAGCATCCAGAAGTCCGACGGGAAGGCCACGGCGTTCAGATCGCTGTCGGCCTCCAGCGCCATCCCGGGCACGGCGGGCGTGCCGATGTCGCGCAGACGGGCTTGGAACGGGGCGCTGTGATAGCTGACCCCCTGGTCGCCCCTGTCGTAGCTGTCGTCGCAGATCATGCAGTCCGGCGTGGCCTTGCTCGCCACGGCCACCCCGTCGCTGAACCGCCATTCGATCCCGCTCCGCTTGTCGTGAAGGTTGAGGCCATCCTGGAAGAACAGGACGAACGAGCGATGGCGACGAGATCCTCCCTCGGCACCCTTCGCCTGCGTCGTCGCAAGCCCATGCCCGGCTGCAATGGGCGCGGGCATCACGTCGTAGGAGGCGCCGGGCAGTTGCCAGGACTCCGAGCCATCGCCGAAGGTGTGATCCTGAGGCAGGACAAGGACCGACCCGATCAGCCCGTGGCCGCCGTGGCCGATCACGTCCCCGAACGGCTCGATCGGCACGGGGCCGAAGGCGTAGGGCATCCAGTGGACGATCTCGCTCGCGGTCTCGTCGCCGAGGACCGCGCGCGGATCGGCCGAAAGCTTGCCTGCGTAGAAGGTGATCCGCTCGGCGTTCGCGACACGGGGGAGAAAGCCGGTGACGCTTTCCGTCTCGTCGGTCTCGTCCGAGAAGGACACCGTGTCCCCCGCCGGCTGCAGCGCGCCCGTCGCGTTCCAGCCGAAGGGAAGGGCTATGCGTTGCGTGTGCGACAGCGTCGGCAGCGGGAAGCGGATCGCCAGCCGCGCCGAGGGCGTCACGTCGTGCTTCCGCGGGTCGGTGCTTTCGGCGTCGAGTTCGTAGATCGGCGAGGCGGTCTCCTCGCCGACATGGACCGCCGGATCGGTGTTGAGCGGCGTTATGGGCGGCATGAGGGCATCGCCCGGCCCGTCGCGCAGACCCGTCACAGCGTCGGCCGCCGTCTCGTATCCACCGCCTGACACGGCGACAACGTCGTCCTCGTCACCCGCTGGCTCGAGAAGGTTCACGACCTCCAGCGTCACGCAGTCGCCTGCCCGGACGGGAAGCACGTAGGGTTCCGCCGGCCGGTCTGCGTACATCGCTGCGATTGCGGCTTCGATGTCCGCGCGTGACGCGCCCTCCGTTACGAGATTGGGATCGAGAGCGACCATCATCAGGCCGTCCGGATCGAAGGTGTCGCGTCCGTAGGTCATGCCGTCCGCGCCGTAGACCTTCCGCGCCTCGATGGCGGCCACTGCGGCGTTCAAGCGCGGCGCATCCTCGGGACACTCGAGGAACAGCGCTTCGTCCTCCTCGAAGGACAGCATCGGCGCGCCTCGGGAGTGCCGCATCTCGCGGATCTCGCGAAGGCGCCAAAATACTTCTTTGGCGCATTCGTCGAACTCAGCCTCGTCCTTCCGCATGCAGGTGGTGAGGTCGGGGCTGTTTCCATTCCTGAAGACACGCAGAAGACCCCAGGCACCATTCCACAAAGCGTCCTGCGTCCCGAAGTCGTAGAGGTAGTCGGTGCTTTGGCGCTCAATGGTGCCATCCCGCGGTCTCACGCAACGGCCCGTCCGCTCTTCCGCGACTGAGCAACTTCCCAAGAGCTCCAATCCTTCACCGCTCAATCCGCTGGTCGAGAGAAGCTGGCGGAACGTGCCCGACACCTCGAAATGCTCCGAGATCCCGATCTCCTGCGCCGCGACATAGCCTTCGGCGTTCATGCACGTCGCAAGGGCCTCGTCCAGAGAAGCGAAGAAGAGCGTCACGTCGGACGGCGCTTCTGGCGCCATGCCGTCGTCGGGCAGCCGCCCCTCGAACCAGGCGCGGTAGAACTCCGGGTATCCCCTGTGCAGCGCCTCAAGCCGGTTGCACGCCTGTTTCGCCGTCTCGCTCGCGGGCGGCGCGCCGATGACGGGGGATGCCTGCGGAAACGGCTGGTCGAGGTTCCGCTTCCAGGCGTGTCCTGCGATGCCGAAGGTGTGCTGCACCTCCTGCGCGCCCTGGATCATGCGGATGTAGGTCGTCTCACCCGAATAGGTCTCGATCGGCAGCGTCGCCGGATCGCCATGAAGCGAGGACAGGAAGACGTTTGCCATGTCGCCTTCCTCGCCGCCGCGCTGGACGGCATAGCTGCACTCGTCCACGTCGCGGACGAAGGTGGCGTCGTCGTTGACCGCCTCATGCCCCTGCACGGGAAGCGTCGCGAGCGCGCAGTCGTCGTGGCTGCCGCTTTCCTTCGTTCCGATCCGAAGCGGGATCGGCTCGCCCCGGTAGTTGACGAGGTACGGGTCGTGGTGGTCGACCGAGATCGACTCGGGGCGCGCAGGCGCTGCGACGGGGCTGGCCAGCCGCCCGTCGTCCCGAAGCGAGGCCCTGGAGCGGTAGTCCTCGAGATGGAACGCAAGCTTGTCGGCGTCGGCCCCGTCCATCATGTCGGCAAGATCGGCGATGTGCGTGGCGGAATCGCCCGGACGTCCTGCCGCATTCCACGCCGGGATCGGGTCCGCGCCGTCGAACCGTCCTTCGGCATCGGACGCAAGAGCGCTGCCGCAAGTGCCATCCACGGCCTCCGCTTCGGTCCAGTGACGCGCCTCGCAGGCGAGCTTGGCGATCCCGGCGGCACTCGCGTCGTCGATCACGGCCTCGGCGTCGGTGTCGTAGTCGCGCGGATCATAGAGCAGCGCGAAGTCGGCGATGGAAATCGCGTATTCCCGAACGTCCGGATGAATCGGATCGGGCCCCGGCCAGTCGTCGCCCATGCCGGGCACGTCGTCGGCCAGAAGGACGCGATGCACGCCCACCATTACGTCGTTGTCCGTCTCGAGCGTGCCGAGATCGCCCGCGAACGAGCGGCACTCCGACGGCGCTCCGGCAGACACGAAGCCCGGCCGGCAGACGTCGTTGTCGCGCGGCTCGATGACGAGCGCGGTGTAGAACCCGTGCTGCTGGATCGAGGACGGGCCGAAGTGATCGTGCGAGAACACCGTGCGCAGCGTCCTGTCGCCCATGCCGTCGGCATCCTCGGGTCCGAGGTTGGACAGGATCGGATCGGCGAACCACCGCTGGACCGTCGTCTGGAACCAGTCGGGATGATCGCTTCGCTTCAGCGTCCACAGCTTGTGGTCCGCGAACTCCGGCAAGGCGCACCTCGGGTCGTCCTGTCCCGAGGTGCAGATCCGCGCCGCGACCTCATCGGGCGCGAAGGTGCCGTCTTCATAGTTGAACCCGTTGCCCGACCCGTCGGACGAGGTGACGTCGAACTTCACGAGGTGGATGTGCTGCCCGATTGTGTCGGTCGGCGTCTTCACCTGGAAATCGTCAAGCTCCAGCTCCTTCGGCAGCTCGTTCGTATGCCGGAACTCGATGCATTCCGAGCTGAACGCGCGGAAGAAGAACGGTTCCTCCCGGGCCGATACGAAAGGCGAGATGGGATCGGCGAGGCCGGAGTTGTTCGTCTTGTAGTCGTCCGACGTCGACGTCAGCACGTTGATGCGGGCCTGCGGATCGTGCCAGCCGGCTCGGTTCGTGACGAGGTCGAGCTGGACCGCCGAGGCCTCGTACCGGCGGAAGCCGCCCACGGCTGGATCGGTCCGGAACGGCTCGCCCGGCCACTGCAGGAACGGATCGTCGGTCTCGCTGCCGCGCGCGAGCCCCGGAGGTGCGCCGCAAGGATCGGCGAAGGGCGCGCCGGGTTTCGGCGCGGATCCATTGACCGTGAACAGCCCGGCGCCGGTCCGGTAGCCGCCTGCGGGATCGAAGGCCGCGGGCGTCCCGTCGGGGGCGCGCACGTCGATCGTCTCGCCGGTCGACCAGACGGTGCCGTCGTAGTGAAAGCCCATCGCGGCCCGCTCCAGCGGCGTGCCGTCCTGCGCGCGCGGCTCGAGCGTGATCGTCTCGAACTCGGCCGACATGTCGCCCAGAGCCAGCATCTTCGCCACGAGCTGCGAGGCCTGCGCGCCGTTCGCTGGTGGCGGATCGCCCGCATCCTCGACCCCGAAGCGCCGCGTGCCACCGGCGACGACGTGGCGCGACAGGCCGCCGTCCAAAATGTCGCCGCTCGTGACATCGCCTACGTCGCGGGTCGCGACCGCGAGATCGAGCGGTGCCTGCGGCGGACGGTGACCCGGCTTGCCGCCAACGAAGAACGGATACCCCGGGAAAGCCGCAGACGACTCGGCGGTCAGGTAGGGCTCCTCGTCCGGCGCGGCATAGGTCGGCAGCACGGGAAGGGGACGGGTCGGAAGCGGCACAAGTGCAGGCACCGGCGTGCCCTCGGCGTCGGCGATCCAGCGCCCCGTCTCGGGATCGACCGAACCGACGCGGGGGTCGCCCACCATCGCCTCGACCGAAAGGCCTGCCTCGGGCTGGCCGTCCGGAAGAAGACGCGTCCCGTCCTCGAGGACGTCGTGCACCCGCCAGAGCTCCCACATGCCTTGGGCGAAGTGCGGGTAGAGGTGACAGTGGAAGATGGAATCGCCCACGGTGCGATTGCGGTTGCCGCTGCCGTCGTTCTGCAACCAGTCGTCCTCCGGCCCCTCGTCATAGTACCCAAGGCCGCCGGAATAGATGTTGTAGGTGAACCCCTGCTGGGGCGCGACCGTCTGGCTGTCGAGATAGGCGCCCCGGTTCCCGTCGTTCCCGCCGAACCACTGGTGCGCGTGGAGGTGAAAGACGTGCGTCTCCTTCGGCCCGGCATGGAAGTTGCGGAAGAGGATCTCGTCGTTCAGATAGGAATGATGCACGTTCGACGGGTCGTCCGCATAGCGCTCCAGAAGGGCGGGATCGCCGTTCGCCCAACTCGTCAGGAAGAACTCCTCGTAGAGGCACTCGACGCACTCGGTCGCCGGTCCGATCCCCTTGCGGTTGGCCAGCAGGATCGACCCCATGCCGCTTGACCCATAGTTGATGGCAAAGCCGTCGCGGACCCCGGCAAGCTGCCCGTAGCGCTCAAGTTCCTCGAAAGCCTGCGTGTAGAAGGTCTTCAGCTCGTCATGGAAGAAGACCGAGAATTCCCGGAAACTGCGGTTCGCATCCGGCTCGTGGACGACGGCGTTCAGATCGGTGTGAACGATCTCCTGCGCTCCGCCGCCAGCGAGCCGGGTCATCGACAGGACCGGGATGCCGTCCACCTCGGCGTCGTAATCCACCTCGCCCGTCCGGCGGTGATCGCCCGTCGCCCGGCGCAGGGACGCATCGCTTTCCGTCAGCGTCCAGGCCGCGTCGAACGCCGCCTGCGAGACCTGGCTGCGGAACCACCGGCTGCCGCGCTCTTCCACGACGACCGCGCCGAACAGACCGTGCGTGATCGACCCGCCATCGCCTTCCCCGCCCGCGGGTGCGGCGTTGCTCGAAAAGAAGTAGGGCCCAACCCGATCGATCTCGTAGTAGCAGGTCACAGCTTCGCCCGGCGCGACCGCCGCGAGACCCCGGCAGACGGCGAGGTTCGTCGGATCGAGCCCGTCCGGCGCGACAGCGATCAGCCCCTCTATGGCGAAACTCATGCCGCGCGTGACCGGCCAGTCGGCGGACCCCGGCGCCGCATCCTCCGGATCGGCACCCGCCGTTCCGTCGAGGCAGGCCGCTTCGTGATGCGCCAGCCGGTCGTCCGGCCCGGCGCTGACGGCGTCGCGGACGTTCTTTGCAAGACTTCCCTCTTGAAGGTGCGCCCCGCGGCAGAAGGTTTCGGAATGTCCCGGCTGCCCCGGTCGCAGAAGGTTCGTGACCTGAAGGGCGAGGAGGTCGCCTTCGTTCGCCCGCAGGACCAGCGGGCGCGGCCGCTTGCAGTCACGCAAGCGGACAGCTCCCGCGTCGAGGGGCGAGAGCGCCCTGTCGGTTCCGGTGTCTTCTGCGCAATCCGCCGCAGTGATCCGCACAGGCACCGTGTCGGCGGGGATCAGATCGCGGCGCAGGGCGAACAACATTCCGAAGGGATTGTAGGAGCCGAAGCGGTTGTAGACGATCACCTGCTCGAAGGCCGCAACATCGGCGCAGACAAGCCGTCGCTCGAAGCCTTCGACTTTGGCACTTGCAGGCAGAGTGTCGCAAAAGTCCAACTCTGCGTCCGCCGCCTGGGCAGGACTCGCGATAATTAAAAAAATGAAACATAACAATACGTTCGCGAAGCGGATCATGACCACCACTCCTTCGCCGGACTATCTGAGGCAAGGAAACACTAGCACGAAGCGATCAGGCGCTGGCGGTATATTTCCGTCGCGTCCTCAGGTTTCGTTAAACATCCGTGAATGGGAGCGCGCGGCGAAGGCCGTGCATGTCACGGCTCAGGCAGAGGCGAGGAGACCCTCGACGATGGCGGGAAGCTCGGCGTGGTGGTCGAAGGCCGCCGCATGCGGAATGCTCTCGACGGGCGTGCGACGATATCCGCCCGTGAACAGAAGGAAGGGAACGCCGGCCCTTTGCGCCGTCTCGGCATCCACCTCGCTGTCGCCGACGTAAAGGCACGGGCCCTCGCCCAGGTCGGCGAAGGCGGCGAGAAGCGGCGCGGGATCGGGCTTGCGCCCGAGGGGGTTGTCGCCACCCCAGACGGTGCCGAACAGCTCCCCCATCCCGAGGTGTGCCAGCACGGCCATGCAGGGGCTGCGCAGCTTGTTGGTGCATATCCCGAGCTGGTGGTGCGACGAGAGTGTGGCAAGCATGTCCCTCACGCCCGGATAGACTTCCGTCAGCGTCACGGCGTCGTCGTAGCGCGAGACGACGTCCGCCAGCAGGCGCTCCTGTTCGCTGTCAGGGATGCCACGCGCGGCGCGCATCTTTGCGACAAAGACATGGATGCCCTCGCCGATGAACCCATGCGTTTCTTCAAGCGTGACGGGCGCTGCACCTACGCTCTTCAGCGCGGCATTGGCGATCCCCTGGATGTCCCGCGCGCTGTCGATCAGCGTGCCGTCGAGGTCGAAGACGATGCGCGCGCTCACGGCTGCACAGGTGAGGTTGGGGCTTCGGTGCGATGGCGGATCGAAAAACGAAACAATTGGAGAGGTTCCACGCGGTTTGTCATCCTTTGGTCAGATTAGTTGACTGTCTGCCGGATATGAGAACCGACGCACCCCCCCATGATTTCAGAAGGCCCCGACCGCATCAACGTCGGGCTTGTCCTGTCAACGGGACCTGGCGAGGCGCCCGTGTCTCGCCGCGCTTCGACCTCAGGCCCCGGCGAGGCGCTCGAATATCGCCTCGATGCGCGAGGCGGCCTCGGCGCAGGGCCGCTGCGCGTGGAACCGGGCGAGGCGCAGGGCGACAGCGTCGAGGCACCAGCCGAACGCGGGACCCGCAGACAGGACGATCTCACGCGTGGCCGCCTCGACCGTGGCGGTCGCAACCAGACCCTCGGCCTCGGCCTGCCACAGGCGGCCGTAGAGCTGCGCGAGGTCGTAGTCGGGCGGCCCCAGGGACACGCTCTCGGTGTCGATCAGGGTCGTTCGGCCGCCGTCGAGGAAGATGTGCTCGAGCTTGACGTCTGCGTGGATCGGGCGTGAGCCAAGGCGGGGCCGCCCCTCCGCCAGACGCGCGAGGATCCGCGCGGCGGCGGCAAGGCAGGCGGGCACGGTCGCCGCAACAAGGTCCACGCAATCGGCCGACCTTTCCAGGATGACCTTCCGTGTCATGTGCCGCTCGGGCGTCGGCGCGAGGGTCTGAAAGCGCCGCAGCGCATCGAGGCTCTGAAGCACAGGTTCGACGCCGCCCCGCGCCAGAAGGATATCGAGCGGCGCGCCTCGTGCCTCGCCATAGGCGATGGCCGACAGCGACGCGTCCGTCGCGACCACGGGCGCGACCGATAGCGGTCCGCCGGCAAGGGCCTCGGCAATCCGGCGGTTCGCCGGGGCGAGAAGTTGGGGGTCGGCGTCCGCGAGGATCTTGACGTAGACAGCGCCGCCTCCCGCCCGTTCGCAGCGGAAGGTGCAGGAGAGGCCGGGGCGATAGCGGACGACGCGGGGCGCGCCGGCGGGTGTCCCGCCGATCAGTGCGGGTGCGCGGGCCCCGTAGTCCTTCAGAAAGAGACGCACCTGCGGCAGTCGGTGATCGTTCGGAAAGGCCTCGTACAATGCGCCCGACACCTCGTCATAGGTCGCGGCTTCCGTGCGCGCCGCCAGACGCCGCGCCTTGTCGCCTTCGAAGAACCAGGCCGACCCCTGCCCCGTGCCGGACGGCCCGGTGGCGAGGTGGAGGACCGCGCGCTTTCCCGCGCGATAGCGAAGCCGCACAAGCGACGCCTCGTCCGTCCCGGCGATGCGCTTGAGCGCATCGGCTCCAAGGGCGGAAAGCCCCGGAAGCCCGGCATCCGCGATTGCGATCACGCCGCCGCCTCGTCGATCAGGCGACGCACGGCCGCAGCCGGTGCGGAGGTAAAGGCGCGGATCATCGCAAGCCGCAAAAGGGCCGCGGAGCGCCAGAGGCCGATCCCTCGCAGGTCGAGCGCCGCGCGGAGCGGACGCTCGTCCACCCCGGCCAGGCAGAGGTGCGCGAGCAGGTTGCCGGGGTCGAGGGCCGGGTGGGCGCGCGAGAGCGTGTCGAAATCGAGGATGCCCGCGACCCCGCCGGCCAGCAGAATCTGTTTCTCGTGCAGGTCCCTGTGACACAGGACAAACTCTGTGTCGCTGCGCGCAAGTGCGTCGCATGCCTTCGCCACCGGCGTCTCCAGCCTCTCCGCCAGATCGGGCAAATAGACCCGGCACCGGCCCAACCACTCTTCCAGAAGCTTCGCCTCGTCGCTGCCGCCGTGCTTGGGCAAATCCTCGACGCCGAGACCGCGCAGCGTCTCGAGGGCACGGGCGATGGCCTCTGCACCGTTGCGCCCGAAGGCGGCAGGCTGTCCGGGAAGCGCGCTGAAAAGCGCGACGCCCAGGTCGGGCGACGCCCCGAGCGGCTGGGGTATACGCAGCGCCGCATCGGGTCCGAGCGCGCGCCAGAGGGCGGCATGGCGGGCCAGCCGACCGCCGCCTTCGCCGCCCTTGACGACGGACAGACGAGCGTAGAGGTCGCCCTGCCCGGTCCCGATCCGCAGGACGGCGCGCTTGCCCAGACGGTGCGCCACGAGGTCGACCGTGACCTGTCCCGGATCGCATCCGGTCAGCTCTGCAACCACCCGGCGCGCACCCTCGGCGTCGTAGAGAAGCCGCAGACCAGACAGCCGCTCGTCGAGGCCCGGCTGCCTCCAGACCAGCCCCAGCACCTCATCGGCGAGAATGGCCGCGCGCGTCAGTCCGGCCCGCTGACCGTGCCGCGACTTCCGAAGGCTCGCCGCGACCTCGGAGGCATGAAGCATCGTTCCCGTGCCGCAGTCCTCGGCGAAGAGCGTGCGCGTTTCGCCCGACCTGAGCGTCGCCGCATAGGTCAACTGCACCGGGCGACGCGAGGGGAAATGAACGCGGTCCAGCCGCAGCCCGGCCGGAACCTCGCCCAGAAGCGGCGCGACGTCTTGGGGCGGCACGCTTCGCCATGCCTCGATCCGTTCGACCGGACGCTCCAGCACCGCGCTCATGCCGACAGGATCCGGCTGTTGCGGGGATACTCGACGAACTGCCCGTCCTCGATCCGCACCACGCGGCTGGCCAGCGACAGCGTCAGCGCGTCGTGCGCGATGAGGAATGTCGTCCGCCCCGCCGCCGCCCGTCGCAGGCCGCCCAGAAGGCTTCGCGCGGTCGCAGGGTCAAGACCCGTCAACGGTTCGTCGAGGATCAGGATCGGCGCGTCGCGCAGCACCGCCCGCGCGATGGTGATGCGCTGGCGCTGCCCGCCCGACAGGGTCTCGCCCCTCTCGCCCAGAACGGTGTCATAGCCCTCGGGCAGGAGCCTGATGAACCCGTCCGCCTCGGCCTCGCGCGCCGCCGCGACGATCTCGTCCTCGGTGGCATCCAGGCGGCCGTAGGCGATGCTGTCGCGTACTGTCGTCCCGAAAAGAACGCTGTCCTGAAGCACGACCGAGATGTTTCCGCGCAGTGTGTCCAGCGTGAACTCGCGGATGTCGTGTCCGTCGATCCGGACCGAACCCTCCTGCGGATCGTAGAACCGCATGATGAGGCGCGTCGCCGACGACTTGCCGATCCCCGACGTGCCGACGATGGCGACGATCTCGCCCGGATTGAGGTTCAGATAGGCGTTCCGGAGAACCGGCGGCGATCCCGGATAGGCGAAGGTGACGTTCGCAAAGCCGACCCGCCCGGCCAGAAGACCGGCATCGACCGCGCCGGGCCGTTCGGCGACCTCGGGCGACAGGTCGAAGATCTCGAGAAGCCGCTCGCCCGACGCGGTGGCCTTGGCCACGCGCGCCGTCATCGCCGCCATCTTCCGTACGGGCTTGTAGAGCGTCGAAAGATAGGCGGTGAAGACGAGAAGGTCACCCGGGCTGATGGCCCCGCTACGCACCCGGACGACGCCGTACCAGAGAACGAGCGCCGTCCCGAGCGCCAGGATCACCTGCGTCACCCGGTCCATGTTCGCCGCCAGACGCGTGGTCACGACGCCCGCCTCGGCGGACGAGTTGTTCTGCTTGGCGAAGCGGCTTTCCTCATAGGCCTCGCGGGCGAACCCCTTCACCACGTCGATGGACGAGATGCCCTCGGTCATCACCACGGCGATCTTGCCTTCCTTCCGGCGCTGCCTGCGAGCCGCCCCCCTGATCCGGCCGCCGAAGTGGCGCGTGACCAGCCAGAGCGCCGGCAGGATCGCCAGCGCCGACAGGGTCAGTCGCCAGTCCATCCACGCCATGACGCCCACCGTCGCCCCGATGACGAGGACGCGCGCCGCGAAGAACACCACCGCGTCGATCAGAAGATCGCGCATCATCCGCACGTCACCCGTCAGCCGGGCGATGATGTCGCCAGACGAGGCGGTGTCGTGGAACGAATGCGATAGCCGCTGGACGTGGCGATAGAGGTCGAGCCGGATCTGGGCCACGACCTTCTGCCCGACCGACGCGATCAGGTAGGCCTGCGCAAAGCCCGCCGCACCGCCGACCAGCGCTATGGCGAGAATGGCGAACGCGGTGGCGGCCAGCAGGCCATCGCCGGTACCGAATGTCGCGGTCATCCAGCCGGTCACCGGATCGGTGTCGGGTCGCGGCATCAGGATTCCGTCGAAGACGACCTTCAGGGGCCAGGGCCGCGCCACCTCGGACGCCGCGACGCCGATGAGCGCCAGACCTCCCAGGACCAGCCTCCGGCGGTGCGGCCGCAACTGCGGCGCCATGCGTCGGACAAGACGCCAGAGCGCGTCTGATCGCAGCGGATCCCGGCTCATGCGGCCACCGTCCGCAGTCCGGCGAGGGCGACCACACGCCGTGCGTTGTCGGTCCAGTCGTGCCGTCTCCCAAGGTCCGCCGCCGCCATCGACATGACGCGTCGCCGCACGGGGTCGGCGCAGAGGTCCGCCATGCCGCGCGCCAAAGCCCCGGCGTCGCCGGGCGGAAGAAGGATCGCCGCCTCGGACCCGGCCAGAAGCTCTGCCGTCTGGCCGATGTCGCTGGCCAGCACCGGGCTTCCGACGGCGAGGTATTCATAGAGCTTGAGGGGCGAGAAGTAGTGCGTGTCGGACACCGGGTAGGGCGCGGTCGCGACGTCCATCCGGGCGATGAGCGACGGCAACCTTGCATGGTCGACCCACCCCGCCAGCGTCACCGCCTCGCCGAGGGTCGCGCCCGCGACGAACCCCTCGATCCAACCCGCTTTCGGCCCGTCGCCGCAGATCAGCAGATGCGCCCTCGGCTCGACCGCCCGGAACAGGCGGAAGGCCTCGAGCAGGGTATCGACCCCGTGCCACATCTTGAGCGAGCCGGTGAACCCCACGACGAAGGCGTTGTCCGGTATCCCCGCCACCTCGGCCGGCGGCACGTCGGGTCGGAAGTGCCGGGTGTCGACCGCGTTGCCGATGACGTGGACGCGCCCCGACGCCGCTCCTGCACAGACAAGATATTCCGCGACCTGGGACGACACCGCCGCAAGGGCCGTCGATCCCGCCAGCACCTCGGCCTCGAGGGCGCGGGCCTCGGCGTCGCACACGAGGCTGCGGAACGCGGCCTGTTCCATCACGAGAGGCGCGTTGACCTCTGTCACCACCGGCAGACCCAGACGCCGGGCGGCGCGGACGCCTGCGGCGGACCAGAGCGAATAGCGCTCATAGATCATGTCGAAGGGCCATTCGCGGTAAAGCGACATCAGGCGCGCCTCGATCGCCTCGGCCTGACGCATCGCCGCGCGCTCCTTGTCGGCCCGGTCAGCGCCCGACCCGGTCTGCGGCACCTCCTCGACCCAAAGACCCTGCCCATCGCCGTCGCCGCGCCGCGCCGTCAGCGCGCGGACATCGTGGCCGACGGTGACGAAGGCGCGCATCATCTCCTGGATGTGGATCGACGCGCCCTTTTCGCCGAAGACGGGGATGCCGCGATCGGCCGAGACATAGGCGATCCGCATCACGCCGCCTCCCGCGAGGGCCGCGCCGGGTCGAGAAGCAACTCCCGCAGCCGCGCCGCGTTGGCGGTCAGATCGAACAGACGCTCGGCCCGCAGACGCCCGGCCCGTCCCATGCGGCGCGCGGTCTCGCGGTCGGACAGGACATCATCGAGTGCCTCGGCCAACGCGCCGGGATCGTTCGGCGCGCAGAGCCTTCCGGTCACGCCGTCTTCGACGATCTCGGGCCCGCCCGAAACGGTCGTCGTCACCACGGGAAGCCCGCGTGCCATCGCTTCGAGAAGCACCGTCGGCAGCCCGTCGCGGTCGCCCGAGTCCGTCACCACGCAGGGCAGAACCGCAACCTCTGCCTCGGCCATCAGGCGGATCAACTCCTCCTGTGGCAGGGCACCCTCAAGCCGGATTTCTTTTGACAACTCAAGGCGTTCTATCGTCGAGCGAAGGGAGGACTCCAGGGGGCCCGATCCCACGATAGACAGATCGAAGGCCCGGCCACGGTCGCGAAGCCTGCGGCAGGCCTCGACCAGAACGTCGAAGCCCTTCTTCGGCACCAAACGCCCTACGGCGATCATTCGTCCGGGCACCTGCGTCGCGGCAGATACGGGCCGGAAGGCCGACAGGTCGATACCGTTGTAGAGCCGCACGACCCGCGCCTCGGGACAAAGCGACGTCAGGTAGCGCGCGTTGTAGTCCGACACGGTGGCGACGAAAGCGGCTGCGCGCAGTTTCGCGCGCCGCATGGCCGCGTCTGCCTCCGGCGTGACATAGGTGTGGAAGATGTCGCGTGCATGTGCGGTGAACGAGAAGGTGCCACCCATCCGGCGCGCCGCGAGACAGGCCACGGTGGTCGCGTCAGACCCGAAATGCGCGTGCAGATGCGAGATGCCTAGCCGCGCAGCCTCTCCCGCCACGACCTCCGCCTTGGCCATGAGCGCGCCGACCTCCGCTGCCGACCGGCCCGAAAAAAGAGCCGCGTCGCCCGGAGCGGGTGAGGCGTCGCAGCCCTTGCCCACCGATTTCAGCACATGGACCCGCGCCTTGAGGTCCAACAGTCGCGCGTGCCGCGGCTCGTCCGGCGGGGACAGCAGGCTGAAGACATGGACCTCGGCCCCTGCCGCCTCATGGGCGAGGAGCTCGTTCAGGATGAAGGTCTCGCTGAAACGCGGGAAGCGCTTCAGCACATAGGCGATGCGTGGCTCAGGCATGGGCGCGTTCCTCGGTGAGGGGGGTGCGGACGTCTGCGATCATGGCGGCGAGGACGCGCGCGGCGGTCGTCACCCCGTCCGACTTGAGACGATGAGGAGGCACGCGGGGGGGCGGCTCGGACATGAGCCGCGCGAGAGCTTCGGGTGTCAGGTCCTCGCGCCTCAGGTAACGGGCGAGGCCCTGCCGCTCCAGCGCCTCGGCGCGCAGACGCTGCTCGGACGAAGGTCCCAGCCGAGGCACGGTGACGATCGGGCAATCGAGCGCCAGCGCCTCGTTGATCGAATTGTAGCCGGTCATCGTGACCAGAAGGTCGGCGCCCTCCATCATGCCGGGCAGGTCCGGGACATGCTCGAGCACCGTCACGCCGGTGACGGTGCCGAGCCGCCTCGCCTCGGACTTCAACTCCTCGTCCATCAGGGGGCCGGTCACGACGATGAGATGGGGTCGGCGGCGGACAGGTAGCGTGCGGACCGCCTTGATCGCGGCCTCTATGAGGGGATACGCATCCCGTCCGCCGCCACCGGAGACGACGATCCTCGACGGTGCCGCGGGGAAGGCGGGGCGGACACGCGTGCGGACCGTGGTGACGACACCGCATTCGGTGACGGCCCCCGGTTTGAGCAGGTCCAGGCCATAGGCTTCGGCACTTGGGAAAAAGCGCCGGTCGCCATAGACGAGGACGTGATCGTAACTCTCTGAAATCAGGCGATCCGTGCCGGATTGCGCCCAGCCCGACCTGGTGCGGGCGGGATCGTCGAGGATGTCGCGCAACCCGAGCACCGTCCGGACCCGGCCGCGCTCCCGAAGCGCGCCCAGGATCGGCACCAGCTCCTCCATCGCACCGGCGGGCTCGTGGTCGACGAGAAAGAGGTCGAGCTCGATGGTGGTCAGCACGCCCTCGATGATCCGCGACCGCATGGCGCGCGTCGTCTCGGGGTCGATTCGCAGCGATCCGGCCTGGTAGGCTCCCCGCCCCAGCTTGGCGAGCGAGGGAAGCTTGACGTAGTCGATGCCGGGATGCGGCTCGAAGACCATGCCCGCCGGGCAACCGACCAACATCAGGACCGATACGCCGGGTACCTGCGCCACCAGTTCGCGCGCGATGGCCGAGTTGCGGCGCATATGGCCGAGCCCGATGGTGTCGTGCGAATACATCACCACCGATGGCCCGGCGGACGCCGACCCGCCGGGCGCCGCAGGCCGCGTCAAGGCGCCCACGAGCTCGCGCAGACGCGACAGCGCGAAGGGCTTCGACAGGAACGCCGCGACCGTCAGGCCTTCGGCACGGGCGCGGTTCGCGACGCTGTCTTGTCCCGTCATGACGATCACGGGCGTCCCGTGCAGGATCTCGGACGCCTCGCCCAGCACGTCGAGGCCATCGCCGTCGCCGAGAGAGATGTCGGCGATCACGAGGTCGAACCCGCCCCGGCGAAGCGCCTCGCGCGCCGTGGCGGCGGAGGGCGCATGAATGACCTCGGCCCCGGTCTTTCTGAGCGAGAGCGCGATGTTCCGCGCCAGCACCGGTTCGTCCTCGGCAAGAAGTATGCGTGTCATCCCGACCTCGTGTGTTTCGCGGACAGGATGGCAGCGGGCGACCCGCGGCAGGAGAGCGGCAAGCCCCGCGACTGGGGCAAAGCGCCCGCCGGGTTTGGGCGAAATCCCCCAGGAGGTCGTCAGGCCAGGACGGCGCCCGGCAGACCTCCGCCGTCATCTTTAGGGGGATATGCCCCGAATCCGACGCCTATAACCTCGGTTGATTGCCAGGCGATCGGGCAAGATCGGAGAGATTGTAACCAATGCGGACGTGATTCCATGGGAGCCCAACCGGTGCCGAAACTCTTGTCGCTGCGCGACTCTCCGCACTACATGCAGGTTCTCGCGATCTTCGTGGTGACGAGCTTCGTTGCGATCTTCACGACCACGAGCGTGCTCAGCCAGTACCTCGCAAACTACATGACCACGAACATGATGATGCGGGACGCCGTCGTCTCGATGGAGTTCCTCAACTCCATCGTGCGCGTCGAGGAGGCCGATCCAAACTCCTTCGGCATGTCGCGCATCTCGGACCCTGCAGGCGACGCCGAGACACGCGAATTCTTCACGCACGTCTCGCGCCTTCCCGACGTCTTCCGCGCAAACATCTATTCCGCCTCGGGCGAGGTCCTGTGGTCGAGCGACCCCGAATTGATCGGACGCACGTTCGAGGACAACGACGAGCTTGAAGCCGCGCTCGTGGGCAAGCTCGACCCCGAGATCGTGGTCGTCGACCGCGAGGGCAAGGAAGAACATGTCGGCTTCCCGACCGACGTCCAGGAGTTCATCGAGTTCTACATTCCGATCTGGTCCGACGACGACAGCACCGTCATCGGCGCGGTCGAGGTCTACAAGGCCCCCGAAGCCCTTCTCGACACCATCCACGGCGTCGTCACGCTGGCCTGGGTTGGCGCTCTGATGGCGGGGACCGTCCTTTTTACGGCGCTTCTCGCCGTCGTGGTCTACGCAACCCGCATCCTGCGGCGCCAGGAGCAGCGGCTGGTCGAGACCGAGCGCCTGGCCGTCGTGGGCGAAATGGCCTCCGCCGTGGCCCACGGACTGCGAAATCCACTGGCGGCCATACGCTCCTGCGCCGAACTGGTGGCGGAGGACGACATTCCGGGCGACAGCCGCACCGCGATCCACGACATCATGGATCAGGTCGACCGGCTGGAAACCTGGATCCGCTCGTTCCTCACCCGGACCCGCGCGGCGCCGGACAGCGCCGGCGACATTGCGCATGTCGACGTCATCATCCAGCGCTGTCTTGCGGGCTTCGAACCCCAGTTGCGCAAGCGTGGCATCGCGGTCGAGCTGGCACAAAGCCAGGGCAGTCCGGTCGCCTCGGCTGGCTCGGCGGAACTCGAACAGGTGCTGAACACCATCCTGTCGAACGCCATCGAGGCGATGAAGGCGGGCGGCGTCCTGCGGATCGGCTGGCACGCGGCCCCCGGCGGCCGCATCGCAATCGAGGTCGCCGACACCGGCCCGGGCCTCAGCGACGAGCAGATGGCGCGGCTCTTCGTGCCGTTCCAGACCTCCAAGTCGTCGGGCCTCGGCGTCGGTCTGGCGCTCGGGCGTCGCATCGCCGAGCGTCTCGGCGGCTCGCTCGATCTGAAGAACCGCCCCGAGACGGGCGTAGAAGTCACACTGACCGTACCGGCGAGGGCCTGAGATGAGCGATATCCTGATCGTCGAGGACGAGGTGGTGCTCGCGCGGTCCATCGTCAGCTTCCTCGAACGGCGCGGCTTCTCGGCCAGCTATGCCGTCGACGCCGCATCGGCGCGCGCGATGATCGAACGCGACGCCCCCCGCCTCGTGATCCTCGACTACAAGCTGAACGAGGACGACGGCCTCGAGCTTCTGGAGCGCATCCGCGCAGCCTCGCCGCGCACGCAGGTGGTGATGATGACGGGCCACGGCGACATCGACGTGGCCGTCCGCGCGATGAAGGGCGGCGCCCGCGACTTTCTCGTCAAGCCGACGCCCCTGTCGGCCATCGCCTCCATCGCGGGCGAACTGATGCTGGACGAGATGCAGGGCGGCCTCGAACGCACCGGGGCGGACAGGATCGTCGGTCGCTCTTCGGCGGCGAACGCCCTTCGCGCCACCATCCGCAAGCTCGGCAAGCCGGGCGACACCCGGCCGGGCATCCTCATCATGGGCCCCGAGGGCAGCGGCAAGTCGCTGGCGGCCGTGGCCCTGCACGAGACCGCAGCCCCCGAAACGCCGCTCGAGACCTTCGACTGCGCCGTCGACCGCGAGGACGACATGGACGACCGGATGCGCCGCGCGTCGGGCGGAACGCTGATCCTGCGCCATGTGTCGGAGTTGTCCCTCGGCGGGCAGGCACGGATCCTCCAGCGGCTCCAGCAGGACGACCGGCCGCCCTGCCTCATCGCCACGTCCGTTCGCCACCTTTCGCCGGGACCCGGCTTCCTGCCCGACCTTCTGTACCGCATCCAGGTCGGCTGGATCGACATGCCGCCCTTGGCCGAGCGGGCCGCCGACGTCCTGCCCATCGCCGACATCTTCGCCCGCCGGATTGCCCGCGACCGGGGCGAGGCGCGCCCGCGCTTCACCTCCGCCGCCCGCGCCAGGCTGCTGGAGCATGACTGGCCGGGCAACGTGGCCGAGCTTGAGAATTGCATCGCCCGCGCGATGCTAGAGCAGACCGACGGCCAGATCGACGGCCCGCATATCCGTGCCATCGGCGCCAGGCAGTCGGGCGAGCTGCCGACGCTTCGCGACATCGAACTCGGCGCCATCACGACGGCGCTGACCCGCACGGGCGGCAACGTCTCGCGCGCAGCCGAGCTTCTGGGCATCAGCCGCGACACCCTGCGCTACAGGATGGAGAAATTCGAGCTCTCGCGCAGGTAGGTCGCCACCATCGCTTCGTGGTCCGGCCGTCCCGTCTCGCGCAGTTTCAGGTGCCGGCGGACCAGCGCGATGCGCAGGAGGCGGCGGAAGACGTCGTCGTCGCAGGGTCGCCCGATGTCGCGCCACGCGGCGCGCACCCGGTCGGCCCAAAGCTCCACGCCGCCTTGAAGCGAGGTCGCAGAATGGGCTGCGAAGTTGGCGAGGTCCGCTTCGGGAGGTCCAAGCGTCAGATCGTCGAGGTCGACGATCCATACCGTTCCGCCGCCATCGCGGATGAACTGTCCCGCGTGAAGATCGCCGTGCAACGTGGCGGTGCCGCTCGGGACGGTCTCGTCCAGAACGGACCGGATCTCCTCATTCCGCAGCAGCGCCTCTCGCGGACGGATACGACGGAATGGATCGAGGGGAGGAAGGCCAGCTACCGGACATTCGTGAAGCAGGGCGACCAGCTCAAGAAGGCCGGCCAAGCCGCTGGCAAGCAAGGGCAAGCCCGTTTCACCCTCGATCCGCGCGAACGAGACCTGCCGTGCGTCCGCGCCGGCCATCGCATGGGGCGTAGGCAGCCCTGCACGGCGAAGGATCGAGGCGCGCCGAAGCGCCTCGGCCGCCGTCGCCTCGTCCCGGTGCGTCTTCAGGAAACGGGACACGTCATCTCGAGGATCAGTCTGGCCGCGACCGTCGCGCCGTCCGGACCGAGGTCGACGGGGCGTCGCCGGCGCGGATGGTCGATGCGGTCGGCAAGCCAGGCGGATGCCGTGCCGAGGCGGTCAGGACGAAGTGCGCAGCCCAGCCTCGGCCCCCACAGGCGGACCCGCGCCGCCTGATCGTCGAGGCTGCGGGGAATGGCGGCAAGAAGCGTCGGCGTGTCGGTGCTGGCCAGTTCGAGCACCGAATTGTAGCCTGCCGTCGAGATCACCACGTCCGCCGCACGGAAGACGGCGTTCAGATCTCCACTGGGATCGAACACCTCGCCGGCCTCTGGCAGCGCCTCTCCCGAAGCGCGAGGGCCGAGCGCGTGGCGGACCCGAAAGGGGCCTGCCGCAAGCCTCCGCGTCTCTGCGATCACCGCGTCGAGCAGCGGATAGAGACCGGCGCGGGTCTCGGCGGTGCCGCCACCGCCCGTGGCGACGACGATGCCCGCAGTGCCGTCCTCGGGACGACGCGCGCCTGTCGGCCGCAGGATCCACCCGCAGCAATCGACCGAATGCGCGAAGCCTGCGCCGAGGGAAGGACACCAATGTCCTGGAGGGTTCGGGACGATGACCCGATCCCAGGGGCGCCCGTCGTCGCGCCGGAACCCGGTCAGCAGACTGTCGGGCGTCTCGCGCAGGACCAGGACCGCAGGACAGCCCAGGTGCGCCGATCCCGGCAGCTTGAGCGTATCCACCACCGCCAGGTCGAAGCTACCCTGCCCGACCGCCCGCCCCATATGCTGGCGCGCGACGACCTTGATGTCTTGAAAGACCGCGCGATCTTCGGGCAAAAGGCCCTCCGGCGGCGCGTTGGTGAAAAGATGCGCCCGAACCGACGGGTCCGCCGTGTGGATCGCCCGCGCGATCGTGGACAGCCGGCGCAGGTGGCCAAGGCCGGATCTGGACGTTCCGAGAAAGGCGACGGTCTTGGCGCGGGTCATGCTGTCTCCCTCGCGCGGCAGCCTTTCACGCAAGGCCGGACGGCAAAAGCCGCAGGCCCGCTTCAGGCTGGGTCAAAAGCCCCAATTGCGCGTATCCAACGCGCGAAACGGCGCCCGGACCCTTGCGTATGAAGTGCTTTCCAAGATACCGTAATCGCGTTGAAATCGGCTTGAGCGGGACACCCATGACCAGACTTGTCTTCATCGTCAGCGCGACGCTCTGGCTTGGCGCCTGCGCGTCGACTGGCGTCACCACCAGCGGCGCGCCGATCGAAGGCGGAACGTCGAACCTGCCCGATCAGCTGGTGGCCCTCGCCGCGCCGGGCCAGGATCTTCGGTCGGTCAAGCTGATGCCCGAGGACGGCTGCTACTGGTACCGGCACGTCGGACCGGTCGAGACGACGATGCTGCCGCTTCTGTCGGTCAACAAGCGTCACCTCTGCACGGCATCGTCGGCGGCCGCAGCACCCGCCCCGGCAGCCTGAGCCGGGGCCCGGTCCGTCAGGACCGCGCCGCCAACATCCCTTCCGCCGGATAGAGATGCGCGCTCGACCCGAGCGCCACCTGATCGTAGAGCCCGATGATGTGCGCCATCACCATGCGCACGCAGCCAGAGCTGGCGCGGCCGCCGATGGACCGCGGATAGGGCGTACCGTGGATCCGCAGGTAAGTGTCGCGGCCTCCTGAGAAGAGGTACAGCGCGCGCGAGCCGAGCGGGTTGCTCGGGCCGCCGTCCATGCCGTCCGCGAATTTTTCGTAGGCGCCGGGATCGCGCTCGATCATGTCCTCGGTCGGGCGCCAGGTCGGCCACTTCTTCTTGACCTTGATGGTATAAACGCCGGGCTCGTAGAGGTTGCCCTTCGCGATGGCGACCCCGAAGCGCAGCGCGGTCCCGTCCGGCTGGATGTGGTAGAGATAGCGCGCCACGGCATCGACGTGGATGTCGCCCGGACGCAACCCGGAGTTGGCCTCGACCCGCTTCGGCAGGAAGCGGTCGTGGAAGCCCCAGGGGTTCGTCGTCGCGGGATTGTAGTTGGCCGGCGTCACCTGCGCGTCCCACTGGTTCCAGCGGCTGCTGTCCGAAACGGGCTGGCGCGCCGGCGGCTCGGCCGGGGCGTCCACGGCAGTCTCGACGGTGGTTTCGACCGGCGTCGCGTTCGGATCGGCCGCAGCAGGACCCGACGGCGGCAGCAGCGGGCCCTGCATCTCGTCCGACTGCGCGAACACCGGAACGGGCAGCGCCGCCGAGAACAGCGTGGCCGATGTCGCTATGAAGTGCCGTCTTGTCAGAGTCATTCCGAGCGTCTCCGTAAGGTCCCCAGGTCAGCCACCCAGCTAGAGTCAAAATGGGGCGAAATTCAAGCAGTGCCCGCAAAATGCCGGAATCACCTTACGGCACCGTTGCATAAACACGCCCCGGCTAGTGAATTTCTCCCGCGAGGTCGTCGAGGATGGGGCAATCGGGCCTGTCGTCGCCGCAGCAGGAGGCGACCAGCCGCGACAGGAGCGCGCGCATCGACTGAAGCTGCGAGATCTTGGCGTCGATTTCAGCCAGGTGCTCCTCGGCGAGCGTCTTGACCTGCGCGCTCTCGCGGCTCTCGTCCTCGTAGAGGCTCAGAAGCGTCCGGCAATCCTCGATGGTGAAGCCAAGCGCCCGTGCGCGGCCCAGGAAGGCGAGCTTGTGCAGGTCGCTCTCGCGGAAGGCGCGATAGCCGTTCCTGCTGCGCTGAGGGCGAACAAGTCCGATGTCCTCGTAGTAGCGGATCGTCTTGGCCGGCAGGCCCGAGCGTTCGGCGACTTCTCCGATGTTCATGAGCGTTCTCCTATTCGGCTGGCTGGCTGCGCAGGACCGGGGTCGGCGCGGGGGTCTGGGTCGCGCTCATGGCCGGACGAATGCGGCGCAGGCGCAAGGCGTTGGCGAGGACCGACACGGACGACAGCGCCATTGCGCCGGCCGCGAAGACGGGCGACAGGAGGATGCCATAGGCCGGGTAAAGCACACCGGCGGCAACGGGAATGAGAGCCACGTTGTAACCGAAGGCCCAGGCCAGGTTCTCGCGGATGTTCGCCATCGTCCGGCGCGAGACCTCGACGGCGTCCACCACACCCTTCAGGTCGCCCGACATCAGCACCACGTCGGCCGATTCGATGGCGACGTCGGTGCCGGTGCCGATGGCGATGCCCACGTCGGCGTGGGCAAGCGCCGGCGCATCGTTGATGCCGTCGCCCACGAAGGCCACGCGCCGCCCGCCCGCGCGCAACTCGTCGAGCGCGGCCACCTTTCCGTCGGGCAGCACGCCCGCGATGACGCGGTCGATGCCCGTCTCGCGTGCGATGGCCTCAGCCGTCTCGCGCTTGTCGCCCGTGATCATCGCGACCTCGAGGCCCCGCGCCCGCAGAGCTGCAATTGCGGCGCGGCTGGACGGCTTGACGGGGTCTGCGACGGCGACGACCGCCGCCAGCCTGCCGTCGATGGCGGCGTAGACCGCCGTTCGGCCCCGCGCGGCCAGATCGGTCTCGACCTGCGCCAGAGGCGCGATCTCGACGCCCTCGCGGATCATGTAGCGGTCGGCGCCGACCATGACCTCGCGGCCCTCTACACGGGCGGCGACGCCATATCCGGTGACCGAGCTGAACTGAGTCGCAACGGGCACCGTGACGCCTTCGGCCCGCGCGCCGCGCAGAATCGCTTCGGCGATCGGGTGTTCCGACATCGCCTCGACGGCGGCGACGAAAGCCAGCACCTCGTCGCGCGCGAAGCCTTCGGCGACGACCACGTCGGTCAATGTCGGCTTGCCCTCGGTCACCGTCCCGGTCTTGTCGAGCGCCACGACCTGCACGCCGGACAATCCTTGCAGGGCGTCGCCCTTGCGAAAGAGGACGCCCATCTCGGCCGCGCGCCCCGTGCCGACCATGATCGAGGTCGGCGTGGCGAGGCCCATGGCGCAGGGGCAGGCCACGATCAGGACCGATACGCCCGCGACCAGTGCGAAGGTCAGCGCGGGGTCCGGCCCGAAGATCAGCCAGGCCACGACGGTCAGCGTGGCCAGCGCCATGACACCCGGCACGAACCACAGCGTCACGCGGTCGACGAGGCCCTGGATCGGCAGCTTCGCGCCCTGCGCCTCCTCCACCATGCGCACGATGCGTGCGAGCGTGGTATCGGCGCCGACGCGGGTCGCGCGGATGGTCAGGCTGCCCGAGCCGTTCACGGTGCCGCCCGTGACCGCGGCCCCCTCTCCTTTGCTGACGGGCAGCGGCTCCCCGGTAATCATGCTTTCGTCGACGTTGCTCGATCCCTCCGTGACCTCGCCATCGGTCGGGATGCGCTCGCCTGGCCGGACAAGGACCATGTCCCCCACGGACAACCGCTCGACGTCCACATCGACCATCTCACCGTCCCGCAGGACGCGCGCCGTCCGCGCCTGGAGCCCCAGAAGCGCCTGGATCGCCGCCCCCGTGCGCCCCTTCGCGCGCGCTTCGAGCCAGCGGCCGATCAGGATCAGCACGACGATCACCGCCGCCGCCTCGAAATAGACGGCGCGCAGCCCCTCGGGCAGCACGCCGGGCAGGAACGTCGCGACCACCGAATAGCCCCACGCCGCACCCGTGCCGACCGCCACCAGGCTATTCATGTCGGGCGCGCCCTTCAGAAGCGCAGGCACGCCCTTTTCGAAAAACTGTCGTCCGGGACCGAAGAGAACGGCCGTCGCCAGCAGGAACTGGATGATCCAGGAGGCCTCGGTTCCGATGGTCCGCGCGATGAGGTGATGGAAGGCCGGCACCATGTGCGCACCCATCTCCAAGACGAAGACCGGCAAGGTCAGCGCCCCAGCCACGGCGGCGCGGCGGGCGAAGGCGCGGGCCTCGTCGGCCTTGCGTTCGGCCCGGCCTTGCGTCGCGTCGGCCAGCGCCGCTCTCGCGGGGTAGCCGATGGCGGACGAGGCCGCAGCCAGATCGGAAGGTGTCGTGGCCCCTTCCAGATACTCCACCGTCGCCGTCTCGGCGGCGAGGTTCACGGACACCGACAGGACGCCCGGCATTGCCGCCAGCGTCCGGTCAACGCGTCCGACACAGGAGGCGCAGGACATGCCCTCGATGTCGAAGGTCACGCGCGTCCGTCGCGCGGGATATCCCGCGACTTCGAGTGCCTGCGCCGCATCACTCACGCGCGAAACGTCTGAAACGCGGAAGCTCGCCGTCTCTGCGGCGAGGTTCACCGAGACGTCCGTCACGCCGTCGAGCGCCGCGAGCGTCCGGTCGACGCGCCCGACGCAGGACGCGCAACTCATCCCCTCAACGTGCAACGTCACCTTGTCTGCGCCAGTCATGGCAATCTCCCGATTTCCGAGTCGGAACAGGATATAGAGCTTCCAGTCACTGGAAGCTCAAGGGGTCTTCCGAAAGATCTTGACGTTCCACCCGCTGGAAGCCTCAAAACACTTGAATAAGCAGGGAGTCCAAGATGAAATTCAACGTTCCGGGCATGGATTGCGGGCATTGCACCGCTGCCATCACCAAGGGCATTGCCGACGTCGATCCGAATGCGACGGTGCAGACAGACCTCGCGACCAACACCGTCACGGTCGCGTCCGAGCGTTCGGCCACTGAAATCGCGGCGGCGATCAAGTCCGCAGGCTACGACTCGACGCTCGCCTGACGCCGGCCTACTTGTCGCGCTCCATGATCCATTCGACCTCGGGCGCGGGCACGAAGCGCCACTTGCGCAGCGGCCCCGCCATGACGTTGAGGTAGTACATCTCGAACCCGTAGGGCGCACCGCATGGATGATGCCCGCGCGGCACCAGCACCACGTCGCCGTCCGACACCGCCATCGTCTCGTCGAGCTTGCCGTCGTCGGTGTAGACGCGCTGAACCCCGAAGCCCGACGAAGGATTCAGGCGGTGATAATAGACCTCTTCCAGGTAGGTCACGCGCGGGAAGTCGTCCTCGTCATGCCGGTGGGACGGGTAGGACGACCAGTGGCCGGCAGGCGTGAACACCTCGGTGACCAGGAGCGCGTCGGCGTAATCCTCGTTCTCCATCGCCACGTTGTTGATGTGGCGCGTGTTGGTGCCCTTGCCCCGCGTGACGAGGTCGATGCCATCGGGCCCGATCTTCCGCGCCTCGTGGCCGCCCTTGCCGGGGGCGGCGCAGACGGCAAGAACGCAGTCGGTCTCGGCCGTGGCCGTCCACTCCGCGCCGTTCGGGAGATAAAGCGAATGCGGCGGCGTCTTCTCGAAGACGTCCATCCTCTCGCCGAGGACACCCCAGTCCTGTCCCCCACCCTCGATCCGGACCTTGCCCTCGACCACGACGAGGATCACCTCGTTCGAGCCCGTGACCTCGGACGCCGTATCGCCTGCTCGCAGGCGATAGAGCCCGAAGCCCACATAGCGCCAACCGGCGGTCTGGGGCGTGACCTCGTGAACCTTGCCGCGGGTGCCAAAGGGGCGGAGGAGAAGATCGGGCATCGTGTCGTCCTTTCGTCAGGCGCGGGCCTGGGCTGCAGCGCGCGCGTCGTCCCACACGGAACAGAGCCGCGCGTAGGTGTCGGTCATGCTGCGAACAGCCTCGTCGTCGCCGATGCGGCCCGCCATCCAGTCGCTCGCGGCATCGCCGAAGATGGTGCGACCGACCGCGAAGCCCTTGACCAGAGGATAGCTCGCGGCGACGCGAAAGCTCTCCGCCAGCACCTCCTCGCTTTCGCCGAGGCCGAGGATGACGATGCCGCGCGTGTGCGGATCGTTGCGCTCGATCGCCTCGACCGTCGCGTCCCACGCCGCTTCCGAGCGCATCGGTTCGAGCTTCCACCAGTCCGGCCGCACGCCCAGGTCGTAGAAGCGCTCGACGAGCCACGCCGTGGTGTCGTCGCCCACGGGTCCGACCTTCGACGGGATGACTTCCAGCAGGAACTCCAGCCGGTTGCGGCGGCAGGCGTGGTAGAGCCTCAGGATCGTCGCTTCCTGGTCGGCCCAGGTCGCGGCCTTGTCGTTCGGATGGCAGAAGCACAGCACCTTGACGACATGCTCGCGCGGCCACTCCGCCAACCCACCGAAGTCCGGCCCCAGCTCGGGCTCGAGCGTCAGGGGACGCGACCCCGGCCATTCCACCGGACGCCCGATCCACAGGCCCTGCCCCGCCGCGCGGTAAAGCGCGTCGCGTCCCAGGCGAGCGTCGCAGAGAAGCCCGTAACCCGGCTGACCCTGCGCGACCGCGAGCGTGGCGTCGAGGCACAGCTCCTTGAAGCGCCCGATCCGCTCGTCCGTCGCACCTTCCAGCGCCTCCATCTGCGCGCGGTGATCGAAGGCGAAGACGCGCACCGCCGGCCAGTCGGGGTGGCGGTTCGTGGCCCAGTGGACCTGCTCCAGCTCCTCGTCGTTGCGAAGGTCGGGCCGCTCGATCCCGCGGCGGAAGAAGAACTGAAGCTCCTCCCACGACGGATAGGCCGGCGTGCAGCCGTGTCGTGACACGGCGAAAGCGCCGCAGGCGTTGGCGTACTTCAGCGCAATCGGCCAGTCCTCGTCGTCGAGCCAGCCCTTCAGCAGCCCGGACATGAAGCCGTCGCCCGCGCCGAGGACGTTGAACACCTCGATCGGGAACCCGGGACCCGCCTCGCCGTCGTCGAGGCTGTCGGGGATGGCGCCGGTGAAGGCCACCGCGCCTCGCGCACCGCGCTTGCAGACGAGCGTCGCCGCCGACACCTCCCGCACCGCACGAAGGGCCGCGACCGTATCGGTCGAGCCGCCCGCGATGTGGAACTCTTCCTCGGTGCCCACGATCAGGTCGAAGAGATGCAGCGTCGATTGCAGCTTGTCGGTGACCGCTTGGCTTTCGACGAAGCGGCTTTCGCCCTCGCCATGCCCGGCGACGCCCCAGAGGTTCGGGCGATAGTCGATGTCGAGCGCCGTCCTGCGCCCCGCCTCTCGTGCGATCTTCAGCGCCTTCAGCGTCGCGGCCTCGACGCGGGGGTGCGACAGGTGCGTGCCCGTGGCAACGACGGCGCGCGCCTCAAGGATGAAGTCGGGGTCGATGTCGGCTTCGGTCAGACCCATGTCGGCGCAGTTCTCACGGTAGAAGATCAGCGGAAACCGCTCCTGGTCGCGGATGCCCAGAAGCACCAGCGCCGTCAGCCGCTCGGGGTCGGTCTTGACGCCGCGCGTGTCGACGCCCTCACGCTCCAGCTCCTCGCGGATGAAGCGACCCATGTGCTCGTCGCCCACACCCGTGATGACGGCCGACTTCAGACCCAGCCGCGCGGTGCCGCAGGCGATGTTGGTGGGCGAGCCGCCGATGTACTTGTCGAAGGACCGCATGTCCTCGAGCCGCCCGCCGACCTGGCCGCCGTAAAGGTCCACCGATGACCGGCCGATGGTGATGAGATCGAGTGTCGTGGTCACGGTCGCCGCCTTCTTCTGGGCGCTGCCCCGCGCCGCCTCCGCTACGTCACCTAACGCGCGGAATAGGGAATGAGAAGCGCCTCTGCCTCGGCAAGGGCGCTCGGGATGAGACGAAATGACAACATTTTCAACCCTTCATGTTGAGATGTGAGCCGCATATGCAAAGACTTGCATCCGAGAGCGAAAATCTTTAGCGAAACTTTCGCCGAATGGGACGGACACGAATGGACGCTACGCCGAAAGGCCGGAAGAAGTCGCGCGCAACGATGATGGATGTCGCCGAACTTGCCGGCGTCTCGCAGGCGACGGTGTCCCTGGTCCTGAACGGCAGCCCCGACGTCAAGCTGGCCGAGACAACGCGCGAGAGGGTGCGCACGGCCGCGCGCGATCTGGGCTACAGCCTGCCGCGGCGGAAGTCGCGCAAGCTTCCCGACACCCAGCCCGTGCTTCTGTTCCTCGCCGACGAGATTTCCTCGGATCCCTGGATGACCGCCGCCTTCGACGGCGCGCAGAAGAAGGCGCTGGAGTTCGGGCTGAACGCCGTCCTCGCCGTGGCCGCAGACGCCGAGAACGAAGCGGTGGTGATGGAGCAGTTCCAGTCGACGCCGCTGGCGGGGATCATCTACGGCACCATCCTCACGCGGCAGGTCCGGCCATCCGCGCAGGTCACGCGGCACCCGACCGTCCTTCTGAACGGCTGGGACAAGGATCGTTCGCTTCATTCGGTTGTGCCCGGGGACGCGCTTGGAGGCCGCACTGCAGTCGAACATCTTCTGGACAGGGGCCGGACGCGGATCGCGCTCATCAACGGGCTTGAGGGGCTCGAGGCGACGCAGGACCGCGCCCGGGGCTATCGCCAGGCGCTGGCCTCGCGCGAAATCCCGTTCGACCCCGTTCTCGTCCGCGACGGCAACTGGGAGGCGCGCTCGGGCTATGAGGAGACGAAGGCGCTTCTGGCGCTCGAAACCCGGCCCGACGCGATCTTCTGCGCCAACGACCCCATGGCCTTCGGCTGCTACGAGGCGATCCGCGAGGCGGGGCTGAAAATTCCCGACGACATCTCCGTCATCGGCTTCGACGACCGCGAGATCGCCAAGGACATGCACCCGCCGCTGACGACCATGGTCCTGCCGCACTATGAAATGGGAGAGATCGCGGCAGAGATCCTGATCGACATGGCGGGCGGCCACAACACGGTGCCGATCCAGGTCAAGGTCGACTGCCCCCTGGTCGTACGCGCCTCGGTCTGACGCTCAGAGCGCCGCGACGCCGGTCCAGATCAGCCGCAGCGACACGAGGATCAGGATCACGTCGAGCGCGCGTTTGAAGCCGTGGTCGGTCATCCGGTTCAGCAGAAGTTTCCCCGCCAGCGTTCCCGCGAGACCAGCGAGCACCATCACCACGATGAACCCAAGCCACGGGCCGAAGGCGAAGCCGAGGATGGCGAAGATCGCCACCTTCAGCACGTGTTGCAGCGTCATCAGCGAGGCATGGGTTGCGACGTGGCTCTGGCGGGGGAGGTTGAGCGACTTGGTGAAGTTCGCGACGAAAAGGCCCGTCGCGCCGAAGAACATCGTCAGGAAGCTGGAGATGCCCCCGGTCAGGCCCGGCCAGCGCGACAGCCAGGCGGGCGGTTTCGACAGCACGCTCCAGATGACGAAGGCGCCGACGCCGATCTGGACGTAGGGCGGCGGCAGGTTGACGACGATCGACCCGCCCGCCACTGCGCCGATGACCGAGCCTATGGTGAAGGCGAGGAACGGTGGCCAGTAGACATGGCCGAGAAGGATGCCAGCGCGGAACAGGTTCGACCCGATCTGGATCGCGCCGTGGACCGGGATCAGGGCCGCGGGCGGCATCAGGCTCGCCAGCGCGGCCAGCATCAGCGCGCCGCCTCCGATGCCGAGCGCCACGGTGATGAAGGACCCGATGAAGCTTGCTGCCGCGATGCCAAGAAGCGCGGGCACCGAGAAAAGCTCCATCGCACTGCCGAGGAACGACAGGTCAACGTCCAATGGCGTAGGCCTGCATCAGCCGCGGCGTGGCAGCGGCCGAGATCACCCCGTCCGGACGGCGCAGCGCGGCGGTCAGGCGGCCGACCGCCCAGGGTTCCGAGACCTCGACCGCGTGGCCGCGCGCGCGCAGCGCCTCGAGGGTGGCCTGGGCGAAGGCCGGCTCGATCATCAGGTGCGCGGGTTTCAGTCCGCGCGGATAGAAGCTGGCCTGCAGGTGACCGGTGTGGAACAGCGGCCCGTCGATGGCCTGCTGCGGCGTCATGCCGTGGTGGATCATCCGCAGGATGAAGGTCAGCTGCCACTGGTCCTGCTGATCGCCGCCCGGCGTGCCATAAGCCATCCGCGTCCCGTCCGGCGCGCGCGCCATCGAGGGCGACAGCGTCGTGCGGGGCCTGCGTCCGGGCGCAAGCGTCGTGGGCAGCCCCTCGTCCAGCCAGAACATCTGCGCCCGGCTGTTCAGCGGCACGCCGAGGCCCGGCACGACCGGGTTCGACTGGAGCCAGCCGCCCGAGGGAGTGGCCGAGACCATCGTGCCCCAGCGGTCGATGACATCGATGTGGACAGTGTCGCCCCTCCGGTTGGCGAGGTGCGCCATCGTCGGTTCGCCCCCGCCGAGACCCGCCCCCGCACCTGTGCCGATCCGGGCGGAGCGGGCGATGGCGGCGTCGGCCAGCGTCTCGAAGCCCACGATCCTGCCGGGACGCAGGTCGCGGGACGCGGTGTCTCCGATCTGGGTTGCGCGCTCGCGGGCGTAGTCCGGCGACAAGAGACGGTCTGCTGGAATGTCGGCGTGATCCGGGTCGCCATAGAACGCCTCGCGGTCGGCGAAGGCGAGTTTCAGCGCCTCGGTCACCTTGTGGACGAAGCCGTCCGACAGCGGCGCCTCTCCGGCGATACCGAGCGCGTCGAGGATGTTCAGCGCCTGAAGCTGGACCGGACCCTGCGACCAGAACCCGCCCTTGAAGACCTCCCACCCCGCGTGACGGGTCGAGACCGTATCCTCCACGGTCGCGCGCCATCCGGCCATGTCCGCCCCTGTCAACACGCCCTTGCGACGAACGCCGGTGCCGTCCATCGGTTCGATTTCGCGAACGAAGCCGTCGATAGCCTCGGCGACGAAACCCTCGCGGAACGCGCGACGCGCCACCTCGATCTGCGCCTCGCGGCCCGACGCTGTCTCGGCCTCCTCCAGAAGGCGTGTCCAGAAATCGGCAAGCTGGACGTTCCGGAACAGCGCTCCCGGTTGGGGCACGTCGCCGCCCGGCAGCCAGACGGCGGCAGACGTCGGCCACTCGGCGCGGAAGAGATCGGCCTGCCCCGCGATGGTGTCGCAGACCCGCGCGAGGATCGGATGGCCATGCCTGGCGTAGTGGATCGCGGGCTCCAGCACCTCGCGCAGCGTCAGCCGCCCGTGGAGCGACAGCATGACAATCCAGGCGTCGAACGCGCCCGGGATGACCGTGGCGAGGTGGCCCGCCCCCGGGATCAGGTCCAGCCCCTGGTCGCGGTAATGCGCCACCGTGGCTCCCGCTGGCGCCGTCCCCTGCCCGCAGATCATGCGCGGCGCTTCCGCGTCGGCGGCCCACACGAGGGCGGGCATGTCGCCCAAGGGCCCGTTCAGATGCGGCTCGACGACGTTCAGGGTAAAGCCGGCGGCGGCGGCAGCGTCGGCGGCCGTGCCGCCGGCCTCCAGCATCCGCATCCCCACGGCGCTGGCGATCCAGTGTGTCGTGGCGACCGCGCCGAAGGTGCCGAGGATGTCGGGGCGTGTGGTGAAGGTCATCGCGTCACACCGCCCGCTTCATCATCATGGCCATCCGCTTGCAGCGCGCGACCAGCGTGCCGTCCTGCTTGAAGCAGGAGTGCTCGAATTCGACGAGGCCGCGATCGGGTTTCGACTTGCTTTCGCGCACCGACAGGACGCGCGTTTCCGCTCTCAGCGTGTCGCCGTGGAAGACCGGCGCGGGGAAGGTCACCTCGGAGAAGCCCAGGTTGCCCACCGTCGTCCCGAGCGTCGTGTCCTGCACGCTCAGGCCCACCATGATCGCGAAGGTGAACATCGAATTGAACAGCCGCTGCCCCCACTCGGTCCCTTCGGCGAAGTGCGCGTCGATGTGCAGAGGCTGCGGGTTCATCGACATGAGGCTGAACATGGTGTTGTCGGCCTCGGTCACGGTCCGCCGCAACTCGTGGACGAAGTGCTGGCCCTCGTGGAATTCCTCGAAATACAGGCCTGCCATGCCGTCCCTCCTCTGCTCGTCGCACTTTTTCGCGCAGGGGCGGGGAATTGCAAGGCGTCAGGTCGATGCGCCGGGCTGGCGACCTTGCGAACGACCGTTCCGCATTGCATGACTCGTCGCAGGACAGGAAGGAGACCCCATGCCCGAAGCCCTGCCGAGTGCGAGTGCGCCATCCTGATGCCGGGCCTTCCGCCGATCCTGCAATCCCTGCGCCTTCCGATGGTAGGCGCCCCCATGTTCCTCGTGTCCGGCCCGGACCTCGTCATCGCGCAGTGCAAGGCGGGGATCGTCGGATCCTTCCCCGCGCTAAACGCGCGCGACGAGGACGGCGACGCGACGCCGATGCTGGAGCGCTGGCTGAAGCGGATCACCGAGGAGCTCGACCGCCACAATCAGGCGAACCCCGACCGGCCCGCCGCACCCTTCGCGGTCAACCAGATCGTCCACCGTTCGAACGAGCGCCTGATGCGCGACGTCGAGATCTGCGCGAAGTGGCGCGTGCCGCTCTGGATCACCTCGCTTGGCGCGCGGCCCGAGGTGAACGCCATAGCGCATGAGGCGGGCGGCTTCGTGATGCACGACATCATCAACGACACCTTTGCGCGGAAGGCCATCGACAAGGGTGCGGATGCCCTGATCGCGGTCGCCGCCGGGGCGGGCGGGCACGCGGGGCCGCAGTCTCCCTTCGCTCTCGTCTCGGAGATCCGGGCGTGGTTCGACGGCCCTGTCCTTCTCTCCGGGTGCATCGCCACCGGGCGCAGCCTGTTGGCGGCGCAGGTGATGGGGGCGGACCTCGGCTATGTCGGTTCGCCGTTCATCGCGACGGTCGAGGCGCAGGCGCCCGACGACTACAAGGCGATGATCGTCGACTCGGGCGCCGAGGACATCGTGAACTCGGCCGCCTTCACCGGCATTCCCGGCAACTACCTGAAGCCGTCGATCGCGCGGGCGGGGCTGGACGCGGACACCATGCTGGCGGACGCAAAGCCGATGGATTTCTCGAAGGGATCCGCGAAGCCCAGGGCCTGGCGCGACATCTGGGGGTCGGGCATGGGCATCGGCGCGGTGCGCGAGGTGGTGCCGGTCGCGGCCCTCGTCGACCGGATCGAGACGGAGTATCGCACGGCCTGCGCGGACGTTCTGCCGATGATCGAGAGAGGACGGGGCTGAGCGGTGACGGACGCGCTAACTCTCGACGTCGACGCGGTGGCCCTGTGGGCCAGAGACCGGCTGCCCGGCTTCGAGAGGCCCGTCGGGGTCGAGAAGTTCCAGACCGGGCAGTCGAACCCGACCTATGCGTTGCGCACGGCGGCCGGCGACTATGTGCTGCGCCGGAAGCCTCCGGGCGTGCTGCTGAAGTCCGCCCATGCCGTCGAACGGGAGTTCGGCGTGCAATCCGCGCTGGCCGGAACAGACGTCCCAGTGGCGCGAATGCACGCGCTTTGCGAGGACGACGGCGTCATAGGCTCGGCCTTCTACCTGATGGACCTGGTGCCGGGCCGCACGTTCAACGATCCCGCCATGCCTGGCCTGACGAAGGACGACCGGACCGCCATCGTGCAGGACATGGCGCGGGTCCTGGCCGCGATCCATTCGGTCGACCTCGATGCCGTGGGACTGGCCGACTACGGGCCGCACGGCAGCTATTATCGCCGCCAGGTCGACCGCTGGACCAAACAGTACCGCGCGAGCGAGACCGAGACGATCCCGGACATGGATGCGCTGATCCAGTGGCTCGATGCCGAAATGCCACCGGACGATGGGCTGGTGGCGCTGGTTCACGGCGACTACCGGCTCGACAACCTTCTGATTGCGCCGGATGCGCCGCGGATCGTCGCCGTGCTGGACTGGGAGCTCTCGACGCTCGGCCACCCTTTCGCCGACCTGGCGGCGGTCCTGATGCAATGGAGCAGGCCAGCGGGCACCGCGGGACGCGGACTGGCGGGCGTGAACCGCGCAGCACTCGGCCTGCCCTCGGACGCTGCCTTCGTCGAGGACTATTGCCGGCGCATGGGACTGCCCGGCATCGACCGGCTGGAGTTCTACCTGGCCTTCGCCTTCTTCCGCATGGCCGCCATCCTCCAGGGTGTGAAGCGGCGGGCCCTAGACGGCAACGCCTCGAACCCCGAACGCGCGCTTCAGCTTGGTGCGCAGGTGCCCGGCTACGCAACCTCGGGTCTTGCGGCGGCGGGGAGGGGCTGAGGCGATGCGGGGATATCGGGATGACGGGAACGGGGAAGGCGCGATGGATCCACGGCTGAGGGAAGATCCCTATCCCTTTCAGAAACTCATCGGCTTTCGCATGGCGGACTGGAGCGCGGATTATGCGCGCTTCGAGCTGGACGTGACGGACGCGATCCTGAACCGCCACGGCATCCCTCACGGAGGGGTCCATGCCGTCCTTCTCGACACGGTGATGGGCTACGCGGGCTGCTTCACAGGCGATCCCGACACCCGCGTCATGGCGATGACGCTGTCGATGACGACGAACTTCCTGTCGCGGCCGAAGGGGTCGCTTCTGATCGCGGAAGGCCGAAAGACGGGCGGCGGCTCGTCCACCTTCTTCGCGTCGGGCCGGGTCGAGGACGAGACGGGCGAAATCGTCGCGACCGCCACGGGCGTGTTTCGCTACCGGAAGGGGTGAGCTGGGGCGCTGCCCCAGACCCCGGAGTATTTTGCGACAGAAGACGGCCTCAGGCGCGGAGATCCTCCATCAGCCGGGACAGGTGAAAGTCCGTGTCGCCGAGCTGGTGGTCGATCATCACCAGTCGCTTGGCGTAATGCGAGACGGGGTGTTCCCATGTCATCGCGATGCCGCCGTGCATCTGGATCGCTTCCTCGGCGACGAGCGTCGCGACCCTCCCCACCAGGTGCTTGGCCATGGCCACGCTGCGGGCGCGGTCACCCTCGGCCATGCGCGAAGCGGCGAGGATGGTGATGGACCGCGCCTGCTCGATCTCGGTCATCAGATCGACCATGCGGTGCTGGAGGGCCTGGTTCTTGCCGATGGGGCGGCCGAACTGCTGGCGGGTTTTCAGGTAGTCGAGCGTGAGAGCCTGCACATGGTCCATCGCACCCAGGGCTTCGGCGCAGAGCGCAAGGCGGCCGTGGTCGAGCGCGTCGTTCAGCGCGTCTTCCGCGTTCTCGATCAACAGCGTCGCCGGGGTGGCGTCGAGGATCACCTCGGCCGCGCCGCCGCCGTCGATCATGCCGTAGCCGATCACCCCAGCATTTTCAGGGGATACATCGAAAAGAGACAGGCCCTCGCCGGTCCGCGCTGCGACCAGCAGACGGTCGGCGTCGTTGCCCCCGTAGACGACACTTTTGCGTCCCGTGAGGGTCCACCGGTCGGCGTTGCGCTCCGCCCGTGTCGCGATGTCGGACAGGTCCCACGGCGCGTCGGGTTCGCCGATGGCCACGGCAAGGCGGACCTCTCCGCTCATCAAGCCATCGACGTCGCCTCTTGCCGCAAGGAGAAGACGCGCGGCCATCAGCGCTGGAAGAACGGGTTCGGGCGACAGGGCGCGGCCGATCTGTTCGAAGACCGTCATCACGTCGAAGCCTCTGCCCCCGAGACCGCCCTCGGCTTCGGGGATGAAGGCCATCAGGACGCCGAGTCCGGCGAGGCCGGACCACGCTTCGTGGTCGTGGAAGGGTGCGGCATAAGCCAGCGTCGCGCGCTTTTCGGGCGGGCAGGCCTCGGCAAGGAAGCGCGCCAGCGTGTCGGCCAGCATCCGGCGGTCGTCGGAGGTTTCGAAATCCACGTCTAAAGCTCCAGCATCGACTTGGAGAGGATGTTCCGCTGGATCTCGTTCGAGCCGCCGAAGATCGAGATCTTGCGGTTGTTGAAGTACCGCGCCGCGGCGCGGGCGTGCTCGGGCGGCGCGATCTCGAGGTTGCCGGCAAGCGCTTCTGCCGGGAAAGGCCCGGCGGCGGGGCCAAGCGCGCGGCGGGCTAGATCGTTCAGCGCCTGCCGGATCACCGTTCCCTTGATCTTGAGCATCGAGCTTTCGAGGCCGGGCTGGCCGTTCTTCTGCGCGTTGGACAGCATCCTGAGGTTGGTGATCTTCAACGCCTCGAGTTCGGCCTCGACGCGGGCCAGCCGCGCGGCATAAAGCGGGTCGTCGATCAGGCGCTTGCCGCCGCGTTTCACCGTCCGAGCCAGCGCCTTCACCTGCTCGAAGGCCTGAACCGAGAAGCCGATGCCGGCAATGTTCGTCCTCTCGTGGGTGAGAAGATACTTGGCGATGGTCCAACCCTGGTTCTCGTCGCCGACGAGGTTTTCAGCCGGAACGCGCACGTCGGTGAAGAATACCTCGTTCACCTCGTGCCCGCCTTCGATCAGGCGGATGGGGCGCATCTCGATGCCGGGGCTGTCGAGGTCGACGAGGAGGAAGCTGATCCCCTCCTGCGGCTTTCCATCCTTTTTCGTGCGGACAAGGCAAAAGATCCGGTTCGCGTGCTGGCCGAGGGTCGTCCAGGTCTTCTGACCGTTGACGAGATAGGCGTCTCCGCCGCGCACCGCGGTCGTCCTGAGGCTGGCGAGGTCCGATCCCGCGCCCGGCTCGGAATACCCCTGACACCACCAGTCGGTGCCTTCGAGGATGCGGGGGAGGTAGTGGTCCTGCTGTTCCTTCGTTCCGAACTTCATCAGGACGTGGGCCAGCATGTGAAGCCCGAATGGCAGGACACGCGGCGCGCCGGCGCGGCAGGCCTCCTCCTCGAAGATGTGACGTTCGACCGGCCCCCAGCCGGGCCCGCCGAAATCGACCGGCCAGGTCGAGGCGAGCCAGCCTCTTGCGTTCAGGATCGCGTGCCACCGCTCCATGTCGGATTTGGTCAACTCGCGGCCCGCGATGACCTTGTCGGCGATCTCTGCAGGCAGCTTTTCGTCAAGGAAGCGCCGCACCTCCTCCCGGAAGGCAAGCTCTTGCTCGGTGAAGTTCAGGTCCATTCGCGCTCCTTCATCTCGGCGAAGGTGCCGCCCTCCTGCGCCATTCGGGCCAGAAGCGGCGGCACCTGCCAGTAGTACGGGTCGTCCCTTGCCCAGGCTTCGATCCGCCGGACGAGTTCCGCCGCGCCGACCGTATCGGCGTGGTGCATCGGTCCGCCCCTGTGACGTGGAAATCCGTACCCGAAGAGAAAGACCGCGTCGATGTCGGACGGCCGGAGCGCGATGCCATCCTCGAGCACGCGCGTCGCTTCCGATATCATGGCGGTCATGACCCGCGCGACGATCTCGTCGTCGGTGAAGTCTCGCGGGGTGATCCTGGCATTCGTGCGCTCTTCGTCGACGATCGCGAGCGCATCGGGGTTCGGCACCGGCTTGCCGTCGCCATAAAGGTAGAAGCCCCGTCCGGTCTTGCGGCCGAACCATCCCATCTCGCAGATCCGGTCGGCGATGGCGATGTAGCGCTCCTCCGGCGGGCGGAGGGGTGCCTTTCGCTTGCGCGTGGCCCAGGCGATGTCGAGCCCGGCGAGGTCCGAGACCGCGAAAGGGCCGAGGGCGAAACCGAAATCTTCGAGAGCGGCGTCGATCTGCTGGGGCGATGCGCCGTCCATCAGCATATAGTCCACGGCCTTGCGATAGTGCGCGAGGATGCGGTTGCCGATGAAGCCGTCGCAGACGCCCGCCCGTACCGCGACCTTCCTGAGCCGCTTCGCCAGCGCAAAGCCCGTCGCCACGACATCGGGCGCGGTGCGATGGGCGACCACGACCTCCAGAAGGCGCATGACGTGGGCAGGCGAGAAGAAGTGGAGGCCGATGACGTCCTCCTGTCGCGTCGTCTCGGCGGCGATGGCGTTCACGTCGAGGTAGGAGGTGTTCGTGGCAAGGATCGCGCCCGGCTTGCAGATGCGGTCGAGGCGGCGAAAGATCGAACGCTTGATGTCCATGTCCTCGAAGACGGCTTCGATCACGAGGTCGGCCTCGGCCAGATCGGCCATGTCGGTGGTCAGCGTCAGAGCGTCCGAGAGGATCGCCGCGCGGGCGTCCTCGGTCAGCTTGCCGCGTTTCACCGCCTGCGCGAGGTTTGCCGCCACGGCGGCGCCGCCGCGGTCGAGTGCGTCGTCGGTCTGTTCAACCAGGGTCACCGGAAGGCCTGCGAGTAGGCAGGCGGTCGCGATGCCGGACCCCATGGTGCCGCCGCCGATCACGCCGACGCTTTCGACCTGCATGGGGGGCGTCCCCGCTTCGGGAATGCGGGCTGCGGCGCGCTCGGCGAAGAAGGCGTGGATCAGCCCGGCGCGCTGCGGGCTGTCGATGCACTCCATGAAAAGCTCGCGCTCTCGCGTGAGGCCCCGGGCAAGGTCGCCAGTCGAGAGGGCCACGGCTTCGACGCACTTGTGCGGAGAGAAAAGGTGGCGGGCGGTGCGGTCCAGCCTCTCGGCTTCGGCCTCGAGCGCCGTCTCGTCGGGCGTGACCGCCAGGTCGCCCGTGCGCCAAGTCTTCAGGTCCCCCGCCCGAACAGCCTCGGCCATACGCAGTGCGACATCGCGCACGTCGCCTGCTTCGATGCGGTCGATCAGTCCCAGCTTCAGCGCCTCGTCCGCGCCGATCCGGCGCCCGGAGGTTATCATGTCGAGCGCCGCCGGAATGCCGATCAGCCGAGGCACCCTCTGCGTGCCGCCCGCACCGGGCAGAACACCGAGGGTCACCTCTGGCAGGCCGACCTGCGTGCCCGGCAGCGCGATCCGGGCGTGGGAGGCGAGACCGACCTCGAATCCGCCGCCAAGCGCCGTTCCGTGCAGAACCGCTATGACAGGCTTTTCAGAGGCTTCGATGCCGTTGTTCACTTCGGGCAGGAGGGGGTGGAGGGGCGGCTTGCCGAACTCCCGGATATCGGCGCCCGCGATGAAGGTTCGCCCGGCACCGAAGACGACGATCACGTCGATGTCGTCGTCCGCCTGCGCCATTGCCAAGGCCTCTGTCAGTCCCTGCCGCACGGCATGCGACGAGGCGTTGACCGGCGGGTTGTCGATGATGACGAGCCCGGTTGCGTCAACGCGCTCGAGCCGCACCACTTTGTCCGGCGTGTCGGTCATGCTGACTCCTCGTGTGCCGCCCGTCATATCGCTCCGGCCCGAGGGCCGTGATTTCCGATATAATCCAGACCGACGACAAGAGCAGAGGTCACGGCGATGTGGAACCCGCCGATGCCCCTGAAGTGCCTTATGAGGGGCCTCGCTGGCTGGTCGGGTTCAAGGGGCTCAGCCTGCGACCGACGGATTTCAGCGATGGTCACTCCGAGATAGATGGGTCACCATTCAGTGGCCCCCTGTTGTCGGCGGATGTGTGTTTCGCGCGGCGACAGGCGATGGCGACATGTCACGGGAGACGCGCTTGTCCAACTCCAAACTCCGAGCGGCCGAGGTGCTGCGCGATACTCTGGACGCCTTGGGCGCAGACCGTATTTTCTGTGTTCCGGGCGAGAGCTACCTCGCCTTTCTCGATGCGCTCCACGGCTTCTCCGGGATCGACACGGTCGTGTGCCGCCACGAGGGCGGAGCCGGGCTGATGGCGGTCGCGGACGCCAAGCTGACCGGCGCACCGGGCGTCGTGGCCGTCAGTCGCGGACCCGGTGCGACGAATGCGTCGATCGCCGTCCATCTCGCCGAGCAGGACGCCGTTCCGCTGATCCTTCTGGTCGGACAGGTCGCGCGCGACGAGCGCGGGCGGGGCGCGTTTCAGGAGGTCGACTACGGACGGATGTTCGGCAGCATCGCCAAGGGGGTCTGGGAGGTCACCGAGGCCGGGATGCTGGCAGAAACCGTGGTGCGCGCCTGGCGGCTGTCGCTTGCGGGCACGCCCGGCCCCGTGGTCCTGGCCTTGCCCGAGGACATGCTGTCGGACGAGTGCCCTGCCCCGACCGGCGTCGCTCCGTCCGCGCCTGCGCGCACGGGACCCGGCGACGACGAGATCGCGCGCGCGGCCGCTCTGCTGTCCCGGTCGCAACGCCCTCTCGTCATCGCCGGCAGCGGTCTCGACCGCCCCGCCGCGAGGGCGGCGCTGGCGCGGCTGGCCGAGGCGCATGGCATCCCCGTCGCGCCGACCTTCAAGCATCAGGAAATCTTCGACAACGGATCGCCGCTCTTCGCCGGGCACCTTGGGTTCAAGATCCCCGCACGACACGTCGAGGTCTTGTCGGAAGCGGACCTGATCCTCGCCATCGGCACGCGATTGGGCGACGTGCCGACGCAAGGCTATACCCTGCCCTTGGCGCCCGATCCGCGTCAGCCGCTGATCCACGTCTGGCCCGATGCAAATGTGCTGGGCCGGGTGTTTCGAACCGACCTGGCCGTGCCTTGCGACGCTTCGGCCTTCTGCGAAGCGTTGGCCCGCATGACGCTCGGCGCACCGCCCGAACGAGCGGACTGGGCGCGTCGGGCGAACGCGTCGGCGCGCGACCTTTCGGCTGCCCGGCCGCAGGCGTCCGACGACGGCCTCGACTTCGGGATCGTCGTGCGGGAACTGGCGCGCCAGGCACCGCGCGACGCCATCGTCGTGACGGACGCAGGCAACTTTTCAAGCTGGGTTCACCAGTGCTGGCCCTGGGACGGGACGCAGCAGGCGATCGGTGCGGCGGGCGGCGCCATGGGGCTGGGCGTTCCCGGTTCGGTCGCGGCGGCGTTGCGCCATCCAGGCCGTTGCGTGATCGGCTTCGTCGGCGACGGCGGCGTGATGATGACGGGCAACGAACTCGCAACGGCGGCGGTCTGCGGCGTGGCGCCGAAGATCGTCATCTCGGACAACGGCACCTACGGCACGATCCGCCTGCACCAGGAGAGGGACTATCCGAACCGCGTGTCCGGCACGGACCTGCGCAACCCCGACTTCGCGGTCTGGGCGCGGTCATTCGGCGCAGCGGATTTCGCGCTTGGCTTGGGCGACGATGTCGCGGGCACCGTCTCGGCCTTCCTTGGCGAGACGCGCATGGCCGTCCTTACCGTCCGTTCCAGCGCCGAGGCGATTTCGGCCTTCACCACCATTTCGGGTCTGCATGAGCGACAGCGCGGCTGAGACGTGTTTTCCATCGCTCCTCAGGGGACGCGGGCGCCGTGGCGGCAGGCCACCTCATCCGACCCGCAAGCAGATCGGAGTGAAACGCCTGTCCCTCGAACGCTTGTCCCGCGCTCGACCTGTGCTATTCCCTGCCGCAATGGCGGGAGGGCCCATGCGAGGCAGTAAACTACGGACGGCGCAGGTCGGTCGGCGGTCGCAGCGTTCGCCAGCCGCGTCGCAGGGCTAGTCGGATGTCGGGAGGCACTGCCGCGCTGATCGTCGCCGGGGGACGCGGGACCCGGATGGGCGCGGACCTCCCGAAGCAATACCTTGATATCGGGGGCCGGACGATCCTGGCCCGATCCGTGTCTGCCTTCCTCGACCTTCCGGACATCGCCGTCGTGCAGGTGGTCATCGCGGCCGGAGACGAGGCGCTCTGCGCCGATGCCCTGCGAGGGCTGAACGACGCGCGCCTTCGCCCTCCGGTTCCAGGCGGCGCGACGCGCGCCCTGTCGGTCCGCGCGGGTCTGGATGCGCTTGCCGATGCGGGGCCGGATCATGTCCTGATCCACGACGCCGCCCGTCCCTTCGTCCCGGCAGAGGTCATTCTCGCCGTGCTCGCAGCCCTGGGCGATGCCGAGGGAGCCTTTGCCGCCCTCCCCGTGGTCGATGCCCTCTGGCGGGCCGACGGCGACCGCGACTACGCCCCCGTCCCCCGCGCCGGGTTGTACCGCGCCCAGACCCCGCAGGGCTTCCGCTTCGACGCGATCCGCGCCGCCCACGCCCGCGCGCCTGCGGACGCCGCCGACGACGTCGAAGTCGCCCGTGCGGCAGGACTGGAGGTTCGTCTGGTCGAGGGCTCGGAAGAGAACTTCAAGATCACCACCGAGGCCGACCTGAGACGCGCCCGCCGCCATCTCGACGCCCCCTGACCCCGCTCCACCGCCGGAAAACCCACTTGCCGCCCTGCCCCCCCTCCGCTAGACCCACCGGCGGAGACGTGGCCGAGTGGTCGAAGGCACACCCCTGCTAAGGGTGCAGACGGGAAATCGTCTCGAGGGTTCGAATCCCTTCGTCTCCGCCACCGACCCCTCCAGATTTCCCTGATGTCCGTTCTCTCAGATTTGACGCCGCGATTTCCGCGGCTTGCGCTCCCGAGAGGTAGTCAGAGACGCGTCTCTGTCCGCATCGGTAGCGGATTCCCTACGCAAGTCTCTGTCGGCAATTTGCAGAGATCCGCTTTTCCAGATTTCCCTGATAACAGGGAATCTACAGGGAAAACGGGCGAAATCGGCACTCCTGACGGTGCAACCTCCAGGAATTCATGCGCAAGATCAATAAGTTGAGAAGAAATTCCCTACGCGAGCTAACAGGGAAGTTTTCTGCGCGAACCGGGAACTCTCTGCGAAGAGCAGGGAAGCTTCAGAGTCTAACAGGGACGGCGCGGATCCAGTCCGTAGCGAGCTTCCTGGGTTCTGAAATCGAGAGGAATGTCGTCGCGGATCAGGCGATCGAGCGTGAGGTCGACGGGCTGCCTCCCTTCGACGATGGCGGCCTTGATGCGCGGCGACAGTCCCGACAGATGTGCGGTTCTGAGGATGTGACGCGGCGAGCATTGCTCGCGCTCCGCGATGTCCTGCGCAGAGTGGCCTGCGATGATCTCCGCGGACCATCGCTCGGCGCGACGCAGACCTTCGAGAAGTGTGCGGTCAGCTTCGGGCGCACGCTCGCCCGTCACGATCCTGGTTTCCACGCCACGCCTACGTAAGTCGAACGGCGTGGAGATGCTCAAGGCGCGTTCGGCGAGCGCGGACGGTTGCAGGTTCAGTGCCTGGGCAAGCGTCTTCTGGCAAAGCCTGAGGTCGATGCTTCCTCTGCTGAGTACCCCCGATGCAAGCATAGAGGCTGCATCCGCAGTGCACCCGGTTGCAATTTTCTGCGCTGTGTCGCGGAGGCGCTGCGCGATCTCAGCCAGGTGCGTCGCATCCGGCTCAGCAAGGAGTCGATGTTCTGCGGCCAGTTGCCCCAGATGAGACGCGATCGCGGCTTTGACGGCTTGCTCCAGTTCGCGCGCCGGAAGCCGCCAGGCTGTCGGATCGGATCGGCCGCTGATGATCCGGTTCGAGACGTAGTAGCGATGGAGCCGACCCTGCTTCCTGGTCGACGTCGGTGTCGACCCATGGAGGACGAGGTGTTGAAGGCCTGCGTCACCGACACGAAGGAGCAGTCGCAGGCGTCCAGCCGCTCGACGAGCTTTGCGAAGTCCGCAAGCGATCGCGTCAGCCGATCGATCTTGTAGACGACCACCATGTCGACGCGGCGTGCCTCGATGTCCGCGATGAGGCGCTGAAGCGCAGGGCGCTCCAACGTCCCGCCAGAGACGCCGCCGTCGTCGTACCGGGTCGGCAGCATCTTCCAGCCTTCATGCTTCTGGCTCGCGATATAGGCCGCGCAGGCCTCGTGCTGTGCATCGAGCGAGTTGAAGTTCTGGTCGAGACCCTCGTCCGACGACTTCCGCGTGTAGATCGCGCAGCGAACATGGTTGGCCGCCATCAGCGATCTCCTTTCCTGAGGCAGAAGAAGCGAGGCCCCGACCAGTGTGCGCCCGTGATTGCTTTCGCGACCTGGGAGAGCGACCGGTGGGTCTCACCGTTCCAGACGAAGCCGGCCTCGGTGACGTCGACGATATGCGTGACCCCGTTCCACTCGCGGATCAGCCGGCCGCCGGGAAGGACGCTTCGGGTTGGCTTCGCTGCCGCGTCCGCTAGGACTTTGCGGTGCCGCGCTGAGAGCGACGCGCCCGCCTCTTCTTGCAAGCGTCGCGCGAGGAAGCGCCGTAGCAGCGGCTGACTGAGGCTCTTCGGCACAGGGGTGTCGAAAAGCTCGGACCAGGCCGCGCTAAGCGCGGCCCGGTCCATCTGCTCGAGGCCAGCGACGGTCACTGGCTGTCGCTTTCGGTGGCGACGAGTCGGTATACAGGCCCCTTGTCCCCGTTGGCTTCGCGGATGACGGTGTGGCCTGCCTTGCGCACACTTGGGATCGCTGCGCGGACCGAGTGCTTCTGCCATCCCGTCGCCTTGCAGAGGGCGTCGAGGCTGGCACCGTTCGGGCGTGCGAGCATGTTCTTCAACTTGGCTGATTTGGTGGTAGGCGATTGAGCCATCTTGCTTCTCCTCTGGTTACGGCCGGGTCGTCCGGCCCCCGTACTGAGGAGCGCCCGGGTGCGATCTGCCGGGCGTGCATCCACTGATGCTCCGCTTTCGCAACTAGTCCAGTCCGAAGACAGCGCGTCGAGCTGAAGCTCAAGCTGGTCCTTCGCGATGCGGGTTTTGGTCGTCCACGGCTTGATCGTGGATCTTGTTGCGAGGTGCGCAACTGTCGTGCCTCGTCCGCGGACTATCACGGCGCCGTGCACGAACTAACAGAACGGCGGAACGCGTCATGAGCTGTGTTGATGACGAAAGCTCGTTGGGTCGCAAGCGGCCAGCCTCGCTTTGCTGCCGGACATCATCTCCCACGCCACGATGAACGCGATCACCGCTCCGTATCTCGAATTATTCGTCAACAAATCAAGGGCTTGCGCGACAATTCGCGATACGCTATCCAGCTCGTGTCTTCACCTATTGAAGGCACTGTCCCATAGGGCAGCACTCACCGAGCCAGAGGCTCGAGCCCGCACGGGCAGAGAGAGCATTCCAGGGGCAGCTTCGCGGACCGAGGTCCGGGAGGTTGCTGTCCTTAGCTCTCTCTCGCCCAGGTCCTGTTCTTGATCGGCGCACTGCGCCTGGAAGAAAGGGGCCCACAATGCCCAAAACCAAAGTTGACGAAGCAGTCTCCGTGGCGGCTTCCGACATCTGGATGGCATCGCTCGTCGAAGAGCGCGCCATTACCTCGCTCAGCGCCTACGAGCACAACAACCGGCGTCACACCAAGAAGAGCATCAGGAAGCTCGCAGACGGTATCGCGCAATTCGGCTTCGTCATCCCGATCGTGATCAAGTCGGACGGCACGATCATCGCCGGCCATGGCCGTGTGGAAGCCGCAAAGACGCTCGGCATGGCGATGGTCCCGGCGGTGGTCGTCGATCATCTGAGCGATACGCAAGTCCGCGCGCTCCGCATCGCCGACAACAAGCTGGCCAGCTTGTCGGAGTGGGACGAGGACAACCTCCGCATCGAGTTTGCCGAGTTGTCGGAGCTCGTTCTCGACGGGACGCTCGACTTCGATCTCACCCTGACCGGCTTCGAAATGGGCGAGATCGATTTCAGGCTGGCGGGACCTTCGGGTTCGGCCGAGGCAGCGCCCGAGATTGTGGAATTTCCCGATACTGAGGCACGAGCGATCACCCGCCAGGGCGATCTATGGAGCCTCGGGCGCCATAGCCTGCTCTGCGGAGACAGCTTGGAGGCGACAACCTACGCCCGCCTGCTCGCTGGGACCACGCCTCGGATGGCGTTCACCGATCCGCCTTACAATGTGCCCGTTCAGGGACATGTTCGGTCCGGCGGAGCGACTGCTCATCGCGAGTTCGCGATGGCCTCAGGCGAGATGACCGCCGACGAGTTTTACAGCTTTCTCGCCACGATGTTTGCTCGCCTGCGCGAAGTACTCCCGCCTGGCGCCATTGCAATGGTCTGCATGGATTGGCGCCACATCCAAGAGCTGATCCGGGCCGGAAAGGCTGCCGGTTTCGAACTCATCAACCTCTGTGTCTGGAACAAGTCGAACGGCGGCATGGGATCGCTCTACCGCTCAAAACATGAACTCGTCTGCATCTTCAAGCGGCCCGGCGCACCGCACGTCAACAATGTCGAGCTTGGCCGCCATGGTCGGAACCGGACCAATGTCTGGGACTACGCAGGTGTCAATAGCTTCGGTAAAGGCCGCGAGGCAGATCTCGCGGACCACCCGACGGTCAAGCCGACGGCCCTCGTTGCCGACGCCCTCATGGATGTAACCGACCGCGGCGATGTGGTGCTGGACTGCTTCGGCGGCTCGGGCTCGACCCTCCTCGCGGCGGAGAGCACCGGGCGTGTGGCGCGCCTGATCGAACTCGACCCCCTCTACTGCGACGTTGCGATCCGCCGCTGGCAGGAGATGACCGGCGAGGAGGCTGTGCTCGATGCTACGGGCGAGAGCTTCGCGGAGATCCGCGGAGCCCGGGGCGAGGAGGCGAATGATGTCGCAGCCTGATGATTTTGACGTCGGATATAGGAAGCCGCCTGCCGCGACACGCTTCAAAAAGGGCCAGTCTGGCAATCCGAAAGGCCGGCCGAAGGGCAGCCGCAACATCTCGACGCTCATCGAGGAGACCCTGTTCCGCAAGGTCTCCATCAGGGACGAACGCGGAGCCAGGAAAGTTCCTTTGGCGGAAGCGCTGATGCAAAAGCTGTCAGTCGACGCCCTAAAGGGGGATCCCCGCGCCCTAGCCAAGATCATTGACCTGATGAAGTTCTACGACGCGCGGCGCGATCAGGTATCGGAAGACAGAGATGGACCGGATGGCGGGACGCCGTTCAGGATCACCGACAGCGACCTAGAGATCATGCGCTATCTGGCGCAGGAGATCGAAGCAGCCGGTGAAGATGTCTCGGGGGACGTGTCATGACACAGCAGTCTCCAGAAGATGTCGGGGCGATGGTTCGCGCGGTCTATGCGGGCGATTTTCGGGCGTTCGCGATAAAGGTCTTTGCCGAGCTTCACGGTGGTCTGACGGAGTTCGTCGACGGCTGGTATATCGATGCGATGTGTCAGGCGCTCGAGGACGTCAAGTCGGGGCGCGACAAGCGCCTCGTCATCACCGTTCCGCCGCGGCACCTGAAGTCGATCACCGTCGCCGTGGCGTTCACTGCTTTCCTGCTCGGACATAACCCGCGCGTGAAAATCATCTCGGCAAGCTACGGCCTTGACCTCGCGCGCAAGCATGGCGCCGACTGTCGACGCGTGATGGAAAGCGCCTGGTATCGAGCCACGTTTCCGGCGACGCGGCTCGCGTCGAGGCGCAATACCCAGGATGAAATCAGCACAACGGCAGGAGGCGGCCGCAAGGCCGTCTCCATCGGTGGAGCGGTTACCGGGCACGGCTGCGACGTCCTCGTGATCGACGATCTCCTGAAAGCCAGCGATGCGCAGAGCGAGACCGAGCTTTGCCGGGCGCAGGAGTTCATGGATGCCTCCTTGTTGTCGCGCTTCGACAACCCGTCCGAGGGCCGGGTGATCTGCATCCAGCAGCGGCTTCACGAAGTCGACCCTGCAGGACATCTCCTGTCGAAAGGCATTTATCGCCACCTCAACCTGCCCGCGATCGCAGAAATCGAAGAACGGGTGCCGCTTACGCGGGGCCGTGTGCACCTCAGGCGTCCAGGCGACGTGCTCTCCCCGGCGCGCCTGCCACCCGAGAAGCTCGACGAGATGCGCAAGGAGATGGGAACGGCCACGTTCAACTGTCAGTACCAACAGAACCCGATCGCCACTGACGGCTCCGTCCTGCGGTGGGAATGGTTCGGTACCTACGATAGCCAGCTCGAGCGCCACCAGTACGAGCTCGTGGTGCAAAGCTGGGACACAGGTATGTCCGCAGACGCTCGATCAGACTACTCGGTCTGCACAACGTGGGGATACTATCGCCGCCAGTGGTGGCTCCTCGACGTCTTGCGCGACCGCCTCGACTACCCGGACCTGAAGAAAAACGTCCTGACGCTAGGGCACACCTGGTCGGCCGATGCTGTACTCATCGAGAAAGCAGCGACCGGCATACCTATCCTTCAGGAATGTCTTCCAGCGAACCGGCGCCGCTTCCGTGCGATCACCCCGGTTCAGGACAAGGAAGTCCGGTTCAACGCCTCTTGTTCGCCGGTGGAGGCTGGTGAGGTCCTTCTTCCGAAGGACGCACCTTGGTTGGCGGAGTTCCGGCGAGAGCTGCAGAGCTTCCCTCGCGGGCGGTACGACGACCAGGTCGACAGTTTCAGCCAGCTCTTGAACTGGTCCAAGGGCACGGGCTTCTGGCGGGCATTGCCGCGAGAGCATCCTACGAGGATCGCGCGACGGGAACGGCCGAGATTGCGGGGATAATGGAGCGAAGGTTCGAATGTGACGCGCACCTCGGCCAGGGCACCGCCGGGGCAAATCAGCGGGTGCCGTGACCAGCCTTGATATTGAGCCGCATCCGCGGGTTAACCACCTTGTCCGAGACATGGACATTCCAGACCGCCGCCTTGGTCCCGGCCTCGTAGGCGGCGCGCAGGTCGGCAAAATGACCAAGCTCCGTCACCGTCTCGCCGGTCAACCCGAACCCGCGGGCGATGGCGCCAAGGTCGGTACGGCCAAAGATCGCGCCGCTGTCGTCCATCCCGTCCTCGCGCAGCTTGTGGATCTCGGCCCCGTAGGCGCCGTCGTTGGAACAGACGACCAGCAGCCGGATGCCCTGCCGTTGCAGACACTCCAGTTCCTGCACGTGCATCAGCAGGCTGCCGTCGCCTTCATACAGAACGACTCGCCCGTCGCCTCGCGCCACGGCCACGCCGATGGCATAGGAAATCGCGTTTCCGATGGCGCCGAAGTCGCGCATGACATGGTAGCGGCCGGGCGCCTGCCCGCGCATCACGGTGTGGAAATAGGACTGGTGGCCGGACCCGCTGACTACGTCCCAGTCGCCGGGGATCGCGGTTTCCAGCTCCGCGAACACCGCCCGGGGGTCTAGCGTGCCGGGGTCGATGTCATAGTCGGTCGGGTCCGCCGGTTCGTCGCGGATGCGGGCGGCGAGTGCGTCGGTCCGCATCCGGGCGGCGGGGGCCGGACCGGCGCGCAGCCGGTCCAGCAGTCCCAGCGCTGCAAGCCTCGCGTCGGCGCGCAGGTAGGTGTCGGCGGCGCGCAGCCCTTCTCTCAGACCCAGCGGTTCGGGGTCGATCTGGACGACATGGGCGTCGGGCGGGATCAGGCGACCGCCGTCGACGGTGTGGTAGGTTAGGCTCGCACCGATGGCGACGACCAGGTCGGCCTCGGCGAACACCTCGCGCGCGACGCGCCGTGCAAAGCCGCCCGCGACACCCATCGAGAACGGATGTGCGTCGTACAGACCCCGCGCCAGCAGCGTGGTGGATAGGAATGCCCCCGACAGGTCCGCGACCTCGGCCAGCTCGTCGGTCGCCCCGGCAGCCAGCACGCCGCGCCCGGCGATCAGGACCGGACATCGCGCCGACGCCAGCCGCCTGGCCAGCGCGTCGAGTTGCGCCGGATCGGGCGGCAAGGGTGGAGTGACCGGGATCAGATCGTCCGAGGGGACGTAGGGGCCGATGTCAGGCATCGGCTGTTTCTGCAGATCGTAAGGGATCGCCAGCACCACGGGCCTGCGTTCATGGCGCGCGGTCCAGAACGCCTCGCGCACATACTGGTGCATCCGTACGGGATGCAGACCGGCGATGTAGTGCGCGCCACAGGTGGTCACCAAGGGCTGCTGATCGATGGCCTGCCCGTAGAACCGCGCCTTTAGCGGCACATCGCCGGCGAGCACCACGACCGGCACCCGGCTGCGCGCGGCGGAGGCGAGCGCGGTCGTGATCTGGGTGATACCCGGCCCGCAGGTGACCGAGGCGACGCCGACCCCGCCGGTGGCGCTGGCGTAGCCCATCGCCATGCCGACGGCGCAGTGTTCGTGCCGGGCGTGGACGGTGGTCACACCAGGCAAGTCCTTCATCACTGTGACCCAGTGCATGTTACCGTCGCCCATCAGAACGAACTGCGCGGTAACGCCTTCGGCACGAAACGCCTCGGCCAGCGCCTGGTAGATCGTTCGGTCGGTCATGGCGCTGGCCCTTTTCTGTGGACTGGATCAGAAGCCGCCGTAGCGGTCATCGGCCCAGTCCTGCAGCCAGTCCATCGGCGCGCCGCTGAGGCTCAGCGCGCCGGTCAGCACGCGGCCCGTCGCCTCGGCCCCAATCAGCTGCGGATAGTCTCCCATAACCTCTTGCGCGGCGGCGCTGGTCAGGTCGGGATGGTCCATCGCATCCGTGATAGCGGCCTCGTAGGCGGCGACCATGTCGGCGGGCGTGCCTTCAGGCAGCAGGATCATCTTCCCGGCGGTGACACGGATGTCGAACAGCGACTTCCACACCTGGTATTCGATTCCGTCCAGCGGTTCGCCATGCACCGCCTCGTAGACCTCGAGGAACGTCGGCACGTCGGGGGCAACGGGATCGCGGCCGATCACTCCGTCCTGTTCGTAGCCCATGGTGAAGAGCTGCTGCACCACGCCGTCCTCGATGAGCGGCACGACCGCGTTGGCATAGGACAGCATGGTGTCGTGGCGCATCTGGAATTCGCCGCGTTCCAGCCCGCCGCGCGATTCGCCGAGGCTAATGCCGAACACTACCTGCGGCCGAATGCCAAGCAGGTCGTAGCTGAGCAGTACGCCAAGGTCGGACGACGTCAGAGTCTGTGCCGCGATCACCGGCGGGTTCTCGATCAGCACACGGATCGCCTTGACCGGATCCTCGGGCAGGCCACCGTTGTAGTCGCGGCGGGCGTAGACCACGGTCCCGGCGGGCGACGAGATGATCGGGACCATCGCGCCCAGATCGTAGCGCACGGCGGGATCCTGGAACACCTGGTTCAGGATGGTGCTGGCGCCGATGGCCAGGATGGTGCGGCCGTCAGTTTCGGCCATGTTGACGAACTCGTTGGTGCCGACGATCGACCCCCCTCCTTCGATGTTGCGGAGCAGCACGGTCGGGCCGCCCTGCAGGGTGTCCTGCAGCGGCGCCACGAACAGCCGGGCAAAGGCTGTGGTGCCGCCGCCCGGGCCGTAGGGCACGATCATCTCGACCGTTTCACCGGCGAAATCGGTGTCCGACTGCGCCGCCAGCGGCCCTGCCGCCAGCGCGAGGGCAAACCCCGCCAGAGGCGCGGCGATGCGCCGGCGGAGGTGGTCCATCGGGTTGCGATCCTTCATCGTTCTATCCTCCCTTTCGGGCGCCGAGCCGCTCCTCCGCCCCGGCGCGCATGGCAGGGAGGCTAGCGTACAAATGGTATACCGTCTATAGATTCGATCCGCGATCGCATTTCTTATATAGAGTTTTTCAGTATTCTAACGACCACGGGATCACCTTGGCAGGAAGCGCCGGCACAGCGCCTCCATCTCTGCAGCATCGTCCCCGGCGAGCCGCATCGCCTTGCCGCAGACCTGTTCCCCCGAGAGCGGCCGTTCCGGTGTGCCCTCGAAACTGTCGCGGGTCTCGGTCAGGCGCGTGCCGTCGCGCAACACCACCGTCAGATCTACCCCCCAGCCCTTGGCCCCGCCGCCCGGCCGTTCGGTCACGGTAATGCGCCGCATCAGGTCGAGGATGCCGGAGTCGGTCAGCGCATCGTCCGAGAACGCCGCCGGATCCTCGGGGTCGCGGTAGGCCGACAGCGCCAACACGAATGGCGCGCTGTATTGTGCCAGCCCGATGTCAGTCGGCGCCTTGCCGGCATGGTGCGAGACCAGTTTCTCGCTGCCCTGCAACGAGATTTCCGCGATGGCGGCCCCGCCAAAGCCGTGGTCGGCCATCATCCCGCGCAGCGCCTCCACCGGAGCGTGGGCGGTAATGTGGCAGGCGTACCGTTTCAGGCAGAGCGTTTCGAGTGCCCAGTTGGTGCCGAGGCCCTGGGTCAAAAGGTCAGGTGCGGTATCCGAACAAAAGGCGTCGAGGAATCCATAGGGCCCCTCGATCACCGCATGCGGCGCCTCGAACCCGCGCGCGGCGAGGCGTGCCGCCAGCACGCCCGATTCCGCCGCCCGGCCGAGGTGCAGCCGTTTCACCATGCCACCCTGCCCCGACGCGGCAAAGGCCAGAAGTCCCGAGGCGAGCGACCCGGCGATACCCTGGGCATTGGCGAGTTGCGTCGCGGACAGGCCCATCAGCCGGCCGCAGGCGATGGCCGCGCCAAAGGGGCCGGTCAGGCCGGGGGCGTGAAAGCCGGACTTCTCAGGCGTGTGCAGCGTCGCGGCACCCAGCCGGAACATCGTCTCGCAACCCGCGACGATGGCCGCGATCAGGTCGTCGTCCGACGCGCCGACCGCCTGCGCCACGGCCAAGGCGGGCAGCGCCACGGTCGCACCGGCATGGACGCCGGCCCCGGGCTTGCGCAGGCTGTCGAGTTCGAAGGCGTGGCAAAATGCGCCGAGGGCCAGCGCCGCCTGGGGCGGGTGCAGACGCAAGCCGGGTTCGCCGGGGATCTCGCAGGGGCCGCCCGAACCGGTTTCAACCGCCTCGGCCAGGATCATCCTCGACCACGGGAGTTGCCGGCCGAACATCGCGCAGCCCAGCGCATCGACTAGGCAATGGCGGGCCAGTTGCGCGACGTGGGGCGGGATGTCGTGAAGGCTCAGGTCGCGCGCGAACGCGGCATGTGTCTCGGCGACCGTGCCCGCGGATCGATCTGCCATGGCGTCAGTTCCTTATGTTCTGCAGGAAAAGCGCGTCGTCCAGCGCGACGCCTTCACCCAGCGCGACGGCCCGTTCGACGATCAGGCCCGCGAGAGCGGCGAACTGAACGCCGTGAATGTTGCCGCGTTCGGAAAAGGTGATCTGGCTGGCGGCGGTGCGCCCGAGCGACGGGTCGGCCAACAAGTCGGCGAACATAACCCGGCGGTCGCGGGGGATCGCGTGGAACCGCCGCGCGGTGCCTGCCCCCGCCTTTTCACCCCGTGAAAAGGTCACGCCTTCGTCCTCGACCGCCCAGTCCGGCACCTCGATCGGGCCGGACGCGGTGCCGAAGCGCAGCGCGCGGTCCACGCGGCCATCCGCCACGGAATCGAGCGTGCCGCCGATGCAGGTGACATGTGTGCCGGGGTCCAGCGCCGCGCCGGGGACGACGGGGCCGATCGCATTGGTGCAGGCGGACAGGATGTCGGCCCCTGCGGCTGCCGCCTCGGCGCTGTCCACTGCCGTGGCGTCGATGCCGTGACGGGCGCGTGCCTCTGCGGCAAGCGCCTCGGCATTGACCCGAGTCGGGGCGTAGATGCGAATGCGGCGGATCGGCCGGACATGCTGGATTGCGTCGATATGGGTGCGGGCCATGCCGCCGGCTCCGAGGACGCCGAGGCTCACCGCATCCTCGCGCGCCATGTAGCGCACGCCCAGCGCGGAATCCGCGCCGACGCGCATCTGCTGGATCAGCCCGTCGTGGACGATGGCGCGCAGGGCGCCGTCGATCATGTCGAATACCATCAAGAGGCCCATGTAGGTGCCGGGCTCGACGCAGAATTTCTCCTTGCGGGGGCGACCGTCGACGGTCCGGCGATAGATCACGTCGGACTTGATCCTCAGGCAGGCCCACCGGTCGGGTCCCAGGCCTGCGGCCAGCCCGAGTTGCCAGTTCTGCCCGCCCTGCCCTTGCGGCGACTGGAAATCAAGCCGTGGCGCGGTCAGCGACCGGCCCTCGGCATAGGCGCAGTAGGCGGTGTCGAGCGTCGCAACCACGTCGGCCGGCGTCACCAGCCGCGCCACCGCGTCGTTGTCGAGGATCAGGGGCATCGGGCGGCCTTGTGCGTTGGCGCTAAGATAGATCGCGCCCCGGCTTGCACCGGGGCGCGTCCCAAGTCAGGCAAGGTCAGAGCGTGACGTCATAGACCTCGAGCAGCCAGTCGGTCAGCCACTGGCGCTGTTCGTCGCTAACCTCGGCTGCGCCTTTCAGCACGGCGGCGGCCGCCTCGATCCCCACGACCTGGTCATAGGGGCCGAGTACGTCTTGCGCTGCCTCTCCCTGCAGCGCCTCGCTCGCCATCGCGGCGGCGGCGGCGTCGGCGTAGATCTGCAGGATCTCGTCCGGCGTGCCGGCGGGCAGCACGAACATCTTGGCCGCCATGACGCGGATGTCGAAGAGCATCTTCCAAACGCTGTATTCGATGCCCTCCAGCGGCGAGCCGTGGACGATCTCGTAGACCTCCAGGAAGGTCGGGACGTCGGGCGCCATCGGGTCGCGTTCGATCACGCCGTTGCGTTCGTAGCCCAGCGTGAACAGCGGCACGGTCGTGCCTTCCTCGATCATCGGCAGCACGCCCGAGGTCCAGGACGCCATGTTGTCGAAGTTGACCTGGAATTCGCCGCGTTCGTAGCCGCCGCGTGCGTCGGCGTTCGACAGGCCGAACACCGGGCGGATCTTGATCCCCAGTAGGTCCAGCGACACCAGCGTCGGCAGGTCGGCCGCCGTGGCGCCGTCGCCGCCGTAGACCGGCATATTTTCCTGCAGGAACGGAATGTCATGCGCCGGATCGCCGGTCAGACCGAAATCGGTCCGGCCATAGACCACCACGCCGAAGGGAGAGGCGAGGAACGGGCGAAAGCTCGGCAGGTCGTAGCGTACCGCCGGGTTGCGCAAGAGGTACTGAAAGAACGTGCCGGTGCCGAGCGCGCCGATGGTCATGCCGTCGGGTTCGGCGTTCTGGGCAAACTCGTTGATGCCGACGACGGACCCGGCGCCTTCGACGTTGCGGATCAGGATCGTCGGCTGGCCCGGCAACGCCTCGCCCAGGGGGCCCGCGAACAGGCGCGCATGAATGGTGGACCCGCCGCCCGCGCCGTAAGGCACGATCATCTCGATCTCGTCGGGCGCGAACTCCTGCGCGCGCAGCGGCAGCGGCAGGATCGCCGCGGCCCCGAGCGCCACGCTGCCCTTGAGAAAGCCGCGCCGGCCGCGGTTGTGTGTCAGTTTTGTCATCTCTTTGTCCTCCCAGACGATGTGGCCGCCCGCCCTTGGGGCAGGTCGGATTTCAGATCACGCGGTGGCGCGTGTTTCGGTGTCGGCGACCTGCGCGTGCCGGGCCGCGTTTCGACCGGCGATCCGGCCGAAGGTCGCGCCCGACATCAGGCCGGTGCCGCTGGCGTAGTTGTGGACGAACAGCCCGCCAACGATTTCGCCCGCGGCATAAAGGCCGGCGATTGGCGCGCCAAATTCTGATTCGACCGCCGTATCTGTCGTCACCTTGAGCCCGCCGAAGGTGAAGGTGATGCCCGTGGTGACGTGGTAGGCGTGGAATGGCGGGGTGTCGATCGGGTTGGCCCAGTTGGTCTTGTCGATGGCTAGCCCCTCGGTCCGGCGGCCGTCGCGGACGTTCGGGTCAAACGGGGTGTCGGTGCGGCAGGCGGCGTTGAAGTCGCGCACCATGCGCAGGAAGGCTTCGGTATCGACGCCGTCCAGTTGCTCGGCCAGCCCGTCGATGGTGTCGGATTCAACCTTGGTCACGCGACGGATGCGGTATTCGCCTCGCAGCAGGTGCCGCGTCTTGTCGTCGAACACCTGCCAGGCGAACATGCCCGGCTGTTTCAGGATCTCGCCGCCATACTTGGCATAGGTGTGCGAGTGGAAGTTGGCGCCCTCGTTAACGTAGCGCTCGCCCTTGGCGTTCACCAGGATACCATATGGATAGTTGTGCTTCTGGAACTGGTCGCCGATGGCCAGATCGCCAAAGGGCGGCGCGTTCACGTCCCAGGCGACGGAATGGCAGCCCGACCAGTTGCCGTGGCTGCGCGCCCCGATGGCCAGTGCCATGCGCAGGCCCGCGCCCATGTTGAACCGCGTCCCGCGCACCTTGGCGAGGTCCCAGCCGGGGCCGAGGTAGCGCGCCCGCATCTCGGGGTTCGATTCGAACCCGCCGCAGGCCAGCACCACGGCACCGGCGCGAAGCTCCACCCGCTCGCCCTTGCTCATCACCGCGACGCCGGTGACGCGGTCGCCGTCGCGCAGCAATTCGACGGCCGGCGTCTCGTAGGCGACCGGGATCCCCAGCACCTCGGCCCGGGCATAGAGTGCTGCAAGCATCTCCGGCCCTCCGCCCGAGATGTGCAGAGCGAGCCCGCCCCAGAACCGGAACTTACCGTCGACCTTGTAGGCCTGCCGGCCGAGGCCTGGCCACATCTTAACGCCCTGCTGGGCGACCCACTTAGCAGTCTCCTTGCTCGACCGGACTAGGATCTCGCACAGCTCGGGGTCGGTGCGGAACTGCGTCAGCTCGAACATGTCGTCGAAATACTGTTCCTCGGTGTAGGTGCCGAAATCGATCTGCGTCAGGTCCTCCTCGGCCATCGCCGGGCAAATCTCCAAGAGGTCGTCCACCCCGTCGTAGGCGAAGCGGAACGCGCCGCCAGTATAGTGCGAGTTGCCCCCCCGTTCCTCGAACGGCGCGGCCTCGACGATCAGCGGCCGGGCGCCGTTCTCCTGCGCCGAGATGGCCGCACTGAGGGCGGCATTGCCGGCGCCGACGACGATCACATCGGGTTGAAACTGGCGCAGGTCGATCGGGGTCATAGGAACTCCTTCAGGTCGATGGATCAGAGGGCGGCGCGGCGGGACAGACCGGGCCGTGGCGCGCGCAGCAGGTCCGACAGGTCTGCGATGCGCGGGAGGTCGGGAAGCGCCACCAGCGCGGCCAGCAGGCGATCGGTCCGGTCCGTGTCGAGCGAGCGGCCTGCACAGTCGCGGAACTTGGCGTGCAGCGCGCCGGGCGGCAGCGGGTGGTCGCGGTCGCGCCCCACGGGGCGTTCGACGCGGTGCCGCAGCACGCGGCCATCGGCCAGCGTCAGCGTCACCTCGCCAAAGAAGTGCTCGGTCGTGTCCATCCGCGCCTCGGGGTGCGGTTCGGCGGTGATCCGTGCCATCAGGTCGCGCGTCGCCGGGTCGGCCATCGCGACATCGCTGAAATGGTCGAGACTGACGATCCCGTGCCGGAGCGCGCGGGCCAGCACATACTGGACGGAAAACTTGGCATCGAGACCGCTGGAGGGGCTAGGCCGGTTGGTATGGCGCAGCCGGCGCGGGTGGGTCCAGGACAGGACGTGGGACACGTCGTCCGCCGTCAGGCCCTGGTCGGCGCGCAGGGCCAGCAGCGCGTCGATTGCCGGGTGGGTGCTGGCGCAGCAGGGGTGGCGTTTGAACGCGACACCAGTTTCCACGATGTCGAGCGGGTCGGCGAATTGCTCCAGCACGCGTTCCGGCGCATAGGTGCCCGGGCTGTTCAGCACTTCGAAGAACCCTTGCGGATGGGTCAGCGCCTCGGGGTTGGCGGTCATGCCCTCTCGCGCCAGAAGCGCGGCGAACAGCCCGTTGCGGGCGCAGTGGCCGACGTGGAACGGCTTGGCCATGGTGCCGAAGTTGGCCTTGAGCCCCGAGGACATTGTGGCCGCCAACGCCAGCGCCATTGCCGTGCGCTCCGCGTCCAGCCGCATCAGGTGGGCCGATGCGGCGGCGGCGCCGAAGATCCCCAACGTCGCAGTAGGGTGCCAGCCCTTTTCATAATGGTGGAAATTGACGGCGCGGCCAATCCGGGTCTCGACCTCGAATCCGGCGACATAGGCGGCGATCAGGGCGCGTCCCGTTCCACCCTCCGCCTCGGCCAACGCCCAGAGTGCCGGTATGATGGGAGCCGAGGGGTGGCCGCCCAGCGTGTTGGAACAGTCATCGAAGTCGAGTGCGTGGCTCGCCGTGCCGTTCGCCAGCGCAGCGTCCAGTACCCCGGCTGTGTCTGGCAGCCCAAAGAGGGTCGCCGCCCCGGAACTTCCGCCCCCGGCGACCAGTGCGGCGCGCGCAGCCAGTGCCGCCGGTTCCGGCGCCCCGGCCAGCGTGACGCCTACGGTATCGAGGATCGCATCGACGGCGGTCGCCACGGCTACCTTGGGCAGCGTGTCGAACCGGATCGCCAGCAGTCGCCGTGCCACCTCATTCAGCATGGAACACCAGTCACGTTCGATTCGAGATCCAGATCATTTCAAAAATGGTATACCAGTCCTGCGCTGCCGGGCGCCAGTTCTTTCTGTATCGCCCCAGCCTCTTGACCTTGCATGGTCCCAGGTGCCATGACGCAGGCAGACCGAGTTCCGGTTTTTGGTATACTGAGACCGAACAGTATCGAGGACCCGCATCGGCAGAATAGGTGCACCGGCAGGGCACACTTGCCTCGGACGCCGACGACTGGAGGGACACATGACCGACTGGCTTCTGAACCGCGACGCGCGGCCTCACGCCCCGCCGACCCTGCAGGCGCTGATCGATGGCGGCGGCACCACGGCGGTGGCCGGATGCTGGGACGGGCTGTCGGCCTTGCTCGCCAAACGCGCCGGATTCCAGGCGCTGTATCTGTCCGGTGCGGCGCTGTCGGCGTCGATGGCGCTTCCCGACCTCGGTCTGTTGACGATGGAAGATGTTACTCGCGCCGCCCGCACCGTGGTGCGAGCCAGCGGCCTGCCCCTGATCGTGGACGGCGACACCGGGTTCGGAGAAGCGCTGAATGTCATGCGCGCGGTGCGCGAACTGGAATCCGCAGGCGCCGCCGCGATCCAGATCGAGGATCAGGACTTCCCCAAGAAGTGCGGCCACCTGAACGACAAGCGGCTGGTCCCGATGGACGATATGTGCCGCAAGGTCGCGGCGGCGAAGAAGGCCGCCGACAGCCTGCTGATCTGCGCTCGCACCGATGCGGTGATGATCTCGCTCGACGAGGCGCTGACACGGGCGCGGGCCTATGTGAACGCCGGCGCCGACATCGTCTTTGTCGAGGCGATGACTTCGGCCGACATGGTGCGCGAGGTGCGCGGGGCGCTCGACATCCCGCTGCTCGGCAACATGACGGAATTCGGGCGGACGCCAATCATCCCGCTGTCTGACTGGACCGCCTGGGGCGTCAACCTCGTGATCTACCCGGTGTCCGCGCTGCGCGTCGCGGGGCGGGCGATGGAGGAATTCTACGGCCGGCTGATTGCCAACGGCGACGTGTCTGCCGACCTGTCCGCGATGATGACCCGGGCCGAGCTTTACGAGCGGATCGGCTACTATGACTACGAACGGCTGGACGAAAACATCGCGGCGACCGTTCTTCCCGACCACCCCCCCGCTGACGGAGCCCGGCCATGACCGCCCACACCGCCTTTGACGACACCCATACCCGCCGCATCGCCGAATTCGTGTCCGGCCTGCGCTACGAGGACATCCCCGCCAGCGTGCGGACCCGGATCAAGCTTCTGGTGCTAGATTCGCTGGGCTGTGCGCTCTATGGCGCGAACCTGCCGTGGACGCGGATCCTGCAGGACACGCTGGGCCGGATCGACAGCTCGACCGGGTGTTCGGTCTGGGGCACGGCGCAGCGGCTGTCGGCGCCCCACGCGGCGTTGGTGAACGGCACGCAGGTGCAAGGGTTCGAACTGGATGACGTGCACCGGGTCGGCGTCCTGCATGTCGGCGCGGTGACGTTGCCGGCGCTGATCGCGGCTGTCGAAGGCAGCCCGATCAGCGGTCGCGACTTCCTGACCGCCATCGTCGCAGGCTACGAGATCGGGCCCCGCGTCGGCATCTGCATGGGGCAGGAACACATCGGCCAGGGCTGGCATTCCGGCGCGACGCTCGGCGTGTTTTCCGCCGCGGCGGGGGCGTCCCGCGCGCTCGGGCTGGACGCCGAGCAGACGCAGAACGCGCTGGGGATCGCCGGGACGCAGGCCGCCGGGCTGATGGCCGCGCAATACGGCGCGATGGTGAAACGGATGCACGCCGGGCGGTCCTCACAAAGCGGGCTGTATGGGGCGCTGTTTGCGAAGGACGGCTTCACCGGCATCCGCGACGTGCTCGAGGCGCCTTATGGCGGGTTCTGCACCACGTTTTCGCGCTCCACCGATCGCTTCGACATGACCGAGCTTTCGGCCGATCTTGGCGAGCGGTGGGAGACGGAGAAGATCGCGCTCAAGTTCTATTCCTGCGTCGGCAGCAACCACACAACGCTCGACGCAATCCGCGCGATCCAGTCGCGGCGGCCCTTCACACTGGACGAGTTGAAGGAGATCGTGGTGCACGGCAGCCAGGTCACGGTCGATCATGTTGGCTGGCCCTACCGACCCGAAGGCCTGACCTCGGCCCAATTGAACCTGCCGTTCTGCGTAGCGACCCTGCTGATCGAAGGCGACGTATTCGTGGACCAGTTCACTCCCGATGTGGTGGACAACGCCGACCGGATCTCGCTCTCGCGCCGGGTCACCTGCCGCGAGGATCCCGCCATCACCGCGCGCGGGTCGCGGTTCCGGCACATGGTCCGGGTCGAGGTCCAACTCACCGACGGCAGCGTCCACGAGGAAACGGTCGAGGCGCCGCGCGGCAGCGAAAAATCGTTCGCGACAGAGGCCGACATCGTGGACAAGTTCATGAAACTGGCGACCAAGGCCCTGCCCGAGGCGCAGGCCCGGGAGCTGGCCGACGCAGTGCTGAGGATGGACAACCTCGACGATGCCGGCACGCTGATCGCCTTGCTCGCTGCAGCCTAACCCGGTCGGAGGCGGCGGTGTCGCGCCTGTTCCTCTGGCTGCAGCGCGGGCTGGCTCTGGCGGTGGCGGCGGCGACCGGCGTCGCGTTCGAGGTGGCCGATGTGCCGCTGGCCTGGATCCTTGGGCCGCTGATCGCGACGGCGCTTTTCTCGGTGTCGGGCCGCCCAGTGCTGGCGACGACGCGGATGCGGCGACTAGGGCAGTTGGTGATCGGTGCCGCGCTGGGGCTGAACATCACCGGCGCGTTGTTGGCGCAGATCGTTCTGTGGGTTCCGGTGATGGTGGTGATCGCGCTAACCGCCGCCTGCGTCACCGGATTTTTCAGCGTGTTTTACGCGCATTTCGGCCGGCTCGACCGCAACACCGCGTTCTTCGCGATGATGCCGGGCGGGCTATCCGAGATGGCGAACATCGGCGCCGCCGCCGGCGCGCGGTCCGAGCCCATTGCCGTAGCCCAGACAGTGCGGCTGGGCCTCGTCGTACTGGTGCTGCCGCCGACGATCATCGCGTTGGACATCCACGGCACCTTTGCGACCATCGTCACCGCCCCGTCGGTTCCCTTGCCCTTCCTGCTGCCGCTGTTCCTCGCGGCGCTTCTGGGGGTCATGGCGATGCGCTGGCTTGGGGCTGCGAACCCCTGGATGCTAGGCGCGCTGGTCGCGGCGGCGGCGCTGTCGTCGTTCGACATGATCGGCGGGCACCTGCCGCACGGGCTGTTCATCGGCGGGCAATACCTGCTGGGCGTCGCGGTCGGCGCGCGGTTCCGGCGCGACATCGTGCTGCGCATGCCGCGGCTGTTCCTGCTGGGCGTCGTGTTTACCCTGCTGGTCACGGCGGCGCTGTTCGGCGTGGCGGCGATCCTGTCGGCGGCAACCGGGCTTGACCTCGCCACCGCTGCACTCGCCTCATCGGCCGGGGGCATCGCCGAGATGTCGGTGACGGCGCAGGTGCTGCACCTCAATTCCGCGCTGATCCTAGGATTCCACGTTACCCGCGCAATCATGGTGAACGCTTTTGCCAAGACGATCCTCGACCTGCAGGTCCGCTTGCGGTTCCTGCCTGCCGTCGAACGGCTGGAAGTCGCGGTCTTCGGCCCCCGGCGCGAGGACTAGCTGCGCGGCAGGCCCAGCACCCGGGTGGCGAGGATGTTCCGCTGGATATCGTTGGTGCCCGACGCAATCTGCGCGGGAAACATAGCGTAGAACGGCGCCAGAACGTCGAGCTGCACCCCGCTGAAGTCCTGCCGCCCGGCGACGCCACCGGCCTCGCCCGCCGCCTCGATCAGGAATTCGGTCAGCCGCTGCGCGCATTCGCCGGCCCAGACCTTGAGCAGCGACACCTCGGGCCCCGGCGACTCGCCGGCGGCGACCTGCCCGGCAAAGCGGGCATAGGCGGATTTCAGGTCAGCCACGTCCAGCGTCACCGCCGCCAGCCGCGATAGGAACACCGGGTCGGCGTCCAACCCCGTCGCCTGAGCCAGTTCGGTCACCAGCTTCAGTGGCCCCTCGACCCGGCGCGGGCTGCCGTTGTTCAGTCGCTCGAACCCGAGTACCGACTTGGCCACGGTCCAACCACCGTGCAGCGGCCCGACAAGATTTTCGGCCGGGATCGCGACGGCGTCGAAGAACACCTCGCAGAACTCCTCGTGGCCGGCGATGTTGCGGATCGGCCGGATCGTGACGCCGGGCGTTGCGAGGTCGAGGAGGAAGAAACTGAGCCCCGCCTGCTTTTTCGCCTGCAGGTCGGTGCGCGCCAGCAGGAACATGTGGGTCGCGTGGTGCGCCATTGTGGTCCAAATCTTCGACCCGTCGAGGGTCCAGCCGCCGTCCCTCGCCACCGCACGGGTGCGCAGGCTGGCCAGATCCGACCCCGCCTGCGGCTCGGAATAACCCTGGCACCAGATCGTTTTGTTCGACAGGATGCGGGGCAGCCAGTGGTCCTGCTGCGCGGCCGTGCCATGCCGCATCAGCATCGGCCCCAGCATCACCGTACCCTGATCGGGGTGGCGCATGATCCCGGCGCGTTCGCGTTCCTCGATGAAGATCAGTTGCCGTGCCGGCGACAGGCCCATGCCGCCCCGGTCGCGCGGCCAGGCCGGGGCCATCCAGCCCTTGGCGACCATCAGCGCCAGCCAGTCGCGCAGCTCTGCTGGTGTCCCGCGCCGGCCCTTGTGGCGTAAGTGGTCGGGGTAGTACCGGTCGAAACAGGCCCGGATGCCGGCGCGAAATACCGGCTCCGGCCAAGCGTTCCAGTCGATGTCGGCGTTGCTGTTGGCCAGAAATTCGGGCGGAGGCGGCGGGAGGTTGGTGTCCTTAGCTTCGGTCAGAGTCGGGCTAAGCGCGTCGCAGCGGATGCGGTGGTGGTCGGCGTTGCCGTGCAAGGCAGCCAGCGACAGGATGCGCCGCAAGTAGAGACCGGCGTCATGGGCATCGGTCACGCCGATGGCGCCGTGCAGCTTGATGGCCTCGCGGCCGATCAACGCCGCCGCATGGCCCGCGCGGGCCTTCGCGCGCGACGCCACAAGGTCCAGCCAGTCAGGGTCAGCCCCTGCGTCAAAGGCGGCGACTGCCTCGTCCCGCACGGCGCGCGCCAGTTCCTTCTGGATGTAGAGGTCCACAGCGCGGTGCTGGAGCGCCTGGAACGCGCCTATCGGCCGGCCGAACTGTTCGCGCAGACGCATGTAGTCGAGCGTGATCTCCAGCGCCCGGTCCATGCAGGCGAACAATTCGGCCGAGGTGGCGATGACGGCGGCAGCGCGGGCGCGGCGCAGGGCGGACCGGCCGGTGGCACCTTCGGCTAGAGCCATGCCGATCGGAACGGCGTCCAGATCCAGCCGCGCGGCATAGGTTCCGTCGGCGCGGGGTTCTGGCGTCACCGTCAGGCCCGGCGTGCCGGGCGGCAGGGCGGCGATCTGGCCGTAGGGGGCCGCAACAAGGAACAGGTCGGCCCCCGGGCCAACTGGTACATGATTCACCCGCCCCGACAATCGCCCCGCCGCGACCGCCAGCGTTCCCCCCGCAGCGACCACCGTGACCCGGCCCGCAGCGATGCCCTGCAGCACCTCGATCGCGTCCACGGCCCCGGCCAGCACCGCCGCTTCGACCGCCACGGCAGCGAGCGGTTCGGGGAGGAGCGCCCGGGCCAGCGGGTCCAGCAAAGCGCAGGCGGCGGCGAGGGTCAGGCCCTGCCCGCCCGCGTCCTCTGGCACCATCACACCGGTCCAGCCCTGTGCCGTCATCGCGTCCCAGACGCCCTGGTCGAACCCCGGCAGCCTACCGCGCAAGGCGCGCGCCCGGTCGGTCGACGCCCCGGCAAAGCGGGCCGCGCTGTTCGTCATCAGTGCCAGCAGGTCGTCCGCGTCGTCGGTCATGCCGCCCGGCCTGCGAGCAGGTCCGCCATTTCGCCCAGCGCGCCGGGGCTTTCGAATCGGTCCAGCGCCGCAAGCAGGCGGGTCGTCCGGCCCTCGCCCAGGACCGGCGTCACCAGCGACAGGAATTTGCCCGCGATGCGGTCGCGGCCCATCGGGTTGTCGGGGTGGCCGAGGAACAGCGTCGTCTCCTCGGTCAGCTGCGTGCCGTCCTCCAGCCAGACATCGATCCGCGCCTGCGACTGCGGCTGGTCGGGCTGCGGGTGCAGCTCTACCACCGGCAGGATCGCCCGGACGCGGGTGTCGCGCAGCATCGGTTCGGCGAAATCGGTGTCCTCCAGCTGATACCCGCAGATTGCCGCCGACAGGCAGAAGGCGACGCTGAATTTGGCCTCGAGCGGGGTCTGCGGGTCCATCCGCCCGGCGGTGAAAGGAGCGCTGCGGTGGACGCGGGTGGTCACGCGGGTGATCCTGCGGCCGGCGAGGCGCGGTCCGATCCTGTGGCCCGCCTGCGCCGACGCATGGGTCGCGCGGCAGCAGGCAAAGGGCTTGTAGCCGTTGCGCAGGATCAGCCAGCGGTCGAGGTCGAGCGGCGGCACCGTGACCTTTCCGTCCTGGATCATCGCGGGCAGCAGGCCCCGGTCGAGGTCCAGCAGATCGGTCGCGGCGGCAAAGCCGTCGGCGGCGAGATCCGCAGCCATCAGCCCGTTCATCGCGGCATGGCCGGCATGAAACGGCTTGGCATGGGTGCCGAAGGACGCGACGAGCCCCGAAGCGGTAGTGGCGGCGGCACCGAGCGCGCTGGCGGTGGCAGCGGCGTCGAAGCCGCGCAGGACAGAGGCCGCCGCCGCCGCGCCGACGACGCCGTGGATGCCCGTAGGATGGAACCCGCGCGCCTGCAAGTTGCGGCCCACACCGTCGATGAAGCCACCACCAAGACGGGCCATCACCTCGAATCCCGCGACGAAGCCCGCCACCGCGCGGTCGCCCTCCTGCCCCTGGTCCAGTGCCAGCGCCAGTGCCGCCGACAGCACCGGCGCCGAGATATGGCCCGATCCGTTTTCGTGGGTGTCGTCGAAGTCGGTGGCATGGGCCATCGTGCCGTTGACCAGTGCCGCGAGCGGGGCGCCGGTGAGGCCGCCGGTGTAGATGCGCGCCCTGCCGGGCATTGCCCAGCGTTGAGCCATGCGCCGGGCGACCAGCGTCACGCCTTCGTTCGCGGCACCCACGGCGACGCCGATGTGGTCGATCAACGCCTCGCGCGCCGCGGCGCGGACCTCGTCCGGTAGCGGCCGGTCGGCGGCCCCGGAGATCCATGCGGCCAGCGCCGCGCTGCGTCCGTCAGCCATCCATCACCTCCGCCTCGCCACCGTCCAGCACCACCACGTCGTCCCGCGCCGGCACCCAGGCGCGGAACCGGTGCGGCCCGCGGGTTTCACGCCACAGCCCGATGCGCAGGGTGTCCCCCGGGTAGACGGGCTGCGAAAACCGCGCCGCGATGGCACGCAGCCGCGTGGGGTCATAGCTGCAGAGCCGGGCCATCACTGCGTGGCCGGCCCTGCCGAAGGTGGCGAGGCCATGCAGGATAGGCCGGGGAAACCCGTGGCGCCGCGCGGTCATGGGATCGACGTGCAGCGGGTTACGATCGCCGGAAAGCCGGTAGATCAGTCCGGCTTGCGGCAGGACGTGGATGTCCATGACTTCGTCCGGGGCGCGATCGGGCATCGGGCGCGGCGGTTCGGCCGGGGTTGGCGATCCGCCAAAGCCGCCGTCGCCGCGCTGCATGCTCGTAGACAGGATCGTGCAGAGCGAGCGGCCGTCCGGGTCCGACACGATCTCGCGCCGGGTCGTCACAAGTGCGGCCTTGCCTGGGCCCTTGTCGATGACCTCGGCCACGGTGTTGTCGGACCGCACCCGCCCCGCCACGGGGATCGGTGCGTGCAGGGCGAGCCGGATGCCGGCGTGGACGCTGCGGCCCGAGGATCCGACATCGGCGTGGCGTATCCAGGCATGGGGCGCTGCGAGGATAGCAGCCATCGTCGGCAGGGCCAGCAGCCCTTCCTCCCAGACGAAGCGCAACTGACACGTGTCCAGAGGGTCGGCGCCCAGGCCCACGCCCAGCGCGTAAAGCATGGTGTCGCGCTCGGTCCACTCCATCGTGGTGACCGGAATGCGGTAGGCGGCGAGCCTGTCGGGGTCGAGCGGCATCAGCCCAGGTCCTTTAGCGTGATCACTGCATCGGCGGCCAGCACGGTGTCGCCCTCGACGAACAGCGGGTTGATGTCGATGACGGCGATCCGATCGCGGTGGTCGGCGATCAGCCAGGACAGCCGCACCAGCGCATCGGCCACGGAGTCGCGGTCGGCGGGCGCGGCCCCACGCCAGCCGTCGAGCAGCGGCTTGCCGCGCAGGCTGTCGATCATCGCGCGGGCGGTCGCGGCCGAGACGGGGGCAAAGCCGTAGGCGGTGTCGCGCAGCAGTTCCGCGAAAACCCCGCCCAAGCCGACCATGACGATAGGGCCGAAACAGGCGTCGTCCATCGCGCCGAGGATCAGTTCGGTGCCGCGGGTCATCTCTTGCAGCAGCACGCCGTCGGGCGGCGTGTCGGGGCTGGCGGTGCACGCGGCTCCGGTCACCTCACGCGCGGCGGCCCTCACCGAAGCCAAGTCAGGGAGGTTCAGCCGCACGGCCCCGGCCTCGGTCTTGTGCGGCAGGCCGGCACAGTTCGCCTTGACCGCCAGCGGATAGCACAGGCCGTGATTCGCCGGCACTGCGCCCGCGACATGCAACGTGCGGACTTGCGGGATGCCGTATGCCGCCAGTACCGGGCGGGAGTCCCCCTCGCTCAGAAACCCGCCCCGGTCGGGCAATTCCAGCGCGGGACGGGGCAGTGGGCGGGGGCTGGGGTCGCCAGGCGGCGCGGCTTGGGCGGCGGCAAAGGTGGCGAGCGCCCGCGCCGCTGTCGCGGCACGGCCGACCGTCAGGAACCAGGGCACGCCTGCGGCATCCAGCGCCGCTTTGCCCTCGGCATGATCCTCGGCCACCGTCGCCACCAGCACCGGCTTATCCGCCGCATCGCGGATTGCGGCGAGCGCGCGGGCGGCCGCGGCCGACCCGGAGGTTTGACCGGATCGGACCATGACCATATCCACGCCGTCGTCGGCCAGCACGATGTCCGTCGCGATGTTGGACAGGCTGCGCCCGTCGCGGCTGCCCTCGCCCGACAGGTCGATCGGGTTGCCGGTGCCCGAGAATGGGCCGAGCCCGTCGCGCAGTGCCGCGCGGGTCGCGTCGGACCAGGCCGGCAGGGTCAGCCCGGCTTCGGAGAACCGGTCGGCGGCGATCACCCCGGCCCCGCCCGACCCGCTGACTAACCCGACGCGGGGACCGCGAGGCAGCCGCCCGCCAAGGAAGCCGCGCGCCACGTCCACGAGATCCTCGTAATCGCGCAACTCGATGATGCCGCCTTCGCGGAACGCCGCACGGAACAGGTCGTAGCTGCTGGTCAGGCTCGCCGTGTGGGATGCGGCGGCGGTGCGGCCGGCTGGGGTGTTGCCGACCTTCCACACCAGGATCGGCTTGCCCAGCGCCAGCGCGCGGCGGCCGAGCGTCAGGAGGCGGCGGCCGTCGCGGACGCCTTCTAGGAACGCGGTGACGATCCGCACGTCGTCGCGTTCGAGGAAGTGGCCGACGAAATCCAGCGCGTCCAGATCGATGCTGTTGCCGACCGACACGACATGGTTGAACCCCAGCTTCTCGCGGCTGGCATTGCGCAGCAGGGTGAAGCCGTAGCCGCCGCTTTGCGTCGCCATCGCCACCGGTCCGGGGATGTAGTCGCGGACCCGAAACCCCTGGCCAAAGCCGCAGTGGATGTGCTCGGGGATGTTAAGGACGCCCATGCAGTTCGGACCGACGAGCCGTACGCCGGCCGCACGCGCAACGCTCGCCAAGTTAGCCTCCAGCAACTGACCGTCCGGCCCCGCCTCGCGAAAGCCCGAGGACAGGATCACCGCAAAGGGGATGCCGCGCGCACCGCAGTCGCGGATGACGTCGGCGACCCGGTGTGCGGCGACCGCGACCAGTGCCACGTCGCAGGGGTCGGGGACGTCGCGGACCGACGGCACGCAGGGCAGGCCCATTACCCGGACTCGCGTCGGGTTCACAGGATGCACCGTGCCGGCGTAGCCATAGCTGGTGAGGTAGATCATCGGCTGCCCGCCGACCGACCGCGCGTTGTCCGAGGCGCCCACCACTGCGATCCCCCGCGGCGAGATCAGCCGGCCGAGGTCGGGCGCATCGGGTGTCACGGCAGATAGCCCTTGAATACATCGCGGGTCCGGTCCAGCGGCACGAAATTCGGCGCAAATACCGGCATGACGTGGTCGGCGATGGTCTGCGGGGTCCAGCCCTCGGCGGTATGCGCCTGCCGGACCGGGCGGGGCTGGCTGAACAGGACCAGCTCGTTGTCGCGGGTGTAGAAGATCTGGCCCGAGACATGGGCCGCCAAGTCGCTGGCCAGATAGACGACAATCGGCGCGTTGCGTTCGGCCGGGATGGTCCGACGCGCGGCGGCGCGGGCGCGTTGTTCCGACGTCTGGGTCGGGATCGATTCCGTCATCCGGGTAAAGGCCGTGGGGGCCACGATGTTCGACCGCACGTTGAACCGTGCCATGTCGATCGCAATGGCCTTGGACAGGCCCTGCAGGCCCAGCTTGGCCGCGCCGTAGTTCGCCTGTCCCATGCCGCCGATCAGGCCCGAGGTCGAGGCGACGTGGACATAGGCGCCGGCTTCTTGCGCCCGGAAGTGCGGCGCCGCCGCGCGCGAGACGTAGAAGCTGCCGGAAAGGATCACTGACAGGGAAAGATCCCAGTCCTCGCGCGTCATCTTGTGGAATATCGCGTCGCGCAGGATCGCCGCGTTGTTCACCACCGCGTCGATCCGGCCAAAGTTGTCCAGTGCCTGCGCGACCATGCGGTGCGCGCCGTCCCAGTCCGCGACGCTGTCGGTGTTGGCCACCGCAGCGCCGCCCGCCGCCCGAATGTCGTCGGCTGTCTGTTCCGCCGGCCCCGCCTCGCCCCCCGCGCCGTCCACGCCGACGCCGAGGTCGTTGACCACGACGCGCGCGCCTTCGGCCGCCATTGCCATGGCGATGGCGCGACCGATGCCGCGGCCCGCCCCGGTGACGAGGACCACCTTGCCTTCGACCGCCTTGCCTGGTGTCGCCATTTCCAAATCCCTCTCTGGCCTCAGAAGCCCCAGTCGATCAGCGGCGCGACCAGCGCCACGTTCAGGACCGAGGTCAGCAGGTAGAGAAACGCCGCCATCGCCGCCGCACCGAAGATCGCCCAGGGCCAGCGCACCCGGGCGACCCCCAGCAGGAACAGCCCGACGAACACCGGCGAGCCCACCGCAAAGCCCAGCACGGCGATTAGCCCTGCAAAGCCCGCGATGATGCCCGCCCCGTGCCACAGCGTTAGGTCGCTGCCGGAGGTATCGAGCCCGAGGTCGCCATCAAACAGGATTGAGGCCCCGTCCGGCGCGCGCGCCAGCCTGTATATCCCCACCGAGATGAACATCAGCGTGATGACGGCGACGGTCAGCGGGAACACCCGGCCGAGGAAGCGCAGATCCCAGGTATCCAGGATCACAGCGAGCGGCACCAGCAGGAGCACGGTCGCAAAGGCCACCTGCGGCAGCCTGCGCGGCGTCTTGCCCTCCATGTCGCCGACCTGGTCGCTGACCCGCGTCTTGCTGCGCCAAGCCATATAGCCCGTCACTGCGACCAGCAGGAACAGCACAATCGACACCGGCCGGTAGAGAAAGCTGAATCCGTAGATCTGAGCGGTTCGGTAGAACGCCGCCTCCAGCCCCGAGGACAGCACAAAGCCGATCAGGAAGGCCGGGCGCGACCAGCCAAACCGCTTGAGAAAGATCGCGATGCCGCCGACGGCCATCATCGTCAGAAGGTCGCCCCAGCTTTGCGTCGCCTGGTAGGCGGCGAAAAACACGACGCTCAGCAGGAACGGCGCAAGCAGCCGGTAGCGCACCGCCGTCAGCCGCGAGATCGGCGAGGCCAGCGCAAAGGCGATCCCGGCGCCGAAGATGTTGGCGACGGCGATCGACCAGATGATGGTGAAGGTGAGCGAAAGGTTTTCCTGCACCATCTGGCGGCCCGGAGTAATGCCGATGAGGGTAAAGGCCGCCAGAACCAGCGCCATCGTCCCCGACCCCGGGATGCCGAACAGCAGGGTCGGGATCAGCGCGCCGCCCTCCTTGGCGTTGTTAGCGGATTCGGGCGCGATCACGCCGCGGATGTCGCCCTTGCCGAATTGCGACTTGTCCTTGCTGGTCTGCACGACGTGGCCATAGGCAACCCAGTCGATGACGCTGCCGCCGATCCCGGGCAGCGCGCCGATGATCGTGCCGATGGCCGAACAGCGCAGTACGATCCATTTGTGGATCCAGGTATCCTTCAATCCCTGAAGCCAGCCCTTTCCCAGAAGCTGCTCCTCGGCGATGCGTTCGCGAGTGCGCAGCACCTCGAGGATTTCGGGGATCGCGAACAGGCCCAGCGCCAGCACCACCAGCGGGATCCCGTCCGACAAGTAGAGGCTGCCATAGGTCATGCGGTATTCGGCGGTTGCCGTCGCCGCGCCGACGCAGCCGACGAGGATGCCAAAGCCGCATCCGGCCAGTCCCTTGATGACGCTTGGGCCGGTCAGCATGCCGACCAGGATGAGCGCCAGGATGACCAGCAACAGCTGTTCGCCGAACCCGATCATCAAGAGGATCGGCTTGGCGAAGAACACCGCAAAGGTCAGCACGAACGCGCCGAACACGCCGCCCACCATCGACGCCATGAATGCCGCCGACAGCGCGCGCGCGCCCTGCCCCTTGCGGGCCAGGGGGTAGCCGTCCACCACCGTCGCCTGCGACGAGGAACTGCCAGGAATCCCCATCAACACCGATGGGAAGGTATCCGACGTATTGGTGACCGATGTCATGCCGATAATCATGGCCAGCGCCGAGGTCTGGTCCATGCCGTAGATGAACGGCAGCACCAGGGCCATCGCCGTCAGCCCGCCGAGCCCGGGCAAGAGGCCCACGCTCAGCCCCAGGACCACGCCGAACAACAGGTGCAGCAGGTGCTGGATCTGGAACAACTCCACAAAAGCCGGCAGCGCCGTTGTGCCGAGGACATCGAACATTTCGATCACTTCTTTCTCCGCCCCTGCCGGGCCTCAGGTTGAGGGCGGCACCTGATGGCACCACCCTGTCGTCGCGTCAGTAGGTCACCGACCAGGTGTCGGCCAGCCAGCGCAGCAATTCCGCCTGGGCCTCGTCGGAGATTACGGACGCCTGCCGGTGGCCGCGTATTGCCGCCTCGCCCACCGCCTGCGGATAGCCGCCCAGTTCGAGTTGCAGGGTCGGGTCCGCCATCTCGGGCCGGTTCACCACGCGCTGCATCGCGGCCTGGTAGGTGGCGAAGATGTCGTCCGGCGTGCCGGGCGGCAGCACGATGGTCTTGGCGGTGGACATGCGGATCGCGAACATGGCGTCCCAGACCTCGCGCTGGACCCCGGTCACCGGCTCGCCATGCACCATTTCATAGAGTTCCATGCAATGCGGCGTGTCCGGCAGTGTCGGGTCGCGCTCCAGTTCTCCGGCCTCGTTCAGATAGCCCATGGTAAAGATCGGCACCATAACGCCTTCGTCCATCATCGGCTTGAGCTCTGATTCCCAGCCGGCGAGGTTATCGTAGTTGACCTGGCTCTCGCCGCGTTCGAACGCCTGTCGGCTTTCCCCGCGCGAGGTTCCCCAGACGCCCAGCACTTCGATGCCGAGCAGGTCATAGCAGTACATCACCGGCATGTCGGCCTTGGCCGGGCCGTCGCCGACGTGGACAAAGGTGTTGTCCTGAAGCAGTTGCACGTCCTGCAGCGAGTCGCCGGTGAACCCCGCATCCGCCCGGCCATAGGCCACCAGCCCGTAGGGCGAGGCGAGGATCGGGCGGAATTCCGACAGCGGGTATTCCACCGTGGCATCGCCCAGCAGCGGGGCAAAGTAGCTGCCGGTGCCCAGCGCCGCGATGGTCAGCCCGTCGGGTTCGGCGGTCTGGGTGAACTGATTCAACCCACGGATCGACCCGCCGCCCTCGACATTGGTAATGACGATGGTCGGATTGCCCGGAAGCTCTTGTTCCAGCAGCGGCGCGATGGCGCGGGCGTGGGTACTGGACCCGCCGCCCGGGCCGTAGGGCACGATGAAGTCGATGGTCTGGCCGCTGAAATCGACGTCCTGCGCAGCGGCAGGAAGCGCCAGCGCCGCGGCGAACACGGCGGCGGGTAGGGACTGAAGTCGCATTGTCTCTCCTCCTCTGGTATATGGGTCAGTTATCGTAGGGGGGCTTCTCTCGGCCCGTTCCGTCTTCCGCCGCCGCCCGCCTCCTCCGCGGGCGACCGCGGGTCGTCAATACATCTCCTCAAGCAGGGCGAGCACCTGGGCCGCGTCGCGCGGCGGGCGCGGCGTCGGGGCAAGGGTCCGGTCCCTTAGCGTCAGTTCGGCCACCTTGGGCAGATCCGCCCGCTGCACCCCCACGGCAGACAGCGTAGCGGGCAGGCCAAGGTCGGCCACCAGCGCGCGCACCCTGGCCTCGGCCCGTTCCGACGCCTCGGTGTCGGACGCGGCGTCGCGGATGCCCATCGCGGTGGCGATCCGGCGCTGCCGGGCCAGCGTATCGGGCCGGTTGAACCGCATCATGTGCGGCAGAACGATGCCGCCGCTGATGCCATGCGGAATGTGGCTGACCGCGCCCAGCTGGTGGCAGATGCCGTGGCCAAGGCCTATCCCGCCCTTGCCCGCACCGAACGCCGTCATCCAGTTCAGGAATTGCAGCCGCCCGCGCGCGGCGATGTCCTGCGGATCCGCCAGCGACGGCACAAGGTCGCGGAACACAATCGCAATGGCTTCGAGGCAGGTGCCCTCGATGAATGGATTGGCGTTCTTGGCGTAGAACCGCTCGATGGCGTTCTGCAGCGCCTTGACCCCGGTCGAGGCCCAAAGCCGGGCCGGTGTCTCGGCCGCCAGTACCGGGTCCAGCACGATCACCCGCGGCACCACGCCGGGGTCGATGAAGATGTCCTTGGCGCCGGTCGCGTCGTCGGTGATGCCCATCGCCGACGAAAACTCGCCCGAGGTCAGCGTCGTCGGCACCGCGATCACCGGCGGCTTGCGGTTGGTCAGAGACGGCACCGTGATCTTCTGCGTGCGGTAGTCGTAGTCGGCGCGCAGCGCGTCCAGATCGTCGCCTTCTCCGAGGATCAGGGCGACGCCCTTGGTCCCGATGATCGCGCTGCCGCCGCCAATGCCGATCAGGCAGTCCGCCCCGGCCTCGCGCGCCGCTGCCGCCGCAGCAAGGACCGTGGAACGAGGCGAATGTTCACCCATGCCGGCAAAATGCCCCGCGAGGCGGTCACCCAGCCGGAGCTTCAGCTCCCCCACCTGCGCATGGGCGCCGAGTGTGCGGCCGGTGATGACGAAGGCGCGCGAAGCACCCATTGCCTCAACCTCGGCTGGGACCGCGCTGTACAGCGTGCCCGGGCCATAGCGCACACGGGTCGCGGCAGGAATGTCGGCCTCGCCCACCGGGGCGGATGTTGGAGTCGCGGTCATCACTCCGCCTCCGCGGCTGCGGCGCGCACCTGGTCCAGGACCGCCTGATCCTCGCCCAGTTTCCGGCTGGGCCAGCGGATCGTACGGTCCATCCCTTCGTAGACCATCGGACTGGTCGGCAGCGTCACGGGCCCGTAGATCGGATGGTCGATGTCCACCAGCGCGCCGCGCGCGTGCAGGTGCGGGTCGGTCATCACCTCGGACAGCTCGCGCACCGGGGCCGCCGGAACGCCGACCGCGACGAGGCCGCGGAACAGCTCGTCCTTGGTGAACCCAGCCGCCCAGCCGGCGACGAGCGCGTCGACCTCGTCGATGCGGGCCACGCGGTCATACATGGAGGCATAGCGGGGTTCGTCGATGGCCCAGTCCTGGCCAAAGAACCGCGCCAGCGCGCGCCACTGGTGTTCGTTGTTGGCGAGGATCGCGCACCAACCGTCGCGGCAGGCATAGACGTTGTAGGGCGAGATCGACAGCCCGCCGTGCTGGTTGCCGGTACGCGGCGGGCGGTCCTTGTTGGTGCCACTCATCAGCCCGAGGTTCGACGCGAGCGCAGGATAGATTGCCTCGAACATCGACACCTCGACCGCCCGTGCGCGCCCGGTGCGTTCGCGTTCCAAGAGCGCTGTGACGATGGCACCATACAGATGCACCCCGGCGTTGAAGTCGCAGATCGCCGGCCCGGCCTTGACCGGCGGGTTGTCGGGAAAGCCGGTGATGCTCATCACGCCGCTCAGCGCCTGCACGGCAAGGTCCATCGCCGGATAGTCGCGGTAGGGGCCGGTGGTGCCAAAGCCGGAGCTGGCCGCATAGACCAACTTGGGGTTCAACTCGGCCAGCCGCTCGCGTGAAAATCCTAGCCGGGTAAGCACGCCGGGGCGGAAGTTTTCCACCAGCACGTCGGAGGTTTCAATGAGCGCGGTCAGCTCCGCCTTTCCCGCCTCGGTCTTGAGGTCGAGTTCGACGAAGACCTTGCCGGAATTCAGCATAGCATGGGGGATATGCGCGCCGCCGCCGTCGCGTTGGCGGCGGCGGGTGTGTTCGCCGCCCGGCGGCTCGACCTTGATGATCTCGGCCCCGGCCATCGCCATCAGGAAGGTGGCATAGGGCCCATTGTAGATCTGGGTCAGGTCGACCACGCGGATGCCGCTGAGAGGCCCGTCCATGTCAGTGCCCCCCGAACGCCGGTTCACGTTTCTCAGCGAACGCCGCGCGCCCTTCGGCGGCGTCGTTGCTGGCCAGAAGCGCGTGCTGCACCAGTTGTTCCATCCGCAGCCCTTCGGCCATCGTCAGATCCTGTGAGCGGATCGCCAGTTCTTTGGCCGCCTGCATCGCCAGCGGCGCGGCAGCAGCGATCCGGCGGGCGCAAGCCAGCGCCACCTCCATCACCTCATCGGCTTCCACCACGTCGTTGACGAAACCCCAGCGACCGGCCTCGTCCGCCGTCATCGGCTCGCCCAACAGCAGCAACTTCATCGCCACGGCATGGGGCAGTTGCCGCAGCAGGCGCTGGGTGCCGCCATTGGCGGGGATCACGCCGCGCCGCCCTTCTGGCAGGGAAAAGGTAGCATGGCGCGCGGCAACGCGGATGTCCGTCCCCATCAGCAGCGTCATCCCGCCGCCGATGCAGTCACCGTTCACGGCGGCAATCACCGGCTTCCAGATCTCCAGTCCGCGGTTCGGCAGCAGCCCCGTCTGCGTCGCCCAGAGGTCCGTCAGCCTGCGGTCGCGGCCGAGCCAGGTACCGATGTCGGCCCCGGCGCAGAACGCGCGGTTGCCTGCCCCGGTGAGGATCGCACAACGGATTGAGTCGTCGTCGCGGACCTGCACGAACGCCTCGGACAGCGCGGTATAGTGGTCCGCGTCCAGCGCGTTGCGCTTGTCCGGGCGGTCGATGGTGACCGTCGCGATCCCATCCGAAAGGCTGAGCTCAACCGGCATCGACGGTCGACCGTGTCTTGAGCAGGCTGCGCGCAACGACCATGCGCTGCACTTCTGACGGCCCCTCGCCCACGCGCTTGACCCGCAACTCTCGAAACCAGCGTTCCAGCGGCATCTCCTCGGCCACGCCCAGCGCGCCGAACATCTGCACGCAGCGGTCCACCACGCGGTGCGCGGTTTCCGTCGCCGTGACCTTGGCCATCGAGGACCAGTAGCGCAGGTCGCCGCCGGTTTCGTGGACCATCGCGGCCTTGTAGACCAGCATCCGCGCCGCCTGCAGCTCCATCTCGCTGTCGGCGACCATCCACTGGATCGCTTGCTTGTCGGCAAGTTTTGTCTTGAAAGTCTCGCGGTGGCGGACCCACTCGATCGCCATCTCGAGCGCCTCCTGCGCCACGCCGAGGGTGCCGGCGGCATAGGGGATGCGGCCCTCGGTGGTCCATTTCGAGAACACCTGAAAGCCCTTGCCCTCTTCGCCCAACAGGTTCTTGACCGGGATCTTCACGTCCTGCAGGGTGATTTCGTAGGGCGAATAGGCACGCAGCACCGGGATCCGCCGGGTCGACACGCCGGGTGTGTCGAGTTCCAGGATGAAAGCGGAAATGCCGCCCCGGTCGCCCTGGTCGCCGGTGCGGGCAAAGACCATGCCCCAGGTCGCGTGCTGGATGCCGGAAATCCACATCTTGGTGCCGTTCAGCACATAGTCGTCGCCCTGCCGTACGGCGCGGGTGCGGATCGACCGCGCCGGGTCCGACCCGCCAGTGGGCTCGGTCACGGCGGTGAACACCTTGCGCCCCTCGATCACGCCGGGCTTGGCGTACTTCTCGATCTGGTAGGGGGTGCCCCATTCGAACACGGTGTTCGGCACGTCGAATCCGATGGCACCGCAGGCGGGAATGTAGGCACCCATCCGGCAGCGGGCAGTTTCTTCGGCCACCACGGCCTGTCCTAAGAGCGACAGCCCGGCGCCGCCGTATTCGGCCGGTGAGCGGATGCACCAGATGCCCAGATCCTTGGCCTTTTGCTGCAGCGGCAGCAGCAGGTGGTCAGGCAGATGGATTGCGTCGTGTTCGACCTGATCCTCGGCCGGTTTCACGTCCTGTCGCATGAACCGTCTGGCGGTGTCGCGCACCATGACAAGCTCGTCCGAAAGCGGCCAGTCACTCATCGTCAGATCCTCCCTTCCGGTGCACCTTCTCTACGGGGCATCCGGTATTCCATTCTTGGGTCGAGACTGGCGCCCGGAACCAGGCAAGTCAAAGGCCGTTGATGAATGAGGTCATGCCGAAATGCTATTGGTCGTTTAATCTCCTGATCTAGCTATCTTTCTTGCGATCCATAAAGCGCTCTTGTCCTTTCTGCCAGTCGCCTTCCGCCAGATTGTGGTCAATCGCAGCGAGTTCGATACGTATACCATTCGCCAGATCGGTGGTGCCACCCAGGTTGATGGCCTGCTTAGTCAGACGAATCGCAAGCGCGGGCGCGGCGGCGATGGCGGCAGCGATGTCCTGTCCCGTGGCCTCAAGGTCGCCCGCCGGCACCACCCGCGCGCCCAGCCCGCGCGCCAACGCCTCAGCCGCCGGCAGATCGCGGCCGGTGAACAGCAATTCCTTGGCGCCGCGAATGCCGATGGCGCGTTGCAGCCGCTGCGTCGCGCCGACAGTGCCCCATTTCGGTTCGGGAAAGCGGAACACCGTGCCTTCGGCGGCGATGATGAAATCGGCGGCCATCGCAATCTCGCCACCCGCGCCCACGACGGCGCCATGGACCAGTGCCACCACCGGCACACCACAGCGTTCGATGGCGTCATAGGCGGCAAAAGCCGCCAGCCGTCGTTGCCTGACCCAGGCGGCATCGCGGCCCTTGCGTTCGGATAGGTCAGCCCCGGCGCAGAACGAGGGCCCCGCGCCGGAGATCAGGACGACGAGCACTGTAGGGTCGGCGTCAAGCTCCTGAAACGCCGACCGCAGCGCGTGGCAGGTCGAGAGATCGACGGCGTTGCGTTTGTCCGGGCGGTTCAGGATGACGCTGGCGACGGGGCCGTCGCGGGTGACGATCAAACGGCTTTCGTCGGTCATGGCCCGTCCCTGTATCCGCGCATCGCGATATTCGCCTGCAGTCCGGCCTCCATAGCGGCGTCGTAATGGGCCTCGGCCACCTCGTGGAAAAGTCGCTTGGTCGCCTCCATCGCGATGGGCTTCGGCCGGGCGCAGATCTCCGCCAGGTCCAGCGCCGCCGCCAAGGCATCGCCGTCGGGTACCACGCGATTGACGAGGCCCGCCGCCAGCATCTCGGCCGCCGACAGCATCCGGCCCGTCGCCACCAGTTCGAACGCCAGCTTGCGCCCCATCTGGCGGACAAGGTTGGTCATCACCAGCGCGGGGACGAGGTCGTGGCGCAGTTCGGGATAGCCGAAGCGCGTCCCCTCGGCCGCCACCGCCATATCGCAACCGATAGCGAGGCCCGCCCCACCGCCTACCGCCGCACCGTGGACCGCCGAAACGATGGGCTGCGGCACCGCGCGCAGCAGCCGGTGTAGGCGGGCTGTCAGCGAGGCGCGGTCTGCCACGCGGTCTCCCTGCCCCGGCACCAGATCCCTGAATTCGCCGGTGTCGGCCCCGGCGCAGAACGCGCGCCCCGCCCCGCTAAGGACCAGAGCCCGGACTTGAGCGTCCCCTGCCGCCGCGTCCAGCGCGTCGCACAGCGCCCGGGTAAGGGCGGTGTCGAGCGCGTTCAGCTTGTCGGGCCGGTTCATCGTCAGGATGCGGACCGGCCCGCGCGTTTCGATCGTCAGGACATCAGGCACGCGCCACCTCCCCTCGCCGGGACAGGCCCCAGCCGGACCGGGCAACCATGCTGCGCAGCGGCCGCCCCAGTGCGGTTTCGCAGGCGCTCGAGGCCGCGTCCACCGCGTCAAGGTCAAGGCCGGTCGACACGCCCTCCTCCTCCAGCAGGTTCACCAGATCCTCGGTCACCACATTGCCGGTGAAGCCCTCGCCATAGACGATGTCGGCCGGATGCCCGCCGGTGCCGCCCATCGCGCTGTCGAGGTGGGTGCAGCCGGCGTCGAGCGCGGCGAGGCAGTTGGCCAGCCCGGTGCCGCGGGTGTCGTGGAAATGGCCGACCGGGATTACCGCCGGTGCCGCCGCCCGGACTCGCGCGATCAGCGCCCGCACGCTGCTGGGCGTTGCCGTACCGATGGTGTCGCCAAGCGTCACGAGGTGGGCGCCGAGGTCGGCAAACCGCGCTGCATCCTCGGCCACCCGGGCGGGATCGACAGCACCCTCGAACGGGCAGCCCCAGGCCATCGAGATCACGCCCACGAGCCGCGCCCGCCCGCGCGCCGCCGTGGCCATCTCTGCGACCCGTTGCCATTGGTCGGCGCGGGTGGTGCGCAGGTTGCGCGCAGTATGCGCCTCGGTCGCGGAAATCAGCAGGCTCAGTTCATCCGCGCCGGCCCCGGCGTCGAGATCGGCCAGCGCCCTGTCGACCGCGCGCGGGTTCGGGCAGGTCGCCTTGAACGCCACGCCGGACGGCCGAGCAATGCCGTCCAACACGTCGGAGGCATCGGCAAAGGCCGGCACCTGACCGGGGTGGCTGTAGCTCGTCGCCTCGACCCGGGCGAATCCGGCGCGGGAAAAGGCGTCGATCAGCGCGATCTTGGTCGCGGTCGGGACGAAATCCGGTTCATGCTGCAACCCGTCGCGGGCGAAACATTCGCAGATCACCATATCGCGCGCGGTCATGCCCGGACCTCCATCAGCGGTGCTATGGCCGCGACATCGGGCATCCGCTCCAGCGAGCCCAAGGCCGCGAATAGGCGGTCGGCGCCGTCGGTCCCCAGAAGACCAGTAACGCAGCCCATGAACTTGTCGAGCCGGTCGGCATCGGTCATCGGCGCCTCGGGCGAGCCTGGAGTGTGGTCCACGCGGGTTTCAAACCGGCCGCGCGCAGTGTCGATGGCGACGTCGGTCCAGCCGAGCACGCCGGAAAACGACCCCTCGCCCGGCATCGGCACGCGGTGGACCCCGCCCATCAGCGCCCGGATGTCGGGGCGAAGGATGGCACTGTCCTCGAAACTCGCCAGCGTCACGCGACCGTCGATCAGGGCGGCGGCGGCGCAGTATTCGATGCTGAACTTGGCCGACAGTCCATCCGTGGGGGCGCGGTGGATCAGCGCCTTGTCCGCGTCGGGCAGGAACCCTACCTCGACCCGCTGCACCTCGTCGGCTGCGATGCCGTGGCGGGCGACGAGTTCAAAAATCCCGGCTAGCCCGCGGTGGTTTCCATAGCAGCAGGGCCAGCGTTTCACATATATGCCGGGTTCGAAGATGTCCCACGATGCGCCGGGAACCGGCATAGGCGCGGCGGACCCGTTGCCATAGACGGCGAGGTAGCCGCGCGGCCCGTCGAAAACGTCCTCGGCCGCGGTCATCCCTGCCGCCGCGAGATCGGCCGAGATCACCGCGGCGCGGGCCGCGTGGCCGGCCTGGAACGGCTTGGCCATGGTGCCGAAGTTGCGCACCATCCCACCCGACTGCGCGGCGGCAAGGCCGAAGGCCCGCGCCGTGGTGGTGGCGTCGAGACCCTGCAGCCGGCAAGCCATCGCGGTGGCCGAGAACACGCCCAGCGTCGCGGTCGGATGCCAGCCCCTGCCGTAGTGGCCATGGCCCAACGCCCGCGACAGCTTGCCCGCCACCTCAAGCGCTACGACGAAGGCCGACAGGAACGCCGTGCCGTCAACCGGCCGCCCGCGCCGCGACAACGCGGCTGCGACCGCCAGCCCGGTGGCACAAAGCGGCACCGAGGGATGGCCGCAAAGGCTCGGCAGGCTGTCGTCGAAGTCGAGTGCGTGGCCTGCAACCGCATTGGCCCAGGCGGCCTCGGCCGGCGCGGTTCCCGTCTGCCGCCCCCAGAGCGGCGCGATGCCAGCAGCCCCTGCGGCCAGCGCGGCGGTGGCGGCGATCCGCGACGGCGGCTCTTCCAGGCCAGCGAGCGCCACCCCCACTGTATCGACGACCGCCGCCCGTGCTGCAACGATCGCCGAAGACGGGACCGCCGCAACCGGAGTTTCGGCGACAAAGGCCGCCAGCGCGCGCGTGACCTCCCCGTCCGGCACACCGGCGCCCGTCCCGACGTCATCTGGTCCAACAGCTATTTTCATCGTGTGGTATACCGTCTAGTCTGATCGCCAGTCCGGGGGGCGTCGCAAATGCCCGCACCGGATACCAGCAGGAGGGTCGTGGCGTGGAGGTACGGCAGCTTCGCTACTTTGCCAGCGTCGCCCGGGAGGGCAGTTTTGGCCGCGCGGCGGTCCGGCTGAACGTGGCCCAACCCGCGCTGAGCCGGCAGATCAAGAAGCTGGAAGAGGAACTGGGCGTCGAATTGTTCGTGCGGCATCCGCACGGCATCACCATGACCGCCGCCGCCCGCAACCTCGCGCCTCGGGCGGAGCATATCCTTGAGGAAATCGACGGGTTCCGCCACGCGTTGGAGCAGCCGGACGCGGTCGAAAAGCGCTGTCTGCGGATCGGCGTGTCGCCCGGCACGGCCGAGCTTCTGGCCTATCCGCTCTCGCAACTGATCCAGCGCCGCCACCCGCAGCTGACCTGCGAATTCGTGTCGATGCTGATGCCGGCGCGAGCTGATCTCTTGCGCGAGGGGCAGATGGCGCTGTCGGTGATGAACCGGCCGCGGTCGCTGAACGGGCTCCGCATCCTGCCCCTGCTGCGCGAGCCGCTGTGCCTGATCCACCGCCCCGACGACACAAGGCTCGACCCGGTGTCGATCGACATCGCGGATCTGGCCGGGATTGCGCTGATCCTCGGCGGTGACCGGGATTCGGGCGTCCGGTCGATCATCGAGGAGGCGTTTTCCTCCGTCGGCCTGCGGCTGACGGTGGCGGCCGTCGCCAACACCGCCGGCACCTGCAAGGCGCTGGTGCGCGAAGGCGTGGGGCCGACGATCCACGTCGCGGCGATGGCGCGCGCCGAACTGGAACGGGGCGAGTTGTGCGCGGTGCCGATCCGGGGGCTGTATTCCGTCCGGGTCATCGCCCTGTCGGAAGAGGCCGAGATGACGCCCGACCTGCGCCTGATGATCGACACGGTTCGCGACTGTTTTGCCGACCTCGTGCACTCGGGCCGCTGGCTCAGGGCCGAGATGATCGGCTGCCCGGCCCCAATCGAGGCTTGAACGCGCGAGGGTGCGGCGGGCAGCCATCGTCAGACCGGCAGCTTGCGGCCGCGCGGCGACCGGACCCGGGTGGAGATCGCGAAATCCCAGATCGCCGCCCGGTCCGCCGCAAGGTACCGCGCCAGCGCCTCGGCAACCCCGCCCGCGCCCGGGTTTTCGGCCAGCAGGTCGTGGCCCCGAGCGATCCGCGCGAAGTCGGGCCGGCCAAAGGTTGCCAGCCGGTCCGACAGGCCGATGTTGCGCAGCTTATGAATCTCGGCCCCGTAGCCGCCGTCGTTCAGCGCCACGACGATCAGGCGGATGCCCTGCCGCCGGATCGATTCCAGTTCCTGCAGATGCATCATCAACCCGCCATCGCCGTCGATCAGAACGACCTTGCCGCTGCCCCGCGCCACCGCGACGCCGATGGCGAGCGGCAGGCTAGACCCGATGGCGCCGAATTCGCGCAGCAGGTGGTGCCGTTCCGGCGGCCGCCCCTTCATGTGGGACGTGAAATAGGACGAATGGCCGGTGCCGGCGACGATGTCCCAGTCCTTGGGGATCGCGGCGTCGAGTTCGGCGACGACCGCGCGGGGGTCCAGCAAGCCGTCCTCGATCTCGACCGGCTCTTGCGGCGGGGGATTGTCGATCCGCGCCCGCATCGCGTCGCTGCGCCATCCCGACGCAGGGTCGATGGCGGAGGCGAGAGCCGCGACCCCCAGCGCCGCGTCCGCGCGCAGAAAGGTCGCCGCCACCTGCCGCCCGTGCCGCAACCCGCTGGGCGCGGTGTCGATCTGCGCCACCTGCGCCTGCGGATAGAGCGTGCCGCCGTCCGTGGTGTACTGCGTCAGACTGGCGCCGATCGCCAGCACATGCGTCGCCTCGGCAAAACAACCGCGCGCGAGGTCGTCGGAAAACCCGCCGGCCAGCCCAATGCAGAAGGGATCGTCGTCAAAGGCGCCCCGCACCGGCAGGGTCGTCGCCAGCAGCGCGCCGCAACGATCGGCCAGCGCGCGGATCTGATCCTGCGCACCCAAAGCACCGCGCCCTGCCAGCAAGATCGGCCGGGCCGCGCCTGCCAGCCAGCCGGCCAGCGCCTCCACCTCGTCCGGATGCGGGGCCAGCGGCGACAGCCGGGGTACGAGGTCGGTTGAGGCGATATAGGCGCGGTCGCGCGGCTGCGGATCCCTCATCAGGTCATAGGGGATGTTCAGCACAACGGGCATCTGTTCGAGCCTCGCCGTGTGGAACGCCTCCTGCACGCCGTCCAGCAGCAGCCGACCCGACCGCACCGCGACGACGCGGGCCCCTGCGCCGCGGGCGAGGCCTATCTGATCAACCGTCTGGTTGTACCAGCGCATCCCCACGGGCGCGTCCGCCGCCAGCACCACGACGGGCACGCGCGCCTGCGCCGCCTGCGCCAGCGCGGTCAGGATCTGGGTGAACCCGGGCCCGCAGGTGACCGAGGCGACTCCGACCTTGCCGGTGGCATAATGGTAGCCAACCGCCGCCATCACCGCGCAATGTTCGTGGCGGGCATCGACGGTGCGCACCCCTGGCCGGTCGTCCAGCGACGTGGCCCAGAGCATCTGGCCATGGCCCATCAGCTGGAAATGATGGTCCGTCCCCTCGGCGACGAAGGCGTCGGCCAGCGCCTCCCACCCCTGCAGGTCGGCCTTCACGGCCCCGCCGTCCTGGATCGTCATGCGCCCTCTCCCCTCAGATCGGTGGCGGTTTCCAGCTGGACCTCCATCCGGCGGCGGCCCTGATGCGCCGCGATCGTGGCGAGCGCCAGCAGCGCCATGGCCGCCACCAGCGGCCAGCGCAGCCCCGCCGCGGTCGCGGCAAAGCCCATGACCAGCGCGCCCACGGCCGGGCCGCCCTTGATGATCATCGCATAGACGCTGAGCACGCGACCCCGCATCCGGTCTTCGACGTTCAACTGGATCAAAGTTTGGGTCGAAATCGCCGAGGTGATGAGAAAGAACCCTGTCACCGCCATCAGCGGCAGCGCAACAAGCATCCCCGGCGCGACGGCAAAAGCGAGGAGCGAGGCGACAAGGCCGTAACAGCACAAAATCATGATGCGCACGAGGCCTTGGGCGCTCGGCCGCCCCGCCAGCCAGACCCCACCTGCCACCGCGCCGACGCCGATGGCCGATGTCAGCGCGGCGAGGTTCGTCGCGTCGCCGCCAAAGATGCGGCCAGCCCAGCCCGGCAGCAGCTCCACAACCGGACGCGCGAACAGACAGGTCGCCGACAGCAGGCCGAGCACGACCGCCAGTCCGGGGGTGCGCAGGGCATAGCGCAGCCCCGCCGCCGCCTCGGCGAACAGGCCCTGCGCCGGCGGGCGGGGCAGCGGCGGCCTCAGTTCGCGCACCACCATCAGCGCCGCCAACAGCGCAAGGAACGACAGCGCGTTGACGGCAAAGGCCCAGCCGACGCCGACCGTGGCGATGATGATGCCCGCGACCGCCGGCCCAACGAATCGGGCGAGGTTGAAGGTCACCGACTTGATGGCGACGGCCGATGTCAGGCTCTCGCGCTCTACCAGCGCCGACACGACGGCGAGGCGAAACGGCTGCACGAAGGAATCTACGACGCCCAGCGCCAGCGTCATGGCGAGCAAGGTCCAGATATCGACCAGCCCGGCGAAATACAGGAGCGCCAGCAGCCCGGCAAAGACCGCCCCCAGCGCCTGCGCCAGCCGCATGACCCTAAGTCGGCTCCACCGATCGGCGGCAACGCCGGCAAAGGGCGCGATCACGACCGCCGGGAACAGGTCGGCAAAGGCGATCACGCCAAGCCACGCGGGCGACCCGGTCAGCTCCCACACCAGCCAGCCAGCGGCAATGCGCTGGGTCCAGGTGCCGATTAACGAGACCGCGTTGCCGAGGATGTAGATGCCGAAGTTCGGCTGCAGAAGCGTGTCCAGCACCTTGCCGAAATGCAGCCTCACGGACATCGGGCAGTCCCCGGACAAGGCGGCGCCGGGGCGGCCGCAGGTTCACGGAAAACTGTATACCATTATCCTCGGCGCGCAAGGTTGGCCGACACCTTTTTCCGGGTTTCTGCCATTGCAGCCTTACTGCGTTGAGACATTCTGGTTGCCGGGCTAGCCGGTCAAGGTATACCATAGTGCGGAGTAAGGACGGGAGGAGAGCGATGACGATCCGCCATGCGGCCTGCATCGTTGGCGCCTTCGAACATCCGACGCGCCACGCCCCTGACAAAAGCCACGCCCAGCTGCATGCCGAGGTCGCGGCCGGCGCCATCGCCGATGCGGGCCTGAGCCGCGACGACATTGACGGTTATTTCTGTTCCGGCGACGCGCCGGGCGGGCTCCAGTCGATGCTGAACTATCTCAACCTTACGGTGCGCCATGTCGACGCCACCGACATCGGCGGTGTGTCCCCTGTAGTGCAGGTCGCCCATGCAGCGGCGGCCATCGCGCTGGGACGCTGCAGCGTCGCGCTCATCACGCTGGCGGGGCGACCCAGGGCCGACCGCATCAGGACCGGGACCGAGCCGCGAATCCGCCATGCCGCCGCACCGGACGTGCAGTGGGAATACCCTTACGCCATTCCTACCGCCGCGAGCTATGCGCTGGCCGCACGCCGGCACATGCACGAGTTCGGCACCACGTCAGAACAACTCGCCTGGATCAAGGTCGCGGCCTCGCACCATGCGCAGCACAACCAGCACGCCGTGCTGCGCGACCTCGTGACGGTCGAGGATGTGGTGAATTCACCCCTAGTCGCGGACCCGCTGCACCGGCTGGACTGCTGCGTCATCAGCGACGGCGGCGGCGCGGTCGTGGTCGCCCGGCCGGACATCGCGCGGTCGCTGGCGCGTCCGGTGGTGCGGGTGCTCGGGGCGGGGGAATCGACCGGGCACCAGCACGGCGGCCGGATCGACCTAACCCGGACGGCGGCGGTGCGCACCGGCCCCGTCGCCTTTGCCGAGGCAGGGGTGACGCCCGCCGACATCCGCTACGCCTCGCTCTACGACAGCTTTACCATCACCGTGCTGCTGCAGCTCGAGGATCTGGGATTCTGTGGCAAGGGAAAGGGCGGCGCCTTTGTCTCGGACGGGGCTCTGATTTCGGGGGTCGGGCGGCTGGCGGTCAACACCGACGGTGGCGGGCTGTGCAACAACCACCCCGCCAATCGTGGCGGCATCACCAAGATCATCGAGGCCGTACGCCAGCTGCGCGGCGAGGCGCATCCGGCCGTGCAGGTGCCGGACTGCGCGCTGGCGCTGGTCCACGGCACCGGCGGGCAACTGGCGACCCGACACGGTGCCGGCACCCTGATCTTGGAGCGCGCGGCATGACCAACGACCGCGCCATCCCTCCGGTCCGCCCTGACCCCGAAAGCCTGCCCTTTTGGGAGGCGGCGCGCGAGGGCCGGTTCCTGATCCGCCGCTGCCGCGCCTGCGCTCAGGCGCATTGGTTCCCGCGCAGCCTCTGCCCGTTCTGCTGGACTGCCGACACGACTTGGGAACAGGCGAGCGGGCACGGCACCGTCTATTCCTGGACCGTGCTGCGCGCCGGGGCGGTGCCGAACATCGTAGCCTTTGTCGAACTAGACGAAGGGCCAAGGATGCTGACCGACCTTGTAGACGTTGACCCTGACGCCGTGGCGATCGGACAGCTTGTCGAAATCGTATTCTGCCGCACATCCGACCCGGACGGCCCGCCGGTCCCGATGTTCCGCCCGCGCTGATCCGCGGCATGGTGGCGCGGCAAATCCAATCTGGTATGCTGCACGGCAACGCGAGCCGCAGGAGTGACGAAGAATGACGGACCAGAAGGCGATCCGCAAACCCAGCGACGGCACACCACTTGCCGAACGCGCCTACGATGTGGTGCGCGAGGCGATCGAGTCGGGCAAGCTCGCCCCGGGGAACCGGATTTCGGAATACCGCGTGGCCGAGTGGCTTGGCATCAGCCGCACCCCGGCGCGCGAGGGGCTGCGCCGGCTCGAGGCCGAGGGGCTTTTGTCAGGGCATGACGGCAGCGGGCTGGTCGTCGTATCGGTGGACGAGGATGCGCAGCGCGAACTGTTCCTTACGCGCGAGGTACTGGAAAGCGCGCTGGCGGCACAGGCGGCACTGAATGGATCAGGGCCGGACTTGGCCGCGATCACCCGCCACGCGCGGGCCGAGGCGGAGCTGTTCGGCGACTGCGACCGGATGTATGTGCACAACAAGATCTTTCACGACCTAATCCGCCGCGCAGCGCATAACCGCTACCTCGCCAAGATGAGCGCCACGACGATGGACATGGTCACTGCCGACCGGCGCGGGTCCACCCTGCTGGTGCCGGAACGGCAGACCGAAGTGATCGCAGAACACGCGATCCTGGCCGAGGCGATCGCCGCGCGGAACGCGGCAGCGGCGGCCGAGGCGGCGGCGCAGCACGTCCGCAACGCCTATACCGCGCGGCTGCGGATGGACCTTCCTGAACCGGGCAAACCGGGCCGCTTCGGCACCGGCCGCCGCGCCACGGCCGGCTGACGCCGCGCCGGCGCCAAGCAGGCAGCCGCGGCGCGAAGTTTACCTGATCGCCGTCATTGGACCGACCCGAACACCGCCCCAATCCCGGTAAGGGCCACTGCGAGCGTGCCCCAGAAGGTCACGCGCCATATCGCCTTCACCACGTTCGCGCCGGCAGCCCAGGCGCCCAGCAGCGCCAGGAACAGCAGCGAGGCCGCCGACACCCCCGCCACCAGTGTCGGCCGCGGCATCAATAGGACCATAGCCGGCGGCACCGCGGCGCCAACGGCAAGGTCGCGGCCGAGGTCAGCGCCGTATTGCGCAAATAATCTGATAGTGAAGCTTCCCCTTCCCCAGACAGACACGTCCCACCGGCTCCGTGACGGGTATGCCGAGCGCGGAGAGGCCGTTTCGGACGGCCACGAGCGCCCCATCACTTTACGCGACTGCTGCGCGAGTGGCAGGGAGTCGAGCAAGTCGTCACGGTCACAGCCGACTGTTTCGAATGGCAGGTAGGATCATACAAGTCGCTGTCCTCGATCGCCCGCGCCATCACCGGCACGCGGTGAAATGGCTGGAACTTCTTCGGCCTCAAGAACCACAGAGGGCGGACATGACGCAGCCGTCCGAAAAAATCGAAGGTCGTCCGCAAGCTGCGGAGTGCTGTCTACAATCGGAAATCCTCAATTGAAGCGCTGGAGCACGCGAGGTGACCGCCGAACGCATTCGCGACAATGTCGCCGCCAGCCGCCGCAAGGGCATCTGGATGGATGGCGTGCCGCCCTTCGGCTACCGCGTCGAGAGCCGGAAGCTCGCCCACGATGGCGAACGCGCCGAGCAGGCGCTCTGGATCTTCCGGCGCTTCATAGAGGTCGGGTCGGGCACCATCCTCGCTCGCGAAGCGGCTGAGCGCGGCATCCTCAACCGCACCGGACGTCCGATCGACAAGAAGGCGATCTACCGGATGCTGAGCAACCGGACGTATCTCGGCGAGGCGCCGTTCAAGGGTGACAGCTTCCCCGGCGAGCATGACGCCATCGTCGACCAGACGACCTGGGACCGGGTCCACGCCATCCTGAAGGAGAGCCCGCGCAAACGAGCTGCGAACACCTGGTCGGACACGCCTGCGCTGCTGAAGGGGTTGCTCTACGGGCCAGACGGCGCGGCGTTCTCGCCGACGCACACCCGCAAGGGCGGCAGGCTCTACCGCTTCTACGTCAGCCAGACGGTGCTGAAGCACGGCGCTGGAGCCTGCCCTGTCGGGCGCGTGCCTGCGGGTGAGATCGAGCGGGCCGTGATTGACCAGCTGCGGGCGGTGTTCCGCCAGCGTGAGATCGTGGCGGGGACGTGAAAGACGGCGCGGGCGCAGGACGACGAGGTCACCGAGGCCGACGCCCGCGATGCCGTTCAGCAACTCGACCCTCTGTGGGACGAACTCTTCCCCGCCGAGCAGGCGCGCATCTTGGCGCTGCTGGTCGAGCGCGTGGACATTGGCGATGGGGGCCTGAACGTCCGGCTCCGCGTCGATGGTCTCGGCGGTCTGGCGCGAGAGATGCTGGCCGGAGACATGGGAGAAGCCGCATGACCCGAGGTGCCCCAGTCCCCGAGACGGTGACGCTCCATGTCCCGTTCCGCATCGTGAAGCGGGGCGGGCGCAAGCAGATGGTGTTGCCCAGCAACACGCCGGAGGGCGTCGCCCAGCCGCGTCGACCGGATAACACGCTGGTCAAGGCTCTGGCGCGCGCGTTCAGATGGAAGCGGATGCTGGAGTCGGGCGAGTTCGCGACCACCGCGGAGCTAGCCGACCGCGAGGGGATCGCGCCCTCCTACTTGACCCGGGTTCTGCGGCTGACGCTGTTGGCGCCCGACATTGTCGAGGCGATACTGGACGGAAGGCAGGGGCCGGAGGTCGCGCTGGCGCAGGTGCTGGAGCCTTTTCCCGAAGGATGGGATGAACAACCCGGCGCCCTGGCGTCACGCAAATGAATCTGACATGCAAAGGCATGCGCGATTCATACTATTCGGCATCCGCCCTCGACTTCTTGAACTCCTCAGATGAAAGCGTTCTCGGTGAACTTGCCCGATCGCATCACCACGCGCTTGAGCATGAACAGCGCTTTGCCTGGATTAAGCAGATTGAAATCCTGAAACGCGTGCTGGCGAGCACGCCGGACGCGCACGTTTTCTTAGAGTTTTCTGTCCCGCGCATGGGGAAACGTGCCGACGCAGTAGTTCTTCACTGTGGCATGGTTATTGTACTCGAGTTCAAGGTCAACTCCGCATCTTTCGATAGAGCCGCAATTGAACAGGTCCACGACTATGCACTGGATTTGAAGAACTTCCATCTGGGCAGCCACTCCCTTCCAATCCTTCCTGTATTGATCGCGACCCGCGCCGAAGCTCGATTGCAGCAGCCTCGCTGGGCGACCGATCTTGTGTCCGCGCCGGTTCTCATAGGTCCCAATGGGCTGGCCGACACACTAGCCCTCCAACGGCCGCCCGCAGCCAGGCACGATCACATTGATGTAGCTGCATGGCGCGCCTCGGGCTACCGCCCAACGCCCACCATTATTGAGGCTGCCGAAGCGCTCTACAGAAGCCACGCGGTGGAGGAGATATCGCGCTCAGATGCCGGGGCAAAAAACTTGCAGGCTACCGCAGGTCGGATTGCTGAAGTGATTGAGGAATCAAAACGCGATCAGTTCAAATCGATCTGCTTCATCACCGGCGTGCCAGGCGCTGGGAAAACTTTAGCTGGGCTGAACATCGCCGCCAAACGCGCTAAACGCCACGAAGACGAACACGCGGTTTTTCTATCCGGTAACGGCCCTCTGGTCGACGTGTTGCGAGAGGCACTGGCCCGCGACCAGAACAGTCGCGAGAAAATCGCCTTGGGCGAGGCCAGAAGACGGGTCAGGACCTTCGTCCAGAACATTCACCATTTTCGCGATCACTATCTGGACCGGGATGAAGTTCCGTTCGAGAAAGTTGTAGTCTTCGATGAAGCGCAGAGGGCTTGGACGGCTGGTCAAGCGACCAACTTCATGAAAAAGCGCGGCTATGATGACTTCGACAAGTCCGAGCCTGAATTTCTGATCAGCGTCATGGATAGGCATCGTGACTGGTGCACGGTCATTTGCCTGATTGGGGGCGGACAAGAGATCAACACGGGCGAAGCAGGCCTGATGGAATGGCTGACCGCTCTCAAGGATAGGTTTCCCGGTTGGCGGGTGCACGCCTCTTCGCTGCTAGAGGATCGGCATTACACCGCGTCTTCCGAGGCAAAAACATTGCTGGCGGCGCCGAACATCGTGAAGCACCCTGATCTGCACCTGGCGGTCTCAATGCGGTCGTTCCGTGCCGAGCAACTTTCGGCGTTCGTGGGTCAGATGCTCGACGGAGACGCATCAGGCGCAAAGCATTCTCTAGCCGCCATGGGAGGCCGCTATCCGATTGTTGTCTCTCGTGATTTAGCGCGGGTCCGCAGTTGGCTGCGTAGCATGGCGCGAGGTAGCGAGCGGCTTGGCCTTGTCGCTTCATCAGGAGGATACCGTCTCCGCCCGGAGGGCATCCATGTGAAGGCGAAAATCGAACCGGCAACCTGGTTTCTCAATGACAGGCTGGACGTCCGCTCTTCGTACTATCTCGAGGAGGTCGCCACCCAATTCGATATTCAGGGGCTCGAGCTGGATTGGGCCGGTGTCTGTTGGGACGCGGACCTCCGCTGGATAGATGCCGCCTGGCAGTTTCACGCGTTCAAAGGGACCAAATGGCAGCAAGTTCGCGACGAGACGAAGCGTTTATACCTGCTAAATGCCTATCGCGTACTCTTGACCCGCGCGCGGCAGGGTATGGCCATCTTTGTACCCACCGGCGATCGTGACGATCCGACGCGACCACCTGCTTTCTATGACGGCACGTACGAGTTTCTACTTCGCTGCGGCGCGGTCCAACTCGAAGACCAGTGACCGAGATGACCCGCATCGACTGACTTTCAGAATTCCAGCACCGTTTCAGTTGTCGCGCTGGGCAAGCCCTGCGAATCTAAGCCGAATGGTAGAAGATACGGTTTCGCGGCGAGATGTTGGTCAAAGATAGATTCAGCGAGTTGAACAGCTCATTCCGACCCTTTACGATCAACGCTAAAAACATCCAGCCCAGGCGTTCCAAAACTGAGGCCTGGGGTTTCAGGCGCAAAAAATGCATGCGAGACCGACGTGATCGGCCCAGAGGAGACACTCGTCGCAGCAAACACGCCGCGGTGCAGCTTCACCAAAGCAGACATCATATAGGATGGCCGAGAAGTGGTCTTACGGGTTCAATGCGGTATCTCTTCCTGAATTCACGGAGCACCATTTCAAGCGTTGCCTCAAAGGCGCTCTGGTCAAACATCATCGTTTTCTTTGCTTCGTGGAGATAGCGCCAATCAACAAACGCATCTTTGTGCTGCAAAAGAATGTCTCGGATACCGTAGTCGAAGAAAAAGACGCTGGGATGACGCGGGTTCACCGCTCGATTGAACTCCTCGTCAAGCCTCTGCTGGCTTTCGGGCAGCAAGGCATCAAAGAGCTTTGTCAGGTCATGCGACTTGACGACATTTGGATCGTTATAGTCAAAAACGAACCATGCTTTGAGCGCCAATTCCATCGAAAGCGCCAACAGCATTGGCTCTACGCCGACGTGATCGCGATCGGTCCAGTCTTCAACTTCCTCAAAAACGCTGGTCTGGGAAGCTCTTTATCTTTCGAAAGATCGCTGTAGCGGCATCCCCGATCCTGATTGCTGTCGATAAACGAGCACTCATCGTTAGTCCTCTTGTTTGTCCGCACCCAGATTGGAAACCAATCGAACCCTTTGCAAGAAGGCAATCGCACGAAGTTGACGGCCCATAGCTGCCGTTAGGTTGTTTTCTAGCCAATGTCCACTTCGCGCCCTCCTATCGGTCGTTCCTGCACCCAGTGCTCTTTCCTAGGATTTGCCTTCCTCGCGTGCCGGCAGGTGCCAGTCCGGAGAACCGGAACTGGAACTTACTTGCAGTTTCCAGGCCAAAAGTTGGAAGGCAGCCTACGCTGAATGCGGCCGTTCTCACACTCCACCGCCCGACATTTCGCCGATTAGCTTTGTAGGTAGTGTCAGAGCAAAACGGGTTGAGCGAGGTTAAGCTGGCACGTAGCCTGCTGCCATGACCCAGAAGCACAGCCCGTTCCGCTATTTCAAGACCTCGTCCGAGATCATTCGTCTGGCAGTAATGATGTACATCCGCTTCCCTCTGTCGCTCCGGAATGTGGAAGACCTGCTACACGAGCGGGGTGTCGAAGTGAGCCACGAGACGATCCGGTACTGGTGGAACCGGTTCGGGCCGATGTTCGCGGCAGAGATCCGGAAGCGCCGGGTGCAGGACATGCGCTCGAGCCGGTGGCGGTGGCATCTCGACGAGATGTTCGTGAAGATCAACGGTAAGCAACACTATCTCTGGAGGGCCGTCGACCACGAAGGCGAGGTGCTGGAGAGCTTTGTCACCGTCACACGGGACAAGTCGGCGGCGCTGAGATTCTTGAGAAAATCGATGAAACGGCACGGCCGGCCGGTGGAGGTGGTGACGGATCGACTGCGCACCTACGGCGCAGCTCTGAAGGAAATGGGACGAGGCGACGATCGCGAGACGGGTCGCTGGGTGAACAACCGGGCGGAGAACTCGCACTTGCCGTTCCGAAGGCGGGAGCGGGCAATGCAGCGCTTCCGACAGATGCGATGTCTGCAGAAGTTTGCCTCTGTCCATGCCTCGGTTCACAACCACTTCAACCTGGAACGCAGCCTCTCCTCCCGCATCGTATTCAAGCAGAGCCGTGCTGCCGCCCTCGCCGAGTGGCGCGGCCTTTTCGCGGCCTGACGTATCAGCTCGCCTGTCCTTGCGGAGACTGGTTCGCATTCGTCTGACACCACCCTGACGAGCTTTCCTGATGTCATCGCCTACCCCACCACGCCTTTGAATATCTGATCGTTGTGCCAGTGGATGTAAGCGGGCGTCGGGTGCAGCTTATCGCTTCTGGGAAGCAGGATTTCCTTTTCATGAAACTCGTCGTTGAGTTTGCGCCCCCAGTCGCCGACAACGCGCTCGGAGACCCTAATCTTGAGATTGGGGTCAACGGTCATCGCCCCTAGGTCGAAGAGCTTGTGGTGGATAACGCAGAGCGCAAGGCCGTTGTCGATGTCGTCGGGGCCGCCGGCCGAGTGCATTTTGATGTGGGCGGCCTCAAGGGCGATGGCGGCACCATTCATCTTGGCGTCGTACTTACAGACACAGCATTGCTCGTAGTAGGCGGTGAGCACCATGACGCGGAACCGCGGATCACGCTTACGGCGCAGGACGGCTTCTCGTTCATCATCGCCGAGATACATACCGACCGCATCCAGGATGTCCTGATGCAGGCTTGGCGAGAAGTTCCGCTCCAGAAGGTTGATGGCGACGTTGTCGATCAGCTTTGGGTCTTTCCGGAAGGCGGCAAGGACGTCATCCGAGAAACCCGCCTGCAGCCGTCGGTCTCGCGCTTCGGTGAGGTTCAGGTCGCCTGAGGCGTTCTTATCGTGGGGCTCGACCCACCAGATGTGATCGTTGGCAAGGCGGGTGTAAGGGAAGACAACGCTGGTTTTGGCATTGAACGGTCCGTAGGTTTGGATGAGAGGTCCGACGACGTCTTCGGCATCGGTGAAGGCAATGCGTTCGGCGTTTTCGTTCTTCAGCTTGGAGAGAGCGTACAAAAGCAATAGTGGCTTGTGCGGCGCCAGCTTCCCACCCTTTGCGAAAATCCGTATCGTTTCAAACCGTTTTAGTGTGTCGTCTGCCATTCTATTTTTTTCTGTCTTCTCAATCTCTTGCCTGACGTCAGAATATCAGACAATGGCGCCCACGCAAAGAATTGCATGTCTGATCGCCCTGCTTCGCCGGAGCCGTTCGTCACCCCTCACTTGCTGATGGGGGTGCGGCGGCGAGGACGAGGCAGGCGCGTATCCCGGCCCTGCTTTGCTGGTGAGTTTGGATCACTCCACTCCCATGCACAAACCTTCTGCTCAGCCTAACTGTCTGATACGCAATGTTCAATAAGATGCACGTGAGCGCCCTTCCCGTCCAATTAACTGAACAAGAACTTGACATCTGTACGAATTCTATTGTATGATGTTCAATAAGATGTACGTGAACCAGCTTTACGTACAATAAACAGAACAAAGGCAGGTTTACGATGAAACGCAAAAGAAGCTACTCGCGGGTGACGCGGCAAGCGCTTTTGATCTTAGGCAAGCTCATCAAAGTTGGCCGGGCAGAACGTGGCATGACTGCACAGGACCTTGCCGACAGAGCGGGCATCAGCCGCACGACACTGTACACCATCGAAAAAGGGGAGCCAGGAAGCGAAATCGGCACCGTATTTGAGGTCGCAGCCCTCGTGGGCGTGCGGCTGTTCGAATACGACGAAAGAACCCTTGCCATGCACAAAGCTCGGCTTGACGAAAAACTAACCTTGCTCCCCCAAAGCGTGCGGACATCTACTCAGGAGGTCGATGATGACTTCTAAGGGTGGACAGATCAAAGAGGCGTTTGTCTGGATTTGGCTACCAGGCGAGACAGAACCTCACGTTGCTGGCCGGATCGAACGAGTCGGCGAGCGCTACGTCTTCAACTATGGCGCCAGCTACCTTGAGCGTGAGAACGCGATTCCGATCTACGAGCCTGAGTTGCCACTCCGCCGCGGCCGGATCGAACCAATCGCAGACCTTAAGATGGCTAGTTGCATTCGTGACGGCTCGCCGGACGCGTGGGGGCGCAGGGTCATCATCAACCGCCTCGTCGGTGCAAAGGCTGCGGAGGCCAAAGTCCGCGATATAACAGAGTTGGCTTACCTTCTGGAATCGGGCTCAGACCGGATTGGCGCGCTCGACTTCCAGGAATCCGCAACGGAATACGTTCCCCGCTTGAAATCGGAGGCGTCCTACGAGGAACTGCTTGAAGCGGCCGAACGCATCGAGAAAGGCGTGCCGCTGACACCGGCGCTCGACCAGGCACTTAATCACGGGACATCTATCGGCGGCGCACGCCCGAAAGCCTTGATCGATCGCGGTGATCGTAAGCTGATTGCGAAGTTTTCTTCGAGCACGGACCTCTACAGCGTCGTGAAGGCAGAATTCATAGCCATGCGGCTTGCTGCTGCCTGTGGGCTAAATGTCGCCCCCGTTTCCCTGATCGGGGCCGCGGGCAAGGACGTGCTGCTGATCGAACGTTTCGACCGCATCAAGACCAATAGCGGCTGGCAACGCAAGGCCATGGTCTCGGCACTGACGATGCTCGGGTTGGATGAAATGATGGCGCGTTACGCCTCGTACGAGGTCCTGGCCGAGATCATCCGCCATCACTTCACTAATCCAAAAGAAACACTCAGAGACCTCTATGGACGGATTTGCTTCAACATTCTTTGCGGCAACACGGACGATCATGCCCGGAACCACGCTGCTTTCTGGGACGGTAAAATGCTGACAATGACTCCGGCCTATGACATCTGCCCGCAAGGCCGCGCTGGTGGTGAGGCCACACAAGCAATGCTTATAAAAGGCGATAACCGGCTGAGCGGACTCAGCACTTGCCTCGCCGCCGCCGGGGATTTCCTGCTAACAGCGGATGAAGCTATCGAAATCATCAAGGGCCAAATCTCGACAATTGCCGGAGAATGGGACGCGATCTGCGAAATTGCCGGGCTATCCCCAACAGATAAGAGCCTGTTTGCCGGTCGTCAGTTTTTGAACCCCTACTGCGTTGAAGGACTCGGAAACGACCATGTCGAACTGATCCAGCATTTTGAACGTGCGCGCACGCATTTGACCGCCTAGGCATCAATCACCATCGCGCTCCATCTTGAATCCGCAACCACGACCGCGCCGCTGCCCAATTTCGTCGGCGCGCTGCTTCCAGCTTTTGCGCAGATCGCCACCGTCATCGCCGTCACCATCGTCGGCGCTCTCGCCTTGAGAGGCCCTCGCTTCAGCGTTGAATTCCTGTCCGAGCGCACCCTCGTCAAGCAGACGCGGATCGGTGCGCTGGACGCGAACCTTATCCTTGTCTTCGGCGGCGCGTTTTTCTTTCTTCTTGGTGCGTTCCATCAGGGCTTCGCGCTTGAGGTCACGCTCCAGTGAGACCCGCTCGCGGCGATCAATTTTGTCGAGGGCTTTCTTCTGCCCTTCGAGAGCGATCTTCTCGCGCTCATGCCGACGCGCCAGCGCCTCGTTTTCAAGCCGGTGCCGTTCGCGCGGATCAAGACCAGTCCGCTCGGAAATATGACCAAGGACTGAGCGCAACGCTGGGGAGCCAGAGATCAGATCGGCCACATGCGCGCGCATCCGAAAGAGCATGCCGGAAGATTCCGCATGTTGGGCGGCATGCAGGGCGAGCCGTTCCTGCTGCTGGGTAAGCAGTATGGCTGGCACTGTCAGAAGAACTTGCCTTGAGACGGGTTCGTGACTTCCCTACCCTCGCCCGATGACGAAACGCAGTCCCTTCAAGTACTTCAAGACGTCGCCCGAGATCATCCGCCTGGCGGTGATGCTCTACGTCCGCTTCCCGCTATCGCTGCGGAACGTCGAGGACCTTCTCCACGAACGTGGCATCGAGGTCAGCCACGAGACGGTCCGGTACTGGTGGAACCGGTTTGGTCCGATGTTTGCGTCCGAGATCCGGAAGCGCCGGGTCCAGGGCCTGCGCTCGAGCCGATGGCGGTGGCACCTGGACGAGATGTTCGTGAAGATCAACGGCCGGCAGCACTATCTCTGGCGGGCCGTAGATCATGAAGGTGAGGTACTGGAAAGCTTCGTCACGACGACCCGCGACAAGAAGGCAGCGCTCAAATTTCTCAGGAAATCGATGAAGCGTCACGGCCGGCCGGAGGAAGTGGTGACCGATCGCCTCCGCACCTATGGCGCAGCCCTCAAGGAAATGGGGCGAGGCGACGATCGCGAAATGGGTCGCTGGGTGAACAACAGGGCGGAGGGCAGTGTCAGAAGAACTTGCCTTGAGACAGGATCGTGGCCGACCTACCCTCGCCCAATGACGAAACGCAGCCCCTTCAGGTACTTCAAGACGAGCCCCGAGATCATCCGCCTGGCTGTCATGCTCTACGTCCGCTTCCCACTCTCATTGCGGAACGTCGAAGATCTTCTCCACGAACGTGGCATCGACGTCAGCCACGAGACGGTCCGGTACTGGTGGAACCGGTTCGGTCCAATGTTTGCCTCCGAGATCCGGAAGCGCCGGGTCCAGGGCAGGCGCTCGAGCCGGTGGCGTTGGCATCTGGACGAGATGTTCGTGAAGATCAACGGCAGGCAGCACTATCTCTGGCGGGCCGTCGATCATGAGGGTGAGGTTCTCGAGAGCTTCGTCACGATCACCCGGGACAAGAAGGCAGCGCTGAAGTTCCTCAGGAAAGCGATGAAGCGGCACGGCCGGCCGGAGGAAGTGGTGACCGATCGCCTCCGCACCTACGGCGCAGCTCTGAAGGAAATGGGGCGCGGCGATGATCGCGAGATGGGTCGCTGGGTGAACAACCGGGCGGAGAACTCGCATCTGCCGTTCCGAAGACGGGAGCGGGCGATGCAGCGCTTCCGCCAGATGCGATGTCTGCAAAAGTTTGCCTCCGTCCACGCCTCCGTTTCGAACCACTTCAACCAGGAACGCAGCCTCTCCAGTCGAAACCTCTTCAAGCTGAACCGCACCGCCGCTCTTGTCGAATGGCGCGGTCTTTATGCAGGTTGAGGGTCTGCGTCACCGGCTTGCGGCGACTGGTTCGCATTGGTCTGACAGCACCGAAAGACGGACTTGGCAAGGTCGATCCCGAGTGTTGTAATCTCCATGTGGTCGGCTCCTTCCTTTGTTGGCTGTCACACTGCACCAACATGGCACAATGCGATGCCGTCGGGGTGGAGCCGTCCACACCATCAGAACAATCAGCCGGAAGCGCCTCTTCCCATGCCATCGCTGTGGGATGGACGCAAAAGACTGTTCTGTAAGGGAAAAGGCCTTGCAGAGAGCGTCGCGGAAGAACAATCGGGCACCAGTTAGCCTAGCAAACGAGTTTAATCTGATGGTGTGGACGGCTCCACCCCGACGGCATCGCATTGTGCCATGTTGGTGCAGTGTGACAGCCAACAAAGGAAGGAGCCGACCACATGGAGATTACAACACTCGGGATCGACCTCGCCAAGTCCGTCTTTCAGCTTCATGGCGTTGACGACAGCGGCACAGTTGTCCTGCAGAAGAAGCTGCGCCGCGGGGCGGCGCTCGACTTTCTCCGCAAGCTCGAACCCTGCCTGATCGGCATGGAAGCCTGCCCGACTTCGCACTTCTGGGCGAGGGAGATTGCAGCGCTCGGGCACGAGGTGCGTCTGATCCCGCCTGCCTACGTGAAGCCCTACGTGAAGCGTCAGAAGAACGATGCGGCCGATGCCGAGGCGATCTGCGAGGCTGTGACCCGAAAAAACATGCGCTTTGTCCCCGTGAAGACCGAGGAACAGCAGGCGGTCCTGGTGCTGCACCGGTCACGCGACCTGCTGATGCGGCAACGCACGATGATCCTAAACGCGATCCGTGCACATCTGGCGGAGTTCGGCACGATCACCGCGCAGGGACCACGGAAGGTTGTCGACCTCGTCCGGCGCCTGAGCGACCCGAACGACGGGCTGGACTTGCCGGCCCTTGCTCGGTCGGCGCTTCTATCGCAGGCCGCCCAGCTTGAGACCTTGACTGAAGAGATCCGCAAAATCGAACGCGAGCTCATGGCGTGGCACCGGCAGAACCAGGCAAGCCAGCGGCTCGAGACGATCCCGGGCGTAGGCCTCATTACCGCCACGGCGCTCGCGGCCAGCGTGCCGGATCCGACCGTCTTCAAATCGGGCCGGCAGTTCGCGGCCTGGCTCGGGCTCGTGCCACGACAGAACTCCTCAGGCGGGAAGGATCGGCTGGGACGGGTCTCGAAGATGGGCAACGGCTATCTGCGCCGATTGCTTGTGGTCGGCGCCACTTCGGTGACACGGCGCGCGCCAACCACCAACACCCGGAGCGGGGCCTGGGTCAGATCCCTGCTTGAACGCAAGCCAACGCGGCTCGTGACCGTGGCCATCGCCAACAAGACGGCGCGCACCGCATGGGCGCTGCTTGTGAAGGGAGAGACCTACAGGGTCGCAGCGGCCATCTGAACGACGGAGGACATGGCGGCGCTCCAAAGGCACCGCGATGAGATGCAAGGGCAGACGTGAGTGATGATGATCAAGCGTCGCCGCTGCCGGGACACCCCGAGGTCTTGTCTGGGCGTCAACGCTCGTTAATCTGATTTGGGACCCGGCAAGCGGACTTCATCAGGGCCAGCGGTCAGACACGCCGCGCACACAGGCCGGACAAATGACCGCTACCTGCTTCGATCCAAGTCGCTCGAGAAAAACCTTGCAAAACCGGAGCCGTCCACAAATGATAAGGCCGTTGTAGCAGGTTCCGGGCCGTCCCATTACCGTCCAAATCTAGACGTCCCGCGTTTCGCGGCTTTCCAGCCATGCGGTCAAGTCGCTTTCGCGCCATGCTACGAGACGTTCGCCCAGTTTCACGGGTTGAGGGAAATCGCCCCGGAACTGCTGAGAGAACTCGGCGTCGAGCAGCCAAGCAGCCCCACAGAAGCCAAACTGGTTGCAAAGTGCCGTCTACTAAAATGCATCCAGTCTCTCCTCAACAACGCATACGATCATGTCCGACTATGCGCAGGCACCGCGGAGGGTGGCACCGCTTCGGACGCCGGGTTTCTTTGACAAGACCTGGACGCGTCATCGCGCTGCTCGCAACGCTCTCCCGAGGATCCAGGACGCGATCATCGCGGGAACCCAGCCGCCGGCGCTGATGCGAAGGCGCCTCGCCAAGCTGAGCGGGCCTTGAGGCGCCGGCCCGTGATGCGGGCCGGCGCCGTCTTCAGTTGCGTTCAATCCCGGCGGACTCGATGACCTTGCCCAAGGTGGTGTAGTCGCTCTGCACCAGTTCGGCGAAGCCGTCGGGGCTGGACGAGGCCGCGCCGAGGCCGAGTTCGGCAAAAGCGGCCTGGATCGCGTCGGTTGCGTAGGCCTCCTGCACTGCGTTGCTCAGTGTCTCGACGATCTCCGGGTCGGTGCCCTTAGGGGCCATCAGGCCGCCCCAGGACGAGATCGCGTAACCGTCGACGCCGGCCTCCGCCATCGTAGGCACGTCCGGCACTGCGCTGTTGCGGGTGCCGCCGGTGATCGCGAGCGCGAGGACGCTGCCGCTTTCAATCTGCCCGAGTGCCGACGGCACGCTATCCATCACCATGTCGATGTTACCCGCCAGGAGGTCGGTCCGCGCCGCCGCCGAGCCGTCGTAGGGAACGTGGTTCAACTCGATGCCGGCACCTTCCTCGAGCATCACTGTGGTTAGGTGCAAGAACGACCCGACTCCCGCCGAACCATAGCTCAGTTCTCCCGGCTTCTCTTTCGCCATCGCGATGAACCCGGCCAGGTCACTGACGCCGAGCGACGGCAGCACGGCCACAAAGTGGTCGACCGAAAAGGTCTGGCTGACTGGCGTCAGGTCGGTCAGCGGATCATAGGGGAGATCGTAGATGTGCGGGTTGACCGTCATCGTGCCCTGGGTCGCGAACAGGAAGGTGTAGCCGTCCGGTTCGGCGTTAACTACGGCCTCAACCCCGATGTTGCCCGCCGCGCCTGTGCGGTTCTCGACCACGAAAGGCTGACCAAAGCGGTCGGACATGGTGTCGGCGACGAGGCGCGCGGTGATGTCCGTGGCTCCGCCGGGTGAGAACGGAACGACGATGGTCACCGGGCGGTCGGGCCAGGCGGATTGCGCCATTGCCGGCCCAGCTAGGGCCAGACAGGTGGCTGCCAGAAGTATTCTTCGAGTGATCATAGTTTCCTCCTTCTTGATGTCGTCTCTTAGAATCGAATGTCAGTTTTCCCGAACTCGGTCGCGGCGCGACATGCCGCCGCCTCGCCGCAGCCGGATCAGCGCGGCCGCCATCGCGCCCAGGATCAGCAGCGCCGACAGCGCCAGAAGCACTGCCGAGATCGGCCGCTCCAGGAAAACCCAGGCGTCGCCGCGCGAGATGATCATGGCCCGGCGCAGATGCTGTTCGAGCGGCGTGCCTAGGATGAAACCCAGCAGCAGCGGGGCGGTCGGCAGGCGGACCAGGTTGAAAAAGTATCCTACGGCGCCGAACAAAAGCACGATCAGCACGTCGAACCCGCTGAGCCTCAGGCTGAACACGCCGGCGCAGATGAACATGATGACCGCCGGGTACAAGATTGAATACGGGATCGTCAGCATCTTGACCCACAGCCCGATCAGCGGGAAGTTCAGCACCAACAGTAGGATGTTGGCGATCCAGAAGCTTGCGACAAGGCTCCAGAACAACTCGGGGTTCTGGGGGATCACGTTGGGGCCTGGCTGGATGCCGTGGACCACCAGCGCGCCGAGGATTAGCGCCATGATCGCATCGCCTGGAATGCCGAGCGACAACGTAGGGATGAAGGCGGCTTGCACGCTCGCGTTGTTCGCGGCCTCGGGCGCGGCGATGCCCTCGATCGCGCCCTTGCCAAAGTTCGCCGAATTGGGCGAGACGCGCTTTTCCAGGCCGTAGGCCAGGAAGGCGCCCAGCGACGGGCCGGCGCCCGGCAGTATACCGCTGAAGATCCCGCACAGAGAGCCGCGCACCATAGGCATGAAGGTGCGCCGGGTCTCGTCGCGCGTTAACAGCATGGACTTCAAGCCGACCGTTTCGGGCTTGCCGGCGACGCGGCCCGACACGAGCCTCTCGATTACCTCCGCCACGCCGAAGAGGCCCATGGCGAGCGGCACGAGGCCCAGCCCGTCGGCGAGGCTCGACATGCCGAAGGTGAAGCGGTAGGCGCCGGTGTTAACGTCGGTCCCGACGAGGCTGAGCAGCACGCCAAGCACCACCATCACGATTCCACGCAGCGGCGAGGACGAGGCCAGGGTGGCTGCGGCGATCAGGCCCAGCACCATCAGAGCGAAATACTCGGGCGAGCCGAATTTCAGCGCGATGCCGACGATCAGCGGCGTGAAGATCATCAGCGCGATCAGCGACACCGTCCCGCCGAAGAACGAGGCTATTGTAGTCATGAACAGCGCCTTGCCGGCACGTCCGTCCCGGGCCATCGGATAACCGTCGATGCAGGTGACCGCGTTCGAGGCGGTGCCCGGCAGATTCAGCAGGATCGACGCGGTCGATCCGCCGTACTGGGCCCCGAAATAGATGCCCGCCAGCAGGATCACCGCGGCGTCGGGTGGGACGTGGAACGTGATCGGGAACAGGACCGAAATCGCCACCAGCGGCCCGATCCCTGGCAGCACGCCCACGGCGGTGCCCGCGGTCACACCGACGGCGCAGTAGAACAGCAGCTGCGGCCCAAGCGCGGCCTGAAATCCTTCGTAAAGGTTAAGAAAGAATTCCATCGCTACCACCAGAACAGCGGCAGCGGCACGTTCAGGCCGAACACGAAGATACCCGCCACGACCAGCGCGACGCCGGCCCCGAGGGCTAGCACCGACCATAGGCGACGGCCCTTTTCGGCCAGCGCCGCTAGGATCACCGCGATTATGATCGTCGGGAGCAGCCCCACCGGTCGGATCAGGAGCGCGAAGGTCAGGATCGAGCCCAGGATCGCGACGACCGGCCTCAGGCGCAGCAGGATCGGCATGAGTTCATGTCGCGCGGTCACGGTCAGCGCGCCGCCCAGAAGCACGAGCAGCACGGCCAGGACGACGGGGAAGAACCCCGCGCCCATCCGGCGAGGTGTTCCGAACGTGTAGCCCGAGGCGACGACCAGCGCAAAGATCCCCACCACGATCAGCATGCCACCGGCCCAAAGCCCCGTATGCCGCATCGTGCCCCTGCCCTCTCCGATGTCGTCTTCGTCGTTCATTCTGCATGTCTCGTTGTGCTGAGTGCATGGCTCCGTGCTGGCAGACCGGGCGCCGCGGCGCGAAGGGGGACCCGGTGCCGCTTTATCCAGTCAGTTAAGCGACTGTAGTGTCGACATTAGGGGCAGTCAACGTCGGCAACGATTGATGTGCATCGGGTAGCGCGAACCCAAGTCACCGTTTTCACTTAAAATATCCAGAAGCGGGCGGGCACGCCGCGTGAGACAATGTTTCTTTTGCCGACAGAAGGCAGGGCTTGCGCGATTCAGCGCCCCGTCAAGTGCTGAAGGCCGTGAAGCTCGTGGTGACCGAGCGTGCCTTCCAGTCCGTGACCACGTTGACCACCGCGACCTGGCCGGCGCGCACCCGTTCAAGGGCGCGTTCCAGCGCAGGGCGGATCTCGTTCGGGTCGTCGACATAATCGGAATAGCACCCGAGCGCTTCGGCCATCTTGTCGAACCGGGTGTACCCCAGGTCGCGGCCCGGTTTCACCTTTTCCGGATCGGCGGTCCAGCCGCCGTTCAGACTGATCACCACGAGAAGCGGCAGCTTGTGGCGCACGGCCGTATCTAGCTCCATCGCGTTCAGTCCGAATGAGCCGTCGCCATGGAGCACCACGACTTCGGCGTCGGGCCGGGCTGCCTTGGCCCCGACGCCGAAGGGCAGGCCCACTCCCATGGTTCCGAACGGCCCCGAGTTCAGCCGGTGACCCGGACGGTAGGATGGGATCGACATGCGCCCGTAGTTCAGGATCTCCTGCCCGTCGACACAGAGGATGGCGTCCCGCCCGATCACGTCGCGCAGCTCGCGGCACAGGCGCAGCGGATGGATCGGCATAGCCGGATCCGCGAGCTTCGCCTCATGCCCCTCGACCTTCTCGGCATTGCGCTGCGCCAGACGCGACCGCCACGCGCCGTAACCGACGCCGGGAATCGCATCCGTCAGCTGCGCAAGTACGGCCTTGGCGTCGCCCACGACACCAATGTCGACGTTCTCCGATCCGGCGATCTCGGCCGGGTCGATGTCGACGCGGATCACTGGAGCGTCGGCGGGAAAGCGCGGCGGGCGAACATGCGAGAATACGTAGTTCAGCCGCGTGCCCACCACGAGGACCAGGTCGGTCTCCTTAAACGCCGTGGACCGGGCCAGCGGATAGCACAGGGCGTGATCCTCGGGGATCACGCCGCGACCCTGTGGCGTGGTATAGAACGGGATGCCCGCCTTCTCGGTAAAAGCCTGCAGCTCGGCATGAGCGTCCGACCAGATGATGCCACTGCCGGTTAGCAGGATCGGGCGCGACGCCTTCCCGAGCGCGTCGACAATTGCTTCGACCTCGTCGGGTGCTGCCTTCGGCCGTGGGCGCGGGCGGAGGTCCGGCGCCACCGGCCAGCGAACCGTTTTGGCCTCGATCTCACTGTAGAGCACGTCTCCAGGAAGGTCGAGGTAGACCGGACCCGGCTTGCCCGAGGTGGCTATGTGGAAGGCGCGGTCGATCAGTTCGGGGATGCGGGCGGCGTCATGGACACGTTCGGCCCACTTCGTCACCGGACGCATGATGGCAAGCTGGTCGATTTCCTGGAAGGCACCCGTGCCCCATTGGCGGATAGGAGTTGCCCCGCCAAGCGCCACGACCGGCGCGCAGTCGATTAGTGCGTTGGCAAGGCCCGTGACAAGGTTGATGGTGCCGGGACCGGAGGCGCCGGCACAGACGCCGGGGCGATTGCGCACACGGGCAAAGGCATGGGCCATCATCGCGCCGGCCTGCTCGTGGCGCACGTCGATCAAGCGCAGCCCCGCTGCGGCGCTCGCGTTCAGGGCGTCGTTCATCGGTCCGCCCATGATGAAGAAGATCGTGTCTGCACCTTGGCTTGCCAAGGCCTTGCCCACCAGGTCATTTCCCGTAATCATGGTCATGTCGTCTCCTTGATCGTGCTGTTGGCTGTCCCGGCGGCGATCTCCCGCCAGAAGTGGCAGGCGACGCCGTGGCCGGGTGCGGCCGCGTCAATCTTCGGCGTTTCGGCGTCGCAGCGTGGCCGGCGCCAGGGGCAGCGTTCGCGGAACCGGCAGGCATCCTTGGGGTTCAGGGCCGAGGCCACCTCGCCCTCGATCAGTCGGCCGCGGGTGCGGCGGACAGCGCGGGGGTCGGGCACCATCTCGGCCGAGAACAGCGCCTTCGTGTAGGGATGGTAGCGTCGCGCGAAAAGCTCGGCGGTCGGTCCGGTCTCCATCACCTGACCTAGGTACATGATCGCCGCGCGCGACGACATGATGCGCAGCACGCGCAGGTCGTGGGTGATGAAGAGGTAGCTGAGGCCGTGACGCGCCTGAAGGTCCGACATGAGTGCCAGCACCTTGCCCCGCACAGACATGTCCAGAGAGGTGACAGGTTCGTCCGCCACCACCAGTTTCGGGCGGAGCGCGACGGCGCGGGCAATGACGACGCGCTGCTTCTCGCCGCCCGACAGCTCGTGCGGATAGCGCTGGATGTAGTCCTCGGCCGGGTTAAGATCGACCTCGGACACCGCCGCAAGAACCCTGTTGCGCAGCGGGGTTCCGGTGAGGCCCAGCTGCCGCCGGAGCGGCCGCGAAATGATGCGCCCGACCGTCTTGCGCGGGTTGAGCGAGGCCATCGGATCCTGGAACACCATCTGGATCTCGCGATAGAGCGCGCGCACCTCGTTCCGGTTCAGCTTGCCGAGGTCTTGCCCGTCGAAGGTGATGCTTCCGCCGGTCGGCCGGTCAAGGCGGCAGATCAGCCGCGCGAGTGTCGACTTTCCGCAGCCGGACTCCCCGGCGATCCCGAAGGTTTCGCCCGGGCCGATCGACAGGCTGACCCCATCGACCGCGTGCAGTATCCGGCGCTGGCCGAACAATTCGGCCAGCCCGCCGCCAAGGTCGAAGTGACGCTCGACCGCATCGAGGCGCAGAAGGTCACTCATCCTGCGCCTCCTCGTATAGCCAGCAATAGACCGATTGCGTCTCGCTCACGCGAGTGCGCGGCGGCTGCAGGCGGCGGCAGACGGGCATGGCCGCGGGACAGCGGGTGTGGAAGCGACAACCCTCGGGCGGGTCGATGAGCGACGGTACGGTGCCCTCGATGTAGCCGATGCCGTCTCCCGATTCCTCGTCGTAGGTGATCGAGCTCAGCAGAGCCGTTGTATAGGGATGGCGTGGCGTCTCGAAGACCTCGAACACGCCCGCCTCTTCCATGATCCGACCGGCGTAGACGACGTAGACCCGGTCGCAGACATGAGCGACGATGCCTAGATCGTGGGTGATCATCAGCAGCGAGAGGCCGTGTTTCTCCTTCACGCCGCGCAGAAGCTCGATGATCTGGGCCTGCACGGTGACGTCAAGCGCGGTCGTAGGTTCGTCCGCGATCAGCAGCGACGGCGCTCCGATGATCGCCATGGCGATCAGCGCCCGCTGGCGCATGCCGCCCGAAAGCTGGTGCGGATACTGCGCGGCCACGTCCTCGGGCGACGGGATGCGGACCTGGCGCAGCACCTCAACTGCGCGGTTGAAGGCGGCGCGGCGTGACAAGCCCTCGTGCTCGACCAGCACTTCGCCGATCTGGTCGCCGATCCGGATCAGTGGGTTGAGGAAGGTCATCGGATCCTGGAACACCATTGAGATGTCTTTGCCCCGGATCTTCCGCATCTCGCGCTCGGACAGCTTCAGCAGGTCGCGGCCCTGGAACATTGCGCTGCCGGCGGTGAATCGGCCGGCGAGAGGTGTAAAACGCATGAGGCTGAGCGCGGTCATGCTCTTGCCGCTGCCCGACTCGCCGACGATGCCCACCGATTCACCCTGATCGACGTGGAAGGTGACGCCGTCTACTGCGCGCACAGTGCCGCGGTAGGTGTCGATGTGCAGGCACATCTCTTCGACTGTCAGAAGCCGCTCCGGTCTCGTCATTTACGGGCCTCAAGCCGCAGCCGCGGGTTCAGCGCCTGGTTAAACCCGTCGCCCATCAGGTTCAGGCCCAGGATGAACAGCGAGATGGCGAGCCCCGGGAAGATCGCCATCCAGGGTGCGAGCGTCAGGAACTGCTGCGCCTTGTTCAGCATCAGGCCCCAGCTGATAAGGTTCGGGTCGCCCAGCCCAAGGAAGCTAAGCGTCGCTTCCATCAACACGGCGGCCGAGATTGTCAGGATGGTCTGCACCACGATCGGCGGGAGGGCGTTCGGCAGGATTTCGTTGAAGATAATGAACATCGGCCCCTCGCCCCCCATCTTCGCCGCGTCGACGAAGGACCGCGAGCGGAGAGTGGCGAACTCGGCCCGGACAAGCTTGGTCATCGGCGGCCAACTGAGCAACCCGATGACGCAGATTACGTTGATCAGTGATGCGCCCAAGATTGCCACCGTGACGATCGCAAAGAAATACCGCGGCACGATCGAGAACATCTCGGTCATGCGCTGAACGACGTCGTCCACCCAGCCGCCAAAATATCCCGAGATCGCGCCGAGGCTGACGCCAATTACGGTGGAGATCGCGGCGGCGACAAGGCCTACGATGACCGAGGCGCGCCCGCCGTAGAGGAACTGCGCCCAGAGGTCACGGCCTAAGTCGTCGGTGCCCATCAGGTGCCCGGCGCCCGGCGGCTGCAGCGGTGCGCCGCCCAACTCTTTCGGGGCGAACTCGGTCAGCAGCGGCGCCAGGATCGACGCCGCCACCAGCGCGAACACCAGCACGGCGCCAGCCACGGCCGACGGATTCTCGCTATAGGCGCGCAAGAAGATCGGCATTCGAGTGCGCCGCCGTGACCTGGAGAGGCCAGAGGCCGTACCACTAGCCATAGGCGATCCTCGGGTCAATCATGGCGCAGATCAGGTCCGCGATCAGGTTCACCAGGATGATCCCGAACGACACGATCACGAAAATGCCAAGGAGAAGCGGATAGTCCCGCGACAGGATGCTTTCGTACATCAGTCGGCCGACGCCGGGCCACGAGAACACCGTTTCAACCACCACGGCGCCGCCGATCATCACGCCGAAGTCCAGCCCCATGACCGCAATCACCGGCACCAGCGCGTTGCGCAGGGCGTGCCGGAAGATCACACTCCAGTCGCTCAGACCCTTCATCCGAGCTGTGCGGATATAGTCCTCGCGCAGGATTTCGATCAGCTTGGCCCGCGTCAGGCGATAGGCCATCGCCAGAAAATATGCGGCATAGGCCAGTGCGGGCAGCACCAGGTGGCGGCCGATGTCGAGCATTCGGGGCCATCCCTCGGACGGCGCGCGCAGGGAATACATTCCTCCCGTGGGGAACCAGCGTAGAGTCGAAGAGAAGATCAGGATCAGCATCATCCCCAGCCAGAACATCGGCAGGCAGTAGCCTAGCATCGCGATGCTCGAGGCGGTGTTGTCGAAGGCGCGGTTCGGACGGCGCGCCGACACGGCGGCCAGCAGGATCCCGAGGATCATCGACAGAATGAATGAGAAGAACAGAAGGATCAACGTGTTCGGCAGCCGCGCCAGAACGATGTCGAGCACCGGCGCGCGGAATTGGTACGAATAGCCAAGGTCGAAGTTCAGCACTTTCCAGACATAGCTGGAGAACTGCACGTGAAGGGGTTCGTTCAGCCCGAACTCCTCTCGCAGGCGCTCGATCGTCTCTAGATCGGCGAAGTCGCCCGCCATCAGCGTCGCCGGATCGCCGGGCGCTAGGTTGATGAGCAGGAAATTGATGGTGACCACTGCCAGAATCATGGGCGCTACTTGCGCCAGCCGGCGCAGGATGTAGCTGAGGCGCGAGACAAAGCTGCCGCTCATCGAGGGGTTGTCTTTCCGGTCGGATCACTTCGGGGGTCGCCCCGCCGTTGACCGGCGGGGTGTGGTTTCGTTGCGGATCCAATCCGCCGGCGGACGTCAGCGGCTTTCGCTGCCGTTCTCGGTCCAGACCGTTCGGCCAATGTCGAAGACGCCGTCGATGGACGAGAAGACGTCGTGCCACTCGGCGCGGTAGACATTGGTATAAGGCATCTCGACCACCGGCAGAAGCGGCAGGTCTTCCGAGAGGATCTTCTGCGCATCGGCCCAGATCTTCGCCTCTTCCGCGTCGCTGGCCGCCGTGGTCGACGCCTCGAAGAGCGAGTCAATCTCGGGGTTGTTGTAACCCATGTGGTTCGACGGGTAGGTTCCGGCGATGTGCAGGTCACTGCGTAGATAGCGGACGATGCCAACATAGGGGTGCGCGCCCGAGGTGAACTGCTGCTCCGACAGGTCGAAGTCCCACTTGGCGTGGGTCATCTCGATGAAGGTCGGCCGGTCGAGAGGCGTGGTTGTCAGGTTCACGCCGACTTCCTTCAGGCTCTGCGCGAAGACTTCGCCCACCTTGCCAGCATAGGGACGGCCCGACATGTGCAGCAGGTTGACTGAAAACCGCTCGGCGTCGCCTTCGCGCGGGAAGCCTGCCTCGGTCAGCAGCCGGTCAGCCTCGGCCACGTTGGCCTCGTGGGACCCCATGTCGTAGTTGACCTGCACGTTTTCGGACGAGAACGGCGTCGTCTCGCCAATGTTCGACAGGGCGGGGCGGGCGAGGCCGAAGAACACAAGCTCGTTGATCTTCTCGCGGTCCAGCAAATAGGCGAAGGCCTGGCGCACCTTCAGATTGTTGAACGGCGCGCGGTCTAGGTTGAAGGTCAGCATCTCGACTTGGCCCTGCAGCCCCGCGCCCTCATTGGTGACGACTATGCTATCGTCGCTCTGCAGCGTCGGGATCGCGCTGAAGGCGACCGCGTAATAGTAAAGGTAGTCAACTTCGCCCTGCTGCAGTGCAAGCAGCCGCGCGGTTTCATCCGGGATCACCCGAATTATCAGGTTGTCGATCCGCGGCAGGTCGGGGACGAAGTAATCCTCGTTGCGCTCCAGCTCGATATGGCTGCCGCGCACCCACTGCTTGAACTTGAACGGCCCGCTGCCGATTGGCGCCCAATTGGCGTCGTTGTTCTGGATATCGGTGCCGTCATAGACGTGTTTGGGCACGATCCGCATAGCATAGTTCGACGCCGCGAAGACCTTGAGGAACGGCGCGTAGGGCTGCTTCAGCGTTATCTCGAACGTCAACGGATCGGGCGCGGCATAGCTTTCGACCAGCCCGTCGAGCGTCGAGCGATAGCGCGAATGCGGCATGTAGCCGTCGCGCGAGCCCATGAATGTCCACAACACGTCGTCCGAGGTCAGGTCCTCGCCGTCATGCCACTTCACGCCGTCGTGCAAGGTAAAGGTGATGGTGCGTCGGTCGTCCGAAAGGCTCCAGCTTTCGGCGAGCACGCCTTCGGGATTGCCGTCCATGTCGAGCATGATGAGCGGATCGAACAGCCCCGACGTGGAAATCTGTGGTTCTGCCCCCTGCCAAAGGACGGGGTTCAGCCCGCCCGGCTCGCCGGCGATCGCGGCGATGAAGTTGCCGCCATACCGCGGCCCGTCCTGGGCCAGTGCCGGGGCCGCGCCCGCAAGCGCCGCGGTTGCCAGCCCGGCGGCAAGGATCGCGCCTCTGATCTCTCTTAGCATGATTTTCCTCCCCTTTTGCGCGGCGGTCCTGTTGGACTGCCACATTGGACACATCCTGAGGCATACCGTCCAAAATGTCGACACTAAATTGATCCCTGATGTAACGCACAGTTGGCAGTAACAGGCCATGAAGGATCCCCCTTGGCACTGTTTTCATTAAGAATTCATCGATACAGCTCCCTCTAAGCCCGAGGGTAGGAAATCCCGCCGGGGTGTCGCGTGGGTTGAGTGACGCCCCGACGGCTTCCAAAAGTCGACAATTGCCCATTTGTGGGCTCTTTTGGTTTGAGGCACCGCCCCTCGACTGAAGGGCGGTGTGCGTCAGATGGACTTGTCGGCGAGGGCCGCGGCGATATCCTCTTCGCTGACGCCGAGAAGCCCGCCGTAGATTTCTTCGTTATCGGCGCCTAAAAGCGGCGGCGCGGAAGTTTCGATCGGGGAATCCGACATGCGCACCGGGCATCCCGGCAGCGTGAACTCGCCACGCACCGGGTGATCCACCGTGACGAAGGCGCCCTGTTTGCGCAGCTGCGGATCTTGGTACATCTCCATCGTGTCGATGACTGCGCCCGAGGGCACGCCGGCCTCACCCAGCTCGCGCATGCAGGTGTACTTGTCGCGGGTCACGCACCATGCGGCGACGATCTTGTCGATCTCCACGCTGTTCTGATAGCGCAGCGCGGGCGAGGTATATTTCGGCTCGTCCTTCAGATCTTCCCGGCCCATCAGCTTCAGCAGGCTTTCCCACTGCCGGTTGGTCGCACGGCTCGTGTAGACGAGGATGTAGTCGTTCGGTCCTCCGCCCTTGCAGGGATAGACCTCGCAGGGTGCGCTGGCCGCCATGATATGCGCGTTGCCTCGACGCGGGACAGCAGTTCCGAAGTGCGCTTGGGCGGCATAGAGGATGCGGCCGAAATTGATCACCGCCTCCTGCATGATGATCTCGATGCGCTGTCCGCGCCCGGTGCGCTGCCGCTGGATGATCGCGGACAGGATGCCGACAGAGCAGTGCAGGCCGCTGCCGGTGTCGCCGACGTTGACGCCTGGCGTCAGCGGGCGCCCGTCGGCGTCGCCCGTCACCGACAGGCTGCCGCCGGCGGCCTGGGCTATGTTGTCGAAGGCGAGAAGCTTGGCATAGGGACCGGACTGATCGAAGCCCTTGATTTGCGCATAGATGATGCGCGGATTGATCTTGCTGACCTCCTCGTAGGAAAAGCCGAGACGTTCGATGACGCCCGGGCCGAAGTTCTCGATGAAGACGTCGCACTTCTCGATCAGCTTGCGGATATAGGTCTTGCCCGTTTCGCTCTTCAGGTTGCATGTAACGCTCTTCTTATTGGCGTTCAGCAGCATGAAGTAGACGGAATCAACCTCGTCGTTCTCGGTGGATGCGCGGCGGCCCTGTTCACCGGTGCCGGGAGATTCAATCTTAATGATTTCGGCGCCCAGCCAACCGAGCATTTGGGTGCAGGACGGGCCCGCCTCGAATTGGGTCAGATCTAGGATGCGGATCCCGTTCAGCGCCTTTTCTGTCGCCCGTGCGGCAGCCGCATCGGGCGTGACTTCGGTATCGGCAATGGCATCGTTCATAGTATTTCCCTCATATTTCCCCGGGCAGGCCGGTTGACACATGCCGCCGGCTGGCCGGTCGAGCCTTGCCCGCTGACAGCGGTCAGCGAATCAGGCGATTTAGATCGCGGAACGCGGTTGCACCGGCTCCGCCAAGCCATTCGAAGACGGCCGTCTCGGACGCTACGATGCCCATACCGCCGGTCCGCAGCCGCGCCAGAGCGATTTTGCGGTCCAAGGGTCGCCGGGAGGCGACGCGTGGGCCGCCCGGAAGACCTGGATGCCGTCCCGCGCCAGCGTCGCCGCGCACTGCATCACGCAGACATGCTCCTCGAACCTGGTCCGGATCACCTGACTGCGGCCGTTGGATTCGAGCCAGGCCCGCACCTGCGCGATGTTGCCCGAGCCGAAACCCGTCTTCTCGACAATCTCGGCCGAGGCGGCCAGATCCGATACGCCCGGCAGGGTGTGGACGAGGCCCTTGGGCTACCGCCCCGCTGTCACGCGACACTAAGGTCGGAAAGCCGGTCACTTTCGACTTTGCGTGCATGCGAACGGATCCTCCCTGCTCCCGCGTCATATGTCGACACTTGTAACCAGACTTATCGCCGAGGTCGAGGATAGTCCACTGCTTTTCCACCGTGGAGCGGAACGGCGGAGGCGGGGCATAAAACGCGACTTATCGTCGTCAGGAATGCTAGCGCAGTCTGGAAACTCCACACAAGTCGCGGCAAGGTCACCAGAAGACTTCTTTACGGCCGACAGCGTCCCGCAACGGCGTTGGCAGACCGTGCCAAAGAGAAGATGCGCTGCAAAGTCGACAATTACCGCATCTTTATCGGTGGAGAGACTGCCCTCACCCACACTCTGTGAAGCGGAATTCGGAGGCTGCGCCGTTACGCCAGACGATGCATCCGTCGGGTCGATGAAAGGCGCTGTCAGCAGCGCCGTGGTCGCGTCGGCTAGCCGCTCGCAGATGCGCTGCCGGGTGTCTGCCGCTTCCGGCCCGCCGCAAGCGAATGCCAAGCTCGGCAAAGCTCGGCTTCAGCGGCTGGTGGATCGCGTCGCCGGTCATCAGCGCATAGTGGCTACCGCCCCGAACGTTGACCGAGACGTGGCTAGACGAGTGCCTCGCCGACGGGCCAAACCCGGCCGCGAAGGGAATGCGGAAGATGCCGTTGCAGCCCAGCACGATCACCTTCAGAGCGTTCTGCCAGGCAACACCGGCATGGTTCAGGATGGCCTGCGCGTAGCGGTCGTAGAGAGTATAGGACGACCACCGCGACCTCGAAGCTCACGGGCTTAACGGTGGAGCGCCGCGCTGCCTCGAGCACCCTCAGTAGCAGGATGGCCAGCCAGCGCTCGCGCAACGTAGGTTGCGGTAAACGCGCGTCAGTCCCTCGAGCGAGGTCATGCAGGTGAACGCGACCGGCGACCACAAACCTCCGCGTCGTCGCGTCTGAGCGCGAGACTGGATCTCGCTCTCAGGCCACGGGCAGCTGATGCACGGTAAACCGCGCCTCAGCGCAGCATGTAGTCGGCATAAGTGTTGTGCTGCACCACCGCACCGGCCAGGTCGCCGAAGCGCGGCAGGAATAGGTACTCGGGCTCAAGAAAGGACGCCGCGAACAGGACGTAGTGTCGCAACGGGTCGGGCTGCTCCAGAACCATGGCCGCGCGCGTGCCAGCCGCCGGATCGCCCGAAATCTCCTGCACCCTAGCGATCAGCGTCTCCTCTCTCTGCCCCGCAAGGTCAAAGCGCACCAGCCGCAGGCGCGGCGCCCTCGGCAGCACCGCCTCGCCGGGCCAGATCTGGCGCCCGGCCGACCGGTCAACCTTCGTCGACGTGGTTACGCGCACCGTCCACGGGCTGAAGTTCGCGCCCGACACCTTCATGTATTCGGGGCTGTCGAGCACCTCGGGCGTTTCGGTGTCGTAATGCGCCAAATATTTCGGATAGCCCTCAATCGCGACATAGCGCTGCCCCGAAAGGAAGCCTTTCACGGCCATCCGCTCTGCCAAATGCTCGGCGTCGTACCAGGCGTTGAACTCCTCTTCGTCCGTGGGTGACGGGGTACCGAGGACGAGAAGGAATCCGTGTGCGGGTCGGTCGGCCATGATGGCTCCTGTGCTGGCGCGGTCAGGTTAACGGACTGGCCGTCAGTGTCGACTTATTCTTGCAAAAGCCTTGTTGACCGACCAAAAACTAACCACACTGTGGCGGCGAGACTCCTGGGGGCCCCATGAACTCAAGGCACCTGCGCCGCCGCCATCAGCGACGCCTCGCCGACCGCATACTGCGCCAGGCGCATCTCGATCCGCGCCAGCGATCGCATGTGGTTGGACCGCAGGATCGCCGCCGCAAGGTTGGAATCGCGGCTCTTGTAGGCTCGCACCAACAGCTGATGGTCCTCCAGCGACAGCCGGATCGCCTCGGGCGTCGACAGGCTGAGCCGGCGCAGCGGAAGCGTGCGCAGGAGAAGCGAGTCGATGATCCGCTTCACCGTTCGGTTGCCCGAGAGGTCGGTGTTGAGGTCATGAAAGCCGACATTAGACCACAGATAAGCGCTGTTGTCGCCCCGCTCGTGGAACGTCGCCATTTGGCAGGCAATGGCCTCGAGCCGCGCGATGTCCTCGTCCGTGGCCTTCCTAGCGACATCCGAGGCGATGAACTCCAGCAACGCGCAGCGGGTGCGATAGATCTCCCGCACGTCGTGGACGTCGAACTGCACGACCCGCGGCCGGCGCCGGGGCGGAATGGTGACCAGCCCCTCCTTCTCCAGAAGCAGCAGCGCCTCGCGCACCGGAGTACGGCTGGTGGTGTAGCGCTGTGACAGGTCGACCGAGTTCAGGTCGGCGCCGGGGGCATAGTCGCCCTCGATGATGTCCGCTCCGACATCGACGGCGATCTGCGCTACAAGCGACGGCCTCGGCTCGCCCCGATTGAGGGCATTTTCCACCACACCGGCGGCGCACTGCTTGGACACCGCCGGGGTCATTTTATCAGCACTGTCATTCCATGAAACAAGCAAGCTTTTGAACATATCGTTCCTAGGTGCAGAAATCGAATTGCGTACAGCTTTCATTAAAACCTCCTTGCGTCCACTCGCAACCTGCACGGTGGATCAGCCAACCCCGGGGAACCGTGATGACCGAAAACCGTCTGCCGCGCCTTTGTCTTGTTCATGCGCTAGGGGCCGATCCGGATATGTGGGCGCCGATGCGCGCATGCCTCGACTATCGCGGTGACATACTCGCGCCCGCGCAATACGGCATCGGCGGAGTACCGCGCCATCCGGCTCCGCCCACGCTCGGCGATCACGTCGACCTCTTGATGACGCAGATCGGCGCGGAGGGGCCGGTGGTGCTGGCGGGCTGTGCCGTCGGGTCGCTGATCGCGGCCGAGGCGGCCGCCCGCCTCGGCCCGCGCGCCCTTGGCCTCGTGATGGCGAACCCTATGCTGCAGGTCGATGCCGCCGCCAGCGCCGCGTTGACCGGACGGGCCGAGCGGGCCCTCGAGGGCGGCATTGCCGCGATCGAGGACGAAGTGATATCGCGCGGTTTCGCCGGGCTCGACCTCCCCGAAGCGGTGGCCAGCTTCCGCGACGGGCTGCACGCCATGGGCGCCGACGTATACGCCGACCTGGCGCATGGCATCTGCGGCGCCGACGTGACGGGGGCGATCCGCGCACTGAAGTGCCCCCTCCTCCTCGCGCCCGGCGGTCAGGATGCGGTCCTCCCCGACTGGCATCTCTCGAAGCTTCGGGCCATGTCTCGCGATGCGCGGGTCGAAGTGATTGAACCGGGAGGTCATTTCATGCCGCAGCAGGCGCCGGAGGCCTTCGCGGCGGCGCTTGTCCCGTTTCTGCGGCAGGTCGCGGCACGACGTTAGACCGCTTGCTCGGCCAGATGCGCCTTCAGCAGCGCGGCGAACTCGGCCGCGCACTCTATATGCACCATATGCGACGCGCCCGCGATGATCTCAAGCGTGCCAACCGGCACCCCTTCCGCCGTCGACCTCAGTGCGTCGATCGAGGCGCCCTTGTCTTCCTCGGCGTGGATGCAGTGGACCGGCACCGCAACCTCGCCCAGCCGCGGCCCGAGGTTCAGGCGAGAGATCGTCTGCCACCCGGCATTCCAGTCCTCGGGATCGTCGGCCAATAGCCTTTCGCGCACTCGTAA